>CANIQT010000006.1 GCA_947469885.1 Bacteroidota bacterium
AACTTTAACTGCAACTGGTGCTACTTCTTACTTATGGAGCAACGGTGCTACTACAGCTTCAATAACTGTAAATGCTTCTGGTTCATATTCAGTAGTAGGAACAAACGCAAACGGATGTAGTTCTTCTTCTAACACAATCAGTGTTGTTGTTAATCCACTTCCAGTTGTTTCAATCACTGCAAATGGACCTACAACTTTCTGTGCTGGAGGTTCTGTAACTTTAACTGCAACTGGTGCTACTTCTTACTTATGGTCTAACGGTGCTACTACAGCTTCAATAACTGTAAATGCTTCTGGTTCATATTCAGTAGTAGGAACAAACGCAAACGGATGTAGTTCTTCATCTAACACAATCAATGTTGTTGTTAATCCTCTTCCAGTGGTTACTATCACTGCTGGCGGACCTACTACATTCTGTGCTGGTGGTTCTGTAACTTTAACTGCAACTGGTGCTACTTCTTACTTATGGAGCAACGGTGCTACTACAGCTTCAATAACTGTAAATGCTGCTGGTTCATATTCAGTAGTAGGAACAAACGCAAACGGATGTAGTTCTTCTTCTAACACAATCAATGTTGTTGTTAATCCACTTCCAGTTGTTTCAATCACTGCAAATGGACCTACAACTTTCTGTGCTGGTGGTTCTGTAACTTTAACTTCGACAGGTGCTACTTCTTACTTATGGAGCAACGGTGCTACTACAGCTTCAATAACTGTAAATGCTTCTGGTTCATATTCAGTAGTAGGAACAAACGCAAATGGATGTAGTTCTTCTTCTAACGCAATCAATGTTGTTGTTAATCCATTACCTGTTGTAACTATTACATCTACTAACATAACTTGTAACGGTGGTCATAATGGTTCTGCTACAGTTTCTGCTGCTGGTGGTTCTATCCTTTGGAGTAATGGTGCTACTACAGCTACTATCTCTAACTTAGGTGTAGGAACATATACTGTAACAGTTACAAGTGCTGCAGGTTGCAGTGCTACAGGAAGTGTTACTATCACTCAACCTGCTGCTGCAACTATCTCTATCACTTCTACCAACGTATCTTGTAATGGTGGTCACAATGGTTCTGCAACTGTAAATACTGCTGGTTGTGGTTCAGGAGCTACTATCCTTTGGAGTAATGGTGCTACTACTGCTACTATCTCTAACTTAGGAGTTGGAACATATACAGTAACTGTAACTACTGCTGCAGGATGTGTGGTAACAGGAAGTGTAACTATCACTCAACCTGCTGCTGCAACTATCGCTATCACTTCTACAAATGTATCTTGTAATGGTGGTCATAATGGTTCGGCTACTGTTAATACTGCTGGTTCTGGTTCTGGTGCTACTATCCTTTGGTCAACAGGTGCAACTACTGCTACTATCTCTAACTTAGGTGCAGGTACTTATACAGTAACTGTAACTACTGCTGCAGGGTGTGTAGTAACAGGAACAGTAACTATATCTCAACCAAATGCACTTGCACTTTCAATAATAAATATTGTAAATGTAACTACTTATGGTGGAACAGGCTCTGCTACTGCTTCGGTATATGGCGGAACTGCTCCTTACTCGTATAGCTGGAACAGCAACCCTGTTCAAACCACTGCTACTGCAACTCTTGCTGCAGGAACTTATACAGTTACTGTTACTGATGCACATGGTTGCTCTGTAACCGGAACAGTTAAAATCAAGTTGAATGGTTGCCAGGGCTTCACTACAGTTACACAAGGTGGATGGGGTGCTGTATGTTCAGGAGGAAACTGGGGATGCTATCTTAACTCACATTTCACTTCCACATTTGGTGCAAGTGTTACCATAGGAGCTTGTGGCAAATTTGCTAAATTCACATCTGCTGCTGCCATTATAGCGTTCCTTCCTTCAGGTGGAACTGCTGCTGCTCTTCCTTCAGGAACGATGACTAACCCTGTTGCATACAGCAATACCTTGGCTGGCCAAGTGTTAGCATTAACATTGAATGTAAGATTTGATGCCACTGTTAGTAACTTCTCTTCGTCATCCATTGCTTTAGGAAACCTGGTTATCACCAACGGAACTTTTGCAGGAATGACAGTTAACCAATTGTTGACAGAAGGAAACAAAGCATTGGGTGGATGTTCAACTTACTCTATCTCTGCGGTAAATGCAGCATTGGATATGGTGAACCAAAACTATGACAACGGAACTGTAAACAATGGCAATTTAGCTTGTCCTTCTCCAGTTTCAAATCATAGTCCAATTGCTATGGACAACCAGGACAATACTCCAACACTTGAATTATCAGGTAACTTAAAAGTATATCCTAATCCGATGATTGACAACTCTACCATTGAATACTCGTTAAATTACGATTCAAAAGTAACCATCGAAGTATATAATGTAAATGGAGATTTGATGAACAGTGTTTATAACGGTGGTGCTAATGCAGGCGAAAACTACAGCGTTAATTTCAATGTAGTTGATTTAAAAGCCGGTATCTACTTTATCCGTTTAACTACTGATACCAATGTTTATAATCAAAGAGCGGTAATTATCAAATAATATAGTTAGTTATCCAATCAACAAAAAAGCCTCTCGCAGAAATGCGGGAGGCTTTTTTATTTTAAAACTGATTTGTAAATGCGTTGTTTATTGTAATGGTTTATTGAGAAACATGAAGGGGTAATAAAACAAAAAAGCCCTTCAAATCAGAAGAGCTTTTTTATGATAGAATTACGTGTAGGTAATTAAAATCTTTCTAGTCTGGAGAAATAAAAGTTTCCTTCAATTGCAGCATTATCATCACTATCCGACCCATGCACAGCATTTGCTGCAATCGATTTAGCATATATCTTGCGAATAGTTCCTTCATCAGCTTTTGTCGGGTCAGTTGCTCCAATCAACGTTCTGAAATCTGCTACCGCATTTTCTTTTTCAAGAATTGCAGCCACAATTGGTCCCGAAGACATATAATCAACCAATTCCCCATAAAAAGGACGCTCCTTATGTACTTCATAAAATGCACCTGCTGTTTCTTTCGACAGTTTGGTATATTTCATTGCAACAATGCGAAAACCAGCATCGTTAATCATTTTTAAAATTCCTCCAATGTAACCATTGCCTACTGCATCAGGCTTAATCATTGTAAATGTTCTGTTTGTTGCCATTTGTTTTTTTAGTTTAATAAAATGCCCCTGACTTCAGGGGCATTTCTTTGTTAATGTTTGCGGACCGGACGGGACTCGAACCCGCGACCTCTGCCGTGACAGGGCAGCATTCTAACCAGCTGAACTACCGATCCAAAATTGTTTTTGTTAGAATTGGAGTGCAAAAGTAGTTTTATTTTCAATACTGGCAAGAAATAAATTACAATTCTTAAATTACTTCTCCATACAAATCATAATCTTCAGCTGATGTAATTTTTACATCTGCAAAATCTCCAACACGAACAAAATCCTTTGAGGCTTTCACCAACACTTCATTGTCCACTTCTGGAGAATCAAATTCAGTTCTCCCTATAAAATAATCACCTTCTTTTTTATCAAACAAAACTTTAAATGTTTTTCCAACTTTCTGTTGATTCAAATCAAATGAAATTCCGTTCTGCAATGCCATCACCGCTTCTGTTCTCTTTTGTTTTGTTTTTGCCGAAAGATCATCTTTCAATAAATAAGCATGAGTGTTTTCTTCGTGCGAATATGCAAATATTCCTAATCTATCAAATCGTGTTTCCCCCACCCATTCCAACATTTCTTCATGGTATTTTTCAGTTTCGCCCGGATAGCCTGCAATTAAAGTAGTTCTGATAGCAATCCCTGGAACCTTACTCCTTATCTCATTTACCAAATCAATTGTTTTTTGTTTAGTAGTTCCTCTTCTCATACTCTTCAACATATTATCAGTAATATGTTGTAGCGGCATATCCAGATAATTACAAATATTTTTTCGCTCATTCATCACATCCAGTACATCCATCGGAAATCCACTCGGAAAAGCATAATGAAGCCTTATCCACTCAATTCCATCCACATCCGAAAGTTGTTTTAATAATTCGGATAAATTTCTTTTCTTATAAATATCTAGTCCATAATATGTCAAATCCTGCGCTATCAGAATCAACTCCTTTGTACCATTCTTTGCCAGGTGTTTTGCTTCTTTCACCAACTCTTCAATAGGTTTCGAAATATGTCCGCCACGCATCAACGGAATAGCACAAAATGAGCAAGGTCTGTCGCATCCTTCCGAAATTTTAAAATAAGAATAATGATGTGGTGTGGTTAAAAGTCGCTCTCCAACCAATTCATGCTTATAATCTGCTTTTAAGGTTTTAAGTAATCTGGGCAACTCTCTCGTCCCGAAATATCCATCCACAGTTGGAATTTCTTTTTCTAGTTCGGGTCTATACCGCTCACTCAGGCAACCGGTAACATACACTTTATCCACCAATCCTGCTTTTTTCGCATCAGCATATCTTATAATAGTATCAATACTTTCCTGTTTTGCATTGTCAATAAATCCACATGTATTTATTATTACAATACTCGAATCATCATTTTTACTTTCATGCTCCACATCAAAGTTGTTTGCTTTCAATTGTCCCATCAGCACTTCACTGTCAACAATATTTTTTGAGCAACCAAGTGTTACCACATTTACCTTATTCTTTTTAAGCGTTTTCGTTTTCAATTTTATCTGTTCTTAATTTTCTGCAAAAGTAAGCTATTGATTTTAAATTTAGGTAAGATAAATTAAGTGTAACTTTGTACTCAAATTAATTCCACTAAAAGATGAAAGATAATAATAACTCAAAAATCTTATTAGCTGCATTAGCTGGTGCTGCTATAGGAGTAGCCATTGGATATTTTTTAAATTCAGACAAAAAGGATGAAATCCTCAACGACATTAAAGATGGAGCTTCCAAACTCAAAGATGATATTACAGGAAAGTTTGATGATTTAAAAAATTCCACTGAAGAACATTTCAAAAATACGTAAGCTATTATGAGCGACCAACCCTCATTTTTCGAAGAACTCAAGCAAATCATCATTGCTTATTTCGAGGCAAAAATTCAGTTATATAAAATTGGTGCATACGAAAAAATAGCAAAGGTCACGGCTGTTTTATTTTCTTCCATTGTAATCACCCTACTTTGTTTTTTTATGTTATTCTTCCTTAGCCTAAGCGGGGGATTTTACTTCGGAACATTACTAAATAGTAATGCCCTCGGCTTTCTTATTATTTTTGGTATTTATATTATTTTATTTATTATCATTTTGATGAATAGGAAAAAGTGGTTGGAAAAATATGTTACAGATAAAGTAATTGAACAGTTATTTGACAAAGAAAGCAATGATTAACGAGCCAATCAAAATAACCAATTTAGATAGTCTTCAGCGCGAAAAGCAGCGGTTTAAAATGTATGCTTCATACCAGGAAGAGCTTCTCAAAGGCAAAATAAATTACATGAAAAAAAATACCAATCAACTCCTTGCCGAACAATTCCTTCCCTACGAACAAGACAAAAACAAAAAAATATCCAACATCATGGATACAGCTAACGAATACATCTTCGAGAAATTTTTAGGTCTTGATTTAAGTGGTAAAAATAAACTCTCCGGTTTATTAATCAAACTATCAGAGGTAATGATAGTCCGCTTATTTAATAATTTCAAAAAGAAATAGTTTACTGCTTAAACAAACTATCCACAAACTCATTCTTATTAAACACTTGTAAGTCTTCCATCTTTTCACCTACACCAATATATTTTACCGGAATCTGAAAACTATCCGAAATACCTATTACCACACCGCCTTTAGCCGTTCCATCTAGTTTCGTTAATGCCAAGGCATTCACATCAGTAGCTGCAGTAAACTGTTTACACTGTTCTATTGCATTTTGTCCGGTCGAAGCATCCAGTACCAATAATATTTCATGTGGTGCATCTGGAATAATTTTCTGCATCACATTCTTTATCTTAGTTAGCTCATTCATCAGCCCCACTTTATTATGCAATCGCCCTGCAGTATCAATAATTACTATATCCATTTCCTTTGCCACAGCCGATTTCAGCGTATCAAATGCTACCGAAGCAGGGTCCGCATTCATACCCTGTGATACAATGGGTACTCCAGTTCTTTCTCCCCAAATTTTTATCTGATCAACAGCCGCTGCTCTAAATGTATCCGCAGCTCCTATCACCACCTTCTTTCCCGATTTCTTAAACTGATAAGCAAGTTTTCCTATAGTAGTTGTTTTTCCAACTCCATTCACACCCACCACCATAATCACATAAGGTTTTTTATCAGTTGGCAAATAAAAATCTTCTTTATCCTCCATCCCGTTCGACACTAGTAAAGCCGCAATTTCTTCTTTAAGTATCTCATTTAGCTTCGAAGTCTCCACTTTGCGTTCCTTCGAAACCCTTTTTTTAATGCGATCTATTATCCTTAGCGAAGTATCAACACCCACATCCGAAGTCAAAAGTATTTCTTCCAAATTTTCCAGTACTTCGTCATCAACAGTAGTTTTACCCATGATGGCATTAGTCAGCTTGGTAAAAAAACTTTGTTTTGTTACAAACAAACCTTTATTCAAACTTTCTTTTTTTTCTTTACTAAAAAAACTGAAGATACCCACTGTAGGAATTAGGAATTATTAATGATGACACTGATTTAAATAATAAAAGCTCCCTTTTTGGAGGAAGCCTTTATTTTATAAACTGATTAATAGTAATTACTTATTTACTTAAAAAATCTTTGATGTGATCGTTATGCACAATCTCTTCTTTAAACGCATAAGCTCCTGTTTTAGGCGATTTTACCATTTTAATTACTTTCGTAAAGTTATTTCCTTTACCTGTTTTTAGCGATGCTACAACTTTCTTTGCCATTGTTTTTTAATTTGATAATTTGTCAGCACATCAGCACATCAGCGCATCAGCACATTTTCAAATCGATTATTATTTTATTTCTTTATGTACTGTTACTTTTTTCAAAATAGGGTTGTATTTTTTCAACTCCAATCTCTCGGTGGTATTCTTTTTGTTTTTGGTTGTTACATAACGCGAAGTTCCCGGTTTCCCGCTTTCCTTGTGTTCTGTACACTCCATAATCACCTGTATTCTATTGCCTTTTTTTGCCATTTTTTTATTGATTTGATAATTTGATAATTTGGAAATTTGATAATTCAATTAGCACATCAGCACATCATCAAATCATCAAATTGATTTTTACTTTTTCAAATGCCCCTGTTCTCTTGCTTCTTTCAAAACTGCAGTAATACCATTTTTATTGATAGTACGCAAAGCCGAAGTGGATAAACGCAATGTAATCCATTTATCTTCTTCAGGTAAAAAAAACTTTTTAACCTTCAAGTTTACATTGAATTTACGTTTGGTTTTCGAATTGGAGTGAGAAACTTTGTTCCCTACAATTGCCTTTTTTCCTGTTATTTCACAAACTCTTGACATCTTATTTTTGTATTAATTAGGTGCTTTTTTTATTTTTGGAGTGCAAATATCGTATTATTTCTTGAACTGACAACAAAACTTTTAAAATTATTTAATAATCAATTGTCAATTATCCAGTATCAATTAATAATCACCTTCCTGTTTTTCACTTCTTGTAAACCTGCCGAAACCACCCTCACCATATAAATTCCTCTTGCAAATCCTTCCACACCAGCTTGTAGTATATTTTCTCCTTCCTTCAAAAATTCTTTACTCTCCATCAGTTTATTTCCCAATACATCATAAATCTCCACAGTTACTTCTGTTTCTTCATTCAAAAACAATTGCATTTTCAAAACCTTCTCGCCCGAATTCGAATAAACGTTTAACCGCATTCCGTTTTCCTCTTCATTTGTTAAACTCCGCTGCCCATTATCATTAATCGCATCTATACATATTATTGTGGTTGCTAATGTTTTCAACGAACTCGACCCGCAAGCATTGTTTGCCTTCACCGTCACATTTCCTGCACTTCCTCCAAAATTGGCAACAATGGCGGTAGTAGTTTGTCCACTAACAATCACCGCTCCTGTTGGCACTGTCCAAGTGTAACTCGAAGCATTTGCAATCACACCAGTCGAATAATTTACTCCCTGCTGATTGGCACACACTCCTGCTATTCCTGTAATAGCAACAGGTGTGGCTGGGGCTCCTTTCACAGTTAGTGTTTTTAAAGGACTGCTCCCGCAAGCATTATTAGCTTTCACCGTAACACTGCCCGATGTTATTGTTCCAAAATTAACTGTCACCGAACTCGTTCCCTGTCCCAAAACAATACTTCCTCCAGTTGGCACTGTCCATGTATAGCTCGTTGCTCCTGCCACAGTGGTGCAGGTATAAATCACTCCGTTCAAATTACAAAGCCCGCTTGCCAATCCCGTTATTCCTGCCGGTGCTGCCAATACCGATTTCAATGCCAAGGTTCTTGGTGCGCTCGCAATGCCGCACACCGACACCGCTGCACACGTAATATTTCCTGAAGTAAACGTAGTCCCAAAGGTCACACTTATAGTATTTGTAGTCGAGCTTCCGCTTGCTCCTGTTGGCAATGTCCATAAATACGAAACTGCTCCTGCAACTGCAGCTACCGAATAGCTGGTCGTTGCAATCCCCGAAGGGCACAACCCCGTGGTTATTCCGGTAATTGCTACAGGTGTTGTTACAAAATTTTTAAGGGTTAATGTTCGTGTTGCACTGTTTCCGCACATATTCGTCATCAACACAGACAATACTCCTGTTGTAAATGTTGGTCCAAACGTTACAGTAGCAGAATTTCCATTGTTTATCCCCGTTGCATCACCAGTTATGCCCCATATATAACCTGTAGCACCTGCAACAGCCGGGCAACTGAAACTTGTCGTTGTATTTCCGCATTGATAGGCACTTCCGGTTATGCTCGATGGGGCATTCAACACCGACCTTAGCGCAAGTGTTCTTGCAACCCCTGCTCCGCATCCGTTACTTCCGGTCACACTCAGCGTTCCCGAAACCCAAGTACTTCCAAAGTTACACACAATACTGTTTGTTCCCTGACCCGAAACGATGGTCATTCCGCTTGGTGCGGTCCAGTTGTAAACCACATTGGCAACTGCCGACACTGTGTAAGTAACATTAGCATTATTAGCGCATATCGTACTATTCCCAGAAATCGCTGCAGGAATGGCTGGTACTGCAGTACTCACAATTACTTGCCTACTAGTGGTTCTCACACATCCGCTTGTATCAGCTCCTGTAACGCTATAAGTAGTAGTTGCTGTAGGCGATACAGTAATATTTGAACCTTGCATATTACCCGGCATCCAAGTATAACTTGATGCCCCGCTTGCTGTAAGCGTTACCGAACTTCCAGCACAAATGGTAACCGGTGCAACGGGTGCAATGCTTACATTCATCTGATTACAGGTTGTCCAGCAATAGTCTATCGGTCCTGCATTGGCTGCTGCTCCTGAGTTGGGCAGGTTATACATATCTTCCAGCAAACTCAACACACTGTAATGGTCAATAGGGTTGGCATACGTTCCTCCCTGCACATGCGAACCAATCATCATGGTCACTATCCGTTGCGATGACATGTATTCATCTTCATCAAACGTAATAATCAGCAAACTGTTATTCGTTTTCGCCCATTGAATATAACTGTTCAGGTTAGTCTGCACCCATGTATCTCCTGTCGTTATTCGCAAAGGGTCTATGCCATTGTGCATGTCATTATCCTGATTTGGTATCACAAACGAAACAGTTGGCAACAAATTATAATCAGTCGGAAATGCCGTAAATGGCTGATTGCACGTTGCTGGTAGTTGGTTCAATCCTGTTCCTTGCCAGTTGGTCCACGGACTATGCTTTGCCGCATAGCTACCATACACACCACCCAAATACCCCACGCTGGGCAAGCTTTCGGAGTATCCTATAAATGGTTTAGAATCGTGCAGCAATTCTGCTCCAAGGTTAGGAGTAGTAAAAGGTACCCCTGCCGGAATAGCATCATCCACACAGCCTTGTGTGGAGCCCGAAAACAATTGCAGATAATTAGGCTGACTAGGGTGAGCCAAAGCATACGATTGTGTAAAAAATGCACAGTTAGGGTCGTTTATCAAACTATTAATATATGGCGCAGCCGATGATCCCGCAATGGAACCATATCCATGATTTTCCAAAACCACCACCACCACATGGCTTGGTGTAGGTATATAACCAAAGCTTTTTCCAGTAGTTAAAAACACTAAACACCCCACTACTAAAATCGAAATTTTAATCTTCTTCATTTTCTTTTCTTGATTCTTGACTCTTAATTCTTGTCTCTTGTTTCGTGCGTAAGCAATTCCCCTCTCGAGAGGGGGTAGGGGGTGTGTTATAATATTATTGTATAATTATCTTTCTATTCACCACATTGGTTGGTGAGCTTGTCGAAACATCCAACAATTCCACCCTCACAAAATAAATCCCTTTTGAATACCCACTCATATCTATCATTACTTCTTTACCATTTACTAATGACCAATGACAAATAACTTCTTTCCCTACCACATCCGTTACCTTAACACTTCTAATTTGAAATCTGTAATCTGAAATCTGAAATTTTCCTGTAGTCGGATTTGGCGAAATTACCAATTCTCCATTATCAATTCTCAATTCTCCATTACTTACAGTGCCCATAAACTCATTCACACTTGTATTAGTAACCACCGGAGCATTATAATCAAAATAAATACTTGCCCTGTTATGTATCAATGTACCAGCCCCCAAACCAGCCAACGGTTTTATCCTATATTGAACAAACCCCTGCGAACCATCAAAATCACTCGTACTATCAGGCAACTGGATATTTGGAAAGTTAAACGAAAGTTTATTTCCATTCAGCCAGGTAGTATTATAATGACTGTAATTAATCAGCTGAAAAGTATTCAAATCCAAATTCCCATCCAGTGTATCCTGCAAATGAATATTGATAGCAGCAGCACTGCCCGTATTCTGAAAGTGGATGGTGTAAGTAAAAGAATCATCAAAACCAACAGGCACGCTCTCAGGATACGTTTCTTTATAATTAGGATCATGAGAATTCCATACGGGATAACAATAATTAATTGTATTGTTATTAATATTGTTATCTCCATTATCAGGAGTTACAATTATATGAACACAAATGGGGTCTCCCGAAACAGCTGATGTATCTGTTGTAAGCTCTATACCAAAAGCTGTTGAGCCATTAAGCGTTCCAAAATCAGGAATAGTATAAGTAAACACATTTCCTGCAATTGAAGGTATAAGTCTGCCCGGAGGAATTCCATAATATGTTACGGGACCAGTAATTGTAACTACCACCTGTCCGCTTATACCAGCAGCACAATGAAGATTATACCAATTACTCATATCTCCAGCATCAAAATATAAAATATGTTGTTCGCCAGGAAATACCCAACTACTATGATTCACATATTGAACACCGACATCAAAGCCTAGTTTGCATGTAATCGGGAAATTTATGTTTGATTGTAATGGGTCAGCAGTTGTAACAGTAACAATTGAATCAATACCCGGATAACTGCATTGCACAGAATACGGCATTTCGGTTGTATCTATTTTTATAGTAAAGGTTCCTGGAGGTTCCGGAATACTATAATTTCCATTATAATTGGTCCAGCTTTGACTGCTCAGATTTCCGATACTATTATATAACAGAAGATGAACATTAGGATAAAATGGTTCCAATGAATCTTTATAACAAGTACTATTGTTATCTAAAAAAGCATATCCTGAAATAATTGAGGCTCCATCACATCCGTTAAGATTATTCGTTAAATCTCCAGATACACAAAGCGGATATGTTAATGATATTGCATCCATGCCCGGAACATAATTAGGCAAGCAGGTAAACGGATTGTTTTGAATAAAGAAAAAATTCATCCCCATTAAACTATTAGGGAATGCCGGAAAACATGAAATATTGTTATTCGAACAATTAATATAGGTAAGAGAGTCGGGTAATCTCGGTAAACTTGTTAATTGATTTTGCCTGCAAGACAAACTCCGCATTGCATTCGGTAATATTGGCAAACTTACTAATTGATTTGTATCACAACCAAACCCGTAAAGTCCATTTGGTAATGCTGGCAAACTTGTTAGTTGATTATTTCTGCAATTAAAACCATAAAGTCCATTCGGTAATGTTGGTAAACTCATTAGATTATTATTTCCGCAATACATTTCATAAAGAGAAGTGGGTAATGCTGGTAAACTATATAGTTGATTATACTGACAATAGAATTGAGCAATTGAATTTGGTAACGATGGCAAACTTGTTAATAAATTATTATTACAATATAAATTGGTTAGTGTGTTTGGTAAAGCAGGTAAGCTTGTTAATTGATTATTTGAAATATCTAAATTTATTATATTAGCTGGCAATGATGGAATATTTGTCAAAAAATTATGTTCACCAGTTAAATATTGCAAATTGTCAAAATATTGTATCCCAGTTAAATCAACTATAGAATCATTTGTAATATCTATGTATGTAATTCCCGTTATCCCCGCACAAGTAGTATCCATCAAATTCCCATTCATACAACTCGGAAAATTTGCCTGCAAATAAGCCACAAAATTCGCATCCGGAATAGTTACCCACTACCCTTTTGCACTATATACAATAGTAACAAAACAAAAAAGGAGAATCAGTTTTTTCATTTTTCTATGTGCCTATGTTTCTATGTAGTAAAAAAATAAACCGCTAATATTATCTAAAACCATTTATTTTCCTCTCGCAAAGATAAACTAATTCCAATTACCTCCACTACCCAAACCAAACTCATTTTCTCTTTTTATTATTTTGTACTACCCCCCTCTCCTTTGGAGAGGGGTATGGGGTGAGGTTTCTGTATAATCTGTGGTTCACTCCAAAAGTATTCCCTGTCCCAAGTTTCCCTAATGTCCCTCTTTGTGCAACCAAATCATCCATCTGTACGCCCAAATCGTCCATCGCTACACCCAAATCCTCCATCGGTACACCCAAATCGTCCATCGGTACACCCAAATCAATCATCGGTACACCCAAATCGTCCATCGGTGCAACCAAATCAACCATCGGTACACCCAAATCAACCATCGGTAAACCCAAATCGCCCATCGGGATGACCAAATCAACCATCGGAATAACCAAATTAATCATCCTTTTCTCATTTTCTCTTTCAAATCAATATATCCAACCATCAATACCCTCAATTCATCAATAAATAATACCATTTCAGCTATTCAATAATTCTTTATGTCTAATAAATCAAAAATAATTCACCTTTGGTGTAACCTTTGCAACCCTTTAATCGTTTAACATACAAAGCAACAAAATAGATAATAACTTAAATTTCTGCAAATGAATAAACTTTACTAAGGAACACGCTTATCAAATAGTAGTACCCCACGCAGTCATAAGTCTGCGTAACCAATACAATAGTAATTATGGCCAAGCCAAATTACCCATGCAAACAGTCTGAGCTGTACTTGGCATCCCGAATCGGATGGAGAAATTTTCTCACCCTTCTCAGTTTTTTCACAGTGTTCAAAGCGATATATACAACACTGTTTCAGTCCGCACGTATCGCACAAATTGCAGCAGCAAAAGCATTACCTGATGTTTCTGTTCGCAATTCTAAAGTAACCCGCAAACAGAAATTGACTAAGAAAAAAGCCAAAATCTGTCGCACAAAGTATCAAACGTTAAAGTCTTACATCAACGGAGCTTTTCCAGAAGACGAACGCGAAACCCTCTACCAGGAAGCCGGGCAGGCACATTATCAGCAAGCCTCTCAAAACAACTGGGAAGAAGTGGACAACCTGATGACAGATGGCAAAGCTTTCATTACCAACCATCTTTCTGAACTCACCGCAGCAGACAATATGCCTGCCACTTTTCAAGCATCTTTTTCCGATGCTTACGATGCATTCGATGTAGCTCTTAACGATTTCTATGACGAAGAAGAAACAGAAAAACAAGTCACTGCAAACAAAGTCAATGCAAACAACGCAGTGTACGATGTCTTGATGTTAATGTTAACCGATGCACAGCAGATTTTTGTGGACGATGAAGACAAACGAAAACTCTTCACCTTCGAACACTTAATGAGTCTCGTAACAAACCACGTAGCAAATCTCACAGGCGACATCACAACAGATGTTCCTGTGGATGATTTATCAGGTTTCGAAATTCGTATCATCGAAACTGACGATGTAGAAGTAACTGATGAAGATGGAAACTATGATTTCGGAACCATTGCAGCCGGAACATACACTATCCAAATCTCCAAAGCAGGATACATAACTCAAATAATTGCTGACGTGGAAATCCTCACCGGAAGCACTAAAAAATTAGATGTCATGATGCACCATGCTTAATTAGTTCAGGTAAACCAAAAAGCCCTGTTACAAGTATTGTAACAGGGCTTTTTTATGTGATCCCATTTGGATTCGAACCAAAGGCCTACGGTTTAGAAAACCGTTGCTCTATCCAGCTGAGCTATGGGATCAAAACAAAAATAGCCAATCAACCAATTTGAAAATTTTGTTCTTGAATGAAGAAAAAAATTACGAATTAACTAATTAGCTAATTTAATGTGTCGGGGCGGCAAGATTCGAACTTGCGACCTCCTGGTCCCAAACCAGGCGCGATGACCGGACTACGCTACGCCCCGAACTGTAATACTTATGTAAAGAACTTTTTTTGCGGGTGCAAATGTACTATTATTTTTAACCCGCGACACAGATTTTTTATTAATCGCTTTTTTATAAAGCAATTTATAAATCTTGCGGAGAGAGAGGTTCTTGAACCTTCTTCTATAACGCAACAAAATCAACACTTTGCAACACAATATCACCCAAGGGTAACTATTAGGGTAACCTTATTTGGCTACTATTTTTACTAAGATTTCAAAGAAAAATTGCGGTGCAAAAGTACTAAATAAAAGGGACTAGCAAAAAATTAATTACAAATAATTCGAATTCCACTCTTCTTAAGGGTCATATTGGTATTGCAATAGTACGATAGGGCTACGTTTCATTTTTTGACAAGTGCAGATGATATAAATAGTATTTGACTGATGCGAGAAATGCTATGATGGCTTTTATGGCTATTGGTAGGTGTTCCAATAAAGTGTTTTTGCTCTGATTAGTTTTATAAAGCTTTTCGCTTTGCGAAGGATTGGCTGAATGTCATTTTTTAAAGTATGAACTTCCAACATAAAAAATAGTTATGCTTGTTTATTTATTATTTTTAATTGTCAAAGTTAGTTATTTAAGGATATTGTCTCCATATAGAAGAACGTATGTAATTTTCTATTTCATGAAGAATATTCATAATATTATTTTGGAAACTGATAAGGTGGATTTTAAGAATATGGTATATTAGGGTGGGAGTTAGGGGGGTCAAATAAAATACCTTTAAATGAAAGTTTGATATAAAGGAATAAATTACATTTGTACACAAAAAATTTTATAAATCAACTCAAAAAAAAATCAAATGAAAAAAAATTTACTTCTCATCGTGTTATCAGTTTGCTCACTTTTTAGTGTAGCACAAACGGCAACAAATTTTAATGTTAGTGATTGTAACAGCAACAATCACGATTTATTTACTGAATTAAATGCAGGCAAAGTAATAGTTATGACTTGGGTAATGCCTTGTGGTGCTTGTATTAATTCTGCTATAACTTCTTCAAACACTGTGGCAGGGTATGCAAGCTCTAACCCGGGCAGGGTAAAGTATTATTTAGTGGATGATGCGGGAAATACTTCCTGTACTTCTTTAACTGGCTGGGCAAGCACCAACGGTTTTACTACTGATGCTGTTTTTGGAAATGCCGGAAATATTATTAAAATGGTTGATTATGGTACTTCAGGTATGCCGAAAACAGTAGTGTTAGGCGGGGCAGCGCATACAGTTTTTTATAATATAAACGGAACTGTTGTGGCAGGTGATATGCAAACGGCTATTGGCAATGCTTTAGCTGCCCCTTCTGGAATTGGAGAAAAAGAGTTGGGTAATTTTGAATTGTCATTATTTCCAAGCCCTGTAAATAGTAACGCTACTACTTTAGGTTTTAATTTAACTCAAAGTGGAAATGTTACTATTGAAGTTTATAATACATTAGGAGCAAAAGTAAAAGACATTAGTTTAGGAAAACAATCAGTAGGAAAACACGAAGAGAAAATAGATTTTCAATCATTAAGTAATGGAAATTACTTGGTGAAATTAATGGTTGGGCAATCTTCGCAAATGCTGAAATTTACTATTGCTCATTAATTTATTCTATATGTAGTTTAAGCAATCCCGCAAAGTGTGGGGTTGCTTTTTTTTAATTTATAATTCCAAAAAAATAATGCGTTCGCTAATTTTAATTGTATCTGTTTTTTTTATTTCAACTGAAATTTATTCACAAGGTTGCTGTTCGGGTGGTAGCGGAAGTCCTATTGCAGGCGGTGCATCGGCAGGTGTACTACTTGACAGGCAAATGGAGATTGCCGCTAATTATCAATATATCCAAACAAATAAATTTTATTCGGGTGATAAGGATACATCAAAATTATTTGATAATTTTTACAGTAATTACCTTTATTTTAAAGTAGGGTATGGTCTTACAAAGGATTTGACAATGTCTATTGAAACGGGTTATTTTATTAATAAGACACAATACGGATTAGATAAAATTGATACGGTTAAATCGGGAGGAATTGGAGATTTAATTTTGTTTCCAAAGTATGATATTTATAACCGTACAACAGAAAGCAAACGCACTGAAATTACATTAGGACTTGGTTATAAAATTCCTTTAGGAAGTTATAATGATTCAACGGTTGTTTACACCAATCCTTACACGCATAAACAAACATTCACTACTTCACCGCCAACAGTGCAAGCAACAACAGGTTCAAATGATTTTATTTTTTACGGATTTTTCTTTCGTGGTTATCCTCTTAAAAAATTCAGAATTTTTGCAAACGTATTATACATAAGAAAGGGGTTTAATCCGTTGGGTGAAAAATTCGGGGATTATGCAAGTGTCGGGCTTTTCTTTGGGAGAACATTTTTTGAAAAGTTGGGAGTTACACTGCAAGTAAAAGGGGAACATATTGCAAAAATGCAATATGATAAAAAGATAGATTACCTTGCAATGTATAATGTGGATGTTTTTTCAACTGGAAGTAGAAAAGTGTTTTTTGTTCCTCAAATAAGTTTTACACAGAAAAACTTTACAATTTTTGCATCAAGTGAAATACCTTTATATCAGTATGTAAATAAAGTTCAGGTGGGTTCTCAATATCAGGCAACGGTTGGTATTTCCTATAAATTTTTTACGGTAAGCGCAAAAAGCAAAGTAGGAAAAACAGATGGTAAAGACCTTTATCAATGTGAAATGAAATGTAGGGGTGGCGAAAGTGATAAACCTGGGAAATGCAGAGTTTGCGGAATGGATTTGATAAAACAATAAGTTATGACAAAAATATTTGCACTGTGTTTGTTCTTGGTTTCCTTCATTCAAACGGATGAACGGAAAGTTCCCGAAGTGAACTTAAAAGCGTTGGATGGGAAAACTGTTAATTCTTCTACGTTTTCAAATGGTGGTAAACCTTATTTGATTTGCTTTTTTGCTACTTGGTGTATTCCCTGCAAAAATGAACTGGATGCTATTTCTGATAATTTGAAAGATTGGCAAAAGCAAACAGGTGTTAAAATAATTGCTGTTTCTATTGATGACCCTAAAACTTCGAGTAAAATTTCTCCTTTCGTAAAAACAAATGGTTGGGAGTTTGAAATTTATCACGATGAAAGTATGGACTTTAAACGTGCTTTGAATGTGATTTGTTCTCCTCATGTTTTTTTGGTAAATGGTAGCAATAATATAGTCTGGGAGGATAATAGTTATAAGGAAGGTGAAGAGGATGTGATTTTTTCTAAAATAAAGGATTGTGTTAAGAAGTAGCATTTTGGTTAGTTGCCTTAAATGATTTATGCCTTTCATAAGGTAAAATAAACCATAATCTTTATTACTCTTCTAACCGTTGAAGCCCTTCAAATTTTTTGGGGAATAAGTCAGATAAGTCAATAACCCAAGCCCGACTGCAAACTTTTCAGTTTTATTAACATTACACAAAAGAAATAAAAACATTACCTTTGACCCGACAAAAATAAATCGTGAGAAAAACACTCAACATATCTCTTTTATCATTTTACTTATTTGGTACGTTATGTTTACCATTAGGCGACTTCTCCATACTTGCCGACCTGCCCCAAATGTATCGCCATTGCAAAGCAACAGAAGATAAAGATATGACACCAATAGATTTTATCACCGACCATTTAATAAACTTTGACGAAATGTTTGACAAACACGATAACGGAGACCAACAGAAACCACACCAACCAATACAAAACCATCACCAAACACAAACAGTTTTTTCACTCATAACAACCTATAATATTTCCTCAAAAGAAATAATCCTCACCGAAACAAAACCCATTATTTACAAAACAAGTTTTGTTACTTCCGAGTACATTACTACAATTTTCCGCCCTCCGATAGTTTAATTCTTTTTATATTGAATTCCACAAATGCAAAAGCATTTGTGCATTATCATATTTATTAATAATTAAATTTAAAAAAATGAAAAAATTTCTTATTGTGCTGCTATGCGCAGCATTTATGAGCATTTCGGTTTATGCTCAAAAAATATCAACCGACAAAGTTCCTGCTGTTGTTGCTTCAGCATTCAAAACAAAATTTCCAAACGCAACTAAAGTAAACTGGGAATTGGAAAATGCAAATGAGTATGAAGCAGAGTTTAAACTCAATGGTGAAGAAATGTCTGCCAGCTATGACAAAGAAGGAAAGTGGATGGAAACAGAAACAGAAATAAAAATTTCTGCTTTGCCAGCCGCTGTACAATCTGCGTTAAAAAAAAATTTTGCGGATTACAAAGTAGAAGAAGCAAGCAAAATTGAAAGCTCGAAAAATGGAGAATGTTTTGAAGCCGAGATTGAAAAAGGCGAAGAATCATTTGATGTATTGTTTACACCAGAAGGTAAAATGTTGAGCAAGACAAAAAGAGAGAAGGAAAAAGGAGACAAAGATTAAACAGTAAAGGAAGCACCGCAAGCGGTGCTTCCTTTTTTATTTAAAAATTTTGACAAATAATAAAAAATTAATTTCGCAAATACTTGGCGCAATAGTAGCCGCCAATGCAATCATATTTCTTTTACTTGCATACTTGCAAGTATTTTCATCCACTCCCAGAGCCATTGTATTCATTGACTTTTTGGGGGCGACTATGTGTTTACTCATTATGGTTTACAGGCTATGCACTTTACAGAAAATACTTACCAAACAAAAGCATTTTAAAAACAATAATCATTTTAATTGTCTGTATCAACATACCCGTTTTTCTAACATAAGGATACTTAAACAAACTTTCGCCCGACCTTGCAACACTTCCATTCATTGACTTTTGGGGACGCTTAACAGTTTATTCATTATGGTTTATGGCTTACGAATTTTATCGTAATTATATGAAAGAAGATAAAACAGAAACAGCAATTTAAAAGCCAATGAACAAACTTCCAGCAATCACAATTTCATTTTGGATAATGAAAATTTGCGCCACCACGTTAGGCGAAACAGCAGGAGATTTACTTTCAATGACAATGAATGTAAGCTATGCAATCAGTTCAATAATACTATTAAGTTTTTTCTTTGTAGTTTTAATCATTCAATTACTCACAAAAAAATTCCACCCAATAATTTATTGGTTAGTCATACTTGCCACAAGCACAGCAGGAACAACAATGTCCGATTTTATGGACAGAACACTTGGTTTAGGCTATGCAACAGGCTCAATGATATTAGTAGTACTCTTAATAATTACACTTTTCATTTGGAAACAAACAGAAAAATCATTGTCCGTTACAGATATAAAATCAACAAGAGGAGAAATATTTTATTGGACAGCAATTTTATTTTCCAACACATTAGGCACAGCCCTTGGCGATTTCCTTGCAGATAATTCAGGACTTGGATTCATAGGCGGAGCAATACTTATAGATAGTTTATTAATTCTAACAGTCATAGCATACCGCTTCACAAAAATTTCCACAGTCATTTTATTTTGGTCCGCATTTGTTCTCACACGCCCATTTGGCGCAACCTTTGGCGACCTACTCACAAAAACACACGAAAAAGGAGGACTAAATTTCGGGACTATTGGTTCATCAAGCATACTGTTTGGAATACTCTCAATATTAGTATTTCTATCCATTAAAAAACTAAACCAACGCTCATCAACCGCACCCGAACATACCCGAAAAACATTTTAGTTATCTTTGCGCAATAAAGTAACAGAACAATAATGGAATCACGAAAAGAACATTGGGAAAAAGTTTACGCAACGAAACAGCCTAACGAAGTTAGTTGGACACAAGAACTACCAAAAACATCATTGGACTTTGTCCACAGTTTTAACCTGCCAAAGACAGCCAAAATAATTGACATTGGCGGTGGCGACAGTAGGTTAGTTGACTACCTACTTGACGAAGGTTACGAAAACATTTCAGTACTTGACATCTCTGAAAAAGCCATTGACAGAGCAAAGCAACGACTTGGCGACAAAGCAACAAAAGTAAATTGGGTAGTAAGTGATGTAACAGAGTTTCATCCGACAACACAATACGACTGTTGGCACGACAGAGCAACATTCCACTTCCTGACAAATGCAGACGAAATAAATACCTATCTAAACACAGCCCGACAAGCAGTTTCAGGATATATGGCAATCGGAACATTCTCCGACAAAGGACCTAAAAAATGTAGTATGCTTGATGTTCACCAATACACCGAACAAGAATTACAACAGCAATTAAACAACGGTTTTGAAAAAATAAAGTGCGTAACTGAAGACCATACAACACCGTTTAACACAATACAAAACTTCCTGTTTTGTAGTTTCAAACGAAACCCCAATTAACCTGACAATTTTACCTATCTTTGACCCCGATGAAATTTTTCTGTTACCTCTTTTCCTTTTACGTTTTGATGCTTTCGGTAGTGCCTTGTGCAGATGCCGAAGGAATTAATACATCTGCACAACAGTTGACAATTCAACATTCACAGACAAACTCCCAAGGACACAATGAAGAAAATGATTGTTCACCTTTTTGCACTTGTGCTTGTTGTGGTTGTCAGGGCTTTAATGTTCCTGTTTTTTATTCTATGAAATGCAGTTCTTCTTTTAAAACCGAAAAAAATATTTCTGATTACACTTTTACTTTTACTTCCGATTTTACTTCAAAGATTTGGCAACCGCCAAAAATCAGCTAATGAATTTATGAGGTGTCCGCAAGCGGACACAAAAGAAAATGTTTAGGGTGCTAACGCACCCCAAACCTTCATTTATTTCATTAACTAAATAATTATACTAAATAAAATTATTGCGTTCTCCATACAGAACAAAGTCATAATAGACCTCATTCAGCAAGTTTAATAAGCGATTAATAAGCTTTTAAGCATATAATCGCTGTTAACAATAAGTAGGACTTTTGTGCCCTTAAAAATTAGGTAAATGCAACAAGACATTATCAAAAAAAAATAAAAAAATATGTTAAATAAAATTATTGCGTTCTCTATAAAGAACAAATTGATTATAGGATTATTTCTTATAGCCCTTATTGGTTACGGCAGTTACCAAATCACACAACTGCCAATTGATGCAGTCCCCGACATAACAGACAATCAGGTACAAGTAATCACAACAGCCCCTTCGCTTGGTGCGCCCGATGTAGAGCGGTTAATTACATTTCCCATTGAACAGGCAAACAGCAATATTCCCGGGCTAAAAAAAATCCGAAGCTTTTCACGCTTTGGGCTTTCGCTTATCACCATTGTGTTTGAAGATGATGTGGATATTTATTGGGCAAGACAACAGGTAACAGAACGATTAAAACAGGCACAGGAACAAATCCCAAAAGGGCTTGGTTCACCTGAATTAGCACCTGTTACCACAGGGCTTGGCGAAATCTATCAATATGTAATTCGTGCCAAACACGGTTACGAAACCAAATACGATGCAACAGAATTAAGAACAATACAGGATTGGATTGTTCGCAGACAATTGTTAGGCGTAAAAGGTGTTGCCGATGTAAGCAGTTTTGGGGGAAAACTTAAACAATACGAAATTGCAGTGGATGCAAACAAATTAAAGTCCTACAATATAAGTATTAACGATGTATTCACAGCTTTAGAAAATAATAATGAAAATACAGGCGGTGCTTACATTGAAAAAAAATCTACTGTATTATATATCCGTGCAGAAGGATTAATAGGTACAAAAGACGACATTAAAAACATTGTTGTAAAAAACACAAGCAATGGAACACCGCTATTAATAAACGATGTAGCTGATGTAAGAATAGGCAGTGCTGTTCGTTACGGAGGTATGACTTACAATGATGAAGGCGAAGCCGCAGGCGCTGTAGTAATGATGCTCAAAGGAGAAAACAGCAGCGCAGTGATTGAAAATGTAAAAGAACGCATTGCTCAAATTGAAAAAACATTACCCGAAGGTGTGGTAATTGAACCGTTTCTTGATAGAACAAAAATGGTTAAAAGTGCTATTAGTACCGTGTTAAAAAACTTAATGGAAGGTGCATTAATTGTAATTTTTGTATTGGTTTTATTCCTTGGGAACTTCAGAGCAGGTTTTTTAGTTGCCTCTGTAATTCCTTTGGCAATGCTGTTTGCAGTCATTATGATGAATATGTTTGGTGTCAGCGGAAACCTGATGAGTTTAGGAGCATTAGATTTTGGTTTGATTGTGGACGGTGCTGTAATCATTGTGGAAGCAGTGATGCACAGCATTACGAACAGTAAAAGAACAGGAACAATAAATCAAAGTGATATGGATAAAGAAGTAAGCGGTTCAGCAAGCAGAATGATGAACAGCGCAGTATTCGGGCAAATCATCATACTTATTGTTTACTTACCAATTTTCACATTGGAAGGAATAGAAGGAAAAATGTTTAAGCCAATGGCTCAAACTGTTGCCTTCGCTTTACTTGGTGCATTCATTCTTTCGCTTACTTACATTCCAATGATGAGCGCATTGTTTTTAAACAAAACTGTTTCACACAAAAAAAATATCTCTGATAAAATGATGGACTTCTTTATTCGTGGACATCAAAAGTATTTGAGTAAAGTTTTGAACTTCCCAAAAACAATAATTGGAATTTCCATTTCGTTGTTGCTCATTTCATTTTTCATTTTCTCAAGGATGGGTGGAGAATTTATTCCCACTTTGCCCGAAGGAGATTTCGCATTAGAAACAAGAGTGCTTACAGGTAGCAATATTAATACTACGGTGGACGCTTGTTTAAAAGCAGCTCACATTTTAAAAAAGAAATTTCCCGAAGTAGAAAAAGTTGTAGGCAAAGTTGGAAGTGGTGAAATTCCCACCGACCCAATGCCAATGGAAGCAGCAGATTTAATGATTATTTTAAAAGATAAATCCGAATGGACTTCTGCCAAAACGTGGGATGAAATGGCAGAAAAAATGAGCGAAGCATTGCAGGATGTCCCAGGCGTTACTTACGGTTTTCAATATCCAGTTGCAATGCGTTTCAACGAGTTAATGACTGGTGCAAAACAAGATGTAGTTTGTAAAATATTTGGCGAAAATTTAGACACACTTTCCAAATATTCAAAACTGTTAGGCGATGTTGCAGGAAAAATTGATGGTGCGGAAGCCGTATATGTAGAACCGATTGACGGGCTTCCGCAGGTACTGATTAATTACAAAAGAAATGTAATTGCTCAATACGGTATGAATATTTCCGACATCAATAGAGTGGTGAATACTGCCTTTGCAGGGCAAAGTAGTGGACAGGTATTTGAAGATGAAAAACGTTTTGATTTAGTCGTTCGCCTTGCAGGTGAGAACAGACAAAATTTAGAAGATGTACAAAACCTTTTAATCCCAACAGCACAAAACACACAAATCCCCTTGTATCAGGTGGCTGATGTTTCCATAAAAGAAAGTATAAATCAAATTCAACGTGAGGATGCAAAGCGCAGAATCATTGTTGGCTTTAATGTGAAAGGCAGGGATGTACAAAGCATTGTAAAAGATTTGCAAACGCAAATTGACAAGAAAATAAAACTACCTACTGGTTATTTTATTACTTATGGTGGTGCTTTTGAAAACTTAATCGCTGCAAAAAAACGTTTGTCACTTGCAGTTCCACTTTCTTTATTATTAATCTTTCTCCTACTCTACTTTGCTTTCAATTCTATCAAGCAAGGTTTACTTATCTATTCAGCAATTCCACTTTCAGCAATCGGGGGTATTTTATTTTTAGCAATGCGGGGAATGCCTTTCAGTATCAGCGCTGGTGTTGGTTTTATTGCTTTATTCGGTGTAGCAGTCCTCAATGGAATTGTTTTACTTGCCGAATTTAACCGTATAAAAGCCGAAGGCGAAACCGATACCAAACAAATTGTACTCAAAGGAACAAAGCACAGATTACGCCCTGTTTTAATGACTGCCTTTGTTGCCTCACTTGGTTTTTTACCAATGGCATTAAGTCACGGTGCAGGTGCAGAGGTTCAGCGACCATTAGCAACAGTAGTAATAGGCGGGCTTTTAATTGCAACATTCCTTACTCTTTTTGTCTTGCCAGTTCTTTATATTCTTTTTGAAAAAGGTTTTCATTTGAAAAGAAAAAAGAAAACAACTATCACAGCAACCACAATTTTAATGTTGTCTTTATTTTCTGTTACTTCCGCTAACGCACAATCTACAATCACTTTGCCGATTGCAATTCAAACAGCATTAAAAAATAACTTGCAGGTAAAAAACGAAAAACTAAATGCAGAGTATCAGAAAAAATTAAAATCCGCAACCGTTGACATCCCGCAAACCAACCTCACAGGCGAATACGGACAAATGAATTCTTTTTACAACGATACAAAGTTTGGAATTTCACAATCAATTAATTTCCCAACCGTTTATGCAAAACAAAAATCTTTGCAGAATGAAAATTATAAAAGTTCTGTATTAAGCATAGCAGTAAAGGAAGCAGAACTAAAAAAACAAGTAAGTGAAACTTTCTATTTATTAGTTTATTTGCAGCAACAGCAAAAAACACTTTTACAAACTGATAGTTTATATTCAGGTTTTTTAGAAAAAGCAAACCTTCGTTTCGCCAAAGGAGAAACCAACATATTGGAGAAAACAACAGCCGAAACACAACGGGGACAAATCACAATTCAGTTAAACGAATTAAAAAACGATTTGGAAATTTTCCAATTACAGTTTCAATTATTATTAAATACGGAAACCGTTTTTATTCCTTCTTCCGACAATCCAAAAATAAGTTTTGTTGCCACACTTGATACAACAGCAATAACCAAACATCCGCAATTACAAGTATTACAACAGCAAAAAAACATAATGCTTGTAAATACCAAATTAGAAAAATCAAGACTATTGCCTAACCTTAATCTTGGTTACAGCAACCAAAGCATACAAGGCAATGGAGCAGATAATATTTTATATCCGAGTTCTGCACGTTTCAATTCCTTTCAGTTTGGTATCGGTGTTCCTATATTTTTTGGCTCACAAAAAGCAAAAATAAGTTCCTCAAAAACGTTGGAATTGATTTCAGAAAACAATTATCAAATCGGTTTGCAAACACTCAAATCAGAATATCAAACTGCCTTCAAACAGTATCAAACACAAAGCGCAACAGTAAAATATTTTGAAACAACTGCTTTACAAAATGCAAACACAATTACAAAAACAGCCACCCAGCAATTCACCAATGGGGATATAAATTACTTGGATTGGACAATGCTAATCAACAATGCAACCGCCATAAAAAGCAATTATGCCGATGCAGTAAAACAATTAAATCAAACAATTATTCAACTTAATTACTTAACAAATAAATAAAATAAAAATGAAAAAATATATCATCATAGCTATAATAAGCGCAACATTTGCATCTTGTGGAAACAAGGAAAACAAAGCCGAAACAACAGAAGAAATAACAAACGAGAATGCAGTTGAGTTAACAGATGCTCAACTAAAAAATTCCGAAATACAAACAGGAAAAATCCAACAACGCAATATTTCTTCACTCTTAAAAGTAAATGGAAAAATAGAAGTTCCCCCCCAAAATATGGTATCCGTTAGCGTTCCACTTGGTGGATATTTAAAATCAACAAAACTATTAGCAGGTATGCACATATCCAAAGGCGATATAATCGCTACAATGGAAGACCAGCAATACATTCAGCTCCAACAGGATTTCTTAATGGCAAAAGCACACTACACTTCTATAGAAGCAGAGTACAACCGCCAGAAAGAATTAAATCAATCCAAAGCAAGTAGTGATAAGATGTATCAACAGGCACAAACAGAATACATATCACAAAAAGTAACCATCAAATCATTAGAGGAAAAATTAAAACTAATCGGCATCAACCCCGAAAACCTTAATGAAAATAACATTTCAAGAAGTATCAATATCACTTCAACCATTGACGGTTTTGTATCACAGGTAAAACAAAATATTGGAAAGTACGTTACCCCTACTGATGTTTTGTTTGAGTTGGTAAACCCCGAAGACATCCATTTAACGCTTACCATCTTTGAAAAAGATTTGTTTAAACTTTCAATCGGGCAAAAAATATTTGCTTACAACAACACCGACCCAAATAAAAAATACGAATGTGAAATTATTTTAATCGGCAAAGATGTTACACCCGAAAGAAGCATTCAGGTACAATGCCATTTTGAACAATACGACAAATCCTTAATCCCCGGAATGTATATGAATGCAGAAGTAGAAGTAGCCACCAACAATGCTTTCGTAATTCCAAACGATGGCTTGGTTCGCTTTGAAGGAAAACAATATGTCTATTTCCAAACAGAAAAAAACAAATACCAAATGCAGGAAGTAACAACACAAAATAATGAAAATGGACTAACACAAATAACCTTTGCAGATACAACAGGTGTAAGAAATAAAACTTTTGTAACCAGAGGTGCTTACACCCTTTTAATGAAAATGAAAAACACCGAAGAAGAAGAATAATTAATTTATGGGCAGAGACTTGGTTTCCTTTTCAGTTTACTGAACTGTTTTCATAGCCAGGTTCTCTTGCCCACCAATTAAATAAATAATTTATAGTATGGAAAATTTCAAACAAAAATTCAATACCATCCTTACTGAAAAACTAAATGTCAATTCAGAGGATATAAAGCGCGAAGCAAAGTTTTCAGATTTTGGTTTAAATTCATTAGATATGATTGAACTCATAATTGATTTTGAAAAATATTTCAATATTGAAATTCCTGATAATGACATTGAAAAAATAATAACCATAGGCGATGCTGAAGATTACTTAAAACAAGGATTAATAAATAAAACAAAATGAAAAAAATCCTGTTGTTTATTTCTTTACTTTTCATAGTCCCTGTTCTAATTTATTATATTGATTATAACCTTGACGACAACCATTTAGATTGCTTTGATAATAAAGTAAATCACATTTATATCTTCTGCGGAACAATAGTATTGTTAACAATTGCAGCAATCTGCTTTCTGCTTTTTTACAAGTTTAATAATCACAAAAACAATTCATAAAATGATAAACAAAGACCCCAATCACCACCACACCTATGATGCACAAGGCAGAATGACCTGTTGCTCATTAGAAAGTAAAATTGATAAAAGCCAAAAGCCACACCTGCACGAGCATAACCACGAAGACGGTGATGAAGACGAACACGACCATAGCCACGAAGAAGAAAGCAAATATCCTTTCCTGCAATACCTGCCCGCAATCATAAGTTTTGCTTTGCTCATCACAGCACTTGTATTTGATTATTTTATTAAGCCATCTTTTTTTACCAACTATATTCGCCTTGTTTGGTATATAGTTGCTTACTTGCCAGTAGGCATACCAGTTTTAAAAGATGCAGTAAAATCAATTGCAAAAGGCGCATTCTTTTCCGAATTCTTTTTAATGTCATTGGCAACTGTTGGCGCATTTTTTATAAAAGAATATTCCGAAGGCGTTGCAGTAATGCTTTTTTATGCAGTAGGAGAATTATTTCAAACCGCAGCAGTCAACAAAGCAAAGCGCAGTATCAAAGCCCTGCTTGACATCCGACCCGACACAGTTACAGTAATAAGAAACGGAAATGCAACAAATATTTCTCCTTCCGAAGTAGCTTTAGATGAAACAATACAAGTCAAAGCAGGAGAAAAAGTAGCATTAGATGGCGAACTTATTTCCGAATCATCATCCTTCAATACAGCAGCACTCACAGGCGAAAGCAAGCCCGACACCAAAAGAAAAGGAGAAACTGTTTTAGCAGGAATGATAAATTTAAACACAGTTGCCGAAATAAAAGTAACCTCATTATTCAAAGACAGCAAGCTTTCAAAAATCCTGCAAATGGTGCAGGATGCCACTTCCCGCAAATCACAAACACAATTATTCATTTCCAAATTTGCAAAAGTTTACACACCCATAGTTGTCTTTTTAGCAATCGCAATCTGCTTCCTTCCTTACTTTTTTGTAACAGATTATGCTTTTAATAATTGGTTATACAAAGCACTTGTATTCCTTGTAATCTCCTGTCCCTGCGCATTAGTCATATCCATTCCATTAGGATATTTTGGCGGAATCGGGTTAGCATCCAAAAACGGAATCCTCTTCAAAGGCTCCAATTTCCTTGATGTAATCACCACAATAAATACCATCGTAATGGACAAAACAGGAACACTCACCAAAGGAGTTTTCAAAGTTCAGAAAGTAGTAACAGTTGATATAGACGAAAAAGAATTAGTAAAACTCGCAGCAGCAATAGAAAGCAAATCCACCCACCCCATAGCATCAGCAATAACAGCTTATGCAGGCGATGCCATCAAAAATATAAACATAACCAACGTAGAAGAAATTTCAGGACACGGATTAAAAGGCACAGTAGAAGGAAAAGAAATCCTTGCAGGAAATAGTAAACTCCTAAAAAAATTCAACATCACTTACGATGCAGCCATTGAAACCATCACCGACACAATCGTAGTCATTGCAATAAATAATAAATACGCAGGATACATCACCATAGCAGACGAAATAAAAGAAGATGCAAAAGCAGCCGTTGCCGAAATGCACCACCTCAATCTCAAAATCGTAATGCTTTCAGGCGACAAACAGACCACCGTTGACAAAGTTGCCAAACAATTAAACATAGTAAATGCCTTCGGAAACCTGCTACCCGAAGACAAAGTAAACAAAGTTCAAACCCTGAAAAGCGAAGGCAGAATAATTGCCTTTGTAGGCGATGGCGTAAATGATGCACCAGTAGTAGCATTAGCCGATGCAGGCATAGCAATGGGAGGTTTAGGAAGCGATGCAACAATAGAAACAGCAGACATAGTAATACAAAACGACCAGCCAATAAAAATTGTAACAGCAATCCAAATAGGAAAAATCACAAAAAAAATAGTTTGGCAAAACATAATATTAGCAATGTCAGTAAAAGTTATCGTTCTAATAATGGGAGCAATCGGAATCGCCACCCTATGGGAAGCCGTCTTTGCAGACGTAGGAGTAGCACTATTAGCAATACTAAATGCAGTAAGAATACAAAGAGTAAAATTTTGAAAATTGCCGACTCTGTCCTTCTTTTTTTAATTTCATAATCTTGTTATGTGATGAGCTTTGTTTTAATGCGCTTCCTTGTTCATTATTCGCCAGGTTAGCGTAGCCACTACTGCTCCTAATGTCGGTGCAACGATGTAAAGCCAAAGTGTCTGCACGTTTCCTGAAACTATTGCAGGTGCTATGCTTCTTGCAGGGTTCATTGATGCTCCGCAAACAGGTCCTGCGAACATTGCTTCTAAACCTATTGTCGCACCAATGGCGATACCTGCTAATACTCCGATTTCTTTTGAACCTTGCGAAACATTAAGGATAACAAGCATTAGAAAGAAGGTCAGGATAAATTCAAGAATAAAACTTTGCATCTGTGAACCTGCTGGTAAGGTTGAACCAAGGTTGATGTTGTCGGGGAAAAGGAACTTTAAAACTAATGTCGCTAAAAATGCTCCGATGATTTGTGAAGTGATGTAAGGAATGATTTGTTTCTTGTCAAAACGTTTTGCTATTGCAAAACCTATTGTTACTGCGGGGTTGAAGTGTGCGCCTGATGTTTCGCCAAAGGTGTAAATCATTGCAAGTACTATCAAGCCAAATGTTATGGCAACTCCTATATGTGTTATTACACCGTGCGTTTGTTCGTCAATGATGATTGCACCTGTTCCGCAAAAGACAAGTCCGAATGTTCCGATTATTTCGGCAAGATATTTTTTCATAATTATCTATCAGTAGGGCAGCAGTTCCCTTTTTGTTTGTAAAGATAGAATAAAGAATTAAGTAATGTTTGTGATTCTGTCCAGGTCTTTTCTTTAATGCAATAACAGGTTGTGTTACCTTCTATCTCGCCTTTTATAAGTCCTACGTCTTTCAACACTTTCAAGTGTTGCGAAACTGTTGATTGTGAAAGTGGCATTTCTTCAACTATGTCACCACATATACATTGTTCTTTGTAAATCATAAATTCAAGAATGGCTATTCGTGCAGGATGCGCTAATGCTTTCGCAAGTTCGGCTGTGCGAATTTGTTTCGCGGTGTATTCTTCTTTTTCCATTTTATTTTTCGTAATTAATTTTGTCAATGAAATCAAGTACCGCCCGTTTAATCATATCACGCACCTTTCTTGTTTGCGCTAACTTTTCTTCGTGTGTTCCTGTGAACTTTGAAGGGTCGGGAAAGTCCCAACCAATCTTTTCGCTCATACTTGGAAAGATAGGACACTTTTCAGCGTTTGCTGCATCGCAAACGGTGATAACGTAATTAAAAATCTTTCCTTGCCGGAAGTAATCAAACACCTCTTTTGTTGAGTTGAGTGAAATGTCAATCCCTTCTTCTTTCATTACCTCAATGGCAAGGGGATTAAGTTTTCCTGCTTCCAGTCCTGCGCTGTCGGCAATGAAGTTGTCGCCTCCGAACTTTCTCAAATATGCTTCTGCCATTTGACTTCGTGCGGAGTTGTGAACACATAGAAATAAAACTTTTGCTATCATAATTATATTATTAAAATTTCAATCGCAAAAGTACGATTAAGGTTTCAGGTGAGTAAAGTGCTGTATTAAGAAATTGTTAAGTTTAAAGTTCGCACGTTCGGTTCGGGTGCGCTTCGCAGCATAGCACATAACATAAGTATCGTTGCAGTTATCTGAATAGTATAGAAACCGCACAATTAAAACACGAACTAAAACATATATTAAAACAAATATAAATTTATCATATCACTTTGGAAACAGAAAAGAGTGAATGTCGGGATAAGGATTGTTAAATGGTTTTAGTATCTTGTTTGAAGTCGTTATGCAGGAATAAGAACTAAATTATAGTATAAGAAATTTATGTTTATCTTTGCGCTGATGAAAAAAATAGTTTCTATATTTCTTTCTTTTGTTTTTCTTTTCAGCACGTTAGGGATAAGTGTTGCAATGGACTATTGCCCGATGAAAGGGAAATATACTTTTTCTTTTAAATCTGAAAAATCGTGCTGCTGTAATAAGGCGGATGATAATAATTGCTGTAAGTCAAAGAAAATTGTTTTTGAAAAAATTACTGATAATTATTTTGTTTCTGAATTTCATTATGTTGCTCCGACTTTAGATTTTAGTGTTGTTAAACATTCTACATTAATTGCTAATCTTGTTTCTTTTAAAAAAGAAAATTTATTTTTTACTGATTTACCACCTCCGAAACCTTCGGTTTCTTTGAGCATTTTGTACCGCTCTATTTTAATCTGATTTTTTATTTTCCTATTTTGCTCTGTTGCGCCAATGGCGTGATGGAATTCTTTTTTATTTATTAATCTTAAAATTTATTGTTATGAAAAAAATTATGTGTTTGCTGTGCGCCTTTATGCTTGTGGGTTTTATTGGTATGGCACAGGATAAGAAAACGGAAACTTTTAAAGTTTCGGGTAATTGTGATATGTGTAAAGAGAAAATTGAAGGTGCGCTGAAAAAGAAGGATGGTGTTATTTCAAAAAAATGGGATAAGGACACCAAAATGCTTATGGTTACTTATGACGCATCAAAAATTACAATTCAGGAAATTGGAAAAAAGGTGGCTGCTGTTGGTTATGATAATCAATATGCAAGTGCTAATGATGAAGCGTATAACGGGTTGCATAGCTGTTGTAAATATGAACGACCTAAAAAGAAATAGGGAATAGCGAATAGGGAATAGAAAAAAAATGGTTCAGAAACTTATATCACTTTCTTTGCGTAACAGGTGGCTGGTGCTGATTTTCAGCGTTGGTTTATTTGTGTGGGGTGCTTATTCTGTAAAGAAAAATCCGATAGATGCTATTCCTGATTTGTCGGAAAATCAGGTGATTGTTTTTACTGAATGGATGGGGCGCAGTCCGCAGGTGATAGAAGACCAGATTACTTATCCGCTTGCCTCTAACCTGCAAGGGATTCCGAAAATAAAAAATATTCGTGCTACTTCTATGTTCGGGATGAGCTTTGTGTATGTTGTGTTTGAGGATGATGTTGATATTTACTGGGCAAGGACACGGGTTTTGGAGCGGTTGAATTACGCACAACGGTTGTTGCCTGAAGGTATTACTCCTACTCTTGGACCCGATGGAACGGGGGTGGGACATATATTTTGGTACACATTGGATGCGCCAGGATTTGATTTAGGTGAACAACGTTCTATGCAGGATTGGTATGTTAAGTATGGTTTGCAAACTGTGAAGGGTGTGAGTGAAGTGGCATCTTTTGGAGGGTTTCAGAAGCAATATCAAATAAATATTGACCCGAATAAATTAAACTATTACAATATTTCTTTGATGGATGTTTTAAAATCTGTGAAGGGAAATAATAATGATGTGGGAGGAAGAAAATTTGAAATGAGCGGAATGGGCTATATTGTAAGGGGCTTGGGATATATCAAAACTCTTGAGGATGTAGAAAATATTGCTGTTGGGAAAGATGGCACTACTCCGATACTTGTGAAAGATGTGGCAAGTGTGCAGATGGGCGGGGATTTGCGACTTGGTATTTTTGATGAGAACGGGGAAGGTGAAGCTGTGGGCGGTATTGTGGTGATGCGCTACGGTGAGAATGCAGACAATGTAATAAAGGATGTGAAGAAAAAAATGGCAGAAGTGGAGAAGGGTTTGCCTAAAGGTGTGAAATTTAAAATTGCTTATGACAGAAGCGAATTGATTGAAAAAGCAATTAGTTCTGTTAAGAAAACAATTGTTGAAGAAATGATTGTTGTGTCGCTGATTGTGTTGCTGTTCCTGTTTCACTGGCGAAGCGCATTTATTATTATTATTCAAATTCCTGTTTCTATTGCAGCAAGTTTTATTTTGTTACAGGCGTTTGGGATTTCATCAAACATTATGTCTATAACTGGAATTGCTTTGGCAATAGGTGTTGTGGTGGATGATGGGATTGTGATGGTGGAGAATGCGTACAGGCAACTTGCTGAAAATTCAAATAAAAAATAAATAAAATTCTATCCCGCACGTGCGGGACTAATATCTAAATTCTAAATGGAAATATATAAAGCAGATGAGCAATTAGCAAAAATAATTATTAAGCAAGGGCTTATAGAGACAAGCACGAAAGATGAAAAGTTAATGAGAAAAAGAACTTTTAAATTGTTTAAAGAAGCTGAAAGGAAAATTTATTTTGACGGTGAAACGATTGTACTAATGGAAGGGCGTTCCTTCCAGGATAGAAGAATAGAATTAACTGAACAAGAATTAAAATTATATATTTTATTCTTTAAAATAAACGAAACTGATACAGATGAATTGGGTGATACAACTGTTTTTAATCTTAGCAAAGTAAGTGAAAAACTTGTTGCATTAAAACAGGAATTAAAATTATTAATGAAAAGTAAAAGTGATGAAGTAAGAAGAAGTAAAATTGCTAAAATTTTGATGGTGTTTGATGAAATAAAAATTAATTAAACTATGACACAAGAAGAAAAGACAGACCAAGTACTTTTAATATTTTACAGGCAAACAAAAGATGGCGGAATGTGTTCTTTGAGTGATTCTATTGGGGTGCGTGGAGAAACATTAAATAAGAAAGAATTGGAAGAGGTTATTAAAATACTGGCAACTAAAAAACTTGTTGTATTTAAAATAGTGAAGTATGGTTTTGAAGGACGAATTACTTTAGCAGGCAAAGCATTTGTTGAAACTACTTCTTTTTTTATGCCAGAAACATCAATCCTTGAATTAACAGAAAAGAATAAATAAAAATTTAATATCTAAATTCTAAAAAAATGAAAAAAATAATTATTATGTCAATGGTTGGAATTGCGCTTGTAATGGGTGCTTGCAACAATGAAACAACAAGTACTTCAAAAAATGAAAGTAGTGATTCTGCAAAAGTGCAAATGTTGGACACAATTAAACTTGCGAAGGGTGCTGTATTTTATCAATGCCCGATGCACCCCGAAGTTATAAGTGATAAAGCGGGTGCGTGTCCGAAATGCGGAATGGATTTGGAAAAAGTGGAAAAGAAATAACGCCACACCCCCTTTCGGCAGGCTCAAGGAACGAAAAAGATGAACGAAGAGAAAAAAATAAAAGAAGAACAACGCCTCAATATTATTGAGAATGCTTGCCGACAAATAGGCAAAGGGGCGTTTTATTCTACTATTATTATTGTTGCTTCTTTTTTGCCTGTGTTTTTGTTGACAGGACAGGAAGGAAAATTGTTTTCGCCTTTGGCGTGGACAAAGACATTTATTTTATTGATAGATGCTTTTGTGGCTGTAACTCTTGTGCCTGTGCTGATTTCGTTTTTTCTGAAAGGGAAATTTAAAGGGGAAACAAAAAATCCTGTGAATAATATTTTGCAAAAAATATATTCTCCTATAATTAAGGTGTGTTTGAAATGGAGGAAAACAACAATTGGAATAAATTTTATTGCGCTGTGTGTAAGCGTTCCGATGATAATGAGTTTAGGAACTGAATTTATGCCTCCGCTTGATGAAGGAAGTATTTTGTTTATGCCTGTAACGCTGCCTGATGCAAGTAATTCAGAAATAAAAAGATTGTTGCAAGTGCAGGATAAAATAATAAAAGAATATCCAGAAGTATTGAATGTATTGGGTAAAGCAGGGAGAGCGAATACTGCAACTGATAATTCGCCAATAAGTATGATTGAAACAATTGTTCTCTTAAAGCCAAAAAACGAATGGAGAAAGGGAATAACGAAAGAAGATATAGTGAGTGAGTTGAACGCAAAATTGCAAATTCCGGGAACTGTGAACGGATGGACACAACCGATTATAAACCGCATCAATATGCTTTCTACCGGAATACGGACGGATGTGGGTGTAAAAATATTAGGAGATAATCTTGATACATTAAATGTGATTGCACAAAAGGTAAAACAGGAATTAACAGGAATGAATGGAGTGAAAGACCTATATGCAGAGCCAATTACAGGGGGAAAATATATTGATATAAAAATAAAGAAAGATGAAATAGGCAGGTATGGATTGAATGAAGATGATGTGAATATGGTTATAGAATCATTGATTGGCGGGATGAAACTGACTACTACTATTGAAGGCAGGAAACGGTTTAGTATGAATGCACGACTGGCACAGGATTATAGAAATTCTATTGAAGATATAAAACGAACTATTGTTCAAACAAAAGATTTTGGACCCGTCCCTCTTTCGGCTGTAGCTGATGTAACTATTACAGAAGGTGCGCCAATGATTCAATCGGAAAATTCATTATTAAGAGGAACGGTTTTATTTAATGTGCGTGGAAGGGATTTGGGAAGCACTGTGGAGGATGCACAGAAAAAAATAAATGAAACAATAAGCAAACTTCCGAAGGGATATTTTATTGACTGGAGCGGACAATATGAAAATCAAATACGGGCTGCAAACACTTTGAAAATAATTGTTCCAATAGTTTTTGTAATTATTTTTTTGGTGCTGTATATGGTTTATAAATCTGTGAGGGAAGCATTCTTTAGCATTATAACTGTTCCGTTTGCATTGATTGGCGGGGTGTATATGATATATTTTTATCACGTTAATTTATCGGTTGCGGTGGCTGTGGGGTTTATTGCATTGTTTGGAATAGCGGTGCAGACAGGAATTTTTATGGTGATTTACCTTCACGAATCAATGAATAAATTGGTGGAGCTAAAAGGAAATTCAAGGGAAACTATTACTGATGCTGATTTGCGGGAGTATGTATATAAAGGTGCTGCACAACGGTTGCGCCCAAAAATAATGACTGTGTGCGTTGCTTTGTTTGGTTTAATACCTGTGTTATGGAGCCAAGGGGTTGGAAGTGATGTAATGATACCAATTGTGCTGCCTATGATTGGCGGGGTGTTTACTTCTTCTATTCACGTTTTGCTGACTACTCCCGTGGTTTTTGAAATGACAAAAAGATATGAGTTGAATAAATATGGAAAAATGGATATGGTTGAATCGGCAATGAAACATTAAAGGAAATGAAAAATTGGTTGTTAGTTATTAGTTGTTGGTTATTGGTGTTTGGTGCGAATGCACAAACACTGTCGCTTGATGCTGTGCTTTCGGGAATAGAGAAAAATAACCCGTTGTTGCAATCGTACCAAAATAAAATAAAGGGTAATGATGCGTTGGTGGAAGGGGCAGGGGCGTGGATGCCACCAAAGGCGGGATTGGAGTTTGACCAGAACCCTTATGGTTTTGATAATTTTTATGCAGGAACTATAAGGACTTCGGTAATGCAGGATTTACCAAACTTTAAAATGATAGATGCGAAAAAAAATTATTTGGAATCTATTTCAAAAATTGATTTGAACGAATCACTATATGAACGGAACAAACTTTTTAGTGAAGCGAAAGAGGCGTATTACGGAATTTATATTTCAGAGAAAAAAATAAAAATTACAAAAGAAAATATTGCGTTGCTTAATTCAATGGTTGATTTATCACAGAAACAAATGCAAAGCGGGAAGGGAGATTTGGCAAGTATTTTTAAATTAAAAGCTCGGTTGGCAGATAAGGAAACAATGATTATTCACGATGAAAATATGATTAAAACATTTTGTGCAACTATTAATTATTTGATGAATACGGATGTGGAGAAATTATTTTTGATTGATACAACAAACATTGTTAAGAATTATAAAAATTTAATTTACCTCTATAATAAAGATACGATTGAAAATAAGCGAAGCGATATAATGCAGGTGAATAGTGTGATTAATTCAATGAAGTTAAATCAGAATGTAATGTTGCTAAACAGTAAACCGATATTCGGATTTAAGTTTGAAAATTATGCTTTTGAATCTCATTCGCCTGTGTTTTCAATGATGGGAACAATGACAATACCAATAGTTCCGTGGAGTGCTAAAGGATATAAAAGCGAAGTGAAATCAATGGGTTTCAAGATTAGTGCAATGGAGCAGGAAAAAGAAAATATGATTAACCGGACTTCGCAACGTATAAGAATGCTTGTGATAGAAATGAATTCGGAATATTCGGAAATAGAAAATTATACGAAAAAGGTTTTACCTGCTTACAAAAAAAGTTTTGACAGTAATATGATTACTTATGGACAAAATACAGGGGATGCGTTGGCGATACTTATGGCTTATGATGATTTGCAGATGGCACAAATGAAGTATATAGAACATTTAGAAACATTATTGAAAGTGCAAGTTGATTATGAAAAGGAGTTACAAATACGGTAGTTTGTTGTTTGTTGTTTGTAGTTTGTTGATGGTTAGTTGTACTAATCCAACTGCTGAACAAACTGAAATGCCAAAGGAGGAAGGGCAAATTTATTATTGCCCTATGCACCCTGATGTGCAACAAGACCACCCAGGGAAATGTCCACGACCTGAATGTAACGGGATGGAACTTGTATTAAAAGATAATGAAGAATATCTTGCAACGGCTTTGAAACCTGTATCATCAAATGTACTTTCAAAAATAAATATTATTAAACCTGTGTTTAAAAAAGTTGCAATAAAGGTAGATGCTGATGGATTTATTGATTATGATAATTTTTCTAAATATGATATTTCTTCTCCGTATAGTGGGAGGATTGATAAACTATATATAAGGTATAATTATCAAAGTGTGAATACTGGTGATGTGGTCTTTGAGTTGTATAATGCGGATTTGGTGACGGCACAGGAAAATTATATTTATTTATTAAAAACATCAAAAGAAGAAAAACAACTTATTAATTCTGCAAAGCAAAAATTGAAACTTCTTGAATTTACTGATGAACAAATTGCAGAAATAGGAACTACAAAAAAAGCAATGCTTGATATACCTATTTATAGTAAGTATGACGGGCACGTTCACGAAATGCAAAATGGGGAAATGAATAAAGAAGAAATGAGTGATTACAGTAAAAGCCCTTTGTTATCCATAAAAGAAGGAATGTATGTGGAGAAAGGAGAAAAATTATTTAATGTGATTAATCACGATAATATAATAGTGATGCTGAAAATAAAAGGAAATGATATAGGGAAAATAAAGATGGGAGAGAAAGTGGACTTTTTTATTAATAGTGATACTGCATTACAGAAAGGCGAAATTGATTTTATAGAGCCTGTATTTGATAGCAGGGCAAAAACATTGATGGTGCGGGTGAATATGAATAATCCTGAACATAAGAAAAAAATCGGAAGTTTGGTAACTGCAAAAATAAGTTGTGATAGTTTGGAAACGCTGTGGATTCCTGCCTCTGCTGTGGTGGATTTGGGTAAAAGTAAAATTGTTTGGGTTTGGAAGGATGGAAGTTTGAAAGCAAAAAAAGTAGAAACTGGAATTAGTGAAAATGGAATGATTGAAATTGCTGATGGGTTGACAGAAGCAAGCCAAATAGCAGGAGAGGCGCATTATTTAACAGATAGCGAAGGATTTGTAAAAGTAAATGATGAAAAATAGTATTAAGTATAAAGTATTAAGTATTAAGACTACAAAGGTGTTCCTTGTGTTGTATATATTATTCTTTGTGTTTTCTTGTAAGAATAAACCAAAAGAAGTAATTGCAGACAATGAATTTTATGTTTGTTCAATGGACCCGCAAGTGATGGAGAAAGAAGCGGGGATGTGTCCTATTTGTAAAATGCCATTGGCAAAAACTGTGATTGATAAAACGCAACAAAATATAATAAAGCTAAATAAGGAACAAATAAAATTAGCCAATATAACAACCGATTCTGTAAAAACTGATAGTATCAAAACTGAAAAAACATTGACAGGAGTTTTTGCATTGAATCAAAATGAGCAACAACAAATATCTGCACGATATAGCGGCAGGATTGAAAAACTTTATTACAAGATAGCAGGGCAGGAAATAAAGTGGGGAGATTTGATGTATGAAGTGTATAGCAGGGATTTGATGCTTGCGCAACAGGAATATTTATTTGCGATTGAAAAAGGAAAAGTGTTAACGGGAGGTGGGAATAATTTAATTGAATCTGCAAAAAATAAATTGTTGCTTTGGGGCTTTACCGAATATCAAATAGAAGTTTTGGAGAAAGAAAAAGAACCGAAAATAATTGTTGAAATAAGAAGTAAAGTTTCGGGAGTGATTACGGAAATACCTGTGAAAGAGGGTGATTATATTACAGAAGGAAGCACGATTTTTAAATTGGTTGATTTGAATACGCTTTGGGTGGAAGCGCAAGTGTATTCAAATGAAATGGATTTTATAAGTGAAGGGCAAAAGGTGGAAGTAGTGCCTGAAGCGTTTCCTGATGAAACTATAGAAGGGGAAATAGATTATTCGTTGCCTGAAATGCAGCCCGAAACAAAAATAAATTTGGTGAGAATAAAAGTGCAGAACAAGCGAAAGAAATTAGTTGCGGGAATGAAAGCAGATGTAATAATTAAAACAAATGCAAAACCTGCTGTTACCTTGCCTACGGATGCTGTGATACAAAGCGGAAAAAATTCGCACGTTTGGGTTCGCAATAAAGACGGTGCATTTGAAGCAAGGGAAGTAATGTTGGGGAAACAAACAAAAGATAAAATTGAGATTGTTGAGGGATTAATGGCAGGTGAAGTAGTTGTTATTACTGGCGCATACCTTTTATATAGCGATTATGTTTTTAAGAATGGAAAATACCCATTGACAAATGATACAAGTGAAACAAAAAATAAAAATGCAATGAACGGAATGAAAATGTAATCCACAATATAAGAATATGAAGGTAAAAACAATTAAAATCGGGAATATGTGTTGCAGTCGCTGTGTGTCGGCTGTGAAGCAGGTATTTGAAAATGCAGGTGTCAATTGCAAAAGTGTAGAACTTGGTTTTGCGGAAATAGTTCCTGATAAAAATACGGATTATAAAAAATTGGAAGTTGATTTGCGAAATGCAGGTTTTGAAATTATTGTTTCTAAAGAGGAAGAAATTTCAGAAAAAATTAAAATAGAAATTCATATACTTTTTTCGGAAACGAAAAAAATAAATCTTGGGGGCTTTGTTCTGCGTGTGTTTCTTGAAGATAAAATTCAATTGCCTTACAAAAAAATTGCGGAAATATTTTCAATACATAATCATCAAACAATAGAGCATTATTTTATTATAAACCGAATTGAAAAAGTAAAAATGATGATTGAAGAAACTGATTTTTCATTTTCTGAAATAGCTTTTAAGGTTGGTTTTAATTCATTGTCGCATCTTTCAAGGCAGTTTAAATTTTATGAGGGGATGTCAATGAGCAGGTATAAATTGATACCGAAAAAGAAAAGAAAGAATAAAAGAAAGAATATTGATGAGATTTAGAGGACAAACATCTTATCTATAAAATGAAGTACAAATTATGTTGATTAAATGCATTTCATAAATATCTATTAAGTTTGAGTTGAAAATTGTGTTTAAAAAGACACGAATTTTTCTTAGCAAACGAATTGAAATTAATTTTTACCTTTGTACCGATGAAAAAAGGGGTTTCCATATTTCTTGCTTTTGTTTTTAGTTTATCAGCTATAGGTGTGCAGGTAACAATGCACCATTGTATGGGGAAAACCGCTTTTATTGTTTTTGGGTTGGAGTTTAATAAGCATTGTAAATGTAAGCACGATAGTGAAAAACATAATAAGAAATGTTGTGATAAAAAAAGTATTGTTATTAAAACCGTGGGTGATGGGTTTGCTAATTATACAAAAGCACTTTCGTTTGAAAAGATTTGTCTAAATAAATTTTTGATTGCTGAATCTTCATTAATAGATTTTTCTTTTTATAAAAACACTATTCCTTTATTTATTTCTAAAGCACCCCCTGACAGGGGAGTCCCGCTTAATACGTTGAACTGCGTTTTCCGAATTTAAAATTTCTTCTTTAAAAAAGATAATGTTTGCGCTATTGTGCATTCATTGTTGTTTCTATTATTGATATGCATCAATGATGGATTTAGGTTCTTATTTAATTTCAATAATTTTTAATTTCAATATTATAATTTAATTAATAACAATAAAACAAAATGAAAAAAATTTTTACAATGATTGCTTTGATGTTCGTTATAACGATTTCCAAAGCGCAAATGATTCCTAATGCTGGATTTGAAAACTGGACTACTATGACTGGTTACAATAATCCTGATGGGTGGGGCTGTATGAATAATACAACAATGCCTTTGAGTGTTTATACTGCTGAAAAGGGTACTCCGGGAAGTGTGGGTACTGCTTATTTAAAACTTACTTCTAAAACTATTACTGGTGGTGTTGCTCCGGGGATTGCTGTAAGCGGGGTTATTGATTCTATGACGCAAATGGCAAAATCGGGGTTTGCTTATACTAATCGTTCTGCTTATTTGACTGGTAAATGGCAGCATATGATTTTTGGCACAAGCCAAGGTTATATTGATGTGAAACTTACTCGTTGGGATAGTGGTACGAATATGCGTGTTACTGTTGCAAGTGCTCACAATGTGTTATCAGGTATGGCAATGAGTTGGGCGAATTTTAGTATTCCTCTTGTTTATGGTGCTGATATGAATAATCCTGATACTTGTATTATTACGTTGGCTGCAAGTGGTTCTACTCCTGCAAATAATGATTATTTATGGGTGGATGGATTGGCTTTTGCAGGTACTACGGGGATTGCGGAAAATAATTTGAATGTGAATATTAATGTTTTTCCTAATCCGACAAGTGAGAATTTGATTGCTGATTTATCGGCTATTAAGGAGCAAAAGGTTAGTGTTACTATTGTGGATATGCAGGGAAAGTTAGTAAAATCAGTGGGTAGCGTGGTGGCTACTTCAAATAATATGATTGATATTGCTGATTTGGCAAAGGGAAATTATATGTTGAAAGTGGTGGCGAAGGAAGGAATTATTACACGAAAATTTATTAAGAAGTAAAATCAATTAAAATGAAAAATTCAATTTTACTTTCAATTGCTTTGATGTTCGTGATGAAGATTTCCAGAGCACAAACGGTAATGCAAATTTCAGGTAACGATTGCAACGGCAATGCACACGACTTGTATGCTGATTTGGATGCAGGCAAAGCGGTTTTGCTGCATTTTTTTATGCCGAGTTGTAGTAGTTGTCCGCCACCTGCACAAAAAATTCAGGCGATGGCAAATAATATTTTGGCAACGCACCCAGGAACGATTACAGCTTATGCAATGCCTTATAATAACACAACTACTTGTGCATACACATCAACCTGGTGTTCGTCAAACGGACTTTCGCTTTATATGCCTTATGACAGCGGTGCAACACAGGTTGCCAATTATGGAGGTTTCGGAATGCCGACAGTTGTTTTGTTAGGAGGTGCTGCTCCTAATCGCAGAGTAATGTTTGTAACACAAAGTTTTTCTACAAGCGATACAACTATTATGAGAGATTCAATAATGGCTTTGCTTGGTATTAGTTCAGGTATTGCAGATTTACCAAGTGCGGTTTCATCTTTCAATGTGTATCCGAATCCTGCAAGCGATAATGTTTTTATCAATCTTGATTTGAAAGAATCTTCAACCTTGTTGATTGATGTAACTGACATATCAGGAAAACAATTTGCAATTGTTTCAAACGAAAAGCAAAACGGAATCATCACCAAACAATTCAGCACGGCAGCATTGCCAAAGGGAAATTATTTTGTGAGAATAAATGTGAACGGAAAAACTGCAACACAAAAATTAACCGTTATTCATTAACAATGAAAGTGATTCAGAAAATAGTTTTATCAGTAGCCGCAATACTTGTGGCTACTGATATTTCTTTTGCTCAAACTTTTTCTCTGACTCCCAACGACACAATAAATATTTCAGGAGTGTTGGAAGATTTGCAAACACTTTCTATTCAGCAGCCAAATATTTCAAGCGACACTATTACTTTGAAGTGGAAAAAAGTTTCGGAAAGTGTTCCTGCATTGTGGGATGCTTCTGTTTGTGATAATTCTTTTTGCAATACAATTTTGGTTGATAGTGGTATGATGAATCCTGTTATTCCGCTTGATTATGGTTTGTTGTTGCTACACATTACGCCTCATATAAATTATGGTACAGCAGTGGTTCGTTATGCGGTATGGGACATTGCCAATCCGAATTTGAAAGACACACTCACTTATATTTTAACAGCAAATGCAACATCAGGAATTGCAGAAGCAGAAAACAAAAATGCTTTTAGCATTTACCCAAACCCTGCAAAAGAAAATTTGAATATTGTTTTTGCAGATAACAAAAAACATCTATTTGAAATTTGCAATGCAAGAGGAGATAAAATTTATTCGGGTGATGTGGTTGCAAATTATTCTTTGCCAATTGCTAATTGGAGCAATGGTGTTTACACGGTTTCCATTTTTGCAGAAAACAAAATCATCAACACAAAAAAAATTATTATTAAAAATTAAAATTATGAAAAAAATATTTGCAATTCTAATTATTTGTGCTTCGCTGAATGTTTCGGCACAGTTCATCAATCCGTTATTCATTGCTCCAACTATGACAGGCGACACTTTTAATTTGAATATTCAAAACGGAACAACCCAATTTTACACAGGCATTAACACACCTACTTTCGGTATCAACGGAAATATTCTTGCACCAACATTGATTGTAAATAAATGGGAATGGGTGACGATGAATGTAACGAATTCTCTGACCGGCTCTGGCAATTCTTCAACTATTCACTGGCACGGGTTACACGTACCAGCAAAGTATGATGGAGGTCCGCATCAGGTGATAGCACAAGGTACAACCTGGAGTCCGCATTTTCAAATATTAAATACTGCTGGAACATTTTGGTATCATCCACACGGTGATAATCAAACCGACAGACAGGTTTCAAAAGGAATTGCAGGGATGATAATAGTGAAGGACAGTGTGGAAGCAGCACTTACGCTTCCAAGAAATTATGGTGTAGATGATTTTCCAATTATTGTTCAATCAAAAGCATTTGATGTGTTGAATCAAATTGCAATAAGCACAGAAGAAGATACAGCTGTGTGTGTAAACGCAACTATGCACCCATATTTGAATGCTCCTGCGCAAGTAATTCGTTTGCGATTTCTTAATGGCTCAAGTATGCGAACTTATAATTTTGGTTTTACAGGAAACCATCCGTTCAAAATGATTGCGGGCGATGGAGGTTTGCTTGACAGTGCAATAACACTTACACGAATTATGTTAAGCCCCGGGGAGAGAGCAGAAATACTTTTGGACTTACAAGGCGAACAAGGGGACACTATTTTTCTAAACAGTTTCAGCAGCGAAATGGCAAACGGAATTTACGGAGCTTCAACCGTTACAGGAATGATGGGGGCAACTATTACTGACTATAACCTTAATCCATTGAATGGTGCTGACTTTGGAATTCTTCAATTGAATGTGGTGGCGCAAACAGGAGGAGCAATCACAACATTGCCAACTGCTTTAACAACTAATAGCCCTTTGACAAGTTTCTCTGTTTCAAGAAATTTTACGTTAGCACCAGTTACAATGAGCCCAAGTACAATGCTTATTGGACCTTTTGATATTAATAATGCAAGTTTTGATATGAATGTTATCAATGAAACAGTTTACTTGAATGCTGTGGAGAAGTGGAGGGTTACAAATAATACGAGTATCGCACATCCGTTTCACATACACGATGTGGAGTTTTATATTTTAAATGTAAATGGTGGAGCAGTGCCGAATTACGAACAAGGGAAAAAAGATGTGGTGTTTGTAATGCCACAGCAATATGTAGAGTTTGTTACGAAGTTTGAAGATTTTGCTGACGATAGTATTCCTTATATGTATCACTGTCATTTGCTACATCACGAAGATGATGGAATGATGGGAAGTTTTAGAGTGATTGATACAACAGGTACGGGAATAGCGGATATTAGTGAGAGCAGTGGTATTAAAATATTTCCAAATCCTGCTACAAATGAGTTTAAAATTAAAAGTTTAAAGTTGAAGGGTGGGGTGCTGAAAATTTATAATGTACTTGGTGAGATGGTTTATGAATTATTGATTAGTAAAGAAGAAACAACAATAGATGTTTCTTTTTTGAATGAGGGAATTTATTTTGTTCAAGTTAAAACGGGGAATGGAATTTATAATAGGAAAATAATTAAGGAATAAAATGAATTTTTTTTTATGAATACTATCTTATTTATGGAAGGCAAACAATTACTCTTTAAATGCAAATAATAACTGTTTAAATTAAAGTGTTAAACGCTTTGATTAAATACTTTTGCATAATGATTATTAAAACAAAAAATAAAATAAACAATTAAATAAAAACAAAAAATAAATAATTAAATAAATAAACAAAAATGAAAAAAACAATTACACTTTTAATGGCTTTGATGTTCGTTGTTACGATTTCCAAAGGACAAAATTATTTAGACAGTTATATTGGTAGTTCGCCTACTATGACTGTGATTGGTACGAGTGCGAATGGGTTGAATATGCCGCAGGATTTGGACTTTAAACCCGGGACTAATGAGTTGTGGGTTTGCCAATATGGAAACACAACTGGTGGAAGTATGGATATTTTTTATGATGCGGGTTTGCCAACGCAGTCAAATCAGTTGAGGCACGATTCGCACGCTGACCACTTTTTTTATTATCCAAGTGCAATTGCAATGAGTGATATTGGGGAAGTGGCGAATACGAATGAAAAACAAAATACAAGTACTTCGGCTACTACTTTTATGGGTCCTGCGCTTTGGCTGACTGATACTGCAATATTTGCGAAGGTGTGGCAGGGTGGCTGGTCAACGGGTTATCCGCTGGGCAGTCATATTGATATGTTGCATCAAAGTCCTTTTTCTATGGGGATTGCTTTTGATACATTGAAAGTGTATTGGGTGCTGGATGGCTACAATGGAAATATTTGCAAGTATGATTTTGTGGCTGACCATTCGCCAGGTTATGATAATCATTCGGCAGGAATAATTACAAGGTATTCGGATGTTGGTTTTAGCAGAGTGGTGAATGTACCAAGTCATTGTGTGCTTGATAAGGCGAATGGGTGGTTGTATTTTGTGGATGGGGGAACGAAAAAGGTAAAGCGTATGAATGTGAATAGTGGCACGTTTGCTGGGAACTTGACTGTTCCAAGTACTGCGAATGAAACATTGGCTGGGTATTATAATTATACCGGAGCAACTGTTGAAACTATTGATTCGCTTGGTACTCAACCAAGCGGGATAGATTATTATAATGGAAGGTTAATAGTTTCGGATAATGCGAATGGGAATATTTATTTGTATAATACTGTTGGTTCGGTTACGATACTTGATACGATTGTTACAGGACATCCCGGAATGATGGGAGTGAAAGTGGGACGTGACGGGCATATATGGTGTGTGAATAAAACGGAGAATAAAATATATCGTTTGGATGCTGCTTTACCAATGGTGGATGCTGCAATTGTAAAAATTACTTCGCCTGTGGTTGCTCCTTTTAAGAGTAAATATTATTCTGTGATTTTTGATGTGTGCATTGGCAGTATTACTCCAACTGTGGATATTAAAAACACTGGCAACACTGTAATTGACAGTATGGTGATTCATTATTCGTTGGATGGGGGTGTACATACTGTTTACAGTTGGAGCGGTTCATTAGCAAGTGGAAGTACTACTTCTGTTGCTTTGCCGAGTGGAGCGGTAACTTATGGAAGTCACGAATTAGATGTGGAGATAATGATGGTGAATGGTATGACGGATGATGTGGGAGGAAATAATATGCTGATGGGAAGTTTCAGGGCTTTTACTCCTGTTATGAGTTTACCATTTACAGAAAATTTCAGTTCAACAAGTTTTCCTCCTCCTAACTGGAGCTATGTGAATTTTAATACAAATAATTTTATGAAACGCTCTACTTCTGGTGGTTTTGGAACAGGAGCGGGTAGTATGAAGATGGATAATTTTTCGGGGAGTACAGATATTACAGGGCAAAAAGATTATTTGATGTCACCTTTGATTGATTTTACTACTATTCCAAGTAATACGTATCTTCATTTTGATGTTGCTTACGCTCAATATAATACTTCAACTGCGGATGAATTAAAAATAGTTGCATCCTCTGATTGTGGTAATACGTGGACACAGGTTTATGATAAATCGGGTGCAACGCTTTCTACTGCGCCTGTTGCTACTGGTGCTTTTACTCCAACTGCAACACAATGGAGAGTTGATAATTCTATAAATCTTTCGGCTTTTGCAGGACAACCTGAAGTGATGTTTATGTTTGTTTCAATCAGTAATTTTGGAAATAATTTGTATGTAGATAATATTAATATAGGTGCATATAATTTAGGAATTAATGAAATTGACAATTCGGTTTCCTTTAGTGTGTTTCCAAATCCTGCGACTGATGCGGTGAATGTGCAAATTGTGAATACTACTGATGCAAAAATAATTGTTACTGATATTTTGGGTAAAGAAATTTATTCGGAAGAGGTTGCGTTTGGACAAAAGAATGTGGAGTTGAATACTGCTCTTTGGAATAATGGGTTTTATTTTGTTACTGTAAAATCAGGTACTGCAACTGGTACTCAAAAGTTGGTTGTACAAAAATAAAATAATGAAAACAAATTGTATTTTTATTGTGTTGGGAATAATTCTTTTTGGTGCTTCGTGTACTTTTAAAAAGGGGGAAATTCCGATTGTACCTGATAATTGTAAAGCGGGGCATACAGGAAATGTATCTGTATATGTTTTTATGAAGCACGAAGAACATCAAATTGGTAATTTGAAAAACTACAGGGATACAGTATATATAAAGTATAATGCTGTTACTTCGCCAGGGACTGAGCCGACAGATTATGATTCTACTTTTATAGGAGATTATCCAAGTGATTTTGTTTTGATTCCGAATTTAAGTTGCGGGAATTATTTTATTTATGAAGTTGGTTTTAATAATATTCACTCTGAACGTGCAACTGGCGAAATGGTTTTGAAAGTTGAACATAATGATGGTGTGATGAATGTAACGATTGAAGGAAGTGAATAATTTTGATGGAGAAAAGAAATGAGAAAAAAATAAAAATAAAAGAGTTTGTGTTGCTTGTGTTGCTGGCTGTGTGTGTGGTGATGGTGGTTTTATATTTTTCTGAATGGATTTGTGAATTGTATTAAAAATAAATGTTGTTTTCAGCTGATGTAAAATGTAGTGAAGTGCGAACTTGTTTAGTTCGGCTTTGCTACACATCGGTTGAAATATAAAAATAATAACAAAAACAAAATGAAAAAAATAATTTTACTATTCGCATTTATTGCAACAACAATAAATTCATTTGCTCAAGCAGGGGCAGCACTTTTTACTAATTTGCAGGTGCATACTATACAACTGAATTTTACTCAACCGAATTATTGGAGTACTTTGGTGAGTAATAAGGCATACGATGATGCTAATGATTCTTCTACGTATATTCCTGCAACGGTTACGATTGATGGGAATTTATTGGATTCGGTGGGAATTCAGTTAAAAGGAAATTCTTCTTATTACAACTACACTACAAATAAAAAACCATTTACGCTTTCATTTAACGAATATATAAGCGGGCAAAGGTACGATGGCTTAAAATCAATCAACCTTAATAACGGTTATCAAGACCCGACTATGATGCGTGAAAAATTGTTTTTGGATTTTCTGAACGAAAAAGGATTGTATGCCCCAAGAGCTAACTATGCAAAGCTTTATATCAATGGCTCTTACTGGGGATTATACTTAATGGTGGAACGAGTAAATAAGAGTTTTTGCACAAACAGGTTTGGAAACAGCGGGGGGAATTTATTTAAAGGAGATGGTTCAAGTGCATCCTGTGCCACTTTGCAATATCACGGTGTAATGTCTCCTTACTACAATTGTTATGAATTAAAAACAAATACTGTTGTAAATAATTGGGCAGACCTTAGAAATCTTACTTATCAAAACACTCAAACCACTAATGCACAGTTCTACGATTCGGTAAGTGCTGTGCTGAATACCAATTCATTTATCGGTGCGTGGGCTGCCTGTAATTTGTATGCTGATTTTGATTCGTATTCATTCCGCTATCAGCACAACTATTATATCTACCATAACACAGTTACTAATAAGTTTGATTGGATAACCTGGGATGCGAGTACAGCATTTGGGATGGATATTCCACAAACTGTTGCCCAGATTGAATCCAACAGCGTGCTTTATTTGGTTCCGCCTGCTACGGACAAACCATTAAGTAATCGGATGCTTTCTGATACGTTGTTCAAACAAAATTATCTGAATACTATTTGTGATTTTGCGAATAATGATTTTTTACCTTCTGTATTATTTCCAAAAATTGATACTATCAGAACTTTTATTGACACAGCTTATTATGCAGACCCTTTGAAGATGTACTCCAATATAAACTTTGATGATAATATTAATTCAAATGTTACGATAAGTTCAGTTGCTTATCCCGGCTTAAAATCTTTTATTACTAACAGGAGTGCAAATGTGTTGAGTGAATTAACCTCACTAAATGTTTCGTGTAGCACTACAACTGGTATTACTACATCTTCAAATTCAAAATCGGAATTGCAGGTTTATCCTAACCCTGCCAATACTGAAATATATATTAATCTTCATTCAAAAAATAATTTTGAAATTGAAATATTAAACACATTGGGAGAAATAATTATTAATACAAAAAATCAAAGTAAAATAGATATTACTAATTTACCAAACGGAATTTATTTTATTAAAATAAAACAGGGAGATAATTTCTATACACAAAAATTAATTAAACAATAAAATGTAATCAAAATGAAAAAAATAATTACAATTGTTTTTCTTCTGTCAACCAGCTTGACATTCGGACAAATCAAGAATGGCAGTTTTGAAATGTGGGACAGTGTTTATACTAATACTTATTCTGCCGACCTGACTTCTCTATTTGGAGTTCCTAACCCTATCGGAGGCATTATTAACAATTGGACATTTGATTATGGTTATGGCATTAGCCGCACCACAGACAGCTATTCAGGCAACTACTCTTTAATCCTTCACAATTGGTATAGCTATGCGTATTCTGGCATTACCTACCACGATTCATTAAGCTACCGACCTCAATATTTACAAGGATATTTCAAGTACATTTCGGGTGGAGTAAATGGTGTTTCGCAAGGAAGTGCAAAAGTTACTTTGACAAAATTTAATGGTACTGCAAACGATACTATTGCCGCAGGCGCATACCAGTTTGATTCAACAGTTTCATTTTCTTCTTTTCAAATAGCCTTTAATTATATTTCGGCATTAAATCCCGATAGCATTAATATCAATTTCATTAACGGAAACCATTATTGTGGAGGGGGCGGAAGTTATATGGTTTGTAATTTACTTTATTTGGATAATATAACGTTGAGCAGTTCGCCTTTGGGAATTTCAACAATAAATTCAACTGATAATCTTGTTTCTGTTTTTCCCAATCCTTCATCAAACGAATTGACTATTCAAAATAATGCGGCACTCCCTTTTCAATTTATACTTTACAATTCGTTGGGAGAAAAATGTAGTGATAAAATAGTATCGGGTAAAACAAACAGTATTGATTTATCAGCATATTCAGATGGTATTTATTATTACAAATTTATTTCGGCAAACGGAATTATAAAAACAGGAAAGATAATGAAGCAATAAAATTGATTGCAACATTAAAATGAGAAAAACAATAAAATTAAAAATGAAAATAAAAATAAACAAAACAATAGTTTCAATTCTGGTTAGTGTCTTGTTTACGGTTACTGCCTTTGCACAAATACCTAATAATGATTTTGAAAGTTGGGTATCTGTTAGTGGTTATTCATCGCCAAATGGCTGGGATAACCTGAACCGTATAACATATAATAGTAGTATTTACACTTGTATGGAGGGAGCACCCGGATACACTGGTTCATCATTTTTATTTCTTGCAACGAAAACAATACCCGGAAGAGGCTTAGTGCCTGGAGTTGCAGTTTGTGGCACTTTGGACACACTAACATACAAACCTGTTTCAGGTTTCGTATTTTCTGCCCGACCTCAATATTTAAGTTATTATATGCAATATATGCCCGCAGTGCCAACCGACCCTTCCAGTGTAAAAGTACTACTTACAAAATGGAACTCTTCGTTATTAAAAAGAGATAGTATAGCTTATGGAGAAAGTTATTATAGCGGAATGGCTCATACCTGGGTAAATAGCACTACTGCTCTAAATTATTACAGTGGCGATTACCCCGACAGTGCTATTATTGTAATATCTTCAAGTGATAGTGTCCCCCAGAATTTCAGTACTATTTACATTGATAAATTAGAATTTATTGGAACAGTGCAGGGAATCGACCATCTTTCATCCCCATCCGACTACTTTTCTATCTATCCCAATCCGGCATCTGATAATATTACAATTGGATTAAATGATGAACTGAAAAAAGGAGAAATAAAAATCATTAATCTTTTAGGTGAAACAGTTTTCTCTCAATACATCAGCAAAACAAAAACTGTAACATTAAATGTGGAAGAATTAACAGCAGGTATTTATTTCATTCAACTGAAATCAGAAAACAATTTCTATTCACGAAAATTAATGAAACAATAAATTGTATTCAAAATGAAAAAAATATTATTTACAGTTATTTATTTGTTTTGTGTTTTGGTTAATATGGCTCAAACAGAACTTTGTTCTTTTGATAATTATAAAAGAATAAACAGTATTTCTGTTCAACAATCCGAGCAGACAATAAGCAGTTATCTTCAACAAAGTATTTTAAGAACACATTTAGTTCACGGAGGTATTTTTAAAATTCCAGTGGTGGTACACGTTATACACGATGGTGGCGTGGAAAATATTTCGGATGCACAAATTCAAAGCCAGATTGATGTCTTAAATGAGGACTATAGAAAAATATTTGGCTCAAATGGTTTTGGAAACGGGGTAGATACTGAAATAGAATTTTGCCTTGCAAAACGTAACCCTGATGGGGATTGTACCAATGGTATTGTGAGAATAAAATCGCCACTTGCGTATCACGATAGTTACGAACGCCCTATGCTTTCTGCATTAAGCAGTTGGGACCCTACTCGTTATTTGAATATATATGTTGTAAAAACTATGGCTGGTGGTGTACTTGGCTATGCTTCCTTCCCCGGTGGTCCACCCAACCAGGATGGTGTTGTAATGGTTCATAATGCGTTTGGTACAATGGGGACTGTCACTCCACCATATAATCAGGGAAGAACCTGTTCACACGAAAGCGGGCATTGGTTTGGTTTGTATCACACTTTTAACGGTGGTTGTGGCGTTGATACCTGTGCTGATGGAGATTTGGTGTGTGATACACCGCCTGTGGTTAATCCTAATTTTAATTGTCCTGTAATTAATTCCTGTAATAATGATATGCCTGATGTAAATGACCAGGTTGAAAATTATATGGATTATACCAACGATGCTTGCAAGAGTATGTTCACGGCAGGGCAAAGAGACCGTATGCAGGCAACCTTAAATACGCTGAGAATGGGAATATGGCAACCCTCAAATATCACCGCCACTGGTTGCGATAGCGGATTTGTTTCTCCGCCTTGCAATGTGGTTGCTGATTTTATTGCTAATGGTACGCAAATCTGTATAAACAATACCGTATTATTTACCAACAAAACATTAAACAATGCGACTTCTTTTCAATGGAGCTTTCCTGGAGGAACTCCTGCAACAGATACTCTTTTAAACCCATCTGTTACTTACAACACATTGGGAACATTTGATGTAACATTAATTGCAACAGGTGCATTGGGTACGGATACACTTACATTACCTAATTACATAACTGTTACTCCGCCTCAAGCCGGGCAAGCCATTCCTTATGATGAAACATTTGAACAATTCGCATTTCCGCCAAACGGAATTGTAATTGATAATCCTGATAATGGCATTACGTGGGAGCGTGATACTATTGCAATTATGTTTAATGGCTTTGCATCCGCTAAAATAAACAATCTGATAAATACAAATTACGGACAAAGTGATGCGCTGATTTTGCCTGATTATGATTTTACATCATTCACGGGAACCCCCTATATTACCTTCCGTTGGGCATATGCAAAGAGTGATGTTAATTATTCGGATGAGATGCTGGTGCTTCTTTCTACCAATTGCGGATTGACTTACACTCAAATATTCTATCGCACAGGGGCTTCGTTAGCAACTGGCGCAACTCAAACTACACCGTACATTCCAGATAGTACTACTGTTTGGAAAAAAGCAAAAGTTAATTTGAATGCCTATGCTTCATTTATTAATGTGAAAATAAAAATTGTGAATGTAACTGATGGTGGTAATAATTTATATGTGGATAGTTTGCATATTGGTTCTATTCTTTCATCGGGCATTGAGGAAGAGAGCAAAGATGAATTCCATATTTTTCCAAATCCTGCATCTGACATTATTACTATACAATCAAACTTTGATTTGAAGAATGCAGAAATAAAAATAATAAATGTTTTAGGGGAAGTTGTTTTTTCTCAAAACATCAACAAAACAAAAACTGCAACATTAAATGTGGAAGAATTAAAATCAGGTATTTATTTTATTCAACTGAAATCGGAAAATATTTTCTATACACAAAAAATAATTAAACAATAATCAATCTATAATTAAAAAACAGGTCAAAATGAAAAAAATAATTTTATTATCGGCTGTTGTGACTATGCTTATGACGGGATGTAGTACAAGTTCTTCAACGAATGAAGAAACACAAACAACAACAATGGTGAGTGTTGATACAACAAAACTGAAAGCGGGTGAAACGTTCTATCAATGTGAAATGCACCCTGAAGTATTATCGGATAAGTTGGGGAATTGTCCGAAGTGCGGAATGGAATTAACGAAAAGGATAAAAAAATAGTGGCATAATTATAGTAACAGATACTAATAATGAAAAGAGCAGCCGTCATACTTATAACAATACTGTACCTTTTACCTGTAATTGGTATGACGGTTTCTGCTCATTATTGCTGTGGTAAACTTTCTTCTGTGTCGTTGAATTTTTTGGGGAAAGGTAAATGTCCTTGTGGTACGAAAAAAATGAAAAAGAATTGTTGCAAAACAAAAACCTGTTTATTGAGTATTAAAGATGTTCAGCAAAATTCTCCGCAACTTGCAATTGATTTCAGTAAGTCATTTTCTTTTGTTCCTTGTGTTATTACTACTAATCCTGTGGTGTTGCATTCAACTACTTTTTTAATTCCGTTTTGTAATAATCTTCCTCTTCCGAAAATAAAGCAACCTCTTTATTTATCCAATAAAGTTTTCCGTATTTAAAATTTCTTTTCTTTTCTTTTACCGATACTCACAGAGTGAATCGGATTATTTCTATTTCTAATTATTCAAAAAATATTCTTTAAACAATTCAATAAAAAAACAAAATGAAAAAATTAATTATTGTAATGTCTGTAATTATAATTGCAACATTAAATGCTTGTGCTCAAACAAAACACGAACATAAAAGTAAGGGCGAAACAAAGGTTGCTCCTGTATTTGATAAAACAAATGCGGATGTTAAAATGCAAATTAATAATTTGCTTGTGGTGTATTATAAAATGAAGGATGCGCTTGTTGCTGACAAAGATGCCGATGCAATGGCTGGTGCTAAAGAGTTGCGTAAAGCACTTGAAAAAGTGGATATGAATAAAATGACGAGTGCGGAGCATACTTATTATATGGATTTGCAAACTAAACTTGATTATGATGCGGAGCATATAAGCGGTGCGCCCAATATTGAGCATATACGGGAACACTTTGAAACGCTGAGTGATAATATGTTTGCTCTTGTGAAAGCTTTTAAAGCTAATAACGGGAATGCAGTTTATTTTGATTATTGCCCAATGGCAAAGGCAAGCTGGATAACCAATGCAGCGGAAATAAAAAATCCTTACTTTGGTAAAAAGATGATTGATTGCGGGAGTGTGAAGGATTCTATAAAATAAATAAAGGGTGCAAAGTTGTGTGAATTTGACTTTGCACCCTTATAATAAAACTAAAAATGTTTCGCGAATATAAAATAGAGGGAATGACTTGTCAGCATTGTGTTGACAAGGTTACAAGTAATCTGAATAAGCACCCTGATATAAAAAAAGCAAGTGTTTTTCTGAATACGGAAACTGTTGCAATAGAAATGAACAAGGATATTCCGCTTGCGGAATTACAGGAAACTATTAGCCCTGATGAGATTTATGTTATCCGCAATAAAATGTCGGTTGTTAAAGAAATTGTACCACAAAAGAAAAATTTTGTTCAACTAATTTTGAATGTGTTGAAAAGAATTTTTACTAAACAAAATTGTTGTAAGTGTATAATTATTTTTTCATTTGCATTGACACAAAAAACATTTGCCCAAAATAAAGAGGCAGGCACGGACAGGAATGCTATAAAGCAATACATTATGAAAAAGGATAGCGCCCCTCTTTTATCTCAAGAAATAAAAAGGTCTCAAACCGATTCAAATGCAGTAAACAGTAAAACAATTCCCGCTATTGATGTAAAGGATTTGAAGGGCAAAACTGTGAATACTGCTACGTTTTCAAACGATGGTAAACCAATAGTAATTGTGTTTTGGTATTCGGTACATAAATATCCTACAAAAGAACTTGATGCAATTCAGGAAAATTATGATGAGTGGAAAAAAGAAACGGGTGTGAAGGTAATTGTGATTTCTATTGATGATTCACGGTCTTCTTCAAACGTGTTGCCAATGGTAAAAGCAAGGGAATGGGAGTTTGAATTTTATTTGGATATTAATTCTGATTTCAAGAGGGCAATGAATGTTAATTTTTGCCCTCAAACATTTTTTATAAATGGGAAGGGAGAAATTGTTTCGCAACATCTTGGATTTACTGAAGGGAGTGAAGCGGTAATATATGAGGAATTAAAAAAAGTAAAATGAGAAATAAATAATTAAATAAAAAATGAAATGAAAAAAACAATTACATTATTGGCAGGTCTTTTTTTAATAATAAATAGTTTTGTTTACGGACAAAATACGTGGATTCAAAAAGCAATTTTTCCGGGTGCTGCACGTTATCACGCTGTATCGTTTGCGATTGGTAATAAATTGTATGTGGGTACGGGTTGGAATAATAGTTCTTATTATAATAACTTTTATGAATATGATGCTTCAACGGATGTGTGGACTGCAAAGGCAAACTTCCCTGGCGTTGCCCGTTATGCAGCATCTGCTTTTAGTATAGGCAGTAAAGGTTATGTTGGTTGTGGCAGAGTAGGTAGTACTTATTATAATGATTTTTATGAGTACAATCCTGCAACAGATACGTGGACAACAAAAGCAAATTTTATAGGAACTCCAAGGCATCATCCTATTGGATTTTCAATTGGTAATAAAGGATATATGGGGCTTGGGCAGGATAGTATTTTACGAAATGAAATGTATGAATACAATCCTTCAACTGATGTGTGGACACAGAAAACAAACTTTGGCGGTACTGCAAGACACGCTGCTGTTGCGTTTGTGATTGACAGCAATGCTTATGTTGGTTGCGGATATATAGGAGGAACAACATTTACAAATGATTTTTGGAAATACAATCCTGTAACGGATGTGTGGACACAAATTGCAAATTATGGAGGGAATGGCAGGGAACACGATATAGGTTTTGCAATTGGTGGTTTGGGTTATGTGGGTACTGGCTATGCAACAACTGGTGACACGAAAGATTTTTATGAATATAATCCAATAGGAAATGTGTGGACACAAAAAGCGGATTTTGGCGGTACGGTGCGCGAAGGTGCAGTAGGGGTTAGTATTGGTACAAGTGGATTTGTGGCTACTGGTTGGGATGGCAGTAATAGAAAAGATTTGTGGGAATATACTACGGTGGCGGGGATTGAGGAAAATTCTAATTCTATGGTTGTAACTATTTATCCTAATCCTTCTAATTCTACTATTACTTTGCAATCAAACGTTGATTTTAAAAATGCAGAAATAAAAATTACTAATGTGCTTGGTGAAATAGAAATTCAAAAATCAATTTCTTCAAACAGTATTGTTGATGTTTCTGCATTGGCTAAAGGGATTTATTTTATGCAAGTAAAATCAGGTAAAGTGTTTTTAACTAAAAAATTTATTAAAGACTAATAAAGAGATATAGTTAATAAATGAATATTCAGCAAACAATACAACAATACAAATCTGATACACAAAGTGTATATAATACTTGGTTTGTAGATAATGACGGACGGTTAAAAGCATTCAGAACTATTCGCAGGGGTGTGTTTCAGGTTATTGAAGATATTAAAAACAAAACATTTCCGAATGACTTTAAGGGAAGTAGTTTAGAATTTGTATTGAATTGTATTGCCGAACAAAAACAAGTTTTTGTAGGTGTAGCACATCCTTTTTATTGGAAACCCAAATTGCGCATTCCTGACATTTATGAAAACCTGAATAATAAAATTGCTTTTGGACAATTTCTTGAAAATTGTATCAATGCTAAAACAGAAGAACAAATAATTAAAGAGATAGTAAAATTAGATGCTATCAAAATTAAAGGATTAGGTCCTGCGGTTGCAAGTATTTTATATTTTTTACATCCTACTTTGTTCCCTCCATTTAACACAGCAATTTTAAACGGATTTAATTTTTTATTTAAAGACAAAAAGAAATTAGGTTCGTGGAGCGAATACCTGAAAATGCGTGAAGTAATAATAAGCACTAACAGTAATTATAAACAAGATTTGTCAAATGATTTGGGAGCAATAGCAGGAATGTTATTTGAAATAGGTACACAAAAATTGGTGTTGGGAGATGATGAATATTTGTCGGAAACAGAAAGAAAAAAATTAGAGAAGCTGATTGAAAAACGAAAAGATGAAATTAAGGAAGATGAACAGCAAGAGAATCTTCATACCGAAATGCAATACCATTTATTAAAAATAGGGCAGGCTTTGGGCTATGACGTTTTCAGTGCAAGCAACGACAAATCCAAATCATATAATGGAAATAACTTTTCTTTCTTATGCTGCAATCAGTTTCCTGAAATACAAACAGAAAAAGAAACACTTACAACCATTAAACTGATTGATGTATTATGGTTTGAGAAGGGAACAAATAATGTGCTTTGTGCATTTGAGGTGGAAAAAAGCACCAGTATTTATTCAGGCATTTTACGCTTAACGGATTTATCATATACTATTGCCGATGGCGATGAAACATTTTATTTAGTAGTACCTGATGCAAGAGAGAAAGATGTCCAATTGCAATTGGCTCGTCCATCTATAAAGCAAATTAATATCCGGATAAAATATATTTTATTTTCAGAACTCCGCAAAAATTGTGATGCGCTTTGCAAGTTTGGAGAAAGTCATCACATTATGCAAAAAATTGCAAAAGACAGGTAAATAAACAATTAAAAACAAAAATTAAAATGAAAAAATTAATCATCCTTACAATGGTATTGCTAATAACAGCATTAACACAAACAACATTTGCTCACGAACATCATCACGATTCAACAAAAATGTCAGCGTCTGATTCGTTGATGCAAAAGGAAATGGCAGAACATCAGCAGATGGAAGCTGTTACTGCGTTTCCAAATTACCATCCGCTGATAGTTCATTTTCCGATTGTTCTGCTATTAATGGCATTAGTATTTCAGTTGCTATGCTTCTTTTATTTCAAAAGGGAATTTAGCATTGTTACACTTATTCTTTTGGCACTTGGTGTAATCACTGCGTGGCTTGCCTCTAACACTTTTCACGCAATGCCAGGTCAGCTTATAGGCAGCGCAAAAGAAATTTTTGCCATTCACGAACAAATGGCATCGCTTACCTGGTGGTTTTCTCTTATTGCTTTGCTGATAAAAATCCCTTCACATTTCTACTTCAAAAGAAAATGGTGGATAGAAGGTTTGGTAGCACTATTGCTGATTGCATCAGCAGTTACGGTTTCCATTGCAGGACATCACGGTGCAATGCTTGTTTATATGCAGGGAATAGGACCACAAGGCAAATATTTAGATGAATATAAACTCCCTGCAAAAGGTGCTGATAGCAATTCGCAGGCAATGACGATGGGGAAATCTGAAAATGAACAGGAAGCAACAAAAGTGGGAGAAGCGGAAGAAGACCACCACGTAGGTGAAATGGGTAAGGGACCGCATAGCGGAACCATTGAAGAAGCAGACCCTTACCATATTGAAATTGTTGCAGATAACAACGACCTTGTGTTTTATTTATTAGATGGTGATGCAGAACCATTGGATATGAAAAATGTAACTGGCAAGGTGAAGATGCAATACGAAAACAAGAAAAACAAAATCATTGAACTTATGGAAATGGGTGGTAAACAAACTGCAATGCAAGCTCTGAACGGACAATTATTTACGGCAACTTGTACTCTGACTAAAAACGGAAAATCGTATTCTGCTTCTTTTGATAGCGAAAAAGATTTGCCTGCGAAAAAGTAATTGGCAAACAAAATGCAGACAGATGACAACTGAAGATTTTGAAAAAAAGTTTAACACTGTGTTGATTGATAAAATTGGCAAAGGTAGTTGGCACATAAAACCCGAAACAAAATTTGCGGATTTGGGATTAAATTCATTAGATATGATTGAAATAGTGATAGATTTTGAAAATGCTTTTTTTATTTCAATACCCGATGCGGACATTGAAAAGTTAATGACAGTGAGGGATGTAGAAGAATATTTACAAAATAAAATGGGTGTAAAATAACATACATTAATATAAACAATGAAAACAAAAATTCTTATTCTTTTTATAGCGTTGCTATTAACCAATTGCAAAAAGCACGATGATGGTACAAGGGGTGTAAATGAAATATGGCTTCACGACAAACGTATAGACCCATTTCAAACCTCCATTGCTGTAGGTACAACTATTACCTTTATTAATAAGGACAATATGACCCATCAATTAAGTGAAACAAATAACCTGTTTAGCAGCAAACTGCAATCGGGTGATAAATTTACTTATACTTTCAACACAGCAGGAATATATAATATATACTGTGCCATACATAATTCAATGACTGGTGCAATAAAGGTACAATAAATCAAATCAAATCAAAATGAAAAAAAGTATTTCAATAATACTGTTTACTATCATCTATTCCATAGCATTTGCGCAGGATATGAAGGATATGAAGATGAAAGAAACAAAAGAACAACAGCAACCTGTAACCTACACCTGTGTAATGCACCCCGAAATACACGCTACAAAACCAGGCAAATGCCCTAAATGCGGGATGACTTTGGTAAAGGAAAAAACAAAGGCAGTAAAACAACCTGCCAAAGAAAACCCACACGATGATGGGATGAAAGCACCTGCAAAGGATTCTGTAAAAAAAACAGAAAATAAAATGGGGCAAATGAATATGAACGATATGGGAAATATGCAAACGAAGGATAAGGAAAAGCCCAAACCAGAACCAATGAAAACAATTGTAAATAATACTCCTCCTCATACGGTTCGCTATGATTTATCTATAAAAGACACATTAGTAAACTTTTCGGGTAAGACAAAAAGAGCTATTGCTGTGAACGGACAAATACCGATGCCTACGCTGACATTTACTGAAGGAGACACAGCAGAAATTTATGTTCACAATGAACTCAATGAAGAAACAGCTATGCACTGGCACGGTTTGTTTTTACCCAATCAATACGATGGGGTTCCCAATCTTACTCAAATGCCAATAAAGCCTCACACAACACACTTGTATAAATTTCCAATTATACAGCACGGTACACATTGGTATCATAGCCATTCAGGTTTGCAGGAACAAATAGGGATGTATGGTTCGTTTATAATGAATAAGCGTGAAGAGCCTGCCATTCCTACTATACCAATTGTTTTGAGCGAATGGACGGATATGAATCCAAAAAATGTACACCGAATGCTACACAACGCCACCGATTGGTTTGCAATTAAAAAGGGTACGACACAAAGTTATGCTGAAGCAATAAAAAGGGGTTATTTAAAAACCAAAGTAACGAACGAATGGAAACGAATGAATGCAATGGATGTAAGCGATGTGTTTTATGATAAATTTTTAATCAATGGTAAAAATCAAAACGAGCAACCACAATTTAAAGCTGGCGATAAAGTGAGGTTGAGAATAGCAAATGGAGGTGCATCAGATTATTTCTGGCTCACCTATTCAGGAAGTAAAATAACTGTGGTTGCTAACGATGGAAATGATGTAGAGCCAGTAGAAGTGGACAGGTTGATTATTGCCGTTTCCGAAACATACGATGTAATTGTTACCATTCCTGAAAATATGAGTTATGAATTTTTAGTTACACCCGAAGACCGCACAAAATCTGCTTCTCTCTGGTTGGGAAGCGGAATGAAAATCCACGCAACTCCTTTGCCTAAATTAAAATATTTTGAAGGAATGAAAATGATGAATGAAATGATGAAGATGAACGGGGATTTGGATGATATGGGAATGACAATGAGTTTAAACAAAATGGATATGAATTCGGTGATGTATCCAGAAATATCTGGAGAGGAAGAACCAGGAAAGAAAAAGAAGGAAGACAATATGAATATGGGCAATATGAAGATGGGAGATATGAAAATGAAGGATACAATGAATTTTGGAGTGAAAGAAGGAGAACAACACGAAACTGTTACTTTGAATTATGCAATGCTTAAATCTCCAACAAAAACAAACCTGCCCAAAGATGCACCTGTAAAAGAATTAATGTTTGAACTTACAGGAAATATGAATAGGTATGTGTGGAGTATAGATAATAAAGTGGTTTCGGAAACGGATAAAATTTTAATTAAGAAAGGAGAAAATGTAAGAATCATAATTCATAATAACTCCATGATGCGTCACCCGATGCACCTTCACGGGCACGATTTCCGTTTGTTAAACGGGGAAGGAGATTATGCACCATTGAAAAACATTGTGGATATTATGCCTATGGAAACAGACACTCTGGAATTTAATGCCAATGTATATGGCGACTGGTTTTTTCATTGCCACATCCTTTACCATATGATGAGCGGAATGGGAAGGGTATTTACTTATGAAAACCAACCTGGCAATCCTGAAATACCCAACTCGAAATTAGCACAACGAAAACTATTTGCTGATGACAGGAGATTTCATTTTATGACAAAAATAGGTATCGAAACGAATGGCAGCGATGGTGAAGCAATGTTTGCACAAACACGCTGGAAGGTTAGCACGCTTTGGCATATGGGTTATCACGATGAACACGGGTATGAAAGTGAAACAATGATAGGAAGGTATTTTGGCAAAATGCAATGGCTTTATCCTTACATTGGTTTTGATTATCACTATAAAAAAGAAGGGATGCCGCAAAAAAATTTCTTTGACATTGAAGGAAGCCCTGAAAACATTTTTGGAAGTGAAAAAAATAATTGGTTAGGGCAAGTAAGCAACAAAAACAACCGTCACACTGCTGTATTAGGTGTTGCTTATGTTTTGCCGATGCTGTTTGTTGCCGATGCGCGAATAGATGGAGAAGGTAAATTCAGATTTCAATTAAGTAGAGAGGACGTGCCTGTTACAAAACGTTTACGTTTCGGGTTAATGATAAACACTGATAAGGAATATATGGCTGGCTTCAGATATATAGCCACAAAATATTTGAGTTTGGGAACACATTATGACAGCGATATGGGATGGGGTGCTGGATTAGTTTTTACGTATTAAAAATATAAATGTGAAAAAAATTGGTTGAATATTTTAATCGCTATTTTAAAATAAATCCATATACGATGGATAAGTGTATTGAAATAAGAATTATTTTATTAATGTCTTTTATTGTTATTCTACTAATTTTGTTGGGATGGATGGTTTTAAGTATAGTTAATATGTTTTCGCAATAAAGCATTTTGAAGGATGAAGTTGCGCTGCGTTGTATTCTTATTAAACGTTTGTCTGTTTCGGCAAATTATGATTCACACTTTGGGGTTGGTGGTGGTTTGACTTTTACGTATTAAAAATAAAAAACACACGTGTACGATAGCGAAATGCTGGGCAGGTCAAATATATTTTTAATCTTTATTGCTGAAATCCTTCTATCAAAATCATTTTCGATGTTGCTGATTGATGTCGGATGCGTTTTGCAGGAGCATATTCCTCGGAGTTCCACCAGTGTTCAGCCTTTTCAGTAGTTGGAAATTCCAAAATCACTATTCTTTCCGGATTCCATTCGCCCTCCAGTGTCTTTGTTTTGCCACCTCGAACAATAAACTTGCCATCATATAAAGCAAGAGAAGCGGGTGTTAGTTTTTTATAACCTTCGTATTCTTGGGGATTATTAATTTTTATTTCAATGATGATGTATGCTGGCATAACGTTTTTTTTGAATTGCAAATGTAATAATATTAATAAGGTATTTGCTTCAATAATTCACATATTGTATTTCAGGAAATGGTTGTCGGGTAACAGTGCGGTTGGTGAGCGGTCGGGCAAAAATAAATGTGGTGTTTTTTTGCGGTGTAATGTGCGGTGTGTTTGGATAAAAGCAAATGTGCAAGAAATTAGGGTGGGTTTGTCCTTTTTTTGCCTTTTTGGGCAATTCGGGACTTTTTAAAACGCCACTACTGATACCGTTGTACTGACCCCACGATACCGTTATACTGACCCCACGATGTCGTTGTACTGACCCCATTATACCGTTGTACTGACCCCATTATACCGTTGTCCTGACCCTATTATACCGTTGTACTGACCCTATTATACCGTTGTACGGATGGCATTATTACGGTTTACGGTTGTCATTATACCGTTGTACTGATGTCGGGATGGGTGGTAACGGTGTACATTATGGGGTTGTACTGTACCTATTATAACGCCAAACTCCCCCAAATGTTGGGGGAGTTTGATGTAAATGTATGGGTAAATGATTGATTTTTAACTACTTTATGCAGAAATTGTTACTTTTAACTTTGCGGAAACTGGTGTGTGGAATATGGAAGGGGTTTTGGAAATATTTTTTTTGTTATTATATAAGCTCAACCTCAAGGGTTGCCCCTACTAAACTAAACTAAACACGGGTTATAAAAAAACTGATAAATATCATATTCCAAACTGATAAATATCATTGTGTGACAATACTGATATGCGGATATTTGCTGTCTGAAAAGTATCGTAAAAAATATTCAAAACGTTTGATAAATCTGTGAACTATACAAATTGTTTCAAATATTATGTAATGGCTGCCTTGAAAAAGTTGGAGATTTTTGTGCGGTTGTAAAAATTCATTTGCAACTCTAAATAAAATAAAGATGAGCCACGAAAAATTTAAAGTTTGTATTGATGCCTGTAACAACTGTGCATCGGAATGTGAACATTGCGCTACTGCGTGTTCTAATGAAGCAGATGCTGCAAAGCAAGCGGAGTGTATTGAGCTTGACCGCTATTGTGCGGATATGTGCAGAATGGCTGCTGCTTTTATGGCACGTTCGGATAAGCATACGATTGGTTTTGTAAATAAGTTTTGCAACTTATGTGCGGAGATTTGTAATGCTTGTGCTGATGAATGTGAAAAGCATACACAGCTTGAACATTGTAAAAAATGTGCAGAGGCTTGCAGGAAATGTGCTGCTGAATGTGGCAAAATGAGTAAAGTGGCTTAAAACAAATTTCCTTTTCAGAGAGTTCCTGTTTTGGAATTTTCTGAATGGGGAATTTTTAAAGTGAAGGAAAATGACAAGGGCATACGAAATAGAAGGAATGAGTTGCGGGGGTTGTGTGAACAATGTAAAGAGGGCATTGCTGCAAGTACCAGATGTTACAGAGGTGACAGTGCAACTAAATCCGCAGGGTGCAGTTATTACTATGAATAAATCTATTGGTATAGAAGTATTGCAAGCGGAACTTAACAAGGCCGGGCATTATACAATAAGGGAATTGGTTTCAAAATAAACAGTGAATGAAAGCAAAAAATTATTAATAATAAATAAATACTAATGAAAATGAAAAAAACAGAAATGAAAGTGCTAAAAGAAAAGCTTCTTATTGCAATTAAAAAAGTAATAAAGGACAATAAGGTTGACTTGACAACTAAAATGGAAAAGGTGGTTAAGAAATCAATTAAACAAATAGCAAAGAAGACTGCTCCTAAAAAGAACAGTGTTTTAACAAAAGTAAGTTCTAACAATTAATTATTCACAATTTAAAATTAAAAAATATGTTATACGATGGTTATCATTTTTGGGGAATGCACCTTGTTTGGTGGTTTGTATGGTTAATACTTTTGTTCTGGATTTTTGCAACGCCTTATGATGTGCCAGGGCAGCGGAGGAAAAAGGATTCTGCTCTTGATATTTTGAAGAAGCGATTTGCTTTGGGGGAAGTTACAAAAGAGGAGTACCAGGAAAGAAAAGCAATTTTAGAAAAGGATGAACGATAATTCCTGGAATTGATTGGTCAGTGTGTTTGGTATTTACTGATATAAATCATATTTCTGTTTGATATTTATCATATTTTTTGGGTTGCAATCAGTCTAATATTGTACCGTAAAAAATTAATTAAACGATTCTTAAAAACAAATACAATGAAAAAGATAATTTTAAATTCAATTCTATCAGCTGGGCTGTTGGTAATTATTTCTTTTGCGGCTTGTTCGGTTTACTATCCAAGCTATTCGGATTATGACAGGAGTGCAGATTTTAAAACTTATAAAACATTTGCCTGGCTGCCTTATACCGATAGTGCAAGTACGCCTTACAACAATCAAATAATCCGCAATAACACACAAAATTATTTTACTCATTGTTTTGGACTGAGAGGTTATAAAATTGATTTGACTTCTCCTGATATTTTGCTACAGATGATTATTAAAAGTGAAAAGCAGGAGAAGCTTGTAACAACCACTAATACTACATATCCGTCAGGGTATTACAATTCTAATAATTACAATTCTAATCCTTATTATTATCCGTATCCGAATAATTATTATTACAACGGGAGTTATAATTATCAGAACTATCAGCACCAGGGGTGGACTACTACTACTACGCAAAAAGTGGAGTATATGAAAAGTTCGATAACGTTAAATGCGTTTGACAGGAAGCAAAATAAATTGGTATGGACATCAACTGCTGAAGGCGATATTTATGATGCGGATAATATAGAGGGTAATTTGCATCCTGCTGTATATGATATATTGGATAATTATCCGATTGCTCCTATTCATCCGCATAAAAAACCAACTCATTAAAACCTATCTTTTAAAAAATGAAAAAACAAATTTGCGTTCTAAAAACAGTATTGTTTTTACTGATAGCACTGAATGCTGCAAGCCAAAATGAAAAAAGCGGAGTGTATCTGACTTTTAAAGATTATTTGAGTAATAAGTTGACGTATGAAATTAATTGTAAAACGGAAACTCATAAGATTAAATTGAATGAGTTTCTGAATAAATCTTACATAACTGTGGTTCATAATGGTGAAAAATTCAATCTGAATAAAGACAGCATCTATGGATTTATTTCGTGTGATGAACCCCTTGCACGATTTCAAAATAAAGAACATTATTATTTGGATGAAAAAGGCGGGGTATGGATTTTCTTCAGGCTGGAAGGTAAATCTTCGGGTAAAACATTTTATACTGAAAAAATATATTATTTCAGTGTGAAAGGAGATGGAAAGTTGATGGAACTTTCGATAGAAAATTTGAAAAGTGCATTTCCGACTAATCATAAATTTCACGATATGCTGGATGCTCAATTTAACAGTAGTGCAAAGATTGCAGAATATGATTCGTTTCATAAGATGTATAAGGTAAATCATCTTTTGGAAGAGGCAGGGAAATAAAAATAATTAACAATAAATAAAAAAAAATGAAAAAAACAGAGAGAAAAGCGTTAAAGGAAAAACTTTTGACAGCAATTACAAAAGTAATTAAGGACAATAAGGTTGACTTGACAACTAAAATGGAAAAGGTGGTTAAGAAATCAATTAAACAAATTGCAAAGAAGACTGCTGGTAAAAAGAACATTGTGTCAGCAAATAATGGAAGGAAGCCGGAGTGATGCCTGCATAATTAAGTTAAACACATTGATAATTCCGGGATAAAAAAATGATTGAAAAAATAATTTCGTGGTCAATTCATAACCGCTTTATTGTGTGGGTGGGAATACTTATGATTGTGGCGGGGGGTGTTTATTCTATTTATAAAACTCCGGTGGATGCACTTCCTGATTTATCGGAGAACCAGGTTATTGTTTTTACGGAATGGATGGGTCGCAATCCGCAAATTATGGAGAACCAGGTTACGTACCCGCTTGTTTCTAACCTGCAAGGAATTCCTAAAATAAAATCCATTCGTGCGGCATCAATGTTTGGTATGAGTTTCATTTTTGTTGTGTTTAATGATGATGTGGATATTTATTGGGCACGTACCAGAGTTCTTGAACGGTTGAATTATGCTCAAAAATTTTTACCTCCGGGAATCACACCTTCGCTTGGACCTGATGGAACGGGAGTGGGTCACGTATTTTGGTACACTCTTGATGCACCTAATTATAATCTTGGTGAATTAAGAGCCTTGCAGGACTGGTATGTTAAGTTCGCTTTACAGCACGTGGATGGTGTGAGCGAAGTGGCTTCGTTCGGAGGTTTTCAGAAACAGTACCAGGTTTCCATTAACCCTTATAAACTTTTGTATTACAACATTCAGATGATGGATGTTGCTAAAGCTGTGACTGCAAACAACAAAGATGTGGGTGGTAGTTTATATGAGTTTAATGATGCAGGGTTTATGGTGCAGGGGCTTGGGTATATTGAAAACATTGAGGACATTAAAAACATTGCAATAGGGAGTTATAAATCTATTCCAATAAAGTTGAGTGATGTTGCGACTGTTCAGATGAGCAGCGATTTGCGTTTGGGAATTACGGAAGAGAATGGTGAAGGAGAAGTGGTGGGTGGAATAGTGGTGGCGCGTTACGGAGAAAATGCGAAAGATGTTATTGAACGGGTAAAAATAAAAATGAAGGATGTGGAAAAAGGTTTGCCGGAGGGAGTGAAATTTAAGATTGCTTATGACCGCAGCAACTTAATTCTTGCGTCTATTGATACGCTTACAGAAGCCTTGTGGCAGGAAATTCTTATTGTGGCATTTATTGTGATTATTTTCCTGTTCCACGTGAGGAGTGGATTAGTTGCCATCATCTCTATTATTCTTTCTGTTTTAATTGGTTTTATTTTAATGTATCTGTTTGGAATTACTTCAAACATTATGTCATTAGGCGGAATTGCTCTTGCAATAGGCGATGTGGTTGACCCAGGAATAGTGATGGCGGAAAATGCTTATCGGTCGTTAACAGATTATGCCATTAAAAAGAAAGCGGAATGAAAGAGAGAATAGCAAATACCAAAGAACTTTCTGACGAAGAAAGAATTAAGATTGTAGAGAAATCAACCACTTCGCTTGGTCGGTCGGTTTTCTTTTCGGTCATCATTATGATAATTTCTTTTTCCCCGATTTTGTTTTTGACAGGACAGGAAAGAAAATTATTTTCTCCGCTGGTTCTTACCAAAACATTTTCGCTCATTGGTGCTGCTATACTTGCCATCACTGTTTCACCTATGCTTGTAAGAAGTTTAGTAAAAGGAAAACTGATACCGGAAAGTCGCAATCCTGTTTCCAATTTTTTTGTTCGCCTTTATACTCCTGTTCTGCGAGTATGTCTTAATTGGAAAAAAACAGTTCTTATCATCTGTGCAGCCATTGTAATAGGAAGTATTCCGCTGGTACTAAATCTGGGAACGGAGTTTATGCCACCTTTGGATGAGGGTTCGTTATTGCTGATGCCAGTAACACTTCCTGATGTTTCCAACTCTGAAGCAAAACGGATTTTGCAGGTGCAGGACAAAATCATAAAAAGTTTTCCTGAAGTAGAAAATGTGCTGGGTAAAGCGGGAAGAGCTTATACAGCAACAGACAATGCACCTATCAGTATGATTGAAACAATTATTGTTCTCAAACAAAAATCAGAATGGAGGGAAGGAATGACAAAGGAAAAACTTATTGCTGAAATGAATGAGAAAGTGCAAATACCGGGAGTAACGATTGGATGGACGCAGCCCATCATCAATCGTATCAATATGCTGTCAACGGGAATCAGAACGGATGTGGGTGTAAAAATATACGGGCAAAATCTTGATAGTATTTATGACATTTCATTGCGTGTGGAGAAGGCATTAAAAGGTGTTGATGGTTTGGCAGATTTGTATGTGGAGCAACTTACAGGGGGAAAATATTTAACCATAAAAATTAATCGCAAAGAAATTGCACGTTATGGGTTAAGCATAGATGATGTGAATATGCTGATTGAATCGGCATTGGGTGGAATGACACTGACGACAACGGTTGAAGGCAGGCAACGGTTTAATGTAAGTATTCGGTTGGCACAGGATTTCAGAAACGATTTGTCTGAAATTAAACGAATCCCTGTTCAGACATCACAATACGGACCTGTGCCACTTTCTGCTTTAGCTGACATTTCTGTAAAAGAAGGACCACCAATGATAAACTCTGAAAACGCCTTGTTGCGCGGAACTGTTTTGTTCAATGTAAGAGGAAGGGATATGGGCAGTCTGGTAAAAGATGCGAAGAAAAAAATTGACGAAGAATTTAAAAAATTACCTAAAGGATATTTTATTGAATGGAGCGGTCAATATGAAAATCAGGTGAGAGCGCAGAATCGTTTGAAGATAATTATTCCTATCGTTATTCTTATTATCGCCTTCATTCTTTATTTCACTTTTCGTTCGGCAAAAGAAGTGTTAATTGTTTTTATCGGTCTTCCTGTTGCACTTGTTGGTGGTGTTTATTCACTCTATTTTTATCACGTAAATTTTTCAGTTGCTGTTGCAGTAGGGTTTATAGCGTTGTTTGGTGTGGCTGTGGAGGTGGGTGTTATTATGATTACCTACTTAAATAATTCAATAGGTGAATTAGTTCAGAAAAATTCCAACATCACATCTGAAGATATTAGAACTGCCATTTTCAATGGAGCTACTCCACGGGTGCGGCCTATACTTATGACCAATCTTGCCAATATACTTGGATTGATTCCTGTTCTTGCATCGTCAGGAGTTGGTAGTGATGTGATGAAACCAATAGCTATTCCCTTTGTATTCGGGTTGATTACAGCTGTCTTTTTTGTACTAATAATTCTGCCTTTGATTTACGAAATAATGAAGGAGCGCGAATTCAAAAAATATGGTAAGTTGAAAGTTTTGGATATTAAAGAATGAAAAAAATAATGCAACATATCTGTACTGTTTTGCTGATGCTTTATTCGGTATCATTAATTGCACAGGATTCTTCGCATTTGAGTTTAGAAACTATTTTTCAAAAAATAGAAACATCGTATCCTGAAATTCTGATGTATGATTCAAAAATCAAATCCATACAGGCACAGGCGGAAGGTGCGAAGAGTTGGATGCCGCCAACTGTATCATTCGGGCTGGACAGATTTCCTTATGATTTAATGATGCTCAAATCAAAAGACGACCCGATGAACCAGGCAGGACTAATGTTTTCAGCAGAGCAAATGATTCCGAATAATGCAAAACTAAATGCGAAGAGGAATTATATCAGTTCGCTTGCAAACGTTCAGCAGAATGATGCCGAATGGACAAAAAACATTCTTCGCAGCAATGCAAAGTTGCTGTATTACCAACGGTATGTGGCAGAGAAAAAAATGAAAACGGTGGCGGATAACCTGCAATTACTTTCTCTTTTTATAGCCACGGCTGAAGAACGTTACAAATACAATCAATCTGATTTGAGTACCATTTACAAGGCACAGGCAAAAATTACTGATTTGAAAAATATGAAGTTGATGTTGCTTTCACAAATTGCAGAGAGCAATATCGGGTTGAACATTTTGATGAACCGTAACATTAATGTTACCTTCAGTATTGACACAAGTATTGTAATTAATAATTATGAATTTATTTTGTCCATTGATAAAGCATCCATCAAAAGAAGTGATATTCTTTCGGTTGAAAGTTCAATAAATTCAATGAAATTGAATCAGAAATATATGTCAGCTTCTAAAAGACCAGACTTTGGTGTAAAAGCCCAGCATATGCAAATGTTTGGTATGCCCGATGAATTTTCTGTTATGGGAATGGTGACAATTCCGATTGCCCCGTGGTCATCAAAAATGTATAAGTCGGAAGTGAAATCAATGGGGTTTGAAATTGAAGCGATGCAGAAAGAAAAGGAAACGATGCAACTGATGGCAGAAAAAATGGGTTCTGAAAAACTAACGATGATGAGATATGAAAAAGAACAATTGAAAAATTATGAGAGTGAAATAATTCCTTCGTATTATAAAAACCTTGAAACTTCATTGCTTGCTTATAAACAGAATACAGGAAGTTTTTTCATATTGCTGGATGCGTGGGATATGACATTGATGAAGCAAATGGAATATCTTGATAAGCTCAATAATGTATTGAAACTGCAAGCGGAATATGAATTTGAAACGGAGAAAAAATAAAATGATTAAACTGATTTTCCATAGTATTATTATTCTTTTTTTTATTGTCGGTTGTACAAGCGATAAAAAAAAGGAGAGCAATAAAACTAATTCTATGGAAGGAATGGAGGGAATGGATATGAAGGAAATGCCGGGAATGACACATAAATCAGGAAATTCAGACACGGGACTTAAGAATGTTTTGGCTCCTGCAAACAAAATGGTTTTGTCGAATGCTGAAACGATTCATCCTTTGGTTAAAAACATTACGCAAACTATTCGCGCAGCGGGATATATTGCTTTTGATGAAAGAAAAAATAATAAAGTGGCGGTGCGAACAGGAGGAAGAATTGAAAAACTGTATGTGAAATTGAATTATCAATATGTACATAAAGGGGATAGACTGCTTGAGTTATACAGCCCGGAATTGAATACTTACGAAGAGGAATTTCTACATCACCTGAAAACAAAAAGTGATTCATTCCTAATTGAAGCAACAAAACAAAAATTAAAATTACTTGGGCTTTCTGAAAAACAAATTAATGAGATTGAAACAACACGACAAACATTAAAATCAATAACTGTTTACAGCCCATATAGCGGATTTATCTTTTATGATTTTCAACAACAAAAGAATGCTCCTTCTTCAACTGCTTCTACTGCGCCTTCGGGTATGAATGGAATGAATGGTGGAGGGAATGCACAGCAATCAATGGCTACAAATTCAATGCAGTCCGCTGCAAGAATAAGTGAAGGGGATTATGTAAGCAAGGGGCAAACATTGTTTGTGCTGAACGATTGCAAAGAAGTGTATGCGATAATTGCGATAGACGCAAATGAAGGGGCAGCACTAAAAGAGAATCGTTCTGTGAAAATAACCAGTCAATTGTTGCCTGATGATTCTATTATCGCAAGTATCAATTTTATTGAACCTGCATTTAAAGAAGGACAAAAATTTATGCAGGCAAGGGTGTATCTGAAAAATGAATTGTTGAAATTAAAAGTTAATTCTATTGTTAGTGCTGAACTGGAAGTAAGCGGTGAATATCTTGTAGTTCCTTCTTCTTCGGTGTTGTCGCTTGGTAACAGAAAATTTGTCTGGTTGAAAAAAGAAAAAGCAGAGAAAGGAAATAAATTTTTGCAGGCAAAAGAAATTACTGTTGGGTTGGAAACGGATGGATACATACAAATAATTTCGGGAATTACTGCAAAGGATGAAATTGCAAAAGATGCGGGATACCTGCTGGACAGTGAAAGTTTAATTAAACAGGAAGTGAAATGAATACTTCATTAAAAACAGGATATGTGATTATGATGCTTTTGTTTTGGGGATGCAATAAACCAGAAGAAAAAAAAGATGAACACCAAGGGATGGATATGATGACAGAAATGGTACACCTTACAGCCCACGAAATGGAATTAATTCACCTTGGGGTTGATACAGCAAAAATCAAAACTATTTTTGAAACCTCCAATTTTGTTGGCTCTGTTGCCATTGATGAAAATAATATCAGCAGTATTAATTCGCGTGTGAATGGAAGAATAGATAAATTATTTGCCCGCAATGCAGGTGAGGAAATTAAGAAGGGACAGGCACTTTATGCTGTTTACAGTGAAGAACTTTTGTCAGATGAAAATGAATTTCTGCTTGGGCTTGAACAACAGTTGAATTATAAAGAGCAATTGAATATGGTAAATACGCTTGTGGAAGCATCACGAAAAAAACTTTTGCTTTGGGGTTTGAGCGAAGGGCAGATAAAGGAATTGGCTCAAAATAAAAAAACATCACCAACTGTGAATTTTTACAGTGATGTGAACGGGTATTTATCGGAACTAAATATAAGTGAAGGCGAATATGTAACTACAGGAACTCCTCTTTTTAAAATTGCTTCGTTGGAAACTGTGTGGGTGAATGCTGCAATTTATCAGAATGAAATTTCTTATCTGATGGAAAATCCTGAAATTGATTTGTCTTTTGAATCATTGCCTAACGAGGTATTTAAAGGAGAAATAATTCAAACTCCGCCAGCACTTGATGTTGCACAAAAAATTTCTTCTGTTAAAATTGGTGTGAAGAATAGTAATGGAAAAATAAAACCGGGGATGATGGCAACGGTTTTAGTGAAACGCCAAGAGAAAAAAACATTGGTTATTCCGAAGTCTTGTATTATTTTAAGTAAATCATCTTCCTCTGTGTGGGTTCAAAATGCAACAGGGATGTTTGAAAAAAAAATGATTGAAACGGGAATAGAAAACAAAAATGAAATAGAAGTGATAATGGGCATTAACGAAGGGGAGTTGGTTGTTTCTTCGGGCAGCTATCTTCTGAACAGTGTCTTTATTCTGAAAAACGGAGCAAAGACTATGGGTGGGATGAAAATGTAGAGTGATATTAATCATATTTCTGTATGATAATTATCATATTTTTTTTGTTTGGCTAATGATAATTTTGTTCCTTGAAAAACAATAATCATTTTTTTGTATTGAAGAATAATGAATTAGTAAATAGAATGAATGAGGGGGTGTGAATGATGTAAGTGATATAAAAGATTATATAATTTCAACAAACATAGAGTGAATACTTTTGAGCAGAAATAATAGTTATAAAAAGCTAAACAATGAACAAACATACTTTCTGGATGATTATAGGTTGTACAGTGCCTTTGCTGCTTATTTTTATTTTGCCACTATTTGGTATTACGGGGAATTATTCCATTTTAATTTTTATTGTTGCAATGTTTGCGTGTCATTTGCTGATGCCGATGCACCACCACGGGCACGAACATAGGGAACATTCTGAAACCATTAAAAAAGATAACGATGTATCACATAAGCATTAGGAAATTTGGATTAGCATTTGGAGTAACGGGTGGACTGCTTTACTTTGGCTGTGCATTGGTTATGCTACTGTCGGGCAGGGAGAGTAGTGTTAAGTTTTTCAACAACCTGCTTCACGGAATGGATGTTTCTTCCATAATAAGAATGGATATGCCACCTATAGAAATGTTGATTGGTGGTATTGAAGCGTTTATTATTAGCTGGTTAATCGGTGCTTGCATTGCAGGGGTTTACAATGTGTCGCTATATAAAAAATCATAAATTCAATTTAATTAAATCTTTTAAAAAATAAACAAAATGAAAAAAATTACAATTACCCTATTTGCTTTTGCATTATTGTTTTCATTAACAGAATGCAACAATTCCCGACCTGAGAAAGTTTGCACTGATGCAGGTACACGCGGAAAATTAATTTCGGAGTTGATGAACAACGATGTTTATATGAAGGAAGTGATGGATTCGATGCGGACTAAACATCCTGACGTAATTCTGAATACTATTTTTATAATTGCGAAAGATGACAAACAGATGCAGGAAAGTATGATGGATAAAATGACTGAGGGGTGCAAAATGGATTCGTCTATGTGCAAAATGATGATGGGAAAAACTATGGATATGTGTGATATGGATAAATCGAAATGTGATATGATGATGGGTTCGATGCAATCTCGTCCGAATGTGATGAAGTCTATGGAAGGTATGTGCGGGATGAAAGGGATGAAGATGGAAAAAAAGAAAGAGGAGCATAGGAAATAAATTGCTGATAAAACAAAATGAAAAAGGAAAAAGGAAAAACAAATTTGAAAATACTTTTGGCAACAGATGGCTCTGCGCATAGCAAAGTAGTGCTGGAAAAGATTTCAAACAAAATATATCCACCTAAAACGGAAGTACGCATTGTTTATGTTTACGAAACCGTTCCAATGATAACGACTTTGGAAACAATGGGTGTGATGCAGGAATATTATGTTGCAACAAAGAAAGATGCTTTAAAAACGGCAGAGAAAATAGCTAAAAATGCAGCAGGTATATTACGTAAGAAAAATCCATCGTTAACTGTAACGACTTTTGTGATTGATGGCTCTCCAAAGAGAGTTATCCTAGAAGAAGCTGAAAAATTTTGTGCAGATTTAATTATCGTTGGCTCTCACGGAGCGGGTGCTGTAGAACGTTTTCTTCTCGGCTCGGTTTCACAGGCTGTGGCATTACACGCAAAATGTTCTGTAGAGATTGTACGTAAATAAAAAAACAAAAACACTAGATAAAATGACAAAAGCATACGAAATAGGAGGAATGAGTTGCGGGGGTTGCGTGAACAAAGTAAAGCTGGCATTGCTGCAAGTACCAGATGTTACAGAAGCGGCAGTGGAACTGAATCCGCAAGGTGCAGTTATTACTATGAACAAATCTATTGGAATAGAGGTATTGCAAGCTGAACTTAACAAGTCGGGACATTATACTATTAAGGAACTTGTTTCTAATTAGAGTAATTAAAATATTAAAATAGGGCAACAGCGAAACTGAAGAACGGGTAACAGCGTTACTGAAAAAAATAAAAAATAATTATAATGAAAAACAAAAAATCAATTTCAGTAATATTAGCTACAATGCTAATGCTGGTAGTGTGCTTTACAGCAAGTAACTCTTTTGGACAAACTAAAACGGAACCTGCAACAATGAAAAGTTGTTGTGGTATGAAGGATGGCGGTATGATGAAAGATGGCTGTATGATGCAGGACGGAAAAATGATGCAAATGAAGGATGGAAAAATGATGCCGATGGACAAAGAGATGACAATGAAAAATGGAACGAAGTGTATGGTAAATGGTGAATGTATGATGAAAGACGGAAAGAAAATGCAAATGAAAGAAGGGGATTGTATGGATATGAGCGGGAAGATGGAAAAATGCACAATGAAGGACAAAGACAGTAAAAGTACACCTGAAAAAAAATAGGGTAAGTTAAAACAATCATAGATGAAAAACCAGTATTCAAACTATACAGGTTAAGCCAACACTGACTTTTAACAAAATAAGTTCTAACAATTAATTATTCACAATTAAAAATTAAAAAATTATGTTCTACGATGGTTATCATTTCTGGGGAATGCACCTTATATGGTGGTTAGTTTGGTGTTTTTTTCTTTTTTGGATTTTTGCAATACCTTACGATATTCCAGGGCAGCGAAAGAAAAAAGATTCACCGCTTGATATTTTACAAAAGCGTTTTGCTTCAGGACAAATCACAAACGAAGAATATCATGAGAAGAAAAAAATAATTGAAAATGATGCACGATAATTCCTGGGGCTGGGGTATGGGTTGGGGTATGTGGATTATTCCACTTGCCATTGTTCTCATAATTGTATTTGCTTTAAGATACAGACGAAAAAAATAAATAAAAAAACAGCAGTAAGAAATGCAGAACACTTGGCTATCTATTTTACCACCTTTAATTACCATTGCTTGCGCAGTGTGGTCAAAAAAGATTTTGCCTTCGCTTCTGTTGGGTTTATTAGTTGGCAGCTACATACTAAATCCTTCTCTCATTGGAGGAGTTGAAACTGCAATAGAAAACATCATAAAAATATTATCTGATAAAGATAATTTGCAGGTGTTGATGTTCCTTTATTTATTCAGCGGCTTAATTACACTGCTAAGAAAAGCTGGCGGCATCAATGCATTTTCAACTTTAGCTGGCAAACACATTAAAAGTGAAAAAGGAGTTTTTTATATTTTGTGGGCATTGATTCCAATTACTTTTATTGATTGCGCGTTCAGGATTATTGGTGCAGGTTCAATTGTAAGTTCGCTTGCTGAAAAAAATAAAATCGCAAAAGAACGCCTTGCTTTTATGCTCAACAATACTGCAAGTCCCGTTGTTGAGCTTATTCCAATTGCCACCACTTTCGTGGGATTTAATATTGCAAATATCGGTCAGGGATTAAAAGTTGCCGGAGTTCAAAAACAATCTGCTTACAGCACTTTACTTCATGCAATTCCTTTTGAATTTTTCAGCATTATAATTCTGATTATCACTTTTCTTTCCATCTATTTTCAATTTAAAAAACCTTCCGCAGAAAAAGGAATGCACCACACAAAAATGGAAATGTCTGATGGAATGAATATGGATATGAAAGACGAAAAGCCCGAAATAAAACCACGGTTATTTAACCTGATAATTCCAATGGTGGTTGTAATCTTTTTGAGTTTCTTTTTCTTTTGGTATTTCGGAAAAGACAAAGGCGGAGTGAATGGAACTGTTGCATCCGTAATTGCTACTACCGAACCAAACAAGGCAATGTTAGTGGCTTTGTTTATTTCAATGATGATTACTGGTGTCATTTATTTTTTCCAAAAATATTCACTGAAAAAAATGACCACAGACATAATTTCAGGAGGAAATGAACTCATGAATATTTTAGCAATTCTTATTGTTGCATGGGCATTAGGTGCTGTTACGCAGGATTTACATTTAAGTGATTTCATTAAGGAACAGTTGGGTTCTTTACCTGCATGGAGTATTCCTGTTTCGCTTTTCATCGTAGCATCTGCCGTCACATATTTTATTGGTGAAGGTTGGGCTGCATCTTCTTTAATTATGCCTTTCGCTATTTCGCTTGCAGTAATCGCAGGTTCAGGAATTCCACTTTGTGTTGCAGCAGTAATCACCGGGGGAACATTTGGAGACACTACTTCGCCTGTTGCAGGAATGACAAATATGTCATCAAACATTGCTCGTGCCGACCATACAAAATATTTAAGATATGCAAGCCCTTACAATTTTATTGCAGCAGGTATAGCAGCAGTTTTATTTTTAATAGCGGGATTTTTTTATCGCCAATAATTCCATTCACTCATAGAAAAAAATAAATAATGAAATCAATAAAAAACTTCTCCGAAATCCGGCTCAGTGATTTACCTCTTGTGGGTGGTAAAAATTCTTCGCTTGGCGAAATGTTCAGCCAGCTATCGGCAAAAAGTATTGGTGTGCCGGATGGTTTTGCAATAACATCAGATGGCTATTGGCTATTTCTAAATGAAAATAAACTTGTTGCCCAACTCAATACAATTCTTTCAAAGCTTGATAAAAATAAATTCAGTAATCTTTCCGAAATTGGTTTTGAAGCACGTAAGCTATTCTTGGAAGCTGCATTTCCACTTGAATTAAAAAATGAAATAATTAAGGCTTACCAACAACTTTTTGAAAAAGAAGGGAAAAATATTTCGGTTGCCGTTCGCAGTAGTGCCACAGCAGAAGATTTGCCCAATGCAAGTTTTGCAGGGCAGCAGGAATCGTATCTAAACGTTAGGGGTGAAGAAAATTTAATCAAAGCCTGTCAGCGATGTTACGCTTCTCTTTTTACGGACCGTGCAATAAAATACAGAAATGATAATGGTTTTGACCATAGCAAAGTTGCTTTGTCAATAGGTGTGCAGCTAATGGTGCGTTCTGATATTGCAAGTTCGGGAGTTATGTTTACAATGGAACCTGATTCGGGTTTTGAAAATGTGGTTTTAGTTTCAGGTGCTTGGGGACTTGGTGAAAATGTAGTACAGGGAACTGTAAACACTGATGAGTTTCTTGTTTTTAAACCATTGATGAATAAAGCAAAACAACCAATCATTTCTCATCAGCTTGGGAGTAAAGCAAAAACGATGATATACTCTGAAAAAAGTTTAGATGAAATTAAGAAACCTGAAGATGCTATAATTAATCGTGATACTTCATTAGAAAAAAGAGCACAATTTATTTTAAATGATGAGGAAATAATTCAACTGGCAAGTTGGGCTTGTGATATTCAGAAACATTACAAATGCCATATGGATATAGAATGGGCGAAAGATGGCAATAGTGGAAAATTATTCATTGTACAGGCACGTCCTGAAACAGTGCATAGCAATAATAATAACCGCAAAATTTTCAGTCAATATCATTTACAGGAAAAAGGCAAGGTGCTTTGTACAGGAATAGGCTTAGGCAACAGGATTGTAAGTGGCAAAGCACGCATCCTTCATTCGCCATCTGAAATTTCAAAGTTAAAAGAAGGTGAAATTTTAGTTACGGGGCGTACTGACCCCGATTGGGACCCCATTTTGAAAAAAGCAGCAGCAATAATAACTGACCAAGGTGGTCGTACATCACACGCAGCAATTGTAGCTCGTGAAGTAGGTGCTGTTGCAATTGTCGGAACAGGTAATGGAACTCAAGTAATAAAAGACGGACAGGAAATTACAGTATCTGCTGCGGAGGGTGATACTGGTTATATCTACGAAGGATTGTTGAAGTGGGACGAAAAAGAAATTGACATCTCGACAATTAAAAAGCCCGAAACGAAAGTAATGCTAATACTTGCTCATCCTGATGAAGCGTTTCGATATTCTTTTTTGCCGAATGATGGTGTTGGTTTGCTGCGAATGGAATTTATTATTAGTAACGCAATAAGAATTCACCCAATGGCTCTACGACATTTCAATGAACTTAAAGACATAGAAGCCAAAGAGAAAATTCAAAATATCATAAAGCAATTTTCGAATAAAGAAGAATATTTTATTTTGAAACTTGCAGAAGCCACGGCAATAATAGCTGCTGCATTTTACCCTAATGATGTAATTGTAAGAATGAGCGATTTCAAATCAAATGAATACGCCAACTTGCTTGGTGGAAAACAATTTGAACCCAAAGAAGAAAATCCGATGATAGGTTTTCGCGGAGCATCTCGCTATTATCATCCGCTTTACAAAGAAGGGTTTGAAATGGAATGTAAAGCAATGAAAATAGTGCGTGATAAAATGGGGTTGACTAATGTGAAACTAATGATTCCATTTTGCAGAACTATAACCGAAGCGCAAAAAGTAATTGAAGTGATGAATGAATTTGGTTTATCACGAGGAGAAAACGGATTAGAGTTATACGTAATGATAGAAATTCCGTGCAACGCTTTGCTTGCAGAAGAATTCGCAAAATATTTTGATGGTTTTTCAATTGGTTCTAATGACCTCACCCAACTTACCCTTGGTGCTGACCGTGATTCGGAATTACTAAGCAAAATATTCAATCCTTTTGACCCCGCAGTTATGCAGCTGATTACTATGACGCTTGCTAAAGCAAAAAAATCAGGAACTCATACGGGCTTGTGCGGGCAAGCACCAAGCGATTATCCTGAATATGCTCAATTTCTTGTTGAAAATGGAATAGATAGTATTTCATTTAATCCAGATGCTCTGATAAAAGGAATTGAAAACATAAATAAGGCAGAAAGTCAAAAGTTAATTAGTACCAAATAAGAACACTTGTCAAACTTAAAAAAAATAGCAATACTTACATCTGGTGGCGATGCACCTGGATTGAATGCTTGTATAAGAGCTGTTGTAAGAACTTCCATATTTCATAAACTTGATGTCATTGGAATTCATAGGGGATACGAGGGAATGATTGATGGAGATTTTTTTAAAATGGATGCGACAACTGTCAGTAATATTATTCAACGTGGAGGAACAATTCTTAAATCTTCAAGGAGTGAGCGTTTTAAAACACCGGAAGGTAGAGAATTAGCTTATCGGCAACTAAAAAAAGAAGAAATTGAAGCCATAATATTAATTGGCGGAGATGGTTCATTGGCTGGTTCAAAAGCCTTTACTTCTACTTATAATATTCCATGGATTGGGATTCCGAAAACCATTGACAATGACATTATTGGTACAGATTTTACAATTGGTTATGATACCGCCACAAATACCGCAATGGAAGCGATAGATAAAATTCGGGATACCGCTGAATCGCATAACAGAATTTATTTTGTAGAAGTGATGGGACGTGATTCAGGATTTATTGCTTACAAAACCGGAATTAGCGTGGGAGCTGAAGCGATATATATTCCTGAAACAAAAACAGATTTACAGCGCTTGTTCTCCATATTTGAAAAAGGTTGGAATAGAAAAAAAAACTCATTAATCGTTGTTGTAGCGGAAGGAAATGAAGTAGGAGGAGCATTTAAAATATCAGAGAAAGTAAAAGAAAAATTCCCGGAGTATGATATGGCTGTATGTATATTAGGTCATATACAACGAGGTGGGTCACCAAGTTGTTCAGATAGAGTTTTGGCAAGTAAGTTGGGAGTTTCTGCTATTAACGCCTTATTAAAAGGTGAGAAAAATATAATGATTGGAGAAATAAAAGGTGACATTATATACACACCGCTTGAAAAAATAACAAAGAAACATTTAGAAATAACTCCTGCTATGAATGAATTAATAAATGTTTTATCAAACTAATTTTATAAAAATGAAAGTCGCAGTTTATAGTTTTCACAAATTTGAGAAGGAGTATTTAACTAATTTCAATTTATCAAAACATGAGTTGAAGTTATTAGATACACGTCTTACCCTTCAAACTGCTCAGTTAGCCGAAGGTTGTAAAACTGTAAGTATATTTGTAAATGACGATGCCTCTGCCCCTGTATTGAACGAATTGAAAAAGTATGGAGTTGCGTTTTTGGCATTGCGTTCAGCCGGATACAACCACGTGGATTTAGTTGCAGCTAAAAAACTTGGTTTACGTGTTGCACGTGTACCTGATTATTCTCCATATTCAGTTGCCGAACATACGGTAGCCTTGATGCTTGCATTAAACAGAAAGCTAATTCGTTCTCATAATAGGGTTCGTGAACTCAATTTTACTTTAGATGGTCTAGTAGGCTTTGATATGCAAGGTAAAACTGTTGGCATTATTGGAACAGGTAAAATAGGTTCGGTTGTGGCTAAAATAATGAATGGATTTGGCTGCAATATAATTGCAACTGATTTATTGGAAAACAAAGAACTAAAAGGAAAATATGGAGTAACATATTCGGACGGCCAATCACTTTGCTCAAAATCTGACATTATCTCATTGCATTTGCCTCTTACTGCTGAAACCAAACACATTATTGATAAAAAGTATATTGATAAAATGAAGCGGGGGGTTATGTTGATTAACACAAGCCGGGGCGGATTAATTAATACAAAGGAAGTAATTGGTGGATTAAAGTCAGGTGTGATAGGTTATCTTGGTATTGATGTGTATGAAGAAGAAAGCGACTTGTTTTTTGAAGACCACTCAGAGGATATACTTCAGGACGATGTTATTTCAAGATTAATGACTTTTAATAATGTAATTATAACAGGGCATCAGGCATTTCTTACTAATACTGCTTTAGAGAATATCTCGAAAACTACAATTTACAATATAGATTGTTTTGCCAGTTCCGATGATAATAAAAATGAAATTAAAATCTGAGGTTGGAAATGAATGTTACCAATAAATATGAGCAGGAAGTGATAAATCAATCATCAAAACAATCTTTGCTGAAACTTGCAGAGATAAGCATTTTGCTTAGTTCTTATAACGATATATTTTCTTCATTTGACCCGAGTGAATATTCAGAAAGAACATTATCGGATGATTTTATTATGCAGGCAAAAAGTTTTTCGAAAAGTAAAGATGGAAATAAAATGTCTTTAAAACTTTTATTACCTGCTGTGGCAAGAAATGAGAAGGATGAAATAATAATAATTAAAAGACTTCACTCCCATTTCAAAGATGCCCATCAGCAGGTGGCAAGTGATGTGAGACAAACAAAAAAGAAAGGAATCATCTTAACTATGATAGGGGTAGGCTTGATGGTAACAGCAAGTTATTTATCTTATATGAAACGTGAGGAATACCATTTCCATTTTTTGATAGTTATTTTAGAACCGGCAGGTTGGTTTTTGCTATGGACAGGACTTGACCATTTGGTGTATTCTTCAAAAGAAAGGAAAAAAGACCTTGAGTTTTATTCAAAAATGACTAAATCTGAAATTGAATTTTTTACCTATTAAAATTTAAAATGTATTATAATGCACGATTTATTAAATAAGCTTCTTACACCGTTTTTACTTAGCCTGCTAGTGTCATTGGGTATAGGATTAATTGTGGGAATGGAACGTGAGTTTGAAAACCTTTCGGGGAAAGAACATTTTGCAGGGTTGCGAGGATTTGCAATGATGTCAATATTAGGGTGCGTTGTTACTTTTTTAGCAGTTGAATTAAATATAAATATTTTATTAGTGGTTATTCCAGGTGTATTTCTTTTTATCAGTGTATTTCACTTTTCAAAGATTCAGAAAGAAAATTTCGGAATCGTAACCGAATTATCGCTGGTATTGGTGTTTTTTCTTGGTGTGCTTTCCGGTCTTCATTACATTAGAGAAGCTTTAGCAGTAGCTGTAATTGTTTCTTCTCTTTTAACACTTAAAACTAAATTCCGTGAAACGATTGGTAGAATTACAAAGGAGGAATTGTTTGCTTTTATAAAATTCATTATTCTTTCTCTTTTGCTTTTGCCATTTTTGCCCGACAAAAATTATGGACCAGACGGAATAATCAACCCGAGAAGTATAGGTTTTGTAGTAGTTATTGTGTCATCGCTGAGTTTTGTCGGATACTTTATAATTAAGTTTTATGGAGCGGAAAAGGGCGTGCTATTTACAGGTTTCTTTGGCGGTACATTTTCAAGTACGGCAGTAACGTGGGTGTTCAGTGCAAGAAGCAAAGAGAACGAAAATCTTTCTATGCAATACGCAACCGGAATTATCATTGCCTGTACGGTAATGTTTGCACGTGTATTAATTGTAGCCGCATTATTTAATATAATTGTTTTTAAATGGCTCCTGCTCCCTTGTGGTTTAATGATATTAGGCAGTTCTGTTGTTGCCTTCATCTTAAAGCGAAAAACAGCATCCCAAAAAACATCAAACCTTATTCAACTTGGAAATCCGCTTGAGTTAAGCAGTGCTTTTTTGTTTGGTATTCAATACGTAGTGATTACCTTATTTGTCTATTATGCCAATATTTACCTCGGAACTAAAGGTTTGCTCATTACCGGATTTATATCCGGTCTTGCTGATGTAGATGCTATCAATATAAGTATGTCGAAACTCAGTTTAGTTCAAATTAATCCGTCAATGGCAGCTATTGTAATTCTATTGGCAATATTGAGCAATACTATTTTCAAATTAGGCGTATCGTATATAAAAGGGTCAAAAAAATTACGCAAACAAGTATTAATTGGGCTTACGCCTTCCATTATTATTGCTCTTTTAGGCATAGCCGGAATATATTTAAAAGCAACTTTTACTTAAGGGAATTCATAAATGAACAATATTCAATATCCCGTAAACGATGCTCACTCCTTTTCAACAGAGGAAATATGCAAACAGTTGAATGCAAACATTGATAAAGGATTGTCGGCTGATGAAGTAAAAGGACGGCAAGAATCATTCGGTAGAAATGTTATCGAGCAGAAAAAAAAGAAAAATCCCTTCCTTATTTTTCTAGCGCAGTTTACAAGCCCTATGGTTTATATGCTGATAGTTGCAGCGGGATTATCTTTCTTTTTTAAAGAGTGGCTGGATGGTATTGCCATTCTTGCTGTTATTTTAATAAACGCAATCATTGGTTTCCTGATGGAATACCAGGCGGAGCGTTCGATGGAGGCATTAAAGCGGATGACACAGGTAAATGCAAAAGTTATTCGTGATAGCAGTCTTATTGAAATTCCTTCAATGGAAATTGTTCCAGGTGATATTTTATTTCTCGAAGCGGGTGATATGATTCTTTCGGATGCCCGGATTTTTAATCTCTCACAATTTCAGGTTAACGAATCTGCAATGACAGGTGAATCAATGCCTGTTGAAAAACAGGATAAAATTGTTGAGAAGGACACTTCGCTTGCTGAACGTGTGAATATGGTTTACAAAGGAACTTTTGTAACTAACGGAAATGCAAAAGCAATTGTAACTGGAACCGGAATGAATACGGAGCTTGGCAAAATTGCTTCTATGGTTCAGTCGGCAGAACAGTCAGTAACTCCGTTAGAAAAAAAATTAGAAGAGTTCAGTAAGAAGCTCATTAAAATAACAGTCGCACTTGTTGTAATAATTTTTATTGCAGGACTTTTATATGGAGACCCATTTGTTGAAATACTTGAAACGTCCATTGCTCTTGCTGTTGCTGCAATACCTGAAGGGCTTCCGATTGTTGCAACGCTTGCGCTTGCACAGGGAATGCTGAAAATGGCAAGGCACAATGTGATTGTAAAAAAATTAGAAGCTGTTGAAACACTTGGAGGAACAAATGTGATTTGCACGGATAAAACAGGAACGCTAACACAGAATATAATTGAAGTAAGCACAATAGTTACCAGTGAAGGAAAACTGGAAATGAAATTAAATCCTGCGGAGAGAAAAATTGATTTTACTCCCCCCGATAATATTTCCAAGAGCAGAAGTTTTGAGATTATTAAACAAGTAGCAGTGTTGTGTAACACGGCTGAACTTATTTTTAAAGATAAAGTAATTGAAGAAGTAGGCGACCCGCTTGAAACAGGCTTGTTGAAATTTGCATACTGTAATGGAGAGGATATTTTGCCTTACCGGAATCAGTTTCCCAAAATCAAAGAAGAACCTTTTTCTTCTGAAACACGCATTATGGCTACGATGCATAAATCAGATGGAAAATATTTTGTTGTTGCAAAAGGTGCTGTTGAAGAATTGATTAAGCATTGCAGTTCTGTTCTTGTTAAAGAAGAAACAAGAACACTAGACGAAGCAACGAAAACAAAATGGATAGCTGATGCAGAAAAATTAGCTGCTGCGGGCTTACGGATAATTGGAGCAGCTTATAAAGAAGCAGATGAATCAACAACTTATTTGACAAACAATCTTGTTTTTGTCGGATTAATAGGAATGTTAGACCCGCCAAGGGAAGAAGTATTTGAAGCAATAGGCGTATGTAAAGCAGCTGGTATTAAAGTAGTGATGATAACAGGCGACCATCCCGCCACCGCAAAAAATATTGCATCCAAACTCGGTATGTTGGATTCGGAAGATGAAATTGTAATTCACGGAAAAGAAATGAATGACTATGAAAAACTTTCAGCAGATGAAAAAAAGAAATGGTCGGAGGCAAAAATATTTGCAAGGGTAAGTCCGAAACAAAAGTTGGATTTGGTTTCAGTGTTACAGGAAAATAAATCTGTTGTCGGAATGACAGGTGATGGTGTGAATGATGCTCCGGCATTGAAGAAAGCAGACATCGGCATTGCGATGGGTTTGCGTGGAACGCAAGTAGCACAAGAGGTTGCTGATATGATTCTGAAGGATGATTCCTTTTCCTCCATTGTTCTTGCAATTAAACAAGGTAGAATCATTTTTGAAAATATCCGAAAGTTTGTTGTGTTTCTGCTATCCTGTAATATTGCTGAACTTCTGATTATTTCTTTCTCCTCGATAATGAATTTGCATTTCAGTTTGTTTCCACTGCAAATTTTATACATTAATATTGTTACTGATGTTTTGCCCGCCCTTGCCCTTGGCGTAACTAAAGGGAGTGATGCAATTATGCAACAACTACCACGAAATTCAAATGAGCCCATTATTGACAGGCAACGGTGGATTTCAATTTTTGTTTACTCTGCTGTTATGACTGTTTGCACGCTTGGTGCTGTTTTATTTACTCATCTCTTTGAGCATAAAACGGAAATGTGGAACCCCGAATTATGCAACAACATTTTATTTATAACACTCATTCTTTGCCAGCTTTGGCATACATTAAATATGTCAACAGAAAAATCAAAATCATTTTTTAAAACCGATGTATTCAGAAATAAGTATGTATGGTATGCTACTGTAATTTGCCTTGTACTTACTCTGGGTGCGTATTTAATTCCACCCGTAGCAAAAGTGTTGTCATTGTATTCTCCAAGCTGGCAGGACCTCACAATTATGTTTGGATTCAGTTTGCTTTCGCTTGTGATTAATCAAATTTTAAAACGAACAAAAATTATTCTGTAACAAAAATGGTACAAAACAAATTCACAGAGTTGCTTCAAAGCGAAGATGAGCATATCAGAAAACTTCATCAGATAGTTCTTGAATCCCTTAAGGAAGAGGAACTCATTGCGAGTAAAATTTATGGAAAAGAAGAAAGACTTTCTGTTGCCGCCCGGATGTCAGATAAAGTTGCGGAGTTTGGAGGAAGCTGGGGCTTTATTGTTTTCTTTCTTGTAATGATATTCATCTGGATTCTTTTGAATGTATATTTTTTGAAACAAAAACAATTTGACCCTTACCCTTTTATTCTTCTCAACCTTATCTTGTCGTGCGTTGCGGCTCTCCAAGCACCAATAATTATGATGAGCCAGAATAGGAAAGAAATTAAGGACAGAATGCGTTCTGAAAATGATTACCTAATAAATCTCAAAGCAGAAATTGAAATTCGTAATCTTCATCAGAAAATTGATTTGCTTATTGTCGAGCAGATGAAAAATCTTTTTGAGATGCAGAAGGTGCAAATGGATGTCTTAATAGAAATCAGAACTAAACAAAATAAAAAATAAAAATTATGAATAATAAAATCTTTATCCACTTCTTAGGTGCAGCAGGAACTGTAACTGGTTCTAAATATTTAATTGAAACTCCTGAAAAAAAATTCCTTGTTGACTGTGGGCTTTTTCAGGGATTAAAAGAGTTACGATTATTGAATTGGGATTATCTTCCAATAGATGTATCGGAAATAGATTTTGTGCTGTTAACTCACGGGCATTTAGACCATACGGGTTATCTTCCTCGCCTTGTGAAATCGGGTTTTAAAGGAAAAATTTATGGTACATCTCCAACACTGGATGTTGCAGAAATAATTTTGAAAGACAGTGCTAAAATTCAGGAAGAGGAAGCGGAGCAAGCTAACAGGCACGGTTATTCCAAACATACACCTGCAAAACCTTTGTATGATTTAAAAGATGTGGAAAAAACAATTCCTCATTTCACAGAAATAAAAACGGATGAATGGGTTGATTTTGGTAATGATATTAAAGTTCGTTATCAAACGAATGGTCATATTATCGGTTCGTGTTTTATTGAAATACATATTGGAGAAAAGAAATTTGTTTTTAGTGGCGATGTGGGACAGGAAAATGATTTATTGATGTTTCCTCCAAAACGACCACAGGAAGCGGATGTTCTTTTTATTGAAAGCACTTATGGTGACCGACTTCATCCAAAAGAAGATATTAAAGAACACTTGAAGAAAATTATTCTTGAAACAATTGAAAAAGGAGGGAGTTTAATCATTCCAAGCTTTGCGGTAGAGCGTACACAAACATTGATGTACCTGATTTGGCAATTGCGGAAATCAGGTGCATTACCTGATATTCCTTGTATTATGGATAGTCCAATGGGTGCAAATGTCCTGGAGGTATTTCATAAAAACAGGGAGTGGCATAAATTGCCAATAGAAGATTGTGATGAAATGTGCGAAATGTTTAAGGTAATAAGAGATTTCAAAGAAACGCTTGCCTGCATTGCCACCCCTTATCCTAAAATAATAATTGCAGGGAGTGGTATGGCTTCGGGAGGGCGTGTGCTGAGTTATCTTCAGCACTATGTTGGCAAACCTGAAACCACCATATTACTTGCAGGCTTCCAAGCGGAAGGAACAAGGGGAAGGAAACTTCAGGAAGGTGCAAATGAAATAAAAATTTACGGAAAATATTATGCGGTGAAAGCAAGGGTAGAAATGATAAGCGGTATTTCCGCTCACGGTGACCAGAAAGATTTACTTAACTGGATGAGTGAAATTAAAAACACACCTAAAAAAATATTTATCATACACGGAGAGAAGCAGGCAGCCGATACTTTCAGAGTAAAAATAAAAGATACTTACGGATGGGATTGTATTATTCCTAAACTTTATGAGATACAGGAAATAGATTAAATGAAAATAATTATGAGCAGAGTTTCAACAAACTGGTATGTTATAACAGGAGGTCCCAGTTCAGGTAAAACAACAACGGTGAATTTACTTAAAGAGAGAGGATATTTAACAACTATAGAACACGCCCGACATTATCTCGATACGCAAAGACTAAAAGGCAGAACAGTTGAGGAAGTAAGGAATAAACAGAGAGAGTTTCAATTAGGAGTTTTGGAAATGCAGATAGAGCAGGAGAAAGAAATTTCTCCAGATGTTCTTGTCTTTCTTGACAGGGCAATTCCTGATGCTCGTGCTTATTATCGGTTTCTAAACCTTGAGGAAGATGTCAAACTATCGGAAGCAATGGAAACAGTGTATTACAAGAAAATTTTTATTATGGACTGTCTTCCCTTGGTAAAAGATTATGCAAGAAGTGAAGATGAAATAGCACAAAAAAAAATCCATACATTAATTAGTGAAGTTTACGAATCTCTGCCTTTTCCTGTTCTTCACGTTCCTGTACTTCAACCAGAAGAACGAGTAGATTTTATTTTGAAAAACCTTTAATTCAATAAACAATGAAAACAAAATCAAAAAGTATCTTGATACATTCAACACCTGAAAAAGTGTTTCAACAGATGGATGATTTTTCTAAAACAGGAATGCATATGACTGAAAGTTCTATGATGATGATGGGAAGTAAATTAAAGTTGGAACAACTTTCCGCAAACGCAAGCGGTGTTGGTGCTAAATACAGGTGGTTTGGAAAGATGATGGGAATGGAAATGGATTTCAACGAAACTGTTACGAAGTGGCAACCGCCTGAACTTAAAGAATGGGAGATAATAGGGGAGGCGAAAATTATTATTATGTCGTGGTACAGGATGTGGTTTGAAATTGTTGCTGTTGAAAACGGAACTTTGGCAAAAATTTCAATTAGTTATTTACCTCCTAAAGAATGGTATTATAAAATACTTTCTTTCTTTTTTGTAAACTGGTACTGCAACTGGTGTTTGAATAATATGCTGAATGATACTAAAAAGAATCTTGAAAAAAATGCTAGTTCTTAAATGTTGAAATTAAAACCTTATTCATCATCATTACTGGCTTTTGGAGGTTTTCTGCTTTGTGCAATGGGAATGTATTTTGTTTTTATTCGCCCTGCTTTATTGCCTGAAGATTATAAATACATTGGAACAATTTCTTCGGCTGCAAATGAAACTATTCCGCAATTATCGGATTGGTTGCAAAAAGTATTTTGGGTAATGGGCAGTTATATTTTTACAACAGGATTGTTGACTGTTTATATTGCTCTTACTTCGTTTCGCACACGTATACGGGGAGTCTTTACTATAGTTGTAATTACCGGATTGGGTTCCATAGGTTGTATGACGGTTGTGAATTTTATTATTAATTCGGATTTTAAATGGGTGTTGTTGGCTTTTACATTGCCTTGGTTAATTGCATTGATTCTTTACAGACTTCATAAATAAAAAAAATGGAACACGAACATACAGTACATAACCATTCGGAACATAGTATGAATGCGCCAATGGGAATGGCAGGACACAATCATCATAAAATGATGATTGATGATTTTAAGAAAAGATTTTATGTTACGCTTATTATTACTGTGCCTGTAATGCTGCTTTCGCCAATGATTCAGCTATGGTTTCATTTTAGTATTTCTTTTAAAGGTTCTACTTACTTACTCTTTGCGCTTTCAACAATTGTATATTTTTATGGTGGATTGCCTTTTTTAAAAGGGCTTGCGGATGAATTAAAACAAAAGACGTTAGGGATGATGACGTTAATTGCAGTTGCAATTACTGCGGCTTATGCTTATAGTGTTGCAACTGTTTTTGGTTTGGCGGGGATGGATTTCTTTTGGGAACTGTGTACGTTGATTTTAATAATGTTGCTTGGTCATTGGATTGAAATGAAATCGGTGGCGGGTGCATCAAAGGAATTGGAATTGCTTGTTCAGTTGATGCCTTCGGATGCTCATTTGGTGATGGGTGAAATGATTCACGAAGTGAAAACAGATTCATTAAAAGAAGGTGATTTGATTTTGATTAAGTCGGGTGAAAAGGTGGCTGCTGATGGAATAATTGCAGAAGGTGAAAGTTATTTGAATGAATCAATGTTAACGGGGGAATCTGTGCCTGTGAAGAAACAGAAGGGTGATAAAATAATTGCGGGTTCAATAAATGGTACTGGTTCGCTGAAAGTAAAAGTTACTCATTCATCAAAAGATTCTTATTTGTCAAGGGTTATAAAGCTGGTGGATGATGCACAAAAAACAAAATCAAAAACACAATTGCTTGCTGATAAGGCTGCAAAGATTCTTACAATAGTTGCGTTGGTTGCGGGTTTCTCTACTTTCTTTTTCTGGTGGTTGATTGCAAAAGAACCAATTGTATTTGCATTGGAACGGATGGTAACGGTGATTGTTATTTGTTGTCCTCACGCTTTGGGATTGGCTGTTCCGTTGGTTGTTGCTATTTCTACTTCGCTGTCGGCAAAGAATGGTTTGCTTATAAAAAACAGGACTGCATTTGAGAACGCAAGAAAAATTACTACTATTATTTTTGATAAAACAGGAACGCTTACTGTCGGAAAATTTGAAGTAGTTAGAATAGTAAGCATCATTCGTAACCCTTCTTCAAAACATAGTGGAACGGATGAAAAAGAAATTATTCGTATTGCATCGGCATTGGAACAAAACTCTGAACATCCTATTGCTACTGGTATAATTGCGAAAGCAAAAGGATTTGGTGTTGCGATTCCGCAAGTAAGTAATTTTAATTCTATAACAGGCAAAGGTATTGAAGCGGTGGTGGAAGGAAAAAATATTAAGGTTGTTAGTCCAGGTTATTTGAAAGAAAATAAAATTGCGTTGCCTGAAAATTATTCAAGTACGAATGCTGAAACAATTGTGTTTATCATTATCAATAATGAATTGGCAGGTTACATTGCGTTGGCTGATAAAATAAGAAGTGAATCTGCGGAAGCAATTAAAACACTTCACGATAATGGAATTAAATCTATTTTGCTAACGGGCGATAATGCACAGGTGGCAAAGAGTGTGAGCGATGAGTTAAAGATGGATGGATATTTTGCGGAAGTATTACCACATCAGAAATTAGAGAAAATAAAAGAGTTGCAAAGCAAAGGTGAATTTGTGGCAATGACGGGAGATGGCGTGAATGATGCACCTGCTTTGGCGCAAGCGGATATAGGTATTGCAGTGGGGAGCGGAAGCGATATTGCAGCAGAAACCGCAGGGATAGTTTTGGTAAACAGTAATCCGCAGGATATTACAAGTTTAATTTTGTTTGGCAAGGCGACTTATAAAAAAATGATTCAGAATTTAATATGGGCAACTGGCTATAATGTAATTGCGTTGCCGCTTGCGGCTGGTGTTCTTTATAAATGGAACATAATGTTAAGTCCTGCAATGGGTGCTGTGCTTATGAGTTTAAGTACTATTGTTGTTGCTATTAATGCAAAGATGTTGAAAGTAAAATCAGTTTCCTAAAAACTGTAAATGAAAAGAATATATTTTGTAATCATTGTTATTTTAATTTTTATTTCTGATTAGTACAATCAGCAGTTATTGTTTCAACTTCTTTGTGCTAATTTGTTAAGGAAAGATGCCTATTGAATTAAACCAAATTAGGCGTTAGACAAAAATTCGAATAAAAAGTGAACAAAAGGCTAAACAATTTGTGTAATAATGGGGATATTACTTTTTCAAACACTAAGGTAGGATAAACATGCTCTAACCCTGGCAGGGTAGTTTATTTGGTGTATACTACTGGAAACACTACCTGTGTTTCTTTGAGTAGAAGAGATACCATAAATCCAATTAATCGAATGTATATTCTAAACTCAAATCTTATTTATTTTTTCCAGAATTTTTACCATTGCAAGAGTATCTAATTTGCAATATTCCAGCAGATTTTTTCTTTGGTGAATTTGAATTTCTTCTGTTTGATTTTTTAATTCAGAATACGTAAGACTTGCGCTACCTCCCTTCTGTATTGCCAAATCACTATAACTTAATTCTGGAACAAGAACTGGCAATACATTTTTTATTGAATACGATTCATTAAAATCGGGGAGGTAGAACATTTTTTTTCTAAAAATAATCATTAGGTCAACCACTCTTTCAATCACCTCATAAATTTGTATCCGGTATTGTGGGAAATCTCTTGCAGTTTCTTTCAGTCGAGAAACTTCGAACGTTTTATTCCAACAAATTATTGTTCCTCTATTTCCAACAGACCCAAGTAAGCCCTTTATTAATGCTTCTCTTGGGTCACTAACTCCATCACCGAGAAATTCTTTGTGTTCAAGTTCCGAACCTTTGGTTCTCTGAATATGCAAAGAATATTGAAAAGGAATTTGTTGGTAAGGTCTGCTGATATTGAATTCTGGGACTGCTGGCATTATTGTTTCAAAGTCAAAATAAAATAAAGGATATTGTAGTTCGCTAAAGAATTCGTTCAAATATTCTTTGTTTATATACTCTTCACGTTCTGATTTTGTTTCTTGAACTTTCACATTCTTCCAACAATAGTCTGTAAAGTCACAAGGATAAGGGCTTTCGCAATGCTTACCAACTTCCACAACAGGCTCAATTCTGTCGGCAACTACTTTCTTTAATTCTTCAATCTTCGTTTCAATAAATTTTTGTTGCTCCTTAACTTGAGTGTGAATAGATTGCTTCGTGAATAATTCCTGAACACTTATCTCTCCTCTTCTTACATATTGATTATTTAGATGAACAATGAATATATCTTTAAGTTGTATTCCCGATTTTGTTATGACATGGTACTGTAATGCAGCATCCATAATATGTTGGCTCTTCACAGATGTAGTTCCTTTTACTTCAAAGGCATACCATTTTTTACTGTTTTTTATAAGGACATCAATTGCACATAAAACACCGTTGTAGTTAAAACACGCTTCATATATAATGTTTGCGCCTTCTTTAATTAATTGCTGAGTTTTCGCAACAGAAAGATGATATGAAAACGCATCTGGTGGTTCTGCGTTAACGCCTCCACGGAAAAGTTCTTGCGCTAAAAGTCCTACATTTGTTCCTGAAGCAAAAATAGACTGCTGAGATTTATCTTCTTCATTTCGGACTTCAGGGCGAAACTTGTGCAGGTAGAGGCGTTTTGGACACTGACACCCATAAACGAAGGTAGATTTTGAGAGTATGTGTTTTGTGTAATTCATCAGATTTTATTTTTCAAAGATAGTTAGTTTTACTATATATTATAGGTCAAAGAATGTAAAATAAAGAAAACAAATACTTGAATATTCTCTTGTATTAGTAAACAAATCAAGGGCTTTGCCTTAAATACTATTTTGAATTAATTCATTTGTTTGTAATGCTCTATTTAATAGCATCAGAACATTGCTTGGACGAAATAGTTTTCCACGACTACTTCTGAAACCTTCTGAATTTAGCTTATCTGCAATTTGTTGAAGAGTGCTTCCCGAATTACGGAGAAGAATAATATACCCAGATGCCTTTCTATTATTATCATTTAAGGTTGCTAACTCTTTTCTTCTGTCTTTACCCTTTTTTATATTCTCTTCCGTTAATCCATGCTTGCTTGTATCACGCTTGAATCCTCTATCTTTAAGGGCTTTTAGAGCCGCCTTTGTTCTTTCTGAAATTCTCAATAATTCCTCCTCAGCTAAACTTGTTTTTAGTTTAACGATGAAAGCCGTATCGCTTGGTGCATCAGCAAATTCAAAGGTTATACCACTCTTAAGTAAAAATTCCATTAGTAGTGAATATCTTGTCAATCGTGAGCTTTCCTTTACTACTATTATTGCTCCATTTGTTTCTGCCAATTTCAAAGCATTAAGAAGAAGTGGACGTTTGGACAACAAACTTTCAATGCTTACTTGTTTGTCAACTGAAATTTTATCTTTTGAACCAGCTGTTTCAACTTCGGTGAAAGAATCAATAATTTCTCCATTGACATTTTTGACATATTGCTCCACCGAAGATTTTTGCGCTTCGAGTCCAAGGTGAGAAATATTTTGTTTTACAGTTGATACCCGAAAATAAGTGATGTATTTTTTCATTTCTTTAGTTTTACCAATAATAACTACGAACGTTATTATAATTGTATAGGTTTAAGAAACGAAAAAAAAGAAAGGGAATTAGTATTTTTAAGAAATAAAAAAAACTGCAAATTTTATTTTGCAGCTTTTCTTTTTAATAATTACTTCAATAAATTTATGTGAGTGACTTTTCTGAAATCCTAAACAACTATCATTTATAGTTTATTTTGCTTGTAAATGACAGTTGGTATTTTTTTGATTTTCTCATTTACTCCAAAACCCCTGTCTTTGCTACATTCTTGTTTTTTGCCAACTATCATTATTGTAGTAAGTGATAGTTGGTCTTTTTGGATGTTCATTTTTTAGGATTATAGGTTGGAAAAATCCGAAAAAAGAATTGTGTTCTTAAATTGTAAACAAAAAAAAGCAGCAAATTTTATTTAGCTGCTTTTTATAAACTGAATGTAAAAATGTAATTAGATGATTCCTGGACTTAACTCGAAAACAAATTTCCTATTTTCTTCTTCTCCCACCGATTTGAAATATCCTATCGGTTTTTCTTTGTCCTCAAAATAAACTCGGATTGGTTTTTCCTTTTTGTAGTCTAGAATAAATACATCAAGGCATGGACTTGTCTTGTAGCAGTAGTATTTACGGAGGTCAAATAAGTGATTGAAATCATATTTTTTATTATAAGTATTAATTACAAGCATTATTTCAGCGATATTTTTATACCTAAAACCCAATTGAATTAGATGTAATGCTTCAACAAAATATTTAATATTAAGGAGCTTGGAGTAAATGTGGCACACACAATTTTCTGCAACTCTTCGATTCTTAACAAAGATTCTTCCTAATTTTGAGGAACGAGTATTTATCTCAATACCGTATCTGTTGCCCCTTCTGATAAGCATCACCCAGAGCTGTTCTCTCTCATTAAAATATAATTCTTTCTCTTCAATTATGCTTAATTCATCTGTCATACATTCTTTCATTTTCTTGTGGTTCAATTTTTATTTGAATTGGTTCAATTTAAAAAATCCAAAATCTAATATGGCCTCGTCATAGCATATCACAGATTTCATTTCTTTTGATAAGGGCTTCATTTCATTTTCAAGAGCATTTTCCCAATTCGTTTTCCTGTGTTTCCTATAAAACTCTACCGCCCATTTTCCAATTTCCTCAACCGTGGAAATGTAACCCGTTCCTCTTTTTTGCATTTCTTCATACAGTTTTTCTGTGAAATGGTCTCCGAGGATAACCGCTATCATAGCTACTTCTGCAAGTTCCTGTGATTTTTTCATTTTCATTTTCTAATATAGGTTAGTGATTCCTGAAAAAAGAAAACTATCTACCCTTCACTTCATCCCAAACTTCTTTCAAAGTTTTTTCTCCAACTGGAAAATGTATATCCCTCTCTATTTTCAATCCCAGTGGCAATTCCACATTCGCCAATTCCTCCAAAGATATTGTTCCAATCTCAGCATAGGCAGGGTCATTCAAAAGACAAAAAGCCATGTAAATATCTTCCTCAATATGTTCGTATATCCACCAAGTTGCCATTCCGCAAGGGTTGAAGAGCTTGCAGATAATTTTAATTTCGCTCATTGATTTATCACCAGTGTAACCTTGCGCTGCAAAAGCCTTCTCAATAAATGCTGGAATTAGTTTTTTGAGTTTGTCGTTCATTCTTTTAAGTTATAGGTTATGGAGGTAGAAAAAAAGAATTATCTGTATTGGTATTTACTTAGAACTTCATAATCTTCTTTTGAAATAGCTTCGCAAGTATTTAGTTTTACAGCCACTTCACCTCCATTGAATAACCACCATTTATCATCAGGAGAATATTTGAATGCCTTTCCTCCATAAAATTCTTTAGTGTATTTTTCTCCAAATACCTGTGTGCTTTTTCTCGTGGAAATCTCATGGACTGATTGAGATGAGTATTCATACTCGCCATTGCGAATGGTTAGGTTCAGGAATACATATTTAGTTTTTTGTTTCATTCAGGATATTCTTTATTTTATAGGTTTGTGATTGTAGAAAAAAGATTTTAGTAAGTAGTAGTAATCGCAATTGTAAAATCCCTTACTTCTTCTTCACCCTCTACAACAAGGTTTGCAGTAAAATCCAGAGGGGCTTGGTTAGTCAGAACTTCATTGCTTGGCACAAATACGCTGTCTGCGTTGTAGTGCTCCTGAATTGCTGTTTGTAACTTTCCTCTTATTTCATCTTTTGCTTTGCATTAAATAATTGCTATAATTTCACCTTCAGTACTTATCAGAACTGCGTTTGATTTTCCGAATAAATTTGTCGTCATTTCTTTATTGTTATAGGTTGGTGAATAAGAAAAAAAGATTTATGATTTCACTGTTGTGCCTTGTTCTCTCAATGGAGATTCTTGTTGCCCATTCCTTACCATCAAATCAAATTTTGATTTTGCCTTTTCAAAAGTTGTGAAAAGTCCATTAGAGCAAAAGGGACTTTTGGTAGTTTCATGGACTGCATAAGAAATTCCGTTTTTGTACGGTTTGTTCAATTTTATTAGATTCACATGGCTTCCGTCTACAAAATTCGCAAACTCAATCAAGGGGCTGTTAAAAACTCTTTTTGGTAATATTAGATAACTCATTTATGGTTTGTATTTAATATAGGTTGTGTAATAGAGAAAAAATAAAGTGAGAGGTTAAACCAAGCGAAGCTCCAATCTCATTTCCTCGAAAGAACGCTCTAAGCCAATCCAACAATTTGAACCTCCTGTGTAGTCTTTCATATCTTTGGCGGTACGAAACATCAAATTTTTATCACCATTGTGCCAACTGAAGTAAAAACATTTGTCCCCTTTGTAGAAAAAGCCAGAGAGGTAAAAATGCCCAGTATTAAAGTCCCGAAGTTCTGCACCCACTTTCTTCAGTTCTGCCTTTATTTGCTTCTTAAAATCCTTTGCAAATGCAATAAATTCGGGTGTTTTGTAAGAACTTTGCTCAAAATTTGTTTTTGTGAATTTCATATTTATATAGGTTGTCTTTTGAGATAAAAAGAAATAGTTATTTTTTATTGCCCTTCACTATTGCATTTAATAACTTCAGAATGTTTTTATAAGTCTTTTTCATTTCAAAAGCGTTCATTTCCTCCCATATCTTTACCCTCACTTTACAGTCAAAATTGTTGTCCTTTTCAAAATAATAAATCAAATCTTTTAAGTCCCAAAAACGGTCATGTTTTTTGCTACTCGTTTGTTTTACTCCTTCAGTCATATACTTGGCTATTTTTTCTAAATCACTTGGTTTTTTAATTTTTAATGCCATTTCTTTGTATTTGTGTTTTGACTTATAGGTTGAAGAAAAAAAATAAAAGAAAATTAAGATTTCACAGTCCTTTACCTTTATTGCTTCTTCATCGCATTGTTTTGAAAAACTGCAAATCATCTTACCATTTTCCAAGAATAGTATTTTGTACTTTTTATTTGAATTCATCTTCAAATTGCGTTAAAATTAATTTCTCTAAATCTGCTGAATTGACTGGTGTTTCATCAATCCAAAAAACTTCTCTTGCAGATGAACCAGAGTTTGAATCATTCATTTCACACGCACAAAACATAAAACTTTTGTCGGCTTGTTTAACTTGACCATAGTGCCACGTCCAGCCAACACGAGTCCTCTTGTCTGAATTTTCTCTATCAAATTTTATTGTTGATTTCATATTTTTATAGGTTGGGTATTTTGAAAAAAAGAATTATCAGCTGTTGAAGATTTCCCTAAAACTGGATAAGTAAATACTTAAATCCTTTCAATTGCTTTCTGAGGTTATCCATCTTCAATCTGGTATCATAATTTATTCCTTTTCCACGGGTTTGAAGTTGGCTTACTTTGTAGAGCTTTACATTTTTATTGAAGTCAGTATCGCCTATTTCATTTCCTGAAATATCTTCAAGAACATCTGATGGCAATTGCGATTCGTGCAGATAGGCAGTTGCTTCAAATCTGTACTTTTTGTTATACCAAGTTGATTTCTTTGTCATATTTCTATAGGTTATTTAATAAGAAAAAATGAAGGGGCTGAATTGTTTTAATTCGCCCTTTCAATTATAAAGAAACACACAACTTAATAATTTATATTTGATGGTTGCATCTAAGGTATTCCTCTGCATTCATCATTATTTCTCGGTACTTCTTTCCTCCATTCTTATAATAAACACCATTAAGATTTGCAGGTGTTGAATGTGTATTCCGCTTATCAACTTGCGAAACGTGAACGTAGGAAACATCAGTGCATAGTGAATCTCCAGCCATTAATTCCTCGGCTATTTCATCTGTTATTTCTTTTTCAGCATAACTGTAAAGTGGAATCAGTGTGTACGATGGAGCAAGTTCGCAGCAGAAGGTTTGTTCGTTTGCATTATACATATATACTCCGAATATCTTTCCACAAGCCTCGGCAATATCTTCTCTCCAGTTCCTTGTTTCCTCGATTGAAACAATTCTGAAGTCTGTCCTTTTTGCTTTATTTATTATTTCTGATTCCATGTTATTATAGGTAAGAGAATCCGAAAAAAAGAATAGTTATTTTTTGTTTCCTTCTACTATTTTTTCCAATAACTTCAATATGTTTTTATAAGTCTTCGGCATCTCAAATGCTTTCATTTCATCCCATATCTTTACTCTAACTTTATAGTCAAACCCATTGTCATTCTCAAAATGAGCAACCAAATCTTTCATGTCCCAAAAACGGTCAAGTTTTTTATTGCTTATCTGCTTTAATGCCTGTGCCATGAATTTGGCAATCGCTTCCAAGTCTTTCGGTTTCTTAATTTTTAGTGCCATTTGTTTTTTTAGTTATAGGTTAGAGTTTCAGAAAAAAAACAACTATCTTAAAACGAATAACACTCCTTGTTTATTGAGAATGTAATATCCCCAATGGTATCAACTTTTTCATCTATTAAACGAACAAGGGAGCTTTGCAGTGTGGAAAGTGATTTGTATTTTTGGTACTTCATACCTTTGTTAGTCCTTGCCCAAAGATTAGCGGGAAATGAACTAATTTTACAATCTACCTCACTATGCGTTTTTAAAACAACGTGGAACCAATAACCTTTATCGGATAAGTGAATATTGATTTGTGCGGTTTCTTGTTTGTATAAGTCTTCAAGTGTTACACCTAAAGAAGCTAAAGAATTAAGAATTTTTAGTTTTGTCTTTTTCATGTTCTTATAGGTAGGAGTTTCCAAAAAAAAGAATCTTATTTTAATCTCATTTGCTCAAACGAGTCTCCCAGTTTCATCCAACAATTCGACCCACCAGTAAAATCTCTAGTGTCCTTTGCTGTGCGATACATTAAATTGCTATCTCCATTGTGCCAACTGAAATAATAACACTGTTCGCCTTTGTAAAAGAAACCAGAAAGATAGAAGTGTCCAACATTAAACGAATTAAGTTCCGCACCGACTTTATTTAATTCAGCTTTAATTTGCTTCTTAAATTCTTTTGCAAACGCTATAAATTCGGGAGTTTTATATGAACTTTGCTCAAAGTTCGTTTGTGAAAATTTCATTTTTATTTTATTATTATAGGTTGGCTTTTCGGAAAAAAAGAATTGGGAATATTATTTCCCTTTCCTAAATTCTTGTATAATCAATCTTTTCCTTTCGGCTTTCCACTTTGTATCCTTGTTCCGTAAAACCTTTAATTATCTTGTTAATATTACGGTTCGTTGAATTGTGGTTTCTTCCAGTTGATTGAATAAGTCCAGACAATTTGGTATCCGAAATAGCAATGTAAATCCCAACCTGATATGGTTGCGTAACAATATTTATTTTATGATTTCCTTTGCGAATGCTTACTGTACGATACAATTTAATTGAACGGTCCTTGGCTGTTTTTTCTTTTTCTTCAATTTCTTTAGCCAACTTTTCCGCATCAGCAACAGCTCTTTTGTCCTGTGCGTATGCAATTGCCTTTGGCAACCACATTTCTATTTGCTTAATTTTGTTCTCAAGGAATTGTTGCATTCCTTCAATTCCTGCTTCATAAACTTTTGAGAATTTGTTAGTAAAACGAAGCCAGTCCCCTTCATAGTTATCAAGAGACACGCAGATTGTTTCGCTTCCAACAACAATCCAAGCAATGATAATTGTTCCATTAAAATTAAATCGGTGGTTTCCAGAAACAGTGTTTAAGTATGTCATCTTCTTTCGTTTTATTTTATAGGTTGAAAGAAGGAGAAAAAAGATGCCCTACTCAAAAGGGCTGGTGGCAAGGTGTTCCAGAATTACTTTAACAGTGTCGTTTTCTATTGTACAATGAATTACAACCTTCCTCCTTGTTGCCATTATTGAAGCATTGGAGTAGGTCAAAATTATTACACCATATTCTGTGTTGATGTTACAGAGGTTTCCAAGCACATAATCAAACTTGAAATTAATTTTATAATAGCTCAATATTGTCTCCCTTCCATATTTATTAATGGTTTGAGATGCAGTAAACGCCAACATATTATTGTACTGGTTATTTCTGTATACGTTTTGAAAGAATTGCCTAGCAGAAGAACCAAATATCATTGCAGGATTTGAATAGGGCTTTACCGACACGTGCACTTGCTCTATTGGAATATCTGTGATTGGCTGCTCTATTGTCTTGGTTGAGCAACCAAAGAAGAATAAGCATAAAATAAAAATGCAAGTTTTGAATTTCATTTCGGAATTTTTTTTCTTATAGGTTGTGTTAATGCAAAAAAAGAATAGAAGTATTCTTTCTTTTTTTTCAAACAGCCAACCTATAACCCAAAAAGAAATATGAAAACATCTGATGTATATTCAATGGTAACAGACCGAATTATTAGCAAGTTGAATTCTGGTATAGTTCCATGGGAGCGTGGCTATAGTTCAGTTGCTCCCCAAAACTTTATTACAAAGAAACCTTATAGGGGAATTAATTACTGGATAACTGTGTGTAACAATCATAGCTCTCCCTTCTACCTTTCCTTCAAGCAGGTCAAGGAACTTGGAGGTTCTGTAAAAGCAGGAGAGAAGGGAACTCCCATTGTTTATTGGCAAATCCTCGAAAAACAAAATAGAAATGCCGATGGAATTCTTGAAAAGAAAACTATTCCGCTATTGAAATATTACACTGTATTTAATGCTGAACAAACTACAGGTATTGATTTTCCAGTTATAGAAAATAAAGTTCCGAACATAACCTCGTTGGATAAAGTCCTTCAAAATATGTTAGATAAGCCAACCATCAGAGAAGGTCAAAGCTATTCCCCTTCCTATGTTCCAGTGCTTGATGAAATACGGATGCCTTTGAAAAATAATTATCACTCAGCAGGACGTTACTATAAAACATTATTCCACGAGCTTGCCCATAGTACTGGAGCCTCAAAGAGGTTAAATCGTGATGGGATAGCAAAGTTTGACAGATTTGGGTCTGAGCAATATTCATTGGAGGAATTGATTGCAGAACTTGCTGCAAGCTTTGCTATTAATTATGCTGGGCTTGAAGAAGAAACAATTGATAATTCTGTAGCCTATATACAGGGCTGGCTTAAAGCATTGAAGAATGACAATAAATTAATTTTTACTGCTGCTAAACAAGCGGAGAAAGCGTGGAAATTTATTAATAACGAAATCGAAATAGGAGAATCGAAGAAGGAAGCAGCATGATTATAAATTTAGAAAGCAGATGACAAGAAGGTAAAAGCAGCAATTTAATTAGGATTTAAAAATAGCCAACAAAACAAAAGAGGACAAAGAAATGTCTGCTTTTGTTTATGGGCTATTTTTAACGTTTCTTTATTGTTAAAGGGAAAGTGCCATCAGGTTATTAATTAAACGAATTAGGGCTTCTAATAGCTTTTTAAAGGACGTTTTTACCTCAGATGGAATGACAATTAATTTAACCAAATAAAAATTATTATTTAATGCTCAAACTAAAACTACTTTATCTTTTTATCAGAACCATTAATTTCTTTTATTCAAATGTAGGATACCGAATTTTGCATTCTTTTTTCGCAGCTATATTTGGCTATTGTTTTGGGTACTGGAATTTCTATTACCTCTCCCTCAGAATGGTTTATTTCCTTTTTTGTTACTTTCTATTTTTAGAATTTGTAAGCATTTTATTTTTTAACCCTAAAATAAGTTACAGATTAGGCTTGCAAATATTAGAGGAAATTAAAGAACAAATTGAGAGAAAAAGGCAAAAGAATTAACGGTTCGCATCAGATACTTTTCGCCAGAAGGAAAGACAAAAATCTGTCTGGTAATATGTTCTGTTTTTATACTTGTAAATCGGCACGTTATTTAATGTCTTTAACAGCCTGTGAAGGTTGGTAGAAGGAAGCATAGCTATTTCACAAAAGCTGCTCCAGTCAAAAAAATAGTCGGTTACAGTCCCATCGTTAACATAAAGCATCGGAAAAGAACATTTCATTTGGTTGTTGGAATTTATTTCTATTGCCATTTTTTTATCTATAAATAGTATAAAAAATTCCCTTCCTGGCGATTTTAGAATAATTTCGTTGGTTGAATTTTTAAATTTGAAACGGCTCCCAATCTCCACTGCGAGCTAAATACCATTTGGTGAGGAATGATTAATCTTTGAATCAAGATATAGCAACTCTCCCTGTTACTCTATTTTTAGAATTGTAACTCTCCCTGTTACTCTATTTTTAGAATGGAAGGGAATGAACTATTCCTAAATTTGGTATCAAATACAAGCCACATTTCGTAACTCTCCCTGGACGATGGTTCTTAATTAAGGGTTTTACTGGCTTATTTTAGTAGCGACAATAGGAGGTCTAAATTAGGGCTTAAATAGGGGGTCAATTAAATACAATAACCCCTCCCTATTCCTTTCAAGAAAACTACGTGTGGATTTTACTCTATTTTTAGAATAAACTACTATTTATTTATAAAAGAAATTAACCAGAAATACACTATGAAAAAACAGAAGAAATACAGCCACCACCTATACCTAAGCCCAATAGAATTTAAAGACATTACTGCGATGGTTGGGGATATTGAATTTGATATTAAATTACTTATTTCGTATCCAGAAAAAAGTTTTAATGCCGTTTATATAGATGAAGTAAATCAATCAAAAGAACTGACTCATTTAAACAGAAGGGGAACCATTAAGGACATTGTTTTAGCAATGGAAGAACACGGGCTATTAGTTTCAGAATATATTCTTGAGAACGAATCACTGGCTATTAGGATACAATCCATTGTTGGTGGTGATTTGTTCTTTGAAAAATTTACAATAGCTGGAATAGACATGTGGGGCAAACTGGCTTCAAGCTACCTCATTGAAACAGGAATAGAACTAAAACCTGGAGTAGTTTATGACATTCCAGAAGCAACAACGATACCCATTCCAATTAAGAGTATAGTAGATAAACACTACTTATTTTATTACTTGCTTGACCTACAAAAACGTGAAATAGATGGAGAGATTAGCTCAGTGGATAAGGATAGGGTTTACTTCCACACCGTAAAAGTAGCTTAATAAACCCATCAGGGCTTAGGATATTTTTACTGGCAGGGGAATAGTACTTACTTTTTTCTTTCTCTTTCTTTCCTTATTGCAAAAAGACAAGTGGTTTAAAAGGTATAATCGCTTTCTTTCTTTTCTCCTTAAAAAAGGATAAGATGTGTATAAGGTATTAGCACTTTCTTTGTTTTCTCATTTAAAAAGGATAAGGTGTGTATAAGTTATTAGCACTTTCTTTCTTTTCTCTTTAAAAAAGGATAAGGTGTGTATAAAGTATAATCACTTTCTTCTTTTCTCCTTTAAAAAGGATAAGGTGTGTACAAGGTATTACCACTTTCTTTCTTTTCAGCTGAAAGGAATTCACTTTCTCTATCATTCTTTGCTTATTACTTAAATAAATTTTGTTTTCACTTCAGGTTTTTGTATATTAGTACATATTTATTAGAGGTTATATCGTTTTAAGAGGAACAGGGGTATAGCCATATTAGGGAATCGGATTAGTTTTACAATTAATTATATAGCCCACCAATTATAGAAGTTCCTCTCTATTTTTTGGTGGGCTTATTATTTATACACAATGGAAATAAATTTTAATAAAACAGAAACAATGGAATTGGGGTTAATGAACAACTTTAATGTGGGTTATGATATTACATATAACCCAAATAAACCTATTAAGGTTTTTAATAAATCAGCAAAAATGGAGTTGGATTTAATGAACAACATGAATATTGGGAATAATCAAATCTATATACCTTGGGAATTATGTTCCGCATTTAATAAATCAGAAATATTAGAGAAAGAGTCAAGTAACAAATTTAATAAGGACTATAATGTCATTTATGAATCAAATGAAACTAAAGTTGTAGCAAATCAAATATCAAATCAATTAAGTCAATTTAATAAACTTAATACTAATTCAATGTTTTGTTTGCTCCCAAAAGAAGAAATTCCAATAATAGCAAGTATTGTAGAGGAAAATGATAGGGATGTTTCTGCGCAACTTGCGCTATTTTACGAAACCGATTACAGTATATTAATTCCTAAGAAAACCGAATACGTAGTAAGGAAATATCTTGACACTGATACTTTAGAATCAATACACCCAGATGGAGAAACTGCAATTGAACTTTGCCTTTTAATGCTTAGTAATTTGACTGACACCTATTTCAGGATGCAGGGGCTTATCTATGAATCAGGGGATAATTATTGGGAATACCGCAGCATTGAAACAGAACTGGATGGATGGAAGTCTCTTTACTCTGTAAATTTGAGGCAACAACTACTTTATTCAGATAATACTTATATAAAGGTGAGGGAAGCTTTATGTGAGGGAACAAATAATGGCCCGATAATGGAATGTGATTATGTAAAAGAAATTGATGAGAAGTGCTATTTATATCGCCTGGGAGACAATTATCGTGGCAGAGGAGTGGAAACCTATCAAATTAAGTCAGAGTTCGTCCAAGGGCTTTTTAAAAGGCAACATGACCATAAAATAGATGGATGCCTCAGAAATCCTATTGCCAGAAATTTATTGATAATGCAAGAGAGAATAACGCTCCCTACAAAGCAGGAAATTATCAAAGAAGCCAAAAGGTTAATAAAATTAGGGCATAAGACAAAAAGCGGCAAGCGGCTTACATTCCTTAACAAACATACAAAAGAATATTTTAAAGACCATGAAAACAGGAGTTTTGTGGAAGACAGTCTAAAAATATTTGACTACTTAACCCAGAAGAATGGGCTCTGGACACCGCACATTGGTGGAGAAGGTAGTGGGGGAAGGATAGTTGATTCATTTACATTAATGCCCTCTTGGATTCGTAACTTATGCCTGATTAATGGAAAAAAACTGACAGAAGTTGACTATTGCTGCCTTCACCCTAATATTGCAATAAATACATACGAAGGGAATAAAGGTTTCATCACTCATAAGGCTGTTGCTGAAGAAATAAAATTTAGGGAATTGCTTGAGAACGTTGAGTTAGCGATACTATTAGAAGAAGACAATATCACTTTACCTAAAACAAAAAAAGAAATTGAGGAAGAAAGTGAATTCCTTGCTCTGATAAAAGGGGAGCACCTATCTTTTTTTAACAAGGAATGGTATCAAATGATGCAATCCCCTCTATTTGATTATTACTCAGGGACAGAGCCGACAATGATGTCAAACATATACTTTGATAAGGCAGAGAGCGAATTTGGACACAAAGCAACATGCAGAAGACTTTTTAAGAAAGAAGTAGAAATAATGAGCGATGTGGTTAGCAGATTAAACGAAAGGGGAATATATGTTGGATACATCTATGATGCCCTCTTTTGCACTCCAGAAGAAGCAGAGATAGTTAAAAATGTAATGGATGAAGTAGCTATGTTACACGGAGTGAAGACGACAGCAAAATATAAGTTATAAGTTAACTGTTGTCGCCAAACCCCAATTCAGTAGTAATAAATACAGATTGAATCACGTTTACAAATATGTTTAAGCTGGCTCCTTTGCTAACCAAATCTTCGTATTCACGAAGAATATAATTCGGTCTATTGTTGCTAATTGCGCTGAAGATAAGCTTACCACTTTCTGAATAGAAAAAGTTGTCTGTCTCCCCATCCTCAAAGAATTCCCATGTGAGCACCCTGCAAGGTTGTTTCTTCCCTTCCTGTGTCATAATAAAACCGTCTGATACTTGTCCAATCTTATAGATTTTTCCTCTTCTCAGAAGGGCTACACTCCCACCGTCATTGCTTAAAATTTCTATCATAATATTTTACTATAATTAGTTTGATTTTCCTTAAAAAGCAGAATTTGTAGGATTTTTTATAGTAAAACAATATATATTTATTGACGTACTTATTAATAGGGAAAAGATTGTCATTAACTGATTAAAATGGAGTGGGGGTTAAGGTAATTTCAAAAATTATGCAAAATAATTAACCGTATTGCCATTTTTTTCTTTTTCATCCTTTCGGGAATAATATCAAAGCCCCGGAGAAAAATTCTGCGAAACTTATCTTTAACCCAAATTTAATAAAACATACCAAATTATATCCTGAAATATTCCAATTTTAGTTTCATAATTGTACGTCAGTGAGCATAAGACTTCGCTTTCTATAGCAAGTTTCTCCGGGATAAACCCATATTCTTTTCTTAAACTTACAATCCCATCAATAAGTTTATCAAGATTCTTTCTCAATCTCTCTAAAAACAAATAAAAACTGAAGATGTTTTGAGAAACAAGTAAAAGCCAACTTTAGGGTTATAGCCAACTTCCTTTCTCTTTCCTATTTTTTTTGACCGCTGACAAAAAAGATTTAATATCTCCGCCTAGTTTTTGAAAAAGAACAAAGTGTTTTTCAATTTTTTCAGTAAGTGAAGCAGTTAATCCTATATTAATCAATGCCTTTAAAAATTCCTCTTTTATTAGGAAATCAACAATTACTTCTCCAATAACTTCCACAAACGGATGCACATTGACACACTCAATCTTTCCATCAATCATAAACGGAAGTTTTCCAACTAAATCTTCGTAATCAAGTTTTGATAGTAATTCTAATTCCTCATTTGTTAGGTTAATCCCATCCTCTTTAAATTTAATTCTATCAATTAAAAATTCGCTATTTGTTAATTTTGTTAAATAATAATCTACAGCCTTTAGTTCAATTTTTTTCATTTTTTTTATTTTTTTATTGTTGACAAATACTCATTTAATTCGTTTTATCCAATAACGGAAAAGGAAAATACAATTCCATTATCTCTTTTAGTATAACATTTAATTTTTTTGCAGTTAATGCCAATGAGATTGTTTTCGGTGGTTCTGGTCAAGGAAATATTTTCAGAGAAAATATAATTTTCTTTAACACTACATATACGAATGTCAGTTTCTAAAGCAGAAATTTTGCCAGTACAAATAAGTTCCAACAAATCCAGACTAATGGAGTAGGAGTGTTTTGATGTCTCAATTTTCATTTGCCTGTATTACTTAAGGAGTGCAGGAACTAAATTGTTATTAAGGATGTCAATAATTTCCGCCTGTGGGTAAAAATAAGTTACTCCAAGTTTGGTGAATGGGATTTCCCTTTTGAATCTCATATCCTTTAATTTGTTTTCGGATACGCCCAGAAATTTAAGAACTTCACGGGTTCTTAAATACTTTTTGGCTGGTGTTGCGGCTGGCTTGTATGCGGTTACAGCAGCCACTAATTGTTCAACTTCTTTCCTGATTCTTTCTTCTGCCTGTTGCAGGTCTTGTTTTGTGGCAATTTCGTTTTGCGTCATAATTTTTTGTTTTTAAAAGTTATGAGCAAAGTTATGACAGGGAAAAGGTAACTGTAGGGCTGTTACCTTTTGGTTACCCTTTTTTTAGTTTGTCCTGTTCAATGGGTGCAGGCATATTTAGGTCATCTTTAATTAAGGTGATTTTTTCTTTTAAAAAATCAAGCCCTTTTTCTATTTCTGTAATAAGATGGTCCTTTTCTTTATCATAATAGAATTTTTGAGTTTTTCTTGTTGGGAGCTTTGCTCTCATTTTTGACAAAGCAATTTTCACATTCTTTATTTCAACGAATTTTCCAACCTTATAAGATTTGCAAGAACTTTCTAAAAACTCTGCAAAATTGGCTTGTTTATAAAAGTCTGTTATACCTGCATTTTGTAAACACCAAAAAAGAATTACTACTTCTATTTGACTTAAATTAAATTCTATTGGCAGAGGGGCATATTGCAATGGCATTTCATCAGCATGTATAACTAAAGGAATGGCGGAAACTGTATTTCCACTTTCTATTACCTGAACCATTGGCGTATCAAAATGGTTCCTGTTGAGGTAATTAATCCCACATTCGCATTTATTAATTATACTGCTTAAAATTTGGGTAAGAAAAGAAATGAGAAACCTTTTTTTGGGTTCCTCATTCTTTGGAATAAGTGTTTTGGGTATTTCAGTAGTTTGGTTGCTTGGCATAACTTCATTTTGAATTTATACGAATTTGAGCCCCAACAGTTTCAGAAAAAGTGGCAAAAAGGGCTATTTTAGCCATTTTTTAACTTTTATTAACAAATAAACCTAACCTGCAATAGCCGAATTTATCGGCAAAACTAGTGTTTGTGGTTTTTCTTTCTGCTCCATCCTTTCTTTTAGCTTTAACATTTCCTGACTAACAATATTATCTCTGATTTTAGCATAATGCTGTGTTTGTGTGATTCTTAAATGTCCCATCATTTTACTAACAGCTTCAAGGGAAACTCCATTGGCAAGAGTTACTGTTGTTGCAAAAGTATGTCTTGCAACATAGTGGTGTAACGTTTTATCTATACCACATAAATCAGCGATTTCCTTTAAATATTCATTTACTTTTTGATTGGACTTCTTTGGAAATAGTGAGCCATTAACAATGCAATCGGGGTGATTTTTGTATTTTTCAATTAACTTTTTTGCCTCTGGCAAAAGTGGAACATTGGAATCCGTTTTTGTTTTTTTTCTCTTTGCAATAATCCACAACTCACCATCTATATAAGTTTGAACATTATTCCAGGTTAACTTTGCTACATCACACGGGGCGTAACCTGTGTAACAGGAAAATAAGAAAATATCCTTGATAGTATTTAATCTCTCGGTGCTGAAAACTTTGTTTTCAATCTTTTCCAATTCCTCCTGTGTTAAATAAACTGCATCCTCAACTATTAATTTCCCTTCATACTTTGCAAATGGGTCTTTACTCAACCAGTCATACTTAATTGCCAGATTTGTTACTTTTTTTGCTGCCTGACAATATTTAACGGTTGTGTTGTTTTTAATTTCTTTTTCGGTTCTTAAAAACATATCAAATCCATCAATGAACTCAAAATTGAGCTCGTCAAGGGCAATATCATTTGCGCCATACTTAGCTTGAATGAATGATTTTAAGTGTGTCTGTGTTGAATTAAACTTGGTTAAACTGGCTTTTGCTCCCTCTCCTCTTTTGATTTTATCAACAAATTTTAAATTGTGGTAATCGAATGCTTCCATGTAGGTTTTGGAGTTTGCTTTTGCAAAAGTTTCTTTTCCTAAAAAAACATTTTTCAGGTTCTCGGCTGTTAATTCAACTTCTGAATTAATCATTTCTTTGCCTTTGGAATTAATCTGAATTCTGATTCGGTTTAGCTCGTCCCGAATAATAACATCTGCGGGAATTCGGGCTAATTTTAGTTGTTTGGTTTCTTTCCATCTCTTTTCATCTATCCATTGAAGAGTAGAAAATGTTGTTTTTGTTCCCTCTGTGATAATGCGGGTATAAATTGGGACTTGTCCCAAAGGATTGATTTTGTCTTTTTTTACATAGAACGTAAGATTAATTTTTTTCATTGCTTTAAAATTCTGTTGTTAAACATTTATTTATTGCAAATTTCCTTCAAATAAAAAGTAATGAAAAGTAAATTACCTTTTGGTTACCTTCTTTTGTAACCATTAATATTGTTACATTTCAAGAAAAAAGTTACCCTCGGAGCTGTTTTTTATGAGGGTAACTTTTTAGGGTAACTCTAATAAGTGGATTTTGATATTTTTTGATGCTGTATTAAAAAACACAAAACCCAATGGTATTGATTCCATTGGGTTTGATGTATTTTGCGGTGTTTTGATGTTGTATGTGGCGGAGAGAGAGGGATTCGAACCCTCGGTACCGTTTCCAGTACGACAGTTTAGCAAACTGTTCCTTTCGGCCACTCAGGCATCTCTCCAAAACCCCTTATTTTTTGGGAGTGCAAATGTAGAAAAAGATTTTATACTGATGGGATTATGGTGAGAATTATTTCGTTTTTTGTTTTTGTAAAACGAAAACAGGTCAGACATTTTTGTTTGTCTGACCTGTTTAATAAATTTGATGGATAAAATTATTTTACCCCATGCATCATTCTTTTTAACACTGGTTTTAGTGAAAATAAAATAATGGATGCTATGCCTGTTAGTACTACAAATACCATAAAAAATTCGTAGAGGTTATGAATTTCGAATCCAACAAACACAGGATTGGCTGCACTGATGTGGTTATCAGATAATAGCTGTAATTGGTCGGCTGATGGTGTTACTGTTTTGTCTAACACGGCTTGCAAATCAATTCCAAGTTCCTTTGCTTTCAAAAATTTGTCCCCAGTTGATGGTAGTATGGAGCCTAATGTTCCTGCTAATGCGTACCCTGATGCGTTTGATAAAAAGAATACTCCATATAATAAAGATGCAAATCTTTTTGGTGATAGTTTTCCTACTAGTGATAATCCGATTGGTGATAAGCATAATTCGGCACAAGTTTGAATCAAGTATAATAAGATTAACCATTTGATACCTAAAAGTCCGCTGTTGCCTAAATCTTTTACATTGTTTGCAATGATGAAATAACTCAAAGCAATTAGAATTAATCCTATTGCTTGTTTCATTGGAGAAATGGGTTCTCTGCCTTTTGCTCTAAGTTTATCCCAAAGCAAACTGAATGGTACAGCAAATATAACAACAAATAATCCGTTAAATATTTGAACCATCGAAGGTGGCATGTCCCATCCAAAAAAGTTTCTATCGCATTGGTTGTCGGCAATAAAGGTAAGGGAAGAGCCTGCTTGCTCGAAAGCTGCCCAAAAGAAGATAACAAAGAAAGCCACTATATATATAACGATGATTCTGTCGCGCTCTATTTTTGTTAACGAAGTGTCAGAAATAATTAATCCTGCCAATGTTAAACCACTTGCATATATAATTGGGTAGATAATGGTTTTAACCACATTGGTTCCTGAAATGCAATAACGGATAGCGAAAAATAAAACGACAAACGAAATCAGTGCAACTATTAATGAGGTGGGGCTAAATACTGCTTTTTCTGATTCTCCTTCTTCAAAATCAGATGAATCTCTTTTTGATGGCAAGCCTCCTAATGGTTTACCTTCCGGAGTAATCACATATTTGTTTTTAAGCAATGCAAATATAATTGTTCCTAAAACCATTGCAATTGCAGCTGCCAAAAAGCCCCATTTGAAGGCATGTATATCTCTTAGTCCTCCGCTGTCTTTAACATCTCCAATTATTGGACAAATCAATTGACCTAAGAATGCACCTAAATTTATTCCCATGTAAAAAATGGTGAATGCGGTATCTAGTTTCGATTTTTCTTGTTTTGGATAAAGGCTACCTACCATACTCGAAATGTTTGGTTTAAAGAATCCATTTCCAAAAATGATGATACCTAGTGCTGTCCACATTAGCGATTGAGCCATGCCCATGTTAGTAGAAAACACGCTTGCACTAGCAAATAAAAATAATTGTCCAGCAGCCATCATTAAACCACCCAGCATGATACAGTTTCTGTTTCCGAAAAAACGGTCGGAAATAAAACCACCTAACATGGGGGTTAAGTAACATAGTCCGAGAAACCCTCCATATATAAGCGAAGCATCTTCTTCTTTCATTAAAAGAGAATTCACTAAGAATAGAGTTAATAAAGCCCTCATTCCATAAAAATTGAAACGTTCCCACATTTCTGTTCCGAACAAAACCCAAAGTCCTTTGGGGTGTCCTGTTTTTACTGTTTCTGTTGTCATAGTTTTTGTATTAGGTTTAAAATTAGTAAATCAATTGGCGAATATAAATAAAATATCTTTCGTGCAAGAAATAAAAGAAACTTGAAAAAATTATTGCAGAAACAAAATTCATACGTATAATATTATTATCTTTGTCGTATAAAAAATAAAACTAAAAACAATGGACGCAAAAATAACACTATCATTTGACGAAAAAGTTATCGCAAAAGCCAAGAAATACGCAGAAACTAACAATATCAGTTTGTCTCGCTTGATGGAATTTATCCTAGATAAAATCACTCATCACCAATATCAATCTTTAGAAGACATGCCAATAGCGGATTGGGTGAATGCCGTTGCTGAAGGTGAAGCAGAATACATCAGCAAACCCAAAAACTATACAAAACAAAAACAAGAATTTAGAAATAGAAAGAAATGAAAATCTTTTTAGATGCCAATATTCTTGTTTCGGTTTTAAATAAAGAGTTCCCCTTATTTACATACAGTTCAAGGGTGGTAAGTTTAACCAACAACCCTAAATTCACTATTTATACTTCGCCTTTATGTTTGGCCATAGCTTATTATTTTGTTGAAAAAAAACATGGTAATACGCTAGCGCGAAGCAAAATTAGCTTGCTTATTCAGAATTTGAATATTACTGCTATCACTGAAAAAACAATTATTGAAGTGGAAAAAAATAGAAAAATCCACGACTTTGAAGATGGTTTGCAATATTATTCTGCGCTTCAAGATGGTTGTAAATGTATTATCACAGAAGACCGAAATGGATTTTACTTTTCGGAAATAGAAGTGCTAACAGCCCGAAAATTTATGGAAAAATATATTCTATAAATTAGTTAATATGAAATCTGTCATTTTTGTATAAAGGTGTAATCGCGTGTTTCCTCCAGTTATTCCGTGATTTTTATCAGGATAAATAAATAAATCAAATTGCTTATTTGCTTTCACTAGTGCATTCACCATTTCCATTGTGTTTTGATAATGCACATTATCATCAGCACTGCCGTGTATCAACAAATATTTTCCTTTTAGTTTATCAACATAATTGATTGGAGAATTATCGTCATATCCACTTGCATTTTCTTGTGGTAGCTGCATAAATCTTTCCGTATAAATGTTATCATAATAACGCCAGTTGGTAACAGGTGCCACAGCAATTGCTGCTTTAAAATAATCTGCTCCCTTTGTTATACACAACGAACTTAGATAACCTCCATAACTCCAACCGAAAGTACCGATACGGTTTTTGTCAACATAACTTAAACTTCCAAAATATTTTGCTGCTTCTATCTGGTCTGTAACTTCAAATTTTCCAAGTTGTTTGTAAGTGCATTTTTTAAAGGAGGCTCCTCTGCTTCCGGTCCCTCTATTATCTACACATGCAATAATATATCCTTTTTCGGATAGTAGTTGGTACCAAAAATAATTTTTTATATCAAAGCTGTTCGAAACCTGATTGCTTCCCGGTCCTCCATAAAAAGTAAGGAATACCGGATATTTTTTTGTTACATCAAAGTTGGCAGGTTTTATCATCCATGCATTTAATTCGACATTCTCTGAAGTTTTGAAACTGAAAAATTCCTTTTTTGTAATAATGAATTCCTGCATCTTTTTTACCAACTTAGAATTATCTTCCAAAATCCTTATTTGTTTTCCATTTGCATCATTTATTGTTATTACTTCGGGGGTATTCGCATCGGTAAGGCGATTAATATAATATTTCATTCCACAACTAAAGTCAGGATTGTTTGTTCCTTTCATTATCGATATTTTTTTCTTCCCTGTTCCATCCATTTTTACAGAATAAATATCCTTATCGCTTGCAGTTGTTTCGGAGGCAAGGTAAAATATTGTTTTATTTCTTTCATCCACACCTTTATATACCAACACATCCCAGTTGCCTTTGGTTATTTGGTTTACCAGTTTACCAGCTATATCAAATAAATACAAATGATTGTATCCGTCTTTCTCCGATTGAATAATAAAGTTTTTATTATCAGGGGTAAAATAAACATAATCTCCTTGCCCTTGATGAATATCGAGATATGTATCAGAAGTTTCGGTGTAAATAATTTTTGTCTCTCCTGAGGTAGAATTTGCAAATAGTAATTCTAATTTATTTTGAAGACGGTTCATTCTTAAAATAGAAAGTGTATTCGCTTCTGCTGTCCATTTAATTCGTGGAATGTATTGATTGATTTCTTTACCAATATCCATCAACTTATCTGATGCATTAGTTAAATCATAAACATGAATGGTAACAATGGAATTGTCTTCACCTGCTTTGGGGTATTTATATTTATTTTCCTTAGGATACAATTGGTTATTGAATTCGTTAAACGAAAACTCTTTTACTCTACTTTCATCAAATCTGTAATAGGCTATTTTTTTAGTATCAGGACTCCAGAAGTATGCCACCGAAAAAGAAAATTCTTCTTCGTGTACCCAATCGGTAGCTCCATTTATGATGTTGTTTTGCAAACCATCATTGGTTACCTGTGTTTCTTTTCCCGAAATCAAATCTTTTATAAAAATATTATTTGCTCTTACAAATGCTACTTTATTTCCATCGGGAGAAAATCGTGCATACTGCTGTTTGTCTCCTTCCGAAAGCTTTGTAAGGGTTTTTGTTTTTCTATCATACACAACATAATTTTCCTTGGTCGAGTGTCTGTAAATATGTTCAACTCCTGAAGCAATCAATATTTTGTTTTCATCTTCACTGAATTGGTATGTTTCTATTGGGGTTTGGTGAGCAATAATTATTTCAGGTTTCGAATCTTTTGCATATTCATAACAAAAAATAGTATCGCCTTTTTGAGTGGAGTAGTGGAGTCCGTCTTTCATGGAGGTTAAGCCCGAAATTCCTTTAGCGGCAAATGTTCCATTCTTCCATATATCTTCTAACGTTATGTTTTTGTTTTGTGCAATCGTATTAATTGTAAAAACAATAAAAGTAAGGACGAATAGTTTTTTCATAGTATTTTTATTTTGTGCTGCGAAAGTAGAAAAATTTGGTGTATAAAAAATGTATATTTTTGTTATCAAAATAACCTTTAAAAATTAATATCATGAAAAAAAATATTCTTATTGCTTCGCTCTTTTTATTTACAACAACACTTATGGCCCAAGGTACCATACAAGGGTTCACCGTTTCTCCAGCATCACCAACCACTGCCGATTATGTCAAAGTGTATGTTGACTTGATGTTTTCATCTGGCGGATGTGCAGTTACCAACCAAGGAGCATATACAAATGGTAATTATTCTGATGGTTGGGCATTGCACTGCCTTGGGATGCTGGCTTTTATTTGTACTTCAACCGACACATTCAACCTTGGCTATTTGCAGGCAGGTAATCATAGTTTTCGATTTACATTGAATACTGGTTTTGGCGGACCCAACTGCACTGCCGGTATTGTGCCTGACGATATTGATTCTACTCATTTTCTTGTTTCTCTGGCAACGGGTATAAATGATATCGAATTCATTTCTGAAAATGTTGTTGTGTATCCTAATCCTTCGGCACAGGTAGTAAATGTAAAAATTAATCCTGCTCTTAAAATTAATAATGCCGAACTAAAAATAATGGATTACACGGGTAAAGCAGTAAAAATTATTTCTGGCATTAATTCGAACGATATCATTTTCGAACGAAACGAACTTGCAAATGGCATTTATTTTTATCAATTAACGGGGAGTGATAAAATGAAAGTGAATGGCAAGTTTGTTCTCAATTAATACTATTCAGGTTTTTGTACGCATAGGTTGTGCCAACAAATGGCTTGATAATTGGTAGCCCACCTTTAATTTTTAGTACTTTTGTGCCTCAATTATACATTGTTTTTACATGTTATTATTATAAATGCTGTATCTTTTTGGAGATATAACGTTATGATATAAAGCAATATTATGAAATCATCCGTTCGCATAATTACATTTTTACTTCTTGTTCCTTTTGTGGCAAATGCACAAGATGCACCTAATAAAACAGATGCTACTGGCAAAAAACAAGGACATTGGATAAAATATGACGATAAGCACAAAAAGTTGTACGATGGCAATTTTGTTGACAATGTTCCGGTAGGAAAGTTTACTTATTATTACGATACAGGAACTCCTTGGGCGGTTACCACGTTTACTGACAACGGAAAAGAGGCTCGTACAAAAACGTATGATGCGGGTGGCAAAATAACTGGTGAAGGTAAATATGTGAATGAAAAAAAGGACAGTACCTGGAAATTTTATAACGAAGAAGGTGGTGTTTTATCAATTGACCTTTACTCAAACGGTGCTAAAAATGGTATTTGTAAAGTGTTTTATCATAATGGCGATGTTGCGGAGGAAAAATTATGGAAAGATGGGGTACCAAATGGTATATGGAAAAAATACTTTCAGGGTGGGGCTATAAAATACAACGGACAAACTATTAAAGATAAAGTAGAAGGTAAGGTTACATTTTATTACCCTACAGGACAAATTCAAGCAGAAGGCATTTACAAAGGCGATTTGAAAGATGGCGATTGGAAATATTACACCGAAGATGGAAAAATTAAGAGGATTGATAAGTTCATCAATGGTGTAGACCAAAATCCCGACAGAGATGTAATTAAAAAAGAAAAGTTGGAAAAAGATAAAAGAGAACACGAGGGTTTTGAAATTAAAAATCCATACGAAGAAGGTTATACACCCCGTTAAATGAGCAAAAAGGGAAAAGTTTTATTGGCAATGAGTGGTGGAATTGATAGTTCCATTTCTGCTTTGCTGCTTCACGAACAAGGTTACGAAGTGGTTGGAATAACCATGAAAACATGGGACTATGCCTCGTCCGGCGGTTCTGGAAAAGAAACAGGTTGTTGTAGTTTAGATTCTATTAATGATGCCCGTTTGCTGGCTGTCAATCTTGGATTCCCGCACTTTATTTTAGATATCCGAAACGAATTTGGTAATTACATCATCGATAATTTTGTGGACGAATACATGGCCGGACGTACTCCTAACCCTTGTGTATTGTGCAATACCCACATCAAATGGGAAGCATTATTAAAGCGTGCTGACATGCTCGATTGCGAATTTATTGCTACCGGACATTATGCCAGAATTCGTGAAGAGAATAATCGTTTTGTTGTGTCTCGTGGCTTAGATACTCACAAAGACCAAAGTTATGTGTTATGGGGATTGACTCAGCAAAGTTTGAAACGCACTCTTTTCCCGTTGCAAAATTATCGGAAATCGGAAATAAAACAAATGGCAATTGACAATGGATATGCCGATTTAGCAGCCAAAAGCGAGAGTTACGAAATTTGTTTTGTGCCCGACAATGATTACCGTGGTTTCCTGAAACGCAAAGTAGATGGCTTAGAAGAGCGTGTGGCGGGTGGCAATTTTGTGGATAGAAAAGGAATGGTGCTTGGCAAACACAAAGGCTATCCGTTTTATACCATTGGGCAACGCAAGGGGTTAGAAATAGCTATTGGCGAGCCGTTGCACGTGCTCGAAATTGTTCCTGAAACAAACACTGTGGTGTTAGGCTCAAAAGAAGATTTGGAACAACAACAAATGACTGTCGGAAAATATAACCTTGTTAAATATGCTTCTTTGCCCGATAATATGCAGGCTTTAACAAAAATAAGGTACAAAGACCCCGGCTCTATGGCAACTATTTCTCAAAACAACGACAAGCTCAATGTTTTATTTCATAGTCCTGTATCGGCTGTGGCACCTGGTCAGTCAGCCGTTTTTTACGAAGGTGACGATTTGATTGGGGGCGGTATTATTGAGAGGCAAATTTTCCAATAAAACTGCTGTTTCACATATTTTATTTAATTTAGCAGTGTAAAATAAATTCAAAAATGAGAAAACTGCTTTCTTCTCTTTCTTTCGTAATCATCTCTTTACTTTTTTTATTCTCTTGTAAAAAAGATAATGATGCAGTTCCAAACATGGGCTACAGATACTTTCCCGACAATGTTGGCAGGTATGTGGTGTACGATGTGGACTCTACTTTTTACGATGATAACGCCATGAATACCTTCACTCATATTTCGCCTGCAGTAAATTATAAATTTCAAATCAAAGAAAAAATAGAATCCATATATACCGATAATTTAAACCGCCCTACCATTCGTCTGGAACGATATGTAAAATATTACAACGACACGTTGGCATATAATTTTATGCCTTGGACGTTCCGAAACGTTTGGACAGAAAACAAAACAGCCACCACTGCCGAAAAAGTGGAAGAAAACATTCGTTACACCAAACTTGCTTTTCCGGTTAAAGAAAGCCAGGTGTGGAACGGAAATGCACAGAACATAAATGCTGCTCAGAATTATTCTTACGCCTATTTCGACCAACCGTTACAAATGGGTATTTTCGCTTTCGATTCCGTTTTGCAGGTTACTCAAAAGGATGAAAGCACATTAATCAACAAGCATTACGAAATCGAAAAATATGCCTGCAATGCTGGAATGATTTTCAAACAATCTATCAATGTTGGGTTTCAGCCCAATGCCCTTTGGAACGATTCCACTACCAACTACTATTTCTCTCTTCCTATTTTACAACACGTAACCAGCGGAAGTCAATGCACCATGACCGTTGCTTATTACGGAACCGAATAATTTATATATGTCAAAAACTACTTTTCTTTTAGCTTTCTCTTTTTTATTTCAGCTTTCTTTCTCGCAAACATCTTCCACATATCTGGTTTATTTTAAAGATAAAAGCAATAGTGCTTATTCCATCAATAAACCCGCTGAATTTTTGTCCGAAAAATCCATAGAGCGCAGAATACGGCAGCATTTATCTATTGATGCAAGCGATTTGCCGGTGAATACAAATTATGTAAATGGAATTAAATCGACAGGCGCAACTGTAATTGGCAAATCAAAATGGCTGAATGGGGTTGTTGTTTCTATTGATGATGCTTCAGCTCTTGATTTAATAAAATCATTACCGTATGTTAAACAGTTGCAATTATTGGCTGCCCCAACAACTCAAAAAGTGCCTTCTAAATTTACTTCTTATTCTTCTTCCTCTTCAGCTTCGCTGGAAGAAGTAAATAGTAAAGCTATGAATTCCGATTTTTATAATTACGGTAATTCTTACAAACAGGCGCATCAGATAGGGGTGGACTGCCTGCATAATCTTGGCTTTCATGGTGAAGGAATCACCGTTGGTTTTTTAGATGCGGGATATTATTTTGTGGATACACTGCCTGCTTTCGATAGTTTGTTTGCCAACAATCAAATTTTGGGCACTTACGATTTTGTGGCTCACAACACTTCTGTTTACGAGGATTTTCCTCACGGTATGGCAACTCTTTCTTGCGTTGCGGGTAATATGCCCGGTCAGTTAATTGGCACAGCTCCCAAAGCAAAATTTTGGTTGCTCCGCACCGAAGATGCCGGAAGCGAAACTTTGCAGGAAGAAACTAATTGGCTCATTGGGGCCGAATTTGCTGATAGTGTGGGGGTAGATGTCATTAATTCTTCGTTAGGTTACACCACTTTTGATGGTGGCATTGGCAACCATACCTATGCCGACATGGATGGGAACACTACTATTGTTACCAAAGCAGCCGACTGGGCAGCAAGCAAAGGCATCTTTGTAAATTCGAGCGCGGGCAATTCGGGTGGCGCACCTTGGTACAAAATAACCGCTCCGGCTGATGCGGATAGTATTCTCACTGTTGGTGCTGTCGATTCGTTGGGCGATATTGTTTCCTTCAGTTCTCGAGGTCCATCTTTCGATGGTAGAATAAAGCCCAACACTGCTGCCAGAGGATATGCTGCTGTTGTGTCTTCTCCGTTTGGTTATGTCGAGTGGCAAAGCGGTACTTCTTTTTCAAGTCCTATTACTGCTGGTGCTGTGGCTTGTTTATGGCAGGCGCACCCAACAGCCACCAACATGCAAATGCTAATGGCTATAGAACAAAGTGCGAGTCAATATTTTTTCCCCGATTCGATGATGGGATACGGTATTCCTAATTTTTGCATTGCTCACATTATTCTCACCGATATTTTAAGTGTTGGTAATTTGCAAGCACAAAACCAATGGTTGTCTGTTTTTCCAAATCCTTCCACTGATGATTTTACTGTTTGTTTTTATTCAGAAAAAAAACAAACCATTAAAATTTCTTTGCACGATATTTCTGGCAGAGAAATAATAAATGAATCAAAAGCGGTAAACCAAAAGAATAACATCTTTCCATTACCCAACAACGATTTATCAGATGGAATGTATATTCTCAGCATAACCACACCCGAACAAACGTATTTCAAAAAACTGGTGAAACAATAATCAGTTGAACTTACTTTATTTATAAAACCAAACATGCAAGCCGAAATAATTACCATAGGTGACGAAATTTTAATAGGACAAATTGTTGACACCAATTCCGCTTTTATGGCCGAATTGCTGAACATGAACGGCATCAGTGTAAAACAAATTTCTTCCGTTTCCGACAATGCCGAACACATCATAAAAGCACTGGACGAAGCAAAAACACGTGCTGATATTATTTTAATTACAGGTGGTTTAGGCCCCACCAAGGACGACATCACCAAAAAAACACTTTGCCACTATTTCAACACCACCATGCGATTTGATGAACAAGCGTATCAGGATGTGGTTAATTTATTTGCACAGTACGGAAAAGAAGTAACTCCCATCAATCGTTTGCAGGCAGAAGTGCCTGCAACGTGCGAAGTAATTAGGAACTATAACGGCACTGCCCCTTGCATGTGGTTTGATGTGGAAGGAAAAGTGTTTGTGTCCATGCCCGGAGTGCCTTACGAAATGAAGGCATTGATGAAAAACCAAATTGTACCCAAACTAAAATCACGTTTCAACTTCCCATTCATTTTTCATAAAACAGTGCTCACACAAGGCATAGGCGAATCTGCGCTTGCCGAAATAATAAGCGATTGGGAAGACAGTCTTGCTTCATCAAACATAAAATTAGCCTACCTGCCAGCACCCGGAATGGTGCGTTTGCGACTCAGTACAGCAGGGCAAGAAGAAGCGCCACTGCACACAGCAGTTGAAACAAAAATACTAGAACTAACCAAAATTATTGGGGAATTTATTTATGGTTACGAAACCTTTGGACAAGAAAACGAAACCCTCGAACAAACCATTGGTAAACTCTTAAAACAAAAAAATAAAACCATCAGCACAGCCGAAAGCTGTACGGGTGGATACATTTCTCACCTCATTACCAAAGTGCCTGGCAGTTCCGATTATTATGTAGGCTCTGTAATTTCTTATTCTTACGAAATAAAAGAAACCGAATTGGGTGTGCCCAAAAATATTTTGGAAACACAAGGTGCCGTTAGCCAGCCGGTGGTAGAGCAAATGGCAATAGCCATCCGGCAAAAATATCATACCGATTATTCCATTGCTGCATCCGGCATTGCCGGACCCGGTGGCGGAACCCCCGAAAAACCCGTGGGCACCGTTTGGATTGCCATTGCCACTCCCGAAAAAGTATTTTCTCAAAAATTTCAGTTTGGAAATCACAGAGAACGAAACATTCAGAAAACCGCAAACGCTGCTTTAAATTTGTTGAGGAAGGAATTAGAACAGTAGAGATTATTTTTGATTAATCTTCAAATTCTGTTCTTTTATTTTTATACACATAAATAGCCAAAGCTGCCACTCCATTCAGGTTTAACTTTTCCATAATTTTAGCTTTGCGCGCTTTTACAGTTTGGATAGATTTAAATACTTTTTCTGCAATTTGCTGCTCGCTTAAATCTTCAATCATACCTTTGGTTATTTTAAAATCCAACGAGTCAAAACCCGGGTAAGCATCCGTATCCGTAGTTTTAAAACCGTTTTCAGTATATTCTATTAATAAGTCCATTGTTACATCATGTTTTAATACATACTCATTGAGCATTACTTTACGTATGGCATCCACCAATTTTTCAAATTCAATATCTTTATGTAAAACTCCCTTCGCCCCGTTTCTCAATGCCTCCAGTGTTATTTTTCGTTCGCGAAATCCGGTAAGAACAATAAATTTAATTTCTGGATAACATTCGCCCAAAGCACGGGTGGTGGCGGGTCCGTCCAAACCGTCCATCTTCCAATCCACTAATGCTACATCCACGGTGTTTTTATTCAACTGCTGAAAAAAGTCTTCCCCTTCTTTTGCAATTATTACTGTTTCAAATCCAGGAATTTCTTTAAAACGAAATGCCAAAAGCTGGCTTTGCAAGGTGTAGTCGTCCACAATTGCAATATTAATTTTTTGATCCATTACTTTAAAAATTACTTGGGTTAGTTTTTAATCATCAAACAAAAATAACGTTTTAATAAATACGAAATTAATTTTAGTCCTGTTTTTTGCCCTTTGGTAGTTTATATTCGTTGATTGGTGGACCATTTATTTCATTGTCCTGTTTTTTGTGCTTCCCAAACCATTGAATTTATTGAGGCAATATACTTTCGTCTATTTCAAAATAGCCGAAAGTATATTTTAAAGGGCTAAAAATATATACTAAAGTACATTCACTTTTATACTTTGGTATAACACCTTAGGCAGTTGGTAAAGGTAATTTTGAGCCATCATTTTAAACCCAAAAAACAGGTAACAAACGGACTTACCATCCACTATTTAATTATGAATTTGGAATTAGGAATTGAAAAACCAAAACTAACAACAAATTAAAAAAAATACTAACCAACAACGATTATAGTCATACTGAGCTTGTCGAAGTACGATATTCGTTGTTTAATTTAAAAAAAAATGAAGGAAAAAATCATCATTATTGGCAACAGGCGCGGGAAGCGACTGGCCGAAAGAAAATTAAAAACAGCAAAACACCGCAACACCAGCTTTTTGGTGTTGGCAGTAGTATTGCCAGTTCACGTTGTTCAGGGATTTATTAAATATCCCCAAGGCGGCAAATTAAGAATAGCTGCCCATGCAACTAACATTGTTACTATGTGCACTGCAAACACCAATGTAACCATTCCGGGTGCTGACATTACTGCTGTTACAGCAAAAGTAACAGCTTACAGCAATGCTACCGCTGCCAATCGTCCTGGCAAGAAAAAAGAAATGACCCAATCGATTGAAGAAAAACTATTAAATCCGTTTCAAAATGCTGCAAATGCAAACCCTGTGGATGCAATTTTAATTTTAGAAAGTGGCGGATTTCATGTGAAGTTACAAGTTATTCCACAAATTCATCAGTTTGAAGTGGAGAATGGATTAACCGAAGGTATGGTTGAAATTAAAACAGCAGGAGGACCGCAAAAGAAAGCTCATCTTCACAACTGGTACAGTTCTACAGATGGGATTAAATTTGACTGGGAAAAGTCAACTAATGCGGCAAACACGCAATTAGGTCCTTACAACAGCGGTTCCAAAATGTATTTCATGACCGAATTAAGTATTCAGGATGTGTTGCAAGGCATGAGCCAGGTAATCAACATCAGGATTAAATAATTTTGAACTAACAACTACACATGATACCTGTGTTCATATATATGATACCTGTGTTAAGGTGCATGATACCTGAGTTCAGATGTATGATACCCAGTTTCAAGTGTATGATACCCGGTTTCAAGTGTATGATACCCAGTTTCAAGTGTATAATACCTGTGTTCAGGTACATGAAACCTGTGTTCAGGTATATGAAACCAGTGTTCAAGTGTATGATACCAGTGTTCAAGTATATGATACCTGTGTTCAAGTGTATGATACCTAGTATCATGTGTCATCCCGATTTATTTTAGCTTAACAAAACCTGTCTTCGGCTTTAAAACCGGAGGCAGGTTTTTAAACAACAAATCATCAATTAAAAAAGGAGGTAAACGGCAAACAGAGTACAAATTAAAAATTTCAAAATACTAACCAACAACGGCTATTCGTTATTCGATAAGATTCGGTATTCGTTGCAAACAAACAAACAAAATGAAAAAAATTATTACTTTAATTAAAAGCAGAATGGTAGAGTTCGCTTTTACAACAACAAAAATGATTACAATAACCATTATTGCATTTGTGCTTAATGGATTTAATGTTAACGCACAAAATGTAGCTGGTTACGATAATGGTTGCAATAATACATCAACAGGATGTAATGGAGAACTAGGCTCTCTACCTGCTGCTGGGGCTGGAAATGACAACACGGCACTTGGTGGTGGAGCACTTAATGCAGTGACAACCCAAAGCGGAAACACAGCAGTTGGAAAAGATGCTGGTGCTGGGAATACGGGAGATAGGTGTTCTTTCTTTGGATATAATGCAGGAGCAACTAATACGTATGCTGAAAACACATTTTTAGGTTATTTGTCTGGTAGTATCAATACCACTGGCGGTGAACTAGTCTTTGTTGGAGCAAATACAGGATTGAATAATAATGGCTGGTATAATACATTTGTTGGTCGAAATGCGGGACAGTCAAATACATATGCTGGTCATAATACATTTATTGGAACCAATTCTGGAAACGCAAACATTGGTGGAGGGTATAATACTTTTACTGGAGTAAATAGTGGTTTTGTCAACAATTATGGACAATTTAATACTTTCAACGGAGTTAGTAGCGGTTTTTCTAATACTACAGGCAACTATAATTCTTTTTTTGGGAATCAATCAGGTTACAAAACTACAGTTGCAGAATTCAATACCTTTATTGGTAATGCTTCCGGTTATAGCAACATAGTTGGTGACCAAAACACATTCACAGGAGATCATTCAGGATATAATAACCTTGCCGACAATAATACATTTACTGGATACAATTCGGGGTACTCTAATACAACAGGTACGAGAAATACCTATTTAGGAACTCAAACAGGTGTTTTGAGTGATGTATATACCGATAACACATTTACAGGATTTTTTTCTGGACACAACAATAAGGCATACGGTAATACATTTACAGGAAGCTATTCGGGAACAGCAAATACTACTGGTGACCAAAATGTATTTAATGGATATTCAGCGGGAGCAATAAATACCAGTGGAAAGTATAATACTTTTGTTGGTTTTAATGCAGGATTAAATAATAATGCTGACAGAAATACATTTTTAGGAACAAATGCTGGTAATTCAACTACCACAGGAAGTGCAAATACTTTTGCAGGTGTCAATTCTGGTTTCAAAAACATTAATGGTTACGATAATACATTTAATGGCAGAGACGCTGGTTTTAATAACACCTCTGGATTTAATAATGTTTATATAGGTTTACAGGCAGGAGACAATAATACAGTTGGAGATGATAACACTTATGTAGGGTATAAAGCCAAAGGTTCTGCAAATAATTTCCGAAATTCTGCAGTGTTTGGCTCTAATGCAATAGTAAGAGGGGATAAGAAAATGATATTGGGAGATAACGATATAATGGTTGGTATTGGTCTTTCTAATGACTTGGCTTTAAACGGTCCTCAGAATAAATTAGAAATAAATTATTCGGTTTTAGGAACATTTGCAACGCCAAATAATGACCCTAACCTGCAAGGTCAAGGATTTAGTGGTTTGAGATTTAGAGACTTGACAGCAAGTTCCATGACTTATAAATACAATCCAGGTAAAGGAGTTTTATCAGTTGATGGAAATGGTGATGTTATTTATGTGCCGAACTCCTTACCTTCTGCAAATAACGGTTGCAGTGTAATAGGCGGAGTGGTACAATTGGGAGGGGATTGTGGTTCAGCAGCACCAGCAGTTTTAATTAACGATAGAGAAATACCGATGGACAGTCATATTACCCGTTTTACAGGAGATGGGGAAGTACAGATAATAGGATTGCCACCTGCAACATGTACGGGTAGTTCTGCTATGTTATATGTTAGAAATAATGCAGGTACAAGACCGGTATCATTAAGGGTTGAAAATAACACTGGTCCTGTAGCTGCCGATTTTCTAGGCGATGTTAGCGTCAATGGTAATTTATTTCAAAATGGATTTAATTTTACACTCAGTGGCGGTGCATGGATTACTTCCGATTCTGTTTTTAAAACAAATGTTGATTCGATAACAGGTGCTTTAAACATAATCAAACAATTGAAACCAAGAAAATATTTTATGGATACAACTAATGCACATAATTTAAAATTTTCAAGTAAACAACAATATGGCTTAATTGCGCAACAGGTGGAAACTGTTCTTCCTGAATTAGTTTCCAGCGTTACAAAACCAACGGAATATGATTCAACAGGAGCTATAACATTTTCTTCGTATACTTATAAAGCTGTAAATTATAATGCTTTGTTTGGGATATTATTACGGGGAATTCAGGAACAACAAAGAACCATTGATAGTTTAAAAACAAAAAATGCTTATCAAGATTCTATTAACAAGTATGTACAAAATCAAATAAGTGTTTTAACCGCTATTATAGATTCGTGTTGTAGTCTAAAACAAGCAATCCGTTATAACAACAATAATAATAAGAGTGAAAATATTGGTAACGGGAATAAAAATAATTCAACTTCATTTACCGATGTTAAGTTAACAGATGGGCAGTCAATTGTGTTGGAACAAAACGTTCCTAATCCATTTGCAGAGCAAACAACTATTAATTATTATTTGCCTGACAATACAGGTAAAGCTCAAATGCTGTTTTACAATTCAGGTGGCAAACTTATTCAATCAATTGAACTTACACAGAAAGGCAAAGGGCAATTAAATGTTTTTGCTCAGGATTTAACTAACGGTATGTACACTTATACTCTTGTGGTTGATGGAAGGATATTTGAAACAAAGAAAATGGTAAAACAATAAAAAAGAAAAAAGAGCTAACTAAAAAAGTCCCGCAATTTTTTGCGGGACTTTTTTCAATCAAAACTTCTTTCAAACCAAATTCACCCTATATTTACAATCTTCTTTAGAATCAATTTATCAATCAAAAAAAGAATGAAAAGGCTAATCAACAAAATAAATTCAATTTGTTTTTCTCTTGAAAGTCGTTTTGGGTTATTAATGTCAAGTTTTATTTTGGGGCTTATCGTTTTAGGATTTGATATGCTTTATGTAACCCCAAAGTTTGAACTTGCATATCACGGTTTACAATATTCTGTTTTATCAAATAATCCTTTTGACTTCACTACAACTATCTTTGTACGCTATCGAATTTTACCATCCTTCTTAGGATATATTACTTTTTTAAGAGGCAATTTGTTCGTGATTGTTCCTTTGATTTTTGCTCTGCTTTTTATTTCTTTGTTATATTGGAGATACAGAAAAAAGAGTTATGTGCCTGTTGATGCACTGTTGTTTACCGGATTAATTGCTTTTTCATGCACACTATTTATACAACTAACCGCGCCGGGATATACCGATACCGCATTTTACTTCTTCATTTTTCTGTCTTTTGCATTTATTAGTAATGTATTAAAAAGTGCAATGTTCTTTATGTTGGCATTACTTACTCATGAAAGTTGTTTCTTTCTTTTGCCTGGATTATTGTTTTATGCTTACTACATTAACAGTAATAAAATAGATATTTTGAAATATCTGTTAGGATATTGCATTGCAATAATTCCATTGTTATTATACCGAAATTGGGTTTCCAGTCATGTTCACGTAGAATTCGATTTGGATTTCTATTTTTCAGAAAAGAACATTCATTTTGCTATAACAAGAGTTCTGCCCTTGATACCAGCAGGAGCTTTTTATGCTTTTAAATTGTTTTGGTTTTTTCCAATTTATGCAATGTATAAATCATTGCAGAATAAAGACTTTAAATTTTTGATACTTATTTCAATTATTCTCATTTGCAATTTTGCACAACTTGTAATAGCATTCGATGTTACCCGTATGTTGTGCCTTGGTTTTCCTGCAATATTATTATCAGCCGAAAAAATAAAAACAAGTTGGAGTAGTTTGAGGTTTACAAAATTTGCATTGGGTTTAACGTTAATCAACTTTTTAATTTTACAAAACTATATAAGTGCTGATGGGCTTATTCCAATGTTGCCATGGCCTTATACTTCTTTAGTAAATTTTATGGTTGGTCTTTAATTTTCCACCCCCAAAACATATATGGCAAAAGTAATTTCAAATTCCAAACAATATTACCTTGTAATTTCTGCTATAGGCATCCTCATCGGTATTTTAATTTCTTATGATATGCGATGGCTTGGAGATGATATATTTATTGCATTACGCTATGTTAAAAATTTTAATTCGGGTAATGGATTAGTATATAATGTTGGTGAAAAAGTTGAAGGCTATACAGATTTTTTATGGCTCCTATTGATTTCCGTTTTCACTTATTTAAAATGCGATGCAGCTAAAACTACTGAAGTATTGGGAATTTTCTTTTCTACAGGCACTTTAATTATTTTTTCTGTCATAGGATTTAAAATATCCGTAATAAAAAATAAATTCACTATCCCCTTCGTCACTTTAGCTTTAGTTCTTAATTACGACTATCATGTCTGGGCAACTAGTGGTTTAGAAGTATCCTTTGTCACATTTCTTCTAAGCACAGCTTTTTATATTTATTTTTTCTCAAAACTAAATACCAATAAACGACTTGTATTTACGGGTTTGTTTATTTGTTTTGGATTATTAACCCGCCCAGATGTAATGATAATATTAATTGTTGCCAATTTATTTTTGTTAATCGGGAACCTTTTAAAAGGTGAACAGCTTGTTCAGATAATTAAAATTCATAGTTTATTTAATCTAGCTATCCTGGCAATTTATCTTCCTTATTTTTTATGGAGATATAATTATTATGGCTTTATTTTTCCCAATACATATTACGATAAACTTGGTAACGAATCAGCATTTGGAAAAGGGTTTTATTATATATGGATATATTTAAAATGCCATTTTACGTCATTCCTTATCCTCATTCCATTTTTTTTCTTTTTCCCTTTCTTTAATAAGAATGGCTTTAAAAATGTTTTGTTGCAAAAAAAAATTGCTCCACTCATCACCGCTATCAGTTTCATTTTAATTTATTTAATTGTTTTTGTAGCAAAGGTAGGTGGTGATTTTATGTTTGCACGATTTATTATTCCTTGCGTACCTTTTATTTATTTCATAATCTTTTACTTTCTTATTCTAATTGAAGTCAAATATTTGAATCTCTTCCTTCTGACTATCCTGTCATTTTGTGTTATTGAAAGTGTAATTCGGGTGAATCTTTTTGTTGAAACGTCTGAAAACGGTAAAGAAAAGGCTATCGAACATAACGGAATAGCAGACGAACAATATGTATATCTTCATTTAGTAAATGCAGAACACGAAACTAAGATGGGCAGAGAATTAAACGAATGTTTAAAAGGTATTGATTATAAAGCAATGGTAATGGGGGCACAAGCACGCTTTGCTTATTATGCGGATTTCTCTTACTGTCAGGAATATTACGGATTAACTGATACAACCATTGCTCATTCGGTTATTAATGAAAGAGGAAGAATAGGGCACGAAAAACATGCAACAATTGAATACCTTGAAAACAAAGGAATACACTTTGTATTTAATGCAGGCTCATTGAAAGAGGATGAATATCGTATGGCTACTATTCAGCTGCCCTCCCGTATCATAAATGTAGAAATCATTACTTATGACAATGAAATAATTAATAAGTTAGTAACAAAACTTGGTAAAAAATTTCATTACGTAAATTTTCCAGACTATCTTGATTCATATATAAGCTCTGTTTTACCGACTATAGTATTATATAATAATTTAGACAATGATTACAAAAAATTCTATTCCTATTATTTTAAAAATAATAAGGATAAAAAAAGAGAGGATGTATTTCTGAATGCTCTAAAAAAATTAGAATTGAATTGATATTCATCCCCTTACGTCAAGCCAATGTCATAAAATTAACGTTTGATTTTTGAATTCCGAATAATGAATATTGAATTCAGAATATCGAAGTGTGTCAATCACTTCGATATTCATTATTCGATGTTCAACATTCGATATTATTTTTTCTGTTCAGCATTGCGTCTTCGCTATGTTGGATTTAATCGACATCCTACCAAAAACAATTAAATAAATCCATATCTTTACTGAAAATAATAATGATTGTTTTGAAAAAAAATAGAAAAAGTGATGTATTAAATGAGGCTGGAAGCCTTGTTAAATCGAACATAGCCAGAGGCTATGCTCAACGGGGGTTTAATTTTTGCAAACAGTGGAACTAACCCAAATTAATTGTTTTGAAGAATAGAATTTATTAAAGTGTTTATTTCATCTCCTCTGGTTAAGGTTATCATGTGCGAGCCGTTCTTAATAATATAATTAGTTTTTATGTTTTTAATGGGTAGGGTGTGATCGTTGGTTCCATGAATATGAACAATTTTATCAGAGTAAACTTGCCTGTCCCAGTTAATAATCATATTAACCGTACGTTTCATAAATGTTTTATTTTTATTTTTCATCATGCTTTTAAAAGTTGCCTTGTTTTTATTTCTGTCTGGCTCAACAATGGGTTGCAACACACGTCCCTCAAATTTCACAACACTTTTTGGAATTAATTTATTTAGAGGTAGTATTTTCATAAATTTATAACGACTAGGGAGTACACTTCTGCATTTTGCAGAAGAAATAATAATAATTTTTTCGGGTTTCATATAATCTGCAAGTTCAGTGCAAATCATTCCACCAAGCGAAACACCAATAAAAATGTAAGGTCCGGAAGTATCTATTTGTTTGCTGATAATGCGGGAATAATCGGTCATTGAAGTCCTTTTGCCGGGAACCGGAAAATTAATAGATACTGTTTCGAAACTGGAATCAAGTTTTATTTTTGAAAAAATACGCTCATCAGAGCCTTCACCTGCAAAAAGATACGCCCTTGTTTTTTGCTGACTAAATGATATGGTGGTAAGAAAAATAAAATACAAACAATAATATGATTTCATTTACAATTTTTCAATCGTAAAAATAATAAAATAATGGCAAGTAAAATACTTCCACCTCCACAGCCTATCAACCCGTACTGTTTTAGCAATAATAAACTACCTTACAATAACTTAGGAATAAAAACAAACATCCCTATTGCAATAGCAGCCAATGCACTTATTAAAACTGCACCTGCCGAAATATCTTTTATCTTTTTTATTTTTGGATGTATTTCGGAAGAAACTACATTGCATAAAATTTCAATAGCAGTGTTAAGCATTTCGGTTATCATCACCAATGCAATAGCAACAATCAGCCAGCACCATTCTGTTGAATTTACTTTAAAAATAAATCCACCTGCAATTACAACAACTGCTGCCACACAGTGAATCCACGCATTGTGCTCTGTTTTGAAAAAAGAAAATATACCCTCAAACGCAAATTTAAAACTCATAATTCTGTCGCTAACGCGAAACGGTTTATTGTTGCTCATCGTGCTTATGATTTATTAACGTGTTTAATGTCCAGTAACTAACCATCAAAAATAATGAAAAGAAAAACGTAACGCCTATCATTCTTGTATTATTCATTGGGTGAAGGAGCATATTAAAAATATCAGAAAACAAAGCAATGGGATTGCTGATGATGTCCCAGCTGTTCCATCTTGGGTAACGTCCTAGATAAATGCCAAAGCTGCAAAGTACCATTAGTGCTGCAATAAAGCAGTTTACAGCAATAGAAGATAAACGCGATTTCAAAAAGTATTGTATCTCAAAAAGTGATGCATACCCTAACAATAAACCATTCCAGGCAAACGAAAGAATTAAAATCAAATCGAACCAAAGAGGAACATCCACACGAAGATGCAGATGAAACAGGTCGGTGAGGATATAAGGTGAGTTCGGAAAAAACAATAACCATGCACCAAACAGTACTGTTTTTAAAACCCTTGATGAGGAATTTTTGTTTACATCTGCCAACAACAAAGCAAATACAAAAGGAAGCCATGCAAGAAATAAATTCCAAACAAGAAACACTCCAAACAAGGTTCCGCTCCATTGCATGCGGAAAAGGTACAACATCACACTCATGGCAGAGGAGATGGCCATTACTTTTATCAGTTTATTAGTCATTTTATTATTTTTTAAAAAGCCGTTGTTGGTGTTAAAGCCATTGTTGGTGTTTTCACCAACAATTCAATTAAAGCCATTGTTGGTGTTTTCACCAACAATTCAATTATTTTTTTAACCGTTAAAGCCATTGTTGGTGTTTTCACCAACAATTCAATTATTTTTTTAACCGTAAATAAATCATCAGAATAGCTGTAACAATAATTAGCTCACCAGTTCCAAACAGCCACCAGTTGAAACTTGTAGGTACATAGTTCTTCACTTCTTCAAACATGTTTTTATTGCTCGATAATGTCCAGATACCTTTGTCGTTTCCATAGTTGGAAATGTAAAGTATGTAATCCCACATAAACGAAATGATACAAGCTATGCTACCAAAGATAAACAGCAGCCATTCGAAAAAGCTGATGTGAATGCCGTTGTTGGTGTTTTCACCAACAACTTTTTCATTAAAATAAATAATTACGAACGCAAACACTATCATAGTTAAAGAAACGATGCACGGTGCAATAACCGGACCTACCCAGGGTACTGGAATAAGAAATAAAATATCCCAGGTAAATAACGAAAAGGGCCAGTCGAGAATTACTTTCAGGAATACGTAATAGAAAATATCCCAGATAGCGAAGCAATAAAGAAAGAATGCAAACCGCTGCATACTATTTTTGCCTGCCAATACACCTGCACCAAGCAGCATGATAATAGTTGCCATTTCACGAAAAAATTCGGTAGTAGCAATATTACGGGTAACAGGAACCAAAGGAAACTTAAATCCATCTGGATAATATATCTTGCGTAAATACACCACCACCGATGTTTCCAAAAAGCCCATCGCAATGCTAAACACGGTGAGCCATACTATTGTTTTAAATATTTGTTTCATACGTTATTGCCTAGATGCTTGAATAATAGTAGCTGTAATTTTTACATTCGGAAAAGTTTGTTTCAACGTATCCAACCCACCTTTGGTAATACTACCTATGGTAAGTTGTTTAAGTTTTTTTAAATCAAGCAAAGGCACAAAACTTTTTAAAGGCACATACCCCGAAACATCTAATTTTTCAAGATTATTTAAATATTTCAATGATGTAATATCCTCAAGTTTGTTATTTGATAAATCCAGTTCGCGCAGATAACTCAAGCGGGGAAAAGCGTTTAAAGTATCAACACTACAATTGCTAAGTTCCAACTTTTCGAGCTTCGGAAAATATTTTAATTCATTCAAATCAATGTTGTAACCATTCGTAATTTCCAACGACCGCAATTTGCTGAATGGCTGCAACGGTTTTAACGTAGTCAAATATCCATACTGAAACCGGAGTGTATCCACCTTATCTCGTATTTCCAAAATATCATCATACACCCTTTTCTTTTCCGCACATACCGACTGCCATTCCAGCTTTTCATAATCATCCATAAAATCATACAGCTTGCGCGACAATCCGGTTTTAAAGTTTACATAATATGTTCCTCTCGAAGAATTATAATAGTCCCGTGCATGATAATCTTCCGTGTTAGTAACCGTATCCGATAAGGTGAGCAGTTGAGGAAGATTTTTAAAACTAATGTCTAACAAAAAATATTTCTCCAGTTTCTTATGTTCCACATCGTGTTTTTTTATGTTGAAATCAGTAATAATTACATCCCAATTAAACACACACGACAGCACTAAAAAATAAAAACAAGCAGCCCCATTTACTCTAAACAAATACCAATTGGTTTTTACTTTCCATACTTTAATAAATGTAGTGGTTAAACCAATCAATGTAAGAATAAGGTAAACGTACACGCCAATTTTTTTGTAAGAAATCCCCGATTCGTCAATATACATATGGTTTCGGTAAGCAGTCGAAAATATCATAAACGCATTTTGAATAATCCAGAAGTAAGCCATTGCTTTTATCCATTTGCTTTTTTTATAAAAATTCAACTCGCCTCTAAAATAGAAAAGCAGAATTAAAATGGCTACAATGATGGAAGTAATCAATGTGCCAATACCATCATGCACAAATGCTTTGTGGTCAATTCCTTTGGGTAGTTTGCCATCGAACCAAAGAAAACGGACATCAAGCACATTAACAAACAGCAATAAAATATTAAGCATCGAAAACAAAACTATACCCGAAATGGTTTCAGTATCTAGGCGCATCAATCCATTCAAAAAGTTTTTGCGCGAAGCCATTTCAGGGGTTAGTGTCAATTCAACTTTTGCATCCAGCTCAGCAATTGATTTCATTCTAGTGTTATGAAAAAATCCATACATCAAAAACAAACCTCCAATGGTAAAGCATATCCAAGCAAACGAAATAAAATCAAGATTGATATCTTTTGTGAAATTGTAAAACAAGGGATTGGCAGTTTGATAGAAGAAGAAAAACAAAAGTGCTATTAATAAAGGAATGATAATTAAAAACAACTTTACATAAAACGGACGTTTATACAATCCTTCTATGTTTTTTGTTTTGCGGTCAACCCAATCAATAAACATAAATACACACGAAGAAGCGGTGGAACATAGGGTTAGGAAAATGCTTGTGAGAAAAGAAGTACGAACATCAATGCTAATTGCTGAAAGGATGAACAACGAAAACAGGTTGGCAACTATTGCCAGTGCACTTCCGTACTGAAAAATAAAGAAGGACGAAATTAACGCACTAAGTGCAACAGATAACCACACAGTACTTTTAAGCAAAGATTTATTTCGATAAAGCAACAAACCAATTATCGAAATAGAGAAGAGAAAGAAATTGATTCCTGCTGATTGTTTGTAAAACAATACGCTGTAAAGCAACACTGAAATAATGATGGTCCAATCGTTTTTTTTCATTTTGTTTGAGTTTAGAGTTTGTAAATATTAAAAGTGACTATTAGTAAACGGAAAAAAGTAGTATTTATTGTGTTAGTTCTAAAATTTTTATTTTCCGGTAGCAGAGATATAAAGGAATAAAACCAAACACCCCGAACGAACAATCTATCAATTGCCAGAAAAAGGGAATATCTCTAATCGGACCTGCAATCAATGCCAATGGGAAAATCATAATACAGGCAATCATACCAAATTGAATAACCCAGATGTTTTTAACCGGGTTCATTAACGGACCAATAAATACAACAGCAATTACTAAATGAGCAAAAGCCAACCAGTCTGTTCCGTAGGATAAGAAGGGATATTTGCTGTTGGTTTCACCAACTGCATTGTAAATGGTTATCAACCAGTTTTTCATTAACTCGGGAAAATATGAAGAGTGATTTATTAGAAACGAAAGTTCTGATTCAATAGGAAATGCAGTAATTCCGCTAAGTATCAAGAATACAATAAATACCAGTATCCATTTTCTGATTGATGTTTTTAGTTTTTTTTCTTTTTGTGTTTTCATGGTTATGTATTTTTATATTGTTTACGCAATGCTTCTGTATTTTGTTGAACTAAAGTATTGAAATCTACATCATCAAATGTTTTGGCACTTCTTCCCTTTCTAAATTCATAATAAAACTTACTCCAATGTTCGGGCATGAGGAAAAAACATATAAATACTGTGCTGATAACAGGTAATGAATAATGCCTATTGCCCAGAAAATAAAACTGCATACACGCTTCTCCTGTTTCATCCATTTCATATTGAAGAATTATATGTTTGCAATCATGCCGCTCATAACCCGGTATCAACTGATGATTCATTTTCTTTAAATACAAAACCAAATCTTTGCCCAATGTATGATTTGGAAACATCATTAAATCATCCATAGAGTAGGGGAAGGGTTTACTTTTCCTGAATTTGGAAATAAGTGGTAACGCAAACTTATGGGTAAGCAGTTCCAGTAATTTAGAGCGGAGATGTTTGATGGTTGTTAGCATGTTATTTTCTATTAAATATATTTGAAAGTACTTTGAATTGCAAAGTAAAGATGCAAAAAAATATTAATCCCTGTTTTTTAAAATTTTCTCTAATGTATCAAGGTGTTGATTAAATGCTTTTTTACCTGACTTGGTAACCGCATAAACTGTGTTTGGTTTTTTGCCAATAAATTGTTTTGTCACTTCCACATACTCCAGTTTTTCTAAAGCGGAAATGTGGGATGCCAGATTACCATCAGTAATATCTAGTTTTTCTTTCATCTCGCTAAACTCCACCGAATCGTTAACCATCAGTATAGACATAATGCCTAAACGAATTCTGTTCTCGAATGCTTTATTTAAACTTTGTATATACTTTTTCAAGGATATTAATTTCTTTCGTATTTATAATACATTATTGCTCCATAAATAATATGAAGTAAACCAAACCCAGCTGCCCAGAAAAATAATCCGTAACCTGCATATATGGAAGCAAGCAAACCTAATATAATTTCACATATACCAAGGTAGCGAATATCATTATAGGTGTATTTACTTGCATTGATTAATGCTAACCCGTAAAATATAAGCGTTGCTGGTGCCACAAGAATAAAAATAAAGTGATTTATTAGTATTAAACAAAACAACCCACCAGTTGCTAAGGGAATCAATAAATTAATAAGCAACCGTTTGGAAGTGTTGTCCCAAATCTTCACTCCTTTCTTTTTGGAATTGCGAATGGTGAGCAAAGTACCCACGCTTAATGATGCGATTAAAACAAGCACTGCATCTACAAGCAAAAAAATAATCAAATCGTTAAACGAGCCTTCTTTCCATTCTCTAAGTGAAATGCTATAAATTTTCAGATAGGCGATGTATGCACCGGCCAGTGCAAATATCCCTGCAAATATTCCTGATAAACCGCTTAGGGAAATAAAGCGAGACGAGCGTTCCATCATGGAACGTATGTCTGATAATGCCTGTAAATGTTCTTTTTCTTCAGTCATGTCGATAATTTAAAAGTACTTTGAGGTGCAAAGTAAATACTTATTTTTCACTTGACCAAATTTATTTTTGAAAAAATGTTAAAAATAAATTAACAGGATGAGTATAGTTCAAAAAACGTTATACTTGTCGTATGATAAATTTATTTATTTCTTTATTTATTGATATTCGGTGGATAGATATAGTGGATGTTATTTTGGTAGCAGCTCTTATTTACCAGCTATATTATCTGGTAAAAGGTACCGCTGCAATAAATATTTTTGTAGGTATCATTTTGTTTTATTTACTTTGGCTAGTTGTCAAAGCACTTGATATGCCTTTGTTTGGAAGTATATTGAGTAAATTTATTGATGTCGGATTTATTGCATTACTTATTGTTTTCCAACAGGAGTTAAGAAGATTTTTGTTGTTTATAGGCACTTCAGATATTTTCAGAAAAGGAAAACTAAGTAAAAACCTTTTTGATTTTAATTGGCGGTCAAAAAAGGCAGATTTGCTTAATATTGATGCAATAGTTAAGTCATGTAAAAACATGAAAGAAAGCAAAACAGGTGCACTTATTATTCTTACAAAAAATAATGAATTGAAATTTTATGCAAATACCGGAGATTCAATAGATGCAAAAGTTTCAGTAAGAATGCTAGAAAGTATTTTTTACAAAAACTCCCCCTTACACGATGGCGCTGTTATTATTTCTGAAAATACAATCATTGCTGCACGATGTGTTTTACCTGTTACAGAGCAAACTGATTTTCCGGCTCACTTAGGTATGCGACACAGAGCAGCTGTAGGCATTACTGAAAGCACTGACGCTATCGCTATAGTTGTTTCTGAACAAACGGGTGAAATTTCACTATCAAAAGAAGGGGAACTAAAACATTCACTTACTCTCGAACGATTAAAAGAACTTTTAGAAAAAGAGTTTAGTTAAACCACTTTATTTCTTTTTGTTTTTCTTTTCAAATTCTTTTATTAACTCTTCATCGGATTTACCAAGATTATTTATTGCAGCCTTCGCATCGTTTGCGTATTGGCTTGTTGGGTATTTTGCAATTACTTCCTCATAAATTATTTTAGCTTTTGCATCATCATTCAAATAATTATCAAGCAGCACACCTTGCAAATAAAGACTTACATCCACCAGTTTATTCTTCGGATAGTTTGTAGTGATGTTCTTATAATACATTAATGATTGAGGGTATTGTTTGGTGGCTGTTGTAATTTCTCCAGCCTTAAATAAAAAATCGGGTGCCAACGAATCTTCGGGAAACAATTTGGCAAAGTCATCGTAAGCTTTTATAGCCAAGGTTGCTGTAACGTTATCCAACACTACTGATTTGTGCATTTCTTTTTCCAAATTTTTTATTCTGGCTATATTTTGTTTTCTAATCTCTTGAGGCAGTATCGAGTCGGGAGATGATGATGGGGTTTCAGTATTATTGCAAGAGCAAAATAGAGCTAGGGCTGAAACTACTATGGCAAATGATTTTTTCATGTATAATTATTTGCTTGGAAATCGCATTCGATACGCAATTTTTATTTTGCCTTTTGTTATATCACTCAATCTTCCTTGCAATAGTCTTCTTCTCAAAGGGCTAATTCTGTCGGTAAATAATTTCCCTTCTATGTGGTCGTACTCATGCTGGATAACGCGAGCAGCAAGCCCTTCGTATGTTTCATCAAAAAAAGTAAAATGTTCATCGTAGTACTGTATCCTTACTTTTGGTTTACGATAAACATCTTCACGAATTTTAGGAATACTCAAGCACCCTTCGTTGTATTTCCATTCTTCACCTTCTTCTTCCATTATTTTTGCATTGATAAACACTTTTCTAAAATGTTCCAATTGCACTCGTTCTTCAGGCGTAAACTCATCTTCCATTTCATCATCATCTTCTTCATCCTTTACGGTAAAGGGTTTTGTATCTACAATAAAAAGACGAATTGATTTTCCTATTTGAGGTGCCGCCAATCCAACACCCAACGCATTATGCATCGTGTCGAACATGTTTGTGATTATATCCTCTAACCCAGGATAATCTTTTGTAATCTCATCGCCTACTCTCCGCAACACCGAATCGCCATAAGCTACTATTGGTAATATCATATCTTGAAATTCTAAATTCTAAACAATAAATTGTAATTTCTACTTCATTTTCTCCATATAACTCTGCAAAATAATAGTAGCACTTATTTCATCTACCAACGCTTTATTTTGTCTAGCTTTCTTTTTCAAACCACTAGCTATCATTGTTTGAAATGCCATCTTGGATGTAAATCGCTCGTCCATGCGCTCTATCTTAATTTTAGGAAAGGTTCTTTTTAGATGAACAACAAACTGATCAATCATGTTAGCAGATTCTGAAGGTTCATTATTCATTTGTTTTGGCTCACCAACTACCATACATTCCACCTCTTCTTTCTCCACATATTTTTTAAGAAAATCTATTACATCTTTTGAATGAACTGTGGTTAAACCTGTTGCAATTATCTGCAACGCATCAGTCACTGCAATTCCTACCCGCTTGCTTCCGTAATCTATTGCCATTATTCGAGCCATGCAGCAAAAGTAATAAAAAAAACAAAAGCCCCTTCCGTTAATCCTATCCCTAAAAGGAAGAGAATAGAACTTAAAAATGAATATATTTGTGAACGAATAAAAATAACGAAATGCAAAAAATAATTGAAGCCGCCTGGAACAACCGCAAATTACTAAAAGATACTGCGACACAAACCACTATTCGTGAAGTTATTGAATTGCTTGATAAAGGCAAACTCCGTGTTGCAGAGCCAATCGGAAATGAATGGCAGGTAAATGAATGGGTAAAGAAAGCTGTAATACTTTATTTCCCCATTCAAAAAATGGAAACAATAGAGGTTGGTATTTTCGAATACCACGATAAAATGAAACTCAAAACCAATTACGAAGCGTTGGGTGTTAGGGTTGTTCCTAATGCTGTGGCTCGCTATGGGGCTTATCTTGCAAAAGGAGTGATTATGATGCCAAGTTATGTCAACATTGGTGCTTATGTGGATAGTGGTACAATGGTAGATACTTGGGCAACTGTAGGTTCGTGCGCCCAAATAGGAAAAGATGTTCATCTTAGTGGTGGAGTGGGCATTGGCGGAGTACTTGAACCTGTTCAGGCTGCTCCTGTGATTATTGAAGACGGTTGTTTTATTGGCTCCCGTTGTATTGTGGTGGAAGGAGTTCGCGTGCAAAGTCAAGCGGTATTGGGTGCAAATGTTGTACTTACCAAATCAACAAAAATAATTGATGTAACTGGTAATGAACCCATAGAATACAAAGGCATTGTGCCTTCTCGTTCGGTGGTTATTCCAGGTGCTTATACTAAAAAATTTCCGGCAGGCGAGTACAACGTACCTTGTGCATTAATTATAGGACAACGAAAAGAAAGCACAGATTTAAAAACTTCTCTTAATAATGCACTTAGAGAATACGATGTGGCGGTGTAAGTCTCGCCCATAATTCCATTGTCAAAAGAAAGGGTGTGTAACTCAAACTATATAAACAATAAAACAATAAAGCAAATTAACATTTGAAATTCCTAATCATACAAACTGCCTTTATTGGCGATGTTATTTTAGCTACTGCGGTTGCTGAAAAACTGCATCAATATTATCCCGAAGCAGACATTGATTTTGTGGTGCGAAAAGGAAATGAAAGTTTATTGGCTCATCATCCATTTATAAAAAATGTTTATCCTTGGAATAAAAAACAAAGCAAAATTAAAAACCTCTTGGCTATTACCAAACAGGTGAAAGCGAATAAGTACGATTGTGCCATCACCATCCACCGATTCTCCAGTTCAGGATTAATACTAGGTTTGTCGGGTGCCAAACAAAAAATAGGGTTCGATAAAAATCCTCTTTCTTATTTATTTACAAAAAAAATAAAACATATTATTGGTGACGGCAGACATGAAGTGCAACGCAACCAACAATTGATTGAGCACCTTACCGATAAACTTTTTGCAAAACCAAAACTTTACCCTTCGAAAGAAAATTTTGAGGCAGTAAGCAAATATAAATCATCCGACTATTATTGTATTGCTCCAACTTCGGTTTGGTTCACCAAACAATTTCCTAAAGAAAAATGGATTGAATTAATTAATTCTTTACCGTCACTCAACATTTATTTATTGGGTGCACCTCGCGATATGGCAACCTGCGAAGAGATAATATCTCACATCCCAAATCCTAAATCCAAAATCCTCAATCTTGCCGGAAAATTAGATTTTCTTGAATCAGCTGCATTGATGCGAAATGCAAAAATGAACTATGTAAACGATTCGGCACCCATGCACATAGCTTCGGCTATGAATGCTCCTACCACTGCCATTTACTGCTCCACTGTTCCTGCTTTTGGTTTTGGTCCTCTCTGCGACAATGCTAGAATAGTGGAAACAACCGAAAAATTAGAGTGCCGCCCCTGTGGATTACACGGACACAAAGCCTGTCCGCTTGGTCATTTCAGATGCGCTTATTCTATTGACATAAATGATTTGATAATTTGAAAATGAATTAGTATACTAATGACCAATGAACAAATGAACCATGCTTGAAGAACTAAAAAAAACATTAGACGTACTGCACAAAGGAGGAACCATTCTGTACCCTACCGATACCGTGTGGGGCATAGGTTGCGATGCGCGAAACAAAGAAGCAGTGAATAAAATATTTAAAATAAAACAACGTGCAGAATACAAAAGTATGGTGGTGCTCGTGTGTGACGAAAAAATGCTGAACCGCTTTGTAAAAGAAGTTCCTGCCGTTGCCTGGGACTTGATAGAAGCTGCCGAAGGACCTATTACTATTATATATCCCGAAGGCAGAGGATTGGCACAAAACGTTATTTCGGCTGACGACAGTGTAGGCATCCGTATTGTAAAAGATGATTTTTGCAGAGATTTGATTCATAAATTTGGCAAACCCATTGTTTCCACCTCTGCTAACCTTAGCGGAGAACCTGCCCCTGCCTCCTTTCATGAAATTTCAAATGAAGTACTCAGCAAAGTAGATTACATTGTAAACTGGCGACAAAACGAAACCAATAATATCAAACCTTCTACTATTATTAAAGTAGCGATGAATGGGGAAATAAAGATTTTTAGGAAATAAAGAAATTCAAGAAATAGAACTCTGAACTACGTTTTCTGTTTCTTTTTCTTAGCAGCCGGAAACAACACATTGTTTAAAATCAAGCGATATCCCGGAGAATTAGGATGAAGGCTCAAATCAGTAGGAGGGTCCTCCACCCGGTGTTGATAATCTTCAGGGTCGTGTCCGCTATAAAAAGTAAAAGTACCTTTACCAAATTCACCATGTATATAACGGGCTTCGTTGGCAGCTTTGTTTTCTCCTAATATCAATACATTGGGCTTTATTGTTGATTTATCAAATCCTGTTGTTTGTCCCCAAAAACCTTTAATTATTTGCTCATGATTTTGGCAAAGCATGGTAGGCACCACATCCCACTTTGCTGAAAAATCAAACAACGTAAACAAATCATTTTTTTGTGTTACTCCATATTTTTGTCCTCTCTGAAAAGTATTATCAATGTTCGATTTTTTATATTCGTTTGGACTTGTTTCACATAAAAAATTAGTAAAAGCAAAAGTTTTTGAAAAATCTAATTTCTGATTGTAGTTGGGGGTAGTCCCATCACCATCAAAAATCGCTTCACAAATATCAAGTCCTTCTGCAGCCAGTGCAATATCATAGCTATCGGGTGCCGAACACATAGCAAACAAAAAACCACCACCAGCAGTAAAGTCGCGTATTTTCTTTGCAACCGCTAGTTTCATTTGTGATACTTTATTAAAACCTAACGACTTTGCACTTTCTTCCAGTGTTTTTTGTTGCTCTTGATACCAACCTGCATTTCTGTATTGAGCCCAGAATTTACCATATTGTCCCGTAAAATCCTCGTGATGTAGGTGAAGCCAGTCGTAAGTCACCAGTTTGTCTTTCAATATTTCTTCGTCATACACCACATCATATGGAATCTCCGCATACTTCAATACCAGTGTTACCGCATCATCCCAAGGTTGTTTAAATTTAGGAGAATATACCGCCATTTTAGGAGCTTTCTCCAGTTTCACATCTTCCATGTTCACTTCCTGGTCGGCTATTTCAGTCAATATAGAAGTAGATTTAGCATCTGCAATAATTTCGAAACTAACACCGCGAACACTACATTCGCTTTCAATTTCTTTCATATCTTTTACCATAAAACTACCACCACGGTAGTTCAGCAGCCAATGCACTTCCACATCATTTTTCAGCACCCAGTAAGCCACCCCATAAGCTTTCAGATGGTCTTTCTGTTGCAAATCCATGGGAATAAGAATATACGAAGCCTGAGAAAATAAAGAGAGAGATAAAAAAATAAAAGAGAAAATTATTTTTTTCATGATTTAATATTTCGACAAAGTTACAAGTAATATGCCATTAAAAGGGAGCATCCTCAATATCATTCTTATCCCACGCCTGCGATGGCTGAATTTTGGTATTAAAATCTGTATTGGGTTGAAGCGAAGACGCACTACCGTAGTCATCAATCGAGCCGCTATCTTCTAAATCCATAAATCGTGTAAACTGAGGAATGAAACGTGTTTTCACCGAATCAACCGGACCGTTACGATGTTTTGCAACAATCAATTCGGCAACACCTCTAGTATCATTACCTTCAGCATCAGCCGTTACATTATAGTATTCCGGACGATGAATAAACATTACCATATCCGCATCCTGCTCAATTGCTCCCGATTCACGCAAGTCGGAAAGCACAGGGCGTTTGTCACCACCTCTCGTTTCCACAGCACGGCTCAATTGCGAAAGGGCAATAATTGGCACATTTAACTCTTTTGCAAGTCCTTTAAGCGACCGGGAAATAAAAGATATTTCCTGCTCTCGGTTACCTCCTTTTGAATCTCCGCTGCCCACCATCAGTTGCAAATAGTCAATGATAATTAATTCTATCCCTTGTTTTTCTTTCAATCTTCTTGCTTTTGCTCTCAATTCAAAAATAGAAAGACCTGCTGTATCATCAATAAATATGGGTGCTTCCGATATCTTTTTAATTTTATCATTCAGTTGAGCAAATTCGTATTCTTCAAGTGTTCCTTTTTTTAATTTTTCTGAAGATAGTTCTGTTTCACTTGCAATAAGCCTTGTAACCAGTTGCAAAGATGACATCTCTAAAGAAAATACTGCCACCGGATGATTAAACTCCACAGCTGCATTACGAGCCATAGTAAGTACCAATGCAGTTTTTCCCATTGCAGGACGGGCAGCAATAATAATTAGATCTGACCGTTGCCAGCCCGAAGTCAATCTGTCCAATGCTGTCAAGCCCGATTGAATACCAGATAAACCATCCTCACTGTTTTTAGCTTTTTCAATTTGTTCGATGGCTAATTTGATAAGTGTACTCATCTTATCAAAATCTTTTCGGATGTTTCCATCAGCTATGGCAAACAGATTTTTTTCAGCTTTATCAAGTAATTCAAACACGTCAGTACCTTCTTCGTACGATTCGCGAATGGTATCACTAGATACCCGAATAAGTTCACGTTGAATAAATTTTTGAACCACAATATGAGCATGAAACTCAGCATTGGCAGCCGATGCCACACGGTTCGTTAGTTGAGTAATGTAGTAAGCACCGCCTACTATTTCCAATTCTTCTGTTTTTTTTAATTCTTGAGTAACAGTTAAAATATCAACGGGCTCCGTGCGATTAGCAATGGCCTGAATAGCAGAAAATATTCGTGCATTTACATCTTTATAAAAACTTTCAGGTTTTAGTTTATCAAGTACATTTATCAGCGCATCGCGCTCCAACATTATAGCTCCAAGTACTGCTTCTTCTAAATCTGTTGCCTGTGGTGGCATTTTTCCAATGTCCATCAAAGGTGCACTGGTATTGGTTTTTGTTACTCTTCTTCGGGAGTTTATATCGGTTTTGGTAGTGAATTCTGTCATGCAACAAAATTACCAAAATTAAATTCACCGGAAATGGAAATATATTTTTAAACACGCAATAAACATGTTATTAACACTATTTAAGAAGTGCTATTCCTTGGGTTCAACAAACAAAATTCATATTTGCGTTCATTCTCAGGGGCAAGGCATAAAATTTAAGTTTCCTCTTTCGGGCTAAATATTTTTAGTAACTTTATCAAATGTATTTTTTAAAAACCTACTTCCAAGTTTTTATTTTTGGTGATGTGTTTTCTTTTTATACTCATTCATTTTATTACCAATTAATTTATTTTTTGTGCAAATAACATTTTTAGGAACAGGAACATCACAGGGGGTGCCCATCATTGCTTGTCCTTGCCAGGTTTGTCAATCTAGTGATAAAAAGGATAAACGATTGAGATCGTCTATATTAATTGAAGAAAAGGGAAAAGTGTTTGTGGTGGATACTGGCCCAGATTTTCGCCAACAAATGTTGCGCGAAAATGTAAAACAGTTGGATGCTGTGCTGTTTACCCACGAGCACAAAGACCATACTGCCGGTTTTGATGACATTCGTGCTTTCAATTATATTCAGCAAAAAGAAATGGATGTGTATGCTTCCAATCGTGTTCAACAAGCCATCAGGCGCGATTATGCTTATATCTTCAGCGATTTTAAATATCCGGGAATTCCAGAAATAAAACTTCATCTATTAGAAAATAATTTAACAACCATCGATGGGGTTAATTTTTTGCCAATAGAAGTTATGCACTATAAGCTACCTGTGTTTGGTTTTCGAATCAATGATTTTACATACATCACAGATGCCAACTATATTTCTGAAGAAGAAAAGGAAAAAATAAAAGGCTCTAAAGTAATAGTGATAAACGCACTCAGAAGAGAAGCTCATATTTCACATTACACATTTAACGAAGCCATAAAGTTGATGGAAGAACTAAAGCCCGAAAAAGCTTATTTTACTCACATCAGCCATCAGTTGGGGTTGCACCAAGATGTTGAAAAAGAATTGCCTGATTTTATTTCACTAGCTTTCGATGGTTTAAAACTTCAATTTTAACTTCTTTTAATTTTCTTACTTTTGCAAAATGATAAAAGCAAACGACCCTGCATTAAAATCTTGGATAGAAGTTGACGACAACTGCGATTTCCCGATACAAAATCTTCCGTTCGGAATTTTTAAAACCCAAAGTTCAAGCCCTCGCATTGGTGTTGCCATTGGCGACCAAGTGCTCGATTTGGCAGTTCTTAATAAATTTGGTTATTTAAATAATCTAAGAATTGACGATGCCATTTTTACCAATCAATACCTCAACGATTTTATAGCTCTTGGCAAACCAACATGCAGTGCCTTGCGTCAGCGTATCTCAGATTTATTAAACGAAAGCAATGCCGAACTGCGCGATAATAAAGAAGCCCGCGAAAAAGCTTTGCAATACATCAGTAATGTGCAAATGCTGATGCCCGTTAAAGTGGGGGATTATACCGATTTTTATTCCAGCATCGACCATGCTACTAATGTAGGAACCATGTTTCGCGACCCAGTAAATGCTTTGTTTCCTAACTGGAAACACTTGCCTGTTGGTTATCACGGACGTGCATCATCCATCATTATTTCAGGTACAGATTTCCATCGCCCCAAAGGGCAAACAAAACCTTCTGATGCAGAGGTTCCTGTTTTTGGTCCATCAAAAAATTTAGATTTTGAACTCGAAGTTGCTTTTATTGTGGGTAAGCAAACTGCCCTTGGCGAAAGCGTTTCCACCGAACAAGCAGATGATTATATTTTTGGGTTAACGTTGTTCAACGATTGGAGTGCTCGCGATATTCAAACTTGGGAGTATGTTCCATTGGGACCTTTTCTTGCCAAAAATTTTGCATCCACCGTTTCTCCTTGGGTAGTTACGTTGGAAGCCATAGAGCCTTTCCGCACTGAGGGTTACAAACAGGACCCAAAAGTATTGCCTTATCTTGAATACACAGGAAATAAAAATATTGACATCAACCTCGAAGTTTCCATTCAGCCCGAAAACAGCACGGAGACTACTATTTGCAAGTCGAACTATAAATTTATGTACTGGACCATGGAGCAACAATTAGCACATCATACCGTTAATGGATGCAACATTAATATAGGTGACATGATGGCTTCGGGCACCATTAGCGGGCCAACACCCGATTCCTTTGGCTCAATGCTCGAACTTTCGTGGAAAGGAACAAAGCCACTTAAACTTAATGACGGTTCAGAACGGAAATTTATTAACGATAATGATACGGTTATTATCCGAGGATATTGTAAAAAGGAAATCGTTAGAATTGGTTTTGGGGAAGTGAGAGGAAAAGTGCTACCTGCCCTGTAAAATAGGGTAGGGGGTAAGAATAAATTTATTCGTTATACAGTTTTGCTCTGCAAAAACTGATAACATCCCAAACAATACGAGCTAATATAATCCCAACAATTAAATAACTGCCGATAACCTGATTAAAACCACCCTCTGAAATTATTTCCATATTAAATCTTGAAAAAGAAAATAAGTTTTTGAATCTCTATCTTATTTTCTACCGCAAATTTAATACTAAATTAATTAATACCACCTTTTTTTTGCGATTCTGTTTTAGGTTTGCGATAGAGTGAGGTTTTTTTAGGATAAGTGATTATTAGAAATCGAACCGTTTATTGGTTGTCAACTTTATTATTTGTAATTGAAATACCTTATCTTTGGCAAACAGAAAAATAAATTTATATCACAAATCAATGCTTCCGAACATCAATTATATTTCATTCATCAACCTTTAAAATTCATCAACCATGAAAAAACATCTACTAATTATCACTGCCTTTGTGCTTCATTTTTTCGCACTCCATGCTCAATCAACGCTCTTGTTTTCTGAAGATTTCGAAATTACCAATGGGTTTTTACTCAACAATGGTGGTCCGGGCATTCCTTCGGGAAATAATAAATGGATTGTAAACAACAATTATACAGGGTTGCCTACTTATACCAATACCATGAGCCAGGATAGTACCTATGGTGGCAACATTACTTTTGCTCCTCATAGTAAATACTTACATATTTATGATAATGGCTCTGGTATAACAAATGCTAATTTTGATGCTACCAATGCTTCCGACAATTTTGCATATCAAACCACAGGGCTTTGCACCATGGGTATGGATTCTGTTAAGTTTAATTTTTTCTATCTCTGCGAAGGCTCCGCCACGGCTTATGGACAGGTATATTATAGTATTAATTATGGTGCATGGATTCAAACCGGACAAGCACAATACAATAACAAATACAAATGGCAGTACGAAAGTATTACCAGCACTGCTTTTGCCAACAAATCAAATGTCCGTTTCGGATTCAGATGGATAAACGATGCTGGAACTCCTCCATCTAACCAATCGTTTTCCGTTGATGACATTGATATTATTGGTGTATTTACAAATACTCCAATTACTATTACTGTTGACAGTGTAACACCCAACCCGGTTTGTCAGGCTAGTAATCTCAACATTCATTGGCACATGTCCGACACGTTGTGCGATGGTAGTTACACTATCGAATTATCTACCGCTGCCGGGGTGTTTCCTGGTCCTAATGCATGGATATATAATGTATATTATCCTCAAACCAGCGGAGTTATTCCTATTACACTTCCAGCCACCGTTACCACGGCTCCTTGTTATAAAATACGAATTAATCGCACTACTCCTTTTCCTGCAATAACGGGTACTCCCAGCGCCTGCATTTCGGTTATTGCTTGTGCCAATACCATTACTACTAATCAACCTGCTGTAACACACGATACCAATGCAGTTTGTATTGGCAGTGCCATTGATGTTCCTTTTTATTCCACAGGGGTTTATACTGCCAATACTTACTATGCGCAGCTTTCGGATGCTTCTGGCAATTTTCCTGTTATCCCTAATATTATAGGCAGTTTGGTAAGTTCGGCTACTTATTCGGCTTCGTTGCCTCCTTATTTGCCAGGCTCTGTATCAGGCATTATTCCTAACGTTCCTCCGGGATGCAATTATTATATACGGGTAGTATCCACAAGTCCTATAGCTGCTGTTACCAATTGGGGACCCTTTTGCATTGGGCAATGCGATATTAACACCAACAGTCATCAGGATCTTCACTTTTGTGTAACCGACTGTGCAGTTTCTCCTGCCGGAAGCGATACCACTATTACTGTGGTTGTTCATTCATATAATAATACTGCAGTTTATAATCCTGGCAATGTATTTACTACTCAATTATTAAGCAGTTCTACTTTTGCACACATTGGTGCCAATGGTATTTTTGGAAGTGTTACTGCCACTAGCGATACCACCCTGGACATACATATACCTTGTCGCGATAGCCTTGCTATACTTGGAATTCCGCTTGGTATGAATTACATGCGCGTAGTTGCTACCAATTCGAGCCAGGGAGATGATGCGCTAGGAACACTTATCAGGGTTACTATTGGTGGCACTCATGCTGTTGGACCAACGTGTACTAGTTACGATTACACTACCTTTGCTATTCAAGATACCTTTTGCATGGGCGACCAAGTGTATCCTACTTTTTCTCCGTTCAATTATCTCGATTACTCATCTTACACTTGGATAATTAGTGGATACAACAATGGTGCGCCTTTTCAGAATGCTCAAGGAGCCAACTCCAACAACACCGGTTTTGTGTTTACATTTAATCCTGGAACTATAACCATGCAAGTGCGCGAAACCAATAATGGTTGTGTTGGTCCGTATGGTCCGCTGTCGAATATTGTGGTTACTAGTGCGCCAACGCCTATGTCTATTGCTGGTCCTACTCCTGTTTGCCAGGGCGATACCAATATTTATCATGCCAGTTATTTTCCAGGAACCTATTATACTTGGAGCAACACAGGTGGTAATGTGGTGAGCAACATTAACGATACCATCGAAATGACTTATCCAAACACGGGCACCTTTCAGTTACACATTAATGCTATTAACCAATGCGGAAGTTCGAGCTACACTAAAAATGTAAATGTGAATGCTTATCCTCCAACGCCTGTGATTACTGTTGTAGGCAATGTTTTAACTTCGAGTTCGGCTCTTAGCAATACTTGGTTTTTGAATGGCTCGCTTATACCGGGTGCTCATTCGCAAACATACACGTACACCACTCCAGGAGTTTATACTGTTGAAGTTACATCAGGCGGATGCACTTCAGTTTCGCTGCCTTACAACACCACAGGTATTGACGAATTGTTTACTGATAATTATGTTTCTGTTTATCCTAATCCGTTTACCACTCAAACCACTATTAGTTTTGCTACGGATGGAAAAAGAACAATAAAAATAATGAATTTGCTGGGCGATGAGGTTGTTGGTAATTGGTCATTAACCAGTAGTAGAAGCATAATTATTGACATGAGCGGACAAGCAAAAGGAATTTATTTTGTAGAGGTAACTAATTTGATGGGACAAGTGGTGAGAAAGAAAATGGTGGTGGGAAACTAGGTGGTGAGATTGGAAATTGATGATAGATGATTAGAAATTGATGAGGTATGATGCGCGGGTGATGAGAGATGGTTCGCGGGAGGTGAGACATTGTTCGCGGGAGGTGAGACATTGTTCGCGGGAGATGAGACATTGTTCGCGGGAGATGAGACATTGTTCGCGGGAGATGAGACATTGTTCGCGGGAGATGAGACATTGTTCGCGGGTGATGAGCGATGGTTGTTTATTCTTTTAGCTTTCATACATTTCATTGTCTCCTGCATGCCATTCTCCTTTTTCGCCTGACTTTTGCCACCCGTTTAAAATTCCTCGTGTGGTAATTCGCATCAATTCATTAATATGTTCTTCGGTGCTCCTGTAATCAGGTTCTTCGGGTGCTATATTGTTTTCGAAGCGAAATAAATAATCGTCATATACATATTGAATTGTAAGAGCTACCATTGCTTGTTTATATCTTAATCCTGCCTTAATAAGCCCCCACCGCCAGTCTTTATTTGCTTCTATGTTCCAGTTATCGCCTGCTTCTTCGAGCAATTCCAAACAGTCGTCAAATAATCCCCAACCACCACGGTTGTGATTTATTTCTTGTTTTACTTTTTCAAATTCAATCATCTTAGGATTGCCAAATTTATTCATAAATTCTTTAAAGTGTTCGTCCTCGCTAAAGAATATGCAAGGACGGCTGTCGTAATCGGGTGCAGAAATAATTTGTTGGTATCGTTCTCTTGATTCTGCACGATCATATTCCTGATATTTTTCTTCACGGTCTCCTCTTTTATCGGGCAGGTGCAACTCGTGTTCTCCATATTTATCATACCACCAGCGGTAATAGGAGGGCATTTCCTGATTGTCTATATAAGCTCCAGTTCCTTTTATTTCATCATACGCCTGATACCTGTCGCAATAGAAAACATTTTCAGAAGTTATTTCATTGAGATAAACTATATAGTCGTTTAGTTCTGCTTGTGTAACGGGTTTAATAAATTTACATTCATGTATTTTATGTGACCAGTAGTGTTCGAAATGAGCTGTAAATTTTGCTTCGGGCAAATTTATTAACCCTGCACGCCACTGACATTGGAGTGTAAATAATTTTTTTTGTTGAATTTCCCACAGACAATTTACTGCTGCATCGTGATACAGGAGGAGTTCCTCTTCTTCCATTCTCCGGAAGGTGTTTTCGTGAAATATACAATTTGCCTTATATCTTGCAAACACTTCTTTAAATTTTAAAACAGAATGAGGGTGATATTTTTCGAAAAATGAAACATACTTTGGCAGTGTTTCCATGTCGTTCAAAATTTCTTCGTAGAACTTTTGTTCTTTTTCTATTCGTTCTTTGTTTTCCTTTATATGGTCGGAAAGAAATTGGTTGGGGTCGTTTTCCATGTGTATTAAAAATTAAAATCCAATGGTTCGTTTAATAGTTTTCTTCCTTGCAGAATCAGTTCGCGGTCGAATTTATTGTTTTCCTTTTTTTTCAGGATGTCTTCTTTCTCAATCTTGGTGAGGAAAGGGGCAATACCACTTTCCATCCGAAATTTATATTGCTGATATACTATTGGTATTGCTTTGGCAATGTTTTCTCTTTCAAATTTATTAGCAAGGTTGAGTACAGCCTGTCGCCAGTCGTAATAAGCGTCAATTGGGTAATCGTCACCAGCATCTAAAAGCAGATTCATGGCTTGTTGTAGTCTGTAATTGTCGAATGGCTGACCCTGACGCTCTCTGTGATTGAGTCTTTGCCGTATCTGATGTATTGATTTTAATTTATCGTCTTCAAAAAGATTAATAAAATCATTTATTTCATTGTCAATACTTCTGCCCAAAAATGTGCGTTTATCGCCCGGAGCAATTATTTTTTCGGGTTGGTAAGGTGGAGGGTCGTCCTGGTCGTATTCTTCGTTTTCATTTATGTGTAATGCTGCATCTTCTTCTTTTTCGAGTTCTGATTCGGGAGTCTGCTTATGAGGAGAGACAGTTACCCTGTATCTGATGGCTGTCTGCTGATAATGTTCTTCTTTTTTACCTCTTATGTCGGGTAATATCATTAAAGATTCGGTGCCCCGGTGCATGTTATAAAAATGATACCATTCGGGCATACTAAGTATTTCCCTATCGCCTTTGTGCTCTTCGGCAAAGTCGTCATAGTTTTGCCAGTTGTAATAATTAAATAACGGTTTTTCGAAACTAAGGGATGAAACAAACTGTTGCAGCAGTTCTGCTTCCTGTTCGGTAATAGGGTCAATAAAGGGGCATCTTTTTATATCAGCACTCCAATATTTAAAATCATCAGCAATTTTTATTTGTTCTATTTGTATTTGTTCGGCACGCCAAAGACATTGCAAATCGAATAATTTTTTTTGCTGTATGTGCCACAACATTTCTTCGGCTGTTTTGTGAAACTGAAGGTCTTTGGTTTGTTTTAGCTTAAAATACTTGTTTCCTTCCAGTTCAAATTCTGCTTTAAATTGGGCATACTCTTTCAGAAAAACATTTTGTGTGTCTAGGCGAAAGGCACTTAAATATTCGCGAAATTTGGGGTTCTTAATTGCTTCGTTATAATAGTTGATAACGAGTTGTTGTTTTTTTTCCAGCTGTTTGAAATACTTTGCTTCCCGCTCGGAATACATTGGTTTATTTTCTTGTTCTTCCATATTTTTTTAAGACTTCACCCCCAGAACGCTTTCGCCCTTTCTCGCTCAAACATCCACTGGATGTTTGCCGTGAAAAAAGGAGGGGGTGACGGAGTGTGACTGTGTTTGTAAAACCTCCAAATTTGGAAAGGACCGAATTTGGAGGTGTGAAAATTGATTTCAAAAGTAATATAAAAATTGAGTTGATGGAGATAGTTGCAACAATGGTATTTATTTTTTTACCTCATAGGCACATAGAAAGATAGGGAATAGATAGTTTGGGACTGGAGGGACAGGGGGGGGTGAAAAAGAATTTTTTTTAATTTTAAATCAGACAACAAAGCCAATAAAAATAATTTATATGCCAGCAAAAAAAGATATTTTTAGATACAATGTAAATTTTGATAGACTGACTGAACTGATGAAAGATAAGAAAATGATGGAAGTACTTGATTTGATTGAGAAATCGGGTGCTACAAAAAAGAAATTGGAAGAATATGAGAAGAAAAAAAAATGTCACGAGATGATTGAAAAAGGAGATTCGTTGAGATTTATAGAGCGACAAACGGATATGAATTATGAAACGCTAAGAAGAAGAAAAATGCAGTATTAATGGAAAAATATAGGAGGGAAAGTAAAAAAGATACACAAATGAAATCTATTTGTGTATAAAAATGAAAAGGGAGGATTTTAACAAAATGATGATGGTTAGTTTTGAAACAGAAAATAAATAATTAACAACTAAAAAAATAGACTATGGCAAAAAATGATGATGGATTGAATTTGAATTGTACTACTCATTATAATAAATGGGATAAGTATTTGGTTTTGTTTGCAAATAATAATGCAGCAGTGATATTGCGAACGGTTTTTAAAAATGAGGCTGTTGGGTTTGTGAATTACATGGTTGTGGATGTGCAGGGAGTGGCAGACCGGGCAAATGCAGACCTTGGAGGAATAACTGATGGTAAAGATTTGGCAAAAGAATTGGCCTCAATGAGTGTAGGTGATATAACATCGAACGGTTTGTCGTTTGCAAAGTCGGTTGGAAATAGTACGTTGATAACGTTGATGAGAAATTCGAGTAAGGCAAAATTGCTAAAAGAGAAGGATGAAAATTTTGTATCGAAGTGTAATAATGTAAACACTGCCCTTACAGCAGCTATTGCCAATTATCCAAGTGCAATTGATTTTTTTACAGCTGCTCAACTGACTACTGCGATGGGGTTGGTTGGAAATTTTGATGTTTTGCAAGGAAGATGGGCTGTAGCGAAATCGGATAAGGATGGAGCAAAAATTGCGTTTGAAGTAACCTGGATTCCGTTTATGGAAGCATCGCTGAAATTTATGGAGGACTTGCTTCCGGGAGCAATAAGAACAGGGTTTCCGGCATTTGCAGATTCGTTTATTATCTTGAAAAAACTGGACAGAGCAGGAGCGAGGGACCAAGGCTTGTTTCCAACGATTGTGGATGCCGGAACGGGGGATTTATTGATAGTGGAGGCAAAAATGGAAACGTTGAATTATACGGGAGCAGTGAATCAAAAAAGTGGAAAAACAAGTGCATCGGGTGTGTTTAAATTAATGAAGTTGAAAATTGGACTTTGGCAAATAAAGTTTTCGGCACCTGGTTATGAAGACCAAGTGATTGTTTATAAGATTGACAAGAAGACGGTGTTGAGACCTGTGATAAGGATGGTGAGGATATGATAGGGTTCGGATAACGAATAAAAACGAATTTACCAATAAAGGGTCTCGAAGAAATTCGGGACTTTTTTTTGCCCCCCCCTGCCCCCTCCTTGAAGGAAGGAGGGGGTGACGGAGGTGACGGTGTTTGTGAACTCTCCAAATTCGAAGGGATTAATTTTATTCTCACAACTATTGATGTATAGGGCTTATATGGCTCGTTCCTCCTGCAGCTGCCCATCTTACAATAATATCAATATCAGCAGCAGATAAACTTCCACCCTGCGGCATGCGATGATTGGTAGGAGTTACAGGGTCGGCAACAGACGCTTTTATGGCAGCTGCATGATATACAATATCCGTATCGTTTTCCAGTATCACCGGCAAACCCGTGTTAAATCCCATAGAAGGCGCATGACAGGTAACAGTGCAAGAAGTAGTAACAATAGTTTTTACTTTCGGAAATAATTTCTCAGAAACTGCAGGAACATTAACAGGCGCACTTTCTTTGGTGCACGAACAAATAAAAAAGAAAAGCAAAGTGGAGAAGAGGATGATTTTTTTCATGGCAATATTTTTAAATCTCATCACAAAATTAAACAATAAGAATTAAAAAAAGGAAAATTAGTATGAACGGTAAATGATGAAGGTGTAGGGAAGATAAGCCACAGGTTCACAGATTTCAAAAGTATTTATTCTTTGAAGCAACTAATCAACAATTGACTAATGACCAATGACCAATGACTAACAACTAACAACTAACTCCTCTTCAATATACACCAACAATCGTTCAGTCACCGTATATCCCATTTGCACAAGCAAATCAGCATATCCGATAATCTGTTCTTTGTGTTTCGGTTTTTCTTCCCCTGTTTTATAATCAATAACAATTGCGGTTTTGTCTTTGAGTATTACTCTGTCCGGGCGGAAGAGTTCACCTGTTAATGTAATTATTTCCGCTTCATTTTTTATTGTTAATCCTTTTGCAAAATGGACTTTGAGTTGAGGATGATTTATTATTTTAGCAAGTGTTATCTGTAAATTTATTTTTTCTTCATTAGTAATCAGTCCCTCTGCACACATAGCTTTTAAAGCAGGTTCAATATCTTCATCCGTTTTTATTTTTGCCAAAGCAGTATGCACCACCACCCCATAATCTTTTTTTGTTTCAGTAGCTTGTGTATTCCAAATGCTTGGAGCAGCAGCCCTCATCTTAATATTATCTCTCCATTGATTGGAGTTGAACGTTTCAAGTGTATAATTGGTTGTTGGTTGTTTGTTGTTCGTTGATTGTTGATTTCTGGTTGCTGAGCCTGTCGAATTTTCGGTTGCTGAGCTTGTCGAAGCACCATACGTATAAACAGTTTTGTTTTGTTGCCATTCTCCTTTTTGCTGATAATAAAATGCAAGCATATCGCTTACTGTTCCAAGGTTTTCGGGCTTGGACGATGGTTTGCCGGTGAGGACATACATTCGTTCTTCGGCTCGGGTGAAGCCTACATATAATACATTGAGACTATCGAGGAGGGATTTGTTTTTTTCTTCATCGTATAAATCTTTATAGATAGTTTCTTCTAATGATGAAGTGACAGGAACCAATGCCGACGGCAGGTTGGGCAGTTTAGCATTATCCAAATCAATCCACAAATTATCTTTTCCGTTGGTTACTTTTCCGTTAGAGAAAGGAAGAATAACTACGGGAAACTCCAGCCCCTTTGCTTTGTGAGTAGTCATAATACTTACCGCATCCATTCCCTGCGGAATAATCAAAGATGATTTCAACCGTTTTTCTTCCCAGTATTCTATAAAATCGTTCAGGTTATTATTTTTCTTAATCGAGTAATTCAATCCTTCATCTAAAAAGAATTGGATATAAGCGTTCGGTTTTGCATTCAGTTTAAAAATCCGAATCAACTCTTCGCATAGCTCGTACAGTGCCATTTTGCTGAGATGTGTAACACTGAAATCGATGTTAGCAGATTTGATAATGGAAAGCAAATTCGTTTTGTTTTTTAATAAAAGTACTTCATCAATAGAGTGGGAGGGGAGGTAATTTGCAGCCACCAGGAATTCTATTATTTCGGTATGTACTATATTGTCATGCGTATTGGTAAGGTATTTCAACAGGGAATAAATAAAATTAATTTCTTTGGAATTACTTAATAGCAATGATTCGGACGAAATAACTTCAATTCCATTTTCGGTAAGGTAGTTGGCAATGTCGCTACCATCTGAGTTTTTGCGAACAAGAATAGCAATGTCTTTTAGTTTGTAATCATCATTTCTTAATTGGTTAATTATTTCCAAAGTACGAATTCTGTTCTGCTCACGGAAATCTTCTTGCATTTCCTGTATAAAATCAACTTGTACAAAACCACCTGTGTTATCAGCATTAAAGCCTTGTTCCAAATCAGCATAAATACTTTTATACTTTTCGTTCAATTCATTTCCCAGCGTTCGGAACAATGAATTATTAAACTCAATGACTTCACGTTTACTCCGGTAATTGTTTTTTAATACCTGCGGATTATGATTTCGTTTCAATGATGCCTGTCGCTCCAGCACAAGTTCATTATCATTGTGTTTAAATACTTCGGGCAATATAGCAAACTGTTCTACTTCGCCCCCTCTCCATCTGTAAATGGCTTGTTTACCATCACCCACCAGCATTGTAAAATGTCCGGTGGCAAGTGAATTGTCAATCAACGGCAAAAGATTTTGAAACTGCAACACAGAAGTGTCCTGGAATTCATCCACCAAATAATTATTGTACTTCTCTCCCAACCGTTCATAAATAAAAGGAATGGGTTCGTTCATCACAATCTTTGCAATCATTTTATTGAACTCCGAAATATGAACAATATTGTTTTCCGCTTTGTATTCATTCATCAGTTTTTCTATTTCATTCAATACAGCTAACGAATACATATTTTTATTAATCAGCGTAAATAAAATAAATTCGCTTTTGTTTGTTTCAATAAAGTCGGTTGCTTTTGTAAACAAATTCAAAAGATTATTTTTAATAGAATCAATTGCTCCCTTGTCGGCAGCAGAGGCTTTTCCTGCATACCATTTATCTTCGTCAATGTTTTTCTGAACGCTAGCAGTTGGGGTAAGTTTATCAAATCGTGATTCAGCCAAATAAGTAAAATACTTTCCTATTCCGTTTTTTCCGCCTGCAAAGGCATCATGGTCAACACCTGCATTTCTTATTATTTCAAGGGCTTCGTCACCACATTTATTTATGTAAGATTCAAACTTTTTTATTTCAGAAGCAAGGGTATCTTTAATCTTAAAAAAATCATCTACACTCAATTCCCTTAGTTTTTCTATATATACGGAGCCTTCTTCTGTTAATAGATTTTTTGAAAATGCTTTTAAATCATTTTCAATGTGCCAACTTTTCTCATCATCGGTTTTACTTTCGGTGTATTCCACCAATGCCTTGGTAAGTTTTTCGTCATTGCCTATCTGCCCTATTAATAAATCAATTGCTTGTGTCAGCAATTTGTCATCGTCCATTTCAATTTCAAAACTCATGGGAATTTTTAAATCGAATGCAAACGTGCGAACCACCTTTTGCACAAACTTATCAATCGTTCCGATAGCGAAGTCGGAATAGTTGTGAAGTATTGCAGTTAAAATATTTTGTGCCCTTTCGCGGATTATTTTATCATTTAATTGTTTTGCAGCGTTAAGTTTCTTGTGCTCTTTCAAAGCACCAAGCATTGTTTTAGTTCCTGAAGATATTGTGGAATAATCATCTTCCGAAAGTTCTTTCAGCGATTTAATAATTCGCTCTTTCATCTCGGCAGCTGCTTTATTGGTGAAGGTTACGGCAAGTATGTGCTTATAGGCCTGTGGTGGATTTGCGCCATCGTTCAGTGCTAGTGCCAGATATTCTTTCACCAGAGTAAATGTTTTTCCTGAGCCTGCCGATGATTTGTAGATGGTGAAATTTTTGTCTTGCACTGCTGTTTTCTTTTATAGTTTAAATAGTAGCATTAGTCTAAATGCGGTGATTTGAGTTGCAAATTACAGAATAAATATCTATCATTGTTGCATAATTTATTAACTATCTATGAAAAAAATCTACACATTAATTGCTTCATTGCTTTTCGTTTCAACTAGTTTTGTATCTGCTCAACAATCGGATAATATTCCGGGGAATATAATTGTAATGCTTCATTCTAATAGCGAAGCAGATGAATTCGTTTCTTCACTGCAAAGAGTAGGAGGAATAAAAACAAGTTTCAAAATGGAAAAAATGCTTTCCAAATCAATGCACATTATGTTGTTTGATTTCGATGCTGCAACAATGAATCAAGATAAAATGCTGAATGCGGTAAAAGCAAATCCACTTACTGTATTGGCACAATTTAATTATACAGCCAAAGAGCGCGTAAACCCTCCTAACGACCCTCAATACAACAATGGCAATATGTGGGACATGAACAACACAGGACAAAATGGTGGTGTAGCAGATGCAGATATAGATGCACCCGAAGCATGGGATATTACCACAGGAGGCTTAACCGCACAAGGGGACACTATTGTGGTTGCGGTTGTGGATTGCGGGTTTGATTTGAATCAACAAGATTTGAATTTCTGGAAAAACCGCGGTGAAATTCCTGGTAACCTTCTTGATGATGATGGCAATGGATATGTTGATGATGTGAAAGGATGGAATGTAGCCACAAATAGTGATGCAATTACTTCCTGCCCGCACGGAACTCACGTTGCAGGAACAGTTGGAGCGAGGGGTAATAACGGAATAGGGGTGACGGGTGTTAATTGGAATGTTCGCATTATGCCTATTTTCTATGGTAATGCACAGGATGCTGATGTAGTAGTTGCTTATTCGTATGCAATGGATAATCGCAGATTGTATAATCAGACTAATGGTGCTAGAGGGGCATTTGTGGTTTCCACTAATTCCTCTTTTGGAATAGATTTTGGACATCCGATTGATCATCCGCTTTGGTGTGCCATGTACGATTCGCTTGGTTCTGTTGGTATTTTGAGTGCATGTGCTACAGCAAATACAAACAATAACATTGATATAGCAGATGATATTCCTACTGCTTGCGCAAGCGATTGGATGATAGCAGTGACCAATACTACAAGGACAGATGTGAAAACCCTGAATGCAGGTTATGGTGCTACTACTATAGATTTAGGTGCTCCAGGTACTAACATCACCTCCACTTATCCAAACAATATGTATCAATCTATATCCGGTACATCAATGGCTACCCCACATGTGGCGGGAGCAGTTGCTTTAATGTATTCGGTGCAGTGTGCTCAGTTTATTGCTGATGCAAAACAATTTCCTGCTTCTGTAGCATTGATTGTAAAAGATTCATTATTAAATGCAACTGACCCTAATGCCTCTTTAGCTGGAATGACGGTTACAGGAGGACGATTGAATTTATTCAAGTCTGTAAAATCAATTCAGAATTATTGTTTGAGCCCTACCACTTCTGCTGGAGTGGATGTAAACGGATTGTCGAATACAGAGCTAGAGATACTGAATGTGTTTCCAAATCCCGCTGCCGATATGATTAATCTGGTTTATAACAGTTATCAAACGGTTGAAATTGTATTTACAGATGTGTTAGGTCAGGAAATAAAAAGAATAAAAGGAGATACATCAACAAAAGGAATTCAGCACAGTAGGATTGATGTTTCAGGTATTTCGAAAGGAATTTATTTTGTGACCATTGGCACAGCTACCAACAAATCGAACGTGGTGAAAGTAGTGGTGCAGTAGTTGTTAAAAAAACTTTATTATCTTTACACATTCATTAGTATAAAAACACTTTACGAACCATGCCAGCACACGAATATAAAAAACTTCCTAATAAAGAAAAGGAATGGACTTTTGAAAGTCTGAAAACAGAGTATGATAAACTAAATGCAGAGGTTAAGCACTTGCGTAAAGACAACGGTGATTACTATGCTGAAAACAAACAGAAGGACCTTGAGATAAAGAATTTGAAAACAGATAAGAAGGATATGAAGAATATGTTTGTGAGTTTGGAAGAAGAAATTAAAATGCTGAAAAAGCAAATTGCACAGCTAATAAAGAAATAGAGAATTATTATTTTAAAAATTAATCTCTATTTCGAGTAGCTCTCTCCCAGTTTTTTCACCACCGCTCCGTTGGAATAATAAATCAATCTCAATCCATCGTAATCCAAAGGCACATCTTGCCCAAGCATATTGGTTACTTTAATAATTGTTCCGGCAGGTCCGTTCGAATTATCGAGAGAAACAACATTGAACATAAAAGCCATTCCATTATAATCAACCTGTGTGAGACGATAATAATTAACGGTGTTTGGTGGGCTATTATCAATAAATTCATAATTATGTTCTATAACAGAAGTACCTGCCCCCTGCAAAGTGCCAATAGATTCCCAGTTAACGGCATCTAAACTCCTTTTTACAATAAAATAGTCGTTGTTAGTTTCGGTTGCAGTAGCCCATTTAATTAAATTGGTTCCATCTTTTTTCGTTTCGCCAGTAAACCAAAGTAGTTCGATAGGCAATGGAGCTACGCAGGATACAGAAGCTGTGCCCCCAAATACTAATGGAATATTGGCAGTAATACCACTCCAGTTATTAAAACATACTACATACTGCTGGCCGGCAGTTACAGGCAAAGCAGGTTGAGAGTAATTTCCAGCATTACCTCCAACTGGTACAGCAGAAACTATACCTGTTCCACCAGTTGTGGTTGCATTATAGTTACACCTTGAAGGAGCAATAGTTCCACCCGGAAGTGCAGCACAATTTCCATTATAAGGATACATTATCCAATCTAAAAAACTACTTTGCATACCTATCCCAAGCGTAAATTCAAGACTTCCAGAGCCTGAAATATTTACTAACCACCAGGTACTGTTTTGCTCTAGTTGTCCCATGCATCCAAATGGATTCCCAGTACTTCCATAAGTAGGCAAATCCTGAACGCTGCCTATACCATTAGGTGTAACGTGAAAAGTAAAGTTAGAACAGATACTATAAGCGGTGGAACAGTCGGCTGCAACTACTGCGGGAGAAGTAATACAAATGGTAAAGGTATAAGTAGAGGGTGAACCCGTAAAATCATAAATACGAACAAAGTATTGAGTAAATGTAGTTAAACCTGCCAGATTAGCTACTTCGCCCTGATTTACTCCGTTTGCATTAGTGCAATTTATGGAGGTACCTCCGCATGAACCTTGAAAAACCTGAATAACAGGGTTAAATCCTGCTGAACCAGTAACAGTTACTACAGCCGAAGTGGTACTTGCCCAAAACGAATACCACACATCGTCAGACGGTGTTCCTGTACAAGCAGCATACCCATCAGCGGTTGCACCTCCAACAGTTCCTGCTGTTGTAACGCAGGTAAATCCTGGTGTAAGTGGAGTAGCAGAAGCACATGGGTCGTTGGCAGGTGGTGGTGTTGGAATGGTAACGCAAATAGTAAAAGTTGTATTTGATGGGTAACCGGCCCCCGCATCATAAACCCGTATCCAATATTGAGTACTCACGGTGAGCTGAACTCCTGCTGTAAGTGTAACCGACTCGGTGCCCCCAGCTCCTGTGGCATTAAGACAGGAAACGGATGTGCCACCGCAAGAACCTGAAAATACCTGTACAACAGGGTCAAATGTACCGTTTCCAACTCCGGTAATCAAATATGGTTGATTGGCAGTTGCTGTCGTGGTGAACGTGTACCAAACATCATCATTGGCATTTCCGCTACAACCGGCAAGGGTTTGAGATGCTCCATTAACAGTTCCTGTTCGCATATTAGCGTTATTAACACAATTGGTAGTTAAAGGTGTGAGTGCAGTCACCCCTCCGCAGTTGTCATTACCTGGAGGAATAGGAGGAATAGTAACACATATTGTAAATGTAGTGTTAGATGGATATCCTGTTCCAGCGTCATATACTCTTACATGATAAGTAGTACTAACAGCCAGTTGAACCCCTGCTGTAAGGGTAAGTGATTCTGTTCCTCCTGCCCCTGTAGCATTTGTACAAGTTGCCGCAACGGCAGTTCCGGGGCAGGCACCTGAATACACTTGAAATACAGGGTCGAAGGTACCATTGCCGGTAACTGATATTAAATAAGGTTGTGAAACAGTGGCAGTGGTAGTAAATGTAAACCATACATCATCATCAGCATTTCCTGAACATCCGATTAATGATTGTGTTCCATTATTAGTAGTTCCTGCAAGTTGGTTTGCATTTGCAACACAATTAAGAGTTATAGGAGTTAAGTTGAAAGCCCCTGTGCAATCATCATTTAAAGGAGGAGGATTAATAATACAAATAGTAAAAGTAGGACTAGTAACATCGTAAGCAAAATTGTAATCAAACACTCTTACATAATAAATTGTACCTAAAGTTGTAGGAACAGAGCTGGAAATTGTTGTCCCTTGATTGAGTCCAGTGGCGTTACAAAATACAGAAGTAAGTGCTCCGCAAGTTCCGGTAAACACTTCAAAAGCAGGGTCGAAATTGGCAGAAGCTGTTATACTAATAGTATTGGATGGACCTGAACCAGTAAAGGTGTACCACACATCGTCATCGGGTGTACCACCTCCACATAAACCACCTATTGGCACTCCTGAATCGGAACTCACATTAACACTACCTGCAGTTGGACTACAAGTAGCAGTTGAGGTAAGGTTTGTTGCATTAGCACAATCATCATTTACCGGAGGAGTTTGAATGCAGATACTAAAGTCGGTAAAAGGATAGATGTAGTCGTTAACATCATACACTCTTATCCAATATTGTGCAGGAAATGCTAATCCTGTAAGTGTGGTGGTAGCTATTCCTCCTGAACCAAACCCAAGCGTACAATTAATGGAGGTTCCCCCACCTGCACATGGATTAGAAGAATATACTTCAAATACCACATTTAGCCCTCCGGAAGGTGTAACGGTGATTACATGCGTAGATGAAGTAGAATTAAATGTATACCAAACATCATCATTATTAGAATTAATGGTTCCTACACATACATCAGGTATAGCGGCTTGTGATGTAGCTCCTTGTGTTGTTCCAGTGGTTGGAGTTAAACAGGCATCAGCAGGTGCTTCAGGGAAAATTGTAGTTGCATTAGAACAATTGTCGTTTAAAGGAGTAGCGTTCACACATAAATTAGAAAGTGCCATTGTTCCTCCGGCAGTGTTAGAGTAATTTGTTACTTTTATAAGATAAGTTCCTGCTGCAAGACTGGTCATTACCAATGCTTCCGTTTGAATTCCATCTGCTGTGGTTGCATTAGCGCATCCTAATTGCGCACCACAGCCCGAAGCAATACACTGAATAATCAAGTTAGAAGTAGAACTAGTGGCCGATCCAGCTATGGTAACATTTTGTAATATTGGATTAACAAAGGAATACCATCCATCTCTTCTGTACGTACCAGAAATACATGTCGGAACCACACCATCAGTTGTTGTGTTTGTAAAGCTAATATTTCCAGTGCAATATGGTATTGCTCCAGTTCCCCCTAAAGCAACCGCAGTAGCACAACTTCCACCAGGAGGTTGTGCATTTATTTTGTAAAAAGAAAACAACAAAACCAATAGTATTACTATCAGCCGTGTGTAATTAAAAGTGCAATTACTCATTGTTATGTCTTAAAATATTCATGTTTTTGTTCTTTATATATATAGACGCAAAAAATACCAAAATAGTTGCAAAGCAAAAGTAGAAATAATAATTTATTTTCCAAGTTTTTTTATAACTCCTCCGTCAGAATAATAAATTAATCTTAAACCCTCATATTCTTCTGATACATTTTGTCCTAGTAAATTTGTAACTTTTAATATTACTGCTACTCCATGTGAGTTATTTATTGAAACTATTCCTGATGGTAATGATTGTCCGTTATAATCAACTTGAACTAGTCGGTAATAATTTATAGTATTTGGAGGGTTGTTGTCTCGTAACTGGTAATCGATGGAAGAAACAGAATTACCAGCACCTTGCACAATCCCTATATTTTCCCAGTTTAACCCATCTGTACTTCTGGTCATCACAAAGTAATCGTTGTTAGTTTCAGTTGCTGTTGTCCAAAATAATAAGTTGGTTCCATCTTTTTGTTTTTCACCAGTAAACGATACAAGTTCAATTGGTAACGGAGAACAAGTAACTCCTGCTGTTCCTCCAAAAACTAGAGGAACAGTGGTAGTTAAACCACTCCAGTTGGTAAAGCAGATAACATATTGTTGCCCCGCTAACACAGCGAGTGGAGGTTCGTAATTATTGGGATTTCCTCCACCAGGAATTACAGATACACAACCTGTTCCTCCGCTTGCCTGGGCGTTCCAGTTACATCTTACAGGAGCAATGGTTCCACCAGGCAACTGTGCACAGGTAGTTGGTGTGTATGGATACATTATCCAGTCAGTAAATCCTGTTTGAGTGCCCACACCCAACGTGAATTCAAGACTTCCTGATGCAGAAATATTTACTATCCACCAGGTGGAGTTAATTTCTCCACCTAACAAACACCCTGAATGATCTGTTCCCCAAGGGCTCATGATAGCATCACCTAAAGTATATATAGGGTTTCCAAAAGAACCGGACGTAGGGATATCATTAACAAACCCAACTCCAGTAGGACTTATAGAAAAACTTGCATTTGTACATATATTGTATCCGGTGTTGCAGTCGCTCGCAACAATTACAGGAGTAACCACACATATTGCAAATGTAAACGAAGTGGGTGCTCCCGAAAAATCATACACCCTTATCCAATATTGATTACCGATTGTTATTCCTGTCCAAGCATTTGTCTCGTTTCCTCCTATTCCGGTGGCATTGATACAGCCAAGAGATGTGCCTGCACCCCCGCAGGGATTGGAAGAGAATAGTTCATACACAATATTTATTCCTGCCGAACCATTAACAGTAATTGTTTGAGTAGTTCCTGTTGCCAGAAAGGTGTACCACACATCCCCTGTAACAACCCCCCCGCAATTTGCAGGATAAGATTGGGAGGAGGAGAGAACTGTTCCTGATGTTAAAACGCAGGTGGTGTTTGGTGTTAATGCAATAGCTCCGCTGCAAGGGTCATTTATGGGCGGAGTAGAAACACAAATGGTAAACGTGTTACACACGGAACTGCCTGTAAAATCATAAACACGCACCCAATAGGTTAAACCTACCGTAAGTCCTGATAAGGTTAATGTTTCTGTTCCTCCGGCTCCTAAAACATTTGCACATCCTATTGAAGTACCGCCACAGGAAGTGGAAAACGCCTGAATGACTACATTCATGGAAGCACAAGGAACAACATGAACCACATTGGTGGTGGAGGTTGCCACAAAATTATACCACACATCATTGTTGGGGGTACCACCACAACTGTTCGGAAGAAATTATTTAGGAGGTTTTCCGAATTTTTTTTCAAATATATCAAGGCTTCCACCACATTGAACTACAATTTCTCTTACCAAAGATTTTTCAAGTTCCTGAACAAATTTTTGTTTCATTATCTTAAAACCA
>CANIQT010000007.1 GCA_947469885.1 Bacteroidota bacterium
CTTGCACCTAAGTCGTGAATATGAATACTTCCTTTACGTTTCCCTTCAAACCCTCCACTCTGAACCATTTCCAACGCAAGGTTTTCGTCATCCACATCTATCACCACTCCTTGAACATGCAACACTACTTTCTTCATCTTCTTGTCAAACAACCCTTCTTTTTCTGTTATCACAGAAACTATCCCGGCATCGTTTGCATCTTTCAACGCCACTGTAGCACTGTTCAAAGCAGTCATCACTGTTCCAGCATCGGGGAAGAACGCATTACCCGTCATTTTGGTTTTTATGAAACCTCCATAAGTAACTTTCTCCGAAGCATTTTTGCCTGTTAAACCTTCTAATACGATTATCAATTTAATACACCTCCTCTTTTTTGCCCTAAACCGGTCCATACCCCGTGTTTCTTGCTTTAGTTACTACTTTTTATGGATTTGTCAATTATATTTTTAAACTGTTTCATGCTCTTTTGACACTCTTCGACTGATTCTCTACACTTCACATCCTGTTCTCTACACTTCTCATCCGGTTCTCTACACTCTTCATCCTATTCTCTACATTCTTCGTCTGAAACTCTACACTTCTCATCCGATTCTCTACACTCTTCATCTAATTCTCTACATTCTTCGTTCGATTCTCAACACTCTTCGTTCGGTTCTTAACACTCTTCATCCAGTTCTCTACATTCTTCATCTAGTTCTCTACATTCTTCATCCGGTTCTCTACACTTTCAGACCGATTCTCTTTATTTCAATGAACAGGGTTTTAAAAACTGTTTCCCCCTTTTACTTATACAATACACAAAACCTTAAAAATGCCACCACTTTTAGAAAATTTATTTTAATGTTTTGTTTCTTCTTTATTTACATATCGTAAAAACCTTGGAAAACCTTCCGTTTTTTAAAACTATTTTTCAACTTCCTTATTTCTTGTTTTACTCTAATAATGCTGAAATTTGAAAAAGATACAGGTTTTGGAAAACTTTTTTTATGACTCCCTTTACAAATAGGTTTACTGTTCCATAGTTTTGGGGAGTTTATGTTGATGGAAATAATTATCTTTGACAAATGGAAAATAAAAACATGAAAACAAACATATTAATTTTAATTGCATTATTTCTTACAATAAATGCTTTTTCACAGGCACCAAACTGGCAGTGGGCAAAATCTGCTGGAGGGAGTCGTTATGAATATGGTCAAAACAATGCTGTAGATATTACTGGAAACACCTACGTTACTGGCACATTTTCTAGTCCTTCAATTACCTTTGGAAGCATTACGTTAATCAATTCAGATAGCATAGGTTATTATGATATGTATATTACGAAATATGATGTAAGCGGCAATGTCGTTTGGGCAAGAACTGCCGGAGGAACAGCTAAAAATGAAGAAGGTAAAAGTGTTTCCACTGATGCAAGTGGTAATGTATATGTAACTGGTGTATTTGAAAGTCCATCAATTACCTTTGGAAGCATTACGTTAATTAATGCAGATAGTACAGGTTATTATGATATGTTTGTTGTTAAATACGATGTAAACGGTAATGTGATTTGGGCGAAAAGAGCCGGAGGAATCAAAGATGATTATGGGTACGCAATAGCTGTGGATGGGAATGGGAATAGTTATATCACTGGTACTTTCTTTAATTCAACCATTACTTTTGGAAGCATTACTTTAACAAACAATGGCACGAATACTAGTTCTGATATGTTTATTGTGAAATACGATACAAATGGCAACGTGGTTTGGGCAAAATCTGCTGGGGGGAGTGTCACAGCTGATTATGGTTACGGCATTGCTCTGGATGCAAATGGGAATAGCTACGTTACCGGAGATTTCGGTAGTCCCTCGATTACCTTTGGAGGCACTACTTTAATCAATGCAAATCCAATTTCCCCTGATATGTTTATTGTGAAATATGATTCAATCGGTACTGTGATTTGGGCAAAATCAGCTGGAGGAAATTCTTATGATCATGGCAATGGCATCGCTGTGGATGGAAGCGGGAATAGTTATGTTACGGGCTCTTTCCAAAGTACATCAATTACCTTTGGAGGCACCACTTTAATCAATGATAGTATAGGAGGAGGAACTTATGATATGTATGTTGCAAAATACGATGCAAGCGGCAATTTCGTTTGGGCAAACTCTGCAGGAGGAAGCAATGTAGACCATGGTTATGGCATCGCTGTTGACGGAAGCGGGAACAGCTATGTTGTCGGATATTTTCATAGTTTATCAATTACTTTTGGAAATACTGTTTTAACCAAGACAGGGGCTTATAACATGTTCATTGTGAAATATGATGCAAGTGGCAATGTGGTTTGGGCAAAATCTGTGGGGGGGAATGCTCCTAATTGTGCCAATGGCATTGCTTTGGATGGAAGCGGGAATAGTTATATTACAGGCTATTTTGGTCCTTCATCGCTCACCTTTGGAACAACAACCTTAACCTTTGCGGGCAATTGTGATATTTTTGTTGTAAAACTAAACAATCTAATTGGCATTGAAGAAATGCCAGAGATTGCAGGATTTACCATCTCCCCCAACCCCTTCACCTTCGCGACCACCTTAACCTTTAACGAGCCACAAAAAAACACCATCATAAAAATTACAGATGTATTAGGCAAAGAAATAAAAACCATCAACTTTACAGGAAAAGAATGTGTAATAGAAAAAGGAGAAATGAAAACAGGGGTTTATTTTGTGGAAGTAATAGACGAAAATAAAAATGTGGTGAACAGGAAACTGGTGGTGCAATAGAAAATTTTAAACACAGAGCACACAAAGAAAAAAGAGTTTTATGGAGTTCATTCTCTGTGAAACTCTCTTCAACTCTGCGAACACTGTGTTGAAAAGAAAATAATTATCTTTGTAAAAAATAAAAACAATGCACCCTTCCATTGCCAGTAATATAAACGAAATAAAAACTTTATTTAAACAAAATGGAGTTGTATCTGCATATTTGTTTGGTAGTGCAACAGGAACAAACCATTCTGCAAAAAGTGATTTTGATTTTTTAGTGAAGTTTAATCCTTCTTTAGATTATGAAATGTATGCCAATAATTATTTTAACCTTCTACATGGTTTACAACATATTCTCAAATCTGAAATAGATATTGTTGCTGAAGAAACTATTACCAATCCTTATTTTGCCCAAACAATAAATGAAAATAAAATTTTACTGTTATGAGTACCTAAGAATTAAAACTCTTAACAGATATTCTAACTTCTATTGAAAGCATTGACGAGCATTTACAGAACAAGCGGGATTTTGCTTTATACCTTCAGAATAAAACAATGAGAAGGGCTGTGGAAAGAGAACTTGAAATTATAGGAGAAGCGGTTAGCAAATTAGATAAAATAAATTCGAACATTCCCATCACCTACAAAAGATTAATTGTTGATTTGCGTAATAAAGTAATTCACTCTTACGATAATGTAAATAATACAATTATCTGGAAAGTTATTATGAAAGACATTCCTGTTTTATTGGAAGAGGTGAAAGTTTTAATAGCTTCTTAGTGTTTTAAATAATAATAGACGGAGTAACCAATTGCTTCTTCTACTTCGCTAGCATAAAAAATCCTTTTTCGCTGTGTTCTATGTTATGAACATCTGTTGCAGTGATAACATAATAGTAAGTGCCATCCACAGATTTTAGTCCGCTGCCAGTGCGCCCGTCCCAACTACCTGAAAGGTTATTCCATTCATAAATTTTGAGGCCTGTGCGGTCAAATATTTCTACATCTATTTGTGCAACTCCTTTGCTAATTATTGTAAAAACATCATTTACTCCATCACCGTTTGGTGTAAATACGTTTGGAATAATTAACGTGTAATCATCGTAAACCACAACAGTAACTTCAGAAGTAGAAGGACACATGCCGCTGTTGGATGCAGTTAATATTACTACATAGGTTCCGGCAGCAGTAAAAATGTGGCTGGTGTCAACACCATTGTAGGTGCTGCCATCTCCAAAGTTCCATTGATAGATATTCGCATTGGTGGTAGTGTTTGTGAATTGTATATTCAATGGTACAAAACCAACTGCAGGGTTAGGCGAAGTCGTGAAAGAAGCCGCTGCACCTGTGCCACCAATGGCAGAAGTGGTGTCGGAAGCACTGCATCCGTAAGTAGAGTTGGTTACTGTAAGTGTATAAACTCCCTGCTGATTTACAACAGGCTGTGTGGTAGTTGCTCCTGAAACAATGTTTCCGTTGGCGGTAGTCCAGTTGTAAGTTATTCCGCTTCCGCTGTCAGAGCCTGTTCCGTCAAGTGTTATTGTGCCGTTTCCGTTGCAGGCAATGGTCATCACAGCACCCGCATTGGCAACAGGATTTGGATTTACAGTAATGGTAAAAGTGGATAAAATACCTAAACACCCGTTAGTGGTTGGACTAACAGTAATGGTGGCAGTAAGAGGATTGGAGGTAGGATTATTGGTAACAAAGGAAGGAAGGTTTCCAGCTCCATTTGCACCAAGACCTATTGACGGGTCGGAGTTAGACCATATAAATGTAGCCCCTGCCAAAGGTGAAGTAAAAGTAATTGGAGCAATGGTAGCCCCTTCACACACCGTTTGATTGGCAACCAAATCAACTGTAGGAGTTGGATATACTGTAATGGTAAACGACATAGGAGTTCCTGTACAACTTCCATTAACAGGAGTTACTGTAATGGTGGCAGTAACGGTGGTGGTGCCTGTATTAGTTACTGGAAACAAACCAATATTGCCAACACCATTTGCTGCAAGTCCAATAGAGGTAGCGGTGTTTGTCCAGTTAAAGGATGTGCCTGCCACAGGACTGGTAAAGTTTACAGGAAGGGAAGAAACACCATTACATAAACTCTGGTTGGTAACAATATCAACCGTAGGACTTGGATTAACAGTAATTGTAAATGTAATAGGAGTTCCCGAACAAGTACCAATAACAGGTGTTACGGTGATGGTAGCCGTTATATCCGAAGTTGAGGTGTTGGTTGTATTAAAAGAAGGAATGTTGCCAATACCGTTTGCAGCAAGTCCTATTGCAGTGTTGCTGTTGGTCCAGTTGAAAATAGTACCGGGCACGCTTCCTGAAAACACTAAAGCAGCAGTTGATGAGGCATTACATAAAGTCTGGTCGGTTTGTGCAGTTACATCAGGTGATGGGTTGATGGTAACGGTAGCGGTTGCTGAATTACCGGCACATCCGTTGGTTGTTCCTGTAACCGTATAACTTGTAGTTACCGCAGGAGAAACAGTTATGGAATCAGTAGTTTCGGTGGTTGACCACAAATAAGAACCTGCACCCGAAGCGGTAAGAGTAGCCGATTGTCCGCTGCATATGGATGGAGAATTAACAGTAATTACCGGAATGGATGCAACGGAAACCATAATGGTATCAGTACTTAAACATATTCCTGCGCCAACAGAATAAGTAAGAACAAAATTTCCTGCACCTGACGCAGTAGGGTCGAATGAATTGCCTGTGACTCCTGTACCAGTCCACACACCGTTTGCCGGCAAGCCAGATAAGGAAACAACAGCAGCATTTCCACAGACATTGAAACCTGTTCCTGCATCAGCAACAGCAGAAGCCACCACCAAAACCGTCATGGTATCGGCATTAGAACATCCTGAAATTGCATCCTGATAAGAAAAAGTAAGCACATAATTTCCAACTCCTGGAGGAGTGAAATCGCCAGAAGTGGTTACTCCACTGCCAGTCCATGTTCCGCCAGCGGGAGAGAATCCTGTTAAGGTAGTTGCTATTGGTTGGTTACATAATGTTTGTGTTGCTCCTGCATCAACAACAGGCAGAGAATTTACAGTTACAGTTGAACTGCCAACGCTTGAACATCCCGTTGTTCCGTCTGTTCCTGTTACAGTATAGTTAGTAGTAATCAAAGGGGAAACATCAATAGTACTAGTTATTTCGGTGGTTGACCACAAATAAGAAGTACCACCTAATGCAGTGAGTGTAACTGTTGATCCTGCACATACTGCAGGAGAATTGACAGCAACTATAGGAGCAGCAACAACCGAAACCATAATGGTATCGGTACTTAAACAATTGCCCGAACCAAAGGAATAAGTCAGAACAAAATTGCCAAGTCCAGCAATGCTAGGGTCGAAGTCAGTGCCCGAAACCCCTGCACCTGACCATACACCACCTAAAGCGGGTAAACCGGATAATGTGATTGGTGTACCGTTTGCACAAGTATTAAATCCTGTACCGGCATCAGCAAGTTGTGAATTGACTACTGTTACTAAAACCGTATCTGAATTGGTACAAGTTGTAAAAGCATCTTGATAAGTATAAGTTAGCGTAAACTGACCTGCACCCGGAGGAGTGAAATCACCGGAAGTCGTCACCCCACTGCCTGTCCATGTTCCACCAGCAGGGGAATATCCTGTTAAGGTAGTTGTAACTGGCACATTGCACAGCACCATACCTGTGCCTGCATTAACCACAGGTAAAGAATTAACATTTACTGTTGAGCTTGCTGTATTGGCACAACCGGTGGAAGTATTGGTTCCGGTTACTGTGTAGGAAGTAGTAACTAAAGGAGAAACATTAATTGAACTTGTTATTGCAGTGGTTGACCATACAAAAGAATTACCTCCTGTAGCAGTAAGGGTAGTGCTTTGTCCGGGACAGGTGGTTGGTGAATTAACAGAAATGGTTGGCAGTGAATTAACGGTTACCATTATCGTATCGCTTCCTGAACAAGTGCCCTGATTATAAGAATAAGTTAGTATATAGTTTCCAATGCCAGCTACAACAGGGTTGAACGTATTGCCCGCCACACCGGTACCCGACCACACACCGCCAGATGGAGCCCCTCCTAGTGAAACAATCGAACTATTGGGACAGGTATGAAAGCCTGCACCTGCATTGACTACTGCATTGTTTGCAACAGTGACAACCATTGTATCTGAATTGGAACAAGTGGTAATGGAATTGGTGTAAGTATAAGTAAGAACAAAATTACCAGGTGCCGAAGGAGTGAACACTCCACCTGTGGTTACTCCTGCTCCGGTCCAAGTTCCTCCCGAAGGAGAAAACCCTGTTAATGTAGTTGGAACAGGTACATTACATAAGATAATGCTTGCACCAGCATTTACAACAGGTAAAGCATTTACAGTTACTGTTGAAACAGCAGTATTTATACATCCGGTGGCGGTGTTGGTTCCTGTAACAGTATAAGAAGTAGTAACGGATGGACTAACACTTATTGGATTGGTAATGGCGGTGGTGGACCATAAATACGTATTGGCACCACTTCCGGTAAGAGTTGCAGGTTGTCCGATGCAAAGGCTAGGTGAATTTACTGTAACAGAAGGTAGAGCATTAACTGTAATATAACTAGTCATAGTAACGGGCGCACCTGTTCCGCCCGGATTGGTGGCAGTAAGTGTAACGCTGTAAACTCCAGGAGTAGTGTATAATATCTTAGGATTCTGCAAAGTAGATGTGGAAGGCGAACCTCCAGGAAAACTCCACGACCAAGAAGTTGGATAAAGCGTACTATTATCGTGAAACTTGACCGAATCGCCAGCACAAACAGACGGTGTATTGGTATAGAAAGCGGCTACAGAAGGAGTACATGTTCCCGGCAAGTTAGCATCCATCCATGTGGTACGTGCCACAATCCAGTCTTTGAGTGCCTGAATTTCTCCAGCAAATGTTGTTGGAATAGGTGTAGGATTGGGCCAGGTATAAACTCCCAAAATGGGCCAACGGGTAAAATGTCGGACTTGCGATTCAGCTAAAAGTGCAGCTACCGAATCAATGTAATGATTCATGGTGGCAACGCTTAACGTAGTTTGGCGTAGCTGATTCCAACGACATCTTAACTCGGTACAATAAGCGGGGTCCTGCAAAAACTTTGCCCACCAAAACGGGTTTTGCAGCCCATCGCCCGGGCAAACTACATTAAAATTATATTCCCAACCAGTGGATACGCTTCCACTACAATAGTTAGCATTCCACCAGGCAAGGTTGTAGTCCCATGCCGGACCTGCTTTCAACTTTCCGCCCTTGCTGTTTTTATCTTTATGTAAATAGGAACTTATACGATAACCATCCACATTTTTGCTCAGCTCATCCAAAATAAAATAATCTATAAACGAGCCCGTGCTGGCATACTTTCGATAACCAATATTAGGGTCGGCAAAGTTGGGACCATTGAGTGCTGTTTCGAAACTATCTACATAGCTTTTAATGTAAGCACTTTGAGCCGGAAGAATATTGAATTCGGAAGGATAATGGTATTGAATAAAAATGGAAGAGCCGGTGGCAGAAGGAACAGCAGATGTCCAACCGGCACCACCGTTTCCGGTTGTTTTATCTACTTTGATAATATATCCCCCTGTGAGGGAATCACCTGCTAAATCGTTTGAGTCGAGTTTGGCAACATCGCAACGCATACTGTCCCGCTTTATTTTTTCCATCACCACATAAATGCCTTGATATTGCCCATCTACCACCAGTTCGCACAATTTGGTTCGCGAAGCATAATGACCGGTTTTGTTGGCAATTTCGTAACTCAGCAAATTTCGCATACAGGTTTTATCATCGTAAGGGGCATACAAAATCCAATCGGATTGTGCGGGCATTCCCAAAATCATGGTATCGTGTGGCAAGCCATTAATATCTCTTGTTTCAAAACCATAGGGTTTTTGAGGAAAGGATTGAGAACTGGAACCACGTAACTCTATTCCTATTTTATTGTTGTAATTATTAAAAGGGTCGGTAAAGTAGTTTCTTACTCCGGGTCCATTGTAAATAATACCCATTTGAGCAGGCACTTTGGGCTCGTCAGGTATGGTAACTCCTCCGGTATTGATAACCACAATAGGTAAATTACTACTTGTGAACGTTAACCCACCCGAAGGATGAGAACCAAACGTAATGCTCCAATTTTGAACACTTCCAACGTTAGTAGTTACTTGGTCTTTTACTTCCAAGGTCCAAGTTCCATTAGGGTTTTGCCCGTTGTTAAAGTTCACCAAATTGTCAACAGGTTTAAAAAAACCTGTAAAAGGAGGAGTTCCGCTATTGATGGAAATGGCAGCCGTATCTGTAAAAGTAGTGTTGGTATAATTGTCGCCTGTGCCACCAATGAGTGAAGTTAGCACATACAAAGAACCTGTGGGGGAGCGAAGTTTTATTCTTAAATCAGAATCGTTTGGATGAATGATATTGAATTTTACTGATTCCAGTCCAAAAGTGGAAGTGTTGATGGCAGTGGGCAAACCACTTACCACAATAGGAAAAATGATATACGTATTATTATCAGCTATGGCACCACCTACAGCATTTGTAAAAGTTTGAGCATTTACTAAAAGAACGGAAAAAAAGCATAAAATAGAAAGTACTGTTTTCTTCATTTGATAAGGAATTATTAATTTTTAGGTTGTAAAGATATAATAATAAAGTGAATATACCAATAAAATCTGACGAACTTATACAGAATGTGGTTGAAAACATATAGAAAAAAGAGGACTATTTCGGAAGGGGTAACCCAATTTCGGACAGAGTGTTAACAATTTCGGAAAGAGTGTTAAGAATTTCCGAAAGAGTGTTAACTATTACGGAAAGAGTGTTAACTATTTCCGGCAGAGTGTTAACTATTCCAGACAGAGTGTTAACTATTTCCGGCAGAGTGTTAACTATTACGGACAGAGTGTTAAGAATTTCCGAAAGAGTGTTAACTATTTCGGAAAGAGTGTTAACTATTCCAGACAAAGTGTTAAGAATTTCCGAAAGAGTGTTAACTATTTCCGAAATTCTTACCCCTTTAACATTTTCTGTTTAGTTATCAGCAAGTTGTATTTTTAAACACCAAAAGCTTGCCGTTTTTTATTCCGTTTTAGTGAGTTTTTTAACAATTGTGCCCGATGTTGTATTTATTTTTAAGAAATAAATACCCGGTGTTACTTCATCTCCCAACATCAATTCTAAATTATTTTCTCCCTCTCTAAATTCTTTTTGGTCTATAATCGTAATCGTTTTTCCTAACACATCGGTGATTTCTATTTTTAATTGCTCATGGTTGGGCAAATAAAAATTCAAATGAAAATTAGAAGTAAATGGATTGGGGTAGATATTAATTGAACTTGCAGAAAGTGTGTTTTCTGTAATCGCAGTATTACAATTTCCGGGCATATTGGCATCCATCCAGGTAATTCGGTTGTAAATCCAGGTTTTCATTGCTGAAATTTCGCCTGCATAGCTGGTCGGGATGGGACTTGGATTGGGCCAAGTGTAAGTACCAATGATGGGCCATACTTGAAAATGCCGTTGCTGAGATTCGTCCAGCACCAATGCAATAGAATCAATGTAATTATTTAAACGAGTAATGCTCAATACGGATTGACGCAACTCCAGCCAGCGGCATTTTAATTCATAAGTGTAGGTTTGGTCGTGCAGCAATTTTTCCCACCAAAACGTGCTTTGCCATCCACTGCTGCAAATATTATTTTGTTCGTAAATCCATCCGGTATCTAAACTGGCATTGCAATAATCAGCATTCCAAAAGGCAAGGTTATAATCCCAGGCAGGTCCGGCTTTTAGTTTGCCTCCTTTGCTGTTTTTATCTTTATGCAAAAAAGTACTCAATCTGTAGCCATCCACATTTTTGCTCAATTCGGTTAAAATAAAATAATCAATAAACGAACCCGTGCTCATGTATTTTCGGTAGCCCAACAAAGGGTCGGCAAAATTGGGTCCGTTCAATGCCACTTCAAACGAATCAACAAAATGTTGAATGTATGTTTTTTGTATGGGAGGCATGGTGGTAAAGTTAGGATACACATACACAAAATTAATGGGCTGTGCAGTATTCGATAAAAAGTTGGATGTCCAGTAACTACCCGCACCATCGTCTCTGTCTATTTTTATAATATACCCCCCCGTTAAATCATCACCGCTGATGGAAGTGGGCAACAACCTGGCAACCGATACTCTGTTGCTATCACGTTTCACTTTTTCCATCATCACATATATTCCTTTGTATTGGTCGTCAATTATCAATTCGCAAAAACGTGTTCGCGAAGCGTAATGTCCTGTTTGATTAGCAATATCGTAAGCAAGCACATTTCGCATACAGGTTTTATCATCATACGGAGCGTACAAAATCCAATCGCTTTGGGCAGGCATTCCCATCACAATGGTATCCTTTATAACAGCGTTTATATCCAATGTGGTGAGTCCGTACGATTTTTGCGGAAACCCAAGCGAACTGCTACCGCGAAGCTGAATGGCTATCTTATTGTTATAGGTATTAAAGGTATCGTTTACATAATTTCTAATTCCTGCACCATTGTCAATTATGCCCATGTGAGCTAATATGTTTGGATAATCAACAATGCTTTGCCCATTTGTATTGACTTTGACAATAGGCAGATTGCTGGAAGTAAACAAAAAGGGATGAGCAGGCGCATTGCCAAAAGTGATGCTCCAATTGTTTACCGTTCCTGTATCAATAGCCCATTGGTCTTGCACCAGGAGTGTCCAGGTCCCGTTCCCAACTTGTCCGTTGTTGAATGCGCCAATAAATTCCTGCGGGCGATAAGTGCCTGTAAACGGTGCGCTACCAATTACCACAGAAGTGGCTGCACTTTGGTTTAAACAAGTGGCCGTGTAATTATGTCCACCTCCACCGTTGCCTTCCGACAAAGCAGCAATGGTTCCATCGGGAGCTTGTAGCCAAATGTGTAAATCGGCAGTGTAAGTATGAGTAATATCGAAACAAACAGTTTCAATTCCAAAAATGGTATCAATAGTTGTTGGAGTTAACCCCGAAACAACAATGGGGATAGACATAACAGGTCCTGCATCGGGAATAGAAGTGACAACAGTACTTGTAAATGTTTGTGCAGAAATAATTAATGCGGTAAGTATATTTAATGTTAACAGTAGTGATTTTTTCATAAAATAAATTTTGATAAAAGTAAGATAAATTGTTGATAAGCGGATTTATTTTGCGTTTTGAAAATGCAACAACTATTTTATTTATTTTTGACAATTAAAATTATATTTTTGTTGAAATGAATTTGATGAACATAAGTGTAAGCACATCGAACGTATTTGGTGCTTTTGATGGAACAGCCATCCGGTTGGGGTTGTTGATAAGCGATGTAACTTTTACAGCCGGAGATTTGCACAACATGATAAGGGCTGCCGGAAGAATGACGGATGAAAAAGAAAGCATGAAAATGAAAATGGCAGTAATTGCCGCTCATGCCGAAAGCAAGCCGGAAGATTTGGGAATAACCGCTCAGGACTTTGAACACATCCGGTTGAATTATACGTTTTTGAAAAACATAAAGTATAAAACTTCGGAACAGTTGCGGCATTATAAAACGATTGAGAAAATGATAAGCGATGCTTACAATTCGCTTAATCAGGCGTACTCGGCAGGGTTGGACACTAGCGGAATGACACAGTTGGGGAAATTTGCACACAAAGAATTAGAATTTAATGCCGTTCATACCGACCGACCTGAGTTTAGAAATGAAATTGATGACGGGTATTTGAGAATGAGTGAAGTGTTGCTCGACCGATATGACAAGGCAACACCAAACGATATTTATTTGGTGACAGGACATTTTGGGGAATACTTAAAACTTGCGCAAGTGGAGATGGGAGAGTTGGGCAACAGCACCGACAAACATTTGAAAGTGTTGTGTGCCAAAGACGTTTTGACGCTTCCAAATTTGATACAGCTTACTGCAAACGAAATAGAATTGGTGAGGGAACATTTGATGAGCACCAATCAAACCTTTAGAACCAACATAACCAACTGGAACAATGATTTGATTACAACTGAATTTGCTCGAGACAATTTTAAAATGATAAACAAGCGTTACATTTCAGACATTGAGCCTTATGTAAAAATGTTGCAAACCGAAATAAACAAAAACGAAAGGCTAAAACTATTGTATGCTAACACGCATAAAAATCATGTGTTTGAAGTGAGTTTGTATGTTACCAGCATTGACGTGTATTGGAGCTATTTATTTTACAACAATTCGATAGGTGAAGAAACCATGGATGCGTTGAAAAATTATCCTAATTATGAAAAACTAAAAAATTATTCGTGCCTGATTATAGAAGGCGCTTTGATTACACTAAACCAAGACCTTTTGGAAGACACCGCCCAAAAGAAAAATAACGAACCAATAGTATTAACAAAACGTAAAACCTTAGATTTTTAAACCAATTAAACAAAAACAAAATGAAACCAATTCCAAAATTACACGAGTATTACCGTATCAAAATGGTGCAGTCAGAATTTATTATTGAATTTGAAACCTTGAAAGAAATGGCAAGGTATGCCGAAAAAAACAGCATTAAAAGTGTATTTATTTTGACCGAAGAAGATGGCAAAACCGAAAGCTTTGCTTTTTCGAACAAAGGCGGATTGCTGAAACACACCACTAATGGCTACCAAACACTGGAAGACTTTAGAAATGCCGACCTCAACTGTTTTCCGGATGCAACGGTATATTATGCTGCTATGCAATTAGGGTTTAATAAATATGACGAATATAAAATGAGCTCCGAAACAGGAATAACAGATGCGAAGGAATACGAAGAAATAAAAAAAGCAGGTTATATACAGGCATACAGTCAGTTTGATGAATTCAGGAAATCGAATGCGGAAAGTTTGCAGTTTGCAGAAATAAAAAACCCGTACGACCTAAAAGAATGGGTAGGCAAAAAGAAGTTTCAAAACATAGCGGAGTTTATGCAAGCTTTTCAAGGCGGATTTGCCGACCCTTTAAATTATCGAGCGGCTATTGAAAAAGGGTATAAAACGGCTGCCGACTCTCAAAAAGGAACTGCTAAAGGATTTTTGATGGGTGAAAATTATTATTACGCCCAGCAACGAGGCATCGAAACATTTGAAGAAATGGTTTTGTATAACGATTTGCAACAGTTGCCATTACCCGATCTTACTTTCGACCAGCGGATAATTTGTGTGTTGTTGAGCAAAGCCACGGACGGTAAAAAAACATCAGTTAACAAATTGTATGAAGGACTGGAAGAAACAAAAAAAATATACGTAAAAAAAGATGGCACCATACCACAGTGGTTCACCATGGCTATACAATCGGTGAAAGACCTTGTTGCATTTTTGTTGCAAAACGAGCTCATAAAACATTATGGACACTATGACGCTGATGGCGAATTTTTTCAAAAGAAAAAAATGCAGGAGCGCACAGTAATATTGGATGGTAGCAATGTGGCGTATGGTGTAACAGGCGACAAAAACCGCAAACCTACCATGAAAAATATTTTGATTATGGTTCAGTTTCTCAAAGAAAAAGGATTTTTGGATATTAGCGTATATACCGATGCTTCACTGAAACATAGAATGGCAGATATGTCGTTGTTGCCTGAAGTTGAAAAGCTGTGTAAGTACAGATACACCCCTGCCGAAAAACCTGCCGACCTTTTCTTGCTTTCGCATGTAAAACAAAATCATTGTTTACTTGTGAGCAACGACATGTTTCGCGATTGGAAACTGGCTGACCCTTGGATTGCTGTAAACATTGATTATTACCTCCTCAAGTTTATGATTGAAGACGACAAAGTAAACATGCCAGACCTTGTATAACTTATAGTTCTTTTTTTTATTTTAATCTAACGCTGAGCCCATGTCGCTGCCAATGAATACTGCAAATATAAGTTTGAGTAACGGAGAAGTGTTTTCGGACTATGATATTATGGCTATTCGTTTGGGCTTGTTGGTAGGTGATACCACTTATTCGATAGGCGATTTGCACATCGGCATTATGGTCGAAAATTCGACTAACGAAAAACGAACTCACTACGAAAAACTAGATGCCATCTATAGTTACATTGTAAATTTTCCGGAACAAGCGGGTATTGAAATGGAAAATTTTGAAAACACTGCATCTACCTATAAATATTTAAAAAACATAAAATACAAATCGCCTAATCAAATTAAAGAGATGAAGGGGATAGAAAAATTAATTGATGGTGCTTATAATTCGCGAAACGAATTTTATTCGAACAGATACCAAAATGCAGGTATGCCGCAACTAAAAAAATTTGTTGACCGAAGTTTAAAATTGCTGGCAACACATCCTACCTCTGCCGAAGTAAGAATAAACGAGCGGTATTACCTGATGAGTGAAATTGTGACCGACCGATTTGATACAACTACCGGTGACGATATTTTTTTGGTGACCGGAAATTTTACAGAGTATCTCCAAGATAAAAAAATAATAACCTCAGCATTTGGACCCAATGCGGATGTGAATGCCCAACTTCTTTGCAAAAAAAATATGTTTGTGTTGCCCAACTTAAATTTGTTGACCCAAAACGAATTGGAAATGGTGAGAGAAGAGCTGACAAGTAAAAACGAAACCTTTAGAACCAACATGGCAAACTGGAATAAAGCACTTATTAACATTCCGTTTGCACACCCGAATTTTGAAATGATTTCGCAAACATATATAAACGAAATAGAACCATTTGCAAAATTGCTAAAAACAGAAATGGATAACAACGAGCGGCTAAAAGTGCAGCAAGCACATTCGGGGACGGTACATACTTTTGCCGTTCATTTGTATGTTACCAGTGTCGGATTTTATTGGGACTATCTACACCACATCAATAACGTTGGGGAAGATACCATGAAGGTATTACAACAAAAACCAGATTATGAAGCATGGCGAAAATCTTCGTGTATTATTATTGCAGGTTGCCTGTTGGACCATACCGGAGCAATAGTGGAGAATGATAAAAGAAAACGAGCGTTGAATAATGTTCCGGAATTAACCAAACGAAAAACATTGGATATTTAGTTGGAGTGATTGGAAGGGAATTTTGTTTTGCGGGTTTGTTGGCGAAAAGAGCAACAAACAAAAAAATCCTGCTCTTTACAAAGCAGAATTCGTGTACGTCATAAATTCCCCTCTAGAGAGAAAATAACATCTCCTGCTCTGCAAATGACAAGCTTTGGTCCGCAATTAATACTTTACGCTCCACTATTGGCACTTCATGCTACGAAAACGACATAACACCTCCGTAACTGACATTTCACATTCCTCAATTGACATTGAACGCTCCGCAATTGACGTTAGTGTAATATGTGGTGTGATTTTTTTCCAGACCACTACCCCAGAGTCTTCTGTTTTTTAATTGTTTTATTTTATTGATTCGAATCAATAAAAATAAAACAGAGATTTGATGTGGAATCTATATTAAGACGTATTTTTGCAGTAAAAAAAAATGAAAACCCTTTACCTTATACGTCATGCCAAATCGGATTGGGCTAATATAACCCTTGCCGATATTGACCGTCCGCTCAACACAAGAGGATATACCGATGCTCATAAAATGAGCGCGATGATGAAACAGAAAAACATACAGCCGGATGCCATTGTTACCAGTCCGGCTGTGCGAGCCATTACCACCGCGTTGATATTTGCCCGCAATTGTAATTTTAATGCTTCACGAATTCATATTCAACCTATGTTGTATCATTCCAACACAGAAAACTATATTGATATTGTTGCCGAAACGGATGATAGAATTAACACTTTGTTTTTGTTTGCACACAATCCGGTGATAAGCGATTGTGCAAATAAGTTGTTAAGAATGCAACGCGAAGAAATGCCTACCTGCGGAATAACAGGAGTATCAAGCAACTGCACCAACTGGGACGAATTTGCAAATTCGGATTGTAAATTAATTTTGTTCGATTTCCCAAAAAATCAGTAAGCCCTAAACCCTGTTTCTGACTTTAATCATTGTGTTAAGTTTCCGTTATCATTTTAATTCAGATACCTTTGTATTAAAATATTCCTCACTTTTAAATTCTAAAACTTTAAGCTATGAATAAAAAACAACAACGAAAAGAACTGGAAGCAGCCTTGTTTAAAACCATTGAAGATTTGCTTATCAGCATTAATCCTGAATCAGCAAGCCAGATAAGCGATATTACTTACGGGGCATCTAGAATACTTGCCAAAAAGTTTTATAAATCAGTGAAACATAAGGAAGAAAAAAAAGCACAGCCTGCTAAGCAAAAACCGGAAGTAAAAAAAGTAGTTGCACCAAACAAAAAGGCAGCAAAAAAGGTTGCGCCACCTGCTGCTAAAAAACCTGCAAAACCTGCAAAGGCAAAATCGAAAAAATAATTTAATACTTTTGTTGCGCTAGTGTTAGTGATGTATGAAGAAGCAAAAAAGTATTTTAATTAATCGTGAGTTAAGCTGGTTGTCGTTTAACGACCGTGTGTTGCAGGAAGCACAAGATGCAAGAGTGCCCCTGATTGAACGGCTGAAATTTCTAGGAATATTTTCGAACAATAGGGACGAGTTTTTTCGAGTGCGTGTGGCTACTCTTACCCGTGTGGTAAAACATCAGAAAAAAGCAGAAGAGCTGATGGGCGAAAATCCGGAGAGGCTGTTGAGTGTCATCCAAAAAACAGTGATTGAGCAGCAAATAAAGTTTGAACACATTTATCAGACCTTGCGCAAAGAACTGGAACAAAACAATATTTTTATTGTCAACGAAAAACAATTGACCCGCGAACAAGGAGTGTTTACAAAAACATTTTTCAGAGATAAAGTGTTGCCTTCCATTTTTCCCATCATGTTGGACACTACTTCTAAGTTCCCTTATCTGAAAGACAAATCGGGGTATCTGATAATTAAGTTGGGAAGAAATGAAAAAGCAAAAAAAAGTAAGTATGCGCTCATAGAAGTGCCTACTGATGTGCTTTCGCGCTTTGTGGTGTTGCCCAAAGACAAAGAAAAAAGTTATATTGTTTTGCTGGATGATGTAATAAGATATTGTTTGGAAGATGTGTTCACCAATTTTGAACACGATTACATACAAGCCTATAACATAAAGCTGACAAGGGATGCAGAGATAGACATGGACAATGATTTATCGAAATCGTTTGTAGAAAAAATAACAAAAGGACTGAAAGACCGGAAAAAGGGTCAACCGGTGAGATTGGTGTACGACAGCGAAATTGCTCCTGATGTACTTCAGTATATTATGAAGAAAATAAAACTCGGCAAAGAAGAAAATCCGATTCCAGGAGGCAGGTATCACAACTTTAAAGACTTTATTAATTTTCCCAATGTGGGCGCACACGAACTGAGTTACAAAAAAACTCCACCACTCAAACACCCTGATTTTAAAGACCAAACTAGCCTTCTGAAAATTATTAAAAAGAAAGATGTGCTGTTAACATATCCCTACCAGTCGTTCGACCATCTGATTGATTTGCTTCGCGAGGCTTCTATCGACCCGAAAGTACTGAGTATAAAAATTACCTTGTACCGGGTGGCAGAAAATTCGAACATTGTGAAAGCATTGATTAATGCATTGAAGAACGGGAAAACGGTGTTAGCTGTAATCGAACTTCAGGCACGGTTTGACGAAGAAGCCAATATTTATTGGGCAAACAAGCTAACAGAAGAAGGAGCAAAAGTGATTTACGGAGTGCCCAATTTAAAAGTGCATACCAAATTATTTTTGATAACCAGGAAAGAAGGAGGAACAATAAATCACTATGCCCATGTGGGGACAGGAAACTTTAATGGTGTTACTGCCCGTATCTATACCGACCACAGTTTGCTTACCTGCGACAAAAGAATAACCGATGAAGCAGATAAATTATTTCAATTTTATACCGATAATCTAAAGATTGGAACGTATAAGCATTTGCTTGTTTCTCCCTTCACCATGCGCAAACAAGTGTATCAGCTTATCAACAAAGAAATTCAGAATGCACGAAAAAATATTCCAGCTTCTATCACTTTAAAATTAAATAACTTGGTGGATATTGAAGTGATAAAAAAACTATACGAAGCAAGTATGGAAGGGGTGAAAATAAAATTAATAATCCGTGGTATTTGCTCGCTGGTGGCTGGTGTTAAAGGATTAAGTGATAATATTGAAGCCATAAGTATAGTGGACAAATTTTTGGAACACAGCCGTGTGTTCATATTTTATAATGGGGGAGATGAAAAATACTTTTTATCTTCGGCAGATTGGATGGCTCGTAATTTCGACCATCGGTCGGAAGTAGCAGTGCCGGTGTATGATAAAAATATTCAGCAACAATTGAAAAAAATAATAGATACCCAATTGGCAGATAATACCAAAGCAAGAGTGTTGGGAAGTTTGCAAAACAATGAATACCGAAAAACAGGAAACCCAAATAAGATGCGGGCGCAAGAAGAAATTTATAATTCATTTAAACTAAAAAAGAATTAACCGCATTTGAAATTTGCAGCAATTGATATAGGCTCCAATGCAGTGAGGTTGCTATTTTGCAACGTGTATGACGAGGATGGAGTGATTACCTATAAAAAAGCAGAACTCATCCGTGTGCCCATCCGATTGGGAGAAGATTCGTTTCTCAACGGAAAAATTTCATCTCAAAAAGAAGAAAAATTAATTACTGCTATGAAAGCTTTTAAACATCTGATAGATGTTTATGATGCTGTGGATTACCGTGCCTGCGCTACTTCTGCCATGCGTGATGCCGAAAACCGTTACGACATTGTGGACAGGGTGAGAAAAGAAGCAGGTATAAAAATTGAAATAATAGATGGAAAAACCGAAGCGGATATTATTTTTTCGAACCACATTGAAGAGCATCTGGATAAAAGCAATAACTACCTGTACATTGATATTGGCGGGGGAAGTACAGAGATTACCCTGTTCTCTAAAAACAAAGCAATCGTTTCGCAATCGTTTAATATCGGTACCATCCGTATGTTGCACAATCAGATTGATAAAGAGTTTTGGGGCTATTTTAAAAACTGGATAGTGGAAATTACAAAAGGATACAAGCCACTGATGGCAATTGGTTCGGGAGGCAACATCAATAAACTATTTAAAATGTCGGGCAGAAGATTGGATAAACCGATTGCAACAGCCAAACTTAAAAATCTCTACGAAGTGCTCGAATCTTATACTTACGAAGAGCGAGTGCATACACTTGGCTTGAACCCTGACCGGGCAGATGTTATAATTCCTGCTTCCAAAATATTACTCACTGTTTTGAAAAAAGCAGAAATAGAAAAAATTATTATTCCCCAAATTGGTTTGTCGGATGGCATCGTTCATCAGTTGTACGAAAAACACAAGGAAAATAAAAATGCAGTGAAAGTAGATTAGTCATTTCTTTTTTTTCCTTTTTTCACCCTTCTTTATTTTAATTTCCATACTGCTATCTAATCCTTCAATCAAAATAAATTCCTTAGTTTTGCAGTCATTATGAATATAGAAGTTTTAAAATCGAAAATACACAGGGTTACTGTTACACAGGCTGACCTGGATTATATAGGAAGTGTTACCATTGACGAAGATTTAATGGATGCCGCCAATTTAATTGAAAACGAAAAAGTGGATGTATTTAATTACAACAATGGCGAGCGGCTTTCTACTTATGTAATTAAAGGAGAGCGAGGTTCAGGAGTAATTTGCCTGAACGGACCAGCATCATTAAAAGTGAGCATAGGACATCAGATAATAATTGTGTCGTATGCTTCCATGAGTTTTGAAGAAGCAAAAAAATTCCAGCCTAGTGTCGTCTTCCCCGACTCTCTTACCAACAAGCTTAGATAAGTTTTGAAAAAGAAAGCACTCAACGTTTTAAAAATTCTGTTCTTTTTAGGATTAGGACTCACGTTGGCATGGATGGCTTTGCCTAAAACAGAAAAGGAAAGGAGTGATATCATTACTTCTATAGAAAAGGCAAATTATTTATGGTTACTGCTTTCAGTCTTTATCAGTGGCATGAGTCATTACTTCAGAGCTGTACGTTGGAAATTATTATTGGAACCACTTCATCATAAACCAAAAACATCGAATACTTTTTTTGCAGTAATGGTGGGTTATTTAGCCAATTTTGCTATTCACCGTATTGGAGAAGTAACCCGTTGCGGATTGCTTAGTAAGTATGAAAATGTACCATTCACTGAAGGTTTTGGGTCGGTAATAGCCGAGCGAGCATTTGATATGGTATGTCTGATTATTATCTTTTTTCTAGTATTTTCTTTCGAGTTTGGAAAAATATCGGGTATTGCAAACGATTTAATTTTTACAACGGTTACAAACAAATGGCATTCGTTAATGGAGCATCACACACTTTTAATTATTCTTGGAGTTATAGCATTAATGGCGGTTGCTGGATTTTTTTATTTCAGGAAAAAAATTCAAAACTTGCTTTCAGGAAAAATAAAAGGATTTATCGTTGGCATTTGGGAAGGATTAATAAGTATTAAAAATGTTAACAAACCATTATTGTTTATTGTTTATACCATCCTTATATGGATTATGTACATACTTCAGGTTTACGTTTGTTTTTTTGCATTCCCCGAAACCTCAGGATTGTCTGTTACTGTGGCCATGGTAATTATGGTGTTTGGAAGTATTGGAATAATAGCTGTTCCGGGAGGCACGGGAGCTTATCAGATTATTGTTATTCAAATATTAACCACCGTTTATTTTATTTCCGAAACACCAGCAAAAGCATTTGCGTGGTCGGTTTGGGTATCGCAATTTATACTCATCGTTTCAGTAGGTTTTATTTCTTTAATTTTATTAGGTGTGTTAAATAAAGAAAAGCAAGCACAAAAATCTGCCGTCTAAATTCTATCATTAAATATAAATAATCAATCTTAATTTCAAAACACTCCCAAATGGTTCCTTACACACATAAATTACCAGCATTAGAAGTTCTTCAATCGAAAATACTAACGCAAGAAGAATTAATTAAACCCTTAATATTCTGGAGATTTAAAAGTCAGAAAATTGTTTTTACCAATGGCTGCTTCGATATTCTTCATCGCGGGCATATTGATTATCTTGCTAAAGCAAGTGACATGGGTGCTAAATTAATTGTTGGTGTAAACTCAGATGCTTCTGTAAAGCGTTTGGGAAAAGCCAATTCGCGCCCATTGCAGGATGAAGTAACACGTGCCATGATTATTGCCTCGTTACATTTTGTTAGTGCTGTGATTTTATTTGATGAAGATACTCCTTTAGAATTAATAAGTTTCGTTAAGCCGGAAGTACTTGTAAAAGGTGCTGATTACGATGCAAACGATACAAATCCGCAAAGCAAAAAATACATTGTTGGTTCTGATATTGTAAGAGCAAGCGGAGGAGAAGTGAGAACTCTAGAATATCTTGAAGGGTTTTCAACTACAAATATTGAACAAAAAATAAGTAAAAGTTAAGTAATTTTACTTTCATTCTTCAATAGGTTTTCTTTAAAAAAAAATGGCAAAAACAAGAACTACATTTTTCTGTCAAAACTGCGGAGCACAATCGGGCAAATGGATTGGTAAATGTCCCTCTTGCAACGAATGGAATACGTATGTGGAAGAAGTTGTTTCGAAGGGGGAAGATGCAAAAACTCCAGGCATAGCAAGTACAAGCACCCAACGTGCTGCAAAGCCACAATTGATAACTGAAATAAGTTTATCGGAGCACAATCGCATTTCTGTTTATGATAAAGAACTTTCGAGAGTATTGGGTGGTGGCTTGGTTCCGGGGTCGTTAATATTATTTGGTGGCGAACCAGGTATCGGTAAATCTACATTGATGTTGCAAGTGGCTGTAAACATGAAGAACCTGAAGGTGCTTTATGTATCAGGTGAAGAAAGCGAACAGCAGATACGAATGCGAGCCGAGCGTATAGGGATGAATAATGCTCAATGTTATATTTTAACTGAAACATCTACTCAGAACATATTCAAACAAATAGAACTTCTTGAACCTAATTTATTAATCATAGATTCTATTCAGACGTTACATTCTGCTCATATCGAATCTTCTCCTGGTAGTGTTTCACAAATTAGAGAATGTACTTCCGAATTGATGCGGTATGCAAAGGAAAGCGGTACAGCAGTTTTTCTGATTGGTCACATCACAAAAGATGGAAGCCTTGCTGGACCAAAAGTATTGGAGCACATGGTGGATACTGTATTGCAATTTGAAGGAGACAGAAATCATGTGTATCGTTTGTTGCGCACCACCAAAAATCGTTTTGGATCTACTAACGAATTAGGCATTTATGAAATGCAGGGAAGTGGATTACGCGAAGTAAGTAATCCGTCAGAAATATTAATTACAGCGAGAGAAGAATTAGTGAGCGGTGTTGCTATTGCTGCAACAATGGAGGGCTTACGACCGATGTTAATAGAAACACAGGCATTGGTAAGCACTGCTGCTTATGGTACTCCGCAACGTTCTTCCACAGGATTCGATTTAAGAAGACTGGCAATGTTATTGGCTGTATTAGAAAAGCGTTGTGGTTTTCGTTTAGGGATAAAAGATGTTTTCTTAAATATTGCTGGTGGAATAAAAGTGGAAGACCCTGGAATTGATTTAGCTTTAGTTTGTGCTGTACTGTCTAGTAACGAAGATATGCCTATATCTCCAAAAACTTGTTTTGCGGGCGAAGTTGGTTTGAGTGGAGAGATAAGGCCAGTAAATAGAATTGACCAGCGAATATCAGAAGCAGAAAAACTCGGCTTCGAGCATATTTTTATTTCCAAATATAACAAGAAGGGCCTTGACCTAAAAAGCTATTCGATTAAAATAACTATGGTTGGAAAAATAGAAGAAGTATTTAGTTTGTTGTTTGGATAAAATTATTTCTCCCCCTTTTTCTTCCCAATCATAAAGTCTTTCAGATAAAATGGCTCGAAGTAAGCCACATCCTCAAACAGATTGTTGTTAAATGCCTTTTCTGAAAGAGTAATCATGTTTTTTGCAGAAGGAAAAATATCAGCAATATAAAACATTTCCTTGCCCCGAATAATTTTTGCACACTTAGCAGCACCATCGCCAAAGTAATAAACAACCTTCCCTTTCAAAAAATAAGAAAACGAATCTTCTTCAACAATAAAAGCTAATGTTGGCACCGCACAAATATTATCTTTATCGTATATAGCACAATACACTTCCATTCTTCGTGCGTCAAGCATGGGGCAATAGAGGGATTGTTCATAGTTGTTGCTTGTTTGAAGATTGGATGAAACAGAAAGTGCCATGTGTTGCAACGTATCAATAGCAATCAATGGTTTGTTCAACGAATAACATAAACCTTTGGCTGTGCTCACTCCAATTCGCAAACCAGTGTAAGAGCCGGGACCTTTGCTTACCGCTATTGCTTCAACATCAGTAAGTTTAAGATTTGCCTGTTTGAAAACATGTTCAATAAATAGTGTTAGATTTTCGGCATGGGAATAATCGCCATTAATTTCTTTGAGTGCTATTAACTTACCATCTTTTGCAAGGCAAACACTGCAAACGGTGGTTGCTGTTTCAATATTAAGAATGAGTGCCATTCTTTACTTTTTCTGAACAGTAAACAATTCCGTTTTCTCCACTTTTTTTACTTCACTTCCTTCTTTCAACACCCTTGATACTGCACCATACGGACCAGAAATTATTTCATCTCCTTCTTTCAATCCTTCTTTTATTTCAATATAATTATTGTCCTGAATTCCTGCTTTTACTTTTATCATTTTTGCTTTCCCATCTAGAAATACAAATACACACTCTTCCACTTTTATCACATCCTTAACTTCATCTTTACTTTTATTTTTCTCGTCTTTTATTACTATTCCGTCAGGACCGTTTTCTTCTTTGTTATCCATATTCTTTTCGTTCTTTTTTAATGCACTACTATCCGAACGAGTGGTTACTGCCTGAATTGGAACACTAAGCACGTTCCTTGCCTTCTTGGTTTGCACATCCACTGTAGCACTCATTCCGGGACGGAACGGAGCATTTGTTTTTTCTGCATTAAACAAATCCATATACGACTCTTGCAAAATCCGAATCTTCACTGTAAAGTTAGTTACCTGTTCAGCGGTTACTCCTGTTGTGTTTGCGGAGTTTGCTATTTCCGTAACTATGCCTTTAAACTTTCTATCCATATACGCATCCACTTCAATCAAGGAGGTATCGCCATTGTGAACACGAACTATATCATTTTCGTTTACATCCACATTCACCTCCATTTCGTTTAGATTTGCTAACCGCATTATTTCTGTTCCTTCCATTTGTGCAGTACCAACCACTCGCTCTCCTTTTTCTTTATTTAGCTTGGAAACAGTACCGTTTACGGGCGAATAAATATTTGTTTTGGCAAGATTATCGTTTGCTTCTTTCAACGATGCCTCTGTACTTTTTACATTAAAATCGGAAGCATCCACATTATCCATTGCTCCTTTTACATCTGCTTTTGCGCCTTCGTAAGCCGCTTTGGCAGCGTCAAAATCGGATTGAGAAATTGCTTTTTGTTCAAACAATTTTCGGTTGCGCTCGTATGTTGCTTCAATATTGGCAGTAGAAGCTTTTACCTGTTCTGCTCTTGCTTTCGAGTTGGCAAGATTTGCTTTTGCTCCATTCAATGTTGCCTGCATACGATTCAAATTCGATTCGTAAATCAACGGATTTATTTTACACAACAAATCTCCTTTCTTTACTTGGTCGCCTTCTTTAACATAAAGTTCCACTATCTCGCCCGACACATCCGAACTTATTTTTACTTCTACTTCGGGCTGAATTTTTCCGTTGGCAGAAACAGTTTCGATAATACTTCTTCGCTGAACTTTTTCGGTAGTTACAGGCATTGCCTTACTGCCCGAACAGTTTTTTAGCATTATTACTGCAACAAGTACAGCTACTCCGGAAAGTATTATAAGAATTATTTTTTTCATTTTAAAATTTCAACGGTTTACCCTGATAAAAATCAAGCACTTTTGTTTTAAATACAAACTCATATTTTGCCTGCAACAATTGACTTTGTGTAGCAGTCAATTTATTTTTTGCTGTATTGTAATCGGTAGTGTTTACCATGCCTACATTAAATTTTTGCTCGGTGTATTTAAATGATTCTTCCATTGCCACCAATGCCTTTTGAGTAGAAGCATATTTTTTTAATGCTCCATTTGCATCGGCATACGCCTGCTGAATGTTTTTTTGTATGGTTAATTTGGTTGATTCTACAGTAAGTTCGGCACTTTGTTTTTGAATTTTTGCCCTATCAATAGTTGATTTGGTTTGAAAACGATTGAAGATGGGAATGGTTAGAAAAAATCCAAACGACTTGTTCACGTTATCTTTATACTGGTCCGCAAATGGTATTTTTTCGTAACTCGGACTTGAAAAATAAGGAGAATAAACATAACCGCCACTCGAAGTAGTATCTCCATTCAATGCGTAACCTTGGAATTGAGGTGGAGAGGAAACCCTTTCACTTGCGCCTGAATAACCTGTTCCGTAAGATGCACTGAACGATAACTTAGGACTTAAGCCTCCCCAAGCCACATCCACCGCCTTATCAGCACTCAATACTTTTGTGTCTGCACTTTTTATTTCGGGCAAATTACTTACGGCCGAATTATAAATTTGCGTTGGTGTGGTAGTAAGCAGTGCTTCGGTTGCCACTGTTAGTTCGGGTTTTACAATAGTAAATCCTTCTGCTGATTTCATATTCAATAATTGCGCAAGCGTTAAATACGAAATATCTAAATTATTTTGTGCATTGGTAACGTTCAGTTCTTCAGTTGCCATTTGCGCCTGTATGTCGAGCAAAGTACCTTTGGCAGCCGCCCCAGCATCCACTAATTTTTGAGTTCTATCCACCTGCCCACCTGTTATTCCCATTTGGTTAGTCGCATTTTCCAATGCTTCTATGTTATATAATATTTGCAAATAAGCACTGGCAATGCTTAACGAAATATCGTTTTTCATTTTGTCCACATCGTATTTGCTTGCCTCATAATTAAATTTATTTTCTTTTATCGAATTGATGTTTTGCAAACCGCTGAACAAGGTAATATCGCTGCTGAGCGAAAGGTTTTGAGAAAGTACCTGTTGAGTGGCAAACTGGTTGGTGAAACGGTCGATAGTGCGCCCGTAGTTATAACTGTGAGATGCGTTGGCATTTAAATTAGGGAGTAAATTTACCTGGCTTTGGGTTAAATTTACTTTCGACAATTCAATGTTAAGTTCTGATTGTTTAATAGAGTTATTGTTTTTCAAAGCATAGTCAATGCATTGTTCCAGACTCCAGGCTTTGCCTGCTGCCGGTTCCTGCGCATTGGCAGAAAGTGTGAAAACAAAAAGTAATAGGATTAGGTGTTTTATTTTTTTCAAAAGCATGGGCGCAAATTTAGAAATAAATTTGGTTCGCCCTGCTATTAGTATAAGGGATAATAAATGTGCACTACATTATCAATTTTCTTTTATCAACTATCAATTAATTACCAGTTTTCTGTTCATCACATTTTTATTTCCATGTTTTAAAAGAAGGGGAAGTCACAAAAAAATCCCGCCCTTTTTCAAGAACGGGATTTTTTATTTTCGCTAGCGCGGAAGAATTTTATTTTAAAGAGTAGATTTATATAAAAAAGCAATAATATCAGAAGGCAAAGGTGTTTCAACATTATTAATAACTCCTTTCAACATTATTTCAAGATTTTCGGTGATGTCTGCTCCTGTTCTGCGAAGGTCGAAATTGGCACCGTTGAACATTACAGGCGCATCCCAAGTGGCTGTTCCTGCTTTGCGAATGTAAACATGATGACCATGCACATGTTTGGTTGATACATGAATGTGGATATATCCTACAAACGGGTTAACCGAAAAATGAGGCACATATTCTGCCGGAATAAAACTACCATCAGTGCCATACAGTTGCAGGTCTTTGGCTATATTGTCCGTCCATGCAGGGTTTCTTACCAGCAATCCTCTCAAGTTGCTTACAAAACTCATGATGCCGGCTGCTGCTACAGCAGGTGTTGTGCCATACACAGCAGGCGTAGGCACATTGGTCATACTTGTATTTGCTGGTCCGTCAAACAGGTGACCTTTGTAACCATTAATTGTCAGCTTAGCTTCATCGGCTCTCAAACTGCCTGTTAGCAGCCAGTCGCCCATTACGTACGCCTTGTGAACAATGGTAATAACATCGTTCGTAATTTCAGCAGGAAATGTGGTTTGATAGCCTGCCAGTTTTTCGTCCAGGGTTTTTAATAATGCCACTCTGCCTCCTTCGGTTCGTGGGTCCCAGTTAATAATAAATGTACTCATGCTTTTTTTGGTTTTTAGGTTAATTTAATTGATTTTAGGTTTTGCAAAGATTTATTTAATTGTTTTTCAATATGTTATGGATATTTTCAAATCTATTACCGTGGCAATGTGAGTCTAACATTATAGCGATGTGAGTCTGTCATCTTGTCGATGCGAGTCTATCATTGTATTATCCTTAGCCTATCATTGTGTCATTGTTAGTCTATCTTTGTTTCATTTTGAGCCTCTCCTTGTATTATCCTTAGCCTATCATTGTGTCATTGTTAGTCTATCATTGTCTCATTTCGAGCCTCTCCTTGTCTCCAACTTAAACTCAGATTTTAAAGAATGTTATTTACTCTTTTGATTTTTGTCTTCTCCTTTTTACCTTTCGCGGAGCAAATATAAATAATTTACTCACGCTGTGAGTATTTTTCAAAAAATATTTTTTATGAAGAGAAAACAGGAAATTTTAGAAAAAGTACTTGTGTCATATAATATTCATGGAATTGAATATATCGGAGTGCGCGACATTGCCCGTGATATGAATTTTGACCCCGGAAACATTACCACCCATTATGCCAAAAAAGAAGATTTGATAAATGCCATTGCTTTGCAATTTTCAGAAAAAAATAAGTTGCTTTGGGTAAATGAAATTAATAATAGAAAAGATTTTTTTGATTTATTAAAATCTCACTTTCAGCAACAAGTGGAATACCGCTGTTTGTTTATCAATTTTGCAAATCTTCAAACACAGCATTCACAAATTGCAGAACGAAATAAAAAGGAAGAAAAAATCAGGAAAGAAATTATTTCTGCTTCTATTTTATCAATGTGTAAAAACGGAGAACTCAAAAAATTATCTCCCAAAGAAATTGATTTTTTAACCAGTAACATTTTGATGATAATAAAATTCTGGATTTCGGAAGCCACTATTTCTCATCTCAAAGAAAAAACCGAAACACAAATAAATTATTTTTTGAAGATGATTGGCTTGTTAGTCATTGGGCATTAGTCATTGGTTTGAGTTTAATACTAATGACTAATGACTATTTTAAAAAATATTTTCCCCACCCTGTAACTTATTTGTTACCTCAATCGTCTTACTATCAAAATCAACAAAAACGAATGATTATGAAATCGAAAATGAAAACTATTGTTGCAGTACTTTTTACAAGTGTAACTGCATTTACCGCCTCCGCTCAACAAACAAGAACGGTGGGTGATTTTACAGGAATAAAAGCCGGAGATGCTTTTAACGTGTTGGTGTCGCAAGGGCAAACCAACAGTGTAAGTGTAACTGCTCCTGACAATGTGCAAGGGCAAATTAAAACGGAAGTAAAAGATGGTGTGCTATCTATCACTGCCGATGGTACAATTAAAACAGACAAACCTATTACTGTTTCGGTAGGGGTAAAAACACTGAACAGCATTGAAGTTTCGGGCTCTGCCGATTTGAAATCGGAAAACCAACTGGTGTGCGAAAAGTTGGTAGTAAAATCAAATGGTGCCGGAGATGTGCATCTGGAGGTGAAGGCAACAGAACTGAAAACCGACATAAGCGGAGCAGGCGATGTGTCGTTGAAAGGAAGCGCGCAACAACTCACTGCTGATGTTTCGGGTGCTGGTGATTTGAAAGCAAGCAATCTGGAAACCGACAAAGCAACTGTAAAAGTTTCGGGAGCAGGCGATGCAAAAGTAAATGTGAAACAAAGTCTGAATGCCGATGTTTCGGGGGCAGGCTCAGTGATTTACAAAGGCGACCCAACAGACAGAAATGTAACAATTTCGGGAGCAGGCTCGGTGCGAGAAAGCAAAAGCGGCAACGGTGATGAAACGGCAAACGACACCACTAAATTCAAATTAGGAAAACGGAAATACATGATTATTGGTGATAATGAAGACGAGCATCATTCAGGCAGTCATCATCATTCCAAAAAAGATTCGTTGCGAGATTACAACGAAGATTTTAAAAACTGGAATGGATTTGAGTTTGGGGTAAATGGGTTGATGGATTACAAAAACTCGCTGGATGTGGCTCAAGGGGCAACATTTATGGAATTGAATTATGCAAAATCATATCAATTCGGAATCAATATTTTTGAAAAAGATTTTCATATTTATAAAAACTATTTAAATGTAGTTACTGGCTTGGGTTTCGATTTTAATCATTATGCTTTTAAAAACAACACTTCGCTATACACTGATACCACTGGTTATTTGTGGGGTGTAAGCGATTCGATGAAATACAAAAAAAATGTTTTAAACGTTAGTTACTTAAAAGTGCCACTGATGCTGGAGTTTAACATGAGTAAAAATGCACACAACAATTTTCACATTGCAGCAGGAGTGGAAGTGGCGTATAGAATACACTCTGTAACCAAACAAAAATTTGATGTGGACGACCACCATTATAAAGTTAAACAACGTGATGATTTTAATATTGAGCCGTTCCGCTATAGTGCAGTGGTTAGAATTGGGTACAACAATGTTTCGGTATTTGCCGACTACGGATTAAATCGTTTGTTTCAAAAAGATAAAGGACCTCAGGAATATCCGTTTACTGTGGGAGTAACTATAAGTATGTAATGATTGTTTTTGTTTAGTTTGTGCCGCCCGATGAATTTTCATCGGGCGGTTTTGTTTTTATCACCTCCCCCCTGTCAGGGTTTAGAACCCTGACAGGGGTAACACGAAAAAATTTACAAAGCTACATTCAATTGAAACAACAAAGGTTTACTTGGTGAAGCATCATTTTCAAAACTAGCAATCTGGATATTTAAAAGATACGTTCCGTCAAATACATTATTAGGAACATAAATCATTTCGGTGATAGTCCGCTCCAGCTTGGTGTTGTGAGGGTATTGCCAAAAAGAATGATGAGCCAATAGTTTTCCTTCATCCACTTCTTTATCCACGGAAGGCAAATCAATTAACAAATGGTCAATGCCTAAAGCATCAATTAATTCAGCTGCTTCGTGATGTAAGTAAGGAGGGTTGGTATTGGAATATTGTTTATTTATTTTTGAAATATGATTGTCTAACGTACGAATAACAATTGCTTCAGGGCGTTTATCACCTAAACAATTTTCGATGTGTTGCTTGGTAATTATTTTATCTCCATCCTTTTCATCCGGCAACACTGTAATTAATTCCGCCATGAAAAAGAATTTTTTTAATGATTGATTTATCGTATAATCTTCTTTAGATATATGTCCCACACATTCGGTATGTGTTCCGTTTCCGTGAGGATTAAACATAATGTCCCTGAAATTTACATAGCCGCCTTGCTTTACATCACCTATCCAGTCGCCCATGCGCACAGGTTCAATAGAAACAGGTTTAGAGTACCAGGCGTTTACATTTTCTTTTCCTACACGCAATGGAATGGAAATATCAATGGGTTTATCTAAATCCAGATTGTAGGATTTTCCTTTATGTGTAATTTTTGCAATCATTATTTATTGAGTTATAAAAAGGTCACTTGCTATTTTATCCGCAAACAATTTTCCTTCATCAGATAAAATTAATTTATTTTCCTGATGTAGCACTTTCTTTGTTTCCAAATATTTTTCTGCTTCGTGCAAACAATGAGTTAAGTAATCTTTTCCGAATGTTTGTGAAAGGTAGTTTAAATCTGTTCCCCACATTGTTCTCAGGGAGGTTAATATATATTCATTATAACGCTGGTCAATGGTTAGTTCTTCTTTTTCAAAATTTAATTCTCCTTTTTCTATTGATTGAATGTAGAGTATATTGTTTGAAATATTCCATTGCCTGCTACTGCCGTTATACGAATGAGCAGAAGGTCCAAGTCCCAAATAATTTTCTTTTAGCCAGTAATTACTATTGTGTTTGGAATAAAAATCCTCTTTACAAAAATTAGAAATTTCGTATTGAATAAAATTATTTTTATTCATTGCTTCCAGCATTATTTCAAACTGTTCCGCACTTTGTTGATCATCCACGTTTTTTATTTGCCCGGTTTTTATTTGATGTGCCAATGCTGTTTTAGGTTCTACTGTCAGGCAATAAGAAGAAATATGTTTTACATCCAAACCGAATGCAGTTGCTAAATTATTTTTCCAATTAGAATTAGATAGTGTTTGAATTCCATAAATTAAATCAATGGTAATGTTTTCAAATCCGCTGTCCTGTGCAGCTTTTACAGCGGTAGTTGCTTCGATTGAATTATGCGCCCGGTTCATCATTTTTAAATCTTCATCATAAAAACTTTGAATGCCTATGCTCAATCGATTGATGGGTGTAGCTTTCAGTTGTTTCATTTTTTCTTTTAAAAAATCATCTGGGTTAGCTTCCAAAGTAATTTCTGCATCAGGAGAAATAATAAAATGCTTGTCAAGTGTTTCAAAGATAGTCATCAACTCCCCTTCTGACAATAAAGATGGGGTGCCCCCTCCAAAGTAAATAGTAGAGACCTCACCCCGACCCTCTCCAAAGGAGAGGGAGTTTGAAAGATAATCTTTCTGCATTTCAATTTCCTGTTTCAAGGCAATTAAAAAAGTATCCTTATTATTTAAAGAAGTAGAAAAATGGAAATCACAATAATTACAGGCTTGTTTGCAAAAGGGAATATGAATGTAAATGCCGGGCATTATTTATTTGTTCAGCACAATGCGGAAGGTGGTGCCTTTATCAGCTTCAGAGCTTTTCACAAATATTTTTCCTGAATGATAATTTTCAATGATTCGTTTGGTAAGCGATAAACCTAATCCCCATCCTCTTTGTTTGGTAGTATATCCCGGTTCGAAAACAGTTTTGTATTTCGATTTGGGAATTCCTTTTCCAGTATCAGTAACATCAATGTAAACAAACTGAGTTTGGTCAGCAAGAGTAATGGTGATTGAACCATTGCCGTTCATTGCATCCACTGCATTGCGAATTAAATTTTCAATCACCCATTCAAACAACGGCACATTCAATTGTGCCATCACTTCATGTTGATTACCCGAATGTATTGTAAAAGCAACATGTTTGGAGGTTCTCGATTTCATGTAAGCAACTGAATCTTCGAGCACTTTCACCAAATCAACATAATCCAGTTTAGGAACAGAGCCAATTTTAGAAAAACGTTCTGTAATTGTTTCCAATCGTTTCACATCTTTTTCTATTTCCGAAGAAGTTTCAATATCCAATCCTTTTGATTTTAAATATTCCAACCACGCAATGAGTGATGATAATGGAGTTCCTAACTGATGTGCTGTTTCCTTTGCCATACCCACCCATACCTGGTTTTGTTCCACTCTTCGTGCGGTGCTGAACAATAAATAAGCAACCAATAAAAACAAACCAATGATACCAAACATTACATAAGGATAATATTTCAACTGAGTAAGCAACATGGATTCCTGATAGAAAATAAAACTCTTACTTCCATCTCCAAACTCCACCTCGATAGGCTGATTTTGCGAAGCCATTTCAGCAAGTGTAGATTTCAAATAAGCAACATCAATTATTTTTAATGAATCAACATTGCCATAAGCAAGCACATTTGTTTTTGTGGAGTCGGTATAAATAACGGGTACAGATGCTGAATTTACAGCTACTTCTGAAATAAATGATTTAATTAAATCATCCATCGTATTTTTTAATTCTGAAAAAAGTTTAGAATCTTTATAGTATAAATAATTCTTTTGCCCTTTATATATATTGATTTCAATGGGCTCCTGAAAAGCACGCATAGCGTTCATCTGAGCTTTCAAATAGGTTTTATCATTCTCCTTATCCTTATCTAGATTTCGGGAAGTAATCGGAGTACCATTTTCATCAGCCAATATTACAGGCACAGTGGTGTTGTCAGAAACAACTTTCAACACAAAGCCGTAATCTTTTAAATCCTGAGACAATTGCCGTGTTGCTTCTGCCCATAATTCCACTTTCTTTCGCTCATCAATTTGCATTTTATCAAAAAGCTGATGCGTATATTTTACAAGATTCGCTTTCTTTTGAATTGCATCTGCCCACAACTTTACTTTCCTCCGCTCTTCCTGCGCTATTTTACTCACAAGTGTGTTGGTGTACCATAGCGACACACCAACGATAACTACAGCTGAAATAAACAGCCCTAATTTCCACTTCTGCTTCTTTGAATAAATGTTCACTTATTTTGTTTTTTCAATTTTGGAATACGAATGTAGTACTTTTTGTTGAATTGGGTGTTTCCCGCAAAAGCCTGTTACTTAAAAATCATCCCCCTCTTCTTTCTTTGGCTTTTTCAATTCTTTCTTTTCTTCTTTCTTATCTGCCTCTTCCCAGTTGATTTTGAATTTTGTTTCTTCTGCTTTTTGCTTTTTGTTAGAAAGCGTTGAATCTTTTTTAAATAATCCAAACTCTTCTTTCAAAATTGTTTTCAAAGTTTGTTTCTCCACTTTCAAATCTTGTTTTACATTCTGAATCGCGCTCTTCGAATCATATTTAATAATTGGATGTTCAGGTGTTCCTGTCATGGATAAAAAAATATTGGTTCTTCCCAACCCATCATCGGCCACTTCACCAAACTCATCATTTTCTTTTTTTGCTTTTTTCGCTTTTTTCGCAAGCAATTCGTTTAACGACAATTTAAATTTGTAGTTAATTTCATTATTAAATGTATGTGTGCCCGATGCAGTGATATTAATAGCAGTTGATTTTACTTCCATTTTTGGAATAGATACTACCTGATTTTTTATTTCAATCTGATTTTTAAGCGTAGCAAACCGAATACTCTCTAAATCTTTTAATTCAATAAACTTCGACATGCTTTTCATTGCATCCACATTATTCAGTTCTCCGTTTTCAATGGTCATATCAATAGCTGAATACAATTTGTCCACATTTATTTTTAATTCGGGTGAAAGTTCTGAAGCAAAATTAACTTTGGCAGAAGCAATGCCTTTTACCTTTGTATCGGTGATGGCAGATTGCCCAAAGTTTTCGAATTGATAAAACAATTTTGAAATGTTGATAGTATTCATATCCGAAAAGCAGGTAACTAAAAGTTTGGTAGTGTCTGTTCCGTCCACCATACCGCTGGTGGTAATGGTTCCACCCATTGTTGAAAGTGTAACTGGGTCGGCATACAGTTTTTTGTCTTTTAGTTTTATTACACCCTGAATATTGGTTGCATCAAATTTTCTAAAAACCAAATGTTGTATTTCGCTGTTTAGATTTACATTAATATGTTCCGAAAAACGAAGTTTGTAGTTGCTGTTTGATTCCTTGGTTTTGTCTTTATTGGCAAGCAGTTCATTCAAATCAATGTTTTTAGAAATAAATGTAGCATCTATTGTTATATCCTGATTTTCTTTTAAAATAAAACCAATCATATTCTTAAAAGTACCTTTCATATCAAAATCGCTATTGCTGGCATTTCCTGTAAATGTGTTTATCACCAAATCATTATTATCAAATTTAAAATCACCATTAATACCTGTAAAAGGCAATGAATTGTTTTTTAGTTTCATATTCATGTTGGTAACCGACAAATCACCGAATGTAGTTACTGCATCATAATTTACTGTAGAAATATTTTTACCATCGCCTGTAAAATGTGCATCTATCTTTAAATCCCCGGTAATGGTTTCTATGGTATCTATCTTTATAAATTTCTGTAATTCTTCTAAACTCAATACCCCTTTTATTTTTCCATCAAAAGAAAGATTGTCTAAATTGGTTAATGAAATTTCTCCTTCCAGAGAACCCTGATTAATAGTTGCGGAAAAAGGAATAAGAGTCAAAACAGATGCTTGTTTTTTATCTTTGTTCCCATTGGTATAATGCCCAATAAGATTTACCTTCTTTAATATTATATTATCCTTTACCTGAGTAATGTCTGCATTTTTAATTCCAAAATCTGCTACCACTTGTGGCGTTTGTCTATTTGCAAAACTGCCCTGAATAGTGGCATCAAAATAAAACTCTCCATCGCTTTCGTAATCATTTATTTTGCCTTTATACTTTTCGGGTATCAACGATAACACCGATTTTATATCCATGTCTTTTCCTTTTATACCAAGGTTTAAAATAGGCTCATCGTTTGCAGCAATAATATTACCTTCTATATCAAACAATAAATTTTCTAACTTTAATTTTCCTTTTTTAATTTTATAGGATGGTATTTCTGTATCCACCATCAATTCTACTTGCGAATGAAGATTTTTATTTTTCAGGTAAGTGATACTATCTGCTTTAAGATAGTTGACATATAAATCATTCACCGTTTCGAGAGAATATTGTTTGTCAGAAAAATTTCCGGATAAATTACTTTTCATAATCGTTACATCTGCACTTATTTTTGTTTTACTGTTTTTAAAAGTAAAACTAACATTGTTCAATACAATATCTTCCAATGCAAATGAAAAGCTTGTTTTTGCAGTATCGGCCGATGGTTTCCAGAAATGGTAGTTATCGTTTCCATTTTTATCAATTCGTATTTTAAAATTGGCATCATTCACTTCCATTTTTTTGATGTGATAATTCTTTTTGAACACATCCACAATATTAAACTGCAGTGAAATTTCTCCGGCATAAAACAATGTATCCTTGTTTTTGCGTTTCACTGCTTCCAGCACTTTCACATTTTTAAAATCAATAGAAGCATGCGGGAAATTTTTGATTACAGTAAAGTCAATGTCTTTTCCGTCCACAATTATTTCGGTGTTCAGTTGTTTGTTCAGTTCCTTTATCACATATTCTTTTACTTCATTTTGATAATAGATACCAATGATAAAACCTTCACCAATCATCAGAAACAAAACAATAAAAAAGAAAGTGATTACCCGCAAAAGAATGCGAAATATCAGTGGTGATTTTTTTGGTGGAAGTATATGAGGAGTGCTAATTGGTTCTGTATCCATTGTGGAGCAAAGATAAAGAAAAAATGGAAGGTTGTAAAATGTAGATTAAAGGAATAGCATTAACTATTATCTTCTGCAAACCAATCCGCATAACTGGTTGGGGTTTCCTGCAATTTCAAATGATGTAACTGAATTGTTGATGGTAAACGAAGCTGAATGTACTCCGCCATATCAATCAATATATTTTCGCAGGTTGGCTGATAATTAACAAGGACTAATTTTTCGAATAAAAGATTTTTCTCAGCTAATTGTTTATGAGGAGATTTGGTATTAAGCATGGTAGCGTGATCAAGTTCGTCAATGATGGGTTTCACAATATTTTTTAATTCGGTGAAATCCATTACCATTCCTAATTTAGGATTCTTTTCATCTTCAACTGGTTTTCCTTTTATAGTCACAGAAAGTTGATAGGAATGTCCATGAATATTTTTACAGGGACCATCATATCCAAACAGGGCATGTGCCATTTCGAAATAAAATTCTTTTGTTATCCTTATGATGCTCATTTTATTTTTATTTATGACAACATTTATCACATACAGCCTTGGTAGCACTCATCTGCGGACTAACATAAGGTATCCCCAGATTCATTCCTCTAAGAATTAATAGTAACGCCATCACCACCACAAATGCTGGAACAGCTTTTCGTATTTTACGTCTAAAATTAATACTGATGGTATTTCCTAAAAAAGACAAAACAATCATAGCCGGAAAAGTTCCCAATCCAAACAACGCCATAAATAAACCTCCTTGCAAACTACTGCCTGTAGCTATCGCTCCTGCAATGCCTAAGTAAACCAATCCGCAAGGCAATAAGCCGTTTAGCGTGCCGATGAAAAATAAAGAAGAATAACTTTTCTTTTTAAATAGAGAACCAAGTTGTTGTTTTATTTTTCCGATAAAAGAATAAATGGAAGAAGTAATTTTGAAACGTGCAATTATTTGATTGGGCAACAAAACCATTATCAAAAGTGCAACTCCAAGAGTAATGGATAATGCCTGCTGATAACCTGCAATCACAAAACTTTGTCCCACCAAGCCAAACAGCCCACCAAACAAAACGTAAGTAAACATTCGCCCGAAGTTATAAAGTAATACCCCAGTTACTTTTGACAAAAGTGAATTTTGATTTAAGGGCAAAGCAAGAGCAATGGGTCCGCACATTCCAACACAATGGAAACTACCCAGAAAACCTAATGCTATTGCAGTCCAGGCAATGTTCATTGATTAGGGTATTACAATCGTTTCTTCAGCAAAGTATGCTTTGCTCTCGTCTTTCCACGAAATCTGCATTTTATACATTCCTTTACTTAATGTGCTCAAGCTAATTTTTTGTTGTGCATTTTCATCCAAAGAAACAACAGTTTTGAAATCTCTTGAAGCATCAGCTGGACAGAAAAATAATATTTCACCAGTTACTTTTCTTGTTTTAAATTCAGGTTGAAACTGCAATTCAATATCTGTATTTGTAATTGTATGAGTGATGGTTCCTGATAATGAATTGTTGTTTTTCATTTCATTTATTTTATCCTGAAACATTAATTCTTTGTTGTAATAATCTTCGCTCACCAAATCAATTTTTTGGCGCATGCTCATTACCACCATTACGACAATCAGCCCTACAAAGCCAATGTAAAGCACAGCTATTTTTGTTCCCCAGTTTATTTTTAACATGATGTTTATTTTTTTATAGAAATCGGTCCCAGAAAACTAGTCTCCACTGTTTCAATTTTTTTACCCTCCGAATATAACCCCACTTTAAATTTTGTTTTTCGTTTTGTAATTTCAGTTCTATTCACATAAATAAAGAACTCCGAGCTTGCAATACTTTCTTTTTCCACATTTATTATTTCATTCCCCACCATTTTTATTACTCCCGATTCCGACTCCAGTTTCAATGTAATAGGTAATTTGGTATGTGTTTTATTTACCATTTTTATATTATACAAATTACTGATTTGATTATTCGGCTGCTCCTGAAACAATAAACCCGGTGTTCGCAATATAGTGGTTGCAACATCTGTCCGACTCAACAGCAATGTAATAAGCACACCAATCAACAGCAACAAAACAACAGAATACGCTTTTATTCTTCCTGTTATTTTTAATTTTTGTTTGTTCGCAATTCCATTTTCAGAATCAAACCGTATCAGCCCATTTGGTAATCCCACACTATCCATCATGTGATTACATGCATCAATACAAGCAGTACAGTTAATACATTCAAGTTGCGTTCCGTTGCGTATATCAATTCCGGTAGGACAAACCTTCACACATTGTGCGCAATCAATGCAATCGCCATTCGTGCGCACTTCATTCTTTTTAAATTTCCCTCTGCTCTCTCCTCTAATATAATCATACGCTACGATGATTGAGTTTCTGTCTAGCAAAACACCTTGTAATCTTCCATATGGACAAACTACTAAACACACCTGCTCTCTGAACCACAAATAAACAAAAAAGAAAATAGAAGTGAAAATTAATAACGCAACAAATGTTCCTGCATTTTTTGATAACCCTTCGGTATATAGCGCAAACACATCATCTACACCTATTATATATGCCAGAAAAGTATTTGCAATAATAAATGAAACCAAAAAAAAAGATGAAATTTTAGAGGTCTTCTTAATTACTTTTTCCGCGTTCCATGGTTGTTTGTTCAATGCTTTCTGCCTGCTTGCATCACCCTCAATCCAGTATTCTATTTTACGAAAAATCATTTCCATAAAAATAGTTTGCGGACAAGCCCATCCGCAAAACAATCTTCCAAATACTACCGTGAAAAGGATAACAAACACAATAAATGTAAGCATACCTAACACAAATATAAACGTGTCCTGGGGCCAGAATATTGCTGAAAACAAAATGAATTTTCTGTCAGGTATATCTATGAGAAAGAACGGCTCACCACCAACTTTAATAAATGGAAGTGTAAAAAATACAACTAAATAAACAAGGCTTAATACTGAACGTTTGTTATATAATTTTCCTTTTGGTTTCTGTGCATAAATCCACGCTCGTTTTCCATCTTTTATTGTTGCTGTCGAATCCCTAAACGAATCATCTTTCTTTTCTTCCTTGTTTTCCATTCTTATTTTTTCTTCCCGACTTTTGTGCTGTCTATTGCAGGCGCAATCACTTTTGTACTATCTGTTTTTGTTGAATCGCTTTTTGCAGTTCCTTCTTCTTTATACACATCTCCCTGTGGTGCTTTCCCGTTTGGCGGTCTTGTTCCACTTATCGATTTAATATAACTAGCAAGTTCATCAATCTTAAGAGGAGAAAAATCTGCTTGCCATGATTTCATTCCCTTATCAGGCCATCCATTTGTAATGGTATGAAAAATATCTTTTAGACTTCCTCCATGGATCCAATATTCATCTGTTAAGTTTGGGCCAACAACTCCTTCCCCCAATTTCCCATGACAGACTGCACAATTGTCTTTAAATAAATTGGCAGCATCATCCAAATGCGTTTTATCAGTATATAATTTAACAGTGTTTTCAGTAACATTGTTTGCATCCTTTTTCTGAAATTCTTCTTTTGCAATTCTACCTGCTTCCATCGATTTTTCATATTGAGCAATTTGCAAATCGCTTGTTTTTGTAACGTGATGAATAGTTAAATAAATTACGGCAAAAACAATGGTAACATAAAAACCATATTTCCACCATGTTGGCAAATCGTTATCTAACTCCCGAATGCCATCATAATTATGATCAAGCATTATTGATTCTTCCTCTTCAATAGGAACCATACCACTTAGTTTGTCAATAAATGTTGGCTCTGTTTTTTTAGCTTTAACAGTTTCCGTAACTATAGTTTCTCTTTTCACAAACGACTGTATCATGCTTATCAATACCCAAATAATAATGATTTCAAGTACAATAAATGCAATCATGAGAAAAAACATTCCTGCTCCCAAGCCCATGTAATTATTTACAGATGCAACTGCCGGAGTTGTCGTTTGAGCACTGACAGTGTGAGCGGATGAAAGAAAAATGATGAACGCAATTACAGTGGCAACGTTACCACCATTCTTGTTTTTTCTATCTGTTGTAAATCGTGCAACATTTTTTAATACTCCACCCAATACAGTAATAATGATAATTAAGAAAACAATTATTCCAAGTAAAGTGATAAACAATCCGTTTCCGAACAACCACATCCAGCCATCTGCTGATGCAGGTTTATCTCCCTGTGCAAATAAATTTATACTTAATAACAAAGCTGACATGGTGATAAGAAATTTTCTTGCCGTTGCTTTAGTTGTCTCAAACTTATTGTTAATACTCTTTTTCATACGCTCAATTTTAAAGTTGTGTTGTTTCGTTTACTTTTTCCAGTGGAATATTTTTCATGTCATTGATATACTCTTTGTTTACCCTCAGTGCCCATACAACAAGTACAAGAAAAAGGGTAAAGAAAATAGTTAATCCTATCATCGGGAAAACACCCACTCCCGCTATTGATTGCAAATAATAGATGAATTTCATAATTATGGTTTTTTGTCGTTAATTAAATGATATACTTTTAAATCTCTTCCTAATTTTTGTAAATAAGCAATTACTGCAATAATTTCTCTGTCGTTTAATGTTTCAATTTTATCCGTTTTCAAGTTATCTGCAATTGTTGTTGCCTGCGCCATCAAATCTTTATTTGCTATCTTATCATAATCTTTTGGATATGGAACGCCCAATTTTATCATCGCCCTTATTTTTCCAGGTGTGCTTACAGTATCAATAGGATTGTCCAAAAGGAAAGGATACGTTGGCATAATAGAACCTGGTGACATAGTAGTAGGGTCCATCATATGATTGTAATGCCAGGAGTTTGGATACTTACCTCCAACTCTTGCCAAATCGGGTCCTGTACGTTTGGAGCCCCATTGAAACGGATGGTCATAAACAAATTCTCCTGCTTTTGAATACTCGCCATATCGCTCTGTTTCGAAACGTAACGGACGTACCATTTGCGAGTGACACAAATAACACCCTTCTCTTACATAAATATCTCTACCCTGCAATTCGAGTGGAGAGTAAGGTTTTACACTGGATATGGTCGGTATATTTGATTTGATTAAGAATGTTGGAACCATCTCTACCAACCCACCAATAAGGATTACAACCAATGCTACTAACATTAACTGAATTGGTCTGCGTTCAATCCAACGGTGCCAGTGGTCTTTTGCATGTCCAACATATACTTTGGTTAATGCCGGTGCCTCTGCATCTTCGTTTTCAAGCAGGTTACCAACTTTTATTGTCTTGATTAAATTATATGTCATCATTATGAAACCAACCAAATACATCGTTCCTCCTAATGAACGCATCATATACATAGGACGTAATTGAGTAACAGTTTCAAGGAAGTTTGGATATCTTAAATAACCAGCCGGAGTAAATTCCTGCCACATTAAATATTGTGTAAATCCGGCCCAATACATTGGAATTGCATAAAACAATATACCTAACGAACCTAACCAAAAATGCCAATTAGCTAATTTAGTTGACCACAAGGAGGTGCGGAAAATTTTTGGGATTAGCCAATATAAAACTCCAAAAGTTAAGAAACCATTCCATCCCAATGCACCCACGTGAACGTGAGCAATAATCCAATCTGTGAAGTGCGCAATAGAGTTTACTTTTTTAATGGAAAGCATCGGTCCTTCGAAAGTAGCCATACCATAAGCAGTTACAGCTACCACCATAAATTTCAACACCACACTTTCTCTTACTTTATCCCAAGCACCACGCAAGGTAAGTAACCCGTTTATCATACCTCCCCATGATGGAGCAATTAACATAACTGAAAATGCAACACCAACTGATTGTGCCCAATCAGGAAGTGCTGTATATAATAAATGGTGAGGACCTGCCCAGATGTATAAAAAGATTAATGCCCAAAAGTGAATAATGGATAAACGATAAGAATAAACAGGACGGTCGGCTACTTTAGGAATAAAATAATACATCAATCCTAAATATGGAGTAGTTAGGAAAAATGCAACTGCATTATGTCCGTACCACCATTGTACCAAAGCATCCTGGACACCTGCATACACCGGGTAACTTTTTAAGAATGAAACAGGAAGTTCGATGGAATTTACAATATGTAATACTGCAACAGTAACAAATGTGGCAATATAAAACCAAATAGCAACATACAAGTGGCGTTCTCTTCTTTTCAAAATAGTTCCAAACATGTTCCATCCAAACACTACCCATATTGCTGCAATAGCAATGTCAATTGGCCATTCCAATTCTGCGTATTCTTTACCAGTAGTAATTCCAAATGGTAAAGTAAGAGCAGCTGCAACAATAATTAATTGCCACCCCCAGAAATGTATTTTGCTTAATTTATCACTAAACATACGGGCTTTACACAACCGCTGCAACGAATAATACACACCCATGAAAATACCATTACCAACAAAGGCAAAAATTACAGCGTTGGTATGTAAGGGTCGCAATCTACCAAATGATGTTATTGGAAAGATGTTTAAAGTTGGATAAATAAGTTGCAATGAAACCCATAACCCTACCAGCATACCTACCAAGCCCCATAAAATGGTTGCGTAAGCAAAATTTTTCACAATCTTGTTGTCGTACTGAAATTTTTCTATTTCCATAATCTTATTCTTTGTTGTTTGTTATTTATTAGTTATTGTGTCTTTGTTTTTATTTGATTCCATTTCATTTTCAAAAAGTATTCTTACAGCTGGTGTATAATCATCCTCATACTGTCCGCTCCTCACACTCCATATAAATGCAATCAGAAAACCCAATGCTACAATTATACTTGCTCCTATTAATATGAATAATACACTCATTGTTTTATTAATTTTTACGGTGCAAAAATAGTATGTGTAGACAAGACCATTTATGACGAATGTCAGAAGCGGATATGATTAAAATCATATTATTGTTTTTGGTTTTTGAAATTAAATTGTCTCGCATATACTTTACAACCCCTTACTTTTTGCAATCAATGAACTCGAAATGGTAGTTAGCAATACTATAGAGATGGAACTAATAGGCATTAGAATAGCAGCTATTACAGGAGAAAGTGTTCCCTGCACTGCAAACGATAACCCGATTACATTATAAATAAGTGATAGAATAAAGCTAGCAACGATTATTTTCTTTCCACTCTTTGCGAAATCTAAAAACAGTTTTAATTTTTCGAATGAAGAACCATCAAGAATAGCATCGCACGAAGGAGAAAAATTATTAGTGTCGTCCGAAACTGCTATTCCTGCATCACTTTGCATCAGTGCTCCTGCATCGTTCAACCCGTCACCAATCATTATTACTTTATGTCCTTTGTTTTGTAATGATTTAATAAATTGTAATTTTTCTTCCGGTTGCTGATTAAAATGCAAATCACTTTCGTTATCAAAAATTTGTTTCAATGTTTCTGTTTCAGCATTATTATCACCTGATAATAATTGTATGTCATATTCCTTTTTCAATTCATTTGTTATTGGCAAAATTCCTTTTCTGTAAAAACTATCAATACTATAAAAACCATATATCACATTTTCTATTGATAAAAACACCTTACTTGACGTTGACCCCTTATCAGTATTATGTCCGGTAATAAAATGTGCCGAACCCATCATTACGGATTTATTATTTATCACTCCTTTTATTCCCTGTCCTTTTATTTCCTTAAAATCAGCTACAGTTAATTTTTTTACTTCCGGATTATTCTCATAAATTTTTCTGCTAAGCGGATGTGATGAATTAAATGCAAGAGATACTGCCATTCTTATTTCTTCTTCACTTAATTCTTTACCAACAAATTTTACGGACGATCCATGAGTGATGGTTCCTGTTTTGTCAAATACGATGGTGTCAATGTTTGTGAGGCTCTCAATTACAGCTGCGTTCTTTATGTAGAATTTGTTTCTTCCGAATATTCGCAACATATTACCATTCGTAAACGTGGCAGATAATAATAACGCACAGGGGCAAGCTATTATTAAAACGGACGTCACTGCATTTAATCCTCGGCTGCTATCTCCCATAAATACCCAGAATAACAATGCAGACAAGGCAACTATGAGCAATGAAAAAACAAAATATTTATTTATTTTTAAAACAAAATTCTGACTCTCTTTCTTTTTTGTGTTGCTTTCTTTATCATTGTTCCACAGCCCTGTCAGGTAACTTTGTGATACTTCTTTCTCCGTGTCTAATTGTATTGCTCCATCTAATTGCTTCCCTCCTGCATAAATTAATTCTCCAGCATATTTTTTTACCGGCTTCGATTCTCCGGTTACAAAACTGTAATCAATATGTGTGCTTTCGCTTACTAAAATAGAATCTGCTGGAACAATTTCACTATTACGAATAATTATCCGGTCTCCTCTTTTTAGTTTTGTAACCGGAAGGCTTATTTCCTTTTTATCTTTAATTACTGTTACAGCAACCGGAAAATACGATTTGTAATCCCGCTCAAAAGAAAGTGTTTCGTAGGTTTTATCCTGAAAGTATCTTCCTATCAGCATAAAAAATACAATACCTGTCATGGAATCTAGGTAGCCCACTCCGGTGCCACTTATTATTTCATAAAGACTTCTTATAAAAATTACAAGAATGGAAATAGCAATCGGGGCATCTATGTTAAGGTACTTGTTTCTTATACTTTTGAAGGCGGATATAAAAAACTCTGAGGCTGAATAAAAGAAAACTGGAATAGAAAGGAATAAATTAAGTACACCAAAAAATGTTTTTAAATCGGCCCTGTCATAAAAATTTCCTACTGAAAAATATTCCGGAAAACTCATCATCATAATGTTTCCAAAACAAAATCCGGCAACTCCGATTTTAATTATTCGTTGTTTATTATTTGGCAACACTTTTTTGTTCTCCAAATCATTCAGATTAATTAGAGGCTCATATCCTATATCAGCAAGGAGTTCTACAAGTGACGATAATTTTAATTCTTTGTTTAAGAAAGTAATAACAACTTCCTTTTTCAAGAAGTTAACCCTTGCACTTATAACACCTGTATTTAATTTGTGAAGATTTTCCAACAACCAGATGCACGAACTGCAATGCATTTTAGGAATGTAAAAAGTTATTCGGGCTTGTGTTTCGTCCGAAAAACTTAGCAGAGCATTTTTAATGTCTGCATTATCGAGGTAAAAATACTTTCCGGAATAAGCACTCTTTTGTGTGTTTCCGGGGGTTTGATTTAAGGAGTAATAGGTGCATAAGTTATTTTCACTTAATAACTCATACACCAACTTACATCCTTCGCAACAAAAATCTTTATTGTCGAAACGAACCAACCTATAATTCGTTTCTCCGCAATGATAACACTTTGTCTTATCTAAAACTCCTTTTGTGGACTCAGCGTATTTCATTCGATTTTGTTGTTTGTCATTAATTACGCTGCTTGTTTGTAATCTTCTTTTTCTTTTTTCTCAACTGCTTCAGCATGGTTAGCTTTACCATCTGTAATGGTTAAAAGCATAAATACAATGAAGCCAAGTACAGTTGCTAAAAAGCAAACAAGATTTACCACGTTTGACGAAGTAGGTGTCAACACAGCATAGCGGAAAGGGAATAGAAATACTAAAGCTATTAGTACAATTCCAAATGTTTTTTTGTTCATGATTTTTTATTTAAAGTTTATGTCTAAATATTTAACGGCACAAAAGTGGGAAGTGCCTGGAATATTAAATATGACAAATGTCAGATTGCAATATGATGTAAATCATAAAGTGCTATCTAATGACTATTTGTTTAGGAAATGTGCAGGCGGTATTGCCTTGGGAATAAGGATAAATAATAATGGTTTCTAACGAAACTTTAAATTACTCCTGATAATAAACTCTCTTCACTCTTCTGGAAACGTTAGTTAGTATTTCATAAGGAATAGTTCCTACATCTTTTGCCACATCCGAAATTGAATACCCTTCACCAAAAATAATTACTTCATCACTTTCGTTTGCTTTAATGTCTGTAATATCAATCATACACATATCCATGCACACATTGCCAATGATAGGTGCAGGTTTTCCTTTCACCATCATCTTTCCTTTTCCATTACTTAGCTTACGACTCAACCCGTCAGCATATCCAATCGGTACTGTTGCTATTTGTATGTCGCGTGTGGCAACACCTTTTCTGCTATAACCAATCGTTTCGTTGGCTGCAATATTTTTGATTTGAGAAATACTTGTTTTTAGTGTACTTACATTTTGTAATTGTTGTTGTTCAGTTACATTAGCACCAATGCCGTACAAACCAATTCCTAAACGAACCATTTCAAACTGTGCATCTGGGAAACGGGAAATCCCTGCTGAATTCAAAATGTGTTTTAATATTGGATAATCAAAATGCGATTTGATATTATCACTCATAACATTTAATTGCTTTATTTGTTTCCATGTAAATTCATCATGCTCGTGTTCATCGCTAGCAGCAAGGTGAGAGAAAATAGATTTAATTATTAGATGTTTGTTGTTTTTTATTTTTACAATTAATTCATTTAGGTCTTTTTCATCAAATCCTAAACGATGCATTCCTGTATCAACTTTAATATGAATAGAAACCGATTGCGAACCATTGTGTACACTTCGTTTAACCGCTTCTTCAAATAAACCAAATACTCTGAAACTATAAATTTCAGGCTCCAAATTATATTGAATCATTGCATCATAACTTTGTTCTTCAGGATTCATTACCATTATAGGCATGGTGATTCCTGCTTTACGTAATTCTATTCCCTCGTCAGCATAGGCAACTGCTAAATAATCTACTCTTTGAAACTGAAGTATATTGGCTATTTCAAAGCTTCCACTTCCATACGAAAACGCTTTTACCATAGCCATTATTTTTGTTTCTGCTTTTAATTTTGAACGGTAATAATTCAAATTATGCACAAACGAATTTAAATTTATTTCTAAAACTGTTTCATGTGCCTTTTGCTGAATCACTTTACTGATAGCTTCGAAACCAAACATACGCGCCCCTTTCAGAAGTATAGTTTCATCCTTGATAAATGAATTATTAAACTGTTTTAAAAAATCTTCTGTTGATTTATAAAATCTTTTTTCAATTGCGAATAAATTCTCCTGACTCGAAATACCCTCTCCGATTCCTATTATTCTTGAAACCCCTTTTTTATGAATTAGCTCTGCCACTTCTTTGTAAAGGGTTTCGTTGGTTTGTCCACTTTGCAAAATATCCGAAAGGATAATTGTTTTTTTAGGATGTTGTTTCTGCTGATTTAAAAAATCTAATGCAATTGACAGTGAACTTAAATCAGAATTGTAAGTATCATTAATAATAGAACAATTATTAATTCCTTCTTTCAACTCAAGCCTCATTGCAACAGGACTCAAAAATTTTATCCGTTTGGAAATGATTTCATTTTCATATCCCAGATAAAGCAACATTGCCCAGCAATGTATAGCATTTTCAATACTAGCTTCATCTATAAAAGGAATGGTTACGGTAATAAAATGATTTTTATAAACTGCTTGAATCTCTGCATCAGTATCTGTCTTAGTAATTCGTCCAATCAATAAATCAGATCGTAATCGTCTCGACCATGTAAATGTTTTTATTTCGCGAAGCGTATGATTGTTTGTAATTTCATCATTGAGCAATAAATAATCTTTGCAATAAATAAGTATTTCAGAATTGTAAAACAGTTTTAATTTTTCATCTGCTTTTTGTTTTTGGTTCTCAAAGTTTTCATCATGCGCTTGCCCAATATTGGTAATCAATCCGATGGTTGGATTAATAATAGCAGAGAGCATTTTCATTTCATTAGGTTTGGAAATACCTGCTTCAAATATTCCCAAATCATGATCTTCATTCAGTTGCCAAACAGACAAAGGAACTCCCACTTGTGAGTTAAAACTTTTGGGACTACGAACAATGTTTTTATCTTCTCGCATCAATTGAAATAACCATTCTTTTACAATTGTTTTTCCGTTGCTACCTGTAATTCCAATAACAGGAATTTTATATTGATTTCGATGATAAGAACACAATAGTTGCAAAGCTAGCAATGTGTCTTTAACTAATACAAAATTTGTATCAGAAAAAGAAGAATGATTTTTTGGCAAAACAGAAACAACAAAATTGCGATTCCCTTTTTCGAACAAATCATTTATGTAAGTATGTCCGTCATGTCGCTCCCCTACAATAGCGAAAAACAAAGATGTTTCGGCATTGGTTAATTGACGACTATCTATCAAAAGATTTTTAATTATCGTTTTTTGATTATCGTTCCCGATAAGTTCTCCTTTAATGATTGATGAAATATTAGAAATGGTATAATCCATATTATTTTCTTGCTTCTGTAAAGCAGTCTCTGCAAAGAGGTTCATAGTTATTTGTTTCACCTAATAATACTAATGATGATTCATCTGTCATTCGGTGAGAATGATTTGCAAGATTGCCACATCGCATACATATAGCATGTACTTTGGTAACATATTCTGCAATAGCTAATAAGGAAGGCATTGGTCCAAAGGGTTTGCCCAGATAATCCATGTCCAATCCTGCAACTATCACACGGACACCAGAGTTTGCAAGCTGATTACAAACATCAGTAAGTCCAGAATCAAAAAATTGTGCTTCATCAATTCCTACAACTTGAATATCGTCAGCAAGTAATAAAATATTAGAAGAAGAAGGGACAGGTGTAGAATGTATAGAATTACCTTCATGTGAAACTACTTTCACTTCATCATAACGATTGTCGATAGCGGGTTTAAAGATTTCTACTTTTTGTTTTGCAAACTGAGCACGTTTCATTCTCCGAATTAGTTCTTCCGTTTTTCCAGAAAACATGGAGCCACAAATAATTTCTATTGAACCTTTTCTTTTGTTAGAATGAATGGTGTTTTCTAAAAACATTTTTTATTACTGAAAAATTTGTTGTAATTTTATTGCAAATAAATGAGCAACGAAATTACTCAAAAAAGCAGTATGAAAATTTAACACTAAAAATATAATTATTATGTCGAAATACCTGGTTAGAAAAGAAATTGCTTCATTGATAAATAGCATTAAAGAACACTCTGATAATATAGGATACAACAAATATGTTCCTCAGCTGGAACTGGAATCTATTCTCCATAAAATTGAAAAGTTGTATCAAAAATCAATTGTTTTTAATTATTTAAATTCTTTGCCGGAGGAAAAGGAAGAACCAATTTTGGCTGAGCCTGAAAAACAAGAGGGTGTTAAGGAGGAAGAAATTAGTGTTAAGAATGAAATAAACGAATCCGCAGTTTCAATCTCTACTCCTCCTCCAACTGATTTATTTGGAGGCGAATTGCCTCCTGCTGTTGAAAAACCAAAACCCGAAATAAAGGAAGAGAAAAAGTTTGAAAAGATTACGAAGGTTTCAAAAACAGCTATTTCGGATATAAAATCTGCTATAGGAATAAATGATAAGTTTCAGTTTACTAATGAATTATTTCAAGGCAATGCAGAGGAATATCTAATTGCGATTCAGCAATTAAATAGTTCAGACAACTTTGAATCGGCAATGACTTATTTTTTGAGTTTAAAATTATTGTATAACTGGAATATGGAAAATGAAACGGTAATTCGTTTACTCGATTTGGTAAACAGAAGGTTTAGTTAGGTAGATTTTTGTCAAAACTAACCGGTTTGTTTCCAAAGTTCTTTCTATTTTTATCAAAGTTCAAAACTAATTAACCATTGTTCGGAACATTTTCATCATTGTTCGGGACTTTTCGTCAATTGTTCCTGAACTTTGAGCGAAAAGTCCTGAACTTTAATGAAACCCTTGTAAACATTGATAAACTAAGATTGATTTTTACGTCAATTTAAGGTGATTTTTAAAATTTAAGAGTTTAAACCACATTTTATTAAGTAATGATAATTTCAAGACGGGCAATTTTTACTGTTTTTTTCCAGTTTATTTCAATCTTCATTTTCTCCCAAGAAATAAAAAAAGGGGATGCTTATTATTATGCTCGCAAAATCTTGGACACCATGACTTCCGTTAGTATGCACGGAAGAGGTTATGTAAATGGAGGAGATAGTATTGCTGCAAATTATATAAAAACAGAATATCAAAAGTTGGGATTAAAAACTTTTGGTGAGGACTATTATCAGCGATTTAGTTTTGCGGTTAATACCTTTCCGAATACTATTTCAGTTGAAGCGGATAATAAAAAAATTTTTCCGGGAAAAGACTTTATAGTTTTTGCGCATTCTCAAACTTCCTCAGGAAAATATTTTACAACTATTGCAGATGATGAACTTGTTCAGAACAAGAAAAAATTTAGAAAATTTCTTAAACAGGATTTGTCTAAAAAAATATTGATTGTAGATGATACAGGAAAACAAACCAAAGAACTTCGAGACCTTCCTTCGGTTAATAATCCACCGAAAGCTTTGGTTTATTTAAGAGATAAATTAACTATGGAAGTTGCTCAGAATGTAAATGACTTTCCGATAATTGAAATACTAAGAACATCAGTAAATAAACCGAAAGAAATAGGTTATGAAATACAAAACAAATTCCTTCCTGCTCACCCTTCCCAAAATGTAATTGGCTACATTAAAGGTTCCGAACACCCCGATTCTTTTATTGTTTATACTGCACATTACGACCACTTAGGACAAATGGGAAAAGATGTTTATTTCCCCGGAGCAAATGATAATGCAAGTGGTTGCGCCATGTTACTTAACCTTGCAAAATACTATTCCATGCCCGAACATCAACCAAAATGTTCGATTGCTTTCATTGCTTTTTGTGCTGAGGAAGTAGGTTTATTGGGTTCAAAGTATTATACCGAGCATCCTTTGTTTCCTTTAAAACAAATAAAATTTTTATTGAACATGGATATTATGGGAACAGGCGAAGATGGCATAACTGTTGTGAATGGAAGTGTTTTTAAAAAAGAATTTGATTTGTTAAAACAAATAAATTCGGAAAATAATTTTATTAAAGAGGTGAAAATACGAGGCAAAGCAGCCAACAGCGACCATTATTATTTTTCTGAAAATGGAGTACATGCCTGTTTTATTTATACTATGGGAGGAATAAAAGCCTACCATGATATTTATGATAAAGCAGAAACATTACCTTTGAACGAATTTCAGAATTTGTTTAATTTGATAACTAAATTTTGTGAAGACCTCAACGAATAACGAATCTTCACGAATAACGAATTACGAAACCATTCGTTATTCGTGAAGATTCGTTATTCGTTGGAAAATATTATGAAACTATACATCGTCCCTACCCCCATCGGAAACCTTGAAGACATCACGCTTCGGGCTATTCGTATTTTAAATGAAGTGGATTTGATATTGGCAGAAGATACACGCAAATCAGGTATCTTATTAAAGCATTTAAACATTGATAAAAAAATGTTTGCACATCATCAACACAACGAACACAAAACAGTAGAGATGATTGCTGAACGTATTGAAAATGGCGAAAAGATAGCATTGATAACCGATGCAGGTACTCCCGGAATATCCGACCCAGGATTTTTATTAATCAGAGAGTGTATTGCAAAAGGAATAGAAGTAGAATGTTTGCCCGGTGCCACAGCCTTTGTACCTGCATTAGTTAACTCCGGATTACCTTGCGATGAATTTGTTTTTGTTGGTTTTCTTCCACAAAAAAAAGGAAGACAAACAAAAATTAAATCATTAATAAATGAACAACGAACAATTGTTTTTTATGAATCACCTCATCGCTTAATAAAAGCATTAGAACAGTTTATTGAATTTTTGGGAGAAGATAGAAAGGCTTCTGTATCGCGGGAATTAACAAAAATGTTTGAAGAAAATAAAAGAGGAACTTTAAAAGAATTATCAGATTATTTTAAAACTAAAACAGTGAAAGGAGAGATAGTAATAGTCGTGGAGGGTAATAAAAATAAAAAAACAAAAGGGGAAGAGGGTGAAGATGAAAACGAATAATTCAAATCAATAAGCATGCACGATTTACAAAATAAAGTAGGCGCACCTCCAGGAACAGTTATTTATTACGGTGAAGACCATAAGGAGAAAGTGAAAATTACACTTATCGAATACAACGAAACCGAAGTAGTCGAAAAAGATTTTTATGATTTGGATGAATGTATGAATCACATTAATCCGATATTGGTAAAATGGATTAATGTAGATGGAATACATAAAGTAGATTTGATTGAACGCATTGGAAAACAATTTAATATACATCCTCTTACACTCGAAGACATTGTAAACACAAGCCAGAGAGCCAAGTTCGAAGACTTTGATAATTATGTGGTTTCGATGATGAAGATGATTTATTATGATACTGAACTTCGATCCGAGCAATTGAGTGTTGTTTTAATGGAAGGAATGGTAATTTCTTTTCAGGAGGTTCATGGAGGTGATGCTTTTGATATGATTCGAAATCGTATAAGAACAGGAAAGGGACGAATCAGAAAAATGGGAGCCGATTATTTGGCGTATGCTCTAATTGATGCGGTGGTGGATTGTTATTTTGGTATCCTTGAAAAAATTGGTGATAAAATAGAATTGCTTGAAGATGATTTAATTTCTAATCCAACAAAGGAAACCATGCAGCAATTGCACTTCATGAAACGCGAAATGATATTTGTTCGAAAGGCAGTCTGGCCCATGCGTGAATTAATTAATAATTTAGAAAGAAGCGAAACCGAATTAATAAAACCAAGTACAGATATTTATTTACGAGACGTTCACGACCATACCGTAAGGGTGATTGATACCGTTGAAACTTATCGCGATTTACTTTCAGGCATGATGGATATTTATCTTTCGAGTGTGAGCAACAAAATGAATGAAATAATGAAAGTGTTAACCATCATTACCACTATATTTGTTCCGGTAACTTTTATAGCCGGAGTATATGGAATGAACTTTAAGTATATGCCCGAACTGGAAAGTGCCTGGGGTTATATCATCGTTTGGTTAGTGATGTTAGCCATTATTGGGTCTCTTCTGATTTATTTCAGAAAACGAAAATGGCTTTAATCTGTTTAACAAATTTTAATATTATTTTAAACATATCAATTTTTAAAACGAATAATTTTGCAAAAAAACAAAACCAAATAACTATGAAAAAAACAATTTTATTACTCATTGCTCTTTTATCTATAAGCTATCCCATATCTGCTTTTACTCCTGTCGCATCTGATACAAATAAAACTGATTCGTCCGGAAAAAAAACAGGTTTCTGGAAAGAAAAAGACAAACAAATAGATTTTTATGGTAATTATCAGAATGATAAAAAGGAAGGGTTGTGGACGGGATACTATACTAATGGTGCTATTAGTAATATGGATGAATATAAAAACGGAAAGAGAAATGGAATTAGTCTTTCTTTTGAAAAAGCAGGATTTTATAATAAAAAAGACAATTATGTAAACGATACATTGAATGGAAAATGTTATACTTACATGAATGGCGCTCGGGTTACTTCAGAGATTGAATATAAAATGGGAATGCTTAATGGTGTAAAAAATCTTTATTACAATGATGGAAAAATTCAGGAGAAAGGAAGATTTGCAAATGGAATTAGAGATGGAAAAACAGAATGGTTTTTTCCAGATGGGAAAATAAGCATGGAGTATAATTATAAAATGGGGGTTATAGATGGTCCTGAAAAATCATTTTTCAAAAATGGAAATGTAAATACGGAAGTAAATATGGTTAACAATAAAGAAGAGGGAGATTATCATGAGTATTTTGAAAGTGGGAAAATAAAAGTTTCGGGCAAATATGTTCATGGAGCAAAAGATGGCATTTGGAAAGAAACAGATGAAGAGGGGAAAGTTATTAAAACAGAAAATTATAAAGCAGGTGTGTTGAAGAAATAGGTAAATCTTCTTAGCCAAATAGATTTGCTCTTTGTATTCATTTCTTCATTACCTTTGACCTGTGTTCTTTAAATACTTATCAAGAAAGGTGGAGGGATTGGCCCTGCGAAACCTTAGCAACCGTTAACGATTAATTTCAATAAGAGGTGCTAATTCCAATTCCATAGAAATATGGGAACAGATAAGACGAATTAGATTTAAAAATAATATTTATACTTTATAAAATCTCTTCGGCTTAGGCTGAGGAGATTTTTTTTTGATACCTATTGAACTGAAAACAAAATAGATTATGACTGATATTAGAAAAGAATTAGAAAAAAGAGTTTTAGTTATTGATGGTGCAATGGGCACTATGATTCAGCAATACAAGCTGGAGGAAAAAGATTATCGTGGAAAACGTTTTGCTGATTGGCCCAAAGATTTAAAAGGAAATAATGATTTATTGTCCATCACTCAACCCGAAATTATTAAAACTATTCATAAAGAATATTTGAAGGCGGGCGCAGACATTATTGAAACTAATACTTTCAGCGGAACCACAATTGCTATGGCTGATTATGGAATGGAAGAGCTGGTGTATGAATTAAATTACGAATCTGCGAAAATTGCGAAGGAAGCAATAAAAGAATTTCAAAGTGAATTAACTAGCTCCGCTCCACATGCTCCACTTTTCGTTGCGGGTGCAATTGGCCCAACCAACAGAACATTAAGCTTAAGTCCGAATGTAAACGACCCCGGATACCGTGCTGTTACATTTGATGAAATGGTTACAGCATACACCGAACAAGTGCGTGGACTGATAGATGGGGGTGCAGATCTACTTTTGATAGAAACTATTTTTGATACACTAAATGCAAAAGCTGCATTGTTTGCCATTCAGAATTATTGTGAAAAGATAAACAGAAAAATGCCAATGATGATTTCCGGAACCATTACCGATGCCAGTGGAAGAACCCTTTCGGGACAAACCGTTGAAGCATTTTTAAATTCTGTTTCGCATGTTGATTTATTAAGTGTAGGTTTGAACTGTGCTTTGGGTGCTAAAGAGATGAGACCATATCTGGAAGAACTTTCGGATAAAGCACCTTTTTATATTTCAGCCTATCCTAATGCCGGTTTGCCAAACCAGTTTGGAGAATACGATGAGGATGCCCATACCATGGGGCACCAGATAGAAGATTTTCTTCAGTCAGGATTTTTAAATATTGTAGGAGGATGCTGCGGTACCACTCCTTCACATATCAAACGCATTGCTGAACTTGCAAAAGTGGCGACACCAAGAAAAAAGCCACAACCCGATACATTAATGCACCTGAGCGGGTTGGAACCGGTTACGCTTCGTCCTGAAAGTAATTTTATGAATGTGGGTGAACGTACAAATGTTACAGGTTCAAAAAAGTTTCTTCGTTTAATTAAGGATAATAATTATGATGAAGCTCTCTCTGTTGCCCTCGAACAGGTGCAGGAAGGAGCACAGGTGATTGATGTAAACATGGATGAAGGGATGCTTGACAGCGAAGCTGCAATGACAAAATTCTTAAATTTTATTGCATCTGAACCTGATATCTCAAGAGTTCCTATAATGATTGATTCTTCCAAATGGTCAGTAATAGAGGCAGGTTTGAAGTGTGTGCAGGGAAAAGCAATCGTTAATTCCATATCATTAAAAGAAGGAGAAGAGAAATTTATTGAGTATGCACATAAAGTAAAACAATACGGTGCTGCGGTTATAGTAATGGCTTTTGATGAAGTAGGGCAGGCAGATACATTACAACGAAGGAAGGATATTTGCAAACGGGCTTATGATATATTAGTAAATAAAGTAGAATTCCCTCCACAGGATATTATTTTCGACCCGAATATATTCCCTGTTGCTACAGGTATGGAAGAGCATCGGTTGAATGCTCTTGACTTTTTTAATTCCACCAAATGGATAAAAGAAAACCTGCCTTATGCAAAAGTAAGCGGAGGTGTAAGTAATGTTTCGTTTTCGTTCAGGGGAAATGATACCGTGCGTGAAGCCATTCACAGCGCGTTTTTATATCATGCGATAAAAGCCGGAATGGATATGGGAATTGTAAATCCTGCGCAGTTGGTGGTTTATGATGATATTGATAAAACATTGCTGGAATTAGTAGAAGATGTTTTACTAAACCGAAGAGACGATGGAACAGAACGATTAGTAGAACATGCGGAATCATTGAAAGGAATTACAAAAGAGAAAATAGAAAAGGATGAATTGTGGCGAAGAGGTACTGTGGAAGAACGCTTGAGCCATGCTTTAGTAAAGGGAATTGTTGAACATATTGATGCAGACACAGAAGAAGCAAGATTGAAATTAGGCAGGCCATTGCATGTTATCGAAGGACCATTGATGGATGGAATGAATGTAGTGGGAGATCTATTTGGAAGCGGAAAAATGTTTTTACCACAAGTGGTAAAGAGCGCAAGGGTGATGAAAAAAGCGGTTGCTTACTTAGAACCATATTTGCAGGCTGAAAAAGATGCAAACAAATTAGCAGGGATAGTTGGCAATGGAAGAACCAACGCGGGGAAGATATTGATGGCTACTGTTAAAGGAGATGTGCATGATATTGGAAAAAATATTGTGGGTGTGGTATTGGCTTGCAATAATTATGAAATCATTGATTTGGGGGTAATGGTTTCCTGCGATAAAATTTTGGAAGAAGCAAAAAAACACAATGTAGATGTTATTGGTTTGAGCGGATTGATTACTCCTTCACTTGATGAAATGGTGCATGTTGCAAAAGAAATGGAACGCTTAGGATTTAAAACTCCTTTATTAATTGGTGGTGCAACCACTTCTAAAGTTCACACTGCGGTAAAGATTGCACAAAATTATTCAGGACCTGTGGTACATGTAAATGATGCAAGTAAATCGGTACCTGTAGCGAGTAGCCTTATTTCAGAAGAGTTGCGGGATGCATTTATGATTGATGTAACAAAAGATTATAGCCGTTTGAGAGAGCAAAACAAAAACGCTCAATCTCAAAATAAATATATTTCACTGGCAGAAGCAAGGCAAAATAAATTCTCAATTGATTGGAATAAAACTGAAATTGTAAAACCTACATTTATTGGTAAAAAAGCATTTAATGATTATTCATTAGCCGAAATAGCTGAATACATTGACTGGACACCTTTCTTTATTTCATGGGAAATGAAAGGTTCCTATCCTAAAATCCTAAAAGACCCGACAAGAGGAGAAGAAGCGAGAAAACTTTTTGCGGATGCACAAAAAATGTTGAATCAAATTATTGATGAGAAATGGCTTTCTGCAAATTCTGTGATTTGTATTTATCCAGCAAATCAAATTAATGAAGATGACATTGAAGTGTATGAAGATGAAAAAAGAACAAAAGTGAAAACTGTTTTTCATTCTATTCGTCAACAGACAAAAAAGCCTGCAGGGCAATATAATATTGCCTTAGCTGACTTTGTTTCTCCGAAAACTTCAGCAGATTACATTGGTGGGTTTGCAGTAACTACCGGAATCGGCATTGATGAACACGTTGCCCGTTTTGAGAAAGACCACGATGATTACTCTGCAATTATGTTGAAAGCATTGGCGGATAGGTTGGCAGAAGCGTTTGCTGAGTTGATGCATAAGAAAGTGAGAACAGAGTTGTGGGGTTATTCTAAGGATGAAAAATTTTCTACTGATGATTTAATTAAAGAAGAATATGCCGGCATTCGCCCTGCACCTGGATATCCTGCACAACCCGACCATACAGAGAAACCGCTTTTGTTTAAGATACTGGATGTAGAGAAAAACACGGGAATAACTTTAACGGAGAGCATGGCTATGTTCCCAACTGCTGCGGTCAGCGGCTTGTATTTTGCACACCCCGATTCACATTATTTCGGAATTGGTAAGATTGCAAAAGACCAGGTGGAAGATTATGCGAAGAGGAAAGAAATAACTTTGCAGGAAGCTGAAAGATGGCTTGGGCCAAATTTGGCTTATTAATTGTAATTTTGCATCACAAAACTTAACGTGATTATGAGACGCAACCTTATTTATATTTCTTTTTTATTTGTTTTTTTATTTACCACTTCCCTTTCATTTGCACAAAAAGAAACGAAGACCAAACAACCTGCAAAAAAAGAAACTACAAAAGCCAAAACAACAACCGAAAAAACTACAAAATCATCAAAATATGAAATCCAGGGACCTTTTTGTAATGGTCTCGCGAGGGTGAGGATGAATAAAAAATGGGGTTACATTGATACCAATGGTGTTGAAGTTGTAAAGCCGAAATATATACAGGTGGAAAATTTTAATGAAGGTCTGGCAAGGGTGAGAGGCCAGAAAGGATGGGGATTAATAGACACGACCGGCACCATCATACTAGTTGCAGAATTCAACTATATATCTGATTTTACGGATGGAAAAGCATTGGTAAGAATGATTGGAGGACAAGAAACTTACATCAATAAAAAGGGCCAGAATATTGGCGGCAGATAGTTTTCACATTACTAACGGTTGTATAACTACACCAACGGTAGCCTTCACGTCACTTTTTTCAATTACTTTTATCTTCTAAATAAAACCATTCCTGTGATTCGTTTAAACCAACTAAATAAATCGTATTCCATCGGTAATAATAAAATGCACGTTCTGAAAGGAATAGAAATGCACATTGCCCCAGGGGAACTGGTATCTATCATGGGTTCATCAGGTTCGGGAAAATCTACCCTCTTAAATATTCTCGGGCTACTTGATAATTACGATTCTGGCGAATATCTGTTAAACAATTTACTAATAAAGGATTTGTCTCAAACAAAAGCAGCTCAATTAAGAAATAAGTTTCTCGGTTTTGTGTTTCAATCTTTCAATTTACTCGCCTTTAAAAATGCAGTAGAGAATGTTGCATTGCCTTTGTATTATCAAAAGGTAAGCAGGAAGGAGAGAAACAAGTTAGCCCTCGAATACCTTGACAGGATGGGATTAAAGGATTGGGCAAATCATTTGCCGAGTGAAATGAGCGGTGGACAAAAACAACGTGTTGCAATTGCACGTGCGTTAATATCACAGCCGAAAGTAATTTTTGCTGATGAACCTACTGGTGCATTGGATTCACAAACTTCATTGGAAGTAATGAATGTTTTCAAAGAAGTAAACAAGCAGGGAATCACCGTGGTTATTGTTACTCACGAGGATGATATTAGTAAAATGACCGACAGGATTATTCGCCTAAAAGACGGTTTAATCATTAATCAATAAATTTCCATTATGTTCGACAGCGATAAATGGCAGGAAATATTTGCAACAATAAGTAAAAACAAGTTGCGTACTTTTCTCACTGCATTTAGTGTGGCCTGGGGAATTTTTATTCTCATTGTTTTACTTGGTGCCGGTAAGGGTTTGAGCAATGGTGCAGAAAAAGAATTTGTGCATGATGCTGTAAATAGCCTGAACATTGAGGGAGGGCAGACTGTTGTGCCTTATAAAGGAATCAAACCTGGACGAAGCATACTGCTTACAAACGAAGACTACGATTTAGTAAGTAGTGAAATTGCCCATATCGATCACTCAACTGCCGCCCGATTCCAAAGAAATTCCAACATATTAAGTTATGGCAATCAACATGCAGGTTTTATGGTGCGCGCTTGTATGCCTGAACATAACTACCTCGAAAATGCCACCACCATTGAAGGACGTTTTCTGAATCAAATGGATATTCGGGAATTCAGAAAAGTATGTGCTATTGGAGTACCTGTAAAGAAAGCTCTTTTCAAAGATGAGAGTCCAATTGGTAAATTTATTGATGTAAGCGGAACACCTTATAAAGTTGTAGGTGTGTTCACAGACCCCGGCAATGGCGATAACGAACGTATCTATATACCTATTACTACTGACCAAAAGGCTATGAATGCAAATAATAGAATTGATAATATCTGGTCAAGTCTGGATAGAGTGGCACTTGATAACAGTGATGCGATTGTAAAGCAGGTGCGTGATTTACTTGCCACCAAACATAATTTCAGTCCTGCTGATGTGAATGCAGTAAGAATAGAAAACTGGTCGGAAGATTATAAACGTATGTTGAGCATGCTCGATGGGATAAAAATATTTATTTGGATAATTGGTATTTTTACTTTATTTGCAGGCATTGTAGGGGTAAGTAATATCATGATGATAATAGTAAAAGAGCGCACCAAAGAAATTGGAGTACGCAAAGCAATTGGTGCAACTCCTGTTTCCATCGTCATGTTAATTGTTCAGGAAGCTATATTTATTACTGCCATTGCAGGATACACAGGGTTGGTGTTGGGAGTTGGTTTGTTACAATTATTCAGTGACACAGAGAGTGATTTTTTCCAACATCCTTCTGTTGACTTTAATGTAGCGGTTGCAGCCACATTACTTATTATTCTTTCAGGAGCATTAGCAGGTCTCTTTCCTGCTCTGAAAGCATCAAGAGTTCAACCAGTAGAGGCATTGAGGACCGAATAAATATTTAGAAATTAGTCTTTCGACAAGGTCATGTTGACATAAATTAGAAATTATTATAGATGTTTGATTTAGATAACTGGCAAGAAATATTTGCAACCATTAAAAAAAACAAGTTGCGTACTTTTCTTACATCATTGGGTGTGGGCTGGGGAATTTTTATGCTTGTAATTATGTTGGGTGCAGGCAATGGCTTAAAGAATGGCGTGATGAGTGACTTTAAAGGAAGTGCAACCAATAGCTTTTTTATGTGGACACAACAAACAACCAAACCTTTTAAAGGAATGAAACCGGGAAGGAATTATGAATTCAATAATAGTGATGTCATTGCTATTTCTCAACTAAAGGAACTCGCCATAGTGTCTCCGCAAAATCAACTGGGAGGTTATAGGGGAAATAACAATGCTATAAGAGGATTAAAAACAGGGAGTTTCGAGGTAGGTGGTGTTTACCCTAATATTGCAGAAATACAAGAAATAAAAATTGCGCAAGGACGCTTTCTGAATGAAAATGATATTGGTGAAAAAAGAAAAGTGTGTGTGATTGGTTCACGAGTAAAAGAAGTTTTGTTTCGGCCTGATGAAAATCCGATAGGAGATTACATACAGATTAGCGGTGTGTATTTTAAAGTGATTGGTGTTACCACTCCAATGGGGAGTGGTGGAGATGCGCGTCAACAGGCACAACGAATTCAAGTCCCGTTTTCTACTTTTCAGAATGCCTTTAATTATGGTGATATTGTTGGTTGGTTTGCAATTGCTGCTGTAAAAAATCTTCCTGCTTCTGAAGCAGAGAAAAAAGTAAAAGCATTAGTTAAAGAACGTCATAAGATAGCACCTGATGATGATTTAGCAGTGGGTAGCTGGAACATGGAAAAACAGTTCAACAAAATAAATGGTTTGTTTACGGGCATCACCTGGCTCATTTGGATTGTTGGCATTGGCACTTTGATAGCTGGAGTAATCGGAATAAGTAATATTATGCTTATTATTGTAAAAGAAAGAACAAAAGAAATAGGTGTGAAACGTGCGTTGGGGGCCACACCAGCAACTGTTGTCGGGCAAATAATTTTAGAGTCGGTGTTTCTTACTTTGATGGCAGGGTACTTTGGATTAGTAATAGGAATAGGTCTTTTGGAAGGAATTAACACCATGCTTGGTGAAAATGTTCCAATGTTTAAAAACCCAACAGTTGATTTGTTTGTTGCATTGGTGTCGCTAACTGCATTGGTAGTTTCGGGTGCGTTAGCAGGATTAATTCCTGCACGAAGAGCGGTGGCAGTTCTTCCGGTGGAGGCATTAAGAGCGGAGTAAATTAGACCTCACCCTGCCGCTGTCGCACCTACTGGCTCAAACATCCAGTGGATGTTTGCCCTTTGAAAAAAGGAGAGGGTGACGGAACCTGAAGTACAGAGTTTGAAATAGATTATACATTAAAAAGAATTATATGATAAAAAGAATTTTAAAAATTAGTTTGCTTGTTATTTTGTTAGGCATATTTGCCTGGACCATTTACTTTTTGTATTCCAAATCAGAACAACCCCCTGTGGTGTATCAAACCATATCTCCTTTTGATACTACTATCGTAAAGAAAACTGTTGCAACCGGAAGTGTGATTCCTCGCAAGGAAGTGAATATGAAATCGCAAGTATCAGGTATTATTGAAAAACTTTATGTGATAGCTGGACAGGAAATAAAACAAGGAGATGTGTTAGCTAAAATTAAAATTATTCCAAACATGATTAATCTTGCAAATGCCGAAAGCAGAGTGAATCAGGCACAGATTAGTTTTGATAATGCAAAACAGGAGTATGAAAGAAATGACATTTTGTATAAACAAAAAGTAATTTCTGCTTCAGATTTTCAACCTTCCGAATTGAAACTGAAATCAACAAAAGAAGAAGTGAATGCTGCAGAAGATAATTTGCAATTGATAAAAGAAGGGGTTACCAAATCTGCTGGAACTGCCACAAACACGCTTATCCGTTCTACCATTTCGGGGATGGTGTTGGATGTTCCTATTAAAGAAGGAAGCAATGTTATTGAAAGCAACACCTTTAACGAAGGCACTACGATTGCTTCTGTAGCAAACATGGGCGAAATGATTTTTGAAGGAAAAGTGGATGAAAGCGAAGTGGGGAAAATAAAAGAAGGGATGGATTTGGTTTTAACTATAGGAGCAATTGATAAAGAAAGTTTTGCTGCAAAGTTAGAATACATTGCTCCTAAAGGAGTAACGGAGAATGGTGCAATTCAATTTATGATTCGCGCTGCTTTGGCTAAAAATAAAGGAACCATGCTACGTGCAGGGTATAGCGCCAATGCTGATATTATATTAGATAAGAAGGAAAAAACATTAGCTATTCCGGAAAGTGTTTTGAATTTTGAAAAAGAAAAAACGTATGTGGAAGTGGAAACAGGGAAAGACAAATATGAAAAACGATTTATAAAAACTGGTTTGTCGGATGGGATAAATATAGAAGTACTAGAAGGGTTGAAAAAAACAGATAAAATAAAAGTGCCGCAGATGGAGAGTATGCAGGGTCCTCAGGGGTAATTAATTTTTGTTACATAAGTTGCACAGAGAAGACACAGAGTTACACGGAGTAAAAATGACAAAGAAAGATAAAGGATTGGAGCGGCTTAAAGATTTAAGGCAACTATTAAAGATAGAACGTGAAGAAGATTTTGAGCAATACAAAGCACACTTTGCACGAAACAATATTAATTACAGAAAGGAGAAAGGTGTTACCTGGTATCCTGTAATTATTACCAACACAGAGATTGGATTGGGAGAATATCTTTCTATTGATATTGAACGAACCACCAGTCACAATGAACCACACCAGTTTTCAGGAGGAAAAAACGTTGCGCTGTTTTCTCAGCAACATCCTGACGAAAAGCAACTGAACGGTACCATCAAAATAATTAACCCGAATAAAATACGGCTGAATCTTTCTGTTGATGAATTGCCCGATTGGTGTGATGATGGTAAGCTTGGCATCAATTTATTATTTGATGAAGCAAGTTATAAGGAAATGGATATTGCATTAGAAAAAGTTATCAATGCAAGAAACAATCGATTGGCTCATTTGCGTGGTGTGATGTATGGTATTGTTCCACCCGAATTTGAAAAGATAAATGAATCATTAACCATTACCGGTTTAAACGATTCACAAAATGAAGCGGTGAGGAAAATTGTGGCTGCAAAAGATATTGCAATTATACATGGTCCTCCTGGAACTGGCAAAACTACTACACTTGTGCAGGCAATCCGACAAACGTTGTTAACTGAAAAACAAATTCTGGTTTGTTCTCCCAGTAATACTGCTGTGGATTTATTGACCGAGAAATTACATCGCGAAGGAATCAATGTATTACGGTTGGGTAACCCTGCCCGAGTTTCGGAAGATGTATTGAGTAATACCCTGGATGCTAAAATAGCTGCTCATGTATCTTACAAAGATTTAAAAAACTATCGGAAGATGGCGGATGAATATTTCCGAATGGCAGGAAAATACAAACGAACATTCGGAAAAGAAGAGCGGGAACAGCGACAATTGTATTATCAGGAAGCACGAAAAATATTAAGTGAAGCGCGAGTGCTGGAAGATTATATGTTGCACGAACAGTTTGACAAAGCACAAGTGATTGCTTGCACTCCTGTGGTTTCATCCAACAGGATGATGCGCGACAAACAATTTACTTCAGTGTTTATTGATGAAGCTGCACAGGCATTGGAACCAATTTGCTGGATTCCTATTTCGAGAAGCAACCGTGTTATCTTTGCCGGTGACCATTTTCAGTTGCCTCCAACAGTGAAGTCAAAACGGGCAGAAGATGCGGGATTGAAAGAAACATTATTTGAAAGAAGTATGTTGATTGAAAACGCTTCGGTGATGTTGAATACACAATACCGAATGCATGAAACCATTATGAACTTTTCGAACAAACAATTTTATAAAAACAATCTGATTGCTCATGCTTCGGTAAAAGATGCTGTGTTGAGTTTTGATGAAGATGACTTTCTCATTAATAAACCTTTTGATTTTATTGATACTGCCGGTTGCGGGTTTAATGAAATAACAAACCCCGAAAGCCTGAGTACTGCTAACCCGGAAGAAGCAACATTACTTCTCAATCATTTGAAATCGGTGTTGGAGCAATTTGAAAAAAACAATAAGTTTGGAAAACGAATTACCATCGGGATAATTTCTCCTTACAAAGAACAAGTGCAACACCTCACCAATAAGGTGGCAGAAGATGAATTTCTGAAAGACTACCTTTCACAGATTGCAATTAAAACCATTGACGGTTTCCAGGGACAGGAGCGGGATGTAATTTATATTAGTTTGGTGCGCTCAAATGATGCAATGGAAATTGGTTTTCTTTCGGACACCCGGAGAATGAATGTGGCGCTTACGCGTGCAAAGAAAAAATTAGTGGTGATTGGTGATAGTGCTACCCTTGGCAATCATCCTTTTTATAAAAACTTTTTGGATTATGCGGATGGTGTAAAGGCATATAAAAGCGCATGGGAGTTTCTTTCCTAATGGACAATGGATAATTGATAAAGGATAATGATTGCTCACTTCCATTATCAGTTTTATTTTTTCATGACTATTAATATATGCCAAAAATCACAATTACAATAATAATACCAGCAATCAAACCTAACAATCCCAAAGCACCACCTATTAGCGCCCTCTTTTTACCTTTGTATTTCTTAGGGTTTTTTTCTACTGCAAACCATGCAATAAGGGAATGAATAATGGCAATGATAGCAAATATCCAGCCGACTACGGGAATAAAAGCACATGGTCCTGTTATCATTGCTGCTGTTGCTGATGGGTGCATAACAGGACCGGGGTCATAACCCTGCTGAGCTTGTGGCTGAGGCATTGGTTCTGCGGTTTTCACTTCTTCAAGCACTTCTGCATTTTCTTCTTTCCCGTTTTTATAAGTAATGCCCGCCACTTTGCTTTTGTTTATTGTTTTGGTTATTCCATCGGAGCCATCACAATCTTTGTAACTAATAACCGAAGGACCTATTTCCAATACTTTTACTTTTAGTTCTTTATTGCTTTTTAGTTTTAATACATCGCACGAATCTTGAACAACTTCGGGTGCAGTGGTTGAATTTAAAATAAGTTCTTGTTTTGTTTCTACAGGAATAAGTTCATTATTAGCCGAAGTAGTTACCACTATCTTATCGTCCACCACTGGGGGTGCTGAATTTATAGTATTACTTTTTTTGTTCCATTGCACATTATATCCTTTCATATAATGACGTTTTTGAATAGAGCAACTGGTAAGTACACTTATTATTATTACTGAAAAGAGGAAGTTAATTTTTTTCATTTGTTTTTTTGTTTAGTTAACGTATTAATGTTTTTTAATTGCGCAACAAAAGTAGGTTCTATTTGCATGTTGGCAAAACGGATTTGTACTAAGCCTTTGATTAATAATTGCAATTATTGCAAATTTTAGTTTTTATTGCCTTTGCGAAGCCGAATAGTTGCAACAATTGCAAAACAAGGTTTAAAATAATTGATTGTTGCAAAACAAATTTTTGTGTTTAGTATTTTTTACTAAACTTATTTTATTGCACCATTATTTTTTTATTCATAACATTTGTTATCCTGAGCCTGTCGAAGTAAAAGACATTGTCTCTACAAACAGATTGTTTCCATCAAGACCTCACCCCCAGCCCCTCCCCTTGAAAAAAGGGGAGGGGTGACGTTTCCCGAAGTACTAACTTGAAATTATTGTTTCTCTATTTCTTTTAATACTTTTTCCATGTTACGAATTACTTCATCGTTTGTAAAGCGAAGTATTTTATATTCCATGCTAATCAGATGTTCGTCTCGCTCTTTATCTTTTTGCTTTTGCTCTTTTGAATTATGAACTTCTCCATCCAACTCTATTATCAACCTTTTGGAAGCACAATAAAAATCAGGAATATAGTTTCCAATACTGTGCTGACGTTTAAATTTTAGTTTGTTTAGCTTTCCGTTTCTTATTTCTTTCCATAATAATTGCTCTGCAAAAGTTGCTCCTTGCCTAAGGTCTCTCCTAATTTCTACAAGCGATTTTTTATTATGAACTTCCATTTTTTTATTTTAAGACCTCACCCCTGAGTCTTCACACAAACTGGCTCAAACAGCCACTGGCTGTTTGCCCTCCCCTCTCCTTGAAAAAGGAGAGGGGGAGGGACTTAATTGTTACTTAATATACGTTTCTTTTTTTAACAAAGTACTTCAGGTGCCGTCACCCCTCCCCTTTTTCAAGGGGAGGGGCTGGGGGTGAGGTCTTTATTGCACCACTATCTTTCTATTCACCACATTTTTCTTTTCATCCATTATCTCCACAAAATAAATTCCTTTTGCAACATCACTCATATCAATAGTTACACTTTTTCCATTCCTAATTCCTAATTCGTAATTCCTAATTTCCTCTCCCAGTACATTCTTAATTTTTATATTTTGTAGTTCATACTTTGTACTTGTTATTGTTGTTTGTAAGGTGAAGGGGTTGGGATATATATCAATATCATTTTCCATTGAGAATTGGTTGATTCCTACAGTACAATCAATAGTTATAGTTGCGTAAGCTGTATCTATGCAACCCAACATATGCCCGATTACCCAATAATTGGTTGTAACATTAGGTGTTGCTGTTGCAGTGTTTACTCCTGAAGCGTGTGCGCCTGGTGACCAATTGTAATAGGTTGCACCGCTAGCTATTAATGTGGCTGTATCTCCTGCACATATTGTATCTGAACTTAATGTTACTATTGGATTAGGAGAAACTGTGAGTATATTATGAATAATGCTATCGCAACCAAGAACGTTAGTATAATGGCTATCATGAACTGTACTTGCCGAACCAATAGTGCCATCAGGAAATGTATAAGTTTGCCCCTGACATTTAGCAATAGAAACATTAAGATGATATGAATGATTTATTGTTATGTCGTACCCATTATCATGTCCTGCTTTTACTGGGCTACTACTTACAACGCGTATTCTATAACCACCACCTGTGGCAGTACCTGGTGGAATAACCGCGGAAATGGTACCAGATACTGTATCGGCAAGAGTACCAATAACAACAGCACTTGCAAAATTTCCGCTTGAATTACTTAATTGCGCTGAAAAAATATTACTATTATTTAATGTATCGGGGGTATGGTAATGAATTAATAAACTATCGCCCGAACAATATAGTGTGCCAATACTATCAACAGTAAGAGATGAAGTATATGTAGAAATAAAATTGCCAAACGCAATGGGCGCATAACCCACAGGAACTGTAGCAACAACTGTATCGGTTGCAGAGTTTATAACACTAACCGTGTAATCGTATTTGTTTGCAACCAACACTTTTGATCCATCAGGACTAATGGAAATACCGCTTGGGTTAGCACCAACTGCAATAGTTGCAGAAACACTATTAGTAGCAGTGTTTATAACACTTACTGAATTTGAACTATCATTTGCAACATATACTTTGCTTCCATCTGGACTCACACATATTCCCCAAGGATTCGAACCAACAGGAATTGTAGCCGAAACAGTATTTGTGGAAGTGTTTATTACACTTATAGTACCAGATGAAGCACATGCGACATAGACATAACTGCTAGTTGGACTGAAGCATATACCTCCTGGGTTACCACTAACGTGAATGGAACTAAAAACAGAGTTAGTAGGTGTCCATATTACTTTAACACTATCATTTTCTTCCGAAACATATGCAACCATTCCACTAGGACTAATAGCTATTCCTTTCGGAAAAAAAAATCCTCCAATTGTAGCAGAAACCACATTTGTAGAAGTGTTAATTACACTTACGGTACCTTTATAAAATCCGCTTACAGCATACACTTTACTTCCATCTGGACTTATGGCCAAACCGTTTTGAAAATTAGAACCAAGATGAATTGATGCAATAACACTATTTGTAGAAGTATTTATTACTCTAACAATACTATCTGCCCAATTTCCAAAATATACTCTGCTTCCATCTTTGCTCACAGTTATACCCCATCCATAAACAACGGTGGGAATGTTAGCAGTAACAGTATTAGTGGTTACATCAATCACAGACACAAAATTACTTGCATCATTCGTTATATAAGCCGTCTGCCCCTCACAAACCCTCCCCAAAACAACCATCACAATAAACATTACTAAACACAATTTTATTTTCATTGGTTTTTGTTTTTGAAATTATTTATCTTCAAAATTACTTTTTATTTTTAATAATAATGAAAAATTACAATTCTTAAACTTAAAGACATACCCCTCCCCGTACCATCATTTTTTAAAACAATAGTTAGAAATAAAATCAGTGTAATTTTAATTTTATTTCTTCTTGTTTTGCTTGATGCTGTCGCGGCAAATGAGCCAGTGAATTGCTTCCAGAGCAGATACTCCAAGAGGAGTGAGTGCATACTCAAACTTTTTTCCTCCTAATGTCAATTGTTTAGACGAAATAAGTTTGTTGAATTTTAACACTTCCAACGCTTTTTTTAATTCCTTTGGATACACACTTAGTTGGCTCAGAATTTCGCCATTCAACTTTGGACCATTTTCCAGAATCAATATAATCTGAAGTTCAAGAGTTTTACTTAATGGCTTGTGAGCTCTCTCCAGAGCTGCCAGCAAATCGGGAAGGGGTTTTCCTTCTGCACATTTTTTTTAAAATCACACATATAATTATAGTTTAAATGAATTTCAAAAATAGAAAAACAGAATAATCCGAAAAAATAATTTAGTATGAAAAGCATACTAAATAAAAGGATGTAAAAAATATTTTCGGATAATTGTATTGAAATTATAAATAGTATCGTTCTTAACTTTATTTGTTGACTGAAAAAGCACTTTCTATGGTCGGTTAAAAACATCAGAAACCTCCATTTTCACTTTTTATAAAATAAAAAATGGTTTTTATGAAAGAAAAATTGCTTTTTATAAAATATAAAACGTTTTTTATAAAGAAAAAGTGCTTTTTATTTTATAAAAAATGAAAATGGAAGTATAAAGTGTCCTTACGGAAAAAGGAAATTTGATTTTTTGTAATACAATGATATTCAACAGGTAATAATTTTGCAAAAAATGAATTTCAAGCGTAAAAGAGAAAAAATAAGGTAAAATGAAGGCAAAATGTCTTTTGTCGAACAATTTATAATAACTAAAATACAAGAGTAAATAAACAATTAATAAATCGTAAAACCAAAACCAAATGAATCAATTATCATTCAAAATTATGAGGTATAACTTTTTTGTGAATGCCTTTATTCCGTTTGTAACCACTCCGGCAAATATTGCCCGTTATGGTTTATCTGCAAGTCAGGTGCTTGCGCTAACTAATTTTTTAATTGAGTGGAACTCAAAGTTTGCAGCCTATGTTGACCCATTAACCAACGGGCACATTACAGTGGATGCAATAAATGCCGCCTATCAGGAAGGATTTACACTTACACAAAGTGTTCGTTCCACTATAAAAAACGACATCACCATTACACTCACCAGTCAGGAAAGAGCAATTTGCAATTTGAGAAGACCTGAAAGCACCCCTACTCGCGCTGGTGTTCCCAAAATAGCACCTTGCCTTACTTGCATTTTGCAATCGTCAATGAACATGACCTTTGCAGGCATTAACCCCGAAAACCCTTTCAGAAGAGCAAAACCTCCGGGTGTGCATTCGTTTGGATTAAAAATAGCGGTTGTTGATGCGGGCGACCCACCTCCTCGTCCTGATGCTTATGTACGTCAGGAAGATGAAAACAGTTCGATTTTCGAAATGCTGTTTACTGCTTCGCAAGTTGGTAAAACACTTTATATCATTGGTTTTTACATCAACTCTCGCAACGAAGCAGGTCCTGATAGCATTCCTTATATTGTTACTATTATTTAATTACGTTTAACGTTTTCGCAGCAATGCGATGCCTTTTAACCACAAAGGGCACAAAGTTTTTACACAAAGTTCGCAAAGCCAACTAACAGCTTTGAGTTCTTTGTGTATTTTTTTCTGTGAACTTGGTGGTTAATTAATTTATAGATATTGTGCGAAATTTATTTTTTCAACATTACCACAAACAAATCAACAAAAAATAATTGCATAACCAATTCTTTTATAATTTAGCACCCGTAAAATAAAAAACAATTTAAAACAAAAATATAAAATGAAAGTAACAGTAGTAGGAGCAGGTAATGTGGGCGCAACGTGTGCCGATGTAATAGCGTTTCGCAAAATAGCTTCGGAAGTAGTAGTACTTGATATTCGCGAAAATTTTGCAGAAGGCAAAGCTTTGGATATGATGCAAACAGCAACTTTGACAGGGTTCGACACGCGAGTTAGCGGCAGTACCAACGATTATGCAAAAACAGCAAAAAGCGATGTAGTGGTTATAACCAGCGGAGTGCCCCGCAAACCAGGCATGACAAGGGAAGAATTAATTGGCATCAATGCAGGAATTGTGAAAACAGTTACCGACAATGTGCTCAAACATTCGCCCGATGCAATTATTGTTGTAGTGAGCAATCCGATGGATACAATGACGTATCTTGCATTGAAAGAAAGTAAAATTGCGAAAAACAGAATTATAGGAATGGGTGGAATATTGGACAGCGCCCGTTTTAAATGCTACTTGTCGATGGCGTTAAACGCTTCGGCAAACGATATTGAAGGTATGGTGATTGGCGGACATGGCGATACTACTATGATTCCATTGACACGTTTAGCATCTTACAAAGGAGTACCTGTTTCTCAGTTTTTAAATGCTGACGAAATGAAAAAAGTGGCAGCCGATACAATGGTGGGAGGAGCTACACTAACCGGAATGCTTGGCACTTCGGCATGGTATGCACCCGGAGCAGCTGTGGCAGCTTTGGTTGACAGTATATTGAACAATCAGAAAAAATTATTTACCTGCTCTGTTTATTTGGATGGAGAATACGGACAAAAAGATATTTGCATGGGAGTGCCTGTTATTATTGGAAAAAAAGGATGGGAACAAATTGTGGATATTAAATTGAATGACGAAGAAAAAGCAGCATTTGCCAAATCGGCTGATGCAGTGCGAAGCATGAACAACGTGTTGAGCACCATTACCGCATAATATAATTAACAACATTATTAATAAAAGCGACTGAATAAGGTCGCTTTTTTATTACAACAAAATGATACACACCATCCCTTTCAAAATAAATTCGAAGCTCGGACAAGGTTATCACCTGGTAATGAAAATGCACGTGAACGGCAAAGTAGCTAATATGATTATTGACACAGGTGCTTCGCACACGGTGTTTGATAAAAAGAAAATAAAAAAATTTATTGGCAAAACCATATTTACAAAAATGAAAAACTCTACTTCTGGAATTAGCGGAACCAAAATGGACAGCCATCATACCATAATTGATAGGTTAAAGTTTGGTAAGCTAACGCTGGATGGTTATCCGGGTGTAATGCTCGATTTGTCGCATGTCAATAAAGCTTTTAAAAGAATGGGAATGGCAGAAATAGATGGAGTGTTGGGGGCTGATATTTTTATGATGTTTAATGCAGTAATTGATTACGAAAAAAAAACATTGAAACTAAATGATACTGTTTTCAATAAAAAAATGGCGGAGGTAATGAAGATAATTGAACAAGAAGATATAAAAATTAAAAAAGAAAAAGACGCCAAAAAACAAGCAACAAAAACAAAAGCAAAGACAAAATTAAAATCTAAAAAATAAATTTCTTTTTCATTTCTTCGTTAGGAACCATACAGGTTTCGCTTTTCCCAAACCATTGGTATCGGTGGCGTGACACATAATCGTACACCGCATCGCGCACAAAGCGAGGAACAATAATAAACCCATACAACAACGGATACAATCGGTTGAAATGTTTTATCAGTCGCAACGTGGCAGTTGACTTTGTGTATGCTTTATTGTTTTCAATCAACACAAAACTATTCATCGCTGCTTTATCCAAATTATAATTGCGCAACAGTTCTTTTCCTCTTTGTGACTGAAGAGCAGCAAACAAAAAATAATTTCGGGTGTCGTGTTTTATCACAAAGTTGACGGAGGTGTTACAAAAATTACAAACTCCATCAAACAGAATAATGGCTTTTGTGTTTTCAATTTCAGTCATTAGTGGCGAATGGCTATTTCGTAAGGATCAACAGCTACTTCCACTTTTTTGTCGGCTCCTGTTTTTGTTTTCACAAGCGATAACGTATTCATATCAATAAACGTAAGATACCCATTTCGACCACCACAAACTGAACTATGATGAGGAGGCGGACCTCCAGTGGTTCTGTTTCTATTAGCCACATACACTATATTTTTAGTATCATCAACAGCTATTCCGTGTGGCTGATGTCCGGTGTAAATAGTAGTAACAAGTGTATTGGTGGTCATATCAATCACTGCTACTGAGCCTGTTTTGCCGGGGAAAGAAGTGTTATCGGTTTCGCAGGTTACAAACAATAAATTTTTTGTGGACGAAACATCCATCTCCGAAGGGTTTTCGCCAACAGCAATGGCAGTAATAAATGTATCGCTTCCTGTTGGGTTGCATTTCATCACTCTCACTTCTGACGAACCTTGGCAGGTAACATAATAAGTAGAATCGTTTGGCGAAGGCGCAAATGTTATTTGGTGAGAATTGAGATACGCAGAAGGAGCACCACCACTGTATAAATTAACCTGACCAATGTTGTTATCAAAATCACTCAGCAAAATTTTATAAAGTTGATTGCTGCTGTTTTGCTGGCTGGCATACAAATATTGCCCATCAGGACTTATGCACGAACCGTGAGGACCATTGAATCCCACATGATGAGTTACTGTTAAATTATTCAAATCCACTTCAGCAATATCGCAATTGATAGAAGTGCTCCAATCTATAACGTATGCTTTGCTTCCATCAGGAGTAATGGCAAAGGTGCTCCATTGTCCGTTAATAATAATAGGTTGTGACAAATTTAAAATTGCCTGACCCACAAAACCATCATCAGCCGTTCTGTATTTCTGAATACAATTACCTGTAAAAAAAACAACGTACCAATAATTGCCATCAGGCGAAACCACTATTTCGTGTGGTGCTTCCACCGCTCCCGAATTTCCAATATCAATGTATCGCATGGGCAAAAGCGTTGCCTCATCAAACACTGTAACCACATCGCATCCTTGATTAGCCACATAAAACTTTTTGCGATGAGGATTGTCAGAGAATTTTACAAAACCATTTTCGTTAGGCGCACCAGCATCCACCCAGTTTTCAATCAATTTCACATCATCGTGTGTCAGATGAGTTTTATTGTAAGGCATAGTTGGAGTAAGTGTTACACCTAAATCAGTATAAGTGTTAATGTAATAACAAGCAGTGCTGAATTCGTGACGGTATGGAATAACACAAGCACTACCAGTGCCACCTTCAAATAATTTATTCCATGTTGTCAACGACAAACCTCCGGCAGCATCTTTGCTGGCATCGTTGTGGCAGCCCGAAACAGCGCACTTGGTAACCATTATTTTTCCAATGTCAGCAGGGTAATCATTATAGTCGGGCGAAACGTTGACATTACTACACATTGAAAAAAAACAAATAGAAATTGTAGCAATTACAAAAAAAAGAAGAGAGGTTTTTATTTTATACATGACTTTATTTACACAACAAAGTTATGTAAAATATTATTCCGTTACAGGAACATCGGTGCCAATATCTCTATTGTATTTTAACTTTATGGCAATACCCCCTGAAACCTGGGATAGAATTTCATCGTCCAAACCAACAGCATACAAGTAATAATCCCCTTTGCGGAGATTGGTAAATTCATACTTCGCATTGGCATCGCACGAAGTGTGGTCGTCATAGTTGGCTACATCGGTTCCCGGAAATTCGGTAACACCATATTTAATATATACAATAGCATTACCAATTGGTTTTTCGTGATGCATCACTTTTCCGTCCACGTTCGACTTCCCTCCTATCCCTTCTTTGTGGCAGGCTGACGAAAGAGTTAATACAACAACAGAAATCAGAATCAGATTTAGTTTTTTGAAGTAGTGTTTTGGTTTCATGGTAGAAAATTTATTACAAAAGTAATAATATTGCACCAAACTAATTGGGGTTCTTAAATCGATCGTCAGTGATAAAGGTGTTATCTGTCAAGGTATATAAGAAAGAAATGATGTCTTGTTTTTCACTATGTGATAATGGTGTAACGCTATTCAATTCAGAACTTAGGGTGGATGAATGAACAATACCTCTGCTGTAATGTTCAAGCACATCGACCAATGTTGCAAATCTTCCATCGTGCATATACGGATAACTCAAAGCAACATTGCGAAGCGAAGGAACTTTGAACAATCCAAAATCAGCAGCTAATCCTGTTATTCCGGCTCTGCCGGCATCAGTGAAAATACTATCAAGCCCAAAGTTCATGTATTCGAGATTAGTAAATAAAGGAGCAGGATGACAGCTCGAACATTTTTGTGAGAACAAATTCAAACCGTTCGTTTCGCTCTCTGTTAGTGTTGTTTCACCTCTCGAATACAAATCGTATTTCGAATTGGATGAAACTAACATACCTGTAAACTGTGCCATTGCTTTCAGCATTAACTGACTGGTGACGGTGGTTGTACCAAATGCCTTTTCAAACAATGCTGGATATTCCAAATCGTTTTGCAATTTATTTATCACATTGCTTAATGTTTCGTTCATTTCAAAATGATTGGTAATGGGCGAAAGCGGAACTACTTCAATATGATTGACACCCCCATTCCACATAAAATTAGTTTGCCATACCAAGTTAGACAAAGCAGGGGCGTTGCGTGTTCCCAAAATCCCATTTACTCCCGCACTTACTGAATGTGTTTGATTTGAAAATGCAAACTGTTGCTGATGGCAACTTGCGCACGCAATAGAATTGTCGGCAGATAATTTTTTTTCATAAAACAATTTTCTTCCTAAAATAAAACCTGCATTGGTTAAGTTGTTGGTAGAAAAATTATAAGGGGGAGTTGTCCATCCATCAGGTATAACAAGCTGAATATTCTCATCAGCTGATTCAATTGTCATCGAATCTTTTTTGCAAGAATAAACGAGTACAGAAACAAATAGTATAAGCAGTAATAAAAATATTTTATTCTGGTGTTTCATTATTAGTTGCGGATGCTCTGAATGGTAAACATATCCGCATAATTATTTGCAAAGTTCAAAGTTGTTTGGTTAGGTAAATCAGTAGAAGGTACCGCTGCAATACTAATATTTACTGGTGTTTTGAACCACTCCGAAACATCTGTCTTTAAATTAATTTGAGGAATAGTAGTGGGAGACACCTTTACTGTATCATTGAAAAAGTTCAACCCTACCGATTTAATTGCATTGTATTGTCCCTTGAAACCAATAATAGCATAAGTAAAAAGATGATTCAGACCTGTGGCTGTGTCTTGTGGGGAGGTGCCAACCAGTTCAGCAAATATATAACCAGTATCCCACATCCAAAACATTCCAAGTGCTGGGTCTAAGTCTCCTGTTTGTGCCCCCGAACAATTTCGGGCACTGTCAACACCAATCATAAAAGAAACAGAAGTATAATTGCCATAAGGAACATTTGCTATAGTACATTGCGTTCTATTAGCATCTCCTGCATCTATTAAGTGATAGCTTTCTTTTTCCGAAAAAACGGTTCCATCACTCTTTGTGAATTTTACATTACTTATATAATATTTAAAAACTTGAACAGTAAATGTGTCATTGTTAGCATTCACGTAGGATTTAGCATTGTTCAATACCAATGCACTATCGCCAACCATATTATTAAACTTAAAAACAACGGAGCCGGTAGGATGCAAATTCACAGGCGCATCTTTTTTGCAGGAAGAAATAAAAAGAGTGGAAATTAAAAAAAACAAAAGCAGGTTTTTCATTTTTGAAGAATTTAAAATCATTCTGAAAATGAAATGATTTTTCTTAGCGTACTTCGTGTCTTTGCGCGATTTTTTTTACAACAACCGTATTACAGAATCAGGAAATAGTCCAAGAGCAACAATTGCAAAGGCAATAACAATCAATAGTAGTTTGTGATTCATATCAACAGGCACTTCTTCGTGATTGCCTTCTTTAAAATACATAGCAATGATTATTCTGAAATAATAATAAACTCCTATTAACGAAGCAACAATTGCTATAAGTACTAATCCTACATGACCCGCAACAAATACGGAAGTGAAAATAAAATATTTTGCAAAGAAACCAGCTGTTGGCGGAATACCTGCTAATGATAATAAAGCAATAGTCATTACTCCTGCTAGCAAAGGATTTGTTTTTGCCAGTCCATTAAATGAATGAATACCATCATCTCCTTTTGCATTAGCAATAATAGAAATAATACAGAACGTAGCAATAGAGCCTATAGAATAAGCAAGGGTATAAAATAAAATAGAAGGACTTGAATAACTATTTGCTGAAAGCAATGCCAATAACATATATCCAGCATGAGCTACAGAAGAATAGGCAAGCATTCGTTTAGTGCTGGTTTGAAATACCGCTGTGATGTTACCAGTTAATAAAGTTAAGGCTGTCATCACCCATAAAACATTTACCCATGACCCTTCTACACGAAGAAATGTGGTATCAAACAAACGAACAAAAGCAGCCATAGCAGCAGTTTTTACAATAGTTGCCATAAATGCGGTAATCATGGTAGGCGCACCTTGATAAACATCGGGAGCCCAGAAATGAAATGGTGCGGCAGATACTTTAAATGACATACCGACCAACATTAATAATACACCAACATAAAAAATAGCAGGTATAGAGACAGATGTGGCAATGGCATTTTTTATTTCTTCCAAACTAAACGAGCCGGTAGCACCATAAATAAGCGTAATACCAAACAAAAGAAACCCTGTAGCAAATGCTCCCATAATTAAATATTTAAAGGCTGCTTCGTTGCTTTGTATATCTCCTTTTTTACTTCCTGCAAGAATATACATTGGAATGGAAAGTATTTCGATGCCCAGGAAAAGCATGGTCATGTTGGTATAAGAAACCATAAGCACTGCTCCTACCAAGGCAAAAAGAACTAAAGAATAATGATCGGTCTGATTGGTTTCGTCTTTGAAAAAACCTTCCGCCATTAAAAACCAAAGAAATGCGACTACAATAATTACAGAGGTGAAAGCCACTGCATAATTATCGAACTGCATCATTTTGAAATAAGTAACATTGGTATTCCACTCCCCAATATTAAGAACAAATGCGACAGTTAACCCCAACAATACAAGAGGATATAACAACTTTTTAAAACTGAAAATTTCAGCTAATAAAGAAATGACACCTAATGAAGAAAGTAATATTAATGCTTTCATAATTTTTAATCTGTTTCAAACTGTTGGTGATAACACCAACAATGGCTCCTAATTTTTTAAATCTATTTATTTACCCATTGCTAATCTAACCCCATCCACCAACTTCACTACCGATGGTCCTGCTATATCTAATAACGGTTTTGGATATACACCAAAACCAATGATGGCTGCGCAAAGAATCAGTAATACTCCTTTTTCACTTCCGCTTAATGGAGGGAAAGAAGTTGTTATTGAATTTGTTTCTCCAAGCATTACTGATTGGTAACTCCGTAACATATACACAGCACCTAATATTACTGATAGTCCTGCAAAAGCAGCAGCCCATGCATTGAACTGGTAAACACCATTGAGCAATAAAAACTCTCCGATGAAACCATTTGTTAACGGCAATGCAACACTTCCTAATAATACAATTAAAAACAATACTGCAAATTGAGGATTCAGATTTCTTATTCCTCCTAAGGAAGCGATGTCTCTTGTGTTAAATCGTTTCTGAATAATATCAGCAATAAAGAATAAGCCAACCACGTTTACACCATGGCTTAGCATTTGAATCATCGCTCCCTGCACACCCTGAACATTTGCAGAAAGAATACCTGCAGATATTAATCCAACGTGTGCGATGGAAGAATAAGCTATTAATCGTTTGAAGTCCTTTTGAACAATAGCAATACAAGAAGCATAAACAATTCCTATTACTGAAAGTCCGATAGCAACATTTGCCCAATCCTGAACACCCAAAGGAACAACAGGCAACAACCATCGAATAACACCATAAGTTCCCATCTTTAGCATAATACCGGAAAGCATCATTGTTCCCGGTGTTGGGGCAACAGTGTATGTATCCGGTTGCCATGTATGAAAAGGGAAGATTGGCATTTTGATGGCAAAGGCCATAAACATTGCCCAGAAAACAAATCCCTGATGAGCCATGTCTAAACTCTGTCCGGCTAAGTATAATGCCTGGATATTAAAAGTGTGGGTTCCTGAGGTATGCAGGTAAAGGTAGATTAAACCTCCGAGCATTAATAAACTTCCGGATAATGTGTAAACAAAAAATTTGAATGTAATTCTTGCCCTGTTTTCTCCTCCCCATAATAAACAAATGAAATAGATAGGAATTAAGGCTAATTCCCAGAAGATGTAAAATAAGAATCCATCAAGAGATACAAACACCCCAACCAATGCAAACTGCATGGCCAGTAATAATGAATAGAAATAAGAAGGATTGCTGTATTCTCTGTTAAATGAAGTAAGAATAATTATTGGCACTAAGAAAGTAGTAAGCAAAACCATCAATAAAGAAATACCATCCATTCCGACATGGAAGCTTATTCCAAGAGAATTTATCCAATTATAATTTACCTCAAATTGAGTTGTATTCCCGTGTTGATATTGTGTAAGTGCAAACACCACAATTGCAAATTCAATTATTGCCGCACCAAGTGCCATGTTTCTCACTTGTTGCCCTTTTACAAACAATAACAGCAATGCTGCAACTAATGGAAAAAATATTAATAATAATGTAATCATAAATGTTTTAAAATTCTAAACTCAACTATTCAATTGTTGGATATGTAAATTTAATATTTGCTAAAGTATCCGCGTACACAAAATAAGTACAATCCCAATCACCATCACAAATACATAAAAACCAATATTACCTGTTTGCGCATAACGGAGTATTCCGCTAAACCAAGTAACCACTCTCCCCACTCCATTCACAAGGCCATCCACAACCTGGTTATCCACCACCTTATGCAGTGCATCTGAAAAGAAATTTAAAGGTTTGGTAATTACGTTTTCATAAATTTCATCTACCCAGTATTTTTTATAAACCATTAAATGAACCGGTTTCAATTCTTCATTTTCGGCTGCTGGTAATGTTTTATTTTTCACATAAACAGCATAAGCATAATACAAGGAAGCCGCCATAACAACTACTGCAATACCCATTAATATATATTCTGTATCATGAGAAAGACTGTGAACCATACGGAATGAAGAATCTTCAAAAACAGGCTTCAGGAATTCTTCAAGGAAATGTTTTCCACCTAATACTTCCGGAATACCAACAAAACCTCCAATTACAGAAAGGATAGCAAGTATAACCAATGGTATAGTCATTGACTTTGGAGACTCATGCAAATGATGGTGTTGTTCTTTTGTTCCTCTGAAATCTCCTTTAAAGGTAAGGAAGTACAAACGGAACATGTAAAAAGTAGTCATTGCGGCACCTAACACACCAAGAAACCATAATAGTTTATTGTTCTCAAAGGCATTGGCAAGTATTTCATCTTTGGAAAAGAAACCGGAAAAAGGTGGGCAGCCTGCAATCGCAAGAGTTCCTAATAAAAAGGTAATATGAGTAATGGGTAAATGTTTTTTCAATCCACCCATCATTCGTATGTCCTGCTCTCCGCTCATGGCATGAATCACACTTCCTGCTCCAAGGAATAATAATGCTTTGAAAAAGGCATGTGTCATTACATGGAATACGGCTCCAGTATATGCACCAACCCCCAATGCAAGGAACATATATCCCAATTGAGAAACGGTTGAATAAGCCAATACTTTCTTAATATCATTTTGTGCCAAGCCAATTGTTGCAGCAAATAATGCAGTACAAATTCCAATAATTGCAACAGTTTCCATTGCTATTGGAGAAAGTGTATATAAAATGTTGGAACGGGCGACCATATAAATACCTGCGGTAACCATCGTTGCAGCATGGATTAATGCAGATACAGGCGTTGGTCCGGCCATCGCATCAGGCAACCATGTGTATAAAGGAAGCTGTGCGCTTTTTCCCATCGCACCAATAAATAACAATAAAGTAATGGAAGTTAAAACCGGATTTCCTGAAGCCATATTTTTGGCTTGTTCAAACACATCATGGTATCCGATACTTCCAAAAGTTACAAAGATTAATATTATTCCCAACAGAAAACCTAAATCCCCGATACGGTTCATCACAAATGCTTTTTTGGCGGCATTATTATACGCTGTGTTCTTGAACCAGAATCCAATCAATAAATAAGAACATAATCCTACGCCTTCCCAACCAACAAACATGATTAAATAGTTAGAGCCTAATACCAGCAATAACATAAAGAAAATAAACAGATTTAAATACGCAAAGAAACGAGAGAAACCTTCATCATGACTCATGTAACCTGTAGAATAAACATGTATTAAAAAACCAATACCGGTAATTATTAATAAGAATAAAGAAGATAAAGGATCAATCAAAAAAGAGAAAGGAATGGATAATTTCCCTGCAGTAATCCAACTGAACAGGTCAATGGTTACAGACTTTTCTGCTTGTCCGGTGAGTTGAAAAAATATTCCTAATGAAATGGCGAATGCTGCCAAAACAGAACCACAACCAATAATACCAACAATTCCTTTTGATAATGACTTCCCGAATAATCCAATAATCAGAAATCCGATTAAAGGAAGCAAAGGCACTAATCCAACTAAGTTTATCATATACTTTAAATTACCACTTTAATTTATTCAACGTATTAATATCGGATGATTTGGTATTTCGATATACCATCATCAATATTGCCAACCCTACTGCTACTTCGGCCGCAGCAACCGCCATAATAAAAAACACAAATACCTGCCCTTTACTATCCGATAAAAAACTTGAAAAGGCTACCAATAACAGGTTTACTGCATTAAGCATTAACTCGATAGACATAAATATAATTATGGCGTTACGTCTGAAAAGCACACCCAATACACCTATAGTGAATAATACTGTGCTTAATAATAAATACCACTCTAACGGAATTACCTGTATTGCGCTGTTCATTTTTAAATTATTTAATACTTTTCTTACCTAACATTACTGCTCCAACCATGGCTGCCAAAAGCAATATGGATGACACTTCAAATGGTAATAAGAAATCGCGAAACAGTGTTGTTCCCAGATTTTCAATAAGACCAATATTAGGATTAAATGCATTTGTTGATTGAATAGTAGACGCTCCTTTTAAAGACCCAACCAAAACTACCAATAACGAACCCGAAGCAACCGCTGCAGAAGCCTTTAACCAGATGCTTTTATGCGGTTCAGTTTCTTTGTTCAAATTAAGAAGCATGATTACAAAAAGGAAGAGCACCATAATAGCACCTGCATAAACGATAACGTGCACAGCAGCTAAAAACTGGGCATTTAATAAAACGTAATGCCCTGCAATAGTAAAAAAAGTCAATACAAGATACAATACACTATGCACAGGATTCTTTGAAAGCACCACCATAGAGCCAAACATAATGGCCAGGAACGATAGCAGGTAAAATAAATAAGTTGTAATCATATTTTAATTATTCGCAGTTAAAACTAATGACTGCTATTCTTTACTTTCTTTTGTTTATCGTAAGTTTGATTATGCGCAAATTCCACATGGTGCTTAAATTCTTTCACTTGTGGCGTTTGACGTTTTACTAAACTTATAGGATTCTCTTTCGATTCCACCAAAATATTTTTTCCGTAAACAAACTCTTTACGGGTATATAAGCTATCCACTTTTCTGTCGGTTAGAAAAATTGCCTCTTTAGGACATGCATCTTCACAATCACCACAAAAAATACAACGTAACATATTTATTTCGTAAGTAGCTGCATACTTTTCTTCGCGATATAAACCTTCTTCCCCTGGCTTACGCTCAGCAGATGTCATAGTAATCGCTTCAGCCGGACATGCTACTGCACATAGTCCGCAAGCTGTACAACGTTCCGCACCTATTTCATCACGCTTCAAAACATGTTGCCCACGATACACACCGCTGAAAGGACGAATCTGTTCAGGATATTTAATGGTCGGTTTACGTCTGAAAAAATGTTTGAATGTTATTATCATTCCACTGAAAATAGCAGGCAGATATAACTTTTCAATAAAAGTCATTTCTTTCTTGGCAACTACTTTTGACCTGTTTGTTAGTGCTTGCATTCTACTTTTTACTTAATAAAAAAATGATATATCTCCATTCTCATCATCCAGCCTCCTGTAACAACAAGGTTTAAAATAGACAACGGAATTAATACTTTCCAACCCAAATTCATTAACTGATCATATCGGAAACGAGGCAATGTCCATCGAACCCACATGAACACAAATATAAAGAATGATATTTTTGTAAATAAGAAAACGAAACCTAAAACAGCTAACCAGTTTGGGTCATGCACAAAACGCGCAATGAAAGGCATGTTATAACCTCCGAAGTAAAAAGTGGAAATTACAGCTGATGAAATAAACATATTAATGTATTCAGCGAATAAAAAGAATCCCAATTTCATAGAACTGTATTCGGTATGATAACCACCCACCAACTCTGTTTCACATTCAGGTAAATCAAATGGTGCGCGATTAGTTTCAGCAAAAGCACAAATAATAAATATTAAAAACCCTAATGGTTGTATAAATACATTCCAGTGTGCTCCAGGTTGGTCAGCGGCTATTTGCCCCAAACTTAAAGTACCTGTGGTCATTACTAATGCAATAATCGACAAGCCCATTGCTACTTCGTAACTAATCATTTGCGATGAAGCACGAATAGCTCCAAGCAACGAAAATTTATTGTTTGATGCCCAACCACCAATCATAATTCCATAAACTCCCAGCGAAATAACTCCAAATAAATAAAGTATTCCAATGTTTAAATCGGTTATTTGCAAAGGATATTCTGTTCCACCAATATTCATTGATGGTCCCCAAGGAATTACCACACCTGTCATACAGGCGGTAAGCATGCAAACTCCAGGACCAATAATAAACAACATCCGGTTAGATACACTTGGTATCATTTCCTCCTTCATGAACATTTTCACCGCATCAGCCAAGGGTTGAAGAATACCAAACGGACCGGCCCTGTCAGGACCAATACGATCTTGTAAAAAGGCCGCAATCTTTCGTTCTGCGTAAGTACTGTATGTTGCAACCAACAAAGTAATCGCAAAAATTACCAATACTAAAATTACTTTATAAATAAGAAAGCTTAATGTCATATTCTATTTAGCTGCTGTATATTTCACCACATCATTCTTAATGGGTGTAACCGTTCTCAAATAAGTATAAATTGCTTCCAAATCAGCATCCGTCATTTTACCATACATCGTCCATGGCATAATGGAATTAAAATCCCCCGGCTTCAAATTAGTGTTCAAAGCTGTTGAGTCAGAACGTGAATGAAACAAACTGATAAATTTATCCTTACTCCATGACCCAATGCCAGTTTCCATATCAAGAGAAATATTTCCCGAACAAACTTTCGAACCATCAGGAAAAGGAAACTCTCTTCCTCCACCAAATTCAGTCCCAGCAACCAATTGACCCTTATCAAATTTTGTATGACATTCAATACATGCAGTTGCATTTACCAAATATTTCCCGGTTGCCAACACGTCTGTTTCAGGTGGTCGTTTTTGAAAGTTTGCTTTTTTAGGAATTGTATTTATAATAAAATTCATTGGAAAATCAGAAACACATTCTGCTGTTTTATTTTCAATTGGTTTCAACGTTCTTATATAAGCTATAATACATTTAATATCCTCTTCATCCATCTGTCCGTAATACGTGTATGGCATTACCGGAAACATTGCCCTTCCATCTTTTGTCACTCCCGTGGTTATCACTCTGAATAATTCACCATCTGTCCAGTTTGAAATGTTTGCAGGAGTAATGTTTTTTGATGTATACGACCCCGGAAAACCAAATTTCTGGTCAAACAACTCGCCTCCTTTGCCATAAGTACCGTCTTTAGGAGGTCCCGAAAACTTGCTCCAGTCGCGCGATGAATGACAATCAATACAAACGGTAACGTGATTTGCCAGATATTCTCCTCTTGCAATACGTTCAGGAGTAGCTTCCACTTTCATATCTGGTGCATCACCTACATTTGGTAAAGCTATCTTAATATAACTTAATCCTCCTACAATTACTAAAACAATAATTATCAATAACCATTTGAGTGTTTTTTTTATTTTCATTGAATCGACTTTAGGATTTCCCGTTTAATTGTTTTTGTTGCTTACCAATATCCAATTTCAACTGCGCTAAACTCTCATAATGATTTGCCGAAATCACAGAATGACGGTCTATATGCCTTGGTCCTTCTATTACCCAATCTTTAATATCTTTTTTCTCAAATCTGCATTCATTACAAATCCATTCTTCTGCCTCTCCCCATTTATCCTTTCGGCTCGTAACACGCAAAACCTCATTATCTTTTAACCATAAAGCTACCTTGCCCGAGCATTTGGTGCAATTACGGTGTGCATCCATCGGTTTGGTAAACCATACTCGGCTTTTAAATCTAAATGTTCTATCTGTCAAAGCTCCAACTGGACAAACATCAATCACATTTCCTGAAAAATCATTATCAATTGCTTTCTCTATGTAAGTACTTATTTCGGAAGCATCCCCTCTGAAAAGCATGCCTTGATAACGATGATTGGTAAGCTGGTCAGCCACCTTAATACAACGGAAACACATAATGCAACGCGTCATGTGCAATTTTATATAGGGGCCAATATCAATTAAATTAAATGTTCTTCTCTTAAAATCATAACGTGTTTTTGCCAACCCGTGCTCGTAACCTAAATCCTGCAAATGACATTCTCCCGCCTGGTCACAGATAGGACAATCCAATGGATGATTAATAAGTAAAAATTCCACCACACCTTTTCTTGCTTCGAGTAATTCAGGAGAAGTAATATTCTGAACCTCCATTCCGTCCATTACATTAGTTCTGCAACTTGCCACAGGCTTAGGCATTGGTCTCGGGTCCTTCTCCGAGCCTTTCGAAACCTTTACAATACAAGTCCTGCAATAACCACCGCTGGTTTTCAATTTTGAATAATAGCACATGGTAGGAGGAGCAATATTTTCTCCATTGCCTTCCCCTTTATCCATAATCATCCTTGCTGCCTGCAAAATGGTTGTCCCATCAGGTACTTCTATCGTATGTCCGTCTATCGTTACTTTTGGCATTTTATTTCCTTTTTCAAGTTACTTTTACGCTCCCTGCAATATATTCAAATTATATAATAGGCATTGCATCCTTTATCTTCTCCGGATGATTAATATATGCCTCAAATTCCTTCCTAAAATGTCTTATTGCACTTGCCACCGGCCAGGCAGCGGCATCCCCAAGCGGGCAAATAGTATTACCTTCTATCTTGCGCTGAATATCCCAAAGCAAATCAATATCGCTTGGTTTACCATGTCCTTCAATAATCCGGTGGAGAATTTTCTCCATCCACCCCGTACCTTCACGGCAAGGAGAACATTGTCCGCAACTTTCGTGATGATAAAAGCGTGCAAACGTATAAAGATTTTTTACAATACTTGTAGTTTCGTCATAAACAATAAAACCACCCGAACCTAACATGGTTCCTGAGATAAAACCTCCTTCACTTAAACTCTCGTAAGTCATCAGGCGAGGTTCACCCTTATCTGTTTTTAATATTAATTCTGCAGGTAATACAGGCACCGATGAACCCCCAGCAACCACAGCTTTTAATTTTCTTCCGTTAATAATTCCACCACAATATTCATCCGAGTAAATAAATTCTTCAACCGGAATACCCAATTCAATCTCGTAAGTCCCTGGTTTATTAATGTGCCCTGAAGCCGAAATTAGTTTCGTTCCTGTACTTCTTCCAATACCGATTTTTGCATATTCGTCCCCACCCATATTAATGATTGGACAAACAGCTGCAATTGTCTCCACATTATTTACCACAGTAGGGCAACCATACAATCCTGCAATAGCAGGGAATGGTGGCTTAATACGTGGGTTACCGCGTTTTCCTTCCAATGATTCAAGTAATGCAGTTTCTTCACCGCAGATATAAGCACCTGCTCCAACCTGTACGTAACAATCGTGTGAGAAATCGGTTCCTAATATATTTTTCCCTAAAAGTCCTGCCGCATAAGCTTCTTCAATTGCTGTTTCCAGAATACGTGCAACATAAAAATACTCTCCTCTTATATATATGTAAGATGTTTTAGCACCCAAAGCATAACTCGAAGTAATCATTCCTTCAATTAAGGCATGAGGAATTTTTTCCATTAAATACCTGTCCTTAAAAGTACCCGGTTCTGATTCGTCTGCATTACAAACAAGGTAACGCTCCACTCCCGGAGGTTTTGCAAGAAAACTCCATTTCATTCCTGTCGGAAACCCTGCACCACCTCTTCCTCTCAATCCCGATTTTTTAACCTCTTCAACCACCGCTTCAGGAGTCATTGTTTTCAATGCCTTTTCAACTGAAGCATATCCGCCATTCTGGCGATATACTTCCAGTGAATGAATATTCGGAACCTTGTCGTTATGAATTAATAATTTTCTTCCCATTTAATTTATTGTACTTGAATGATGATAAATAAATTCTGGACTCATATCATATTCACAAACAAAGAGATTCCCGTTTTCATCCTTCATTTCTGCCATTCCATCCCAATAGAGTTGTCCAAATTCTCCAATCTTAACCTGTGTAAAAACTTCCGCATTATTTATTTTTTTTACAAACCGATTTTCTTCTTTTTCTGCTAATGCTTCACCCAAAGTAAACTTTTTTATTTCACCTGTATTGAATTCACAAATGATGTAAAATGGTTTTACTTCTAATATCTTATCTACTTTAATCATTTTTAATTCAAAGGTTCAATTTTTTTAAATTCTTTCGAATTCCACATTTTCAACAACTCATCTTTATGTATCTCTGCCCAGGCAGAAACTAATTTTAATTTTCCAATCGGAAAATCGCCATTCATTAAACTTCCATTTTCAATAAGCACATTTCCCTCAAACTCTCCATACTTAACTTTAAAATGAGGAGGGTTATGGTCGTTAAAAAACATATAAATAATGATTCCATAAAACCTGCTAATCTCCGGCATTTATTACAAAGTATTCTTATAATCTAAATCAGTATAACTTCTTTGTTTTCCAGCTGTGCGATATTCTTCAATCAGTTTATCCACCTTGTCTAATGTTAAATTTTCATGATAAGAAGCTCCGCATTGCAACATTGGTGCTGTACCACAGCTTCCTAAACATTCTACCATTTTAATGGTAAACATTCCATCCTTTGTAGTTTCACCAGCTTTTATTTCTAATTTTTTTTCTAAATGTTTTACCACATCTTCTGCTCCACGAACCCAGCAGGAAGAAGTTCTGCAAATATCCAACACACATTTTCCAACAGGTTGTAAATTAAACATCGAATAAAACGATGCCACTTCATATACCTCTATTGATTGTATTTTAAGAATGGAAGCTACATAATCCATCACTTCAGGGCTTAACCAGCCGCCAAATTCCGCTTGTGCAATATGCAAAATAGGTATTATAGCCGATTTGTGTTTCCCTTCTGGATAACGCTTCATCATCTTGTGACATAATGCAAGCGTTTCTTCGTTAAATTTTATCTCTTTACTCATTACTAAATATTCCTTGCTCTTATTTTATCAATTGTAATAGTTGTAAATTTATTAAACAATTTCTCTCTTTTATTCTTTAAAACATCAAGCAGAATCTCTATTATTTTTTCTGTTTCTAAAAAATGATACCTCAAAAATATTACGCTTACCCCTTTTATTTTATGAGCAAAAACCCATTCGCCAAAATCTTTATCTTCCGTTAAAATAATTTTCTCTAATTCTTTTGAAAGAAACAAAACATCTTCATCGCTTATTCCTCTGTAGCTTTCTTTTACTGAAATAGTGTCAATCGGAATATTTCTTATCGCTTCAATAATTCTGGCATCAATGTTTTCATCAGCAATAATCATTTTTTAGAAACTAATATTTCCTCATTCCCTATCACATCCGAAGCATAAGTTAATGCTGCATAAACATCTTCTTCTTTTATGTTTTCATACATTAATAAAAGGTCTTTAACAGAAACACCTTCTGATAATTTTCGCAATAAAAGTTCCACTGTAATTCGTGTACCTTTCACAATAGGCTTTCCAAGCATTACATTATGGTCTGAAACTATTCTATCTTTATAATCCATTTTTTATCAATTATAAACTATGCGTCTAACTCCCCCGCTATCACATTCATGCTACTCATAGTAAGAATAGCATCACTCAACATTCCTCCTTTAATCATATCCGTATATGCCTGGTAATAAATAAAGCATGGTCTGCGAATGTGCATTCTGTATGGAGTACGTCCTCCGTCACTGATTAAATAAAAACCTAATTCTCCATTTCCACCTTCAACAGCTTGATAAACCTCTCCCACAGGAACATCCGATTCTCCCATTACAATTTTGAAATGGTAAATCAAAGCTTCCATATTATTATACACTTCTTCTTTTGGAGGAAGATAAAATTCAGGAACATCAGCATGGAAAACTCCGGCAGGTTCCTTTTTTACTTTTTCAATAGCTTGTTTTACGATTTTTAAACTCTCCCACATTTCCTGTTCACGAACCATAAATCTATCATACGTATCTCCATTGGTTCCAACAGGAATAGTGAAATCAAACTCTTCGTAAGAACAATATGGATTCATAACACGTACATCATAATCAACACCTGCAGCACGAAGATTTGGTCCTGTAAAGCCATAAGCCAATGCTTTTTCGGCAGTGATAGGTCCACAATCAATTACCCTGTCCATAAAGATACGGTTACGTATCAGTAGGTTTTCAAATTCTTTTAGAGCAGGTTCAAATTTCTTAATAAAAATGTCAATCAACTCCCATGCACGCGGTGTAAAATCTCTTTCCAATCCTCCGATGCGACCAATGTTAGTAGTTAAACGAGCGCCACATAACTCTTCGAAAATATCGTAAATATTTTCTCGTAATTGGAAAATATAAAGGAAACCTGTCATTGCACCGGTATCAACCCCTACAACGCTATTGCAAATGATATGATCGGAGATACGGGCAAGCTCCATAATGATAACGCGTAAATATTGAACACGTTTTGGAATCTCAATCTTTAATAATTTTTCTACTGTTAAATGCCAACCCATATTATTGATTGGTGATGAACAGTAGTTCAATCTATCCGTTAATATGGTGATTTGATAATAAGGTCGGTGTTCTGCAATTTTTTCGAATGCACGGTGAATATAACCAACTGTAGATTCTCCGTCCATAACAATCTCGCCATCCATCTTCAACACATTCTGGAAAATACCGTGAGTAGCGGGATGCGTTGGTCCAAGATTAAGAGTGGTGTATTCTTTTTCCTGTTCGGTTGCTATGTTTGTATTATTTTTTGTGCTCATCTTTTATCGTCCAAACATTTTATCATCCTTGTCATCTCTAGTTCCATCTTCTAACGGAAATTCTTTTCGCATTGGAAATGCTGTCATTTCATCCATATTCAAAATACGTTTTAAATTTGGATGCCCAATAAATTGTATTCCAAAGAAATCATACTCCTGGCGTTCCATCCAATTTGCAGTTGGAAATAAAGTAGTAACGGTAGGAACTTTAGGTTCGTTAACACTTACAAATGTTTTTAATCTTATTCTTAAATTCTTTTGCATGTTATGCAACTGGTACATTACACCTATTTCTTTTCCTGCATGATTAGGATAATGCAAACCACACATAGTTGTGAGAAATGTATATCCCATCTCATCGTCTTCTTTCAAAAATTTCAACACATCATATATGCTATGAATACCTACAGTAAAAACAGGAAAGTCGTATTGTTGTTCGGAATAAATGATTCCTTCTCCGAATTTTGCTTTTAATTTTTCTCCTACAGTATCTAAAAGTGAGGTTGTCATATCTTATTCTATCCCGTATTTTGCCAACATAGCTTTATATTCCGGAGTATCTCTTCTTCTTATTGATTCTGATTCTACTAATTTTTGTATTTGCATGATGCCATCCAATACTTGTTCTGGTCGCGGAGGACAGCCCGGGATATATACATCTACCGGAATGATTCTATCTATTCCCTGCAATACGCTATAAGTATCAAATACACCACCGCTGCTTGCGCAAGCGCCCATTGACAATACCCAACGAGGTTCTGCCATTTGTTCGTACACCTGACGTAATACAGGTCCCATCTTTTTTGCGATGGTTCCCATTACCATTAATAAATCTGCTTGTCTTGGAGAAAAACTCAACCGCTCTGAACCAAAACGTGCTAAGTCGTAAGTGGAAGCCATAGTTGCCATAAATTCTATTCCACAGCAGGATGTTGCAAAAGGAAGGGGCCATAACGAATTTGCTCTTGCCATACCTACCACCTTATCTATACGAGTAGCAAAAAAACCTGGTCCTTCGATTCCCGGAGGAGCGATAACTGTTTCTATTTTTGGTGTATCAATTATTCCCATTTTAATGCTCCTTTCTTTAATATGTAATAAAATCCAACTAAAAGAAAGGCTACAAACGTGAGCATTTCCACAAAACCTGTTAAGCCTAATTGTTTAAAATTTACTGCCCAAGGATACATAAAAATCACCTCGACATCAAAAAGAACAAAAAGTATTGCCACCAAAAAATATTTGATGGAAAAAGGAATACGGGCATTGCCTTGTGATTCGATTCCACATTCGAAGGTATCTGTCTTGATTTTTGATTTGCGTTTTGGTCCTAAAAGGTGGGTTACCCAAAGGGTGGTGACTACGAAACCTCCCGCTACAATGAACATTAATGCTATCGGAAGAAAATCTACTGGCGTACTTGGTGCAGTCATAAAATCAGTTGTTGGTTTTCAGAGTTCAATTTTAGGGAATTCTTTTTAATTAGAAGCCATTTAACTCAATTTTTTTTAAATAACTCGTTTTAAATTTATTTCTTTCGGTTTCGAAATTATCATAGGTACTGCTTCCACAGTTACCGAACTGGTGTCTAATCCAAATGCTTTTTCTTCTGACAAACCATAATGTTTCAGGAATTCATAAATATCTAAAATTATTCGTTCGTGAACAGGCAATTCGTTTTCGTACGACAAAAACTTTTCGATAACAATAAATCTAAAATCGCCAATTACGTTGTTTTTATTTAATGATTTGTATCGGCTGGTAATGTCCACCTCTTTGTTGTGCACCATATCTTCCACCACTTTTCGGAACATTACATTGATGCGAGGTGCCACCCGGAAACCCAAACGGAAATCAATACGGATGACATCATCATGTATAAATTCACTTACTTTATATTCCATTCTATAGGGCTCATCAATCACATCCACATGCACAAACCAATAAATATCAGCCCGTTTAGGTTGTTTTTGCATGATGGAATAAATTACTTTTGATTCTATTTCTTCGCGATTATTGGCACTGGTAAGGTACACCAAATGGGTGGCGTATTTGGGCACAGTTAAATCTCTGCTCAAATCTTCTAACACAGGTAAATAATCTACCAGCTTTACAAACTCAACATAACGGTTTCGAATTTTTCGAGCATAATACCACACCAACATTACACTTATAAGCACACTGGCTATCATCAATGTTATCCATCCGCCATGCGTAAATTTATGTAGGTTGGCAATGAGGAAAGAACTTTCGATGACTAAATAGGTAATAAAAATGGCAACAATAAATATTTTATTATATCGTTTTATAATCATGTAATACGTGAGCAAGGTGGTGGTCATTAACATGGTCATGACGATTGCCAAACCATAAGCCGACTGCATGTTTGATGATTCCTGAAAATAAATGGTAACAGCTATACAACCTGCTAACAACAACCAATTGATGGATGGAATGTATAATTGACCTTTAAAATCAGTTGGGTATTTTACTTTTACTTTGGGCCAAAAATTGAGTCGCATGGCTTCGTTGATTAACGTAAACGAACCACTGATTAAGGCCTGACTTGCTACCACAGTTGCTATGGTGGCAATTATAATCCCGATAGGAACAAACCACTGAGGCATGATGGCATAAAACGGATTTTGCTTGCCTAGCACTGTGCCTGTTTGCGAAATTAGCCATGCCCCTTGCCCAAAATAATTGATTAACAACGCTGTTTTTACAAATATCCAAGAGATACGAATGTTGTCTCTTCCGCAATGTCCAAGGTCGGAATAAAGGGCCTCTGCTCCTGTGGTGCAAAGGAAAACAGCCCCTAACACCAAAAAGCCAGAAGGATGAGTGAACAATAATTTATACCCGTAATACGGATTGATGGAAGAAAGAATGTTGAAGTTGCCGGATATTTGCATCACCCCAAGAACAGTGAGCATCAGAAACCAAACGAACATAACCGGACCGAAAAATTTGCCTATAAATTTGGTGCCGAATTGCTGAATAAAAAATAAGAATACTAATATGCCAATAACAATGGGTACGGTTTTGATATCGGGATTGAGTTCGCGCAAACCCTCGATGGCAGAGGCAACCGAAATGGGTGGAGTGATGATTCCATCGGCTAATAATGCGCTACCGCCAATGATGGCAGGAAACATGAGCCATTTTATTTTTGCTCTTCGAACCAATGCGTACAACGAAAATATTCCTCCTTCGCCTTTGTTATCAGCCCGAAGGGTAAGTATTACATATTTTAAGGTGGTTTGTAAAGTAAGAGTCCAAAAGATACAACTCAAGCCGCCTTTTATAGTTTCAACATCTATTGGTTTATCGCCAACTATGGCACTTAAAACATAAAGCGGAGAGGTACCGATATCTCCAAAAATAATTCCTAAGGTAACTAAAAGTCCTGCTGTGGATAGTTTTTGCTGGTAACGGTGGTCTTTAGACATTTAAGGTTTTAAATAAAAGCGTGCGAAAGTAGTAATTATTAGAATATCAATAAGAAAATGAGGGGGATATTATTTTAATTTAAAAATGAAGGAATTTGAAAATTTGAAAATGGAAATAAAATATTCTGTCAACTGATATTTTAAATCAATAAACCTCTTGCATATTAATTTATTTTACTAATATTGTCGCTCAATTTAATGTGAGGGGGGACGAACCAACTATAAAACTCTTTTAAATGCAGATTACTTTAAGCCATAGAATACGCTTTCACGCTTTCACGCTTTCACGCTTTCACGCTTTCACGCTTTCACGCTTTCACGCTTTCACGCTTTCACGCTTTCACATAAATATACAACAAAGTTAAGTACACTACTTACCTTTCTTTTTTCAAATAAATTTAACTTACTAACAAAGTTTTCCTCAATACTTCTTGTATTGGGGATTTTTATTTTCATTAATTAAATTAATTAAAAATGAAAACGAATAAAGGAACACCGGAAGATAAGAATTCTAAAAAAGATTTTAATTCGATTTTTGACTTTCTGAATCAACTTCAAATAGACATATCAGATTTTATTAAACCCAATAAATGCAATCTAATCGATTTGCTTAATAAAAAGGTCAATTCATCCGATGAATCAAAAAGTTCATATTCCAATATCTTTTCAAAAGCCTATGAGGAAACATTTTTATATTATAAACCTTTTCTTATTAGAATTGAAAAACAAAATCGATTTTCTAAAAAAATATATGCAAAACTTAAGTCCGTTGGGATGACAGGTTATAGCTTGGAATTGAAATTAAACTTATTAGAACAATTAAGAAAAATTTTAACTAATCTCGAAGATAAAACAACAAAGTTTCTTGATTTTTATAAAAGAGAAATTAGGGAAGCTGCGAAAATTTTTCTTCAACAACTTAATTCCATTTTAGGAAGTATTAGTAAGGCATTTCCTTCTCTTGAGCGGATAAAGGAATTTAAGGAACAAATTGAAGCAGCAAATAATCTTGTAGGGTTTTATTATAACAATGTTTAATAAATAACAATTTAAAAATGAAAAGACTAATAGTTGAAGATGATAAAGGTGTATCACATTCTTTTGAAATTATTCGTACAAGTCATGGAGTTTTTAAAGCAGTTGCAGATATTTCAAAAAATAATACAGCAGTTAGTTTCAAATTAAAATTAGAAACAGGTAATTGTGCTATAATTGACAAACACAAACTACCACAATGGATTATTAATTCGGAACAAAAATTTAACGATTTCATAAGTATCAATTTTGAGTTTTAAATATCAATTTTAATGATTTCAAAAAAATGAAGAACAAATAAAACAAAACAAATGAAAAAATTAATACTAATTCTCATCATTGTACACTGTACTTTTTTGAAAGCACAAAACTGGATGCCAGTGGGGTCTGGACTCAATGGTCCGCTTATTACTAATTGCATGGTTGTATATAATAACGAATTATATGTTGGAGGATCTTTTACTACTGCTGGAGGAATTGTTGCCTTATATATTGCAAAATGGAATGATAATGTCTGGTCAAGTGTAGGAAGTGGGTTAAGTGGTCCGCCCTTTAGTATGGTTGTTTATAATGGAGAATTATATGTGAGCGGTGGTTTTTCAACCGCAGGTGGTATTTCTTTGCCTTTTGGTAATTCCATTGCAAAATGGAATGGTACAAATTGGAGTGCCTTGGATTCAACATCCTATAATATTGGTGCATCTTCCAGATTATTTGTTTATAATAATGAATTAATAACTGGCTTTACACAACAGGCTGCCTCTGGAATACCAAAGTGGAATGGAAGTTCGTGGTCTTTATTTGGTGCTGGCGCTGGTACAATAAGTTGCTACCAACCCACTTCGTATTGTCTGTACGGTACAGACCTTTATGTTGCGGGAACTTTCGTTGATACAGCATCCGGGGGGGCTTTTGTAGGTGTTTGCAAGTGGAATGGTATTAATTGGACTAATATTACTGGCGCAGTTGCATCCACTCCAATAATATATTCAATGTGCGTATATAATGGCGAGATGTATGTGGTGGGTCAATTAAATTCTATCGGTGGTATAACTTGTAATAATATTGCTAAATGGAATGGTTTATCTTGGTCAGACGTACCAATAATTGGCTATTCATCTTCATGGTATTCTTCGCTTTATGTAGTGAATGGTATTTTATACCTTGCAGAGGGGTGGTATTCTGGTATGGGTACTTTTTATGATGTTTTAAAATTTGATGGGATAAATTGGAATACTGCTTCCATTAATCATAATGGTGGAGGGTATGATGCAGCCCTTGGTGAATATAATTCAAAAATTTATGCAACAGGTAGTTGTACCGGGTCACCTAATATTGTAAGATTGAATTCTAATGTTGGAGTTAATAATATTGTCACAAATAATTCAGGAATCACAATTTCCCCAAACCCATTTTCACAACAAACAACCATTTCTTTTAATAACGAACAAAAAAACACCACCATTAAAATAATGGATGTAATAGGCAAAGAAATAAAAACTATAAACTTTAGTGGCAAACAATTAATAATAGAAAAAGGACAAATGAATCCGGGCATCTATTTCATACAAATAACAGACGAAAACAAAAACACAACAACCAAAAAATTAATCATCAACTAAAAAATGCCTAAACCATTAACTATCAATACTATAATTGCTTTACACCAGTGGTTTTTGAAGTTCAACTTTAGTAGAATCACGTCATTTGATAGAATATCTAATTTGATAATTGACAGAATGGCGCAATTGGATAGAATTACTAATTTGATATTTGACAGAATGGCGCAATTGGATAGATTATCTAATTTGTTATTTGCTCAAATGACGCCATTTGATAGAATATCCAATTTGATAATTAGTCAAATGACGCCATTTGATAGAATATCTAATTTGAAATTGAGTTAAATGACGTCATTTGGCAAAAGTTCAACTTCACAATTTTAAAAATATAACAAATAATAACAAATACTTAGGCAGGCTCAGTAACCAACAACTAATACTTCGGCAGGCTCAGTAACCAGTAACAAACAACAAACAACAAACAATTAAAAACAAAAAATTATGGCAAACAGAGGAAGTAACCTTGGAAAAAACCCTTTTGAAAGACCAATGAAAAGCAGCATTGGCATTGCATGCGAAATTTCGTCAAAAGTATTGCAGGCACTCGAGTCGCAAAGCGGCACCGATGCCCGGATAGCCGATGAAGTAACTTATTTGGAACCTATAGACGAGCTGCTACAGCAAGCTGGCATAGCTTACAATGCTTCGTTCGAAACCCGCACAGGGGCTACCGAAACCCTTGTGCAGTTTGAAACAGGCATTTCGGCAGAAGTAAAAGTATGGTGGCGAAAACTTACTGATGTGTATGACGAAGGCACCCCGCAATACAACACCCTTTGGGGGCACGGCAACACCTGGTTTTACGGTCATTCGCGGGTTACCAACCTGCTTCACATGAATGCCCTGGTAACCAACATTGGTGCCGATGCGGCATTGGCTGTGCTCAAAACCAGGGTAGAAAATTATATTATTGCTTACCAAAGCAAAATTGATACTCAAACCGGTGATAAAACCGAAACCAACACCGACAGCAGCAGTTTTGATGTAGCAGTAGCCAACAGCACCACCGCCCTGTTTGTGGTGTATTGCGGTTTGGTTCGCATATTTCCAACTTATCTGGCATCGGTGCTTGCTTTTTTTCCGATGGAATTGATTTACAAAGCATCCAAAATGCGCGAATACCGCAAACTTATACCTCATGCAAGCCGCAGAAAAATGTGCAGCCGTACTTGGAAAAATGGCGACAGAATTGAAATGATAAACAATGGACTTGTTGATTTATATGTTGGGCTGGCAAGCGGCAAAGATGGTGTGGTAGCCACCTGGTATAGGCTTTCAGTGGGCGTTACCGTTACCGTTGCCCCGGCCGACCTTGGCAATACTGCCCTCAAAGCAGTTATTGTTCAAAACAACGACATCACCACTCGTGGAGATATTACCGTTACAATTTTTGAAGCGTAAATGGAATTAGGAATTAGGAATTAGGAATTTGAAGTACTACCAATCCAAAATCGAAAATTAGGCTTCAATTTTTTTTCAAACTGTTCTTTACACTTTGGTTCCGTTGTCCTGTCATCAATTATCAATTACCGAAACCTCCGAATATTTATTCTGCACTTCGTTAAGGATACTGATGATTTCGTCATACGAATAAGTGGTCACTAATTTCAATCGTAGTTCTTTAAAGTGAGGCAAGCCTTTAAAATAATTGGTGTAGTGTCTGCGCATTTCCACAATGCCAGCATGGTTGCTTTTCCATCGCATCGAAAAATCTAAATGTTCCTTGCAAACACTTACACGGTCGGCAATGGTGGGCGGAGCAAGGTGAGTACCTGTTTTCAGAAAATGTTTTATTTCGTTAAATATCCACGGATACCCAATACTGGCTCTGCCAATCATTATACCATCCACTCCATAGCGGTCTTTCATCGCTTTTGCTTTTTCGGGAGAGGTAACATCACCATTACCAAAAATCGGAATCGTGATGCGTGAATTATTTTTTATTTCACCAATTAAGGTCCAATCTGCATCGCCTTTATACATTTGCGAGCGGGTTCGACCATGAATGGTGAGCGCCTGTATGCCTATATCCTGTAAGCGTTCGGCCACTTCCACCACATTTTTTGTGTTATCATCCCAGCCCAATCGAGTTTTTACGGTTACAGGTCGGGTAGCAATTTTTACAATCTCCGAAGTCATTTCCACCATCTTGGGGATGTCTTGCAACAAGGCGGCACCAGCCCCTTTGCAAGCAACCTGTTTTACAGGGCAGCCATAATTAATGTCAATCAAATCGGGGTTGGCATAGTCGGCAATCCGTCCGGCTTCTCGCATCGAATTAATATCCGAACCAAACAATTGAATTCCTATTGGTCGCTCGTATTCAAATATATCCAGCTTTTGAACACTTTTGGCAGCATCACGAATCAATCCTTCGGAAGAAATAAATTCGGTGTACATCAAATCAGCCCCGTTTTTTTTGCATACCGCACGAAAGGGAGGGTCGCTCACATCCTCCATAGGAGCAAGAAGCAAAGGGAAATCAGATAATTCTATGTTGCCTATTTTTACCATTTATTTTTTCAACAATTAAGCAAAGCGCGCCATGCATTTAAAAAGATTAGTAATTTCGCGATTCATTTGTATTAAAACGGCTGCAAAATTATCAAAAAATAATGGAACTAACAGAAAACATAGAACAGGAACGCAAACCGTGGCTTAAATTAATAGTGGTGCTGGCATATATTTTTCTGTTCGGATTGCTTACTGCCTTGAGCAGCGGTGGCGATATAAAGCTGAACATGGAAGATGCCAATGTGCTCAACCTTTTAAAATTTGCACAAACCATTGGGGTTATCCTTCTTTTTATTTTACCTGCTGTGTTGTTTTCCGTTTTTTGGACCAAACAAAAAATACATTACCTTGGAGTTACTGTAAAACCAGCCCTTTCCACAGCACTCATAGCGGGAGCGGGAATGTTGTTGGCTATGCCGATGATTAATTGGCTGGCAGAACTGAATGCACAAATGCACCTGCCGGCTGCATTGAGCGGAATAGAAACATGGATGAAAAACAGCGAAGCCGAAGCAGCACAACTTACCGAAGCATTTACCAAAGGCACTTCGGTGGGGGTATTAATCATCAATTTGATTGTGATTGCACTGATGGCTGCATTGAGCGAAGAAATATTTTTCAGAGGCATTGTTCAGAAAATATTATTGGACTGTTCGAAAAACAAACACTTGGCAGTATGGATAGGAGCAGCTTTGTTCAGTGCTTTTCACATGCAGTTTTATGGGTTTGTTCCACGCATGCTTATGGGTGCTTATTTGGGCTATTTGTTTTTGTGGAGCGGCTCACTTTGGCCCGGAATTATTGCACACTTTGCAAACAACGGAATGGCAGTTTACTTGGTATGGCTATCAAACAGAGGAACAATAAGTGTGGATGCCGATAAAATTGGAACAGACGGAAACGAATGGGTGTATGTAATGATAAGCACCATGATGGTGGTGTCGAGTATGATACTTATATATAGGAGTGAAAGGAGGAGGAAACAGGAAATTGTAAATACCAATATATAGACCTCACCCCTTAATCCCCTCTCCTTGAAAAAAGGAGAGGGGGTTGCAGATGAGCATCTCAAAAATAATAAGAAATAAAATTAAGAACATACTTCATGCTCAGGCTCACCTCTCCTTTTTTCAAGGAGAGGGGTCGGGGGTGAGGTCTAACACGAGAAAATGATTTTGCTTTAAATGATAATCCACAAAGAAGACATAGATAAAATATTTGATGCCGCACGGATAGAGGAAGTGGTGGCAGACTATGTTACGTTGAAAAAGCGTGGTGTCAATCTCATTGGGCTTTGTCCGTTTCATGACGAAAAAACGCCTTCCTTCTATGTGTCTCCGGCCAAAGGTATTTACAAATGTTTTGGTTGTGGCAAAGGTGGCAACCCTGTCAACTTTGTGATGGAGAAAGAACAAATGTCGTATCCCGAAGCATTGCGCCACCTTGCCCGAAAATATAATATCGAAATAGTTGAAGCCGAAGAAACCCCAGAACAAAAACAAAGTAACAACGACCGCGAGAGTTTGTTTATTGTTTCTTCGTTTGCACAAAAACATTTTTCTGAAAATTTATACAACAGCGATGAGGGCAAATCCATTGGATTAGGGTATTTCAAAGAAAGAGGATTTAGGGAAGACATTGTACAAAAATTTCAGTTGGGCTACAGCATTAACAAACGAACTGAATTTACTGATGCAGCTCTTGCAGGAGGATATAAGTTCGAATACCTTGTAAAATCAGGACTTACCATTGACTTTAATAAAGAGGAAGAAAAAACCACAGAAGAGCCCACCACAATAAATCACCCTGCAGAAAAAAAATATGTAGATCGGTTTTCTGGAAGAGTCATGTTTCCGGTTCATAATATTGGTGGTCGGGTTATTGCTTTTGGAGGAAGAACTTTGCGAACCGATAAAAAAGTGGCAAAGTACATCAACTCTCCCGAAATGGAGATATACCACAAGAGTGATGTATTGTACGGAATTTATTTTGCAAAAAAAGAAATCATTCATCAGGACAATTGTTTTTTGGTAGAAGGCTATACTGATGTAATATCCATGCACCAGTCGGGCATCGAAAATGTAGTAGCCAGCAGCGGTACTTCGTTAACGGTTGGCCAAATAAAACTGATAAGAAGATTTTCGAACAACATCACCATTTTATACGATGGCGACAATGCTGGTATCAAAGCTAGTTTCAGGGGTATTGATTTAATTCTGGAAGAAGGGATGAATGTAAAAGTGTTGTTGTTTCCTGATGGAGAAGACCCTGATTCGTATTCCAAACGTGTGAGCAGTGAGGAGTTGAAAACATTTATTAAAGAAAATTCGAAAAGTTTTGTTCAATTCAAAACAAAAATTTTAACAACCGAAGCAGGAAACGACCCTATTAAAAGAACTGAAGTTATTAACGAAATTGCAGACACCTTATCAATCCTTTCTGCTATTCAAAGAGAACCATTTGTAAAAATCTGTAGTCAAGAATTAAATATAGATGAACAAACCTTAATTAATTTAGTTAATAAAAAACATCGCACAAGATTTGAAAAAAGGAAAATCGAACCAAATCCGACTACAGAAACTCCTTCAATTGAAACTAATGAAGATATTAATGTTGATGATTTAAGAGATTTAATAAATCCTTGTGAACATCAAGAAAGAGATATTATTCGATTGCTGATAAATTACGGAACCAATATAATGCAGGTGGATAGTGACGATGCGGACGAAGATGGCAAACCCATTCAAATAGACATTAGTGTAGCCGGATTAATAATTCATGAATTGCAGCACGATAATATTGAATTTGAAAACATATTGTACAAAGCCATTTATGATGAATATGTGGTTCAACTAGAAAAAGAAAATGTTCCTGATTATACTTTTTTTACCAATCACGAAAATATAGAAATTTGTAAGTTAACAGTAGATTTGGTAAGCAGTCCTTACACACTTTCGAACTGGGAACAAAAGAGTATTTTCATAACCAAAGAAGAAGATATTTTGAAAAGTGCATTGCACAAAGCCGTGTATGCCCTTAAAAGCAGAAGAATTGAAATGATGATTACTGATATTCAAAAACAGTTGAAAGAAAACCCACCCGAAGAAGAAACCATGACTTTGATACAAACACAACACAGTTTGTTAGAAGCTAAAAAGACATTTAATTTACTATTAGGAAGAATAGTGGTGAAATAAATAATTCACATTTTATTTGGAGGGAATAGTTTACATTTATACATTTGCTACATATTAATCCAAAAACAAAAACAAAATGGCAGGAATTAACAAAGTTATTTTAGTGGGCAACCTTGGTAAGGATCCCGAAGTTCGTCATCTAGAAGGTGATGTGTCTGTAGCAAGATTTACACTTGCTACTTCCGAATCCTATAAGGATAAATCGGGCAACAAAGTAGAACAAACCGAATGGCACAATATTGTGGTTTGGAGAGGGCTTGCTGATGTTGCAGAAAAATATTTAAAGAAAGGTTCGACTATTTATCTTGAAGGAAAAATAAAAACACGGTCCTACGACAAGGATGGCTCTAAACATTATACTACTGATATAATAGCTGATTCGTTTACTATGTTGGGAGGTAAAAAAGACGGGGCTCCTTCTTCAGAAGCGGGAGGTGGAACAACAACGGAAACCACTCCTACCAAATCGGACGATTTGCCGTTCTAAAAAAATCATTCACAATGTTTGGTTGTAAAAAAGTATCTTTACAACCAAACATTTTTTGTTTAACCAATACCCAACACATTGTACGACCCGAGTAATATTACCTATTTCATATCACCACTCCTTACTGTTACTGTAAATCCTTTTTCTGTAGGTATCTTTTTTTCTTTGCTTTCGATGACGATTCTCTTGGTCATAGTTGCTTTTGTATCCGCTGCCGAATCGGCTTTCTTTTCGCTTACTCCAACCGATATGGAAGAATTGAAAACGTCAGGAAAAAAAACAGATGAGAAAATTCTGAAATTGGTTGCAGCTCCAAAACGTTTGTTGGCAACGCTTTTAATCAGCATCAATTTTATTAATATTGCAATTGTGGTTCTTTCTACTTTGGTGATGGAAGAGTTGTTTGATTTTACTCAGGACCATTTGCTTGGTTTTATTATACAGGTGGTAGCAGTTACATTTATGATTTTATTGGTTGGGGAAGTAATTCCTAAAATATATGCAACTCAAAATCCGTTGAGTTCGTCACGAGTGTTGGTTTTCTTTGTTCAGTTTTTGCAAAGATTATTTTATCCCATATCTTCTTTCTTAATTTTTTCCACTTCTATTCTTGATAAATTAATTAAACCAAAATCACATAATATTTCGGTTGATGAATTATCTCATGCGCTGGAACTGGCTTCTGACAAGAACAATCCGGAGGAAGACCATAAAATACTGAGAGGAATAGTAAAGTTTGGAAGCACAGATGTGAAACAAATAATGAAATCGAGAATGGATGTGGTTGCATTTGAATACGAGAGAGATTTTAAGAAACTACTGGACGATATTACCAACAGTGGCTTTTCGAGAGTGCCTATTTTTAAAGAAAAACTGGATAACATTGCTGGTGTATTGTATGCAAAAGATTTGTTGCAACATATTGATGAGGAAAATGAATTCGACTGGCATACTATTATTCGTCCGCCTTTCTTTGTTCCAGAAAATAAAAAAATAGATGATTTGCTCCGTGAGTTTCAGCACAAAAAAATACATCTGGCTGTGGTGGTAGATGAATATGGGGGTACCTCGGGTATTGTAACACTGGAAGATGTAATAGAAGAAATAGTAGGAGAAATAAATGATGAGTTTGACGATGACGATTTAGTGTATTCTAAGCTGGATGATTTTAATTTTGTGTTTGAAGGTAAAGCACATTTGAATGATGTATATCGAATTCTTGAAATTGATGGTGAGCTGTTTGAAGATGCAAAAGGAGAAGCCGATACACTGGCAGGCTTAATCTTAGAAATAGAAGGACGAATTCCGACAAAAAATGAAAAAATAAGATTTCATAATTTACTTTTTACTATTGAATCGGCAGATAACAGAAAAATAAAACGGGTAAAAATAACTATTGAGAAAAATGAAAATGAAGAAAAATAAGTTTCAAGTTTCAAGTTTCAAGTTTCAAGTTGTGCCCTTCATCTTGCTTCTTGCTTCTTGCTTCTTGCTTCCTTCGTGCGATGAAGATGATGCCACACCAAAACCAAGAGCTTATTTGCGCTTAGAATTTCCTGAAAAAAAATATGTGAAGTATGATAAGGATTGTCCGTTTACATTTGATATTCCTGTGTATGCACAAGTGGATAACGATAAAAACTACAATGCTGAGCCTTGCTGGCTGAATTTGAATTTTCCAACCTTCAACGGCACGTTACATTTGAGTTACAAGGAAGTGAAAGATAATATTGGTGCATATATGCAGGATACCTATACACTTGCTTCAAAGCATCAAATCAAAGCTTCAGGTATAGAAATAACTCCAATTTCACGACCTAAAAATAAAGTATATGGCTTGATGTATGACATTGAGGGCAATGCGGCTTCTTCGTTCCAATTCTTTTTAACAGACAGCACCAAACATTTTATTCGTGGGGCTTTGTATTTTAATGCTGTGCCCAATACTGATTCAATAGCACCTGTTGTTGCATTTATTAAAGAAGATATTTATCATTTCATCGAAACCTTTCAATGGAAAGAAGATGCTGCTTCAAATAGTTTTGCGAAGGCTGTGCATGAAAAACAAGGAGGAGGCAAATAAAAAGAAGGCTCCTGTTTGGTGCAGCACACCCATGGTTACAGGCACAGCATATAATATAGTAATTATTCCTAAAATAAATTGAGCACACACCACACCTAACATAAAGTTGGATGCTTTTCGTTGTGTAGATAGCATGTTCATTTTCCTTGCCGTTTCCCAAGTATATAAAACAATAATTACAACAAGGTATGCAAGTGTGCGATGGATGAATTGAACTCCAGCTGGGTTTTCAATTAGGTTTTTATAAAAAGGGTCGAATGAAGTTACTGTTTCGGGAATAAAACGAGAACCCATTTTCGGAAATGTATTGTAAAACAAACCTGCTTTTAAACCCGCTACAAACGCACCATAAATAATTTGTATTACTATAAGTACAAACATAATTAAGGACAATCTTTTTACTTTTCTGATAATATCAGTTGCTTGAATGGGCTTTGGATAAAGCAAATCCAACGCATACCAAAACGTGAATCCAAACACGGTGAATGCAGAAATAAGGTGAGCTGCCAACCTATAATGACTTACATGTGGTTCTTTTTGCAAACCGCTGTACACCATGTACCAGCCCAATACCCCTTGAAATGCCCCTAACAAAAGCAACACTCCCATCTTTTTCAAAAGTGGTTTATCAAATTTTTTCTTCAACAGAAAATAAAAGAAAGGGATAAGAAATACTACCCCAATACTCCGCCCTAAGAAACGATGAATGTATTCCCACCAGTAAATACTTTTGAATTCTTCTAATGAAAACTGATTGTTGATAATCTGATATTCGGGCGATTTCTGATATTTTTCAAAAGGCAATTGCCAGTCGGCATCGCTCATTGGGGGCAGGGACCCAAGTATTGGATTCCATTCCACCATTGATAAACCTGAATGAGTAAGCCTGGTGATGCCACCTATTACTACCATTAAATAAATTAAAAAACATCCTGTGAGCAGCCAGATGATGATTGGTCTATTAGTCATTAGTCATTAGTTGTTAGGTGCGCAAAGATAGTAGTAAGGAGTTTTGGTTTTGAATTTATTTTGTGAATTAGTAAGCAATACCCCTGTCAGGGTTTGGAACCCTGACAGGGGTAGGGAGTAACTTAATCAAAGGGAACAAATTTCTTTTCTTCTTTTTCAATTCTTTCTCTTCGGGCAATCTCTTTTCTGCGCATTTCGGTTTTGTAATCTTTGGTGGTAATGATAACGAGTCCTCCCGTGCAATCACCATATTCGGCAGGCACCCCACCAGATAATACAATTATTTCGGAGATACCTAATCCGGGAACGCTGCCACCTCCCATTACTCTGTTTCCATCAATGTAATAACCATTGGTTCCGGTGCGTGAGCCTCGCATATATAAATCTTTTCCATCGTCCGATGGTTGCACATCGGGCGATATTGCTGTTATCATTCCAATTAAATCCGAATTTCCGGTTGCAATGTGTTTTATCTGAGTGATATCGATGGTTTGCATGGTCGAAAACCCACCGTCAATAATTGGTTTTACCCAGGCATCGGCATATACTATTGTTCCAACTAACTCTGTTGATTCAACGTTCAAACCCTTGTAAACATAGGATGTTTGGTTTGCACTTACTTCCACACCGTTTACCAGTTTTGTTCGATAACCGATAAACGAAAACTTTAAATTGTACAATCCCGGTGTAAGCAATTTAAAGGTAAAATCTCCGCTCATGTCGGTAGATGCTGCGGAGAGGAGAGTGGAATCTTCCATTAAAGCAACTGTTACTCCGGGCATGTTGGTGCCTTTTTCGTCAGTAATGGTTCCTTTAATAATTCCTGTTTCTTGTGCTGTTAGTCCGTTTGCTATGTTTAAAGCAATGATGACTACTACTAGTTTTACTTTTTTCATTTTGATTTTTGGTTTTAAGTGAATAATAACTCTTTCTACTTATAAGACGCATGAAAACAAAAATTCCATAAAATAATTTGTTAAATCTTTTATTTTAGTTCATTTTCAAATTCCCAAATTCCTAAATTCTTCTTTACCGTTTAAATGCCCAAACCGTTCGCTCACATGCCCAAACTGTTCGTTCACACAATGGGGTGAGCCGAAATGAAAATAAATGTAGTATAACTTTATGGAATCTGACCTCTTTTTTCATCTTATATATAGAGGACCGATTTCGTAACCTTAAAAAACAATCGGCTATGAATGATTTTAAAACAGAGTTCAGCAGTTTTAGCGATAGCGAACTGGTGGAGATGTACAAAAAAACATCGAACAAAGTTATTGTTGGTGAATTGTACAAACGATACACCCACCTGGTGCTGGGCATGTGTCTTCATTTTTATGACGACAGTGCAGAAGCCGAAGATGCGGTGATTGCCATCTTCGAAAAATTGTTTAATGATTTGAAAGTGCATGAAGTAAATTGTTTTAAGGCATGGTTGATTTTTGTGGTAAAAAATTATTGTTTGGCCGATTTGAGGCATCAGGAATATGTGCTCGATTACCAAAAGGATTATCATTATTTTATTAATCAGGAAGATTCGGACGCTGAGGCGGAGGCTACTAAAAGTGAAGGAGAACAATTGAAACAAATAGAAAAATCGTTGCATGAGCTCAATGAATTTCAACGGAAATGTATCGAGTTGTATTATTTGAAAAACAAATCGTATTTGCAAATAGTTGAAACCACAGGGTATTCATTGAAAGAAGTAAAAAGTTATCTGCAAAACGGAAAACGAAATTTGAAAATATTATTATTAAAAAAGCAGTAACCTTTGCTTCTATAATTACAGGAACTAAACAAAAAACAACAAACAACTAATAACAAACAACTAAAATTCATCCCCATGAAAAAAAACTACGAACACACGCAATGCCTCAGTTACGAACAACTGAAAGGATATTGCGAGCACCAAACGGAAAAAGAAGAGCGACACGAAATTTACAAACACCTTTCGGGGTGCGAACTGTGTGCTACTGCTGTAAACGGATTTTCAAAAATTCCGTTTACCAAAAATGATGTAAACAGAATAGAACAAAAAATGGATGCGCGAACGGACGTGCCCCATCCGTTGCCCCGCTTGCCTTTTGCAGAAGTGCTGTTAGTAAGTGTGGTTTTGCTTTTCAGTTTGGGATATTATGTTTTAGATAAACCTGTTTCGGAAACTAAACACGAAATAGCTGATTTGAATGCTGTGAGCTGCCCTATTTCACAAATTCCTGAACCAAAAACAGTGACATCAACGGACACTTTTTGTTATCCTTCTGCAAAAAAAACAACACCTGTTTTATTGGCCGAAAAACCAAAACCCGCTGAAAGAGCTAATTTGCCTATAGAAAAACTGCCCACACCGGCTGTGACGATAAACGATTTGTTTTTGAAAGGAGTGAATAACAAGGGAGTTACTAAATCATCGGTGAATGATGAAGTGATGTATATCGAGGATTTTAAAGTGGTGGATTATTTCAAAATTTATATTGACAATAGGCCAACAACAACTGAATTTGTTGGCAACACCCCTGCATCCAAAGAAAATAAAACATCAACTGACCATTTTGATTTGAAAGAGGACGAACAAAAAATAATTGCTTTAGAAGTTCTAAAAACAAGTTTGCGCCAATTGAAAAAACAAAACTACCTGGAAGCAAACACCGGATTTCAATTGCTGATTGACAAAAACCGGAACGATGTAAACGCCTCGTTTTACAGTGGCATTTGCTGTTTCGAAATGGGGAATTATACATTGGCAAAAAAACGTTTTTTGAGTGTATTAAACTATGCGAACCCGCAGTTTGAGCAGGAAGCCACCTGGAAACTGGCACTTACCTGCCTGAAAGCGGGAGAAAAAAAGGAAGCAATGCAGTTGTTGCAACAAATTGCGGAAGAAGATGGTTTTTATGCAGAGCGGGCGAAGAAGGAATTGAAATGACTTAACATTCGTTGCTTTCAGGGAACAAAGAATAAGTCAAGTACTAGACATTAGGACAAGCAAATAAGATGAGAAAAATATTTTGGGGTTCTAGCGCAACTTATTTAGGCCTTATCTTTTTACTTTAACTAAACAAACAACCCTTTAGGTAAGTTAATTGTTTGCCAACGGTACACCGGAAACTTTTCCGGTAAGCCAATTGCTCGCCAACCATTAATAGGAAACTTTTCCGGTAAGCCAATTGCTCGCTAACCATTAACAGGAAACTTTTCCGGCAAGCCAATTGCTTCCCAACCACTAACAGAAGACTTTTTTGAAACCAAAAACAGCAACAAATAATCTGTGATTTTCAAAAAATTTATTACTTAATCACAATTTTTCACGCAAAAAATATTACCCCCCTGGCGCCTTTGTTGGTGTTTTTCACCAACAAAGGCTAACAGGTAAAAAGCCTATTTTTTTAATCTAATGTTTCAGTTTATCCAATTTAATATGGAGTTTTTCAATCAAATCCATTTGCACTTTTTGCACTTCCAATAGGTTTTTCATTTGTTCTTTCATTAGCAGGTCTAATTTTTTATTCAGGTTTCTAACTTCTATTTCAGCTTTCAAATTAATCAAGTATTGGTTTTCGCTTCGTTTTCTTTCTTTTACGGCTTGTCTTTTTTGTGTCATCATAATCAATGGTCCCTGTATAATGGCAATACAAGGCAAGGTGAGTTTAAGCACATCGAAAGGAAAATGGTCCCACCGAACGTTTAAAAATGTTTCCATGGAATTAATTATTAACCATGAGGTGAAAAGGACAGAGAACGAAATAACAAACCACCAGCTACCCACAAAACGGGCGACTTTAAAGGAAATGCGGTCGCCAATTTTCATTTTTTCTTCGTCATTGTCGGACGACAAATGTTCGGTCAGCAATTCTTCTTCGCGTATGGCTTCTGCAACAATCTGGTGTAATTTATTTACCCGCTCTTCTTCGTTTGCAAAAAGTTCTTCCAGGTATTTTTGGTGTTGTTTAAGTTTCATGATTCAATATCGTTAAATAAATACTTCAAAATTTCATTCTGCTAAATTATAGTAATGTATTTTTAAAAGCAAATAAATGTTTTTAAGAGGTAAAGATTTTAATAATCAGAAAAACTTTTTTCTACCTTTGAAAACATCATTTTAATAAATACAGTTATGGCAAGAATTACTTCCTTCGAACATTATCAACAAGAATATAATAAGAGTGTTGACAATCCTGAAGCCTTTTGGGCAGAGCAGGCAGAACAATTTGTGTGGAAAAAGAAATGGGATAAAGTATTGAACTGGAATTTCACAGAACCAAAAACAGAATGGTTTGTTGGGGGAAAGTTAAACATCATCGAAAACTGCTTAGACAGGCACTTGCCGGAACGTGCAAATCAAATTGCTTATTATTGGGAACCTAACAATCCGAACGAAAAAGCGATTGAACTTACCTATAAACAACTGCACGAAGAGGTGTGCAAATTTGCAAATGTGTTGAAAAACAATGGAGCAAAAAAAGGCGATAGGGTTTGTATTTATATGCCAATGGTTCCCGAATTGGCAATTGCCTTATTGGCTTGTGCACGAATAGGCGCAGTGCATTCGGTTGTGTTTGGTGGGTTTTCAGCTTCGGCACTTTCGGGACGAATTCAGGATTGTGATTGTAAAATAGTGGTTACTTCGGATGGGGCTTACCGAGGCGCAAAAGCAAATCCTATAAAAGAGGTGGTGGATGAAGCGTTGGAAATTTGTCCGGGAGTAGAAAAGGTACTTGTGTTGAATCGCACCAATACAGAAATAAAAATGGTGGAAGGAAGAGATGTGATGTGGGAAGATGAAATGAAAAAAGTTTCTTCTGATTGCCCAGCCGAACCAATGGATGCAGAAGATATGTTGTTCATACTTTATACCTCCGGCTCCACCGGAAAACCAAAAGGAGTGGTGCATACTTGCGGAGGGTATATGGTTTATACACATTATAGTTTTGAAAATGTTTTTCAATATAAAAAAGGAGAAGTGTATTGGTGCACTGCTGATATTGGTTGGGTAACAGGTCATTCGTATATTGTTTATGCTCCTTTGTTAGCAGGTGCCACTTCGGTAATGTTTGAAGGTATCCCCACTTATCCCGATGCAGGCAGGTTTTGGCAGGTGATTGATAAATATAAAGTGAATATATTTTACACTGCTCCTACAGCCATTCGTGCATTGGAAGCAGCCGGATTAGATTTTGTCAAACCAAACAAACTTGATTCGCTGCGTGTTTTAGGTAGTGTGGGCGAACCAATTAATGAAGAAGCATGGAACTGGTACAGCCAAAACATTGGAAAAAACAGATGCCCGATCGTTGACACATGGTGGCAAACGGAAACAGGGGGAATATTAATTTCTCCATTGGCCGGAATTACTAAAACCAAACCAAGTTTTGCAACATTACCATTGCCAGGAGTTCAACCCATTTTGGTGGATGATAAAGGAAATGAAATTATTGGAAATGGGGTGGAAGGAAACTTGTGCATTAAATTTCCGTGGCCCTCTATTATCCGCACCACTTATGGTGATCACGAACGTTGCAGACAAAATTATTTTGCTACCTATCCTAATTTGTATTTTACCGGTGATGGATGCAAACGTGATGAAGATGGCTATTACAGGATAACTGGTCGGGTGGATGATGTGATGAATGTGAGTGGACATCGTATCGGTACAGCAGAAGTAGAGAGTGCCATCAACATGCACATTGATATTGTAGAGTCTGCCGTGGTGGGTTATCCGCACGACATTAAAGGACAAGGAATTTATGCGTATGTAATTTGTACAAACAAAAATAAAGATGCAGCATCGTTGAGAAAAGAAATTTTAGCAGAAGTAACGAAAGCAATTGGACCCATTGCAAAGCCTGATAAAATTCAAATTGTTTCAGGGCTACCAAAAACCAGAAGTGGAAAAATTATGAGAAGAATATTGCGAAAGGTAGCCGAAGGAGAACTAAGTAATTTGGGTGATACCTCTACCCTTCTTGACCCAATGGTGGTGGAAGAAATAAAAGCAGGAGCAATAAAATAATTTTTGAAAGACATAAAATTTTTGTTAAAACATAATTGTTTCCTGAATTTCCTTTACCTTCGTTTTTCAAAAAAACAATTGTGTCAGATAGTTTAGTAATCATACCAACATACAACGAAAAAGAAAACATTGAGCGAATGATTCGTAAAGTGTTATCGCTTCCACTTTCGTTTCATGTCTTGATTATTGATGATGGCTCGCCTGATGGTACTGCAACTATTGTAAAAAGGCTGATGCAGGAATTTCCAGAAAAACTATTTATTGAAGAGCGGTCTGGTAAATTAGGTTTAGGCACTGCCTATATTCATGGTTTTACATGGGCATTGAAACGCAGGTATGAATACATTTTTGAAATGGATTGTGATTTTTCGCACAACCCGGAAGATTTAATTCGCTTGCGTCAAGCCTGTGTGGATGGTGCAGACATGTCAATCGGTTCGCGTTATGTAAAAGATGGAAAAATAGAAAACTGGCCCAAAGGAAGAGTGTTGATGTCATACTATGCTTCTGTTTATGTTCGCATTGTACTTGGTGTAAACATCAGAGATACTACAGCAGGTTTCAAATGCTATACAAGAAAAGTATTGGAAAAAATAAAATTTAATGAAATAAAGTTTGTGGGTTATGCGTTTCAGATTGAAATGAAATATACTGCTTACAAACTTGGATTTAAAATTGTTGAAGTTCCCATCACCTTTACCGACAGGGTGGAAGGAGCATCCAAAATGAGTAAAGGAATATTTAAAGAAGCATTTTGGGGAGTAATTCAAATGCGTATCAAAAAAATCGGATAACAATAAATAAATTATGAAAAAAATTTCTGCCCTGTTTTTAATTTTTAGTGCTGCATTGGTTCAAGCACAGAATATAAAAACAGAACAACTTAAAAAACACATTCAGTTTCTTGCTGATGATAAATTGAAAGGCAGAGGAACTTCCTCTCCCGAAGAATTGATTGCTGCAAAATATATTGCTGATAATTTTAAAAATTACGGTTTACAACCCAAAGGAAACGGAAGCGATTATTACTACAAATTCAATTTCAAAAAACCAAAAGACCCTCACGATACTGTTGGTGGACAATTGGTTTCTGCAATGGATGTGGTAGGTTATTTAGATAATGGAGCAGAAAACACAGTGGTTATTGGTGGACATTATGACCACTTGGGAACAGGCATGGACCATAATTCGTTGGATGCAAATCCTGAAGGCAAAATTCACAATGGTGCGGATGATAATGCATCGGGCACAGCAGGAGTGATGGAACTTGCACATTATTTTTCTCAGAACAAAACAAAAGAAAAATTTAATTTTTTGTTTATTTGTTTTTCGGGCGAAGAGTTAGGGTTGTTTGGCTCCAAAAAGTTTTGCGAAAATCCAACGGTTGATTTTAAAAAAGTAAATTACATGATTAACATGGATATGATTGGGCGATTGAACGATTCCACAAAAAAATTAATTGTGTATGGAGTAGGTACTTCGGCTGATTGGGTTCCGATGATTGATAAAATGAAAACGGATTTTTCAATTAAAAAAGACAGTGCCGGAGTTGGACCTTCTGACCAAACTTCGTTTTATTTAAAAGATATACCAGTGCTGCATTTCTTTACCGGTCAGCATTCTGATTATCATAAACCAAGTGATGATATTGAAAAAATAAATTTTGAAGGCGAAAAAAATGTGTTGGAATACATCATCAAAATAATTGGCGAAACAGAAAAATTACCAAAGATGAAGTTTCTGAAAACGAGAAATACAGAAACCGGCAAAGGCAAATATAAAGTAACAATGGGGGTGATGCCTGATTATACGTTTGATGGAAAAGGAATGCGGATAGACGGAGTGACAGATGGAAAACCTGCATCAAAAGCCGGATTGCTGAGAGGTGATATTGTGATTAAACTAGGAGAAACAAATGTGGAAAACGTGATGGACTATATGAAAGGGCTTTCCAGCTTTAACAAAGGAGATACCACAGATGTGAAAGTGATTAGAGATGGAAAAGAAATTAAACTATCAGTTACCTTTTAGATGAAAACATTAATTAAAAATGCGAACATTGTAAACGAAGGAAAAGTGTTACAGGGAAGTGTGTTGATTGAAAACAATATCATCTCCAAAATTTCTCCTTACGAAATAAATGTAAAAGCAGATAAAGTAATAGATGCAAAAGGCAACTATTTGTTCCCTGGTTGTATTGACGACCAAGTGCATTTTCGTGAACCTGGTTTAACTCACAAAGGAGAAATATATACAGAGGCAAAAGCAGCAGTGGCAGGCGGTATTACCTCTTACATGGAAATGCCCAACACCATTCCCAATGTTTTTACTCAGCAATTATTAGAAGATAAATACAAGATAGCATCTCAAAAATCGCTTGCCAATTATTCTTTTTACATGGGTGCTTCCAACGATAATTTGGAAGAAGTTTTAAAAACAAATCCTAAAAATGTGTGTGGAGTAAAAGTATTTATGGGTTCTTCCACCGGCAATATGTTGGTGGACAATCCTGAAACGTTGGAAGCACTTTTTAGAGATTGCAAAATGCTTATTGCGGTGCATTGCGAAGATGAAGAGACAATAAAAAAGAATCAGGAAACATACATTCGTAGTTATGCCGAAAATATTCCTCCACAGTTTCATCCAATTATTCGGTCTGCCGAAGCGTGTTTCAAATCCTCCTCATTAGCAGTTCAACTTGCTAAAAAACACAACACCCGTTTGCATGTGTTGCATATTTCAACCGCGCAGGAACTCCAATTATTTGATAGTACTATACCATTGAAAGAAAAAAGAATTACTGCCGAAGTGTGTATACATCATCTTTGGTTTTCTGATGCCGATTATTCTCGACTCGGTAATTTAATAAAGTGGAACCCGGCAATAAAAACTGCACATGATAAAGTTGCTTTACTAAAAGGTCTGTTGGAAAACAAACTGGATGTAATTGCTACCGACCATGCACCACACACGTTGGAAGAAAAAATGAAACCTTACCTCAATGCTCCTTCAGGCGGACCATTGGTGCAACATTCGTTAATTACCATGCTCGAATTGTTTCATAACAAACAAATCACGTTAGAAAAAATTGCAGAAAAAATGTCCCATGCAGTAGCCGATTGTTTTCAAGTTTCAAATAGAGGGTATATTCGCGAGGGATATTTTGCCGATTTAGTGTTAGTAGATATTAATTATCATTGGACCGTTACACCCAAAAATATTTTATACAAATGCGGATGGAGTCCGTTCGAATGGCAGTTGTTTCGTTCGCGCGTGATGCAGACATTTGTAAATGGCAACTTGGTGTACGATAACGGAGAATGGGACGAAACCAAAAAAGGACAACGATTGAAATTTGAAAAAAATTAGTTCATTGGTTCACTTGTACATTAGTTCATTAGTGCGAATGCGCATACTAAATCTGCACATCAGCACATTAATTTATCAGCAAATCATTTTTATTCCTAATTCCTAATTCCTAATTCTTTTTCTGTGCTGTACTGGATAATAAAACCTTTAGTATTTATTTTTTACCGAATCTTTTATAAATTTTCTTATAACGGAAAAGAAAACATTCCCAGCAATCAACCTATAATTTTTGCCCCAAACCATGTCAATGCCTTCATAGACCCCGTTGCTGTTGGTATTCTTACAACTAGAAAAGTACGGTTTTTTGCCCGTGGCGATGTGTTTAAAGGACGAATTGCAAAAACCCTTTTAAACAGCATGGGCATCAGCCCCATGTACCGCCTGCAAGAAGGTTATACAGAGATAAAACGAAACGATAAAACATTTGAAGAATGCCGAAAACGATTGAGCGATAACAAAGTTATTCTCATTTTTCCTGAAGGCATTTGTATTCAAGACCGAAGATTGGTACCTCTCAAAAAAGGATTAGCCCGCATTGTTTTTCAAACAGAAGAAACAATGAATTTCAAAAAAGAAGTGTTGATAATTCCTGTCGGATTAAATTATACTGCCGCCTATAAATTCCGCAGCAAATTATTTATTGACATCGGCAAACCGCTTTCGGTAAAGGAATACGAAGAGCAATTTAAACACGACAAAGTAAGAACCATTAATGATTTTACCAAAGTGTTAGAAAACAAAATGAAAGAACACCTGGTTATTATTAATAATAAAGACAATGATGAGGTAATGCTTGCACTCGAAGAAATTTATCTAGAACAATGGATAAATGAAAACAGAGGTAATGCAAAAGACTTGAAACAACAGTACACCGCTACAAGAGAATTGGCCGCTATGGTAAATTTTCTGGAAACAAACCACCAACCCTTGTTAGAAGATTTAAAACAAAATACTACTGACTATCTAAAACACTTGAAACAAGCCCACTTGCGCGACCATTTGTTGCGCCCCGAAAAAATAAGCAAAATGAATTTCGGAACGTTTGTGTTAGAAAGCCAATTGATATTATGGGGAAGCATTGTTTACCTCTTTGGTTTACTTACCAATTATCCTCCCTTTTTTTTAGGGAAATTTATTGCAAACAAAAAAATAAAGCAAAACGAATTTTTCGCCAGTGTGTATTTACATGTTGCCATGATTGTATGGGTCATTTATTTTGGAGTTCAGCTTTTAACAGTTGCACTTGTATTCCGCAACTGGGGTCTGCTTGGCGGGTATGCTCTTTCTGTAATCATCCTTGGTTATTTTTGTTTGTGGTTTTACCCTATACGCCAAAAAATATTCGGACGGTGGAGGCTACTTCGTATGGTTCGAAAACAACGTGCCGATATTGAAAGTTTTGTACACCAACGCTCAGAGATTATTGTTCTTATTGAAGAAGCAAGGGGGTGTTTTAAGGAGTAAATTCATCAAATAACACTCTTGCATCTGTTCTGTACACTCTTGCATCCGTTCTGTACACTCTTGCATCAGTTCTGTACACTCCTGCATCTGTTCTGTAGAGTCCTGCATCCATTCTCTACACTCCTGCATCCGTTCTCTCCAAATCTGATTTGATTGTTGAAAAACTGAAGTTGAATGAACTTCAAAAGTAATGATTTAACTACCTCACCAACGTAGCACTGCCAATATATTGATGAAATTTATCCTCCACATCATCGCGAAACGAAATTTTATAAACAAACACATTAGAAGCAGCAGGATTGTTTTTATAAGTTCCATCCCAACCCACTTTGGTATCGTTGGTTTCAAATAGTTTTTCTCCCCAACGGTCGAAAATATAAAACGTGTAATCGTGAACACCAATGAGTACAGGCTTAAATACTTCGTTCAAATCATCTCCTCCTGGAGTAAAGGCATTTGGCACCCAGAAACGAAATTCAGGACGAATGATAACCGTGCTGAAAGCAGTATCCGTGCAGCCATACACATTGGTAACTACCTGCACAATGTTGTAAATGCCCGGTTGAGCATAAGTGTGCGGAGCATTGCAATTGGTTCCATGACTGCCATCCCCCCAAAACACTTCGCAACTTACAGCAGAAACGCTATGGTCGGTCATGTGTACGTTCGGATAAAAAATGGAAGTGTCCGTTGGTGTTACCACAAAACCCGCCTGTGGCAATGGATACACCTGTACCAGGTTTGGCATGGTCACAGTATCCTTGCAGCCATGCTGCGAAGTAATGATTAACGTAACATTGTAATTTCCGGTGGATTGATAAGTAGTATTTGGAAATTGAGAGTTGGAAGAAGTACCGTTTCCGAAATTCCAGTTATATGTAAAAGGCGATTCGCCATGCGAACTATCAGCAAAATAGACAGGGCTCAGCATACAGGCAACAGTAGTGAGCAAATCGAAATCGGCATCGGGTTTTGGATAAACCATTACATTGGCTGTATAATCTGCTGTACAGCCGTTTTCGGAAACGGTGACAGTGACGGGAATGGCACCAATAGTATCAAAATGTATATTGATTGGATTTTCTAACGTGCTGGAGGATGGAGTGCCATGTGGTCCGAAGTTCCACGAAAAGGTACCATTTCCGAGATAGTCGCCACCGAGGGTAAAATTATAATGATTGTCATACACACATTGTCCGGGAGGAGGAATGAAGCTGGGAGCAAGGTTGGGATAAATGTAAAAAGTAGTTTGCCCGGTATCGGAGCAGGGAGTGTTTGGGTTAATGGTGAGTGTAACCACATAAACTCCTGAATCGGCATACGTGTAAGTAGGTGCGGAAATGTTGGAAGTATCTGACGTAGTAGTTGGGTCGCCAAAATCCCAGTGATAACTAAACGCATTGACACTGGTATTAAAAAAATTAACCGTGTTGCCAAAACAAAAAACCGTTTGAGAAGGAATGGTGGAAGCTACTACAACAGGGCAATTGGTAACATTAAATTGAAAATCTCTTTTGTTTACATCCAACAAAACTCCGTTGCGATATTCGCTCACACACACCGCCATTACCCATTGCCCAATCATGTTGGGAGTTCCGGTAAGCAGCCCTGTATGATGGTCAATACTTATTGCCGGACCAGCACTCATGGGATACGTAACATTGTAAGGCGCAAGCCAAGGAACAAACGCATAAGCTGGAGGTTGAATAATAGCCGGACAACCTTGAGCCACAGCTGCTGCACCTGCTATGGGGCAACCGGGGTCTAACCCAACATAAGGGTCGCACAAATCGTAGTATAAAGAATCCCCATTAGGGTCGGTTGCCGAATGGTCGAATATTAATGGAACTCCAACACATAAAAAGATGGGAGGAAAATGATTGTAACGCGGGCTGCTGTTTCCTGTAGCCTGTGCCGGAGTGGGTATGTGAGCCATGTAAGTGGCACCCACATCTCCCGGCATTACCAAATTCATAATTGAATTGTTTCGGCAACACCGCTGATACACGATGTTGTAGCCTCCTGACAAAGGGGGAAGTGCAAGAGTAGTTTCGTAAACAGCTTCTTCTACACATACATTAGTTGGTGCCGAATAGCAAGGATTGTTAATGGTAGCAGGCAATACAGCAGAGCCCGGAAAAGGAATGCCAACACTATCAATCAAAATGCCTGACGAATTGAAAACAAATATTGTTGCAGGGTCATCGTATGGTGCCTGACCGTTGTAACAATCTCTGTAAACTTTAAGGGTGATTTTGTAATTATCGTTTCCAAGAAAATCATAAAAAATTTCGCCACCCACAATATGAGTGGAGTAACTTTTTATAGAAAAAGCAGAGAGAATCAATAAGAAGACAAACTGCTTTATTCTCATGGGTGAGTCTTTATGAATGACCACCCTCCAAACCCCTCCACTAAAAAGGAGGGGGAGAGAGCGGAATGTTATTTACTGCGTACCACCTGGAAATAGCCAGGGATAGCTCTTCCATCGGAAACAGAAAGTACATAAAAATAAGTACCATCAGGACAAGCACGGCTGCTCCAATCGTTGGCATAGTTTTGAGTGTCGTACAATTTATTGCCCCAGCGATTATAAATTACCAGTTTGCTACCAGGAAATTTATCTAATCCATCAATATAAAATCTATCGTTAATAGGCGAGCCAGCACCGTCAGGAGAAACCACATTTGGGAAACTTAATCCACAACTCGTTTCAACAGTTATCGAAACAGTGTCACTTTTAGTGTTCATACAATAATCGGTAATGGTAACAATATAAGTACCCGATAAATGTCCGGGAGAAGAAGTATTTGCGACATAATAGTTAGTTAACGAATCACCAGCATTTAAATTACCCCACAAATAACTGTAAGGATTAAGATTGGCGCCACCGGTTGCATTTGCAAATAAATTTACAACTATATCGGGACAAATTGTAACATCGTTTCCAGCATCCACAATCATGTCGTTGATTAATATTACATCCACCTGCACACTGTCGGTTATTGCAGGCGTAGGGTCAGGGTTGCCATTGCAGGCATCGTTCACGGTTACATAAAACACAGTGCTTGCTGTAACATTGAGCGAAGGGTTGGAAATTGGAGCTGCTCCACCTGTCCACAACCATGTGTAAGGTTCCACTCCACCCTGAACAATAGAATTTAATTGAACAATACCACCTTGATTACAGAGTGTAGTATCTCCTGTGGTGACCATTGTGAGAGGTGGGTGTTCGTTGATGTATAGATATGCTTCTGTTGTATCAACAGCACAGGCTCCAGAAGAAATAATTTGCAAATGAATACTTTCCATCCCTTCTGTAATTCCATCTGCCACTGCGTTGATGCAAAACTGTATAGAATCCTGACCTGCTGCAAAAATCAATTGAGTGGGCAATGGTACGCCAGCCACTCCTGTATTATAGTCAACAGCATTGGTTGCAACCCCACTAATATTAACGTTAATAGTATCTGCCGAAGAAAGGCTTGAGGTTCTTACAAAATAAATACAAGCCTGTCCGCAACCTTCGTATAAAACAGAATCATTCGGTCCTCCGTAACTTATTTCAGGAATAATCTGAACGCCAGTACTGGAAAAACTACCTGCTTCTAAAAATACACCTGAATCCAGAATACCATCGGAACCATCGGCAATTGCAATTTTGATGTGATATATTTGCCCGCACTGAACAGCATGAATGGCGGTTAAAGGAACAGTAAATCCATCGTACTGAATACTTGCACCATCGGGGGCTGTGCCACTTCCAAGACCATTACCATTATCGAAATAATATTGAGGATTTACATTTAGGTTCAGATTGTTGATAGTAACAGGAATTGTTGTTCCTGGAATTAATGCAATGTTGGTTGAGTTGTTTGAATAAGGTCCTGAAATACCTGGGCCGCTAATAAAAAATCCAAAACCATCATTAATACCACCACCTGCATATTCCATGTATTCATCCGAAGAAAACACATATCTGAATTTTACTGTATCCGAAGTAGGTATAAAATCAAATTCAAGAATACTAGCATCGTAACTCAAATAAGGATTCATGATTAAATCCAAATCGGCATCGCCCACCAAACTATTGGCGCCAGTAATTCCGCTTTGGTTATTGGGACCAATTGCATTTTGAATTGTTCCTGATGTTAACAGCACTCCAGAAGTAAAACCAATATTGGATGTTCCGCCAAAAGTTCCACTTGCAACTGGAGCCCCTGTGTAGGTTACGTTACTCACCGTTATACCTGTTCCAATAAGATAGTTTTGCACCCATTGCAATGGTGTTAGTCCACCATTTACAGTTAATTGCGCATTTGCCGAAACAGTAATTACTGCGAACACAAGCAAAGCAATTTTTTTGATAAGAGTTGTTTTTGATTTCATTGTTTTATTGTTTTTAAATTATCGTACTAAGTTAACGTTACCTATTTTTTTTAATTGTTTTTTATTAAATGTTTCTAAATCGAACATACAAACATAAATTCCAATCTCTGCTTCTTTGCCCATGTAAAAGCCATCCCAACCTTTTGTTATATCATCGGTTACATAAATTAATTCGCCCCAGCGGTTGTAAATTGTCATGCGAAAAGACTTAATGCCAATTCCATAGCCCGTAAATATATCATTTTTCCCATCATCATTGGGCGAAAATGTGTTTGGGAAATAAAAATAAAAATCGGGGAGAATAACCAATGTTTGAAAAACGGAATCTTTACAACCCTCTTCATTGGTTACTACCAGCGAAACCGTGTAGGTTCCATCGTTTGCAAAATAGTGAGAAGGATTCATTTCATGAGAAGTGGCATCGGGCGATAAATCTCCGAAATTCCACAGATAAGAAGTGGCTCCACTGGATACATTATTGAACTGAACGTTTTGATTAGTAATCTGATGAAAATAAAAACCGGCTTCTATAAAATGGGTAGTTACAGTGATGTTATCAGCAACGGTTTGACTGCAAATATCTGTTACTTGAACGGTATAAGTGGTAGTGTTGGCAGGGTTTACACTCACCGAATCGAAAGTGGACCCTCCGGGACTCCAGACGTAAGTAAATCCAGGTCGCCCTCCGTTAACCATGGTTCTTAATGTAACTGCATTTCCAAAACAAACACTGGTATCGTTGGAAGATGTTAGTATCATGGGAGTGTATGCGGTTACTATCAGGTGCATGCTGTCGGTTGCGGTGGTTCCACAGGCATCTGTCACGGTTACATAATACGTAGTAGTTTGCTGAGGATTGATGGTGGTCGTGAAAATATTCCCCGTTGCATTAATCCAACTGTACTGATAGGGCGGTGTTCCTCCGGCTGTAGCCGCAGTAAGTTGCATAGTGGAAGGAGGACAGGAATAGGTTACATCAGGATTCAAATCAACCGTTAATGGCGGAGAATCAATAATGGTAAGGGTGATGGATGCCGGTGGTGTAGAATTGATAACATTTAATATGATGGTTTCACTCCCTTCTACAAGTGCATCGGGAATGGTATTTAACACAATAGAAGCGGTATCAATGGTGGAAGCATATAAAACACTGTCGCCAATGGTAGTGTAGTCCACACCGTTGGTGGCTGTTCCGCTGATGGTGTAATAAACAGTATCAGGATAAACCAAATTGCAGGCTGTACCCAAACGTTGAAAATGAATTCGTGCTTTTCCACAACCTTCAAAAAGTAAAGTATCATTGATGGTTGGTTGTCCTGCCAAATAGGTGTTTGAAGTAATTACAATTTCTTCGGGACTCGAAAAACTGCCTTCTTCCAAAAAAACACCTGAATCAATAGAAGAATCGAAGGCATCGCCAATGGCTATTTTTATGTGATAGGTTTGTCCGCATTGAACAGCCGCCATAGCGGTCATCGGTACCGTAAATCCATCGTAATTTACAGTCAACCCATCAGGGGCAGTGCCGTTGCCGGAACCATTTCCATTGTCAAAATAATATTGTCCGTTGTTGTTCAAACTTAAATTGTACATCGTAACGGGTAGCCCTACACCAGGCACCAATGCTATATTTTTGGAGTTGTTGCTAAAAGGTCCTGTAATTCCGGGTCCGCTGATAAAAAATCCAAAACCATCGTTCACATTGGCAGGAATGGGAGGAGAATTCACATATTCCATGTATTCATCCGAAGCAAAAATATAACGAAATTTAACGGTATCCGACCTTGGCACAAAATCGAATTCGAGAATGCTGGCATCGTGACTCAAGGCTGGGGAGGTGATGATATTCAAATCGGCATCGCCCGGAAAACCATTTACATTAGTTATTCCTGAATTGTTGTTAGGTCCCACAGCATTTGAAATGTGTCCGGTGCAAAGAATAACACCTGTGCTTAACCCAAGATTGGAGGCAGTTCCGTTAAACGTTCCGCGAGCCAACGGTGCTCCTGTGTAAGTTATATTGGTGGCGGTAATGCCCGTTCCAAGCAACACATTTTGAACAAGTTGAGTGGGAGTCATGGCAGTGCTGGTTGTTAATTGCGCTTTTGAAACAGCAGAAGCAAAAAACAACAAACAAAAAACGGTTAGTTTTTTATTTTTTAAAAAGTTCATTAAAATAGATTTGCATAGCGAATTTTACTGACAAAAGTATTAAAAACTATTACCAAAGACAAGGAGTATTATTAATATATGTATATTAAATCTTTGATAATAGTTTTACTTATTAAACTTTCAGTTGTTTTCAACTACTATTATAGAGTACTTTTTTAGCGAAAAGGTTGCATGGCTTATGTAAAAAAACGTCAATTTATGGTCAAAAACCAGCTTATTATACAGTTGTATAAATCATTTATACAAGTGTATTTGTCATTTATACAACTATATTTACCGATTATACAACTATTTTATCTGCTAATACAACTATATTAGTGGTTTATACACGTCTACGTTAGCAATTATACAACTATATTTATGATATATACAACTGTATTTGCCATTAATACAACCGTATTACCAATTGATACAACTGTATTACCTCTTAAAACAATTGTATTTGCCATTAATACAGTTGCATAATAGGGCATGTTTTCGATAAAATATCATTAAAATTTTAATTTTCTATCATTTAGCATTAGCAGAAATGAAAAAAACCTAAAAGCAATTTGTTTGGTTTTTTAGCCTAAAAAACAATACTTTCGCACTATATTTTATACAATGTTTAAGATAGTATTCAAACTTGGTGGTTGGAAAGTAACCCATAATATTTCGGATGAGGTAAAAAAATGTGTGGTCATAGTAGCCCCTCACACCAGCAACTGGGATTTTGTATATGGAATGGGGGCGGTGAGGTTTATGAAACTGCATCCTCGTTTTGCTATCAAGAAAGAATGGCTGAAGTTTCCTTTTAAAAGATTGATGATCAAATGTGGTGCCTTAGCAATTGACCGGGAAGCAAAAAATGTGGCTGGTGAGCATAAAGGAGCTGTGGAATCGATGGCCGAATTGTTTAATCACTACGAAATTTTGCGCCTTGTCATTACTCCCGAAGGAACAAGAAGCAGAAGAGAAAAATGGAAAACGGGATTTTATTATGTGGCGCAAAAGGCGAATGTTCCAATCGGATTAGGCTTTATGGATTACGAAAAACGCGAGTGTGGAATTTACAAAGTGATTTATCCTTCGGGAGATTTCAAAAAAGACATGAAAGAAATTATGGATTTTTATAAAAACATCAAAGGCAAAAACAATCAGAATTTTTCTGTGGATGTGGAGTTAAGTCAGTGAGATTTTATAAATCTTAAAATATCTACTTCCTTATTTAAAGCCGATTTGTTTTCTAAAAAACTAACAAACTGGTTGGCAAAATAAGGAGCAAGCATAACCCCTTTTGTTCCCATACCATTAAAAACTCCAAGTGAATTATGTTTAGGATGCAGACCAATTAATGGTCTTCTGTCTATTACTGTCGGGCGTATTCCGGCTTCATGGTCAATTATTTCAAAAGGAAGTTTAATTACTTTTTTCAATTTATCAATCAATTCCGTTTTCCCTTTTTCGGTAATTTGTTCTGATAAATCGGTCCATTCGTAAGTAGCACCCACTTTATAAATGTGATTTCCTAAAGGCAAAATAAAAACACCTTTATTCAAAACAAATTCATCATCAATATTAAAATCAGGAATTCTTACAGTAATGATTTCTCCTTTGGTGAGTTTAAATGGAAGCCATGAAAAGTAAGGGTTATCAATGGTTTTATACCCTTCGCAAAATATAATTATATCCGCTTCAATGTTTTTATAATTCACTTTGTCATTTGAAAATATGATTTGGGTGTAATCAAATTTTTCTTCGAGCATCAAATTATTTTGCTTGAAATAATTTCTAAATGAATTTAAAAACAAACCTGTATTCAGATTTCCACCATGTTTTATTTCAGATACCCCAAGAGGATTATAAATACTATCATTCAAAAAATCATCATAAATAATTTCAGATAAATATTTCCCAACCTCTTCATTTACCTTTTTCTCCCACAATTTTCTTTCCTGCTCTTCGGCAAAAGGCTTCACAATTTTCTTTTTGAAATAAAACTTTTCATCCAATAGTTTTTCTGCGTCAGTATAGAACTCATCCATAAAAGGCAAAAGTTCATCAGCCAGCCAGCTTTTTACCAATCTTTTAAAAACAACAGGATTGTACAACCCTGCTGCAATGCGCGATGCCTGCGAAAGAGAAGAGTCATCAATAATTAAAACAGATTTGTTTTGTTTTAGAAAAGTTAATGCAAGTATGCTTCCTGCAAGCCCCTGTCCGACTATTATGTAATTTACTTGTTTCATTTTTATATTACTTTTATCCCGCAAATAGTAAAACTATTCGAATGATAGAAAATGGAAAACAAAATTACCACTATATCTTTGATTAAAAGTTTTTATCTTGCGAATGAATTTTTAAAACATGAATCCACAAAAAGAAAAATTGATAATCGGTTGCAGAGAAATAATAGATTTCCCTGAATTAAATTTGTTTGGAATTGAAGCTAAAATAGATACTGGTGCATTTACTTCTGTACTGCATTGTCACAATATAAGAGAAGAAGATGGAGTGCTTTATTTTTATTTCCTTGACCCTTCGCATCCCGAATACAACAATGTGGAACAGAAATTTACAAACTATACTCAGAAAAAAATAAAAAATTCTTTTGGTGAAACAGAGAATCGTTACATTGTAAAAACAATTATTAAAATAGGACACAAAAGAATTAAATCCGTAATTTCGTTGACCGACAGAGGAACCATGCGTTTTCCCGTTTTAATTGGAAGGCGGCTTTTGAAAAACAAATTTATTGTAGATGTAAGTTTACATTACCATTTATCAGAAAATAAATAAATATGAAAATAGCAATTTTATCAAGAGGGCCAAAGCTATACTCCACACGCAGACTAGTGGAGGCAGCCGAGCAAAGAGGTCACGAAGTAATTGTGCTCGACCATTTAAAATGTGTGTTGGCAATTGAAAAAGGCAATCCTCATATTTTTTATGGAGGAAAAGAAGTAAGCGGAATTGATGCCATCATTCCCCGTATCGGAACATCAGTTACTTTCTACGGAGCTGCAGTGGTTCGCCAGTTTGAGCAGATGAAAGTTTTTTCTTCAGTTGAATCTCAGGCATTGGTTCGTTCGCGCGATAAACTTAGAAGTTTGCAACTGCTTGCCAAAGCAGGTATAGGAATGCCCAAAACAGCTTTTGCGTCCCTGCCAAAAAATATTGATAATGTTATTGAAATTGTTGGTGGTGCTCCTGTGGTAATAAAACTATTGGAAGGAACACAAGGTATTGGAGTGATATTAGCTGAAACACATAAATCAGCAAAATCTGTTATCGAATCTTTTCTTGCACTGAAAGCAAACATTCTTGTTCAGGAATTTATTAAAGAGGCTGGAGGTGCTGATATACGTGCGTTTGTAGTGGACGGGAAAATTGTTGGAGCTATGAAACGACAAGGTCTTCCGGGAGAATTCAGAAGTAATTTACATCGTGGTGGCAGTGCTTCCGTTTTAGAATTAAGTAAAGAAGAAAGAGAAACTGCTATCAAATCAGCAAAAAAATTAGGACTTGCCATTGCAGGTGTTGATATGTTGCAATCATCAAGAGGTCCATTGGTAATGGAAGTAAATTCTTCTCCCGGTTTGGAAGGCATAGAAGGAGCAACAGGTGTTGACATTGCAGGAAAAATAATTGAGTATGTGGAGAGAAATGAATTTAATCATGAAGCTTAATGATACAGATAACGAATGTTTCGAATTTACGAATCAACGCACCAATAAGTCAACCCTATAATACATATAGATTCGTAAATTCGTAATTATTAGTTATCCGTACACAACATGCACTATACCAACAAAGACATTTATATAAACGGATTAGACATCAAACCCGGCAACTCCGCTCAGGTTAGTTTAAACTGGTATCAGCTTCCAACCAAAACAATTATTGAAATTCCTGTTTCAGTTTATCGTTCTTCTCATCCTGGGCCTGTTCTTTTAATACAAGCTGGAATGCACGGTGACGAAATTAACGGGATTGAAATTGTAAGAAGATTAATTACACGCGAAGATGTACAACACCCGCTTTGTGGTAGTATCATTGCTATTCCCATTATCAATACCGTTTCGTTTTTATATGGTACCCGCGATTTGCCCGATGGCAGAGATTTGAACCGTTGTTTTCCGGGAACTAAAAGTGGTTCTTTAGGTAGTCGCATTGCATACGATTTGATGAATGAAATTATTCCACAAATTGATTTTGGAATTGATTTTCACACAGGAGGTGCCAAGATTAATAACTATCCCCAGATACGTTGTGTGTTTAATAACGAAACGAATTTAGATTTAGGCAAAAAGTTTTCGCCTCCTTTAATTATTAATTCAGCATTCAGAGAAAATACCTTACGCAAAGAAGCATCTAAAAAAGGAAAATCTATTTTGGTTTTCGAAGGAGGTGAATCTTCTCGTTTCGATTATTTATCAATCAATGAAGGTATGAATGGTTGTTTGCGATTGATGAAACATTTTAAAATGATTGATTTGGATATACCCAATAACCCAACTGTATATCTTACTAAATCTTCGTGGGTTCGTGCAAAATCTTCCGGCATGTTTCATACTTCGAAAACAAACGGAGCGCATATTCTCAAAGGCGATATTATTGGAATGATATGCGACCCTTATGGAGAACATCAGGAAAAATTAATTGCTCCCCACGATGGTTATATTATCGGAATAAATAATCAGCCGGTAGTTAACCAGGGTGATGCGATTATGCACATAGGGGTAGAAGATGTTTAAAAATTTAGGAATTAGGATTAAGGATTTATTTGCTCCGTATAATCCTTAATACTAATTCAAAAAATCCTAAATCACATTCAACTCTTTCCCCACTTTTTCAAAGGCTTTAATTGCTTTATCAATATGTTCTTTTTCGTGGGCAGCCGATAGTTGAACACGTATGCGGGCTTGCCCTTTAGGTACAACCGGATAAAAGAAACCGATTACATAAATTCCTTCTTTCAATAATCGAGTTGCAAATTCCTGTGCCAGTTTTGCATCGTACAGCATTACTGGAACAATAGCAGAATCGCCATCTTTAATTTCCAACCCCACTTTTTTTATTTCCTGTTTAAAATAATTTACATTCCATTCCAGTTTATCTCTAAGTGTTGTAGCCTCACTCAACATATCCAGCACGGCTATGGAAGCTCCCACAATATGCGGAGCCAGCGAATTTGAAAACAAATATGGGCGCGAACGCTGACGAAGCATTCCAATAATTTCTTTTTTGCCAGTCGTGAACCCTCCCATTGCCCCGCCAAGTGCCTTGCCAAGAGTGCCTGTAATAATATCTACACGGTGCATCACATTTTTTAATTCAACAGTTCCTCTTCCTGTTTTACCAATAAAGCCTGTAGCATGACTTTCGTCCACCATCACCATTGCGTTGTATTTATCAGCAAGGTCGCATATTTTATCTAACGGTGCCACAAATCCATCCATCGAAAACACACCATCAGTAACTATCAACCGGTAACGCTGTGCTTGTGCCTGTTTCAATTGCTCTTCCAAATCTTCCATGTTCGAATTTTTGTAACGATACCTTTGTGCTTTGCACAAACGCACTCCATCTATTATAGAAGCATGATTCAGTTCGTCCGAAATAATTGCATCCTCTTCGCCAAGCAATGGTTCAAACACACCACCATTTGCATCGAAGCAGGCAGCATATAATATAGTATCTTCTTGTCCGAGAAATTTCGAAATCTTTTGCTCAAGTTCTTTATGAATATCCTGAGTGCCGCAAATGAAACGCACACTGCTCATTCCGTAACCATGCGTATCTAGTGTTTTGTGGGCAGCTTCTATCACTTTGGGATGAGACGATAACCCCAGATAATTATTGGCACAAAAAATTATTACTTCTTCACCAGTGCTTACTTTTACAACAGCACCCTGTTCGGTAGTAATTATTCGTTCTTTTTTAAACAAACCGGCTTCTTCAATGTTAGCTAATTCTTTTTGTAAATCAGTTTTTAAATTTCCGTACATAATATTTGTGTTAGATGGGTGATACTAAATTTTAGATTTTTGCATGGCAAATATAAATATTAAACTATTCCTAATTTTTTATTCTTAATTTACACACTTATCAATACCTACCAAATTTCCCTCAAAAACCAAACGACAACCATTTTTTGCCAAACGACTCACGTCAGATAATAAATAAATGTCGTTAGAACCAAATGAGTTTTGTTCCACCTGGGATGAGTTTTGTTAATATATAGCAACAATTCTTTAAACATTAAAACCTTTTTCATCTATTTTTGCGAAATGAAATATCTGATAACCATTTGCATTATAATTGTTGTTTTTAATTGCTGCACTGTACTTAACCCTATTCGCAAATCCCCCTACACCACTTTTCAGGCTAACATTCATAATCTACCATTCGATGCCATTATTGTTCCAGGTGTGCCTTATAACGCTGCAAACTGGAGTGAAGTAATGCGGTATAGAATTTTATGGTCAAAGTTTTTATTCGAAAAAGGATATACAAAAAATATAATTTTTTCGGGTGCCGCTGTGCATTCCCCTTATGTTGAAAGTAAAATTATGGCCCTTTATTCTGAAGCTTTAGGAATCCCGAAAACAAACATATTCACCGAAGAAAAAGCCGAACACAGTACTGAAAATGTATACTACTCCTATTATCTTGCAAAAAAAAACGGTTTTAACAATATTGCCCTTGCCACAGACCCTTATCAAACTAATAATCTTAGGAGATATATGATAAAATATAATTTTGATATTAAAACATTACCAATACAATTTGATTCAGTAGTGATAATGAAAATTAAAGAACCTATGATAGATCCTTCTTCAGCTATGGCAGAAGAATCCTATAAGGCATTGAAAAAACGCGAATCCTTTTTTAAAAGATTGAGAGGTACTATGGGAAAAAATATACCTTATACTGATGAAGATAGACAAAGGCAAAAGAAATAAATGGGTTAAGATTTTTTATGAAAAAAATAGTTTCACTTGTAATTTTAGTAATAGTAAATATAGCCGTTTGGGGGCAAAACGGAGTAATTAAAGGGATAGTAGTTAATTCCATTAATAACGAACCTATTCCATTTGCTTCAGTGGGTATCACTTCCATTGCAGCGGCCACTGCCACAAATATAAACGGTGAGTACGAATTAAAAAACCTGGCACCCGGGTTGTACAATATCAGTGCATCATTTGTAGGATATAGCAGGAAAACCATTTTCGAAATTCAGATAAATAATTATTCTCCCACTGTGCTAAACATTACACTTGATGAGCAGATCGATAGCCTTGCTACTGTGGAAGTTTTAGCATCACCGTTTAATAAAACAGAAGAAAGTCCTGTTTCGCTTCATACCATTGGTTCATCAGAAATTGACAGAAACCCGGGAGGTAACCGGGATATTTCCAAAGTAATACAATCCCTGCCGGGAGTAGCCTCCACCGTTTCGTTCCGAAATGATATTATCATTAGAGGTGGAGCACCAAGCGAAAATAAATTTTTCTTAGATGGGATAGAAGTTCCTAATATCAATCACTTTGCCACACAAGGCTCTTCGGGTGGACCGGTAGGTATGATTAATGTTAACTTTATAAGAGAAGTTGATTTTTATTCCGGTGCATTTCCTGCCAACAGAGGCAACACACTCAGTTCGGTTTTTGATTTCAAACAAAAAGATGGGAATTCCGCAAAATTGATAACCACAGCCACTTTAGGCTCTTCCGACATAGGATTAACACTCGATGGACCTATCGGTAAAAAAGTAACGTTTATTGCATCGGCACGCAGGTCTTATTTGGGTTGGTTGTTTAAGCTGCTGGAACTTCCATTTCTTCCCATTTATAATGATGCTCAGTTTAAAACCAAAATAAGATTGAACAACAAAAATGAAATAGCACTTATTGGCTTGGGAGCTATTGACGATTTTAAATTAAACCTGGATGCAAATAAAACCGAACAGCAACAATATATTTTAGGCTATTTGCCAGTTTACAAACAATGGAACTATGCTGTGGGTGCCAACTACAAACATTTTTTTGAAAAAAGTTATCTTACTTTAGTAGTAAGCAGAAATCATTTAAACAATACATCATATAAATATCAGAACAACGATGAAACCAATCCCGCTAATAAAATATTAGATTATGTATCCCAAGAAATTGAGAACAAAGTGAGGCTGGAAGATACTTACCGACACAATGGATATAAGATAAATGTGGGTGCAGGATTCGAAAATGTAACCTATAGTAATGCTACCTTTAATAAAATAATAACCCCGGCAGGAATAACCACCATTAATTTTAATTCGCAATTAACCTTTAACAAATATGCTTTATTTGCTCAAATAAGTAAAGTGCTTTTTCAAGAACGATTAACACTTTCGTTAGGTGCACGTACTGATTTTGCTGACTATTCCAACGAAATGAATAATCCTGCAAATCAAATCTCTCCTCGTTTTTCATTGGCAGCAAACATTACCAAATCGTTTAGTTTTAACGTTAATATTGGCCGATATTATCAGTTACCTGCATACACCGTTTTAGGCTATCGCGATTCTGCTAATACATTGATAAATAAAAATAATAAAGTAACCTATATCACCAACGACCAACTAGTAGCAGGTTTTGAATACAACACCAAAATAAATACTAAAATAACCATAGAAGGATTTTACAAACTGTATGATAAATATCCTTTCGCGCTTCGCGATTCCATCTCGCTGGCTAACTTAGGTGGCGATTACGGAGTAATAGGCAATGAACCTGTAACCTGTGTTAATAAAGGAAGAGCCTATGGTGTGGAATTAATGATTCAGCAAAAACTGTTCAAAGGATTTTATGGCATAGTATCTCTAACTCTCGTAAATAGCGAGTTTCAAAATAAAAAAGCCATTTATATTCCTTCCGCTTGGGACAACAGAACCATTATATCCTTAACCTTTGGCAAAAAATTTAAAAAGAACTGGGAAGCTGGTATTAAATGGAGGTATCAAGGCGGCACACCTTACATACCCATTGACGTGCAGACATCCAGCTTAAAAACAGTTTGGGATATTAATGGCAGAGGAATTTCTGATTATAATCAATTAAATACAGTTCGATTGAAACCCTATCATCAGCTCGATTGGCGAGTAGATAAAAAGTTTTTCTTCAAAAAATGGTCATTAGATATTTACTTTGATGTGCAAAACACGTATTTGTTTAAAACCGACCAACCACCTATACTATTGTTAGACAAAGATGCCAATGGAAATGCACAAACCGATCCTAACAATCCTGCAGCATATAAAACTAAATTACTCAACAACCCTTCAGGAACTTTGCTTGAAACGTTGGGTATTATTATTGAATTTTAAATCAAATTCTGGCTAATAAATATTTAAAAACATGCAAAAAAACATCCGATAACATGTTATTATCGGAACTTTAATTCTTCAAAAGTTCAGAATAACAGACAAATGTACATATATTCTGAACTTTTAGAAAACTAAGGCTGGGAAATAATTAAAAACCACCGGTTTTAAAAATCGGTGGGGTTTGGAATATAAATTTGTTTTTTTTGAAATTTGCTTTTATTTGAATTTGGGTGTAAAAATGAGAAAAGACTATGGGGGGTGGAGAAAGTGGTTTAAAACGCATAAAAAGGGTGTTTTGCTTTTTTACACTTTAATGAGCACTCCCTTACTTTATGAACTGTACTTCATTTTCCGCCTTTATAACACTTCCCGCGGATTCCTGGCACTCCTGAACTCATTCTCACAATTCCCCGCGGATTCTCAACACTCCTAAACTTATTCTCACAACTCCCCGCGGATTCTCGACACTCCTAAACTCATTCTCACAACTCCCCGCGGATTCTTAACACTCCTAAACTTATTCTCACGACTCCCCGTGGATTCTTGACACTCTTAGACTGATTCTCATGACTCCCCGCGGATTCTCAACACTACTGAACTCGTTCTCACAACTTCCCGCGAATTCTTCATTATCTCGCTCTTTTTCTCTTTATTTCAATGAACAGGGTTTTTAAAACTGTTTCCCCCTTTTACTTATACAATACACAAAACCTTAAAAATCCCACCACTTTTTGAAAATTTATTTTAATGTTTTATTTCTTCTTTATATACATATCGTAAAAACCTTGAAAAACCTTCCACTTTTTTAAAACTATTTTTCAACATTCATTGTTTTGTTTTATGACGCCCCTTTACTTATGTAATAACTGTGTACAGATTTCTTAAAAAAAGATGTGAAGAAAATTGGTTATCTTTTACGAATAGTAATGGGACGAATTACAAAACTTTCCATCCCCCAATATTTAGAAATGGTCTAAATTTTCACTTTTACCATCCTTATTACCTAAATTATTGGTAAAATTGCACTCGATTTTTAAAAAACAAAAAGTAAATAGCGAATAGTGAATAGTAAACAGGAAGCAGAATTGCAAATACAGGAAGTAGATACAGCCGAAAAACAAGTTGAATCCGTAAGCAAAATACGTGATTATGCTGCGTTCATAAAGGTTCGTTTGTCTTCATTGGTAGTGCTTTCGGCAGCCATTTGTTTTGTTATTGGTTCTCACGAAGTAAATTGGGGCAAAATGTGGTTGCTGGTGTTGGGCGGGTTTTTGGTTACGGGCTCTTCAAACGGGTTCAATCAAATAATAGAGCGCAACCTTGATAAATTAATGGCTCGCACTCAAAACCGACCACTGCCCAAGGAAAGAATGGGAATGAACGAGTCGTATATATTGGCTTCGTTGATGGGTATTTCGGGCATCGCCATACTTTGGATTTTTATGAATCCGTTGAGTGGAATTTTAGGTTTGATAGCCTTAATATTATATACTGTAGTTTACACGCCATTAAAAAGAGTAACACCTTTTGCTGTGTTTGTAGGGGCTTTTCCTGGAGCCATTCCCCCTCTGTTAGGGCATGTAGCTTCTACATCTGGTTTCGGAGAAATACAATTTCAGGCATGGATATTATTTGCCATTCAGTTTATGTGGCAGTTTCCACACTTTTGGGCAATAGCCTGGGTGCTGGACGAAGATTATAAAAAAGCAGGATTCAGAATGTTGCCTTCGTTGGGCGGAAGAGACAAAAGCAGTGCCTTTCAGGTATTGGTTTATACGTTGTTTTTATTACCCATTAGTTTATTACCCATTATGTTTCACATGTCGGGCATTGTGTCGGCAGTTGTTATTTTAATTTGCGGAGCAGGGTTCGCTTATCAGGCATATAATTTATATAAAGAGTGCACGGTGGAAACTGCACGGAAACTCATGTTTGGCTCGTTTATTTATTTGCCGGTGGTGCAAATTGCAATTATGATAGGATATTAAAGAAATTAGGAATTATAAATTAGGAATGAACGGTACAATATCAATAGAAGAAAAAAAGGAAACCCGCGAAAAGGTTGCAAAACCGCTGCTTTGGATAGGCATGGTGAGTATGTCCATGCTGTTTGCCGGACTTACCAGTGCTTATGTAGTTAGTCAGGGAAAAGGTAATTGGATAACATTTGATTTACCCCAAACGTTTTATATCAGTACTGCAATAATAATGGTGAGCAGTGTAACCATGAATTGGGTGTTGGCATCGGCAAAAAAGAATAACCATAAAAACGTCCAGCTTGGTGCTTTAATTACTTTAGTTCTTGGATTATCGTTTGTCATTAGTCAGTTTGCTGGGTGGGGAATTCTTCACGAATCAAAAATATTTTATACCGGAAAAAACAGTAACAACGCAGGCTCGTTTCTATATCTGCTCACTTTTCTGCATTTGGTGCACATGTTGGGTGGTTTTGCCTCCTTGTCGGTGGTGTGGGTAAATTCGTTACGAAAAAAATATAATGCCGAAAACCTTTTAGGCATAAAGCTTTGCGCCATATTTTGGCATTTTTTGGATGTGCTGTGGATATATTTGTTTTTATTTTTGTTGTTTGTTCGTTAAAAGATAAAAGAAAAAGTTGCATATTCGTACCCGTAAAAATTAGTATTAAATAAAAATTAAGTAAAAAGTATGTCAAGTCACGCTGTTGAAGAATCAGATTCAGGCTCTGCCTGGAGTGGTGGAAAGTCACCATTTGGAGTTAGTTACGGAAAAGTGTTCATGTGGTTTTTCCTTGTATCCGATGCGTTAACATTCTCTGGATTGTTATGTGCGTATGGTTTTATGCGTCACAAACACCCTGAAGTTTGGCCTAATCCTGCCGATGTATTTACTCACTTTCCGTTTTATCACGGGCATATTCCTTTGGCGTATGTAGGATTGATGACTTTGATTTTGATTATGTCTTCAGTAACAATGGTGCTAGCTGTGGAAGCAGGACACAGAAACGATAAAAAGAAAGTGACGGTTTGGATGTTGTTAACCATTATTGGCGGGGCAATGTTTGTTGGTTCTCAGGCATGGGAGTGGTTTCACTTCATAGTTGGTACAGAGCATGGTGCTTTGCGCAGTATTGCCGTTGATGGTGTGTGGACGGAACAAATAGTTAAAGGAGCAAACATGACGGTGAACGAATATGGATTACCAGTGTTTGCCAATTTCTTTTTCTTTATCACAGGTTTCCACGGATTTCACGTATTCAGTGGTGTAATAATAAATCTTGTTATTTTTATTAATGTAGTAAGAGGCACATACGAAAGGAGGGGTCATTATGAAATGATTGAAAAAGTGGGTTTATACTGGCACTTTGTGGATTTGGTTTGGGTGTTTGTATTTACATTCTTCTACCTATTGTAAAAGAAGTATCGAGTATAAAGTATTAAGACGGAGAAATGAATTTAGAAATTAGTATTTAGAATTTAAAAAATAAGTTATGTCAGAATTTCACGATGATTACCCACAGTATGAGTTAATGGCTCATCACAGCGAAGAAGCTGGAGTAGGAAAACGCAGAAAACTTTGGAATGTATTCTGGATTATGTTAGCAGTTACTATTGTTGAATTAATAATAGGTTCGTATGCCATGAAAATGGGTTTGCTGGATGGAGAAAGACATTCGTCTGTTACCTTAAAAGTTATTTTCATTGGACTTACCATTGCAAAAGCGTATTTCATTGTATTTAGTTTTATGCACCTTGGTGACGAGAAAAAAGTATTGAAATGGAGCATACTTGCACCTTATATAATATTTATTTTGTATTTGGTTTTTATTGCCATCACAGAAGCAAAATATTGCGGAGTTCACAAACAGAAAATGGATGAATTGATTGTGAAACAAAAAATAGATTTGAACGAAAAGGCATTATCTGGCAAACATGAAGAAGAACCCCAAGGAGCAGAAGCTGCTGGAGAAAAACACGAGTAGTTTAGTTTTCATTAACCAATAGCTATTAGTTTTAACAAAAACGACTTTCCCGAAAAGGAAAGTCGTTTTTGTTTTCAATCAAACGGAGAGAGGAATTAAAAATGATAGTCTTTGTACTTTGAAGTAAATTCTTCGGGAGCAATGGGGATGTTCACTTTCAAATCGTGATATTCATACGTTTCGAAAAGACCCTTATCATCAAACACTTTATTGTTTACTGGCAACAAATATTCCTTATCGATTAATAGCAGCGTAAGTTTTGCATACGCATTTGGCACCTGAATTACTTGCCCTTCTTTTACATCAAAAAAACTACTTAGTTTAGGATTGTTTTCTAAAACCATGTATTCGCTTATTCTTAATCTTCTGGCTATAGTTGTTAGGTTTTCACCTTTCTTTACTGTGTAGGGTCCCCATGCAAAATCGGGGTAAGTGATGGAAAGTTTGTAACACGGCCGGCCTTCATACACTTCTTCACCAAAAACCGAAAAATATTTATCTACTTTATCACCTGCTTTCTTCATTCCGTCTCTCAAAATATCAGCAAGATAATGAAAGCCCATTTCGTGAATAGTGTGGTGTTGGTCTTTGCGCATTAGTGAGCCATACGGGTCGAGCGAAAGGTCAATGTATGGAAATGAGCCTGGATTAACCAAGGCATCGCCTTTGTTCCATCCTTGTATCCACAATACTTCAATTCCTTTTATGTACAAATATATTTTTCGTGGAGATATTTGCAGTTTTACATGTGATTCCGTATGCTGCATTCTTCCTTTGATGCGTTCGTTGCATTGAAGGCTGTAGCGCACTGTTTTTACATTATCTATGGAAGCAAATATTTTATCAATTAAATCTTTGTTGCCCAATGCAGGCTCGGATGTATGGATTTTACTGAACGAAAATAAAATGCCGCACAAAGCGAAAAGAATAATCGGTAAAAAAAGTGGTAGTGTTTTTGTTTTCATTTTTAAAAAGGCTGCAAAGATAACCTAAAAACCATATCCTTTAAAGCCTTTTGTAAATTCATCGGCAGCAAAGGAAGTATTGATACGAACATTATAAAATTCATATTCTTCAAAAATCCCTTCTTCGTCATACACCATGATTTTAATTGGAATCAACGTTTTTTTATCAATGTAAACAATCACTTTGTTGGAATAGGGAATAGGAATTTGTAGTTTTTTCCCTTCTTTAATGGTTCCGAAATAACTCGACAAATCGTTTTTGTAACGAATTTTAAAATCGGAGGTATTTAATTTTTTAGAAATACTTGTTACCGTTTCTCCTTTGGTAACAGTGTACTCAATGTATTTATATTCGGGATAATCAATAATAATTTGATAACAATCTTTATTGTTCCATTTTATTATTCCGGCATATTTAAAGTGTTTGTCAAAATCTTTTGGCGCTTTTACAATAGTATTTGCAATAACAGAACCAATATACGGTGTGCCCAGTTCGAAAATAGTATGATGCTGGTCTTTTCGCATAATACTACCGTAAGGATCTAAATCGAGATTAATAAAAGGTAGTGTTCGGGAGTGAACCAGGGCATTTCCTTTGTTGGTGCCTTCTACCCATAGTATATCAATCCCTTTATATGGACTGTTGAAGTATATTTTCTTAGGATAGAAATTGATCTTGATTCTTGATTCTGCAAAATGGAGGCTGTTGTTTACCCTTTCAGTTGCTTTTACATCACAACGTTCGGTTTTTATCAATTTAATACTATCCAGCATTTGTTGTATAATTTCGCGAGAGGATACATTCTCCGAAGGCCATGAAGCCCCAAGAAATAGAAACAATAAAATAAGAAATGGAAAAATGTGCACTATTCTCATATCTGCAAACATAGCAAAAAATGTATAATTGGTGAATAAATACTGATAATCCGATTCGTTTTATTCTGTATTTTCGTGACAAATTATTTATGATGAGAAACATAGTTGGTATAATTCCTTCGCGATATGCTTCCACCCGTTTTCCGGGAAAACCATTAACAGATATTGCCGGAAAATCAATGATACAGAGAGTTTACGAGCAATCGAAAAAAGCGAAATCGTTATCGGAAGTGTATGTGGCTACAGATGATAAGCGAATTGAAGAACATGTTCATTCGTTTGGTGGCAAAGTGGTGATGACCAGCGAAGCTCATCAAAGCGGCACCGACAGATGCTTTGAAGCTATAAATAAAATTCAGGGAGTGGCAGATGTGGTTATCAATATACAGGGTGATGAGCCATTTATTCATCCTGAACAGATTGATTTGGTCGCTTCCTGTTTTAATTCGCCCGATGTGGAAATTGCCACACTTGCAATGAAGATGAAGACAGGCACCGATTTGTTTAATCCTAATATTCCTAAAGTAATTATTAACAAAAATAAAGAAGCTATTTACTTCAGCAGGCAAGCAATTCCATTTTTAAGAGGCGTGGAGCAAAATGAGTGGCTCAATAAGTTTACTTTTTATAAACATGTTGGCATTTATGCCTATACTGTAAAGGTTTTGAAAGAACTCACCTCTTTAAAACAATCATCGCTCGAACTGGCAGAAGCATTGGAGCAACTAAGATGGATAGAAAATGGATATAAAATAAAAATTGAGATTACTGATTTTGAGAGTGTTGCTGTGGATGCACCGGAAGACTTAAAAAAACTAATTAATTTCTTATAAAATTATAGTACTTTCGCAACCCCGAAAAACAAAATGCAAAAGATAGATAAACATATAAACGAACTGTTGTACAACCACGATTGTGTGATTGTGCCTGAGTTTGGAGGGTTTGTTACCAACTATGCTTCTGCAAAAATTCATCCGGTTCAACATACTTTTACTCCCCCTTCAAAAAACATTGTTTTTAATAAAAACTTAAAAAACAATGATGGGTTGTTAGCCAATCATATTGCAACTGCCGAAAACACTAATTATCCTGAGGCATTAAAACAAATCAGTAGGTTTGTAGAAACAACTAATTCGGAATTAAAAAAGGGAGGCAAGGTAAAAATAGAAGAGGTGGGAGTTTTGTTTCTGGATGTGGAGCGCAACATACAATTTGAACCATCAACACATAATTATTTATTGCAAGCTTTCGGATTATCTTCTTTTCAATCTCCAGCTATTAAGCGTGACAATGCGATTAAACGAATAGAAAAAGAATTTAAAGACAGGAGCGCAATTCCTGCTCAAAAAAGGAAAGTGAATGTGAAGCGGATAGTAGCATTGGCTATTGCGGTTCCTTTGGTTTTTGGGATGTTGTGGATTCCCTTAAAAACAGATTTATTAAAAAACATTAATTACTCTAATCTTAATCCGTTTGCATCTCACGAAACTGGAATCAAGAATCAAGAATCAAGAGATAAGAATCAAGAAACGAGAATCAAGAAGCAGGAACCAATAGCCGTAAAGGAACAACTGACAACTAATAACCAACAACCGACAACAAATGTTACCCCAGTAATAGCAGATACTACAGCAGTTGTAAAAGAAAAAGATGTAAATCTTGATTTTAAATTTCATTTAGTTGCTGGATGTTTTGCAATCGAAAATAATGCAGTAAAATTTGTTGAATCGCTTCAACAACAAAATATGGATGCAGCCATAATCGGAAAAAACAACAAAGATTTGTTTGTAGTGAGTTGTGGCAACTATGCTACCTACAAAGAAGCAAACCACGAAATTAGCAATCTCCGCAAACAGCTGCCCAATGTGTGGTTGTATAAACACTAATTGATTATTAAATAATTCCTAATTTTTAATTACCCTCTTCCTCATTAGGTAGAACCCTTTGCGTAAAGGGGTTAATAAACAGATACCCGAAAAAAATCAGGCAGTCAGAAAAGTGTTTTTACGGACAATGGGACTTTTTTCGTTTTTATCCCTTTCTTTTTCAAAAAGAAAGCAAATGAAGAGGAAAAGAAAGGAACATTGGAGGTAAAATTTGGGAAGTTAAAGGCAAAAATTCGGGAAATTTTGTTACAAATTTAGGAAATTTGAGATAAACTTAGGGAAGTTTGAACAAAACTTCCTGAAGTTTTTGATAAAAAAGAGCAAATTTATGCTAAACATAGCTTTCTTTTCCGAAATAATAGGAAGTGTCTTTTTTGAACTTTCTACACAATTAATTTTAGCAAAAGTTGGTGTTACAATCTAAAATTTGTTTGAAGTTTTATCTGTTTCAATTTATTTACCTTTGCAAAAAAATTAATCAATGAAATCGAAAACCCCAAAAGAATCGTTAACTATACAAACACAAATAGTGTTGCCAAATGATACCAATACTTTAGGCAATTTATTTGGAGGACAATTATTACAATGGATGGATATGGTGGCATCTATTGCTGCTCACCGTCATTGCAAACGCGTGGTGGTTACAGCATCGGTAAACAATGTGTCATTCAACAATCCGATAAAACATGCTAGTCTGGTAACTTTGGAGGCAAAGGTTTCACGAGCATTCAATACCTCCATGGAAGTGTTTATAGATGTGTGGGTGGAAGACCCTGTTACGGGAGACAAAGTGAAATGTAACGAAGCCATTTACACTTTTGTGGCAGTTGACCAAAATGGTTCCCCGCTCCCTGTGCCTGAACTGGTGCCTGAAACAGACGAAGAGAAAAAAAGATACGAAGCGGCCTTGCGAAGAAAACAACTGAGTTTAATTCTTGCAGGAAAACTGAATCCACATGATGCTACAGAGTTGAAAGCATTGTTTAGTTAATATCCCTTAAACTTTATAGATTTTTGGCAAAAGCCTTTAAATGCCTTGATAAATTGCATTTTTGCCCTCAAAAGTCTTTGTTGTTAACGCTTATAACCCTACACGATGCCCTCTATGTCAATAAAAAGAGTACTTTTGCACCCCGTTAATAAAAAAGAATAAAAAAAAGAATGAAAAACATCAGAAACATTGCCATTATTGCCCACGTTGACCACGGTAAAACTACCTTAGTTGACAAAATATTACATACAGGAAAGCTGTTTCGTGAAAATCAGGAATCAGGAGAACTGATATTGGATAATAATGACTTAGAGCGCGAGCGCGGAATTACTATTCTTGCAAAAAACGTTTCTGTACGTTACAAAGGAACTAAAATCAACATTATTGATACTCCCGGCCACGCTGACTTTGGAGGCGAAGTAGAACGTGTGTTGAACATGGCTGATGGTGTGGTTCTGTTGGTAGATGCTTTTGAAGGAGCAATGCCTCAAACCCGTTTTGTTACTCAAAAAGCATTGACACAAGGTAAAAGAGTAGTTTTGGTTATTAATAAAGTAGATAAACCAAACTGCCGTCCTGATGAGGTGCACGATCAGGTATTTGATTTGTTTTTTAATTTGGATGCCACGGAAGAACAATTGGATTTTAAAACTGTTTATGGCTCGTCAAAACAAGGCTGGATGGGTCCTGACTGGAAAACGCCTACCGCTGATATTACTTATTTGTTAGATACTATTGTTGATTTTTTTCCTGAATCACCACGTGTGGAAGGCTCTTTACAAATGCAAATTACTTCTTTGGATTATTCTTCCTTTGTTGGTCGTATTGCAGTAGGTCGTGTGTTGAGAGGAGAAATAAAAGAAAACATGCCCGTTTCGTTAGTAAAACGCGATGGCTCGGTGGTAAAATCAAGAATAAAAGAACTTTTTATTTTTGAAGGATTAGGCAAACAAAAAATGACAGAGCCTATTCAATCGGGCGAAATTGTTGCTATTACAGGTATAGAAGGTTTCGAAATTGGTGATACAATCGCTGATTTTGAAAACCCGGAAGGATTGACTCCTATTGCTATTGATGAACCGACTATGAATATGTTGTTTTGTATCAATAACTCTCCATTCTTTGGCAAAGAAGGAAAATTTGTTACTTCCCGACATTTACGTGATAGACTATTTAAAGAATTAGAAAAAAACCTTGCGCTACGTGTAGAGGAAACTGGTTCAGCTGATTCATACTTGGTTTTTGGACGTGGAATTCTTCACTTATCTGTATTGATAGAAACCATGAGACGCGAAGGATACGAAATGCAGGTTGGGCAACCACAGGTAATCATTAAAGAAATTGATGGAGTAAAATGTGAGCCGATAGAAATTTTAACCGTTGATGTTCCAGAAGAATCGGCAGGAAAAGTAATTGAATATGTTAGTCAAAGAAAAGGAGATATGTTGTTGATGGAACCAAAAGGCGATTTGCAACACATGGAATTCGAAATTCCTTCTCGTGGAATCATTGGTTTACGTAATAATTTGTTGACAGCAACAGCAGGAGAAGCCATCATGGCTCACCGTTTCAAAGCATTTGAACCATGGAGAGGACCTATTCCTCACCGCAACAACGGAGTACTTATTTCAGGAGAACAAGGTACTTCTATTGCTTATTCAATTGATAAATTACAAGACAGAGGTAACTTTTTTGTGGAAGCTGGTGACCCAATTTACACAGGTCAAATAATTGGCGAAAACAACCGTCAGGACGATATAGTGGTGAACATTACCAAAGAGAAAAAATTAAGTAACATGCGTGCTTCCGGCTCTGACGAAAAGATGCGAATCATTCCTAAAATTAATTTCTCTTTGGAAGAAGCAATGGAATACATTCAGTTGGACGAGTATGTGGAGCTTACTCCAAAATCCATCCGTATGCGTAAAGTGTTGTTGGACGAAAACGACCGTAAACGTCAGGAGAAGAAATTGGTGAGCCAATAAGTACTTGGTTCATCAGTCTAACTAAACATAATATATAATCCCTGTTCTTTAATTAGAATGGGGATTTTTGTTTATCCTGTATTTTTCCTCATTATTAATACCCCCCTTTAGCACTTCCAATATTTTCAATAGGGTGCCAAGTGGTTTTTATTTCCTGTACATCAAAAATCAGATAAGGGCTTTGGGCTTTTTCTGAAAATATATTTTCTTTATTATTAATAAAAACACGTTTCACATTTAAAGAAGCATTTTCTTTAATCGTTTTTATTTCTGCCTTATCGGCACGGCAATAAATAACTGCATTCACATCCATATGGGTAGAAAAATGCGAATGCAGCTCAGCTGAATTTCCTGTAATAATATTTACCACACCACCCGGCAAATCAGAAGTATTTAATACTTCTGAAAATGTAACTGCACACAGAGGTTTTGTTTCAGAAGCAAGAACCACACAAGTATTTCCTCCTGCAATTACTGGAGTAATCGAACTTACCAAACCAAGTAACGAAGTTGCTTCATCTGCAATTATCGCCACCACACCGCTAGGTTCAGGCACAGAAAAATTAAAATGAGATGAAGCAACAGGATTAACCGAACTGAACAAAGCCTGATATTTATCGCACCATCCGGCATAATATACCATTCTGTCGATGGATAATTCCACTTCTTCTTTTGCTGATTTTGATGAAGAGCCTTGCAATATAAGTTCAGAAATAAATTGTTCTTTTCGTCCTTCCATCATTTCTGCAATACGATAAAGTATTTGCGAACGGTTAAATGCAGCACGACCAGCCCATCCTCCAAAAGCTCCACGCGCAGCAACGACAGAATTTCTAAAATCTTTTCTGGATGACAAACAAATATTTGCAATCACTTCTCCTTTTTTATTTGTCAAAGGATAATATCTTCCCGACTCAGTTCTAGGAAACTGTCCACCGATAAAGATTTTGTAGGTTTTTAAAACTTCTAAACGTGCCATATTTTTTATTTTTTTTAAGTCTCACGCCTGTCAGGGTTCCAAACCCTGACAGGGGTAGTTCGTAATATTGTTTTTAATTTAAAACTTGAGATAAGGCATCAACCCGTTCAATCCACCCTCTCTTCCAAACCCGCTTTCCTTATATCCTCCAAAAGGAGAAGTAGGATCAAACTTATTATAAGTATTTGCCCAAACAACTCCTGCTCTTAATTTTGTAGTAAGATTAAATATCTTAGAACCTTTATCAGTCCATACACCTGCTGACAAACCGTAAGGAATATTATTAGCCTTTTCAATCACTTCTTCAATCGTTCTGAAGGTCTGCACAGTCAGCACCGGTCCGAATATTTCTTCCTGCACCACTCTGTGCGATTGTGATGCATTTAAAAATAATGTAGGTCTGCAAAAATTTCCTTTGTTCGGAATACTGCACGAACTCTGGTACATCTCAGCACCTTCATCTTTCCCAATCTTAATATATTTATTTATTTTTAATAATTGTTCTTTCGAATTAATTGCGCCTATGTCCGTATTTTTATCCATCGGGTCACCGACAATAAGTGTTTCCATTCGGTCTTTCAATTTACGAATAACAATATCCGCAACACTTTCCTGAACAAACAATCTCGACCCTGCACAACAAACATGTCCCTGGTTAAAAAATATTCCATTCACAATTCCTTCTACAGCTTGGTCCAAAGGAGCATCTTCAAAAATAATATTCGCTGCTTTTCCACCTAATTCAAGAGTCAATTTTTTATCAGTTCCGGCAATCGCTTTCTGAATCATCTTACCCACATCAGTAGAACCTGTAAAAGCAATTTTATTAATATCCGGGTGATTAACAATAGCCGCACCTGTTCTACCTGCCCCTGTAATAATATTTACCACACCATCCGGCAAACCACTATCACGAATCAATTCAGCAAGTTTTAATGCAGTCAGTGAAGTAGTTTCTGCAGGCTTTAAAACAACAGTATTGCCAGTAGCCAAAGCAGGAGCAATTTTCCATGCTGCCATCAGTAAAGGAAAGTTCCACGGAATAATTTGTCCGGCAACACCTAATGGTTTAGGAGTTCTGTTTGGAAAAGCATATTCCAACTTATCTGCCCATCCGGCATAATAAAAAAAATGATTAGCCGCCAATGGAACATCAATATCTCTGCTTTCACGAATCGGTTTCCCGCCATCTATGGTTTCAATCACAGCAAATTCTCTTGCACGTTCCTGCATCAGACGTGAAATACGATAAATATATTTTCCACGTTCCTTAGCCGAAATCTTTGACCATTTATCAAATGCTTTTCGTGCAGCTTTCACTGCGTTATCTACATCCTTTTCATCTGCTTCAGCAATATCCGCTATCTTTTCTTCAGTAGCTGGATTGTATGTCGCAAAATATTTTTTGCTGTTTGGCTTTACAAATTCACCATTAATAAATAAGTCATATTGCTTCTTCAAAGAAATATGTTTACTGTCTTCCGGAGCCGGTGCATAGGCCCAGTCCGTTGTAAAGTCCAATGTTGGTTCTTTCGTTTTTTTTGTCATATTATTATTTCTTTTTTTACCCTCCGAATTCGGTCCTTTCCGAATTTGGAGGTTTAAATGTTATTCATTCATGATTAATTCTATCCTTTGAATTAATTCTTCATTCTTTGCTTGATGACAAAAGATAAAATTCTCTTTCCCATCAAACAATTCAATTACTTCATCACGTTTCAATCGAGTAGGTTTATCAGATAAAATAGAATTATAAGAACTATGTTTCCATGAATCCACTTTATCAGTAAATTGATGATGAACAGGATTGGTATGAATATATAAAATCAAATCCTTTAAATATTCTGAAGAAGATATTTCTATTCTTCTGAATCCTTTGATAAACAAATTTCCTTTCCTCTTTTCCTGATTATTTATTGCTTGTGCATAGCCATTGAAAAATATGGAGAATTGTTTAGTCAAATGCAAATTAAAATAATCAATTTCCGGATGAGATTCAGATAGTATTTTAAATTCATCAAGCGATAATTCCGGTTCAGGTATTTTATTATTGTCTTTTAAAAAATAAAATATTTCGTCTTCCGATTTTATTTTAACAAGAAGATGAAAATGATTCGACATTAAGCAATAAGCGTACATATCGGCAATAGGAGAAATGTATTCACTGAATTTTGTAAGAAAATAAATATAGTTGTTTTCGATAAAAAATAATTTATCATTACCTACAGCATGATTGTAGATATCATAAAATCTATCTGGTTTTAATATTTCTTTTTTGATTGACATTTCGTTTTCCCTCCGAATTCGGTCCTTTCCAAATTTGGAGGCTTCATTTATCTACATTTAATATTCAAACTCGCAAAAGAGCAAGTTCGGAGGAAGATGCAACCTCCAAATTCGGAAAGGACCGAATTCGGAGGAATTTAATCCTTCGAAAAATAATCAATACTCTGATATACCCCTGTTGTTTCTTTTGCTATTTGCATCAGCACGTCATTTGCCAAACTACTTGCTCCAAAGCGAAACCATTCATTACTTAACCATGCACCGCCCAATGTCTCGCGCACCATCACCAAATAATGCAAAGCAGATTTGGCTGTCGAAATTCCACCGGCAGGTTTCATTCCCACCATTCTTCCTGTTTTATAATAATAGTCTCTGATAGCTTCCAGCATTACTAAAGTGACCGGCATAGTTGCGGCCGGAGAAATTTTACCAGTTGATGTTTTGATAAAATCAGCACCGGCATACATAGCAATTTCACTTGCTCTTCTTACATTATCTAATGTAGAAAGTTCCCCTGTTTCAAATATTACTTTTAATCTGGCATTCCCGCAAGCTTCTTTGATAGAAGCAATTTCATCGAACACAAAAGAATAATTACCACTTAAAAATTCACCTCTTGAAATAACCATATCTATTTCATCAGCACCCATATCGACAGCAAATTTGGTGTCAGTTATTTTTACTTTGTGTGTGGATTGTCCGCTAGGGAAAGCTGTAGATACAGAAGCCACTTTTACCTTACTTCCTCTTAAAGCCTCCTTAGCAGTTTTTACCATAGATGGATACACACATACAGCCGCAACAGTCGGTAGTCCGGGTATTACATCATGCAGATGCATCGCCTTATAACACATTTGTTTTACTTTTCCATCTGTATCTTTTCCTTCCAATGTGGTTAAATCAATCATGTTCAGAGCCATTTTGAGACCTTGCATCTTTGATGCTTTTTTGATGCTGCGTGTTGTAAAACGTGCGGAACGCTCTTCAACTCCCACCTGGTCGATAGTTGGTGTGTTTCTGAAATCGGGTAGTATAATTGTTTTACTCATTATTTCGTTTTGGGATAGCAACAAAGATATTCAAAAAAATCTTTTTGAACTTGATGTACTACTTTTTGTTTTATATTTGAAACAATCAAAAATAGATTATTTAAGTGAATATCAATTTACAAAGAGAAGACAAAGAAAAATTACTTAATCAAAAAGGTATTGCCATTTGGATGACAGGGTTAAGCGGCTCGGGTAAAACAACTATTGGCATTGCATTGGAAAACGAATTACACAAAAATGGTTTGCTAACTCAAATTCTTGACGGTGATATTATTCGTGAAGGAATAAATAAGGAACTTGGTTTTAGTGATGACGATAGAAAAGAAAATATCCGAAGAATTGCAGAAGTAACAAAGTTGTTTGTCAATTGCGGTATCATTACCATTTGTTGTTTTGTGAGTCCAACAGAAGAAATAAGAAACCTAGCAAAAACAATTATTGGTGAAAAAGATTTTGTAGAAGTGTTTGTAAATGCTTCACTCGAAGTTTGCGAGCAACGTGATGTAAAAGGGCTATATGCAAAAGCAAGAAAAGGAGAAATAAAAGATTTTACAGGAATCAATGCTCCTTACCAAGCTCCATTGCATCCTGCAATTGAAATAAAAACAAATGAATTAAATGTGGAAGAAAGCGTAAAGTTGATACTTGACCATTTGAAATTAAATAATTAAATACCTTTGTACCTATTGTCTTTTTGGTAAAAAAAATGAACGAACATCACCTTACTCATTTAAAAGAATTAGAAAGCGAAAGTATTTTTGTTTTGCGCGAAGTGGCTGCGCAATTCGAAAAACCAGCCTTACTTTTTTCGGGAGGCAAAGACAGTATCGTTTGTTTTCACCTTGCCCGAAAAGCTTTTGCACCTGCAAAAATTCCCTTTCCTCTTTTACATATTGATACTGGACATAATTTTGAAGAGACCATTATTTATCGTGATGATTTGGTAAGTAAATATGGCGCACAGCTTATTGTTGCATCTGTTCAGGATAGCATAGATACAGGTAGAGTGACAGAAGAAAAAGGTTTTTATGCCAGCCGTAATGTTTTGCAAACAGTTACATTACTTGATACAATTGAGAATTACAAGTTTGATGCACTGATTGGTGGTGCACGAAGAGATGAAGAAAAAGCAAGAGCAAAGGAACGTTTTTTTTCACATCGTGATGAGTTTGGGCAATGGGACCCAAAGAACCAGCGACCTGAATTGTGGAATTTATTTAATGGCAGAAAAAATATTGGAGAACATTTCAGAGTTTTTCCAATAAGCAACTGGACAGAAATGGATGTGTGGCAATATATTTTGCAAGAACAAATCGAAATTCCTTCTTTGTATTTTACTCACGAGCGCGAGTGTTTTATTCGTGATGAAGTGATTTATGCTCATGCAAATGTAATACCACTTAAACCTACTGAAAAAGTAGAAAAGATGCAGGTTAGGTTTCGTACTATTGGGGACATTAGTTGTACTGGCGCAGTACTTTCTATAGCTTCTACATTACAAGAAATTGTAAATGAAGTTGCAGCCACAAGAACAACTGAAAGAGGTAGTCGAATTGATGATAAACGAAGTGATGCTGCAATGGAGGACAGGAAACGACTTGGATACTTTTAACAATTAGGAATTAGGAATTAGGAATTAAGAATGGCGAAAACCACTAAACATCCAACACCCAACAGTCAACATCCAACTTCATCTTATCTTGAGATGGATATGTTGCGCTTCACTACTGCGGGTAGTGTGGATGATGGAAAGAGTACGCTTATCGGCAGATTATTGTTTGATTCAAAATCTATTTTTGAAGATCAGTATAAGGCTGTGAAAGCAACGAGCAAAAAACGTGGTGATGCGTATTTGAATCTTGCATTGTTTACAGACGGTCTGCGTGCAGAGCGCGAGCAGGGTATAACCATTGATGTAGCTTACAGATATTTTGCTACTCCTAAACGTAAATTTATTATTGCTGATACTCCCGGCCATGTACAATATACCCGCAATATGGTTACAGGTGCATCAACAGCAAATGCTGCCATAATTTTAATAGATGCCCGAAAAGGGTTGGTGGAACAATCCAAAAGACATTCTTACATTGCTTCTTTGTTGCGAATTCCTCACATTATTGTTTGTGTAAACAAAATGGATTTGGTGGATTATAAGGAAGATGCTTTTAAAAAGATAAAAAAAGAATACGAGGAACTTGCCTTAAAAATGAATATTCCGAACGTTCATTTTATTCCAATTAGTGCGCTGGAAGGTGATAACGTAGTAGCATCTTCCAAAAGTATGAAATGGTATAAAGGCCGAACTGTTCTTAATTTGCTTGAAACATTAACGATTCCGACAGCTGAAATTACAGATAATGCTCGGTTTCCAGTTCAGTATGTTATTCGTCCGATGAGTAATGAATACCACGATTACCGAAGTTATGCAGGCAGAATTACAGGTGGTGTTTTTAAACCTGGTGATGCGGTTACTATTTTACCAAAGGGACTTTCGTCAAAAATAAAATCAATCGACTTTGCGGGAAATTCTTTGCCAGAAGCATATTCACCAATGAGTGTTTCTTTTACGCTGGATGATGATATTGATATATCTCGGGGAGATATGATTGTGAAATCAGATAATAAGCCAGTGGTTACTCAGGATGTTGAATTAATGGTTTGCTGGATGAGTGATAAAAAATTGCAGGCGAACCGAAATTATACCTTGAAACATACTACTAATGAAGTTAGGTGTTTGGTTAAAGAAGTAAATTACAAAGTGAATATCAATACTTTTGATAAAATGGAAGATGAAAAAATTGTTGGGTTGAACGAAATTGCTTGTATTACCATTCGCACTGCTATGCCTCTGATAACTGACAAATACGCAAAAAACAGAATCACAGGAAGTGTGATTTTAATTGATGAAAACTCGAATGCTACCGTTGGGGCGGGGATGATAATTTAGGTTACGAATAAACGAATAAAAGCAAATTTACGAAACTATACTAATACGAAATTTAGTAAATTAGTTTTGATTCGTTTATTGCTAATCTTTTTTCGTAAATTCGTTTTGATTCGTTTATTCGTAACCAATCAACATTTCTATATGTGGAATATTATCCTCCAAATATTCTTCTCCTTCTGCCACAAAACCTAAATCAGCATAAAACTTTTTGAGATAACATTGGGCACCTATTCGGATAGGAACATTGCCGTAGAGTTCTTTTATTTTTTCGAGCGATTGTTTCATCAGTTCTTTTCCTACTCTTGTTCCTCTTGCTTTTGGAGAGGATACCACTCTGCCTATTGATATTTCTTTAAATGAAATTCCGGCAGGAACAATTCTTGAATAGGCAATTACTTCATCGCTTTCATTCGTTCCAAAAAGATGAAGTGATTTTAAATCTTTGCCATCGACATCCTGATACACACAGTTTTGTTCCACCACAAAAACTTCGGCACGGAGTTGCATAATCTTGTATAATTCGAGAGGGGAAAGGTTCTCAAATTTTTTAAGTACCCACGTTATTTTCATCTGATAAATTTAATAAGAAATTTTTTCTCTATCCACTGATACATCAGTAAACCTACAATACATCCAAAACTATTGGCAATAAAATCATAAACATCTGCACTGCGTTCTTCAAAAATAGTTCCCTGCATAATTTCCATTAAGCCGCCATAAGCAACACAGATAAAAAACGCAATTATTTTCGGAGATTGATGCAATACATTAAAAGTGGTTTGAACCGAAAACCCTCTTACAGTAAGAAACAGCAACACAAAAAATATTGCAGCATGAACAAATTTATCGAAGCTTAATAATTCCAGAAACGAAATATGCGGAATGTCCCTGCCGGGAATTCCGCATAAAATAACAATGAGCAATGCCCAAAGCAATGCCCATTTTGTATGTTTCAAAAACATTTGTTAATGCCCAATCAGTGCTCTGTAATCGGCAACGCTTAATAGATTATTAACTTCGGCAACATCTTTCATTTCCACTTTTATCATCCAACCTGCTCCGTAAGGGTCTTTGTTTACCGCTTCAGGATTAGTGTCCAGCCCTTTGTTTACTTCTTTGATGGTACCCGAAACAGGCATAAACAAATCCGAAACAGTTTTAACTGCTTCCACTGTTCCAAATATTTCTTCGTGAGCCAGTTCTTCGCCAAGGGTAGTAATATCAACATATACAATGTCGCCAAGTTCGCCTTGAGCAAAATCAGTAATTCCTATAAATGCAACGTTGCCTTCCACACGAACCCATTCGTGGTCTTTGGTGTATTTTAATTCTTCAGGGAAATTCATACTTGTTTTGTTTTAATTTTTGTTTTTGCAAATTTAGATTTATTTATTTAATGGCAAGAGAAAAAGTTAATTTTAGAATTTTTGAGTTGGACAATTTTAGAATAAAAAAAACTCCACGCATTTCCGCAGGGAGTTTTTTTAATCTTGACTCTTGATTCTTATCTCTTGTTTCTTTTTAGATTGCCACCATCTTTATCTCAAAACGAACAATGCGTTTCGAAGTGATTACAACAATCACCGGTTGGTCCACACAGCCGGGACATTTAAACACTCCGTTCCATGTTCCTATTTTTAATTTAATCAATGCTATTTCGCCCATAGTATTTGTTTTTCCTTTTTTAGGCTTGGCAACGGGTGGATAATTTAATATTTCAAATGTACCAAACTGTTAATCACTTCATCGTTTGCTGCGTATTTCATAATTGCAGTTACACCCTGATGCCTTCTTCCTATTATGTTGAGTTTCTCAACTATTGCTTTGAATTCACTTACAAAATCAGGAAAAGCAAATTCCAAATCAGTTAAAAACCCTTCAAAAAAAGTAATGTGCTCTTTCATTTCAGGAATCTGTATTGTTTTAAAATCGCTTTTTGCAGTATCAATATTCAATTTTGCAGCTTTAAATTTATTAAGCTTACCTGTAAAAGCGGTTTTATCACTCAGCATAGATGTTAATTGCAATGCGGTAAAATAATCGGGAGTTCCAGTGGGGTCGCTGGTGATAAAAGGAGTTAATAAATCGTATATGTTCTGAATCACACCTGCATAATCAGGGTCGTTCGTTTTATAAAGAAACGCCTGACTCCACTCTTGCATCTGTTCTCTCAGTTCAATGTTGTTTTTAAAAATAGCATACGATTCGCCTTTGCCCGTAATGCCTCCGGCCGATTTGCTTGATGTTTTTTTAGCTCCTTTTTTAGCTGTTGTAAAACCTGCTGTGGTTGCGTTTGCCGAATCTCTGTAGTCATACGCCTGATTGAGGCTGTTTCCGTACAACACCCTTCGTGCAGCAAAAGCTGCATTGGAAGCTACTGCCGTTGGGTTATCGTTAAATAATAATTCTAACTCTGTGTATTGAGTTAGGTGTGCGAGCGAAATTTGGTTAAGTGCCATAATAATTTGTTTTAAAATTTAGGATACAAAATTACTTTGGTTGCAAATGGTAGCAAAATTTCCGGTTACTTAACAGGGTTTAGTAGTTTTATGACAGGGTTTAATAGTTATATGACTGCAAAATAAATTAGAATTTGGGCCGTTTTGGTTTTTTAACACGTGCTGGAATCAAAATAGCAATGGCATCAATGGCATTTTTCACGCTGTCTTTGTGTGCACGCGAAACGGGAACTTTAATATTTCCTTCTAATAATATCCCTTCTTCTGCTCCAATATATTTTTTAAAATAATTTATGTTGGCTAAATAAGATTCGTGAGTTTGACAAAAATGATTTCCCGGAAAAAGAGTTACAACTTCCATCATAGTCCGGTCTAACAAATGTGTGTCTTTTCCTTCCACCACTATGTGCAGTTTTTTATTTTTAATTTCCAATAATTTAATAAGGTGGAGATACTCCAAATAGAAACCTTTTTTAAGAGGGATTTTTACTTTTTTATGAAGATACTCTTCCATACTCATTTCCTTCTTCCCATTTAAAGCAGGAGGATATATATATATCACCTCTTTTGTTGATGGTATATAAATGTAATTAAGTTTTGTTTCCAACATGGGATAAAAACAAATAATTAAACATAAAACAGGATACAGGTATCCCCGGTGTTGATTTTTAAAAGTATGTTATTCTATGGCGAATAGCGGGGCATGCTTAGCGTTTAAGGTTGAAAAATAAAATAAATGAAGGTAAAGTTTATCTTATGGTTTTAGGGTTTTAGTGAGTTAATGTTTTTTCCTTTTATTATATAGATGCTTTTTGAGATTAAAAGGTTGCATGTGTTTAAAAAAATATTTTTATTCCTTATATTAGACCTCTTTCATAATTGGCGAAGCCAAACATCATACAACCCAATCTAATTATGGGTTTTACTAACTTGAAAAATATTTCCAAATGATAAAATCATTTTTTATCCTAAACAATCATAATAATCCGTGTTCCAATCATACCATACTTTTAATTATGAAAGAAGTCTATTATATCATCACAAGTTCACTTCCCAAAATCATCATGCCCAAACAAAACCCCACTTCCATTTTTTTCAAAAGCCATCTTCCCCAAAAAACAATCAATCCCATGAAAAACGAAACCACAACCAAGAAATGCCAAACGTGTGCTTCGAAACAGTAAATGAATGTCGTGAAACGCAGGACGTGTTCCGTGAAACACCAAACGTGTTCCATGAAATACCAAACGTGTGTCGTGAAATACAGGACGTGTTCCATGAAACACCAAACGTGTGTCGTGATATACCAAACGTGTGTCGTGAAATACAGGACGTGTTCCATGAAATACAGGACGCGTTCCTCGCGAAACGCTCGAAATCTCAAAAAACCACCCCTCTAAAGTAAAAAGGTAATAACAATAGTTAAAAAGATAATTAACATACTATACTATAAATAAACATAGTGCCTTCAGGGTGCGGGTATAGACGCAAATTGGAGCGAAATAAGGAGGTGAATGACAAATGATAAAAGTATTGGAAGGTTTAACAGGCAAAAATGCTTCGGAGAAAGTTACTTATGGAGGTTTCATAAAAACCAAAATGACGGGTAATGCGTTCTTCCCCGATGCAGGAACAGTGATGACTGCTTTGAACAGTGCTACAGTAGCGTTGAAAGATGCAAACGATGCCGGGATAGTTTCTGTGATAACAGAAAAAGAAGGGTTGTTTGACAAAAAGATGAAGAAAGTAGTGTTGCATGTTCAAGGAGTGGTGATAGATGTGGATGACGAAAACCTTGCGTTGGAAATGGTTCAGAGTGGAGGGTTTGAAGGGAAACGTAAAGGAAGTATTCATATTCACGACTTAGGTGCAA
>CANIQT010000008.1 GCA_947469885.1 Bacteroidota bacterium
AAGTTTTAATAACTATTAGTATTAAAATTAAAAATGATTTCACTGCTTTATAATTTTTCCATTCATCCTTACCTGTGGTGAGCTTGTCGAACCATCATCTGCCACTATACTCATGAAATAAATACCTGCCATAGCATCTAATTTTATTGGTGTTTGGCTCGTGTTTTTTATTTCTTCTTTATAAACTAATCTCCCGACCACATCTCTTATTTCAATTTTTACATCCTTAAATTCTTTATTTAAGTTTAAATAAAACTCCCCGTTATTAGGATTAGGCACAACTTGAAACTTGGAACTTGAAACTTCCAACTCATTTCCCCCCACATTCAACCCATAACCCCAGCAGGCTATTAAATGAGCTTCCATTGTATCATTCACATAAGTAAAAAAACCTCCCACATATAAGTTACCATCTTTAGAAAACAAGGCTCTTACAGTGCGGTTTGTACCACCTCCTACTTCCTGCCAGTTGGTACCTGTCCATTGAGCAAGGTGCTTTGCCGGCACACCAAGCCCTGTTTGAGTAAACCCACCACCTGCATACAGTTTATTATTTACACTATCTACTGTTAGTGTATAAACAGTATCATTAAGCCCTTCTCCTACCGCACTCCATTGTGTTCCGTTCCATTTGGCAATATGGTTCAGTGGTGTAAGGTTATCTCTTGTTGCTGTAAATTCCCCCCCAGCATACAACTCACCATTATATACAGTAAGGGCATATACAGCATTGTTAAACCCTACTCCTAAAGCACTCCAATTAGTATCATCGTATGCTGCTATGCCGCTATAGGTGCCATAAGGGCTACCATCTATGGCAGTAAAATACCCTCCGGCAATTAATTTATTTTGGTAAATGGTAAAATCCATTACAAAATCATCACTGTTTGGTGGAAAATCTCCTGACATTTGCCCACAGGCAGAAAACATGGTATCATTCCATCTTGATATTGCTTCTGTTGCATGGCTGCCTGTTGCATCCCATGAACCGGAAAACGCACCGCCTGCATACAAATTATTATGATAAACTTGAAGTACAGAGCAGCCATTATTAAAACCAGAAAATGCAACAGACGGAGCCAAAGGAAACCAATCATTCCCTGTCCACCGTGCAATATTGCCAACAATATGTATTGGGTCATCAACGTAAACTCCGCCAGCTCCTGTCATTGCACCAGCAGCATAAAAATTATTTTTATACATTACAAGTCCATTCCCCCCATTGCCTGTGCTATCAATGCTTGCCCCGCCCCCCCACCATACTCCAATACCCATAGGATTCCAATTGGTTCCACCCCATTGAGCAACACCATTGAGCACAGTATTATTCTCTTTTTTAAAATTACCGCCTATTGTAATTTTATTATTATAAAATGTTATACCATTAACCACTTTATTTCCATTCAGAGTTCCAACGGAGTCTAACAAACCTAATGAGTACCATTGTTGGCAAAAAGCATTTATGGGAAGCAAGAAAACAAGAATAATTTTTTTCATTTTTATATTATATTTATAACAAGAACACCCTTTTTCAATAAGAAAAAGGGTGTTCTTGTTTGATTATTTATTTACTATAAATTTACCGGATGCTATTGTTGTTGTATTTACTATTAAGGTGTAATAATATAAACCTCCTGAAAACTTATTCATATTAAATGATTCAATCCCTTGTGTCATTTCAATAGGTATGCTTTTTATGAGTTTACCAATATTGTCGTAAATATTAATACTTGCCATATTACAATTGTCAGGCAATTTATATCTCAAGTTTATTAAGTTAGATGTAGGGTTAGGAAAACATTCTATTAGTTTTGTTTTTTCTTTTTCATCATTCCGTTGTATTACTATTAAATTTTTATCCTGCTGGTCGTATATTTCTTCAATAGGCTCGTTATACGCCATTCCAAACACATGCTGCAAAATATTTATTGCCTGATAATACCCCTCCCTTGTGCTATCACTCATTACATCCATTATCTGTCGCCTCAATACGGTATCTATTATCAACGCATACAGATTTTGCCCATTTTGCTTCAACTCTTTGTACACCTCAATTATTTTGTTGTAATTTTGCTTTTCGTAGTACGCATTATAAAAATCAATAATCGAATCCGTTGCAGCATAATCGCCTTTGTCCGCATAATAAAAAGCCAATAAATCATCTTTGCTTACCCCAGATTCAGTATGCGAAAACACAGTAACATCTTTTATAATAGTATCATTAGGTACTGAAAGTGTGTCGTAACTGTTCAGTTCCGAGCGTAATACTTCATCCTGCAATATGTTTCGCCCGAATTTTAATCCTTCATATACTTCTTCTGCAATTGCTCTCGCTGATATTCCGGTCTGTGCACTATCTATCAATGCCCTTGTACTGCCCGACATGGTGATGGTATTCAACGAATCTATTATTCTTCCTGTTACAGGGCTATTGGTTATTAAAATATCCGCAATATCATTATCAGATAAATTATCCGTGTCTTTGATTACCGCATTCAATACATCATCCGACAGATAGGGTGATTTGAGCAATAAGGTATCTTTTAATGAGGATGCGGTTATGGTAGTATCACTGAAATAACCCAACAATGCACCTGCACTTCCTTTATAAATTACTCCTGCCACCGAATCTATTTTAGGTTTCATGGTCTCTAATTGCCCTTTCAGGTTAGTTGTTGATTCGGTTACTCCCGTTATCGGCAAATGGCTCAAACAGGAATTTGCAGTTTGTGTGGTAAGCGTAATAATGGGATTCGGAGTAAATTTTACTGGTGTGCGATTATTACCTCCATCAAAATAATACTTTATGTTTGAAACACTCCCTGGTATAGTTCCATACGAATAATAATCATTATAATTGGTATTGGTTCCCAAACTAAATTGATTCCCAGCCGAATAATTAGTATAAACAGGCAATAAAATAGTACCTGTATTAAGAGTTTGTTGCTGATAATAATTTATCCCACCAGAAGTTGCTCCACTTGGAGTTATTGCCATATCTGCATCCTGTATTAAACTACCTTGTGAAGAAGCCCCACGAAATGTATTGCATATTAATTTTAATCCGTCAGGGTTTGAAACACCAAATCCTGTATTATTTGTAACATAATTTTGTCCCTGTGCCTGTATTCCCCTGTATAAATTATAAAAAGTATTGTGAAAAATCTGGTTAGAAGCCCCGGCAACAGCAGGTATAGAAGATAAATTAGAATTATTGATAATAAGCCCAAGAGAGCGGTAAGCATCAGAATTGTTAGTCGTGCTGCGGTTAATGGTATTGTCAAAAGGAATAGATGACCACGAATAGCTTGTAGCACCACCACCCGTTAGTCTAACTGTCGCACCATCGCATACAGTTAAATAATTTGCACTCGCAGTAACGGGTAATGGTGTTGCATTTATAACAATAGAGGTTGTACTGCAAAATGTACCATCAGTGGCAATTAATATATATGCAGTTGTAACAGCAGGAGTTACAATTCGCTGATAGGAGGTCGAGCCATCATCCCATAAATAACTAAGGTTTCCCGCACTGCTGGCAGTGAGAGTTACATATTGACCGATGCAAATATTGTTAATATCCGATGTAATTGAAGGTGGAGCCAAGGTAGTAATATTTGTAGAAAAAGGGTCAGAACTTATTCCATTTGCAATCACAGTTATACTATATTCATCAGCGGGCAAATTGGGGGGCAATGTAAATTGAGTAGATACAGGAATATTCCATTGCTGAACCCCGGTATTATTCCAATCATGGGTTCTGGCATAATACACATTTGAATTATTTATGGAAGTAAGTTTCACAATCGGATAGTTGGTTGACATTTGCCAATCGTCACCAAAAGCCGAACCTTGCGAAATACCATTAAACAAAAAACCGGAAATTGAATAAGTACCACATCCAGTTAATGAAGTAATTGTTGGTTTCCAGGCATTGTCTGGTATTCCAGCAGGTGTATATACATAATATTTGTCTGCATTACCTACACCTGTAAAGTTTTCAGAGTACAGTATTTTTCCATCTGGCAAATTCAAAAAATGTGAAAATTGACACCAATGGTCTAACGAAGTACCACCCCCAGGAGCAGTAGTCGAATAAAAAGCGTTGGTTAGGTAATCATATTCATAAAACTGTGTTGGTGGATATAACCCCCCCCAATTTTGAGCATCTGGCACAGGAGAAGCAGCTAATAATATCCTGCCATTGGGCATCATGGCAGCAGGAGCGTCCATCGCTCCCATGCTATCAGGTATGTCAGGTCCTATAGTCCATGAACCTTGTGTTGTTGTTCCTGTTGGAGTATAAATAGCTGTATGTCCCGAAGCTCCCAAAAATAATGCCTTTCCGTTAGGTAACATAATTGCTGCTCCCTGTTCCACCGAATTTCCATATAAATTTACAGGTGTTGAGGCATCTGCAATCCATGTATTTGTTGCAGGAATATATCGTTCAGTAACAACATCCCACCAGTCCAGCATTAAGATACTGTGGTCAGGTAATATTACCCACGAAGCTTCTTCAGGTTTCCCTAAATGTGTTGAATCTGTTGTCGCAAAAGTATTGGTTTGAGGGTTAAAAATGACACAATTACTTGAATTGTATAATCGGCCTAACGCTTGCAGTACTTTACCATCTGGTAGTAGAATACAATTTTCTTCCCAAAACGCCATCGTATCGCCTTGAGTAGCCATCATAGTCATAGTCCATGTGTCACTTTGCGGTTCATAAATTTCACTTGTGTATTGTCCAGGTCCTATTTCACTGCCGGCAACATATACTCTCCCATCTTGAAGTACCTGACTTGCAAATGGATAACGGGAATCATGCATGGACGTCAATGTTGACCATGTACCATTTTCATAGTTTCCATTAATATCTGGTGTAAGTTAATCCCAAAGTTTTCCCCTTGGCAATCCAGGGGCTGATGAAACTACAATTACTGAACCATCAGTAAGTAATAGAGCAGTTCCGCAATTAACATGTGGCGCATCAGTTGCAACTTGTGTCCACGTCCCTACCTGCCCCTCAATAAATGAAGCAAATAATATCAGTAATAAAGTAACAATTGTTTTTTTGATTTGAAACCAATTGTTTTTCTTAGTTAATCTTAGAGGTGTGTTTTGTGTTTTCATGTTTTTTGTTTTTTGGGTTAGTATTAAATTAATAATTAGATAGAAATGAAGAAAATGTTTTTACAAAATAAGGTGGTGAGTTATGTTTGTTGTTTGCTGTTTGCATATCAATGACTGCAACAAATAATAATTGAAAGAGGAGAATATTAAGGAGTACTATTATCATGTCACAATATTAATAATATATTTTGATACGCAAGGTTGTTTTAGTAAAATAAAATCACTGCTTTTTACTTTTATTTTTTGTTTTACTAACATTCATCGGTTAATAAATCATGTTCTCGGTCATGAAAAACCAAAAATAAAATCTCAGATATTTGTAATACCATAATTTTTTTGTTGATGTCATACATCATATAAATTCAAAAAAAGGATGGAGAATTGGTGGAGATGTTTTGAAGTGGAAAAGAAATTACTAATCAAACACAATTAGTTTTTTTGCAAAATTTCGACAAAATATTTTATAATTCAGAAATTCTGTTGGTGGATTATTGGGAGGTTAGCGGTCGTTCAGGAACGGCACAGCGAAAAGAACTTATTTCTCATTTAAATAATAAAAATACTACAAAAGTCAAATCCTGGACTGATTCGGATTTTGCCGAAACAAAGATGAAAGGGAAATTGACTGCCCTCCAAAAAAAATTAAAAAAAGATTGTGAACATATTGTAAATGATGGTACCCGAAAAGGGCATAGCACATTGGCTATTAATGTAAAAATTTTGTACAGCAGGGGATTTTACCGTAAAGAAATTGCAAGTAAACTGGGAAAATCGGAAAGAGAAATAAAAGATGTTATCAGTAAATATATTCCCGATTACAATGAAAACAATACCAAAAATATTATCCGAAACATCAACACTATAAAGGAAAACAACACTACCCAATTAAGGTTATTTGACTGAAAATTTTTCGTTTTTTTTCTCCCTCCCAAAATATGCATATTTTATTTTCCCCGATATCCCTTTCTGGTATTGACTTTCAAAGCTTTCTAGCCTTTTTTTTAGGGAGTAAATAATTTATGCCTTTCAACCAAAACCACTGTAAAACTTACCACCACGTCTCCATTTAACAATTATTATCCCGGACTTTTTATTCCTTTTTTATTTGAAATGGCTGAAAAATTGTTTATATAATTGCACCAGATTTCAAGACAAAATAATTTAAACACAAAACAAAATGGAAGAAAAAGTAAAAGAAATTTTGAAACAAAATGGTTATCAGGTATCGGACAAAGCTACCTTAACGGACATCATTAAATTTATTAATCAATGGCAAAGTATTATTGCAAAGCTTGAAGAAGCAAAAATTTTTATTCCAACCAAAAGAAAAACGTTGGATTTATAATTTTTAAAAAAAATTTGAGAAGCAGTGATTAAGAATGTAAACATAAAAAATAAACAACTACGAACAATGGTTCATTGTTTAACGATTCCGTTTACATATCTAACCACAACGATTACGAATCACATCACAACGTTTACGAATCATTTTACAACGTTTACGAATCGTGTTACAACGTTTACGAATCATATTACAACGTTTACGAATCATATTACAACGTTTACGAATCATATTACAACGTTTACGAATCACATTACAACGTTTACGAATCATTTTACAACGTTTACGAATCGTGTTACAACGTTTACGAATCAAATTACAACGTTTACGAATCGTGTTACAACGTTTACGAATCATGTTACAACGTTTACGAATCGTGTTACAACGTTTACGAATCGTATTACAACGTTTACGAATCACATTACATTAAGGAAAAAAGGCGGAATAACACATTCCCTGCATGATGCTTTATATCCTGCGAGTAGTGTGTTGATAAATGATTTAATGGAAATGAAAGAAAAATTATCAACAGAGTGGAGCACTAAAAGGGTAACATTTTGGGCTCCATACTTTGTTCAACTATGCGAAGGTGCAACCAGATTACGGGATTCTGTTTGCATACTTTTTAAAAGAAACCTTTTCAAAACCCGTGCAGATATGGTCCGGTAAAGCAGGAAAAGAAATTAGTCATTGGTCATTAGGCAGTAGTCATTGGTCAGGACCCCGTGAGAATTAAGAATTAGGAATTACGAATTGATTCGTTATTCGATAGGGCAAAAGTCCAGTGGACTTTTGAGCCAGACAATTTCAACAGGCGTTATTCGTTGAAAAATAATTAAAAAATAATAAACTAAAACCTTTCGGAGTAGAGGCGAACCGAATAAAGAGTATGAGTACAGTAATAGTTAAAATAATAACAGTTATACTAAGATTAGGACGACTGTCGGTAGCAAACGTAGTAAGAACAGTGGAATCGGTCATTGAAAAAATGTCAACGAACACACACTTTACTACACCAAATCCGCCATTAGCAACCATCACTACACAAAAAGATGAGTTGAGAGACGCAGCCGCAGCTGCACTAAATGGCAGCACTGCACAAAAAGCATTGGTGAAAGTAAAACTTCGCACATTGCTTCTATCCATGGATACGCTTAGAGCGTACGTACAAACCGTTGCAAATTCTAACGCAGAAACTGCGGAGGAGGTTGCATTGAGCTCAGGTATGGGAGTTAAACGTATGACTCCTCGCAAGAAACGGGTATTTACAGCTGTAAATACCGACCTGCCCGGTCAGGTGAAAGTATTTACCGGAAGAGTAAATGGGGCAACCACTTATGAATTTGAATTTACCGCTACTCCCGGTGATGATAATTCGTGGGAATCGGCAGGTGTCAACACAAGTGCTACACGTATCGTCAGCTATTTGACAAGCGCAACAGAATATTCGTTTCGCTGGTGTTCCATTTCAAAAGATGGTAGAAGTGCATGGAGCAATGTTATCACTTTAGTGGTAATGTAAAGAAAGATGTTGGATGTTGGTTGTCGGATATTAGATGTCCGATGACCGATGTCCGGCATTTTTTACTCAATACTCAATACTCACTACTTAATACTAAAAAACAATGAAAACCCTGTTAACAATAGCAACACAGTTAATTAATAAATTTAAAATGAAAAAGAAATCAGAAATAAAAAAGAAAACACCAACCAAACCAAAATTTAAAGAAGGTTTTGAAAAACTCACCGACAAGGCACTGATGGCTGTTGCCCGAAAAGTGGCGGTATGTATGACAAACAGTGATAATTTCAGACATCTGGAACCGGAACGAAACAATATGGAACTGCATTTACATTGTTTTGAATATGCTTATAATCAAAAAAAATATGAAAATACGCTGGTGAACAAAAAACTGGCAAACACCTACCGATATTACCTTTTATGCCATTTATATAGTATTCATTTTTTTGTAAAACTAAAAGCAGACTCCTGTGCCGATGGTGAAGGAATAATGAAAAGTGCGGGGTTTAAGGGGGAATAATTTTAGATAACCTCCCACTTTGCAAAGGAGCAAAGCGGGAGGCATTGGGTGTGGAGGTTTAGTTATTCCACCAAACATTACCTCCAAATTCGGAAAGGACCGAATTCGGAGGGTTTTTAATACCCAAAAATATCTTCTAAAGTAAGGTAGGTTACTTTACCATATTTTTCAAGTGTTTTAATATCCAAACCATCTTTTTTACCAACCACAAGCGTGGTGTATTTTTTGTTTTTCACATGGCTTTCTTCAAATTGTTTGATATCACTTAGCGTCATGGGTGGCACTTTTTCAAAAATATCTTTTCTAATGTCGTAATCTAGGCCAAGTCGTTTGGCACTTTCGTAAGTAAATAGAATTCCTGCTTTGGTAATGCGCTCCGAGCGGATGGATTGTATAATTTCTGCTTTGCAGGAAATAAAATTATTTTCTGATTCAGGCATTTTATTAACCAGCCCTGTCATTCCGCTCATGGCTTCGGGCAATTTGTCGGCTTGTGTGCCAATGTAGGAGAACACATAATTTTCGTCTTTCAATTTGCCAGGAGTTTGATAGGTAGAATACACAGAATAAGCAAGTGCTTTTGATTCGCGCATTTCCTGAAAAACAACGGATGACATACCTCCACCGAAATATTCATTAAACAGTCTGCTCACCGGTTTGTTTGTTTTTTCAAACATTCCGTCTTTTGCCAACATTATTATTTCAGCTTGTTTCATATCGTAATCCACAATATATACATTGTTGTTTGGCTCCTGAGTTTTGAATTGAACGGATGCAGGTACAGGCATTAGTTTGTCGGGTGTGTGGTGCAGTGTGTTCAGTAGCACTGTCAGTTCTTCGGGCGTTGTGTTTCCGTAAAACAATATATGGTGTTCGTACGAAGTTAGTTGGTTGATAATGGCAACCAGTTCTTTTATATTAATTTTTTTCAATTCGTCTGTGCTCAACACATTGGTGAACGGAGATAGTTTTCCATATTTTCCGAACGAATACAATGCAGGAAATAAAATGGCATCTTTATTTAGTTTTGTATCCTCCCTTTTCTTTAAAATATCTGAAACCAAGTTGTTCAACGCATCTTCGTTGGGTTGTGCATTTGCCAACAAATTTTCGAACAAACCAACTGCCTCTTTAAAATTTTCGGTAAGCCCTCGCAAACTCACCCATATCTGCTCTTCTCCGGCATACACATCGAACGAACAACCCAACTGATAAAATTTTTGATTCACCTCTGCCGCACTCATTTTGGATGTGCCGAGATATTTCAGATATTCGATAGCCACCGATAATTTTTTATCATTGTTGGTACCCATTTCCAACACATAATACATGTCAAACGTTTTGTTTTCTTTGTTGGCTGTGTAATACACAGGTATATTATTTTTGATAGTGAACTGAGTAATATCTTTTTTGAAATCAATAAAAACCGGCTCTATCTCTTTGGTGGGCGTAGCAATAAGGTTTTTAACAAATGCACTCTGGTCGTTTCTGTTCACCTCAACAGGAGTAATGGCAGGCTTTTCCACCTTCAGAACAGTTTTGTCTTCGCCTGTTCGTTTATAAACCACCACATAATTGTCGTTGTAATTATTAGTAACAAACTGCATAATATCTTTCTTTGTAATTTTCGATAACCGGTCAATAGTTCCTACATAATCTGCCCATTTTTGTCCCCCAATAAATGAATTTACCATCGCATCGGCACGGGCACTGTTGTATTCATAATTTTTTGTCTGTTCGTATTTCATGTCGGTAATAACTGCACTCAGCAACCAATCGGGGAATTCGCCAATTTTTAGCAGTTTTATTTGTCCCATCAGCAGATCGGTAACTTCTTCCAGTTTTTGTCCATCTTTCGGACTGCCTCCAAGCACATGAGCCGAATAATCTTTGAACTCCATGTCTGAGGCATTACCGTCAATTATTAGTTGTTGCTGGTTCAGGTTCAAATCTATCATACCTGCTTTGCCATTGTAAAGTAGTCGGTTAATTATTTTTATCATATCAGCATCAGGAGTATTGATTCCCCCGAAACGAAAACCGATGCTCACATTTTCAGCATCAGGTCCCACCACCTCTTTTATTACTGGTTCATTAATTGGTTTTTCAATGATGGGCTGATACACCGGAATTTCTTTCGATTTCCAAGCAGAAAATTTTTTGTCAATTAGTTTAATCGTTTCATCAGGGTCGAAATCGCCCGACAAACAAATAGCCATATTATTGGGCACATACCAGGCATTAAAATACTCTTTTATTTTTTTCAAGGAAGGATTTTTTAAATGTTCAATTGTTCCGATGGTGGTTTGAGAACCATAAGTATTGGTCGGAAAAAGTCCTTTGAACAAAGCTTCCCATGCTTTTTCACCATCATTGTCCAGCCCTCTGTTTTTTTCTTCATACACTGCTTCCAGTTCGGTATGAAATAAACGCATCACCGGATTGCTGAAACGCTCCGCTTCAATAGTAGTCCATTTATCTAATTGATTAGAAGGAATATCGTTTACATATACCGTTTGCTCTAGCCAAGTGTAGGCGTTTGTGCCTTTGGCTCCAATCGAAGTCAGCATTTTATCGTATTCGTTTGCAATGGCAAATTTAGAAGCATAGCCCGAAATACTATCTATTTGATGGTAGATAAATTTACGACTTGTTGCATCTTTTGTCATTCGATATTTTTCAAACAAATTTTCAATTTTATCCAGTTCCACTTTTTCTTTTGCATACTCTTTACTTCCGTAATTGGAAGTGCCTTTAAACAACATGTGCTCTAAATAATGCGCCAATCCTGTAGCATCAGCCGGGTCGTTTTTACTTCCTGCTCGGGTGGCAATATAGGTTTGTATTCGCGGAGCATTTTTATATACAGTCATATACACTTTCAAACCATTGCTGAGTGTATAAATTCTTGCATTTAACGGGTCGTTGGGTGCAGTTTCGTATTTGTAGCCCGAACCAGGTAACGGTTTTGGTGCCTCTTGTTTTAACTGCGAATAAGCAGTGAAATTTAAAACTACTAATGCGATAATAATTTTTGTAATTGTTGTATTTTTCATAAAAATTTGATTTTTAATTTCGGTAAAAATAGAATTATTTACTGAACCACCGAAATGGATCTATGACCTCACCCCTTAATCCCCTCTCCTTGAAAAAGGAGAGGGGGGAGTTCGGGACGTTCTGACTTCAAAAAAACAACCGACATTTTATTTGCAAAACACTTCAGGAAGTGGCTCCCCTCCCCTTTTTTCAAGGACGGCAGACAGCCAGTGGCTGTTTGAGCGAGACTGTGTGAAAGCGGGGGTGAGGTCTAAAAATCTAATTTTGTATAATAGTTTATTCCTTACTCTTTTTAATTTATTCGTAATTTCGTTGTCTGAATAATCAAATCATCTGTTGGTAGATGACAATTAAAATAAAGATATGAAACGCATTGCAGTATTCCCCGGCTCGTTCGACCCGATAACAAAAGGACATGAAAATATTTTACGAAGAGCATTGCCACTCTTTGATGAAATAATTATTGCCATCGGAAAAAACGATAGCAAACAAAATTATTTTTCGCTAGAACAACGCAAAACATGGCTTGGTCAGGTTTTTGATAAGGAGCCCAAAGTAAAGATAGAAACCTACACCGGACTCACCATTGACTTCTGCAAAAAAATGAATGCTACTTATATACTTCGCGGCTTGCGCACTTCAGCTGATTTTGAATTCGAAAAAGCAATTGCTCAGAATAATAAAATTATGGCGGATGAAATAGAAACTGTTTTTATTTTGCCTGTTCCCGAACTATCAGCCATCAACTCCACCATTGTTCGTGATATTATTCGAAATGGAGGAGATGCTTCGCCATTTGTACCCCATGGAATTGATTTGAAAAAATAAATAGTAAATATACCCTTGTCATGGTTCTAAATCCTGACAAGGGTAAATCATAAATTATGAAAAAGAATTTTCTTTGCATTTTACTTTTTGTATTTCCTTTTTTGTGCAATGCACAAATGGTTACAATTAAAGGTACTGCCAAAAATTACGAATTCAGCGAGATTGGAGTATGGGTAAATAACGATTACGTTTCGAACGCGCAGCGACAATTAACATACTCCGTTATTGATTCGCTTGGTAATTTTTTGTTGGAATTTAAAACTAAAGAAATTCAATACATCACTTTAAAGATTGATAAAAACATTGCTTCCATGTATGTGGAACCAAATGCGAATTATGAAATCATCATTTTTCCGCCCGATTCGACTACTTATCAAAATCCCAATATCGAGCATAGTGTAAAAATGTCCATCAAACTAAAAACAAAAACAGAAATAAATGCACTGACCATGGATTACGATAAAAGGTTTGATGATTTTTTTAGTCAGGATTATAAATTGTTTGTAAGTCGTGCGCCACAACCTAAAATTGATTCGTTCAAAGTAGCCATGCATTCGTATTATTCAACGGTTAATAATAAATATTTTGATGGATATATTACTTATACAATAGCTGCGCTGGAAGAAAAAACGAAAGTAAGTCAGAAAAAATTGTTTGCAAATTACATCAAAGGAAAGCCTATTTTATATACCAATCCGGAGTACATGAATTTTTTTAATGCTTTTTACAAACAAGCACTCCAAACGTTTTCGCTTTCCAAAGAAGGATTTCCGCTGAGTTTTCAAATCAATGATAAGGGCAGTTTGTCGGGCGTGATGAATATATTAAAACGAAATCCGTTTTTGCAAAACGATACCATCGGTGAGTTGGTGTTGCTTAAAGGACTCTACGAATCTTACTATGATGGCTCGTTTAAGCGGAGCAGTGTTTCTTCTATTATTCAGCAAATTGCAGCCGAAAGTATAATTGCTGAACATCAGCAAATAGCCAAAAATATTTTGAATTCATTTTCGAAATTGCATAAAGGAGGTAAAGCTCCCTTTTTTGAACTGCCCGATAAAACGGGTGCTACCCATAGCCTTGACGAGCTAAGGTCGAAAAACTATTATGTGTATATGATGTTGTACGATGCACAATGTACTTCTTGTGTGGAGCAGATGAAAGTAATTACTTCTTTCAAAAAACTGTATGGTGAGCGAATAACATTTGTAAGTATTTCGAACGATAAAACAAATGCGGAATTAAAAGAATTCTGTACTAAAAATCCAAAATTCGACTGGTTGTTTTTGTACGATAACAGCAAAGGACAGCTAAAAGTAAATTACGAAGTAAAATCGTTGCCGGCATATTTTCTTATTAATCCAGATGGAGATTTTGAGCAGGTACCTGCTGAAAGTCCTGACGAAGATATTGACCGTGCTTTTTATGATATTGTGAAACCCAAAGCCAAACTACACAATGTAGGTGGAAAGAGGAATAATTAATTGTTTTTTTTGTTTATTTCGGCTATCACATCTTTTATTAAAGGATATGTATTTCTCTTTACAATTTTCAAGTCCATTTTTGTAAACCATCTTACTTCAGTTATTCCTTCTTCGGTTTGAGGTATCAATTCAGAAGTATCATCACATGTCATTTCGAACCAATGAGTAGGTTTCAGCACTTGTTTTTCTTCCAAAGAATAAATATGATAAGTGGTAGGCAATTGTCGTACTATTTTTAATCCTTTAATACCACATTCTTCTTTCACTTCTCTTACTGCACATTTCTTTATGGTTTCACCTTTTTCTCTTTTCCCTTTTGGTAAATCCCATTTACCATTTCTGAAAATAAATAAATATTTCCCTTTTTTGTTTTTAACCAAACCGCCTCCTGCTTCAATAACTTGAAAAATGGATTTGAAATAAGCAAACAAAAGTTTTACATCTTTGTGAATATATATTATTTTAGAATGTGTATCATCATTCATTGCTTCAACATACTTTTTTTCAATAAATGCTGCATTAGATGCACCTTCAATAAAAATGAACGAAGTATTGCTCTCATATTTTACCTGTTCATTCGTTGCAAAATAAAATACTTTATCATCTGTATATACCCTTACCGGAATTTTTTTGGTTAAACGTCTAAATTTTTTAATCCTTGTCATTTGTTAATTACTTTATAATTGTTGGTTTACTTAGTTTAATATCTTTGCGCCATGAAGACCAATGACGAATCCGCGTTAAAAATAGCTGAATTTCTTTTACAAATCAAAGCAATTAAATTACAACCGAACAAACCTTTTACTTGGGCTTCGGGTTGGAAGTCGCCAATATATTGTGATAACCGTGTTACATTATCGTATCCAAAGGTAAGAACTTTTATCCGTCAGCAATTTGTGGAAGGCATTATGGACACATTTGGCAAGCCCGATGTGATTGCAGGTGTTGCCACTGGAGGTATTGCACAAGGTGCATTGGTAGCTCAAGAAATGGGATTACCCTTTGTATATATCCGCTCCGAAGCCAAAAAACACGGTCTCACCAATATGATAGAGGGAGTGGTGGAAAAAGGACAATCGGTAGTGGTTATCGAAGATTTAATATCTACCGGAGGTAGTAGCCTCAAAGCAGTGGATGCCTTGCGCGAAGCAGGGTGTGATGTGAAAGGTATGGCTGCAATATTTACCTACGGTTTTAAAACGGCTACTGATAATTTCAAAAAATCGAAATGCAAATTAATAACCCTGAGTAATTACGAAACACTAATTAAAAAAGCCTTACAAACCGAATACATCACCGATAAAGATTTAAAATCATTACAGGAGTGGCGCGAAAATCCTTCGGAGTGGAAAAAATAAATTTCAAGTTTCAAGTTTCAGGTTATTACTCCCGAAACTTGAAACTTGAAACCTGAAACTAAATTATTATGTTAAAAATAGAAAGCGAAAAAGTAGAAATAAACAACTCAGCGGAGTACATATTTAATTATCTGGCTGACTTCAATAATTTCGAAAAACTAATGCCTCCCCAGTTTACCGAGTGGAAATCTACCACGGAAGAATGTTCGTTTAATATTAACGGTATGGCAACCATTGGGATGAAAATAATTGATAAAACTCCGTTTACCAAAATCACCATTTCCTCCCATGGCAAAGTTCCTTTTGAGTTTCAGTTGTTTGTGTTGCTTACTCAAAAAGATGCAACCAACTGTGTGGGGCAACTTACCTTTGAATCGGACATGAATATGATGTTTAAAATGATGGTGGAAAAACCCCTCACCAATTTCTTTAACATGCTTGCCCAGAAAATGAAGGATATCAAATGATATTTTTCGTCAGTTAATTCCTCGGATAAATCAATTCAAAACGTTGAGTTGTTAATTCAATTCATTTCGTTTTTGATTTACATTCATTTTTTAGCCTGTTAGTCGTTGTTTGTTTTATTTAACAACTCAATTTTTTTACCGCCACGGGTTACTTTTGAATCATTTCCTCCTTTCACTAACTCGCCTCCTTCTCATTTAAAATCTTCAATTATCATTGCATCACAAAGAAATTAATTTCAACCATAAATTAAATAATTATGAAAAATAAAACTACAACTGCAAAACTGGTTCGCATCATTGCAGCTTGTGCAGTTATACTTATAATAAGTATGATGCCGAAACAAATGAATGCTCAATGGAGTACTAACCCTGCTTTGAATACAGCTATATGCACGGCTTCGGGAGAGCAGCAAGCTCAAAGTGCAATTTCAGATGGTTTGGGAGGAGCCATTATTGTATGGGAGGACTCTAGAAATGGAAGTAATTATGATATCTATGTGCAGCGAATTAACGCATCTGGAATTGTTCAATGGACAGCCAATGGGGTTGCTGTTTGCACTTCTACAAACAATCAACTTAATCCAAAAATTGTTTCAGATGGTTCAGGAGGTGCCATAATTACCTGGTTTGATGGAAGAAATGGGAATGATGATATCTATGCCCAGCGCATCAATACAGCCGGACAAGTGCAATGGAATAGCAATGGAATAGGAATATGCACAGCTGCCGGCAATCAACAAAATCCAACAATTGCTTCAGATGGTTCGGGCGGTGCTATTATCACTTGGTACGACTTAAGAAACGGAATTGATGATAATATCTATGCTCAGAGCATTAATTCCACAGGCATTGTGCAATGGACAGCCAACGGAGTAGCAATATGTGTCTCCACCAATACTCAATATTATCCAATCATTGTTTCAGATGGTTCGGGGGGAGCAATTATTACCTGGCAGGACCAACGAAGTAGCTTTTACGATATTTATGCACAAAGAATTAATGCATCGGGTGTTGTTCAATGGCAAACCAATGGGGTTGGAATATGCACGGCAACAAGTGTTCAAATGTTACCAAAAATAACTTCTGACAATGCAGGTGGAGCAATTATTACCTGGCAGGACAGCCGCCTTGGAACTAATATTTATGATATCTATGCCCAATGTATAAATGCAAACGGTATAGTGCAATGGACAGCCAACGGAGTAGTGATATGCGCTGCCTCAGGTAATCAAACTTCTCCAAATCTCATTTCTGACGGTTCCGGTGGTGCCATTATTGCCTGGCAGGATTTAAGAAACGGAAATTATGATGTCTATACCCAACGATTGAATGCTTCAGGAACTATTCTATGGACAACAAACGGGGTGGCAATATGCACAAGTATAAATAGTCAGCCGGCTCCAACTTTGGTTTCAAACGGTTTTGGTGGAGCTATTATTACTTGGTATGATGGTCGAAATAATAATAATTATTATGATATCTATGCCCAATGTATTAATGCATCAGGAGTGGTGCAATGGACAACAGACGGAGTGGCGATTTCTATTTCCGCAACCCATAAACTATATCCCATCATCGTTTCAGATGGTTCTGGTGGAGCTATTATCGTTTGGTACCAGGGTGTCGATTCTTTTATTCTTGGCGCCAATGCTCCTTATTGGGACATCTACGCTCAAAAAATTTATTCAAACGGTACGCTTTGTGCATCTGTATTACCAGCTTATACTCCAATTTGCTATCCTGCATCCACCACCAACTGTGGCACACAAAGCACTACAATAAGTTTTGCTGGTGGTCCATTAAATGGAGCTACTTCATGGCAATGGTACAGCGGTACTTGCGGTGGTACTCCTGTTGGTACAGGAACTTCCATCACTGTTTCACCAACGGTAACCACCAATTATTATGTAAGAGGAGAAGGTGGTTGTATTCCTCCGGGTGGGTGCGGAGGTGCTACCATTATTGTGAATCCACTTCAAACCTGGTACATGGATGCTGATAACGATGGCTATTATGTGGGGAGCCCTGTTACCTCCTGCACCAGCCCGGGAGCGGGATACAACACTACTGCAACTGTAGCCGGAGATTGTAATGATAACAACCCATTGCATACCACATCCTGTTGCGATTTGAAAGCTTACATCAACCGCAGTGGATTTCTTGATGTTGTGGATTTAGCCACCAACACTGTAGAATCTACAATAAGTGGATTAAGCGGGGGAGGAAAGGGAATTGCTTTTTCGCCTGATGGTTCGCATGTTTATCTCACCACTCAAAATGGAAATTCTGTTGATGTTGTAAATACGTCCACCAATACATTAACCACATCCATTGCTGTTGGAAATTATTCTTTAGGAATTGCTGTTACACCCAATGGAAGTAAGGCGTATGTTGCCAATTATCAATCTGCCAATGTGAGTGTAATTAATACAACTACCAATACTGTTTCGGCTACTATCCCTGTAGGCAATCATCCTTTCGGGGTTGTAGTTAGTCCCGATGGAAGCAAGGTGTATGTTACCAACGAATTTAGTAATACCATAAGTGTTATCAATACTGCTACTGATAATGTAACTGCAACCATTGCAATAGGTGGTAATTATTTAATGAGTCCCCGAGGAATTGCAGTTACTCCTGACGGAAGTAAATTATATTTCACTTCGTTTAATGGTGGATTTGTAAGTGCTGTGAATACTTCAACGAATACAATTAGTACCACCTTAACGGTTGGAGGAAGTCCTGAAGGTATTGTGGTTACTCCAGATGGAAGCAAGGTATATGTTTCGAATACCAATGGTAATACGGTAAGCGCTATCAACACTGCTACCAATACGGTTTCGGCTACTGTTGCTGTAGGGGGTGCTTCGCAAGGGTTATCTGTATCTTCCGATGGAAACTTTGTTTATGTGGTGGTTAACGGCACTGCCACGTTAGCGGTTATAAATGCTGCCGCTAATACTATTTCAACTAATGTGGTTCTTCCTTCCTATCCTTCAGCTAATTTCGGCAACTTTATTGGTTGCGTTACTCCCTGCACTCCTGTTACCTGGTATCAGGACTTAGATGGTGATGGTTTTGGAAATGCAAATGTTACTTTATCTGCTTGTCTTCAGCCCACAGGCTATGTAGCAGATAATACAGATTGTATGGATCTCAATGGCGAAGTGCATACTCTTGCTTCTTCATTAGTAATAAGTGTAACCAACGTAACGGTTAACTCTGCAACGGTTGATGTAACACCTTTTTCCACCAATGCACAGTACATGGTAACCAGCAACGGAGGAGTAAGTTTTATTGGACCTGTTTCTCTGCCTTATACATTTACAGGTTTATCGCCTTTTACTAATTATGCAATTGGTGTAAAGTTTCCAACCAACAATTGTAATAACACACTTTACACCACCGGCATCACCACTCAGGGCGAAGGTTGTAATGGTGTGCCTGTTACTCCTGTTATTTCGGGACCTAATGCGTTGTGCAATCTTGCCACTGCTGTTTACACGGTTGCTCCTGTAGCAGGTGCTATTAACTACATCTGGACAGTACCTACAGGAATGACCATTACTTTGGGTCAGGGAACTACTTCCATAAATGTTTCTATTTCGGGAGGAACAGTTACAGGCAATGTAACCTGCATGGCACATAACAACTGCGGAAACAGTGTGGCTGCAGCATTGGCTCTTTCCAAAAAACCTGCTGCACCGGGGCTTATCACTGGTCCTGCTTCGCTCTGCGGATTAACCTCAGCCACCTTTTCTATTGCCCCTGCATTTGGTGCTACTTCTTACAACTGGACCTTGCCAAGCGGAATCACTATTACCGGAGGGCAAGGAACAACAACGATTACAGTAAACATAGCTGCCTGGACGGTAATTGGAAATGTATCAGTTACTGCCGGAAATGGTTGCGGAACAAGTGCTGCACGCACTTTGGCAATAACCAAAAAACCGGGTTCTACCGGACTTGTTAACGGAACTGCCTCTGTTTGCGGACAAGCTCAGGCAACTTTTACCATAGCTCAGATGGTTGGAGCCTCCGGTTATAACTGGACATTGCCCACAGGAATGACTTTATTTTCCGGTTCCGGAACTACTTCAATTACAGTAAACATCGCAACCACCTTTGTTTCCGGAAACATAAGTGTAGCAGCAGTTAATGCCTGTGGCAACGGACCTGTAACCACGCAACTTGTAACCGCAAATGTACCTCCTGTTCCTGTTTCCATTTCCGGACCATTAAACGTTTGCGGTATTACTTCTGCTACCTATTCAACCCCTACCCAGGCTGGCGCAACAGGGCATCTGTGGACAATAACCGGAACAGGAAACTCGATAGTTGGTTCCAACACAGGTTTAACTGTTAATTGTATTTTATCGGGCACATCAGCCGGCACCATCTCCTGCAGGGGTACAAACGCCTGTGGCAGCGGTTTGACACGCACATTAAATCTTACCATTGCAGCGGTTCAACCTGCAGCCATCATCGGACCAACCAATACATGTGGTATGTCAACAGCCGCTTTTTCAGTGCCATCGCTGGGTACAGGATATACTTATAACTGGACACTGCCTGCATTTGTTACCTGGCCAGGGGCAATAGTTCAAACATCCAATGCAATTACTGTCAACATTAGTGGAAACACAGGCACCATTCAATCGAGTGGAGGTACTTTAAAAGTAAGTTCAACCAACAGTTGCGGACAAACCAGCGCACTGAGAACAATGGCACTTACTCGCTGTGCCGACCCGGTGGCAATGAATAACGGTGATGAAAATATGGAAAATGAAATTGCTATTTATCCGAATCCTTTCACAAATCAATTTCAAATTTCAAATTTCAAATCTCAGATTTCAGATGTGATGCTTTATAATTTGTTAGGAGAAATAGTTTTTCAGTCAACCATCAATAGTCATCCTGAGCTTGTCGAAGGACAGCAATCAACCATTAATATAGATGTAAGCAATTTTGCAAAAGGAATTTATTTTATACAAATGAATACTGAACAGGGAATAGTGAGCAGAAAAATAATTAAAGAGTAGAAAAATTCGTAAAATGCAGATTATAGGGTGATTACTAATTGGGGGGTGAGGCAAACCGACCGGTTTGGTGTTACCTTAAACAGAAGGGTAAGCCAAATCGAGTAGTTTGGCTTATCTCCTAACTCTGGGAAGAGAGAAACCGACCGGTTGGGTTAATCTCCTAACTTGGTGGCGAGAGAAACCGATCGGTTTGACGAACCCCCTAACTGCGGGATGAGAATAACCGACCAGTTGGGCTAATCTCCTAACTTGTGGGGAAGAGAAACCGATCGGTTTGACGAACCTCGTTAATTAAGGTAAGGTTAAACCGAAGAAAGAAGGTTATGAAGATATTATCAGTATTTTCAACAACAACTCAAACAAAAATCCCGCTCTTCTTTTTGAAGAACGGGATTTTTTTATTGGAACACCCAATGACTAATGACTAATGACTAATGAACCAATGACCTATTCCGTTTCGCTATTAAAAGTCCCTTCGGTGATATATACATTGTTTTTATAAAAATAAACCGCACCCCAGTTGTACTCTTCTTTTTTATAAACAATATCTTCTTTGTTAATGGTCACTGTCACCAAAGTTGTTTTTTTACGGTCGTCTTGAAATATTTTTTCGACCATACTTTTTTCAATTTTCTTTTCAGGAATCACCGGAGGCGTTTCCTTTTTCTTAGGTGGAGGTGGCGGTTCATGTAACACTTCCGGTTGTTTTATTTCAATCGGAATAGGATTACTCACTACCTTTTCTTTTTCCTTTGGAGGAGGAGGAGGAGGAGGAGGTGGTGGTGGCGCTACTTCCTTTGGCGCAGGCACAGCTTGCTCGGTAGCTTGTTTCTGCATTTCCAAAGCGGTGTTGGCGTAATTTTTATCGTAATCAAAATCACCCAGTTCGATGTTGTACTGTATTCGCCCAACGGGCTGAGAAAAAGTAATAATTTTATCTTCTGGCTGAGGAAATATTTCTACCTCACATTTGAATTTCCGGAACTCATCAGCAGCCCTTCCGTTTGGTACATTTGTATTAAAAGTAACTGTTTTAGTGATGTATCCCATTTTCGAGCAGGTCACCGTATATTGTGCGCCCAAATCCAATTCAACACTTTTTACACTTCCATCAGGATCAATCACTTTAAACGGAGAGCCATTTTTGGTAATGCTAATCAGTGCATTTTTATAATTTCCTGAGTTAACCGATAGTTTAAAGCGAACAGTAAATTTTTCTTCGTTTTGAGAAGCAGAAGAAAGATACGAAAATAGTCCGAAAAACATAAGCACCCAGGGGGTGAAATTTTTCCGAATGCTTTTATTTGTGATGTGATTATCCATAATATGAGTACAAAAATAAATTAAATTTTTAATAAATCGCAATGTTATCTTTTATAGTTTAAATTTGTCAATCTAAATTTTGTTGAGATAACAACTAAAATAAAATAAATGTTGTATGCCTTTTTAAAGATGCTGATGCGAATAACTGTGAGAATGTTTTTTCATTCCATCGTTATCCGCAACAAAGATTTGATTCCTGAAAAGGGACCATTGTTGGTGTTGGCAAATCATCCGAGCACGTTTATGGACCCGATAGTTGTTGCTACTATTCTCGACCGGAAAGTTTTTTTTCTGGGTAAGGGAGAATTATTTAAAAGCAAATTTGCAAAATGGTTGTTACCCAAATTTAATGTTATACCTGTATATCGCAAGCAAGACGACCCTTCGCAGATGAGCAAAAACGAAGAAACATTCATTAAATGTTACGACCATCTCGAAAACAATGGAGCTATACTCATGTTTCCCGAAGGCATTAGTATTACTGAAAGAAAATTACATCCTATCAAAACTGGTGCAGCCCGAATAGTATTGGGTGCCGAGGCAAGAAATAATTTTCAATTGGGAGTACATATTGTAAACATTGGCTTGAATTATGCCGACCCACATCGTTTCAATCGCGATTTATTTATCAATATTCATAAACCCATTCGTGTAGATGATTACAAAGAAGAATTTGAGAAAGATAGTTTTGAAGGAGCAAAAAATTTGACTGCCGAAATAACCCGCCAACTCGAAAATTTAATTATTGCCATTGAAGATGACAAAACAGACCAATTGGTAAATGCGATTGAAACACTATACAAATCAAATCTTTCGGAAGAAAGAGGAATTGGCAAAAATCAAAAAGATGCTGAATTTATTATCACCAAAAATATAATTGAATCGGTTAATTATTTTATTCAGCACGATGCAAACAGAGTGGAAACAATTCGTTTGCAGATCCAATCTTATTTTTACAGATTAAATGATTTAGGATTAAACGACAGTGATATTGCTCCAAAAAATAAAAACAAATCATTTTTCGGAAATGCTTTTGCAGCAATACTTATTATACTTTTAGGAGCACCTTTTTATTTATACGGTTTGATAAATAATTTTTTGCCCTTCGAAATTCCCGGATGGATAGCAGGCAAAATAAGCAAAAAAACAGAATTCAGAGGGGCCATTGGAATGGTTGGTGGTATGTTCACTTTTCTTATCTTTTATACGGTACAAATAGTTTTGGTTTGGAAATTCACGCATCTACAATGGCTTACGATGGGTTATGCCATCAGTCTCCCGCTTAGCGGTTTATTTGCTTATTGGTATTATTCAACTGTAAAACTGTACCGCACCAAATGGATGTTGATGATGTTGTTCTACAAAAAAAGCGTACTCATTTCGGGTTTAATTACCGAGCGCGAACAAATAATTGCCGAGTTCGATAAAGCCAAAAACGAGTACGCTCATTTGGTAGCTAACCGAAAATAACTACATCCAAGCAGAAAGGAACTTATTAAATTCCTGTTTCAATTCTGAATAAATTTTTCTGAAGATGTCCATTTTTTCGTGCATCGAATCATGGTCTGGAAACAACTTATGGTCGATAGCAACGGGATGATTTTTGGCATATTTGGCCAACCATTGTTCATGTTCATTTACTCTGTGCGATAAAATATCCAGTTGTTCTTTTTGAATAATAAACTGATTTTGAAAATGCTCTACTTGTTTTCGGACATCTTCACTTGTGTTTTTAATTGCAACCTCTGCCAATCTTTTTTGATAAATTTTTAATTCATCGACATAAAATTTTGCTTCGCTTGTCCATAACTGATGCTCAAAATGTAAGTCATCAATGTGTTTCATTTTTGTTGTCATATTTTTTTGTTTTAATAATTATGACACAAATTTACTTCATATAAACGAATAAAAATTATGATAAAAATCATATTACTTTTTTCAGTTGTTATTTTTAGATGTTAATATCAATTTAAGAAACAACTAATTGTTTACACATTTATATTTAATTTCGTTTCTCATTACAACTTATAAAATGGTAAAAAAAGCAAGTGTACTTCTTTTCTATATTCTTCCTTCAGTTTTGTTTTCTCAAAGCAATAAAAAGCTAAAAGAAGAAACAGAAAAACTAAACTCAGACAAAGCGATGAAACATGCTGTGTGGAGCATTTGCGTGATGCCTGCTAAAAAAGACACTGTTGTATACGAATACAACAGTGCTGTTAGTTTAATTCCTGCAAGTACTATGAAAGTAGCAACCACAGGAGCCGCACTTTCATTACTTGGAAAAGATTTTAAGTTTGAAACAAAAATAAAATACGATGGCTCTTTCGATTCCATCGCTGGAACAATTAAGGGAAACATCTTTATCATTGGTGGTGGCGATCCTACACTAGAATCTACTTATTTTAAAAAAGAAAATGATACCGCCACCATTTTAGATAAGTGGGCAGCCAAACTAAAAGCAAAAGGAATAAAAAGAATTACTGGTGGTATTGTTGGCGATGGTTCCATTTTTTCTTACAACATTACTCCCGCCCAATGGATATGGGGAGATATGGGAAATTATTATGGCGCAGGAGCAAGTGGTTTGTGTTATAAGGATAATAAATATACTGTTTATTTTAATTCCGGAAACGCAGGTACCAAAGCAAAGATTGTAAAAATATCGGAAGTAAATAATGATTTTTGGATAAAAGATTCAGTGATAGCGCAAGGCACCGAAGATGATGCTTACATTTATGGTGCACCTTATTCGTCCTATCATAAAATGGAAGGAACCATTCCTCCCAACAAAATAAATTACGAAGTAGATGGTTCTATTTCCGATCCTGAAAAATTTTGTGCAGAGCAATTCAGAAAAGCAATAGTAAGAGCTGGAATAATAGTGGAAGGAGGAGTTCAATCTCAAAAGGAAATTTCTGAAAACAAACTTCGTCCACAATTACCCAAAAAATTAATGTTCACAAATTACTCACCGTCTCTCGATTCAATTATTCACCTTACCAATTTAAAAAGCATCAATCTTTTTGCTGAATGTATTTTAAATTTCCTTAGCTATAAAAAATCAGGATATGGAAACGAAACAGAAGGAACAGAAATAGTTACTGACTTTTGGAAAAACAAAGGAGTAGATGTTTCTGGTTTTTTTATGAACGATGGTTGTGGGTTGGCTCGAGCAAATGTAATTACCACCCAAACTCAAACTCAGATGTTGAGAGTGATGGCAAAAGATAAAAACTTCAATTCGTTTTATAACTCATTGCCAGTGGCAGGCAAATCGGGCTCATTAGGCGGGATGTGTGTGGGCACTTTTGCTGAAAATAATTTACATGCCAAGAGTGGTTACATGAATCGGGCGAGAGGATATGCCGGTTATGTAAAAAATAAAAAAGGAGAAATACTTTGTTTTTCGTTACTTGCAAATAATTACGAGTGCACTCCAACAGAAATGAAAAGGAAACTGGAGAAATTGCTGGTGGCTATAGTGGAATAAAAAAGTTGCCACAAATTCGCAGATATTTGGGAATAAAATTAATTATTTCAATCCGTGAATCTGTGGCATTTTACTTTTTAAAACGGCAAATCGTCTTCTTGCGAACTTGCAGTAAATGTTTCAGAAATTACTTCAGAAGTCGAATTACTTGAATTGTTGTTTGATGGAGCTGCCTGTGATGACGATGCATTCGCACCCTCAAGTCTCGATGCATCAAGAGAATTAAAATACTTAACCTCTCCCGAAGGACTTGTCCATTCGCGACCGCGCAAATTAAAATGCACTTTTACCTCTTGACCAAGTTGATATGGATCAAGTAAACTGCATTTATCCTGCGATAATTGAAAAGAAATGTGTTGAGGATATTGTGATGAGTTATCCGTAATCACAAAATCTCTTTTAGTGAATTTTTCTGAAACCTTTGTGGTTTCACCTTTTACTTTTAATGTTCCTGTTACGTCCATTGTTGTTAGTGTTGGTTAATTATTAGTTATTTGTTATTAATTGTTTGTTTTAGTTGTGCATTGATAATAACACTTTCCATGCTTCTTCCACTTTGTTGTTTACCAACAATCCTTTAGCTATGTGCTGCAAGTGCTCTTCCAGTTTAACCAAGTTTGTTCCGTACATTTCAAATGCCTCATTAATAGCACCTGAATTCTTGTAAGCCATTATTTCAGCATTATCAGGCAGCTTTTCGATATTACCTAACTGACCCAAATTATTTCCTGTTAAAACTTTTGAGTTGCGAATGTAAGAAGGAATTTTATCAATTCCAATTCCGATAAGGTGATTGGGTTTAGCCAATTCGAACAACGAATCGCCACTAGCCCTGCTGTACCAGCTTCCACCCATTCGGGCAACTAAATCAATTTTGTGTGGGTCAATGTGGTTGTTGCTATTCAATACACTTTCGCTGATATGCAACAACACGATATCGCAGATAATTAGATTTCCTGCACCTCCCTCTTCGCCCAATTCTATTACTTGTTTTACTTTACATTCCAACTGTGCAGGCGATTCTTTTACCCGGAATGGTTTTACCATTTCTGACGGAATAGCAGTAAACCCAGCTTTTTCAAACTCATTTACTCCTTTGGCATATTCTGTACTTGCCAAAGAAGTTTGCTGCACCATATCGTAATTCACCACATTAATAACCACTTCGGGCACCTCTTTAATATTTTCGTACGTGTGCTTGTTGTGCCCTGTTCGTCCGCTGCGATTAGGTGCAAATATGGCAATAGGTGGATTAGCGCTAAATACATTAAAAAAACTAAAAGGGGCCAGATTTGGATTTCCATCTTTATCCACCGTGCTTGCAAACGCAATAGGACGGGGAGCTACAGCCCCCAGCAAATAACTATGGAATTCTGAAACCTTTACTTCTTTTGGATTAATAGTTAGCATATATAATGTTTGGACGACAAAAGTAATAATAAATGAAGCGAAAGTTGAAGAAGTTTTTAACAGGCGAGAAATTGAAATTAAAGATTTCTTGCCTCCTCTTTAAATTATGAGTTGATAAAATAAAAAGTTTGATTAGTTTTGATGAATAAAATGCAACGACTTTCAATTGGGGAATTGTTGCCTTTAAGTATAACTTAACTTAACAACAAATAAAATGATTTAACATAAATAAAGTACTTCATCCAATTGTAAGTTTATTTTCATATTTTTGACAAATAAATTTTAAAAATTATTCCTATGAAAAGAAAAACTACTCCCGTAAAATTTTATTTTATTTTTATTTTATCTATAAGCCTTTTCTTCGGTGCTTCTGCAAATGCGCAAGTAACTTATTGTTCACCTACATTTTCAAGCGGTTGTTTTAGCTGGAACAATCAAACCATTACATTAGACAGTATCAACTGGACCATCGGTTCTACTGATTGTTTGGTGTCGGACTATACCAACATGCGCACCACTCTTGTAAAAGGTGTTGCAATGCCAATGAGTGTTACCAATGGTTCGTGGTGTGGAGTAGGAGTATGGATTGATTTTAATGCAGATGGAATGTTCGACAGTTTGGAAAATATGTATCACATGTACACTGCTACTTCAGGCACCGAAACCTATAGTTTTAATGTTACGGTCCCACTCACAGCTCCTGTTGGAACTTTCAGAATGAGGGTGGTTGCTGGTTGGGGCAGCGATTGTTATGGTACTACAAACACTAACGGCTATGGTGCTTGCGGAGCTTATACTTACGGAAACTTCGATGACTTTACTGTTCGTGTAAAAGCTGCTAGTGGTGCAGGTGTTGCCGAACTTTCGAACAACGACATCATCAGCATTAATGCAATGCCTAACCCAATGGATAATTATTTTATTGTAAACGTAAACGGCAAACGTGCTGATAACGCGTTACTCACACTTACTGACATTACCGGAAAAAAAGTACTGACCAAACAAGTGACCACCGAGAGAGAAGCACTGGATGTTACATCACTTACCAAAGGATTATACTTCCTTACATATACCGATGCTAAACAGAAAAAAGTTATTAAAGTAAAAAAATAAAAGCCTCACCCCTTCATCCCCTCTCCGAAGGAGAGGGGGTAGCAGATGAGTTTTCATAAAAGAAATAATCATAATTAACATAATACTTCAAGTTCCGTCACCCCTCTCCTTTGGAGAGAGGACGGGGGTGAGGCCACAAAACCAACTATATGAACATACACGAATACCAAGGAAAAGCAGTTTTAAAATCGTTTGGAGTTGCAGTACAAGAAGGCATTGTTGCCGAATCGCCAGAAAAAGCAGTGGAAGCAGCTAAGCTCCTGAAAATACAAACCGGCACCGGTTGGTGGGTAGTAAAAGCCCAGATACACGCAGGTGGCAGAGGTAAAGGTAAAATTGAAGGTACTGAACAACGGGGTGTTGCACTTGCAAAATCGTTGGACGATGTGCATACCATTGCCGAAAATATTCTTGGACATTCTTTGATAACATTGCAAACCGGAGAGAAAGGTAAAAAAGTAAACAAAGTATTAATAGCTCAGGATGTTTATTATCCGGGCGAAACTCCAACCAAAGAATTTTATGTTTCTGTGCTGTTGGATAGAGCCAAAGGTCGTAACGCTATTATGTATTCCACCGAAGGTGGGATGGATATTGAAACGGTTGCACACAATACTCCTCATTTAATTTTTAAAGAAGAAATTGACCCTAAAGTAGGATTGCGCGATTTTCAATGTCGCAAAGTGGCTTTCAATCTTGGTTTATCGGGCGAAGCATTTAAACAGATGACAAAATTTATTGCTTCGCTTTACAAAGCTTACGAAGCTACCGATTCGTCAATGTTCGAAATAAATCCTGTTCTTAAAACATCGGATAATAAAATAATTGCTGTTGATTCAAAAGTGTCGTTAGATAATAATTCCCTTTTCCGTCATCCCGATTTGATGGCATTGCGCGATGTTACCGAAGAAGACCCTACAGAAGTGGAAGCAGGTGAACACGATTTGAATTATGTAAAATTGGATGGAAACGTTGGTTGCATGGTGAATGGTGCTGGTTTGGCAATGGCTACTATGGACATCATCAAACTTTCGGGTGGCGACCCTGCCAACTTCCTTGACGTGGGAGGTACTGCCAATGCTGCCCGTGTGGAACAAGCATTCCGCATCATCCTGAAAGATAAAAACGTAAAAGCTATTCTTGTAAATATTTTTGGCGGCATTGTTCGTTGCGACCGTGTTGCACAGGGCATTGTGGACGCTTACAAAAACATGGGAAACATTACTGTGCCCATCATTATTCGTTTGCAAGGTACCAATGCTATTGAAGCAAAAAAGATAATTGACGAATCGGGACTAAAAGTTTTTTCTGCTATTACATTGCAGGAGGCTGCTGATTTGGTAAAAAAAGTGGTGGCGTAGTTTATTAGTCATTGGTCATTGGTCATTAGTCAATGGGTGTTACTATAAAAAAATCCCGCTCTTCAAAAAGGAAGAGCGGGATTTTTTTTGACCTCACCCCCGACCCCTCTCCTTGAAAAAAGGAGAGGGGAGCCAATACCTGACGTACTTTGTATAACAAAAATCCCGCTACTTTTTGAAGAGCGGGATTTTTTGTTTTGAGTTGTTGGTGAAAACACCAACAACGGCTGAAAATACCAACAAGGGTATGTTCGGAGCTTGCGTGAGGGATTGCAGCGAAAATCCTTTTTTGTTGGGTTGCACTGCGACAGGCTCAGTGTGACGGCTGGGGTGGGAACAAAAAAGATTGTAGCGTAAAGCCCGACCCCCGATTCTTCATCGGGGGGCACGCCCAAATAAAAAAACAAAAGCTCCAAATCCCGCAGGTGCGGGATTCGGAGGTAAAAAAATCCCGACCTTGAAAAAAGAGCGGGATTTTTTTTTGAGTTGTTGGTGAAAACACCAACAACGGCTTAAACTCGGAAAGGACCGAGTTTGGAGGGTTTGGGATTATGGGTTGGGTGTTAGTTGGATGTTTAGGGTTGTCATTACTCCGATTTCGACTGAGTTTCCGGTGATGGTTTTTGTGACATAATCGGGGTGTTGGAAAATTAAAGTTTGATTTTCGGCATGTGCTACGTTTGCCATTTTGTAATCGCCTTGGGCGTTGGAAGTGGTAGCGTGAACGGTGCGCTCGATTGAGATTGCTACATTTTCGATTACAAGACCTGTGAGTTCGTTGGTGATGTTTCCTTTGTATCCTTGGGCACTTTTGCCATCGTATAGGGCAAGGACTTGATCGTAAATAAATTGTTTTTTGGCTTCATTTTCGTGGTTTAAAATTTCCTGACCATCGAGGCAGCATTCCATTGTGAGGTCGTGTAGATTGTTGAGGGCGGTAACTCTGGCACCGGTGCCGTTAGTCATGGCTTGTTCGGCAGCTATGAATGCGGCAAGTTTGGTGTCGAAATTGGTTTTGGCGGTTGTAAATTCTGCTTGAAAAGCAGGCGGCATGTTGTCGTTAGCGGTTAGTTCGGCAAGATGGTCGGTGATGAATTGATTTCCATTTAACATGAGGGATTTGGAGGATTGCCAGTTTTCGTCATAAGCACGCTGGTAGTTAGCCATTCCAGCGGCATTTAGGTTTGTTTGTTGGAGGTCTTCGCGGTATGCTTTGATGATATACCTTTTGAGTAATTGCCATTTTTCGCAACCGATGGTGTTGTTAGCCTGGAGGTTGATATGGGCTGTGGTTACGGTGTTTTGAAGTTGCTGTTCGTTAGGGATGGCTTCGACTGTGTCGACAAGGGTGATTTTGCCGTTGATATAGACAAGGGTGTATCGTGGTGAAAAAGTGACGAAACGTGCCTGGTAAGCGAGGCATGATGTCCATACTGTTTTTGCGATTAGGATTTCTACTTCCTGTGTGCATGAGAAATTTGGTTCCATAGTTTTTTGAATTAGTGATTTGTTGATTTAAGTGAATTGGTGATTTAGTGAAAAAGGCGAATATTGTTTATAGATTATGGTTGATAGATTATGGATTCGGGTCTCCTGATTAAGGATTCGGGTCTCCTGATTAAGGATTCTGGTCTTCAGATTTAGGATTCTGGTCTTCCGGTTAAGGATTCGGGTCTTCCGGTTAAGGATTCGGGTCTTCCGGTTAAGGATTCGGGTGCCGAGAATTGGGTTTTTGGTGGTAAAAAGGGGGATTTTGGTTAAAAGATGAAGAAAAGGGGTAGTAATGCTGGTAATTGCTTTTGGCAAAGAGGCAGGGATGGTTGATATGTGGTTGGTTTTTAGCATTTTGATTGTAAGACCTCACCCCTTTATCCCCTCTCCGAAGGAGAGGGGGAGGGGGGTGACGGTGTTTGGTTTAGTCTTTTAAGTGAAATGCTTGTTTAACTGATTCGTAATCTTGGAAATTAACGTGTGGATTGGTTAACATCATTCTGGACGACATTGTTACCACTTTAAATGATAGTGCGCCTGGATTGTTTGGTGCAGCTAAGTCCGAATCAGTAACTTGTATTTGTACCTGATTTAATGCAATTACTGCTGCCATAGTTTCAGAATATGCAGTTGATGGAAAATAGGTATATGGTAATTGGGTATTGCTACCTCCTCCTCCGGTTACATAAACTAATACTGCTCCAGTCCCCAAAATGTCGCTTGTAACTTGTGGGTCAACAAGGTTTACATAATAAGTTGGTGCAGTATATGCCCAACTTGCAGATGTTGTTGTAAATATTAAAGAATGAACATTGGCGTTTCCGTCCGTTCCGGCAGGACCAGTTGCCCCGTCTTTTCCTTTACATCCATTAAATACTAAGGCAGAGATACTCATGAGTACTACGATGCCGATTTTTTGTAATTGTTTTTTCATTTTGTTTTTTGTTTTTGGTTTTAGTTGTTTGTTTTTGTATTGATTGTTTGTTTTTTATTTTGAAGTTTCCTGTGAACCAAACTTGATTAATGCCCAAATAACAGCCTGTTGCATTGAGTTATTATTATTGAAATATGAAAACACAAAATCATTAGTTTGTTTCCAAATGTTTTCCGGAGCATCTTTACTCGGAATACATACATACTCCACAACTCCTGTAGGTATATCCGTTCTTCTATATATCATCATAATTGCACATGGTTTTGCTTGACCTATTCGCATTAATCCTTTAAATTCAATTTCTCTATTTTCTGTTCCAGATTTAGTATTCCAGTTACCTAGGTCAACAAAGGAATAACCCTTTTTCATATCCAATCCACTTTCGATTTGAACTTTGTAACCTTTTGTGATATAGTTATATTCTTCTTGTGTGGTTTGAGAAAATAAATTGGTGACACTAAATAGTAAAGCAAATAAAAATGTAGTTGTAAGTTTTGTGAAGTTTTTCATATCGGCTTTTAGTTATTTATTAGAATTATTGTTTTGGGTGTCAGGCTTTGTTACCTGCACTTCTTTTACTGGCTTTGACTTAATGAATTTGATAAGAAATATGATTGTAAAAACAGTACATGCAGTTGCAAAAATAAAACCGCCATATGCACTAATTAATAAAGCAATCAATAGGCTTAAAAAAACACCTATCGCCCAAATCCACCACAATCTTCCTTTACGGTGTTCTGACTTTTGAACAATTGTTTTTTTAGATTTAATTTGTTGAACAAAATTTTGTCTTGAATTTTGGTGTTTTATGAATGATTTTATTTTTTCAACTTTTTTACTTTCAACTTTTGAAGGGTTGAGATTGTTTTTTAAAGTTGAAGAATTGGAATTACTAATTATGTTATCTACTATGATTGTTGCTGTAGTTGTTTTGTTCGATTCAATTTCACTTTTAATTAACGCAGTAATATTATCAACCTTGGTTTCAGATACGGTGTTGTTAATATTCAAATCAGAATTAATTTTAGAAAAATCATAATACTTTCTTTTATTGAAACCATTGTAGGTTGAACAGGAACTTATAGCAAAAGTAACAAGTGCAAGTAAGAATATTTTTTTTGTCATGGAGAATTTTTAAGCTGTGTTAGTAATTATTTATTAGTAAATATTCTACTTGAAGTGTCTTGTAGTAAGTGATTGGGGTCGTAAACGCCTTTGCCTTTTATTATTAATTTGCCACCATTAAAATAGAATGTTTTATCAATATAAATATCCTTATGAGATGATATTGGGCTATGAGACCAAGATAATTCTGAGCCAACTGCGGCATCACACTCAAAAACATAATGACGTTTTTTTCCATCGGATGCTTTTATTAAAATTCCATTTGTTAAACCATTCCAGGTTTCTCCCTTTTCTTGTTCAATAGTATAGTATCCAGAATAAGTATACGCCCCCCAGACATAGCTGTAATTATAAGTACCAGCCCTTGTGGTATATTCGACACCATAATTACCACCTGCTAAAGCGGGGTCGTTAGTATAAAAACTACTCGCACTACCTTTTATTATTTTTATAGTTGAAATACCTTTATCTCCATCCTCGCAAGAAGAAATTGCAGTAGCTACTAAGCAAATAAATACTATATATTTTAATTTTTTCATTTTGTTTTTGGTTTATTATTAATTGATGATTATTTTTTTATTCTTTCTCCTTTATAGGTTTTCTTTTTCTTGTCAAGGGTTTGATAAATAAAAGTATCACCCGAAGTGGTTAGTACTTTATATATAATGTCTTTATCTTTTCCGGTGGTGATGGTGGTTGTAAATACGTTGCCATCTAATTTCCATCTGCCTTTCAAAAGTTTTCCGTCAGGGTATTCTATTTTTAAATCACCGTTATCCATTATAGTTAAGTCGTATTCCTCGGTTTTCCAGTTTCCAACAATGGGGTTGCTTTCGGATTTTGGTTTGTCTTGTTTGGTTTCGCCTGTTTCTACTCCATAGTCTTTGGCACATTTGTCAATTGCTGTTTTCTGAATTGTTTTTAATTCGTAATCAATAAAATTTTTATAGTCGTTTGGTTTGTATGTTTCGGTGATGTATTTCATATAGCATTGCCCTATTTGTTCTTTTTTGTCTTTCGGAAGGTCGTATTTAGAGAGTAGTGCTGTTCATTCATCCATTATATTTTGACGGTCGTTTTTTTGCCAAACATTACTTTGAGAAAAAGAAAAATTTGTTGCAAAAAGAATTGCAATAATAAATGAGAAAATGAATTTCATAATTTTTGTTTTAATAATTAATTTATTGATAAAAAATAAAAATCCCCAACGATTTTATCGCAGAGGAAAACTTTGTTAGTAAGTAAAATTTATTTGAAAAAAGAAAGGTAAGTAGTGTACTTAACTTTGTTGTATATTTATGTGAAAGCGTGAAAGCGTGAAAGCGTGAAAGCGTGAAAGCGTGAAAGCGTGAAAGCGTGAAAGCGTGTTCTATGGCTTAATGTAATCAGCATTTAAAAGAGTGTTTTAGTTGGTTCGTCCCCCCCTCATCCTAAATTCATCGGCAATAGTAATGAATTATTTATTACAAAGTAGGTTTTGGTAAATTTTTTTTAGGTAATACTTAAAAATTTGCCCGAAGAGATATGCTTTCAAACTAAACCCGATTGTAGTGGAAATCCTTTTTTGTGTGTTGCACTTCGACAGGCTCAGTGTGACGGCAGGGCGGGGGAGGAAAAAAGATTGTAGCGGAAAGCGGGAAGGCAGGTTGATACGAAGTGGTGAGTTGTCTTTCCAAATTATTTTTATAAGAAATTGTTGGCCGGGCGAGGAAATAAGGGGGTTAAAACTTCAACAACTCCTCATACAGTTCCTTGAGTGGCAAACCCATTACATTAAAGTAAGAGCCTTCAATTTTTTCGACAGCAATGTAGCCAATCCACTCCTGCGCACCATAAGCACCGGCTTTATCAAACGGATGAAAATTGCGGATGTAATAATCAATTTCTTCGGGGGTAATTTTTTTGAAATAAACATTGGTAACCACATAAAACAAAATCATTTTTTCGTTCGATTTCAAACAAACTCCCGTAAACACTTTGTGCATTCTGCCGGATAATAGCGTAAGCATTCTCACCGCATCTTCATAATTTTCGGGTTTGTTCAACACGTGGTCGTCTATCCACACAATGGTATCCGCAGTGATGACAATGGTGTTATCATTTAATTCTTCATCAAAAGCTCTTGCTTTTTTTTCGCATAGATAAAGAGGAATTTGTTCGGCTTTTAAATGTTCAGGAAACGATTCATCTACATCACGTGTCACCACTTCAAAATCTAACCCCAGGTCTTTCAATAAAAATTGTCTTCTTGGAGATTTAGAAGCAAGGATGAAATGATATTTTTTTAGTTCTTCGAAATGCACTTTTGAAATTATGAAATATAAATTATTCGTTATTCGTGAAAATTCGTTATTCGTTGATTTTAATAAAGAAAATAATTAAAAACAATTAAGTAACACACTCCCATCAGCATAATAAACTTAGCAGTATTGCCTGCAAACCGAAAATCTTTTTTTGCTGATGCCGTAACTATTTTAAAAATAAGAAAAGCAAAAGGCATTTGTAAGGCAATAGTAAAATAATAAATGCCTATCCAGTCTTTTAGTTCATACTGCAACATTTGCAAATAACCCAAACAACACATAGTAGAAAATGCAAGAACAACTGCCACCACTTTTGTTGACTTAATGCCAATTACAATAGGCATGGTTTGGCAACCAAATTCTTTATCCCCTTCATAATCTTCAATATCCTTGAGTATTTCGCGAAGCAGGGTGGTAATAAAAGCAAAAAAGGAAACACCAAAAACCCATTTCCAGATAAGCGCAAAACTTAATAAATTATCTATTGGGAGATACGTTTTGTAACAAGGCAGTAGCTCAAAAATACCTACCACCAAAGGAACGATGGCAGTAAAAGAAGCGATAACGATATTTCCAATTATAAACTGTCGTTTGAAAGTAGTGGAATAAAACCACAATCCTGTGGCACAAATAAAATGTATGAAAACTAATTTCCAATGCCCAATAGCCCACGAAACATATAGTCCGATAATAACTGCCAAAATAGAAATCACCGTATGAGCCCCCATTGCCACACGTCTTTTCACCCCTTTATCAATCACCATTCGGTCGGGTTTGTTTACTTTATCAATCTTTACATCAAAATAATCGTTGATAACATAACCACCCGCTGCAATCATTACAGTGGAAAGAACCAATAAGAAAAAATTGAAATTGCTTAATTGTAACGTATAATAGTTGCTTTGTACTTTTAATAATGGGGCAATAAGGCAATACCTTACAACATATTGCGTAAAAGCAATAATAAGTAAGTTTTGAATACGAATGAGTTTCAGAAAAGAAAACATAGAATAACTAATTGTTGCGAATTTACTACTTATTCTTTTTCGATGATTTAATTATACTTTTACTTAACAGTTTGTAAATGGTTTGGTAATCTTTGTTTTTCGAGAGCAATTTCAAATGAGCATTCATTGTTTTTTTATCTCCCCGCACAGCAGGTCCTGTTTGCATATCCTCTGGCGAATCGTTTTCTATTTTCCTAATTGTTTCCTCAATCAAAGGTCCAAACATATCAAAATCAAAATTATCTTTTGATATAATATTTCTTGCAATACCGTATAGGTGGTTGGTGAAATTATTTGCAAACACGGCTGCAAGATGAATCTTCATTCGCTCTTTCGAATCAGCTACAATTACTTCCCCATTAGTTATGCTTTTTGCAATTGACTTAAGTACCTCGTATGTTTTTTGATTACTTGTTTCTAACAAAATGGGAATAGTACTGAAATCAATTTCTCTTTCTTTCGAAAATGTTTGCAAAGGATAAAACACTCCAAAATTATCTGATGTGTTTTGTAATGCTTTAATATTAGTCGTTCCAGAGGTATGCACAATTATTTGATTTTCTAATTTTAAATTCCTCACCACTTTCTCAATGGCTTTATCATTAACTGCAATAATATAAATGTCGGCTGAAAGATTAATTTTTTCGGGGTAAGTAGTAAATTTACATTTTAATTTAGTTGCGAGTTCTTCGGCTGAAGAAGGGTGCAGACTAACCACTTGAAGAATTTTATGTTTTGCTTTTATCAGTGCTAACCCTAATTGTGTGGCAACGTTGCCGGCACCTATCAAAACTATTTTATATTTTTTATTTTCCATAATAAAAAATTATTTTCTTATTCTTTCAATAATAGCAAGAATAGTTCCTATTGCCATGATGATTGCGCCCAACCACAAAATATTTATGTAAGGAAAAACGATAGCCTGCATCACAATAAAATCTTTTGTATTCGATTTCTTTTCTTGCAAAGATATTTCAATTTTCCCATTCGATGGATCGATTTTCCAGAACATAAATTGTAATCCTAATTCATCCACTTTATAAGGCACAGGCTGAATTAAATTATTATGAATTACATAAAGTGGCGAAGCGATATATGTTTTTTTAATATCCAGCACCCTGAAATAAGCCTGAACAGCAATATCCTTTTCTTCAATTTTATATTTGGATTTATCAATTCTAGCGGAGAGAGAATCAAAAACAATAATTGCATTGGATGAAAAAATGGTATCTCCTTTTTTTAAAGTATGATTTTTTGCAGTTGCATATTCATCACCTGATTCATCTTTTTTATCCTTCAATGATTCCAAATCTGCAAAGGTTACATGGGTGTAAACATCAAAGGAGGCGAAATGGCGGGTATCAGGTTCTGCCACATTGCCCATCCTTGGATTGGTTTGCACCAATGGTGATAGGGTGAACTCTTTTTTAAGTTTGCCGATCGCATCTTTGGAAAAATAATCGACATCAAAATAAACATTGATGCCAACGGTTCTTTTTCCAATATAGGTTACGAGGTATTTTCCCATTGGCAAGGTATCGCCTTGAGTTAAAAGAATATTATCATTGTTAGAAAATTTTTCTCCTAAACTCTGAATGTCTTTTCCTGATGTGTTTTGCGAAATAATATCTTTTTTAGAAGTGGAAATTAAAACACCAAGCATAACCAGTGCAAAACCGATATGCGCAACCGATGCTCCTGCCTTTCTTATTTTTCCTTTTAAAATCAAGAACATATAGTTGGCATTGGCAACTGCTGCAAATATGGATGAAAAAAGAAGAATAGAAAAATACGGTTTGTCGAAGTTGATGGAATAAATAACTAAAAAAGTTAACCCCAACGAAAATATAAAGGAGGCAGCCATTTTCTTTAAGAAAACTTTTATATCCGTGCTTTTGTATCGGAAGTACTGTCCAACACCAATTAATAAAGTTACAATAAAAGCAAAAGGCAATTGCCATGAATTGTAAAACCCGATTACATCTTTAGCAGGTGCTTTGTGTAAGTCAAACAATTTATTCCACACCGGCATGGAAGTATAAAACATAATTTGAAAAGAAGAAACCAGTAAAACAATTGCACCTACAAACATCCAGAATTCTCTACTCCAGATTCCTTCTTCCTGTGCTTGCTTTGGAAAGTGTTTCCAGTTTATTATTAGTAGATAAACTCCAAGCAATAAAAAGAAAAACAAATAAATTAATAGTTGCCCTGACATTCCTAAATCAGTAAACGCATGAACAGACGAATCTCCTAATATACCACTACGGGTTAGGAATGTAGAGTAGAGGATAAGTACAAAAGTTAATATGGCTAAAAAGAAAGCCGCCAATAAAGATTGCCCATGGTTTCTATTTATTAGTAATAAATGCGCTGTTCCTACTAAGGTTAACCAGGGGACGAGAGATGCATTTTCTACCGGGTCCCAAGCCCAAAAACCCCCAAAGCTCAATGCTTCATAAGCCCATGCACCACCCATTAAAATACCTACACCTAAAACAGCAACACCAATAAACGCCCATGGTAATGCAGGTTTTATCCATTCGTTAAAACGTTTTTGCCAAAGCCCTGCAATAGCATAAGCAAAGGGGACAACCGTTAATGCAAAACCTAAAAACAATGTTGGAGGATGGATGGTCATCCAATAGTTTTGAAGTAAGGGATTCAAACCTCTTCCATCCAATTTATCGAGATAATGTGGGTTTTGAAACAAAGGAATGTTTGCGAAGTCAGGATGATTACGTAAAAGAACGGTAAAAGGATTACTACCTATTCTATGTTCAAACACAAAAATACCAAGCAACATGGATGTAAGAAATGCCTGAACCAATGATATGGTAGCCATTACAGGTGCTTCAAAAGACTTAGAAGTTTTTTGTAATATCAAACCAATTACCACATGCCAAAAGGTCCAAAGTAAAAAGCTGCCTTCCTGCCCTTCCCAGAAACACGAAAGAATATACCGCATCGGCATTTCTTTATTGCTGTGGTGCCACACATATTCGTATTCAAAATAATGGCTGTAAAGCATCACGAAGAGTGAGCCTACAATTCCAATAACTGATAATCCATGAATGCGAAAAGAAATGCGAGCAATGCGTTTCCACGAAGGAGCTTTTTCATTATCACGCGCAGCGAAAAAATAACTAACACCTGCTAATAAAGCAAAAACAAAGGAAAGAATAACGAATACATTACCAACCTGTCCAATCCATAAATGTTCATTGATGTACTCCATATTACTAATTACAAATTGTTAAGAATTTACTAATGAACCAATGACTAATGAACTAATTACTTGCTTGCGGTTTTCCATCGTTATATTTGGATGGACATTTCATTAAGATGTCTGAGGCATGAAATTCTTCTCCTTTCATTTTGCCAATTAAAACGATTTGTTCTGAATGTTCAAAATCCTGAGGTTTATTTTTGTGAAGTATTACTTTACATTCTTTTCCTTTATTATCGGTCATGTAAAAAGAAAAAAGATTTGCATCCACTTTAGGTTCATAAACCATTTCCTTTTCTTTATCCCTTTTGCCAACCACATGAAACTCACTTCCTGGTTCGTTGGCTGCTTCTGTAAAACTTGCGTAAGTACTAGTATTATTTAACGTAGTAAATATTGCACCTATTGCAACAGCAATAATAACAATTCCGATGACGTGAATCTTTTTCATTTTTTTATTTCCTTCTCTAATTTACTAATCTTTCTGTCCAACATTATCAGGTAAGTTACAATGCCAATAAATATTATGGAAACAACAGTAACTACCACATATATTTTTCCTGATTGATATAAGCCTGTTGCCATTTCCACTGCTTGATTGTCTTGTGCATAAACACTCCCGGAAATAATAAGCAACACCAGAAGTGAAGCTGTTTTTTTTATTGTTCTAATCATTATATATTAATTTGCGTCTTACTTTTTCTAATCGAACTCTTAATGTAAATATCCAAACGGTAAGTAATATCCAGCCAATTACGGCAGGATAAAATACCATCCGCATGGTACTGTCTAAGTCGTATTTATTAAAACCAGGATTGCCACCATTACCTGGATGAAGTGAATCATTCATTCTTGGCAATATCATCAGGAAAACAACTAGCATTACATAAGCAAAGATGTTATACACAGCCGATATGCGAGCACGTTTTTGTTCTTCATCAATAGAACCTCTAAGCACAAAATAAGCAAGATAAATAAGCATAGTGATGGCAGCACCATTCAATTTTGTATCAGCAACCCACCATGCACCCCAAGTATATCGTGCCCAAATGGAACCAGTGATGAGTCCTAAAAAGCCAACTAACATTCCGGTGTGAGCAGCCTGAGAAGCAACAATGTCACTTTCAATGTTTGATTTATTAAGGTATTTAATGCTATGCCATAGTGAAACAAAGAGTATAGTCATCATGGAAAACCACATAGGCACATGAAAATACAGATTGCGAATGGTTTCGTGAAGGATGGGTTGGGCAGGAACGTTAAAAAGAAAGCCTGCAATAATTGTATAAAGTACAAAAACTACCGCTACTACTTTCCACCAATTTTTTTTCATTTAAAAGTTGAATATTTCTTTTTTTATTCGCGCCAAAGGTAGCGAAATAATACAAAAGATAAAGCGATAATAATCACATTAATAAACACTAAAACCAGTAAATAGTTTAGATCCCAATGCTCTAATCCATCAATCGCATTTTTGGAAAGTTTAATCAAAACCATCAATAAAGGCATCATAATCGGGAAACTTAAAATTGCCATTAAAGTAAAATTGTTATTTGATTTGGAAGCAATTGCTGAAACCATTGTTAATAAGGAGGAGAAGCCGAAACTGCCAAGCAAAAGTGTTAAAAGAAACAAAGGATAATCCTGAATAAGATTGCCTACAAATATGCTGTAAACCAACAAGCATAGAGCAGACAACACAGTAAGCAAAAGTGAATTGTAAATTATTTTTGAAAGTATTACTGCCTGCGGACTTGCCAATGTATAGAGATAAAGTAATTTTCCTTTCGTTTCATTCATAAAGCTTTTCGCAACTGCATTGATGGATGCAAAGAGCAATATTATCCAGAACAAAGCATTCCATACAGATGGAGTAACAATACTTTTGAAAGACAAATAGCTTACAAAAATAGTGGAAACAACATACAAAAGAATTCCGCTTAGTGCGTATTTGTTGCGCATTTCCAGCTTAATTTCCTTTGCAATAAGATATTTGATTTGATCAAAAAGTCCCGTCATTTTATCTCTATAACATCGTTTTGTGCAGGAATTGTAATATTCCTAAATCCAGCATCCAAGAGTTTTTCCTTGTAATTCAACTGAACCTCATATTCACCATGAACAAGGAAAACCTGTTTCACTTTTTTCGCATCCTGACAACCAAGATAATTAATCATTTCTTTATAGTCCCCATGTGCACTGTAAGAATCAATAATGATTACTTCTGCTTTTATCTCATGTTCAACCCCGAAAATCTTTACCACTTTATTTCCTGCTCTTAGTTTTCCGCCTAACGAATTAGGCTCTGCATATCCAACCATAAGTATTGTATTATTCGGATTTGAAACATTATTGGCTATGTGATGTTTTATTCGTCCTGCATCTGCCATGCCCGAAGCTGAGATAATAATACATGGTTCCGGCAAATCATTTAATTGTTTTGATTCTATAACATCTTGAACATAGATCAAATTATCAAAACCAAATGGATTGGAATCTGTTTTCATGTATTCAATAATATCTTCATTAAAACACTCTGGGTGTTTTCGCATTATGGCCGTTGCATTGACAGATAGAGGACTATCTACATATACATTAATACGTGGCAACATTTTTTTATGTTCCATTTGATCTAATGCATAAACTAATTCCTGTGTTCGCCCAAGACTAAAAGCAGGAATAATAAGTTTTCCCTTTTTGGTGATACATGTATTAAAAACAACATCAAATAATTTTTGTTCGCTGTAAGCTGTATCACCATGTAATCTGTCGCCATAAGTTGATTCTGTAATAATATAATCTGCCTGAGGAAAAGGTTGAGGGTCCTTTAATATGGCATCATTGTATCTGCCAATATCACCCGAAAAGAAAATTTTCTTCGTTTCTCCGTTTTCAGTCAACTCAAGATTAACTCCTGCTGCTCCTAATATATGTCCCGAATCAGTAAATGTTACTTTTAAATTTTCATACACATTGTAAGACGTATTATAAGGAACACTTACAAACAAGGATAAACATGCTTCCGCATCTTTTACCGAATAAATCGGTTTCAATGGTTCAAGATGTTGTTTCATTCTTCTTTTATTGATAAAACGAACATCACTTTCCTGAATATGTGCACTATCCAAAAGCATAATTTTACATAAATCTGCTGTGGCAGGAGTGCATATAATAGGTCCCCGAAAGCCTTGCTTTACGAGATTAGGAATATTTCCCGAATGGTCAATGTGAGCATGAGAAAGAATAAGATAATCCATTTTGGCAGGCTCGAAAACAAACTCACGGTTCATACTGTCTGTTTCAGCTCCCCTACCTTGGAAAAAACCACAATCCAATAAAATCATTTTTCCATCATCAGGCATCATCAAATGTTTGCTTCCTGTAACCGTGCGCGCTGCTCCACAAAATTTTATTTTCATACCTTTTTCAAAATTTCTCGCAAAGATAGGTTTAGATTGAACACGTTTAAATATATTGTGAATAAACTTGTGTACAAATGAGTGAGTATTCGGATTTATTAATTTTATTTATTTATAACTTCGCATAAATTATTTTGTAGCCTCTTGAAAAAATTTATCTCTTTCATTCATCATAGTCACCCCGAAGTTTACAAAGCATTATTATTTGTATTGGCTATTTCGGCTATTGTTTTAATCTTTCCAAAACAGGGCAAATTCAAGTACGAGTTCCAAAACCTTAAAGGAAAACCTTGGTATCATGACGATTTAATTGCACCATTCGATTTTGCAATCAACAAAACCAAAGAAGAACTTGCCAACGAAAAAGCAGAAGCATTAAAATCAGCAAAGCCTTATTTCAGGTTCGATAATACGATTGTAGCCACCAAAAAGGAGGAATTAAAAAAGGAATTTGAAGCCAAATGGGATAAGAAAAAACCAAAAGCACTCAAAGAAAAAACATTTGCCTTAGCCAATAGTATTTTCGATTCCATATATAAAAAAGGAATCATAGAAACAGCTGATGTTATCGAAAACCAAACGCCCGATTTCTCAATTGATGTGCTGAATAACAATGTGGCAGAAGAGCACGACCTCAGTTATTACTTTACCATTAACTCCGCTTATGCTTACGAACAAAACCAGCTTGCACTCAACGCGAGAAACGCAGACACCCGATTTGTTTCTTCGTTACTCGAAAATGCAATAGCACATAGCATTTTTTATGACAAAGAAACATCCGACAAAATACTAAAACAAGCTATTGACGACATTGCCCCCTCTCGCGATATCATCTTGAAAGACCAAGCCATTGTGTCGAAAGGAGAAATTGTGGATGCTCCAAAATATCAGATACTTGAATCGTTAAAAGCAGAATACGATGGACAATCGGTAGGAGCAGGCAGTTATCTCTTTATATTGTTAGGCCAATTAATCATTGTCTCCATTTGCCTCGCGGTATTAATCGCGTTTCTAGCTTTCTTTCGAAAAGAAATTTTTGTGGATAATGCAAAAATTACATTTATCCTCATCCTCATCATACTTCAGGTATTAATGACCAAACTTGCAGCCAATTCTGTTGCCTTCAATATTTTTATTCTCCCGTTCTGCATCCTGCCCATCATCATCCGTTCCTTTTTCGATACTCGGGTCGCTCTCTTTGTCCACCTGGTTACCGTACTCATCATATCCTTTATGGCACCCGATAGGTTTGTATTTGTATTTATTCAAATGTTGGGTGGCATGGTAGCCATCTTTAGCATTGTAAATATGCGTAACCGTTCGCAGATATTTATTTCGTCTGCAGTAATATTTTTAACCTATTGCACTTCATTCATCGGCATCACCATTATTCAGGAGGGTGGCAGCGATGCCATTATCTGGTTCGATTTCGCTTGGTTTGGAGTTAGTGCAACGCTTACTTTATTTTCCTACCCACTCATTTTCATTTTCGAAAAAATATTCGGACTCACTTCAGATGTTTCTCTTTTGGAGTTATCTGATACCAACGGAAAACTCCTTCGTGAGCTCGCTTCCCGAGCTCCAGGCACGTTCCAACATTCACTCATGGTAGCCAACTTAGCCGAAGAAGCCATATACACTATCGGAGGAAACGCATTGTTAGTCCGCACCGGTGCGCTTTTTCATGATATAGGGAAAATGGAAATGCCTATGTATTTCATCGAAAACCAGATGAACGGAATCAATCCCCACGATGAATTAAGTTTTGACGAATCTGCAACCATCATCATCAGCCATGTAATTAAAGGAATAGAAATAGCCAAAAAAAATAAACTACCAGAGCAAATTATTGATTTCATCCGCACGCATCATGGCACAAGCCTAACCACTTATTTTTACCGTTCGTTTAAAAACGAATTCCCAGACCAAACCATAGATGAATCTAAATTCCACTACCCTGGTCCTATTCCTTTCTCCAAAGAAACTGCTGTTCTGATGATGGCAGACTCGGTAGAAGCCGCTTCGCGAAGTTTAAAAAAATACGATGTGGAGAGTATTGATACTCTTGTGGAACGAATAATTACTACTCAAATAGAACAAAACCAATATGTCAATGCTGATATTACTTTTAAAGAAATCAACACACTCAAAAAGATTTTCAAGAAAAAATTAATGAATGTGTACCACGTTCGGGTGGAGTATCCCCGTTAGTTGCAAAACAAAAATAATTTTAATCCTCTGTTTGTTCGTGCCAAGGAAAATTACCTGTTCCCTTTGATGTTTCCCAATAAAACTTACTTCGTTTTACATCATAGTTGCCTATCTGGTTCATTGTTTCGGCATCATACAAACGTCCGTTTACCATCACATATTTAATGCTTTCGGTGTTACGAATATTTTCCAACGGATTTTTATCCATCACAATCAAATCAGCAAGTTTACCTTTTTCAAGAGAACCAATCTGGTCGCCCATGCCAATGTAATCAGCACCGTTTAGGGTAGCACAACGGATAGCCTGAAGAGGAGTAAGTCCACCCATTTGCAGCATCCATAATTCCCAATGTGCTCCAATGCCTTGTATTTGCCCGTGAGAACCCATGTTCACTTTTACACCTGCATCCGTTAGTTTTTTGCACGAGCGCGAAACCTGCATCCAACCCCAGTCGTACTCACTGTCAGGAATCATCATCCTTTCGCGGGAACGAGAATCAATGATAGCGCGAGGGAAGAAGTTAAGTAGTTGTTTATTTTCCCACACATTTGTATTTTGGTACCAGTAATTTTCTCCGTTAATGGCTCCATAACTAACAATTAAAGTAGGAGTGTATCCCGTTTTGCTGCCGCTCCATAGTTTAATTACATCATTACTCAAATCAGCAATTGGAATGTTGTGTTCTATGCCTGTGTGTCCGTCAAGTATTTCGCTCATGTTATCAAAAAAAGTAGAGCCCCCTTCGGGCACCACATTAATCTGCAATTCCCTTGCAGCCGCAATTACCTGCTGGCGTTGCTCTCTGCGAGGCTGGTTGTAGCTCTTCACTGAGAAAGCTCCAAATGCCTTGGTACGTGCCAATGCAGATTTTGCATCTTCGTAACTATTGATGACTGCTTTAAAATCGCCTTCGGCACCGTATAGAATGGTGCCTGTTGAATAAATTCTCGGACCCACCATATAGCCTGCTTTCACCATCTCCGATTGAGAAAAAACCATTTCCGAAACCGATGAAGGGTCGTGGGTGGTAGTTACTCCAAATGCAAGGTTGGCATAATAACTCCATTGCTTTTGCGGACTCGGACCTAATCGCCAGGTGCCTAAATGTGAGTGAACATCCACCATTCCGGGCATGATGGTTTTTCCAGCACAGTCAATTACTTTGGCATCAGCAGGAATTTTCACTTCCTCTGCCTTACCAATTGCCTCTATTTTATTATCGTTGATAACAATTGTTCCGTTTTCAATCACTTCATCTCCTTTCATCGAAATAATTCTGGCTCCTTTAAAAACCACATATCCCTTTGGTTTATCCATTGGCAATTCCAAACCAATCTTCACTCCCACACTGTCCAATGGAGGTAGTTTGTCGGGTGCTCCTTCCAGAAATGCAAACCGTTCTTTCAGGTTATCGGTAAAATATTCATCGCTGTAGGTCCAGTGAATTCGCTTGCTGTCCTTGCTCCACACCAAATTCAATCCTGCATCTTTGGTAATCTGCGCCACAGGCATTGCCCCCATATTGCCCGAAATATCAATTGGTTTACCTGTTTTTGGAAAAGCAACCACATACGCTTTAAAAAGTTCTATAAATGCCAGCCAGTTGCCATCGGGGCTGGGAGTAACCGATGTAGCGTATTTGGAAGTAAAGCAGGTTTTTATTTCGTTGGTGTTGATGTCAATGGTTTTGTAAACTTTGTTATCTCCTTCTTCGGTTTGAAACAACACTTTATCATTGCCCAGAAACTGAGGATTGGAGCCTTCTTTTGATAATAGTTTAGGAGTTTGGTTCGGAACATTTTCCATAATATAAATTCCCGGATTTACACAAAAGGTATATCCCATGTGGTCGTTACCGTCTTCTTTTACATACACCGCCTTGGTTCCATCGGGCGAAATATGTGGTGTGCGATAAATTCCTTTTTCGGTTGTCATCCTAAAAGGTGTTTTGTCAATCAAACTCATTTTCATTACCGCTCCCATGTTTTCATCGTTCCAGGTAGTGTAAATAATTTCATCTTCGCGTGGAGAAAAAGAAGGTTCGAATTCAAAGTCTTTCGAATTGGTTAACCGTGTTGGTTTTCCATCGGGCATATCTTTTTTCCACAAGTAACCAACTGAATTAAATATCAGAATTTTTTCATCACCGTTCACCGTTAGGTTACGAATTACCTTCACCGTAAATTTATCAGGAGCCACTTCTTGTCGGAATTTCACTGCATCCATCACTTTGTGTTTTGCATTTACAGTAAATGGAATTTCCTTAGCAGTTGATTTTTCTATATCCACATTCATTATTTTTCCGTTTGCCCAGATAACAATATGCGTATAATCCAGCCAGTTGAAATTGGTATAAACCCCGAATATTGCCCAGGCTTCCTGCTGGTCTTTGCTCAACTTATCATACACTGGCCATTCTTCCCCGGTTTCCATGTTGCGGATATACAGCACCGAAGCCTCATGCACTCGTTTCACAAAAGCCAGTCGTTTTCCATCTTTCGAAATTTGCGGACGCACGGCACCTCCTGCGCCTCCTGTAATATCATCTGTTTCCCCGGTCTGACGGTCGTATCTTTTAATCACATAAATTTGTTTGTTAGGGTCTTTGTTGTATAAAAACATGCCACCCGGATACATGTCTTCGCTGTAATACACATACCGTCCATCGGGCGAAACACAAGGCTCTCCCACATCTTGTTGCGAATTCTTTTTCACTGTCAGTTGCAATCCTTCTCCTCCCGAAATATGATATATCCACATTTCGCCTGCACCTAATGAGCGCGTAGAAGTAAAATGTTTACGGGCGATGATGTACTGTCCATCGGGTGTCCACACAGGGTTGTTGAGCAAACGAAAACTTTCTTTGGTTACCTGTTTTGCATCGGTACCATCTGCATTCATGGTCCACACGTTGTTTCCGCCACCTGCATCCGAAGTAAAACAAATCTTTTTTCCATCAGGCGAAAACCGAGGCTGAACCTCAAACGGAAATCCGCTTCGCAATGCCTTTGCTTCTCCTCCCGTAACAGGCATGGTATAAATATCGCCAAGCATATCAAATGCAATTGTTTTTCCATCCGAACTTACATCAAGGTTCATCCACGTGCCTTCAGTAGTAGTAAAATCAACCTCCTTAAAACTTCCTTTCGGATTAGCTACATCCCATTTTTTGTCTTTGTCTTTGTCTTTGCTTTTATCTTTTTGAGCGAAAGTGATGGTTGCTGATAGCAGGATTGCGAGAAGTAAAATATTTTTCATAGGCTTTGTGAGACCTCACCCCCGACCCCTCCCCTTGAAAAAGGGGAGGGGAGCGAGTACGTGAAGTACTTTGTAAAAATTAGTTATTATTTTTTATTGTTCATTTTATATTTGCGGATGCTAAATAAGCTATAATTATTGAGATGGAGAAAAATAATATGATGAGTGGTGATAACACATTATCAATTGTCAATTATTCATTATCAATTGCATTTGTTGTAACCCAGTACCTATACCCCACAATTGCTTTCTCCCATTTTTTGAGTTTGGTCAAATCGCGGTAATGGTATTTGGGCAAAATGGCTTTATTTATTTTTGCAAGGATGCGGAAAATTGTTTTTTTCATGCAGCAAATGTAATAAGTTAATTGGTTCATTAGTCATTGGTCATTAGGCAATAGAAGAAACGGAAAATTTTAAAAATAAATTACTTACATTTGTAACTCAAAAATAAATCATACAAACTATGAATACAAATATTAAAACCGACTTTCATAAACTTATTGATAAAGTTGACAATAAGGATATACTCGAAAGTTTTTTCAGCGCAATGAATTATTATGTAAATAAAAAAAATGCTGTTGACATATTGGATGAATTAACCGAAAAGCAGCAAAAAAGACTGGCAGCATCCATTAAACAGGCAGAGAAAGGCAAAACAATTACCAATGCCGAAATGAAACGTGAAATTAAGCAATGGCTTACAAAATAATATGGACAGAAAATGCCCGCGAAGATTTGAAAAGCATTGTTGAATACCTTCAATCGGAATGGTCGTTTACTATTGCAGAAAATTTTCTTATCGAATGTGAAAGCAAAATTGATTTAATTTCTCATTTTCCCGAAATTGGAATTGCTTCTGAAAGAAATATATTCATCCGCAGAATTTTAATAACCAAACATAATGCTCTTTATTATCAGCTAAACAAAAACGAAATTACTTTGCTCGATTTTTTTGATACACGACAAAACCCGGAGAAAGATATTTTCAAATAAAATAATTTTGAAATGTAATTTATTATTATTTCCTTTGTCGAACCAAACAAATAGTTCATCCGTTTAATTGCTTTTTATGTAGAAAACCCAATGCTTAACAGCACCACCATAGCAAACCCTTACACAGCGCAAGGTTCGGAAGCCCCGAAAGCCTTACTGGTGGCTCTTTTTACCCCCCCCCCCATTTTTTATTAGCCCTAAAACCCTTTATTAACAAGCTTTTCGGAGGCAATGCTTTTTTTCCTTTCGTTTTTATCTCTTCTTTTATTAAAAGAAGTTCTTTCGTTTTTATCTGCCTCCGCCCGCTTTATTATCTTAAACATCTTTTTTCTTCTCTATATATAATAGTATTCTTCGCAAAGAAGAAGAACAGGTCCTCTTTCCGAAATTCAGAAAAGGGATATTTGGGGCTTTCTGAAATAGCACCTACCACTATCCGACATCTTGCCAACCGCTATGCAACATCTTTAATAGTGGTATGCGGCATCTTCAAAAGTACTATACGAGGTGGCGATAAGTGGTATGCAATGCCTTACTTACCACTTTGCAGGATGGCGAATAGTGATATACAACATGCTGATAAGTGGTATTGGACACCTTACATACCACTATGTAGCATGTCGAATAGTGGTATATGGCATGGCGAAGACCACTATTTTTGAAAAAAAAAGCACTATTTTTCTGAAAAATACCACTATTTTCTGAAAAAATAGTGGTATTTGAAGGCTTGCTAAACAGTATAAACAGTTCAATTACAATTAAATAAATCAATAATTAACAAAAAACAACAAAACTATGGTAAAATATCTACAAACAATCGTTGACCGATTGACAAAAATGAAAAATGGAGTTCACGACAATTCCGCTGACTGGACAACGCAGCCGGTAACGGAAGGAATTCTGGATGCAAAAATTACCCTGCTCAGCAACAAAGGCACTGCCATCACCAATGCCGAAAACGTATTGAAACAGGCGCACCTGGATGCTCACAACGAATTGGCTGCTGCAAAAACATTGGGCAATCAAACAGAAGATTTAGTAAATGGTATTTATGCCAATAATCCGGGCAAAAAAACCGAGTTCGGTGTTAGCAGTCCATCGGCTGCAACTCCAAAACCAGCACCTGCAAAAGGTGTTATTAAAAGCATCAAAGACGATGTGGATGGAGAAGGTTTTATTATTGAGCGCGAACCGCTTGACAATGCCGACACCTGCGAGTGGCAAAAAGCAACAGGAGCAGATGCAGCTACATTGGTGATTGACCCTTCGAGGTTTGTTCACTTTAAAATTTCAAAGAAAATTAAATTTGTGGACGATGATGTGGTTCATGGAACACGGTATTTCTACCGTTTCCGCGGACACAATGCCAACCACAATGGCGAGTGGAGTGAAGCAACGAGTGCGTTGCAATAAACATACTTAAATTTTTTTAAAAACAATCCTGCTCCGGTATCTGAGCTTCGGTAATTGAGCTTGCCGAAATTGTCGAAGATAAGGAAGCGGGATTGTTTTTTTATTTCAGTAATAATAAAATAAATATATTTACAAACAAATTAAAATTTCGATAAACTCAACAACCAAAACAAACGGAAAATGAAAAAAATTTACCTAACAATCCTAATTGCTTTTATAAGTATATATGGTTTTGCGCAGGCACCAAACTGGGCATGGGCTAAAAGCGCAGGAGGCGCTGCTTCTTCTTATGGTGCCAGTTGCAGCACCGATGCTAGCGGGAATATTATTGTCACAGGTGCTTTTGAGAGTTCAAGCATCACTTTCGGGACAACTACCCTAACAAATGCAGGATTTAAGGATATGTATATTGTGAAATACGACCCGAGTGGAAATGTGCTTTGGGCGAAATGCGCAGGAGGACTTTATGATGATAAGGCTACTTGTTGCAACACCGATGCAAGCGGGAATATTATTGTTTCAGGTTATTTTGGTAGTTCAAGTATCACTTTCGGAATCACTACCCTGACAAATACAGGGATGTTTGTAGTGAAATACGACAGCAACGGAAATGTGGTTTGGGCAAAAAACGCAGGAGGGACTGCTGGTGGTGAGGCATTAAGTTGCAGCACCGATGCAAGTGGTAATATTTTAGTTACTGGTTGGTTTGGAGGTTCAAGTATCAGTTTCGGGACTGATACTTTGACAAATACAGGAATTTGGGATATGTTTATTGTGAAATACGACAGCAACGGCAATGTGCTTTGGGCAAAAAGCGCAGGGGGGACTGGTTATGATGTGGCTTATAGTTGTAGCACTGATGCAGGTGGGAATATAGTTGTTACTGGTTATTTTGGTAGTTCAAGCATCACTTTCGGAACCATTACCTTGACAAATGCAAGTGCAGGAAACGCTGATATGTTTATTGTGAAATACGACAGCACGGGGAATGTGCTTTGGGCGAAAAGCGGAGGAGGAATTAATGGCGATTATGCTTACAGTTGCAGCACGGATGCAGGCGCCAATATCATTGTTGCGGGTTATTTTAGTAGTTTCAGCATCACCTTGGGAACCATTACCCTGGCAAATGCAAGTGTAGGAAGCCCTGATATATTTATTGTGAAATATGACAGCACAGGAAATGTACTTTGGGCAAAAAGCGCAGGAGGAGCATATGACGATTATGCTTACAGTTGCAGCACCGATTCAAGTTATAATATTATTCTTACAGGTCGTTTTAATTCTAGTATCGTCTTCGGGATGGATACATTGACAAGCGCTAATATGTTTATTGTAAAATACGACAGCACTGGAAATGTACTTTGGGCGAAAAGCGAAGGATTTGTTGCTGACGCTAACAGTTGCAGCACTGATGTAAACGGGAATATTATTGTTGCAGGTTGTTTTCAAAGTTCAAGCATCACTTTCGGAACCACTACCCTTATAAATGCAGGAAGCAAAGATATGTTTGTTGCGAAACTGGGTGGAACATCAGGTATAGAAGAATTAAACAATCAACAATCATCAACCCAACTCTACCCCAACCCAGCCCATTCTGAATTAAGAATTAGGAATTATGAATTAAGAATTAAAGAAGTTAAAATATTCAATGTTCTTGGCGAATGCTTACTCCAATGTTTCAATACGAAATCCGAAACCAATTTAGATGTAAGCAGTTTTGCAAAGGGAATTTATTTTGTGCAAATAAAAACAGAAAAAGGAATAATTAATAGAAAAATAATAAAACAATAAAAGATGAAAAAAATTACACTAATTACAACAGCAGTATTATTTACGTTAAATGTTTTTTCGCAAGCACCTAACTGGCAGTGGGCGCATAACAATGGCGGTTCGCATAATGACTACGTCACATCTGTTACTACAGATCTATCTGGTAATTCGTATGTGACGGGAGACTTTTATAGCACTTCTATCAGTTTTGGTTCTACTATACTCACTAATTTTAGTATAACACAATACAGTGATATATTTGTAGTAAAATACGATCCCAATGGTAATGTTATTTGGGCTAAGAGTGCGGGAGGTACTGATTATGAGTTAGTACATTCAGTAACAACAGATGCTTTCGGCAATGTTTATGTGGCAGGGGAATTTCAAAGCGATTCAATAAGTTTTGGTTCTATTACATTATATAACACTAGTACGAACTGGGATGCATTCATAGTAAAATACGATTCAAATGGTAATTTACTTTGGGCAAAAAGTGCCGGAGGGTTATATGATGATACAGGATATTCAGTTACTATAGATGCTGCAGGCAATGCAATTGTAGTGGGAACATTTCAGTCAGATTCAATTACGTTTGCCGGTATTACTTTATACAATCCACCCCCCGCTGGTGGTTTTAATATTTTTCTTGTAAAATATGATTCAAATGGAAATGTACTTTGGGCAAATGGAGATGGTAGCTGTGGATTTCTCTTTCCATATTCTGTTTGCTTGGATAATTTTGGTAATATTTATGTCACAGGGTTTTTTTCAAGTAATATGACATTTAGCGTTACTACTTTGTTAAATGGTTCTTATAATTCGACCTTGCTTGTAAAATATGATTCTAATGGTAATTCGCTTTGGGCGAGAACTACGGCAGCTGGGACAGATAATTATGCATATAGTGGTGCTACTGACGCTTTAGGCAATGTCTATATGGCAGGAGCTTTTAGCAATCCTACTATTACATTTGGATCAATAACTCTTACTAATGCAGGAGGAACTTCGGGTACTAGTGATTTATTCGTTGTTAAATATGATTCAAATGGTAATGCCCTATGGGCACAAAGAGCAGGAGGGGCAGATAATGACGAGGCAAAAGCATTGACCATAGCACCTTCGGGTTATGTATATGTTGCTGGAAGTTTTCATAGCCCTACGATCAATCTTGGCGGAACAATTCTCACAAATGCAGGCACTACTGCATATTCTGATTTGTATTTTGTAAAATATGATTTTATGGGCAATATAATATGGGCAAAAGGAGCAACAGGAGGGATAGGTAATGAGGTAGCGAATTCTGTTATCACTGATGTTTATGGGAATATATATATTGCCGGATATATAGGCAGTCCAACAGTAACTTTTGGCACTTCTACTCTTACACTTTTAGGAGGGACGGACGTGCTTCTTGCAAAACTAAGCAACGATTGTTTTGCATATTATACAACAACTTATGATTCGATTCAAAACTCTTTTACATTAAATGTAGATAGTACAACCTCAGCTACTGCAGTTGCATATCATTGGGATTTTGGAGATGGTACAACATCAACAATTCCTAATCCTTCTCATACATATACTGTGGATACAGTGTATAATGTTTGTATGAAAATATATACTGCTATTGGAGATAGTTGTGAGTATTGTCATATAATAGGAAAAGATTATTTAGGAAATATATACAGAAGTCCTGGTTTTACATTGAATGTACTAAATCCAATTGCTACAGTCGGTGTTTCACAAAATGTTTTAAAAGAATCAACCGTTACCATCTCACCCAACCCCTTCACTAATCAAACCACTATTACATTTAATGATGTTTCGGCTGGTTCAGCAGGCTCACCATCCGCAACAACCCATAATATAAAAATAACAGATGTTTTGGGAAATATTGTAAGACAACTAACAACCAACAACCGACAACAAATAATAGATATGAGCGGTTATGCAAAAGGGGTTTATTTTGTGGAGGTTACTTCGGCAAGCTCAGCAACCGGAGTGGTGTATAGGAAGATGGTGAAGAATTAGGAGTACAGATAACGAATGAAGGTTACCAATAAACAAATTAAAACTAATTTACGAAACGTATCTTACTAATTAGTAAATTCGTTTTGATTGGTTATTGGTAACCAAAAAACTCCTTGTAGCAATGCGGGGAGTTTTTTTTATTTTAAATCAGAAAGGTTTACCAACTTAATATTTTTTATTGCAGGAAGCCCTCTGTCGTTGGTAATAAAAAAATGAGCACCTGCAATGAAAGCAGTAGCTAATTGAATGGAATCTGGAGTTTTTAAATTATGTATTGCTCTTAGTTCGGCTGCTTTAATAGCAATAGGTTTTGTAACATCCATAATTTCCAGCGTTGCACTTTGAGTTAAAATAGTCTGGTATTGGGTCACTAAATCCATACGTTGAAGTTTTATAGGATGAACTAAAACTTCGAGCAGGGTAATGGAAGAGGTGATAAATAAAAAATCACCTTTTGCGTTTGCCTGAAACAATTTTTTTAAAACGGTTTTATATGGAGAGCTTCCTTCAATAAAATAAATGAGAGGAGCTGTATCTAAAAAAATAATTTTTGATTTGAACGAATCAATTACCATTGTCTTTCGTTCTCAACATATTTGTTCACATCTACCCCTTTCCAAATTTCTTTACCCAAACCATTCAAATCGGTAATTGAACTGTTTTTTTTTGTTTTATTTTCTTTTTTAATGAGGGCAATAATTCGTTCCACCAAATTGAGCTTTGAGGTATTATCTAATAATTCAACCTGCGATAATAATTGATTGATGTTAATTGCTTTTTCCATTTTTAGAGCATTAATTAATTTCACGCAAAATTACAAAAAAATACAAGAATAAAAATAACCGATGTTTTAGGAAGAACAGTGAACAGTGAACAGTGAACAGTTAACAGTGAGCAGTTAACAGTGAACAGTAGATATGAGCGGTTATGCAAAAGGGGTTTATTTTGTGGAGGTTACTTTGGCAAGCTCAGCAACCGGAGTGGTGTATAGGAAGATGATTAAGAATTAGGGGGTACAGATAACGAATGAAGGTTACCAATAAACAAATTAAAACTAATTTACGAAACGTATCTTACTAATTAGTAAATTCGTTTTGATTGGTTATTGGTAACCAAAAAACTCCTTGCAGAAATGCGGGGAGTTTTTTATTACTGAGAAAAGGAAAAATAAAATTAACTATCTTTGCACTGTAAAAGAATGATATAGTGAAGGTAAAGGAAATCATAAAAATAATAGAAAAAGACGGGTGGTTTGAGGTGAGGCAAAGTGGAAGCCATAAACAATTTAAACACACAACAAAAAAAGGGCTGGTAACTATACCGGTGCATAGGTTATCAAATGATTTAAGCCCGGGCTTGGAAAAAAGCATTTTGAAGCAGGCACAAATAGAAAAATAAAATCAAAATTTATGTTACGATACGCAATAATAATTGAAAAAGCAGCAGACGGAGGTTATTGTGCCTATGTCCCTGATTTAGCAGGCTGTGTGGGTATGGGAGGTACTCACGAAGAAGTAGTTCAAAACATTATAGAAGGAATAAAATTTCATCTTGATGGTTTAAAATTGGAAGGGTTGCCTATTCCTACTGCAAATTCTGAAGCAGAGAATTTAATCTTTGAATATGTTGCTTAACATACTCAAAGGCATTTTCGTACTTTTCCACCGAATCCCTTACGAACTAAGCTGAAGCGTGGAAATGTGCGGTGGGGCATAGGTTGGAAATAATCCTGTAAGTTTTACTTACCACTAAAAACAAAAAAACTCCTTGCAGCAATGTGAGGAGTTTTTTTATTTTTAAGAAGGGAGAGATTTCATAAGCCCGTTAACAGACAAATCCTCATCTAATAAAGTCCAATGAATTCCATAGCCAGAAGGGGAAATAACAAAGGTGTTTTTTTCTATATCGTTAGCAGAAGTAAGTTTTTCGGAAATATCTTTTAATTTCCATTGGTAGGTTTTATTATCAATTGTCATTAACATAAGGTCTTCTTTAAATTCAACAGAAGAAATTTTGGTAAGGGTGGTAGTTTCCATCATTTTATTTTTTAAAAAAATTGTTCCATTCGTTTACAATATAATCAAAATGTTCGAAAATAATTTTCCTTATTTCTTTTTTTGCAGCAGGGGAAAAATTGTAAGTATAGGCTTCTGTAATTTCATATTCATCCACTTTCAACCAGAACTTACCATCCATTTCCGCTTTTTGTACATGAATATGAATCGGTTCGTTACCTTCATTTGCATAGAAGAAAAATCTCCATCCTGCTATTAAAAGTATTGTAGGCACTATATTCTCAGTTATTAAATAATTTTTACAAAAGTAAGAAAAAATACAACAATAAAAGTAATGGATGTGGCGGAAAGAACTGTGAACAGTTAACAGTTAACAGTTAACAGTGAACAGTAGATATGAGTGGTTATGCAAAAGGGGTTTATTTTGTGGAGGTTACTTCGGCAAGCTCAGCAACCGGAGTGGTGTATAGGAAGATGGTGAAACAATAGGAATTAGGGGGGTACAGATAACGAATGAAAAACGAATTTACGAATGGTAGCACTCACTAATTCGTAAATTCGTAATTATTCGTTATCCGTAACCCCAAAAAGCAATTTGCAAAAAAAACATTGCAGGTTTAACAGAAATACCTATATTTGCCGTCCAAAATAAAAAATAAAGAAAATGAAACCAGGAATTCACCCCGAAAATTATCGTTTAGTAGTATTCAAAGATTTGAGTATTGATTATTCATTTATTACCAAATCGTGTGTAGAAACAAAAGAAACCGTAGTTTGGGAAGACGGTAAAGAATATCCGATTGTAAAATTGGAGATTTCAAACATGTCGCACCCGTTTTATACAGGTAAAGTTAAATTAGTGGATACAGCAGGTCGTGTGGATAAATTCCGCACCCGTTACGCTAAAAAAGAAGCGAAATAGTTTTACGGAAAATGTTCAGAAATCCCTCATCAAGAAATTGGTGAGGGATTTTTTGTTTAGTTCAATGATAAATTTCTTTATTTTAGTCGTTCAAAAATAAAAATATATGGAGCAAATGCCAACACCAGCCAGGTTATTTCCTTATCCTAACTCTTGGTATGTAATCGAAAATTCAGAAAACTTAAAACCATTACAATTAATAGAAAAACAAATTGCGGGCAAAAACTTTGTTTTGTTTCGTACTGCATCGGGTCAGGTAGTTTTGTCGGATGCGTATTGTCCACACCTTGGCGGGCACCTGGCACACGGTGGACATATCGAAGGAGAAACAATTGTTTGTCCGTTTCATTATTTTTGTTTTGATACTAAAGGAACTTGTGTTAAAACAGGATATGGAACCAAACCGCCTCCAAAAGCCATTTTGAAGACCTATACCGTACGCGAAAAAAATGGATTTATAGTGTACTGGCACCATGAACAGCAAGAACCACCACAATGGGAAGTGCCCGAAACAGAGGATGAAGACTGGACGGAAATAAAAACTACTGATTTTTTGCTAAGCAGCCATCCTCAGGAAACCACCGAAAATAGTGTGGATGTGGGACATTTTTCGGTGGTTCATAAATACAGCAACATAATAACACTAAAAGAACTGAATGCCGATGGAGCTTATTTGAATGCCTCCTACGGATTCAATCGCGCGCCCGAAGGGTTTATTGGCAAGGGAACAAAGGGCATCAAGGCAGAAATTGATATACATGTATATGGTTTGGGTTATTCGTTTGTGGAGGTGGAGTTGCCTGAGATGAAATTGAAAACAAGGCAATATGTTTTTCCAACACCAATTGATGGAAATAAAATTAATTTGAAAATTGGGATGAGTGTAAATAAAAATTTCAAACCGTCTAACATTCATCCTGCATTGGCTCTTTTACCCAAAAAAGCACTGATAAAAATTTTATTGAACAAAGCATTTACTGGTTATGCACACGATGTTAGTCAGGATTTTAAAATATGGGAAAATAAAGTGTATATGAATAATCCTGCGCTTGCAATGGGTGATGGTCCAATTGGTAAGTATCGTCAATGGGCAAAACAGTTTTATTGATAATTAAAAATGGTGGGAAAGGTAAAATGAAGTGGACAAAAATTACACTTGTAAAAGAAAAAAGCCGTTGTTGGTAAAATACCAACAACGGCTTTCAATTTAATTAAAATGGAAAAAGAAAAACACAACAGCAGCGTATGCTTTAGGCACTCCGCTGGCACTGCCAATACTACTTCCTGAACTGTTACGAACGGTTCCGTCCGAATCAATTTTTCCGATACTGCTACCTGAAGAGTTTCTAACTGTGCCATCAGAATCTAATTTCCCAACACTACTTCCTGAACCATTACGGATAGTTCCGTCCGAATCAATTTTCCCAATGCTGCTTCCTGAACTATTACGGATAGTTCCATCCGAATCAATTTTACCAACACTGCTACCCGAACTGTTACGGATGGTTCCGTTCGATTCAATTTTACCTGTGCTACTTCCGCTCGAACTCCTGATGTCCTGAGCTTTTAAATTTGTTATGCCAGTTATAAGCATAAACATTACTGTGATACCCAATGTAATTTTTTTCATGATTTAATTTTTTTAGTGAGAATGAATTTATTTTTATTGAACAAATGTAGGTAAAAGGAATATGAGTTTTTACTCTTTCACCATTTTAAACACTTTCTTCTTTTTTTCGTTCGAAAGTACCTCCACAAAATAAATTCCTTTTGCGAGTTCTGAAATAGTGGTGTTGGTGGTTTCTGCTTTTATTTTACCAGAAAGCACTAATCTTCCTGCTGGGTCGGTAATGCGATATTCAGAACCATACATAGCAAGTGAGGAAGTTATATTTATATAATCGTTTGCTGGAACAGGAAAAATTGAAATGGTATTTTCTTCATTATTTTCATTTACACCAACAGAAACAAAACAAATAGAATCGGAAAAAGTAACACAGTTGGGAGCGAAACTGAAAAACCATGAATCCTGATAACAACCATTTTGAGTGACCGTGTAAGTCATACCTGTAGCACCCGGTATTGCCACACCATCCCTGTACCACTGGTTTCCATTGCCCCAGCCCGAAGTAAGAACCAGTCCGTTCTGGGTTAGCGATTGCATAGCAGGTGCATTGTATGAATAGACATACAGCAGGTTACTATAATTGTAGCAGTAGTTGGTATCGGCAACAATGAGCTGGTATTGGATTCCAGGAAAATAACCAACTGCTGTAAAAGTAGAATCGTGGTTGGATGTTCCTCCACCTCCGTTTTCATACCATGTGTAAGTATAACCACCAGTGGTATCGAGTGTGGAATGAAAAGTAACTAAATCGCCATCGCACACTGTTAACGGGTCATTGGTGTAAATAACGGGAGCTGGAGGAAGTGGATGAACAAGTACTGTTAATGGATGGCACAGTGCATTAGTCCATGTTAAACCCATGCTATCAACAACAGTTAAGGTGAGTGTATAGGTGGTGGTTGGTGTAAACGAAATAGTTTGTGTAGTATCTCCTGTTGACCATAAATACGACTGTGCATGTGCGGGTGCTGTAAAATTGTTTGTAAAATTTCCGCAAGAAGCCCACTGACCATGTATGTTTTGAAAAACCCCACCATTAAAAATGATAGGATAAAAAGGAGTACTTCCTTTCTGAACAAAGATTGTTTGGTAAACAGTATTCACTCCACCTGGACCTGCAACTATTAGTTTTACAGTATAAGTGCCTGTTGCTGGAAATGTATAGACGGGATTGTGAATATAAGAATCGTAAACACCATCATTGTTAAAATCCCAATTAACAGTTGTAATATTTGTACAAAGTGAATCGGAAAAATGTACCACACCATCGTTGCAGGGAGAAATGGTATAATCAATGTGCGCCACGGGCGCAGGACCACCAGTAAATCCGCAACCATTGGATTGTAGTAGCAAACTCCTGATTGCAGTGAGCGAATAATTCATTCGGTCTGCCTGTCCTAGTGAAAAGGAAAGAGGGCATGAAGTGTAATCCATATAATTGGGCAAATCATTTACATCTCCAATAAACGGATTAAATCCTGATGTGTCATTCATTTCTGAAGAGCAAGAATTGCCCATACAACCGGAAGTAGTAGTATCGGGAGGGGTATCGCAAACATTGTCCCCATCAAGCAAACAATTATCGTTGCGACAACCATCTTGCCATGTGTGGTATAAGCCTAGATAATGACCTGATTCGTGTGCGAGTACATAATTATTCACCGAATAAAAATCTATCACCACTCCATCGGAAGGAGTTCCTATATTGGACGGCAAAGATGAGTATCCTGATACGGAAATGCTAAAACCAAATATAGAATGCACTACCCATATATTGTAATAATAAAGAGGATCCCAGCGGTTCAGGTTTTTCATGTCCACATCATTGCTTGCGTTAAGATATGAAAATGTTGAAAAGGTTCTGGTGATACCATTTGTCGGATTCCCTTGTGGGTCAATGGATGCAAGACAAAATTGAATATCAACAGCATGACCTGTGGCATCTGTGTAAGGAGCTAAATTTTGAAAACGAAGATTGAGTTGATTAATAGAAGCAACTACCACCGAGTCAGCAATGTTCTCTGTCCCGCCTTGGTGAATAATGTGAAAAACTGTCGGGATGTAGAGTATAGTTCTGTTCGCTCTTGTGCTTGTAGTTGTATTAATTGTTTTGTTATAGATAAGCTGATTCAACTGTTTTTCTTTTTGAATATAATCAGCATCTTGATGTCTCGTAAATTCAAAACCGCACGAAACATGCTGTGCATATGCAGTAGGCAGTGAACAATAAAGCATGAAGAGTAATGCAACTGCAATAGATTTTTTGAACATGGTTATTAATTTAGATTCAAAAGCAATTATTTTTAGTTTAAATTATTTGGTAAACCTAAAAGTAAAAAAGTCCAGTCACAAAATTTGTGTAACTGGACTTTTTTAGTTTTAATCTACTGAACTTATTTTGTCACGGTAATTTTCGAAGAAACAGTTTTTGTACCCACTGTTAGTTTTACAAAATAAATTCCGTTGTCCATATTTTTTTCATCAATAGCAAAGGCGTGTTTTCCGGCTGTCATTTTTTCTGAAATGCTTTTATATACTGAACTACCTAATAAATTAATCACTTCAAGCTGAACGGTATTTTCTGTTTTAAGTTTAAAACTTACTTCAGATGATGCAGACGAAGGATTTGGATAAACAGTTAAATTAAATTCGTTAGGCGAAATGTACTCAACACCACTTGGTTCGTTCAATTCGTAAGCAAATATAGAAACACCCTGATTAATACCTCCAATAGTTTTTTGTCCTGCAACAAGAGAGTTAGTGATATATAAACCACCTGCAATACCTGTGTTGGCACCACCTGCAAGGTCGGTTTGTGTATCGTGCATAAGCCCAGTTGGCATTCCAGAAGCAATGTTTAACTGTACAATGTTAGCACTAGTTCCAGCAGTTCCTTGGTCATTAATCCATAAGTAAGGACCTCCTAAAGAATAGGAGTCGTAAGCTGCACCATACATTCCAGATAAGCCGTGTGTGCCAGCAGGTATAGTAGATACAGTGCCACCGGTCATGTTCACTGCTGTAATGTCGGAAGCAAAAGTACCTGTCCAAAAACCACCAGCACCGCTATCCAATGTGGGGTCGTAAGTTAGAAAACGACAATTGGCAACGGAAGTTGTAATCGTACTAATAAGTGTTTTTGTTACTGGATTCACTTTAAATATTTGTGTAGTGTTCGCTGCTAGAAATAGATTCGTGCCATCAGTGGTAACACTACGAGCTGCTGTAATACCTGATACAACAAATGGACCAGCAGTAATTGCTCCCGAAGCGTTCAATGTCCAAATTGAATCAGAGTTCCATTTAGTCACCCAGAATTCAGTACCTGTCCAGCAAATGCCGGCAAGGCGGGTAAAAACTGATAAAGGATCCACATCCATCTGAACAGTCCACAGAGCTCTGTCTTCTAAATAAGGAGGAGTAGCTACTGATTGAACAACAGGTGCTGCTTCGTTATAATTTTGCTGTGCAAAACCAACAGCCGAAACAAACAATAGAGAAATAAATAGTAAAGTTTTTTTCATGTTTATTTTGTTTAAGGTTAATAAATATTTTGTCAAATGTAATAAAAGTAATTTGAAAACAATATGTTCACCAATTTTAATAAATGTATTTTTGTTTAACAGGTTGTGCGCAGCAATCTGCTTTTTAAATAAAATTTAGTACATTTGCGGTAGTAAACAAAACATTAAAATGAAATATCTTATTATTCTGTTGGTGGCAGTAATTTCGTTTACTTCCGTTTCGTGCAAAAAAAATCCTCCTAGTTGTTACAGTGAAGCAGTTCACACTAAACACAAAGATGACGTGTGTCCCTTTGCTTGTACTAATGTCACAGGATGTGACGATAAAACGTATTGTAACGAGTGCGAGGCAAACAAAGTAGGAATAAAATTAAAGGAATAAGCTTACTCAAGGGCTCGCTTATTGAAAATAATGTATCCGAAGTGGAAATCGAGCGAGAATGGATTCACCACTTGGTCGTAATAGTTAACCCCTAAACTCATAGGACCGATTGGTGTATTCCAAACAATAGCTCCTGTTCCAACATAGTGCTGAAGAGCAAAAGGTAAACCGTAATCTGTTTGATTGGTTGGTGTTCTTACAAAGGCTTGATATGGTTGAAAAATGTAGGCTTCTGCTCGTATTTCAATGTTTTTGCGAATGTTTACAACAAATTTTAATCCCCCTGCAAAATATTCATACGCACGATAGTTTTCCAGAAACAGTGTTTTACTATCCATTGTTGGTTGAAAAGCAGGAGCAGAAAGCACCGATGCATTATAATTTCTAAACAACGTTTGAGAAGAATAAAGAGCTTCCCCAAACAGTCCTACTTTTAAGGTTCCCCTACGGTTGAAATATTTTTCTGCTGTAAGTTTCATTACATAATATTCATGATGACTGTGATAATCTTCAATGGTATCGGTTGAGGTAGAACCAGGGTTATTGTGCTCAACTCCATTTACATATCTTATTTTAAAATTAAGATATTCACCCTGATTAGCATATTGTTTTCGGTTGAGAGAATTTATCTCGTAATAAGTCTGAGTGGTATAATAATTGAAATCATTTCTATCGGTAGTGTCTTTTAATGTAAATACAGTTGTTTGATAGTATTTGTCGGTTATTTGTCCTCCTCCCGCACCGCCAACTACACGACCTTTTTTGCCTGTCGGAAAACCTGCATTAAGACTTCCATATACTTCGCGTTGCAGCAAATATTCAGGTTTTACTTCTTTCAAAAACTGGTTGCTACTTTTGTAGTAATCAAATTTGTTCCAAGTGATATTAGGTTCAATATAAATGGGAGTTCGGAAAGGAAAATCAAAACGGGCTTTGATTTGAGCAGAGTTGTAGAGCTTTCCGAAATATCCGTTTGCCATAATAGAAGTTGCAAATTTTCCAAGTTCGTTATATTTTATACCTATGTATCCTTCACTATTTGGGCGAATGGAAAATACCCCTCCGAAATCGAGAATCAAATGTTTTTCTTTTTTGATACGTAAAAACAAATCGAAAAAACCTGACTTAGGATTGTATTTTGCAATTGGATAAATGTATTTTATTTTGCTATCGGCTGCCAAACGAAAATATCCTTCTTTAATATTTTCAAGATTTACAATTTTGTTTTTATGACGTAATATTTTGCGCGCATATTCTGCTTCGGTGTCGTTTAACCCTTCAATTATAATACTATCGAAAATAACATCAGGTTGTCTGCGAGCAAATGCTTTCCGTTTATCACTCAATTGTTTTGTTTCGGAATTTCTGAGCACATAATTTTTAATATATCCTATTTCCCTTATGGTGGCTGCATAGCCGCTGTCAATTAATGGCTGAATATTATTAAAATTAAAAAGTCCAACATCGGTTTTGGGCTGAATAATAACTCCATTTTCGCAGGGCAAACTAAAATTAGATTTGCTCTGCAACATAGTTTTAATTTGAGAAAGTACATTGTCTTCATCCGGAGAAGGGTTGTTGGAGCTTACATTGGAGCCGATGATGAAGTCAGGAAAAAAATCCTGATACATTACATTGGAAGGGAAATTGTTGTACAATCCTCCATCGAATAATAATTTTCCATCAATCAAAATTGGACGAATATAAAACGGGTACGACATAGAAGCTCGCACTGCTTGTGCCAAATCACCATTTCTAAAAACAACAGATTCTTTTTTCTCAATATCAGAAGCCACACAACGGAAGGGAATAAAAAGACTGTCGAAATTGTAACCCGATGCAGCAGCAGGTCCTCCGGTAAGTTCCATCATTCCGAAATCCATTACAATTGGTGAAATAACATTGGTCGGAATTGCTGTTTGAATAGTGGAATCAAATAAACGTAAAGTTATCCAGGAAGCATTGTCGTCAGCCCGTTTGAAGTAATAAGCATAGTTCTGCCCGATAATACCTTCCGACATATTTTTGAATTCTTCTGTTTTTGCCAATGCTTCAATCTGAAGGGGGGAGTACCCCATAGAATACAAGGAACCTACCAATGCACCCATAGAAGTTCCGGTAATATAATCAATCGGAATATTATTTTCTTCCAGTGCTTTGAGAACACCAATGTGAGCGATGCCACTGGCAGCACCACCACTAAGCACTACACCTACTTTTTGTGCTTGTACAAAAGAAGTAGAAAACAAAAACAACACAACTGCAAAAAGTAGGTTGGTTGTTTGTTTCGTGAAGTTCATTGTTATTTATTATTTGTGATTACAAAACTAATAAGAAATAAGAGAGTGAAAAAAATGATTAATAATTTTATTCACATAAATGATTGAATAAGTTTAGTAAAATAAACTGGTGTCTGCAATAATCGTGAACCGTACCATGAAAATAATTCTCCATCAACAATAATTATTTTCGCATTTGGACAAAGAGATTTGAATTCGTGAATATGTTTGTCTTTAAACGGAAAAGGCTCTGTCGACAGGAGAATAACATCGGGATTTGTCAATGCAATTTGTTCTTTTTTTACTACAGAGTAGCGTGATAGTTTAGGGGTTGCAAATACATTAATGAACCCGCAACGGATAAGCATATCATTAATAAAAGTATCTCTTCCTACCACCATAAAAGGATTTTGCCAGATGAAATAAGCAACATTTTTATTTGTGATTGTTGATTGTTGGTTGTTAAATTGATGAAATAAAAATTCAATCTGCACTTTGATATTTGTCGCTTCTTCATTTTTGCCAACCAAAGCACCAATTGCAACAATCATATTCAAAGCATCTTTGAGCGTAGTAATATCACTCAACCAAACAGAATAGTTTTTGCAAAGTTCTTCAATTTGCGATTGTTCATTTTCTTCTTTGTTTCCAATAATTAAATCGGGTTGTAGTTGTTTTATTTTTTTGAAATCAAGTTTCTTGGTTCCACCCACTCTTGTTTTAGTTCTGAACCATTCTTCAGGATGAATACAAAATTTAGTAATACCAATTACTTCCTCGCTCAAACCTAAATCATAAAGTAATTCTGTTTGCGAAGGAACAAGAGAGATGATACGTTTTGGAGTTTTGGCAAGTTGAATTTTTCTGCCAAGTTGGTCTGTAAAAATCATTACTTAGAATAATTTTTTTTAATGAACTCGTTAAGTTTTGTTCCGTCAATCAATTCAATTTTATGTTGTGTTGCAAATGCAATGGCTGCATTATCAAAACTTCCATTAGAAACCAGAATTGCTTTTGCAATTTTTTTATTTGACAAAAGCAGAGCAAGAAGTTTTTTAAGAGTGGTTTCTTTTACCACTTCATTTGCACGCTCCACTCTCATAGATTGAATAATAACTTCACTGATGCCTTTCGGAGTTATTCTTTTGGCATACATATACACTCCGCCATCATAGCTTTTTTTATGGTGATTCAGATGGTAGCCGGTTTGTGTAAATAAATCGGAAACAAACTTTTCAAATTCTTTTTCATCAAGATTATGAAAATCTTTCCTGATAGTTTCGGCTTCAGTGGCTGCGCTTACTCTCCTTTTTTTCAAACCGAACAGCCCAAAAATTTCTTCTTCCGACATCAGCTGAGTAATATTTGCTTCTTCACTTAATTCATCCACCACGACATTGAATAATTGTTTCTTCACCACAAGAATATCATAAATCCTTCTTTCAATAGTATCTTCCGCAAGCAGCATGGTTTCAAACACCTGCTTCCTTTGCCCTATTCTGTGTGCTCTTCCGGCTGCCTGCGAAGAGATGGAAGGATTCCACCACAAATCGAAATGAAAAATATAGTTTGCTCTTGTTAGTGTTATTCCTGCATTACCAGCCTTGAGCGAAAGAAACATGATTTTATTCTCCGTATTTTTTTCATCCTGAAATTTCCGAACTAGTGCTTCCCGCTGACCTCCGTTTAATCCTCCGTGATAATATAACGGATTGAATTCTTTGAGCAGAGGTAACAATGGTTCTATTGTTTTTTTAGGGAACTGGGAAAAGATTAATGCTTTGTCGCCTTGCGAAGTAAGCTCTTCCAGCTTTTCTTTTAGATATTCGAGCTTAGTGCTTTCCATCGTATCAAGGTCTAAATTACAAAGTTGCTTCAATTTTGTAATCAATGCAAAAACATGAGCCACGGTAGCATCGTTTCCTTTTTCCTCAATATCAATAATTCCTGTTTCTTCTATTTTATCATATTTTTCCCGTTGGTGTTTTGAAAGTTCAAGCCATTCGTAATGCGTTTGAATAGGCTCTAAATCTTTTAAAACATCATCTTTTTTTCTCCTGATAAAAGTAGGACGGTATCTTTCAATTACAGCTTGAGCATTGGTTTTATCTATTTCAACAAACAGATCTGCATTCAATGTTTCGCAAATTGTAACCAAATCTTTTAATTTGTTTTCCATTGGAGTGCCCGATAAAGCCCATTTTTTGGGTGCATACACAGTTCTCACGGCTTTTGTCATTTTTGTTTTTTGATTTTTTGTTTTCTGAATTTCATCAAAAATCAATACATCAAAATAGGTTCTTGCTCTGTCAGGTTTCAAAGGATAGAAAAACTGATGAAGGCACTTCGGACATTCCACTTCTGAATAATGCAATGCAAACGGAACGTCAAATTCTCCTTCACACTCAGGTATAGGGCATCTGAAATGATGACCATCTGCATCTACTTTCAAACTTCTCAGTTCAATTGTTTTTTCCAAATCTTTTTGCAACGATTCATATACACATAAATAAACGTGTGCACCTGTATGCCAAAGTATTCTTCGCATTTCGGGTCCCCCTTCCATTCTCAATGCTTTTAATTCCGGAGCCCACTTGCATAATTCGTTGTACCAGGTGGTAAGTAATGCTTTGGGACAAACTACACAACAACTAGTTATTTCTCCGGTTGCAAACTTTACCTTTAAAGCAACTATTGCCTGAATGGTTTTTCCCAAACCCATTTCGTCACCCAGCAATGCTTTTGGGGTAGCAAGCAAAAACTCTATTCCTTCCGGTTGAAAAGCAAGCAATGGTCTTGGAAACACAATAGGGTTGTCAAAGTTTTTGCCCATTGGTGGTTGCAACGCTGGAAATAATAAATCGAACACATCAAAAGGGTCAAATTTATTTCCTTCTTCGTATTGTTGTTTTATTTCCGGTGGCTCCACTTCGCTTTCTGAGTCCATTTCATCCTCATTTATTATTTCACTTTCTTCAGGCTTTTCTTTTATAAGCCTGAATTTTTTAGGTTCTATTTCTTTTGGTGTTTCGCGCAAAAAAACTTTGCCTTTGATAAGTGGCTTTTTAAACTTCACCACAAAGTTTACAATCTCAGGAAACAAATTAAGTGTGTCCTGAATATTTCCTAAATCGTGAATAACAACTGTTTCAAAATTAATATCAATTAATTTATGTTCACTTATTACAACTTCTAAAATTGGAATGTTAGTAACGGTAATGGACCTAGGCGAATAGCAATAATTCTGACTGATGGAAACAGATGAATAAAGAAAATCTTTGAGTGTTCGGTAAGCAGGGGAGGGTAAGTGTAAATCAATTTCGCTGATGGTGGCACTGCTTTTTTCTTTTACAGGTACAACCGATTTAGCAATGTTTAACCTTGTTCTTTTAAAAAACGAGAGTTTATCATCCTCCATTGTTACTTGAATTTACTATCTGTTTTGCCAAGTATCTCCACCGATTTTTTCATTCGGTCGAAAGGCTCTATCAAATCGAAATTGGCTGAAACTTCATTTATGTTTTCAAGAGTAGTTTTGCTGTCTTTCGCAAAGTCAGGATGGTACTGTATTTCCACAGGTGGAAAGTTATTATACTCGTGAACTACTATTATTTTTCCACTCTTTAGGTATTCCTCTGTACTCATCATGCTTTCGCCATCCGGTCTGTTAATCAAAATTATGGGAGTAGTAATTTTCTGACGCATGGTAAGTAGATAAGGTGCATTTACAAATAATAAATCAGGGGAAATGGTAATTGATTTCATGAGTGGTACACCGCAAAGCTCAATACCTATATAGGGTTGGAGCCGCTCACCATACAGTGCTTTTTGAATGGCAGTCACTTTCACAGAGTGTGTACATTTGAATTCCAACGGTATTCCGTAACTGTCGGTAACAAGCAAGGTGCCCACATAACTATCTTGTATTTCTGTTTCGTACAGGGCGTAGAAACCTATTTTTAATTTTGACATAACAATATTTGTATTTATTAATCTTTTGCTTTAATAACACAAAGTTACGAAATATTGAACTACAATGTAATTCAGAAATTATTTTGTTAGTGCATTAATAATATCATGGCGGGTGATGATGTAGGTATTATCTAATTTAAAATCTCGCACAAGCACTGCCGGATTAGTATCCGTAATCATTGCCGAAAGCGAATCAATGGGTGCAGAAATATCAACAAACGGAAACGCGGGCTGCATAATGGTTTCCACCTTGTTGTCTTTTATTTCAGGATTAGTAATCAAACTGTTGTACAGCAAACTTTCGTTCAGCGAACCTACAATACGTTTATCGTTCGTCACTGGTATTTGCGAAATGTCCATCTTATTCATCAGCTTTACAGCATTTCCAATAGTATCATTACTTTCCACGGTTATCAGTTTTCCATTCGTTCGGTTGTTCACCAAATCTTTTGCCACCAGCCCTTTTTTATCAAAAAATCCTTTTTCCATCATCCATTCATCATTGAACATTTTGCCCAAATAACGTGTACCATGGTCATGAAAAATAACTACTACCACATCTCCTTCTTTCAATTCATTTTTTAATTGCAGCAACCCCGCCATAGCCGAACCGGCTGAATTTCCTGCAAATATTCCTTCACGCTTCGTTATTTCGCGAGTCATTATGGCCGCATCTTTATCCGTCACCTTTTCAAATCGGTCAATAATAGTAAAATCTACATTTTGTGGCAAAAAATCTTCCCCAATCCCTTCGGTGATGTAGGGATAAATTTCATTTTTATCAAACTCTCCTGTTTCTTTGTATTTTTTAAAAACAGAGCCATACGTGTCTATGCCCCATACTTTAATATTCGAATTTTTTTCTTTCAAATATTTTCCTGTTCCTGTAATTGTGCCTCCTGTTCCCACTCCCACTACCAAATGAGTTATTTTTCCTTCTGTTTGTTCCCATATCTCCGGTCCAGTTTGTTCGTAATGAGCTTGCGAATTACTCAAATTATCATATTGATTGGGTTTCCACGAATTTGGCACTTCTGCTACCAAACGTGACGAAACAGAATAATAAGAGCGAGGGTCTTCAGGCTCCACATCCGTTGGACAAACAATTACATCAGCTCCAAACGCTCGCAAAGCATCCACTTTTTCTTTCGATTGTTTATCTGTAGTCGTAAAAATACATTTGTATCCTTTTATAATAGCAGCTATTGCAAGCCCCATTCCCGTATTTCCACTCGTGCCTTCAATTATGGTTCCTCCCGGCTTCAACCTCCCGTCTTTTTCTGCGTCTTCAATCATCTTCAATGCCATACGGTCTTTAATAGAATTGCCCGGATTAAATGTTTCTACTTTGGCATACACCGTTGCCTTTATATCTTTTGTTAAATTATTGATGCGCACCAATGGTGTATTTCCAATGGTTTCGAGTATGTTGTTGTTTGGTTTTCTAAATGCCATTTTTAATGGGTATGAATTGATATTAGTTTATAAATTGTGGTAAGAAGGGCGAAAGTACAAATAATTTTTTTCTGAAAGATTCAATTTTAGTACAATGCAGTTTTGTTTGCTTTTTTCAATTTGCTGAAATTCAATCTTTCGTTTCTTTTATGAATGTTCCGCTGGCATCAAACAATACATCTGTTTTGTTTATTTCCGCTTCGTAAGTTACAATCCCTTTTGCATCCACTATTTTAGCTGCTTCTTTTATTTTTTTGCCTGCATAATTCTTTGCACAATAGTCAGTAATTGTTTTCGAAAGTTCGCTCACGGCAATCTCGGTTTCCGTTTCGGTTATGTTTCCATTTGCATCAATTAAAACTGACATTTCTTTTTTGTTGTAATCGAATTCGGCTTCGTAATTTCCGTTTTCTTTTACCCAACCTTCTACTTTTGTTGAAGGATATATTTTAGTGAAAGTTGTTTTAATTGAAGTTGGAACATTTTCTTCTTTTACTTTTTGCGCGTTAACAGTGATTGCTACTAATCCAAACGCTACTAATAGAATTGTCTTTTTCATTTCGGTGGTTTTATAATTTGTAATTTACTACTAATTGTTCTCATCAAAGGTAAATATTTATTTCAACGTATTGCTGCGTTATTTTATCTGTTTACGACTAATCGTCCAATCCTTTACCATTACGAATATGCTTCAAATATTATTCTATTCTTGCCTCACGGGTTTTCGATTGTTTAGCTACTGAAAAATAAAGTAGGTATGCTTTTTGCCGTCCGGGTGTTAAAGAATAAAAAGCAGTTTTTAAGTCGGGCATTTCATTTAATTTACTTTGAAATTCGTTTGGTATATTAAATTCGGATGGTTTTTTTTAGCTTCACTTTCAAACCTGATTTTTCCACTTCAATGCCTTCATAAATATAAGCTTTAAGGGTGCGTTTTTTTTTGAACTGTATATTAAAGCCAGTATGTCCCAAAACATAATAGTTTATTTCAGCTCGCATTATAAGTGCTTTAGCAAAGGCTCAAAAAATTTATGTTATTGCAGTTTTTGTTTTTCTATACTTGTATTTCGTTTCATTAAAATTAGTTTTAGTTTTAAGTTGTCGTAAATTAGTCCGATAATTAAAGTTGTTCCTGCAAATGCTAATACATAAAGTTTAAACGAAGAATAGAAAACACCACCTACAATTCCGCCTACAAAAAAGAAACTAATAATTGTCATTCGTAATTTTATGGACGATAAAAGTTTGTCTTTTTGCTCTTTTTGTTTATAGAAAAACAATTGCGATAATTCAATTCCTAAATCTGTAAAAAGCCCTGTTAAATGAGTTGTTCTTACTGTTGAGTTCGAAATTTTGGTTACTAAAGAGTTCTGCAATCCCATTGCAAAAAGTAAACTAAATGCTAATAGATTTGGGTTTTTCGATATTAATAATTGTCCGAATAATGCTACTGAAAACAAGATAATACTTTCGATTATGGTTGGGAGTACATATATAGATTTGTTGTTTTCTTTTGACATAAATTCTACCAAAAAGCTGGAAACAAACGAACCTAAAAAAAAGAAAAATATATAAAGAAAATACATGAATCCTTGCCAGAAATTAAGCTTGAAAATTTCATCTACAAAAAAAGCAAAGTGTCCAGTTACATTTGTTGTAAGGCGTTGAACTGCTAAAAACCCAACTACATTTACAATACCTGCAACAAATGATAGCAATGAGGCTATTCTTAAATTGTGTTTTAAATTTCTTGTTTTGCCTTTGTGTCTAAACATGTAAATTTCAGTTTGTGTACTCTCTCTTATTTTATTCACAATTTGTTTTTCAATTTGTGAGCAAGGCAATGGTTATGTTAAGCTAAGTTTTATAATGCAGGACTTATGTTGTTCATTAATTTTAAGTTGTGCTTATCTAAAAGGAATTTATTTTTTTCTGTTTGTAAATGTAAGTAAAACTTACATTATTATATTCAACCTAAGCGTAACCGCACTTTCTGTTCGTTAGTTTAGTTCGAAAGTGGATTCAGCCCCACCTTTTTAAGTTCATAAATCTTATTTAATGTTTTCTTATTATTCGGCCCACAAAGATGTGTAAGTTTGATTTTACTCAACAATAATTTTCTTGCTGTAATACTTTTCTCCGTTATACACTTTTACAAAATAAATTCCGCACGAAATATTATTAAGATTGATTTCTTTTTTTGAAGAGAGAGAAAAAGGTTCGCTAACTAATCTTTCTCCTAAAGAAGAATAGATTTCAATTGAACCATAATTAGAAATGTTTGTTAACGTAATTGTGAAATTGCCGCTTGTCGGATTTGGATAAATAACTATTGATGTTGATAATGCCTGATCTGAAATGGAAGTGGTAAAGCCAAAAATATTTTCATAATTAGTTGCATACTGATATAAACTTGCGCAAGTACTTACCGCATCCCAATTTATAGACCAGGTCATCATACCTCTTAATGATGGGTAGCCACTCATATTTGATAATACATAAGTGCCAGGTTGAGTACCATTTCCTCTTAAATAATCAATTGCAGTTTTTACGTTAGCCGAATCTACAAAACCACCACCTGCTGCATTTGTGCAAGCTGGTAATCCTACTGCTACTTTGCTTGCTGGTAATCCTGCAAACATTCCACCTGCTGTGTTAAATCCGTGTATTACTGCTTCTGTCATAGCTATTATAAAATCAGCAGTACCTTGTGTATAAATGTTTCCATCTATTCCATACATTGAACCACTATTATAAAGTTGAACTTGCAATACATCTAATGAATCTCTTAATCCATCTATTATTGGTAGGTATCCTCCCCAAATACTTCCGAAAGCTGATTGCCCTCCTTGTACATAAGCAGTTTCGGGAGCCATTGTAAGTAACAATTTTTGCGAATGGGTGGTACGATAGTTAGCCATTATTTTTTTTATTGCATCTATTAAATTAATTTGTGCACTACTTGTTGGTGCAGTTATTGTACCTCCACTTATTAATATGGAGTTTCCATTTTCAATATCTATGTCAATACCATCAAATCCATAGGTATTGATAATGGCAGTCATTGTACTTACAAAGGCATTTTTATTTAATGTAGTAGTCAGGTCAATACTTGTGGTAGCACCTCCAATGCTTAACAATACTTTTTTGCCCTGACTTTGTAATGTCTGAACTTTAGTTATAAATACGCCTGCCGAAACTACATCTGGTGTAAACAGTATATTCATGTCTGATGGAGATGTAGGAACAGCAAAAGCTACTTCTATAACATTGTAACGATTATCAATGGAATCTAATGGAATGTAAGGTGCGTTTATATCTGTCCAGTTATGCCAATAACCAATTAAAGCGGGATTAGGAATTTGGGCTTTACAAATTGTAATTATAAAAGTTAAAGCAATAATTGTATATTTTATTTTCATTTTTCTTTGTTTGTTTTTAATTGTTTATTTTCTGTTTCTATTCTTTTGTTTACTCTGTTTAGGTTTCAACTACTTGGTTCGTTTCGCAAGTTCTCACAATGACAGCTAACGTTATAAAGAGTTATGCTCAGTTGTTCTTTTTTCCTTTTTGTTAGCGGCTTATAATTAGTTTTCTTGTTGTAGTTCCTTGCTTTGTAGTAACGTAAACAAAGTAAATACCGTTGTAGTCAAGTTGTAAGTTCGTTTTATTTTGTGTTGTTTGTATTTTCCGAATTTGTTGTCCAAGTACATCCGTTACAACTATTGTAGCGTTGTCTGTTGGAAGCATAATATTAAACTCTCCATTTGAAGGGTTTGGAAAAATCTGCACAATTAAGTTGGTTTCATTTTTAATAATACCTGATACAGGCGAACACATATTACCAGATCCTGGAAAGTCAAATGGACAGGCCATAGGTGCCAGTCTATTGATAGTGTCATTGGTTGGTCCGCCACCAATTGTTAAAGCGGAGTTATTGCTAACCACACGGAGTGCCACACAGAGTCGTTGGTTGTCGCGCATCCAAGGAGTATTATAAATCACTCTGTCAATTAAATTGAAACCATAATCAGCTAAAAATTGGGTATCCAAATCCCCTGAATTACTTTTTTCCCCACAAAAACCAAATGCCGGCCCCCATGTATCATCCACTATATATGCTCCATACTTTTGCAGGGTCCAGGCTAATTGCATTCCGGGCACTGTTTCCATACCAAGTGTATTGATATCAACGTTTGCCGGAATAGCCAATAAAGATCCCATTTTCATTTCTGTATTGGTGGTATTGGTTGCTACAGTAGCACTTCCATAATAACCCACAGAATATGAATCAGCTTTGGTGGCCGGCCATCTGTAATTATCCGCAATGCTTATGCCAGGGTATAAGTATTGTTTTGCATAGATAATAATTTTCAACGCATGTCTTGGCCCTTGTTGTCCGGGGCGTAATTCCCCCACACGAATAGAACCTCCAAAACCGGATAATCCTGAACCGCCATGGTTTCCGCTTTCGCCATTAGAATAAATACCTACTTCAGGGAATTTGAGCAAGGTAGTAGCATAGCTGCCTGCTACGCATCTCGTAAAAGGTTGATTTTGCATAACAGTAACACCATCAGGGGCTATAAATGTTGCGCAACCGTTGGTATTATTATCAGGAACAATGTAGCCTGCAGGAACAGGTACTGTATCTATTATTATTGAATCAGTTGGAATACATCTGTCCCCGGAAGTCCATCCAACGCTACAATGTTTTACCTGACATAATGGTGCAGTGGGTGCAAGAATAATATGTTCATAATCCATAGCAGGCATTGGTGCCCAAAGCGTGTTTAAAGAGTCCAATGGGTCGGTGGGTGTTCCTGTTAAATTTGCCGGAGCGTAAATTGCATTAATATGAATAGGCATATTCCATATAGAGGTGCTTGAAAAAGGCCACAAATATGGGTCTCTGGTTTGGGCACTTAAACAAATGGGAAAGAGGATTAATAATGTAAGGTGCAGTTTTTTCATTTTATTTTGTTTATTCTTCGTTTTTTTTATTTTGCAAATGTAAATAAAGCGATTCAGCCCCCATTTTTAAAATTTATCTATTTATTATTTGCCTGCACACAATCTGGCTCAAACAACCACTGGCTGTTTGCCCTGTATGAATGAGTACTGCGTAATTCATAAATCTTGTGTTAGTTGCAGTTTTTTTTCTTTCGTGTCAAGTGTTTCAAGTGTTTACTGTATTATAATTTTTCTGTTGTAAATGTGTTTCTGTGTGTCTGTTGTCTGCACAAAATAAATGCCTGCCTTCATTTCACCTTTGTCTATTACAAGTTGAGTACCTGTAAAGTTTATTGTTTTTATTTCTTTTCCAAGCAGGTCGGTTATTTTAATTGTTGTGTTCTTTTGTTCTTTGATAAAGGCAATTGTTGTTTGTGTAGTATACGGATTGGGATAAATATTAATATTATTTTGTTCTGTTTCATCTTTGATTGCAGAAGGCAAACAAGCATTTAATATGTTTGATAAAGGAATATTAAATGTGCAGTTCTGTTCTTTAATGTTATTTATAAAGCTATTTATTCCTGTTTGCATTACTAATGGTAATGGAGCTGGTAAAGTGGTGTTAGATACCCAAGCCATTGAAGTATTCCATTCAAGTGTTGTATCTATTCCATTGTAATAAGGGTATTGAAGTGTAGTTTTCATTTTCTTCCAAGTCCAAGAGGAGCTTCCGCTTACTTTATATATAGGGTTGTTTAATATAGTTAGTGTTGTGTCTAAATGAGCATAATCGTTTTCTCCCCATTCGCCACACCATATTGGAACATTAAGTGAGTTGGAAATGTTTGTATTGTAATTTATGTGGGCAGCAATAGAATCTGCATTGTTGTAAAACCAGCTATACATATGAAATTGAAAATTCATATTAGGGTCGGGTAGGGAAGTGAACATACTAAAGTTTTGTGCATAATTATTTCCTTCTATTGATAGCATGTGGTTGTTGTCAACCGAACGAACACTATCTATTATGTCGTGATACATAGTAAGCATATCAGCATCGGAAGTTACATTTGGTTCGTTCAATAAGTCATAAGCGGCAATTATGCCTCTGTTTTGGTATCTGTTGGCAATGGCTTTCCATAATCTTTTAGTGCGTGTTTGATTGATAGAACCATTCCATAAATTAATTATAAAGTCAGGGTCGGCAGTAAAGGATGTGCTTTGTCCGCCTGGTGCAGAATGTAAGTCAAGCACTGCATACACACTATAATCTTCGCACCATTGAAGCACGCTGTCAAGCAAGTTCCAACCCGATTGTTTATAAATGTAAGGGTTGAAATCGTCTTCCAATATGTTATGGTTAAAGGGTATTCGCACCACATTGAAACATTCTTGTGATATTTTCTGAATGTCTGCCTTTGTAATAAAGTTATGGTAAACGGAATCTCTAAAGTTACTTGCTGATGTACTACCAACTATTGTTTGAATGTTGTTGTAAATATCTTTTTCGGCTGTAAATCCTCCGCCCCATATCCAACCTTCCCACATTAACCATCCGCCAAGGTTTACACCGTTTAGTTTTATTACGTTGTTCTGTCCGTCAAGTATTTGTTGGTTGTTGCGATGTACGAAAGTGGTATTATTCCATACGGCTTGGGCGTTAATAGTTGTAATGGTAGTAGTAAAGAATATGTGTAAAATTAATTTTTTCATTGTGTTTTTATTTTAGCGTTTACTGTATAACTATTTTCCTGTTGCAAATATGTTTCTGTTTGTTTGTTGTCAGCGCAAAATTATTGTTTTCATTTTATCTAATCCAAAAATATTCGTTCGATATTATACATTGATGGAGTAAAATGCTGTTTGTTCAGAGGGTTAGAGCTGTCTTTATTACTTCCATTTTGTTTTACTTTGGTATTTGTGAGGTTTATTGTAATTCCAATTTGAAAGTAGGGTGACATTCCAAGGTCTTCTTTCAATCTTAAATCTTCATTAAAAACAGAGATACTGTTGCCAATTAAAAATCCGGCTTCTGTATATAATTCAAATCGGTTTGCAAGTTTTCGTGTCCACGAAAATCCTGTTTTAATCGAACCCGTTTGAAGTGTAAAGTTTTTGACTTTTACTGTGGTATCAGCAATTGAAACCGAATCAGAATTGTTTGTTAGTTTAAAGTAATTACCCTGCGGGGCAAGCAATAAACTTATACTGTTTTTCTTATTGGGTTTATAATTAATTGAAGCTACTGCCGGGAGTACTATAAGGTAAGACCATTTAGAGCTTATCTTTCCTAAATACCCAATTACTGGGCAACCAATAACTGTACCGTTGCTAACTAACAATCCAGCACCAGCAATGATTGTATTTTTATTTCGTGTAGTGTGTGAGTATAGAAACAAACCTGCTATTCCGGGAGGAGCATCCAGAAATCTTTTTTCATCAGCATTTTCGAAGGCATACAATCCTGCAATATAATTGTTTTTTATTTCGCCTTTTATGTAAGTAAGTCCTAGCATCTGAGAATACAGAGGGTTGCCGGGAAGTCCTGCTGATGGGGCAAGTTGACCATAGCCCGAAGAACTGCTGAAAAATAAAGTACTGTACTTAATCGGATTTCTTAAATCGCCTAATTTAAGATGAAAGAAAATGGGAATATTAAGATTTAAGTTTGCTATAGAAAATCCATAATGATTCGAATCTTTAGCGGATGTCATTCCGGGAAATGTTGCACCAGTTATGCCCAGTGTTATGGGCAGTTTTAGTTTGACTATTGTTTTACGTCTGCTTTCGATACTGTCTTTCTGCTGACCATAAATAAAAGTGGAAGAAATAATGCAAAACAATATAAGTAGTAAAAGGTGTTTTGGGTTCGTATTCATCTTTCTTTTCAATTAATCTATGAATACTGATTTGTAAACTCTGCCGTGCTCATTGGTAACTTTCATTTCACCTGTTTTTCCTTTGTCTCGACTGCATTCTATTTCTGTTCCATCCCATAGGGTGAGTTTGTTTTTACCATATCCATAAAATCTGATTTCGATGGATTGATTTACTTTTTCAAAATCGTTTATTCTGTCATCTTCCACATTTTCCACAAACGTGTCAACAGGTTTATCAAACAAAGGCAAGACAGTTCCTTCTTTTATAAATAAAGGCAGAAAGCCGGGTTTAGCAAATACGGTATATGTTTTTTTTCCTGCAAATTTTGCATTGCTCCAGTAATGATACCAATCTCCTTCGGGCAAATATACTTTGTTAGAATCACGAGCTACGCTCATATCCGATTGCGTTTTTGGAATCACTTCTTCTATAACAGGAGCCACCAGCACTCTATCTCCCAGCAAAAATTCGTATTCAGTTTTTAAAGCTTGTTTATCGGTAGTGTTATAAAACGATAGCGGACGAATCATTGGCCATCCTTTGTCTTCGGCTTGTTTGCCGAGTGTATAGATATAAGGAAAAAATTGCGCGTGCAGTGTTGCATACTTTTTCCATTGCTCCAATGTTTCTTTGTCACTGTCGAATCGCCAATGGTCGCATAGTTGCAAACCTCTGTGCAGACGCATAACGGGAATCATTGCTCCCAATTCAATCCACCTGAACATCATTAATTTTCCCATTGGAGGATTTCCGTCACAGTTATAAGCTCCAATATCAATTGAAACATTGGGATGAGCAGACATACTGCCAGATAACACTCCTGTTATTTCACCTCCCATTCCCGAGAGGGGTTCATAGTTTGCATTTCTATCTCCGGTAAAAATAAAAGATGAATTACTTAACTGACCGATATAACCACTTCGGGAGAAAAAGCAGTAATCGCCATTGGGGCGAGTTTTGTCCCAAAAATCTCTTGCCATTTTTGCCCATAATATCGGATAACGGTTGTGCATTGTTAAGCCTAATTCGCCATTATAAGAATGAGAATTATAGGGAGTGTATTCACCAAAATCATTCATCCATCCATCGTTTCCCCATTTTTCAGACTGTGCATAAAACTTAGTTTGAAACCATTCCACAGCTTTTGGATTGGTAACATCTAACTGAGATTCTTCCCAAACAAAATACTCGAAAAGATAAGGTTCCCCTTTTTTATTTTTAGTAAATAGTTGTAGTTTTTTAGCTTCGTCATACACTTTGCTTTCGGCAAATGCCGACCCTTCTGAAAGGTAAGGTAGGTAATACGAAATATGTTTAACTCCCATTTTATGCTGGTCGTCAATCATTTTTTCATAGTCAGGATATTCATCTCTGTTGAGCTCCCAGGCATCCAAAGGAGGAAATTTAAAGAAGGTAAAATACCAATCTTCAGCCATTGTGGCACTTAGTGGTATTCTGTTTTCTCTACATTTTTTGAGTACAGAATAATTTATTTCTTCGGATGTTTTGTTGGAAAGAAAATCAATAGATGCGGCAGCCCACACTCCAAACACCCAAGGTTTTGGCAGTTTATATTGTCCTGTAGATTTAAAATAACTGCCAACTATATCAACAGGTGTATTTCCAAAATACATTTGCAGATTCAGGTTGGAACTATTATTTGTTAATCTAAACTGTGTAGAATTCGTTTTTGCAAAATCAAATACACTGTAATAATAACTGTTCAGCAACAATCCATATCCTTTCAGATTTACAATAAACGGAACAGGGGCATAAGTAATATCTCTGCCTTCGGGTGTTTTGTTTTTTGCAACTTCGGGCAAATTGATTCCAACTTCATCACACCAGTTGGTAACAATGGTACCATAATGATTGCATTGGTCAAAGCGCATACCCATACCGAGATAACTATCCGCAGTATCCGATTTAAAATTAACGATGATGCGTGAATGTTGAAATTCGGTTTCAACAGGAGGATTTATTTCTTCAAAATCAAGTTTAAGAATATTATTTTCATCCCACTTAAATTTGAATTTAATGACAGGCAGATTTTCCAAATTGGTTAATTGAAATACATTCCATCCATCAATTATTGATTTGTTCAACACACGGTCAGCACTTCTTATATATTTTGTTTTGCCGGGTTTCCATTTTATATAAGGAGCTTTTTTATAGGGAATATTATTAATCAGGTTTTGAACCACTATAGGCCCATCTGTTTCGAGTAGTATTATTTCTTTAAAAGTATCGGTTACTTTTATTTTAAATGGATTTTCGGTAACAGTAATTTCTACATCTTTATTTATTGTCTGACAATATGCCGATGTTGTAAAAAGGCAAAGAAGAAATAAAAAAAGTTGTTTATGTGTATTTTTCAATTCAGTATTTAGTTTAATAAATCTACCTTACCTGCTGCTCTATGTTTTAGCCGTTGTTGGTGTTCTTAAATATTAACGAAAACGATGCCTTTGCTCTATCACACATACCGGCTCAAATGTACACAGTACATTTGCCCTCACCTGCAAACGTACGAAATTAAATATCCCGATTTTTTTTTCGTCACACGTATTTTAGCGGTTGTTAGTTTTCTTAATATTAAGCTTGGTTCGTTTGTTGGTGAAAAACACCAACAAAGGCAGGATTACTGCAAATTTTAAACAAAGTAAAATAGAACACCAACAAAGGCTAAACAACACAAATTTGTTTTATATTATTTTCTTTTTATTATTATTTTTAGTACTATTACCATCTCAAATGCTAATAGCATGATTTATGTTTTGAAAATACTCCTTACTCTTTTCATTTTTGATGATTCTATTATTATTGTTCCCTCATACATTTTACTTTTCATTTTATCTCCTTTTATTTTTCTTGTTTCTTCTGAAAGTACATTATTAACAGTACATACAAATAAGCGACAAAAGAAAAAGACCAAGCCACGCTTATAGTATAGTAGCGATATATTAATTGTAATTGCGTGGCAACCCTGCATTTTTTTAATACCAACATTCTGATTGGGAATGTGTATTTTAATAAAAAAAATTAAAAATAAAATACAATGAAAAAAATAATTACCACAACCACTATTGTTTTGCTATTTCTCACTAACAGTTTGAAAGCACAAATTACACTTGATACAACAATTACTACATGGAATAGTATAGGTTATGATTTTTATACTGTTCAGATAAGTAAGACCGAAACCAAATATTATATTCAGGATACCATTACTAATACGTTCAGTTTATACAATATGGATTTCTCTCCATTTATGTTAAACATTCCTGTACCCGAACCTTTTCTGCCCTTTCAATATAATTTTGAAGTTACTTATATAACACGGACACTTTTCGACTGTGATTCTTCTAATATTGAATTTGCATATAAAGCCGTTGGCAGTGGACAAACTGGCGCCTATAAACCTTTTTATATTATGCGAACAGATGGAACCCAATTATTCAAACTCGACAGTGCATTGGCTCCTTATTGTTTCGGTTGTCTTAATGGTTCACAGGATATAAGACCTATTCAGAATACTTCGGCAGGTGCGAAATTGTTTCTTTATTATCCAGTACCCACGAATAGACTTCGTATCTATTCTTTATGCGGAACTTTGCCACAGGATGTTTTTGATTTTACGAATCAAAATAAATATTCAATAAAAATATATCCTAATCCAACTTCAGGCTCATTATCTTTTCAAATAAATCTCCCTGATAATATAAACGATTATGAATTGATAATACTGGATAATAATGGTAAAGAAATGAAAAGGGAAAAAATAAATTTCGGGGTCAGTAGATATGATATAGAAGTATCAAGTTTCAGCAGTGGTTCATACATTTATTCATTGCAAACAAAAAACAAAGCTTGGAAATCAGGCAAATTTATATTAAACAAATAGTCAGAAAGTGCGGTGTCAGCACTATAATCACTGACAACAATAAAATGAAAAAATATTTATTTATATTTTTTATATTGGTTTGTGTAATTGAAATCTCTTTTGCACAAACAACAACAACAAATAATTATCGCCCGTCTTCACCTGCTTTCAGTGGATGGGATGCAACTAGTCCCAATCCCGGAACTTATGACGTTAAAAATGATTTTAGTTATCCAATCAATTTCTGGACGAACACAAATTGGCATGCAACACTTGATGTAACTGGTAATTTTAGTATTGGTCAAACATCTAACACCAATTATTTTGGCATAGGTACAACCACACCAGTACTATGGCACAATGGACATCACGAAGATATTTTTGTGGCTGTTGGGGCAGGTAATAGCACTATGACCGGACATTACAATAGTTTTATGGGAAACAGTGCTGGAGCTTCAACTTCTGATGGGGAAAAGTTGACATTTTTGGGATTCGAAGCAGGGAAGGCAAATACTATAGGAAGTTCTAATACTGCTATAGGATACCAGGCGTTTACTTTATCTCAGGAAACATATATGAATACTGTAGTAGGCTACCAAGCTCTTGGGGGTAGCACTGGTTGCTCGTACTGTTGGGATGGTCACAGTAGCATTAATACCGCAGTTGGTTTTAAGGCACTTTACAGCACTCAAGCATACGGAGGCTGTGCTTTAGGTTATATGGCAGGTTATTCAAATACAGGTGGTTGCTCTCTTGTTGCAGTGGGTGAGCAGGCAGCAATGAATAATACTTTAGGAGATGACAATGTAGCAATTGGAGAAGGATGTATGTATGCCAATACAACTTTAGGTGATAATACTGCTGTAGGTACTGACGCTCTCGCCAATCAAGGCTACACAGGAGCCGAAAAGACAAGTAGCTACAATACAGCAGTTGGAAGAAGTGCTCTTCTTTTAACTAATCCATCAAGCACTTCAGATGGATATTTAAATACAGGCATCGGAGCTTTAGCAGGGGCAACCAACGTTACCGGTATAGACAATTCTTATCTTGGTTATAAGGCAGACGGAAGTGCTTCAAATTTGAATAATACATCTGCAATTGGTGCTGGTGCCGTAGTAACAACAGACAACAATATGATATTAGGAAATAGTGCTTTAGAATTCAGGGTAGGAATAGGTTTATCAGGTGTTGCCGGAGGTGCTCAGGCAAAATTACATGTAGAAAATGATGCAACCCTTCCGGGCGGGATAGGTATTGCTGGCTTATTTCATAGTGGGGGGACTGCCCCTACAAGTACAGCTGTTTATGGTTTAAGCGATGCAACAAGCACATATACAAATTACGGTGCACAGTTTTATGCCCATTATGGCAGTAACAACGTTGGTGTATATGGCGAAACAACTAAACCAACAACAAATGATGCGTATGGAGTTTGGGGTCAATCGAGTAATGCAGCCATATTAATACAGCAGTATGGGGTGATGCAACAAGTACAACAGGAAAATATAATAATGGCGGAGTTTTTTTATCATTAGGTGCTACGGCAGGCATTAATAACGGAGTAATAGCAAAAGTTAAAGCAGGTGCTGGTGCATCAAATTTTGGAGTGTATTCAATAGTTTTACCCGGAGTTGTCCCAATGCTTTTTCCAGCAGCAACCGACATTGCAGTTTATGGAAATTGTGTGTCAGGCGCAACAGGAGGATTACCTCCTGTTATTCCCGGAACCACGTGGGCAGGATATTTTGACGGAGATGTTAATATAAACGGGCAATTATTTGTTAATGGTATTTGGACAGCATCTGACCAAATGTTTAAAACAAATGTTGATAGCATTCCGAATTCACTTACAATTATTAAGCAATTAAAACCAAAAACTTATTTCATGGATACAGTTAATGGTAATGCTTATGGCATGGTTTTTCCCAAAATGAGACAATATGGATTTTTAGCACAGGACGTAGAGACAATTCTCCCTGCAATGGTAGCTACAAAACATAAACAAGCAATGGTAGATTCCGCAGGTACAGTAGTACTTCCGGCTGTTGATTATAAAACGATAAATTATCAGGAATTCATTCCACTTCTAACAAGAGGAATGCAAGAGCAAAGCATAAAAATGGATTCACTCCAAACAACAAACTCAAAACAAGATTCTATCAACAAATCTTTGCAACATCAAATTGATAGTATAAAAACAACTAACTCAAATATGCAAGACCAAATTAATCAATTATCACAAATGATAAATGATTGCTGTAGTGCAAATCATAACCATTCACCAATTAATATGAATAATGGGAATGGAAATATAAATAATTCTACTTCCTCCACAAATATAAAACTAACCGATTCGCAAAGTATTTCGCTTAGCCAAAACGAACCAAATCCATACTCAGAAATGACAACCATCAATTATTTTTTAACAGAAGAGGTAAGCAAAGCACAAATGTTATTCTTTAATTCAAATGGTAAACTCATCCAATCTGTAGAGCTTACTCAAAGAGGACTATGTGCTTTAAATGTATTTGCTTCTGATTTATCGAATGGCTTATATACTTATACATTGGTTGTTGATGGAAAAATAGTTGCAACAAAAAAGATGGTGAAACAATAAAAAAAGTGCATTAATTATGAAGCACAAAGTATAAAGATGAGATGCTGTCTTCGACAAGCTCAGGATGACATAACACAAAAAAGCGGTAAGGTTTTAAACCCTTACCGCTTTTTTGCAATTGTTTTACTAAGTAAAATCACTTAGCAATCCTTTGTGGATTGCAATTGCAAAAATTGAAGTATTAGAATTTTTTAGCCCCCCTTTCTTTTCCTTTTCTATTATTAAATAAAGAAAATAATAGTTTCTATTTTATTTTTTCTACTTTCGTAATCTCAAATGCTAATACAATGATTTATGTATTAAACCTATTAGTTACTCTTTTTGTATTTGATACTGCATTTATTATTGTTGTACCCTCTGTTTTTCTTTTTACTTTTTCTTGTTTTATTTTTTTAATTGTTTCTGAAAGTACTTTATTACTTGCATTTGCAAAGGTGAAGCAAAAAAAGAAGCCCAGCCTCCGTACTTTTTGCTAAGCGCAAAAACAGGAGGCAAAATTTAGCGTTACTTTACTTTTTTAAAATAAATTCAATGAAAATTCTAATCTTAATGTTCGGTATTGTTGTGACACTTGCTTCTGCGAGGGCACAAAATCTTGTGCCAAATCCGAGCTTTGAAGATACGGTTCATTGTCCTCAATATACAGACGAAGTTCAAGATGCGAGTGGTTGGATGAATTTTGGAAATTCACCTGATTATTATAATGGATGTGCTTCTGGAACAACAACATTTGTAAGTATTCCAAACGCTGGAGCTGGTTTTCAATATGCTCATAGCGGTGTTGCAATGGCTGGATTAATTACTTGGTCCAACCGTTCAAATGGTTTAAGCCAATTTAATTATAGAGAAAATATCGGTACCCAATTATCAAATACAATGATTATTGGTCAAAAATACTTCTTTTCATTTTATACCAATTATTCGGGTTATTTAGATGGATGGAGAGAAGTAGCGTCTGATAAAATTGGATTAAGATTTTCAACAATTCCTTATGATAGTGCAAACCGTCCTCCATTGACAAATTTCGCTCACTTATACTCCAGTGCTATTTTAAACGACACGGTAAATTGGATAAAATTATCGGCTTCTTTTATTGCAGATTCGGCATATCAATATGTTGCAGTAGGAAATTTTTTTGACGATTTCAATACAGATACTTCAAGTTATGGAAATCCACTTTTTGGCAGTGAAAGTGCATATTATTATGTAGATGATATTTGCGTTAGTACAGATTCCTTGTACAATGAAACTTGGACTGGCAGTAATGAACAAAATATTAATAATACCATTTCTGTTTTTCCGAACCCTGCTAATGAGCTATTAAATATTATTTCTCAAAATAGTATAAAAGAAATAGAAATAACAAACATTGTAGGACAATTAGTTTATTATAATATAACAACCCTTAATAATTGTATTTATCAAATTCCAATAAAAGAAATGATAAATGGAGTATACATTATTACAGTTAAAACAAATGGAAGACAATTTAATCAAAAAATTATCAAGAATAAATAACAATTTAAACTATAAAAAAAATGAAAAAACATATAACCTATATAATTATCATTTTAATAATGATACTATCAAATTTAATAACAGATGCACAAATATCTAATGGAACAAATGGACCTGGATTTATAACTGATTATTGCGGATGGGCTGCCGGGGCTGGACTTAATTTGGAAATAAAGAATGAAGCTATCCTACCAATTAATTTTTATACAAGTACTGGTGCAGGTACACTTCTTAACCAAAAAATGAAAATAACAGCAACAGCAGCCTGGGCAACAGATGGCTTTGTTGGTATTGGAAGTGCGCCTCCAAATGGCACTACCAACTTTGCAACATTTCCTAACTACCGACTTGATGTTGACCAAGGAGACATTAACATTAACATGACAAGAAGAGGTTATAGAATAGGAGACGGGTTTGTTGGAACAAGCAATTATGTATTATGGCATAATGGAGACATCACAAATATTTTTAGCCGTTGTTGGTGTTCTTAAATATTAACGAAAACGATGCCTTTGCAGGTGTTTTTCACCTGCAAACGTACGAAATTAAATATCCCGATTTTTTTCTTCACACGTTTGTTGGTGAAAAACACCAACAAAGGCTAAATTCCATTATTAATATTCATTTTTCGCATACGACAAGATGCCGGGTAAACTGGACGTAGCGGGACGCTACGCCCAACGGGGGGTATTAAATTTATTAATTATTTGCAACCGCCATATTTTGAATCATTCAATTCCTTATAAAGTCCGGATATAATCTTTTTATTTAAATATTTTTGATTGCCACCAAACACACACATTATTTCTCCGGTACTGCCTTCTATAATATATCCATACCCAAAATCATTAAATGCACTGGCATAAAGCACATAATAAAACGGTTTTCCCTTTTCAAACAGTTTTGAAATTTCTTCATCACTTACTACTTTATAGCTAGAACGAAATTCTTCAAAGTTCTCATTGTCATCGCCCTTAACTGTATGCGGAGGAAAATATAAAGTTTCACCAAGTACCTTTTTATACGATTCACAATTTACCTGTGTTTTATTATACGAATTTGATTTGTTGACTTTTTTTTCTGCAAACTGTTCTATAATTTGTAATGTGTTTTTTAAATAGTCAATTTTAAGATTGGAAAAATTGTATGATAAATCAATACTTTGAGGAATATAGATTTTATCAATTCTTCTTAGCCACTGAAGGGGAATATTTACTGCTGTACGAGCACTTTTCTGGTCTTTGCCTTTTGCCCTGCCCACAACTAAATAAGTGCCGGACTCAGAACTACCGAGACTCGAGGTAGAAAGATATGTTTGAATAAACATATACCATTCTCCATCTTCAAACATATTATCACTGTCATATTTTTCTGAATAATCAAAAGATAATTTTGAATATTTCCATTCTTTTTGCAAAAGCTTTTTATAAGGCTTAGTGTCATCGCAAAAGTCCTTAATAATAACATGAAGTGTTACATCCTTCATACTACCTAATGCTTTATAATCTATATCTGATAGCTGACCTACAGCAGATAATTTAAATATTATAAATAGGATTAATAATTTTAGCTTCATTTTGTTTTTGTTTTTTACTTTTTTGCAAATGTAATTTATTTTCTATTTCAAAACAAAAAAGCCCCGTCTTGTTTTACCAAAACAGGGCCTCTGGCCTTAATAATAATTATTAGTTTCGGCAAGATACCGATTAAACTGGACGTAGCGAGACGCTATGCCCAATGGGGTCAATGAATCCTTGCTTTCCATCTTCTTTTTTTATGTTTTCTTCAAATGATGCTACTCTTCTGCGCGGTACTCCAAACACATTAAAGAAAGCATCCATAAATGATTTTGCTTCTGCATCTTCATTAAAGTCGTTTTCCCATTCTTTGGAAAATGTAACTGCTCGTTCTTTTATTTCGTTCCAGCTTAACGCCATTTTAGCCGTTGTTGGTGTTCTTAAATATTAACGAAAACGATGCCTTTGCTCTATCACACATACCGGCTCAAATGTACACAGTACATTTGCCCTCACCTGCAAACGTACGAAATTAAATATCCCGATTTTTTTTTTCGTCACACGTATTTTAGCGGTTGTTAGTGTTCTTAATATTAAGCTTGGTTCGTTTGTTGGTGAAAAACACCAACAAAGGCAGGATTACTGCAAATTTTAAACAAAGTAAAATAGAACACCAATAAGGGCGAAAAATTAAATATCCCGATTTTTTTCTTCACACGTTTGTTGGTGAAAAACACCAACAAAGGCTAAAACACACCCCTAAACCCTCTCGAGAGGGGACTGTAACTCCAAAAAAAACGCTGCATAAAAATGTGCAGCGTTTTTTTTTGTTTTTAGAAGACAAGCTTTTCCTCCGATAAAAATAACATATACAACTGTCCTTTCTTTCAATATATCCTCGTTTGTTTGAATAGAAACGAAGTTACTCTTCAACGGAACGAAGTTACTCTTCAAAGGAACTTGGTTACTCTTCAACGAAACATGGTTACTCTTCAACGAAACATTGTTACTCTTCAAAGGAACTTGTTAATTATTCAACGAAACTTGGTAACTCTTCAACTAAACGTTGAAACTACTCAACGAAACGTGGTAACTCTTCAACTAAACGTTGAAACTACTCAACTAAACGTGGTAACTCTTCAAAGAAACTTGAAAAAATGCGGTAATCTGTTTTTTCTGAGGCTTAAAAATTACCTGCTTTTTTGCCCCGAAACCATTGAATTTACAGGAGAATTGATGATTTTTTGCAAAAAGCGCAAAAAAATATTTTAGGGTTGACACAATAAATTCCAACTTTTTTCGTTTACTGTATATATTAATCCCTAAAAATATAAACTATGAACAAAAAAAAATTTATGGTCTTATTTTACGATAGTAAAAGCCATATTGTGTATCAATGCCGCGTGCTAGCGGAAAACGTAAAAGAGTGTTGGGAAGTGGTGAACAAAACAATTATTCAAAATGATAAAAACCAAACATGGATGCAATGGGTAGCCATGATGGTGGTTCAGCCCGAAAGTGTGGACAGCGGGCAAATGCCGGTGGCTGATGCAGATGCGATGGTGTTAACCAATTGTCAGTTAAAAAATTTGACAATAAGAGAGGTGCAGGTGGTGACGGAAATGAAAGATGGAAAATCAGTGGCTTTGGGTGCCGCTAATTTGTGCATCAGCGAGCGCACAATGAGCACACATATTACTAATATAAACGAAAAAGTTGGTGGCAATAGTTTAAAAGAATCTATTGCTATACTTCAAAAAAAAATTGAAATAAAATAAAAGATACGTGAAAACACGTAGTGCTACCCTAATTGATGACTATACTTTTGTGGTGTTAAATTAGTAATCATTTTAAAAAACAAAAACAAAATGTCACAAAAATTCAAAAACGAATTGTTGCACTTTGCTCAGGTAGCAAACAAGCACAATGTGGTAAAAGTAGTTTCGCCACTCGAAAGAAACTGCGATGTGTTGGGTAAAGCGGGAAAGCCCGATTATGCGCTGCAGGTGTTTATGGCTATAACAAATGCCAAAAAAAACGCTGAAAGTGAAGAGCGTGAAATTCACAAGGTATTAACAAAAAAAGAAAAAGCAAAAATAGTTTCTGAAATTAAAGCAGAACGTGTTGCTTTGCTTGCTTTGCCTCCTGCCCCGCAGGTAAACATATCTCCTGCACCTCAATTAGGTAATTTAAACCCGGTTTCGTTGTGTGGATATGTTTCCAATAAATTTCCTAAAATCAGCGCTATTCCTGAGTTTGCTGGTTGTACACCCACAGTGGTTTCGGTAACGGATATCTACACTGCTTTGTATCCGCTTGCCAATATGAATCCTAAAAAAATGAGCGATGCGGAATTAACAAGAAGAAACACGCTTACCAAACAACTGAGAACTCAGTTTTTGAAAATGGTGAATTCGTGTGCTATACTTGCCGATGGCGACTTAGCATTGTTTCAACTTACTGATGTGGCTGTAAAACGTACTCCTCAAAAACACGATGGCAAACCTGCTACTCCTGTTTTTCGGTTTGATTATACCAAAGGCAGAGGAGCTTTGGGGGTGGTAATTGATAGAGTGCCTAATGTAAAAGGTTATACAATTTGGTTTGGTACAGGAGATTTTGACAAACAAACATGGAACTGGCAAAGCGGACCGCAACGCCAAGTAATAGAAGATCAAACTCCCGGTGAATTATTGAATGTGATTGTGATTGCTAACGGAACTAAAAAACAAAGCGACCCAAGTAATCCGCAAGGAGGCAATGTGCCGTTTAATTAAGTGAATGATTTCAGATTACAAATTTCAGATTTCAGATTTTAAATTTGGAATTTGGAATTTGCAATTTGAAATCATTTCATTTTCTTCTTCGGATTATCGTCCAGAAAGGCTTTCCAGCCGCTGTACGATTTGGCAGCACTGCCTGGTTTGCGCTGAAAATGATGACACACAGCAGCTGCCAGCCCATCGGTAGCATCCAGAAATTCGGGTGTTTCTTTAAAATTCAAAAGAGATTTGAGCATAGCACTCACTTGTTCTTTCGAAGCATTTCCGTTTCCGGTGATGGATTGTTTTATTTTTTTGGGAGAATATTCTTGTATCGGTATGTTGCGCGACAGAGCACCTGCAATGGCCACTCCTTGTGCTCTTCCAAGCTTAAGCATGGACTGCACATTTTTACCAAAAAAGGGAGCTTCTATCGAAAGTTCATCGGGTTTGTATTCATCAATTAATGAAATAGTTTTATCAAAAATCTTTTGAAGTTTGAGTGCATGGTTGTCCACTTTTTCTAATCGCAACACACCCATCACAATGAGTTCCATTTTGGTTCCTTTAATATGAATCAATCCGTAACCCATAATATTGGTGCCGGGGTCGATGCCTAAAATAATTTTATCTGTTGCCATACCAATTTTAACTACTGTTTTTTAGCTTCTGATAGATTTCATGTATTATAAATTTTTTTTAAACACATAGATACATAGAAAAAAGTAATGATATAGTTCTTCTTCGAAGAATACACATAGCCAAGCTATGTGCTCCGATTTATCGGAGTATGAATACCCTTTTTGAAATTAAAACTATGTAACTATGTGTTTAAATTTATTATCACAAGAAACCTTGTAGAACCTTTTTTTATTATCATTGCGTTTATTATGGTATTGAAACCCAACAAACGTGCTTACAAAGTTATAAGTCTTTTGATTAAGACGGTGATTTTAATTGTTTCATTTTGTTACATCTGGCAAAAAATATCCATTGCCGGACACACCATTGGCTTTTTTGGCTTGCTGCATAATCCTAACAAAAACTACCTGTTTGCGGTTTGTTTGTTGCTGTTTGTAAACTGGGGACTGGAGGCAATGAAATGGCAATTGCTAATTTCAAAATTCGAAAACATTACTTTTTTGCAATCCATGGCTTCTGTTTTTTCGGGAGTCACCATCAGCATTTTTACACCCAATAGAGTAGGGGAGTTTGCCGGCCGAATTTTTTATTTACGAAAAGCGGATAAGTTGCAAGCAACCATATCGAGTATGATTGGCAGTTCTTTTCAGTTGCTCATCACTGTTTTGGCAGGCATTTTAGCTTATTTTATTTTACAAAACAATTACAACGATTTTTTTCAGACTTCACAATTTATATCTACTAATGCTGCGTTGGGATTAATTTTTTGTGCGGTTTTATTTGTTGGAGTTCTTGTTTTTATTTACCTAAAACGAAACAAACAATTTGCAAAATATAAAAAATACATTGAAGTGCTGTCAATGTATTCCCTATCCGAATTGCTTGTTGTTGGTGGATTGTCGCTGTTTAGATATGCGGTGTTTTCGTTTCAATATTATTTGGTGTTAAAATTATTTGGAGTTAATGCAGGAACAACTATTTTCTTTTCGCTCATCGCGCTCACCTTTTTTGTTACCTCAGTTATCCCTACTTTTGCACTCACCGAAATAGCAGTGCGAGGAGCAACAGCCGTTTATTTTTTCGGAACCTTGTATCCCGATTCCACTGCCATTGTTGCTGCATCGCTGTTGTTGTGGATTATCAATCTTGGCGTTCCGGCTTTGGCAGGAGGAATATTTATTTGGAAACTCAAATTTTTTAAAGAATAAAAATGAACTTGGTGGTAGAAATAATTACAGGCATTGCCATTTTGCTGGGGTTGATTTATACAATAATGATTGGAATGTTTTGTGTGGGTTGGATGATGACTAAACCTAAATTTGACAGTGCAAAAGAGGATGTTTTTGTAAGCATTATTATTCCGGTTAGAGATGAAGAAGATACCATTGATATGGTACTGGATGATTTGATAATTCAGGGATATGACAAAACGATGTTTGAAATAATTATTGTTGATGATGGTTCAACAGATGAAACGGTGGAGGTAATTAAAGATTTTTTTGATACTGAAAATAATATTAAAGTGATTGTAAATAATGGTTCGGGGAAAAAAGATGCTATAACAACTGCTATGAAAATTGCTAAAGGCGAATTGATTATTACTACAGATGCTGATTGCAGCAGGGGTGAGAATTGGATTCAGGACATAGTTTATTTTTATCGTGAAACACATGCTAAAATGATAGTGTCGCCTGTTTTTATTGAATACGATACCCCCCTTTTTAGTAAAATGCAATCCCTCGAATTTATGTCGCTGGTTGCAAGTGGAGGAGGGGCTTTGTATTTCGAAAATGCAATACTGTGCAATGGGGCTAATTTGGCTTATACCAAACAGGTGTGGGAAGAAGTAAATGGGTTTGAAGGGGTTGAACAAACAGCAACGGGCGATGATGTGTTGCTGATGTATAAAATTAAAGAAAAATATCCTGATGGAATTAAATTTTTGAAAAGTCTTTCTGCTACAGTTATTACAGAAGCTAAGCCAACTCTAAAAGAATTTTTTAATCAACGAAAACGATGGGCTTCCAAACCATTTGGTATGTTGAATACAGAAACAAAAATTGTTTCGCTGGTTGTTTATTTCTTTAGTTTTTTTATTTTGTTGTTGCTGGATATTGGGTGCTTTTATCCCAATATCAATTTCTTTGAATACCCTGTTATTAAAATTTGTATTCTTCTTTTCGCAGTCAAATGTGTGATTGATTTTTTGTTATTACTTTTAGCAACCATATTTTTTGAAGAAAAAAAATTATTGATTTGGTTTTTGCCCATGCAAATTATTTATTTGTTTTATGTGGTAATAACTGGTTTTTCGGGACTCAGTAAAAAATACGAATGGAAAGGAAGAATAATAAATGAGAAGTGATAAATGGAAAATAGTTTATTACACAGAGGAAAGCAGAGAATACACAGAGAACCACGGAGAAAAAAAATTAAAAACTCTGTGTAACTCTGTGACTTCTCCTTTTTAACTCTGTGTAACAAAAAACAGTTAACAATTTAATGAGTAATAAAAATAGTACATCACAATCGCTTTCATCTCTTGCATGGCAACGTTTGAAAAAAAACAAATTGTCGATGTTCGGCCTGATTTTGATTTTTGTATTTGTAATCATTGCAGTGTTGGGTTTCCTCATCACTCCCGATAGCACACCCGATGCTAACGAGCAGATATTGGAAATTTCGAAAAAGCCACCCGGATTTTCTGTTCAAATGTTGATGATGAAAAAAAATGAAGAAACACATCATGTTAATTTTATTTCCAAAATGCTGTATGGTCAAATTTCTGACTATCGGGCAATACCTCTTTCTGAATATCGTTTCGAAGGAAGTGATGTGGTGTATAAAGAATTTACAAATGGCAAAAATCATTTGACGTTTGAAAAGCGAGTGAACATGGCAGATGTAGTGTATGCGCTCGAGCAAAACACAACCCCTGAAAACAGATATGGAACAAGGGAAATAGAATTTCATGAATTGGGTAAAGATTCGCGTACTCAAAAAACAATCATCGAATTGCAAAACGAAATAATTAAAAACAACATCGTTACCAAAAAGTACATGTTAGGAACCGACCTTGCCGGGCGCGATTTACTGAGCCGATTAATGATTGGCACTCGTGTTTCGTTTGCTGTAGGTTTTATTTCTGTTTTTATTTCACTGTTAATTGGTGTGCTGATGGGTGCACTAGCAGGGTATTACAGAGGTAAGTTGGATAATATTATCATTTGGGTAATAAATGTGGTGTGGAGCATTCCTACTTTGCTGTTAGTAATTGCAATTACCCTGGCACTCGGAAAAGGTTTCTGGCAGGTGTTTGTAGCGGTAGGGTTAACCATGTGGGTAGAAGTTGCGCGTGTTATTCGCGGACAAGTAATGAGTATCAGGGAAAAAGAATTTGTGGAAGCAGCTCGTGCATTGGGCTTTTCCGACTTTAGAATTATTGTAAAACAAATATTGCCAAACGTGATGGGACCGGTTATAGTTATCTCAGCGGCTAATTTTGCTTCTGCTATTTTGATTGAAGCAGGATTGAGTTTTTTAGGTATTGGGGCTCAACCTCCAACTGCTTCTTGGGGAGAAATGATAAATGCGCATCGTGGGTTTATTATTGGCAATTCACCTTATCTGGCTATTCTGCCTGGTATTGCTATTATGCTCATGGTGCTTTCGTTTGTATTGTTGGGCAATGGTTTGCGCGATGCACTCGATACTAAGTTAAAAGACAGCGCTATGATTTAAATAAAAAGTTTTAGAATTATATATGAGAGTTTGGTTTTGTGTTATGTTTGTTTTGTTTGTGAATAATCTTGTTCTTGCTCAACCAGTCGTGGAGATGGTTCAAGGACCCAGATTAAAAGCTCCTACCGGTTTGGTTGTTACCAAAATTATTGGGCAAGACGAAAGTAGTTTTTATGTAAGGCGTGGTGATAAGCCATGGGATTGTTTTATTGATAAGTTTGATAAAAAATCGTTAAAGCTAAAAAGGTCAATTAAAGTTAAATTGTTGCAGCCCTTGGAGTTTTTCTATGAATTGCAAAATGAAACGGTTTTTGAAGTATCAAATGGAGGTATTATGATGGTGTTTGATTTGTGGGATAAAGAAGGACCTAAAAAAGTGTTGTATGTTCAAAAAATTGATAAAAATGGAAATGTGTCGGGCACGCGAAACGAGTTGAATACTTTCCATTGCAAAACTGCAGGTGCTGTTGCCAAAACAAATTACAGTTGCAAATTTACTCCCGACAAAACTAAGTTTGTTGTGAAACTTTCGGGAGATAAAGATTACCTACCCATGCAAACATTAACGTGTTATGATACTCAAACTGAAAAAGCCATTTTTACCAAGAGTATAGAATCAGAGTATAATGGTGCAGAAATAAAAAAAATAATTCTGGACAGAGTAGAGAATAACGGGGATACCTATTTTCATTTTTATACAGGAACAGATAAAGCAAAAAATCAAAAAGTATATTATACAGTAATCAAAGCTGATGGAAGCAGGTTCGAAGAAATAACAGATGAAAAAACTTTTAAGGAAGAGGATAAAATAAGGTTGTCGGGTGCTGACCTTAGAACCAAAGAAAAATTTGTTACCGCAGGTGTGTATGTCGAAAGACTTGGAAAAGCATATAATAAAAAAAGAGGGAATGAATTGAAAATTGGAGTTTATATGGGTATTACTGATAATACAACTGGAAAGATAACCACTCGTAATTACACCTTGATGCCCGAAGAGATAACTAAAAAACTAACGTATAAATTAAAAGAAGGTGATGATGAAAATGTTTATCCTGGCGAAAAACAGCTTGTTGCTAAGCGACTGGTGAAGATGAATGATAACTATTACTTAATAATTGAGCACCAATATGTCATAAAAATACATCAAGAAGGAGTTTCGGATAGAGATAAAAAAAGAGTTGAAATTAATCGCGAATTGATGGTGGTACAATTTGATAAGGAAGGAGTATTTAAATGGATGAAAATTATTCCTAAATATACTGCAAACGGAGGAGATTTTGATATGATAAGAAGGGATGGTAAGATTTATTTCCTTTACCTCGAAAGTCCTAAAAATGCAGCGTTCGACATTGTTCATTATCCTGACATTAATGATTATGAAGTGACAAAAGAAACAACAAATAATATAGTATGTACCTCAATTGATGAAGCAGGAGTGGTTGAAAAGCATGTGGTTGGGCAAAACAAAATACGACAGTTTTATTATGTGCCACGAAACATTAATTTGTTTCAGGACGAAGAAAAAACAGTTTTGATTGGTTCGTTTTCTACTGGCACCAAAGCTAAGTTTGGTACAATTATTTTTCATTAAATCGCTGTTACCAAAGCAAAATAACTGTAATTTCGTTCCTAAAAATTTTTTAAAACAATAACCATGAAAAAGTTTTTTATCTGTGTTTCCTTACTGTTGTCTGTGTCTGTGGCATTTGGTCAAAAAGAAAAGCCACAACCAAAACCTAAACCCGAAAAAATGGCACCAAAAGCCAAAGTGCCTAAGGGAGAGGAAACCATCCAATTAAGTAAGCCAATGACTGAGCCTGAATTTTGGACCAAACTTTTGCAAATGCAAAGTGGATATACTTTGTTATTTGAAATGAGCGAAAAGGATGGAATGAAAGTATCCGTGTTTGACGATAAGCATAAAATGGCGAACGTAAAACCCATCACTTATTCGTATGTGGATAAGAAAATGAACAATTCGGATGTCCTTGGCATTTATGAAATAAACAAACAGGCAGTGGTTTTTGTTCAGCAATATGGAAAACCAAACCCAATGCTGATTAGAGTAATAATAGATCCTAAAACTGGAAAGTTGGTGAGTGAAGAAGTGATTGCAAATTTGCCAGAAATGGACCCACCAAAAGGTGATCTGGCAGGTACAGGCGATGTAAATGTGTCACGGTTTTATGTGAACAAAGATAATTCGACCGATAACTATACCGTGGTTACTTATAATGACCTTGCAGAAGAAACAAGTAAAAAAATTGAAGTAGTAACGTATGACGGAACCAATAAAGAATTGGTACGTGCTTTTTATAATTGCCCTGAGGATTATAAATATCTGCGTTTTATGAATGCTTATAATTATGGTGGACCTTTTACTTATCTTGCCGTATATTGCTACAACACTGTAAAACCGGGTTCTGATGATTCTAGGATTTATATATCAAGAATTAAAGTGGGTAACCCGCAATTTAAAAACATTGAACTTCGTTACACCGATTATTTTGAATATACCAAATGCGAAATGTCGTTTAACAAAAAGTCGGGATTGCTTAATTTTATTTTCTTCACTTCGGCTTACGATAAGATGCACAAGAACACCATTCGAAACTTTTTTCTGCCAGTTCATCCCGAAGGTTTTAAACTGGATTCTGTATTTGATATTCCTTTTAGTAAAGTAAACGACTATGCAAAAGCTAAGATGGGATATAAAAAAGATTTTCTTCCAACCGTGATGGATGTTTATTTGGATGATGATGGAAATTATCACGCCCTGCTTCAAAGAGTTGATATGCTAACTTCATATCCAGTTAATACTCCTGTTTATAATTTGAAATTAGATGATTGGGGATACGAAGTTTTTGATAATACAGGAGTTGAAATTTCAGGAACGTTTTTTAGTTTGCACTGCGATGTGGATGGAATAAATGCGTTGGAAACAGGTGCTACCTTCCGATACATGGAAGCTAAAAGTGGGTACAAACCAGCTGACAGGTTGCAGTCGGTTGATAAATTAAAACATTGGTACAAAACGTTGGATATGATTTATTCTTCGAAAACAAATCTTGTTTTTATGAATGATAAAAAAGAAAACATTAGTTTGCCGAGAGGTAAAAAAGGAGATGCTGTTAAAAATATGGATGGTGCCACTTCTTGCTATTATAAGATAGATAACGATGGTTCGGTTACGAAAGAATTTTTGTTTGGCAAACCAAAAGCCATGAACGATTTAAAGTATTGTAATTTTTATGCTTCGAGTTTTGAACCAATATCAAATATGTATACCACCATAATGACCGATGGAGCGCAAGGTGGCAAAGCGTTTGTAGTTTGGATAAAAATGGGACCATTTGTTAGTACTCAATAATTTGTTCGTTATTCAGCAATAAAATAATTTTGTGAAAGGCTTAATTCAATTTATTAAAAGCAAAACATTTTTAAAACACCTGGTGTCATACATCGTTTGTTTTTTAATTGTTTGCTGGATCATTACATTCTGGTTAAGTTCATACACAAGTCATGGCGAAACTATTAAAGTGCCCGATTTTAAGGGTATTAAATTGAAAGACCTTGATAATTATGTGATAGATAAAAAAGTACGTTATCTGGTTATTGATTCGCTTTACGACACCAAAGCCCCAGCAGGTACAGTGGTGAAGCAAGAACCACTGTCGCAGGAAGAAGTGAAAGATGGAAGAATTATTTATCTATATGTTAATTCAGTAAAACCGCCATCTGTTGTAATGCCTAAATTAATTGACCGTTCGTTGCGCCAAGCACAAGCAATGTTGACTACCTATGGGTTGAAATTGGGAAATGTAAGATTTGTTCCTGATCAGTGTGCCAATTGTGTGCTCGACCAATTGGTGAAAGGTAAAAGAATTGCAGCGGGAGAGCCTATACCAAAAGGAACAGTCGTGAGTTTGGTGGTTGGAAAAGGATTGAGCGATGAAGAAGTAGGAATACCATGTCTTTACGGATTATCAAGAAAAGATGCACTTGCTCGCCTGGCAGACGAATCGCTGAGTGTGGGTTTAATAAAATACGATGAAAAGAAAGATACCCTTCACGCAAAAGTTTACAGACAATCCCCTTCGTGCGGTAAAGAAAAAACGTTAAAAATGGGAACATCCATTGATTTATATCTTACAACTGATAAAAATAAAATACCTTTGATACCTTCTGATTCAACAACTGATAAACCAACTGATGATGATAAAAACTTTGATCAATAAAAAAAACATAGTAGCTGTTTTTGTATTGCTTTCCAACTTTGTGTTTTCGCAAGGGCTTATAGAAGTGCCGCTGCACGGTAACCAAGTGCTGATTGATAAATGGGAGGATGTTAAAAATAGCAAGGCTTATTTTTTTACGCCTTCCATTGGTGATACAATAGGAATTCCATTAAACGGTTTGTTGGATGATTTCTCTTATCAAAGCCCTTTTCCGGATACTTTATTGTGGATGAACTGCAATGTATTTGTTAATCGTAATTATCCTGTGGCACCACCTACTATTGGTGTTGCTACCTTTGATGGAATAAATAAATACGGTTATCCGTATGATTTCCTAGTGGGACAAACATCTTCGTTACCGGCAGATACACTTACTTCCAAACGAATACGCTTAGATACTATTCATCCAGCTATTACAGATTCTATTTATTTGAGTTTTTATTACCAGCCGCAAGGAAGAGGGAATAGTCCTGAGCCACATGATTCGCTGGTACTTGAATTTAAAGAAAAGAGATTGGATTCTATTTTTCTTCATACCCCGATTGACACTATTTATTCCACAGAAGAAATCCCTGATACAACCGCTGGTTCAACTTTAATATTAACCATAGTTCACGATTCAACAGTATATAATGATTCCACTTATTATTTTTTAAAAGAAGTTTGGAGACATATCTGGTCACACAAAGGAGAGCAAACTCCGGCAGATAGTAGTTGGAAATTGGTAATGATACCCATAACTGATACCGCATTTTTAAAACCCGGTTTTCAGTTCCGCTTTTATAATTATGCCACCATCAGTGGCAATGGAGACCAATGGAGTATTGATAATGTCTACCTGGGTTATAATCAACGAAATTGGGATGATACTATAATTAATGAAAATGCATTGGTTTACGACCCGCCTTCTATGATCAAACCATATTCCTCAATGCCCTGGAGGCATTATAATCCTACATTTATGAAAGATTCAATAATTGTTTTGATAAGAAATAACAATAACGCACAAAAAGGGTTGGATTATTCTCACAACATTTATGATTACAACCATGTCCTTGTTAATAATTTCATCGGAAATGATCCAATTAACCCGTATTCAATAGTTGGTTATTATAGATACAGAGTAACACCGCTTTATTCCATACCATTATTAAGTGGTCCTGGTAATTATTCATTCGAAGCAATTATTAGTACTACACCTGATTTCAATAGAAGAAACGATACAGTGGAACATTTTCAAACGTTCTCCAATTATTTTGCTTACGATGACGGTACAGCCGAATCGGCATTTGCAATGAATGCAACTCAAATTGGAGAAATTGCAGAACAATTTACTACCACTGTTCCCGATACCTTGCGGGCATTGGATATTTATTTTAATCCATTGTGGCACGATGCAAGTTTATATGAAGGCTCGATGAATATTAAAGTATGGGCTGACGCAGGTGGTTATCCTGGAGCATTAATATTTTCGGATACTGCTCGTACACCTTGGTACAACCAACAGGAATATGCTCCGGACCATTTCAAACGTTATTTTATTACACCTCAATACATCACTCCTCAAACTATTTATGTTGGGTTTTTGCAAAACACCAGTCAGGAATTAAGTGTGGGGGTGGATAAAAACACCAACTCTCAATACAAAATATTTTATACCACCACCGGTACATGGTTCAACTCTCCTTATCCGGGTTCGTTGATGATACGCCCTGTTTTTGGTACATATAACGAATGCACAGGTGTAAATAGTCCTCCTTCCAGTTCAACTTCTTTTACTGTTTATCCAAATCCTGCAAGTACTCAATTGTATTTGAATTATACTTCAACCTCTTCGAATAATAAAATTTCTTATTCTGTTATTGATGTTTACGGAAGAATTGTTTTAGAAAATAAATTACCAACTTCAAATCAACAATCAACAATCAACAGTCAACAATTAGTTGATATTTCAGTACTTTCGGAAGGTATTTATTTTGTGAGGCTGAATGACGGATCAACTATTTCCACCACAAAATTTATTAAAAAAAAATAATACCTGAATGGTTAAAGGATGAATGAAGAGGAAAATGAGCACGAGGAGCAGGAAGACGGGGAATTATTTGAACACATTAGAGTTGTAGTTGACCCGGGTCAATCGCTTTTGCGAATTGATAAATTTCTCATCAACCACACCAAAAATGCAACCCGCTCAAAGGTGCAGCAGTCCATCGAAAACGGGAATGTACTGGTAAACGACAAACAAATAAAATCGAATTACAAGGTAAAACCTCACGATATAATTACTGTTGTTTTTGCTCATCCTCCGAGAATATTAGAGCTTATTCCTGAAAATATTCCGATCAACATTGTATATGAGGATGATGATTTGGTGATTGTAAATAAACAAGCCGGCATTGTGGTTCATCCAGGATACGGCAATTATACAGGCACTTTGGTGAATGCGCTGGTGTATCATTTTCAGAATCTTCCAAGTCAAGTTCCAAGTTCCAAGTCCCAAGTCCCAAGTTCCGAGAATCAAGAATCAAGAATCAAGAGTCAGGAACCTAGTCTCCGTCCAGGCTTGGTGCATCGGTTGGATAAAAATACAACGGGCATTATGGTGATTGCTAAATCAGAAATTGCGATGGTGAAATTAGCGAAAGATTTTTTTGACAGAAACATGGACCGTAAATATGTGGCATTGGTTTGGGGAGATTTTCAAGAAGAGGAAGGAACAGTGACAGGCAATGTGGGCAGGCATTTGAGAGACCGCAAAAAAATGGCCGTGTTTCCGGTGGACAGCGAATTTGGTAAACATGCAGTGACACATTATAAAGTGCTGGAACGTTTTGGTTATGTTACCTCAATTGAATGTAAATTAGAAACAGGGCGTACTCATCAGATTAGAGCGCACATGCAGCACATCGGGCATTCTTTATTTAATGATGATACTTATGGAGGTGATAGAATATTGAAAGGAACTACCTTCGCAAAGTACCGTCAGTTTGTAGAAAATTGTTTTACTCTTTTGCCACGTCACGCGCTTCATGCCAAATCATTGGGTTTTACACATCCCGGAACTGGGAAATATATTCACTTCGATTCGGAATTGCCGGAGGATATGCAGACGGTGATTACCAAGTGGCGGGGGTATGCTACCAGTAATTCGCTGGAGGAATAATTTTGTAAACTGTCTTCTTTTTGTTTTAAGTTAATTCTACATTAACAAAGTATTTCCACGTTAACTTATTTTAATCCTTCTCTTAACTCTTTGGTAACCGAATATTAATAATCGCGTTATTGAAACAAAACATTGTTTATAGACTTTTGTTGCAGTTAAAAATAGCTGTTTTCTGAATGAAAGTTTTATCCCAAATTATAGTAATTAGTCTTGTTTTAAGCGGTATTTCGCTGCGTGCCCAGATGAAGAAAGAAATTACCGAAGCCGATAAATCGGGACTGGAAGGTATTATAATAGAGAAGTATTATATAAATGATGGAAGTGATGCGCTAGATACTACCGGTGGTGCGCTACCGAATGGGGCAGTTACTTACAGAATTTACGTGGACATGAAACCTGAGTATAAACTACAGGCAGTTTACGGTGTTCCCAATCACGACTTATATATAAAGACGAGCACACGATTTTTTAACAATACAAAATGGGGCGATATTTCGGGAGATAAAATAGATGATAAAAAAATTGGTAACAGTACTGCAGCATTTGATTCGTGGATAACCATTGGTGCTGCCACTGATGAGCACAATGGTGTTTTGAAAACAGAGGATACAGATGGTTCTATAATAAAGTGTGTTTCACTTGCCAAGGCAGATGGAATGATTGCCACAAAAATAAAACCTATTACCTTTTTTGGTTTCGACCTTGGCTTTTTTAATAATCCCACTGCTGCTTCATCGTTTACCGGAAATAACGGTTCGTGGGCAGTGTTTGGAAATATGAAAGGAGCAACCAATGAAAATAAAGTATTGATTGCACAGCTTACTACTGATGGTACACTTTCGTTTCAACTGAATTTGCAAATGGGAACACCAACAGGAGGCATATTAAATTATGTTGCAAAAAATCCTCAGGAAAATGAAATACAAAATAGTTCATTGGTTCATTAGTCATTAGAAAATGGGTATTATTATAGAAATAGCAATTAAACAATTTATCAATTTAACAATTTAACAATTTAAAACATGAAAAAAATTACAATGAAAAAATTAATGGTTGGCTTCGGGCTTACTTTACTTAGCGGTTTGGCAACTGCACAAAACGGATTGGAAAATATAATTGTAGAGACGTATTACATTGCTGATGCGAGTGATGCTGCTTTCAGTACTAATAATGGTTTTGGTACATTGCCGGTTAATTCCAAAACTTACAGAGTATTTGTGGACATGTTGCCGGGTTATAGATTTGAAGCAGCTTATGGCGATGTAGGAAAGGCGTTGTCAATAACTACTTCTACTACCTTCTTTAATAATGAAGACCGTGGTGCCATTACACCAAACGGAATAAATACACAATACCTGAACGATAATTCGGTTGCTTTAGATTCATGGTTGTCGGTAGGGGCAGCTGGGAACGGACACATCGGTGTATTAAAATCGGAAGACAACGGAGTTTCTAATGTGGTGATGCCAAACTCTAATTGTTTGCAAAATACAAATGCTAATATTGGAATACTTTTAACCCAACAAGATGGTATGATTGACGGTACGCCTGAAGCAGTTACCTTTGTTGGAATTCCCCAATCACCCGACCTTGACCCGTTTAATGCTACCAGTCAGTTAGGAAGTTCCTTAACCACTACAAATGGTTCTATTGCTTCGCTTAATGGTTCTTATGGTGACTCCGCAGGAACCAACAGAGTATTGATTGGTCAGTTTACTACCGATGGAGATTTTTGTTTCTCGCTGAACATACAAATTGGATTGCCTAACGGAAGTGCGTTATACGAACAATATGTTTCTGCCAATGCAACAGGGAATGAAATTTATAAACCTTTTCTTAATTATTGCAGCAATTTGGTAAGTGTAAATAACCAGGCAACTGAGCCTGTTTCGTCAGTAACTGTGTATCCTAATCCTGCAACTGATATTGTTACTATTGATATTCATTCGACTTCTCAAAATAATAGTTATAAATTAATAGATGTGGTTGGGAATGTAATTCAACAATCAACAATTACCAATCAAAAATCAACCATTGATATTTCTTCGTTAGCAAAAGGAATTTATTTTATGGAGATAAAAATAGATGGAGAAAAATCAACTAAAAAAATAATTAAGTAGTCGTTGAGCATTAGTCATTGGGCATTGGTTGTATGAAAAAACTTTATTTATTTATTCTTATTTTTTTTACATGTTATAATTCCTTTGCTCAAGGAACGTTGAGAGGCAAGGTGAGTGATAAGAACGGTGAGACACTGATTGGTGTTACTGTTTCTTTAAAATCAACACCAACCGTAGGAACTGTTACTGATTTTGATGGTAACTATTCATTGAAAATAAAAGATTCTATCCCTCAGATTGTAGTAATTTCATATATCAGCTACACAACTATTGAGCTTGAAATTCACCCTATAAATAATGAGGTGATATTGAAAGATTTTGTGATGGAAGAAGCATCGGCAAAAGCTTTAGATGTAGTGGAAGTAGTAACAAAAGCTACGAAAGACAAGTCGTATTACATGGAGCGCATAAAGCAAAATTCGTCCACCACTATTGATTATATTTCTTCGGAAACAATGAAGAAAACAGGAGACGCCAATGTGGTGGCTGCTGTGGCACGTGTAGCGGGTGTTTCCACCAATGGTGGTTTTATTACCGTTCGGGGTATTGGAGACAGGTATGTAAAAACAACGGTTAATGGAAACCGGATTCCTACCCTTGACCCGTTTACCAATAATATTAAATTGGATATGTTTCCTGCCAGTTTGGTGGATAATGTAATTATTACCAAAACAGCAAGTCCCGATTTACCAGGCGACTTTGCCGGTGCTTATATCTCAGTTGAAACAAAAGACTATCCCGAAAAACTTTCAGTAAACATTGAAAGCACTGTTGGTTATAATTCAAAAACAACAGGTAAAGACGTTATTACTTCCGAAAGAAGTAGTACCGATTGGTTGGGGTATGATAATAGTTATAGGGAATATGACCATACTCAATTTCACACCGCCACACCCGACCCTTCACAATATCAGGAAATGGTTGCACTTGGGTTAGGAGATTATTACAAGAGCCTTGGCGTAACCGGTTGGCAGGAGGGAAGTAGCGAAGGGATTTTGTATTTTAAACTGGGATTGGTGCAACTTGGTTTGTTAGCCCCCGCCTTGATTAACGACCCTAATGCTGTAAATGCTGCCACTACAGCCTACGATAACGGCAGCTATCATTCAACAGCATTCGACATCGTAAATGCTGATGCCGCAGCTACCGGTAAATCCATGCCTAACAACTGGAATACTACCAAGCGTAAGGCACCGCTTAATTTCAGCCAGAGTTTTACGGTGGGCGACCAGTTAAATTTATTTGGTAAACCCTTTGGATTTATTGCAGGTTTCAGATATGGAAGTACCACACAATCCGATCCTGCTTCATTAAGAGAAGAACAAAAATCAGGAACAGGTATTACAGATACTCATTTGGATAGGGAAGCAAGCGATGAAACAAATGGATGGAGCGCGTTGGTTAATTTAGCCTATAAATTAAACCCAAACAACACCGTTGGATTTATGTTTATGCCAAACCTTACTGGGGTTAATAAAGTAAGGAAAGGGTATGATGACTTTAATGCGATAACCACCATTTCGCAATTTTATGAAGCAAGGAAACAAATGATTTACCAGTTCAAATCAGAGCATTATATTCCAAAAACAAAAACAAAAGTTGAGCTAAACGCCTCTTATACTAAGGGAAACAGCAATGCCCCTGACTTTAAATATTTGCAGTATGCAAGCAACCCTGCCACCAATATATATATTCTGGACCCAAGCAGTAAATCTATTGACCGCTATTACCGTTACCTTTCGGATAATCTTTTTGATGCACATGGTAGTGTTGAAATACCCATTGGCGAAAAGCCAGGGTTAACCCGCAAGTTGAAATTTGGAGGAGCTTATCAGGATGAAAAAACAAAGAACGACCAATACCATTATTATCTTGGTAAAGATGGATTTCATGCCCCACCACTCGTAAACGATGACCTTAATTCTTACCTCAGCTTAGACCAGTTTGGTATATCGCATGGAACAGATAATGGTGTACCATATAGTACGCTTAATTTTTACTACAACCTTTTCGATTCGCCTGCTGACCATTCGTTTGGTCACGGTAAAATAGGTGGAGCATTTGTGATGGCTGATTATACAATTGTTTCCCGCATACGTTTATCGGGCGGGTTAAGAATGGAAACTACCGACATGTTTACTGATATTAATAAATTTGATTCGATGGGATTGGCAAATGATGACCCTCGCAGGTTTTATCAAGCAGGGGAATTACCAGGCACCGCTGGAAGAATAAACCAGACTAACTTTTTGCCAAGTGCTACACTTATTTACAAATTAATAAATAAAGAAGAAAGCCCAACCAATATTCGCTTAGGTTATAGTCAAACCTTGGCTCGCCCCAGTTTAAGAGAGATTTCGAATATTACCAATTTTGATAATGAGTTGCAATTGAATGTTACCGGAAATCCTAATCTTAAAATGGTAGAAATAAAAAACTATGATTTCAGAATTGAATCCTATTTCAAGAACAAGGATAACATTTCTGTAAGTGTATTTTATAAAGATTTCAAAAATCATATTGAATTAATAAGAGGAGAACGATATACTTGGAGGAATGTGGATGTTGCAAATGTAAAAGGAATTGAAGTGGAAGGAAAAAAGAAAATTATCAAAGGACTTGACTTCATTGCCAATGTAACACTTGCACAGTCGTACACCGAATATGTACGAACAAGAGATGAAGTGGTGGGTAATACTGTTATTACCTATAACCTGGATACAGTGAAACGCACCATGTTTGGGCAGGCACCTTATGTAATTAACGGAATTTTATCTTACACTTCCGATTCCCTAGGATTGATTGCCACACTAAGTTATAACTTGCAAGGTACGAGAGTTGTTATTGGTTCTGCCAGCCCGTTTCTTGGAGACGTGTATGAATTTCCGCGCCATCAATTAGACTTTAAGGTAACAAAGAAATTTAATAAGGTGGCGAAAAACTGGAGCGTAAGTCTAACTGTAAAAGATATTTTGAATCAGGCAGTAACACGAAAGGTGTATTACAATGATTCATTCGACATTACCCATGATAATTATCGTTGGGGTACCAGTTTTTTGCTGGCTATACAATATAAATTATAAATATAATGAAACAGCTTTTAACTCTTATTCTCTTAACCCTTCTCTTTATTCCAAAAGGAGTGCATGCACAGATACATGATGTGATAGTAGAGAAATATTATATCTCGGATAGTTTGGATGCAACTGACAGTACCAATTGGTTTGCCAATGCGGGTTATCCTACCCATTATCTCGAGCGGGGTTCAATTACTTACCGTGTGTATGTTCAATTAGATTCGGGATATAAGCTCCGCAAGGTATGGGGGAGTGAGTGTCATCCTTTTAAAGTAAAGAGTACAGCTGTTTTTTATAATAATATAAGCCGTCCTGATGAGTTGTACGGGTACATGATAAGAAAGCAATTTTTCTATGGTAATCCCTTGCTTGCAATCGATAGCTGGCTGACTATTGGTAAATGTGCCGTTGGAAACGGAGTTAACCCAGTGCAGTATATGGGGGTACCGAAAGATGATGATTATGATGGTTCATTAATTGGAGGTAGTTCTCACAACGGTGGTGGTACTGCTGGAATTTCAGTAGGGTTGATAGTAAACAATGATACTGCTGCACATATTCCGGTGGATACGGCTGATGGTATGGTACCCACCATTGCACCTTTTCCCGGCTGGGTCGATTTTGGATTTACCGAAGTGATAGGTGGTAATACTACTGATACTACCACCTTTGGTTCAATCAATGTGGACTCGGTGTTTATCAGTACCAATGGTTATCTTCAACAGAATGGTGGAGTAACAGGCGATTCGGCAGCAGGGCATAAAGTGTTGGTGGGGCAATTTACTACTAAAGGTGAACTTACTTTTGAACTTAACCTTGAATTAATGGATTCTACTGGCGGAATCCATAATGGAGATTTATTAAACTTTGTAGCAACTGCAAGTAATTGTGATACTGTTGGGATGGACACAACTGTTTTAGGAATGCTTAAATATCCACGCGATATTCCAATTTGCGGATGTGGTGACCCGTTTTTTGTTGAATATAATCCGAATGCACCTTGTTTCAACGATTCAGTTTATTGCCTCCACCGAATCGTATTTGGTTGTATGGATACGTTGGCATGTAACTATGATGCTAATGCAAATTTTAATATTCCAAGTTTATGCTGTTATCCGGGCAGATGTAACGACAGGGATATAAGTTTGGTTTGCCCTGGTGTAACAAGTTTAACAGGATTCAAGTTGTTTCCAAATCCTGCCGTTGACATTTTAAACATTGAAATTAATGCAGGAATTAATCAGGAGGTAAAATATACAATTTATGATTCTTTTGGAATAATAGTAGAAGATAAAGATTTAGGAATTAGAACTGGAGTGGTTACCCCATTGGTTGATGTTTCTACCTACCAAATTGGCTTATATCTGGTGAGGGTAACTATTGGAGGAAGTGCACAAAGTAAAACGTTTATGAAGAATTAAGATTTAAGAATTAAGAATGAAGAAATTTAAAACAATCCTATTGTTTGTGCTTGTTGTAATGCTAATTAATGCCTGCAAAAAAAAGGAGGAAGAAAAACCAGCACTTGAAACAGGCACTGTTACTGATGTTAGCGGTATTACCTACAGCACCGTGAAAATAGGTAATCAATGGTGGATGGCTGAAGATTTAAGAACTACCAAGTACCGCGATAGTAGTTTTATTCCTTTAGTGACGCTCGACACTTCATGGAATCATCTAACAGCCGGTGCATACTCTAACATAGTTAACAGTCAGAATGCTGATATCGGAAACTATTATAACTGGTATGCTGTGAATGATGCACGAGGAATAGCCCCTTTGGGCTGGCATGTACCCACTGACAGTGAATGGAAGACTTTGGAGCAATATCTTGGAATGAATCTGGGAGACGCTAATGGTACAGGATGGAGAGGAACACACGAAGGAGAAAAAATGAAAGTTGAAAGAGGTGCCACTTATGGTTGGGGTGATTATGGTAATGTATGGGCAACAAACGAAAGTGGATTCAGTGCTGTAGCAAACGGATGTCGAATGTTTGATGGAACTTTGGGGAACCCCGGGCAATCAGCAACAGGTTTTTGGTGGACTGCTACTTCGCAAGGCAACGAGGCATGGTACCGTTATCTGGATTATAAGAACGCGAATGTGTTCAGGTATTATGGGTTGAAGAATTACGGATTTAGTGTAAGATGCATTAAAGATTAATTATGAATCATGAGTTTTGAATTAGGAATGAAAAAGTTATACGTTCTATTATTAATGCTATTACCGGTTGTGTTGTACGGTCAAACGAATGATTCTTTAAAACAGATTGATTCCGTAAAGACAACTATTATAGCAAAGCCTACAGATATAGCAGTTCAAAAGGAAGTAGGTAAAGTTATTGTTGAGAAAAAGAGTGACTCAACCAATACAAAGAATTACGAAATGAGTGTTTCATATACTCCTGAATATAGCTACCGAACTTTAAAAGCGAATGATGATGAAGCAAGTAAATTAATAAAGGAAATTCGCGATACGTTGGATGTGGCGAAGTTTGGGTATTCGGCTGGAATAAGTCTTATTTATCATCCCCGAAAAAAACTTGGTATTGAGGCAGGTGTTTTCTTTTCTGATAAAGGAGAAAAAACTAAAAAAAATACAATGGAAAGCTTGCCATTCGGGCAGGAAGCAGCACGCTATTCGTATAATTTTCATTATTATTATCTTACTATTCCCGTAAAAGCAGATTATTACTTTTTGACAGGGAAGTTGAAAGTTTATATAACTGCCGGAGTTTCGGCTAATGTATTGTTAGTTCAAAAAACAACATTAATTATAACCCATGCCAACAGTACTGAACGAACTACAACAGATACAGATAACGGCTTTAATCGTATAAACATGTCGGTTATGGGAGGGTTTGGTTTAATCTACCCGATTACAAATAAAATGAATTTAAAACTGGAACCGATTTATTCGCGTTCGATTACTTCTATCATTAATGCTCCGGTGAAAGAGTATTTGTATTCTATTGGAGTAAACGTGGGGTTGATGTTTACACCACACTTCAATTGCACTCCCAAGCCGACAGAGCCCATTCCGAATAAATAATTTCAATAAAAAGTATGAATACAAATTTTTCAGATAGAGCACACAGTGCTTTTATTTCCAGCATTGGAAATAAGTTTAAAGTAGTTGCCGTTGTTTTCTTTTTTATAACTACCCACTGCTTTTCTCAAATAGATTTTACAAAACTTCCGAACAGCAAACTTGCAGTACAGCATATTCTTGACAGTGCAATGGTTTCTAAATACTTTGTAACCGCAGGCGATGCACGGACTATTTTAAATAAACCAGCTTTTGTAAAAGACAGCAGTTATAAATTTTCGAGCGGCATTTTGCGATATACTATTAATTATGTGGCAACGTATGTTGATTCCACATCCAAAGGTGCATTATACTTCGGTTTCGAACAATACAAAGATACAGCGGCTTCTAATGAAATTTACAGGTTTATGAAAATGCAACACACAACCTCTGGCACCATTAAGCAATTGAAGGACTTAGGAGATGAAGCCTATATGCAATATGATGTTTTGAATCAACCTTTTATTATCGTAGTAAAGGAAAACAGGATATTCAAATTCTGCATTTATTATTTAGCGGATAAGGATACGTACAACAGTTTACTAAAGGTTGCAAAAAGGGTGGTGACTCAACACTAAATTCTACCCTCCATTAAAATTCACTTCAATGTTAACTTGCAGTTATTAAAACTTTTGTTTTGATAACCTTTATTTAGCTAAACTATTTACTTCAAATAATATTTCAATAATAATCACACAATATAGCGACTATACTTTTGTTGCGTCTTAATACAGAAAATAGAAATTAGAAACATGAGTCAAGAAATAAGAATCAAGAACCACTAACCCCAAAAAAATTAAGAAACAGAAAGAGTAAAAACAACAAACAATTAAACAATTAACAAAAAACAATTACTAACAAAAACAATTACTAACAAAAAACAAAAACAAAATGAAAAAAATTTCAACTTTAATTGCGACAGCAGCAATTGCTCTCGTATCAATGAATCAGAGTGTTGCTCAAACCAACAACGGTTCAGCATGCGGATGCCCGACTGTAGCATCAAGACCTTCGATAAACTTGTCAACATTGGCAGTTAACGGAGGTGCAGCAGATGGTGATTTAATAGCAAACACCGTTCTTACCTGTGACAAGTTATGGATACTTGACAAAAAAATTTATGTACCTAATGGTGTAACATTAACCATTCAAGCGGGTACAGTTATTAAAGCAACTGCAACTGCTACTGCAGCTACTGCTAGTTCTCTAGTAGTTTCAAGAGGTGGTAAAATTTATGCAGATGGAACTGCAGATTGTCAGATTGTATTTACTGCACAGGCAGACCCAATGGACGGGACTTATGCTACTCATAACATTGGTAAATGGGGTGGGTTAATGTTATGCGGACAAGCATCCAACAACTTAACACTTGCAGCTAACGGACCTTTCAACGCAACAGGTAACGGAAGACTTTGCGTTGCTAATGGTCTTGGTACGCTTGAAGGATTCGGAACTTCTGATTTCAGAAACCAATTTGGTGTAAACCTTACTACTCCTCAGGCAGGATACTTAACTAACTTTGATGATAACGATAATTCAGGAATTTTAAGATATGTTTCTGTTCGTTATTCTGGTTCTATTTTAGTACAAGGTGGAGAGATTAATGGAATTACTTTCGGTTCAGTTGGTAGAAGTACTATTGTTGACCATGTAGAAGTTATTTCCAATGCAGATGATAATATGGAATTTTTCGGAGGCACCGTAAATGTTAAAAACGCTACTTTTATGTTCGGTAACGATGATATGTTTGACTGGGATTTAGGATACAGCGGAAAAGTTCAGAATGTTTTCTCTGTAGGTTTTGGTTCGGCTGATACTGCTTTTACTTCTACTTCTGGAACATCAACTATTGCCTCAGCAATGGATAATGGTTTTGAAATGGATGCTGATGATCAACAATCAGGAAATGGTTCTGGTGTTGCTATTGGTACTATTGCTTCAGGAGGATACCGTTCTCACCCGGTTATCTACAACTGTACAATGATAGGCTCAAACAAAAGAGTAGAAAATTCGGATAACACAGGAATGTCGGCTATCTGTGCAAAAGAATTGACAGAAGGCGAAATATACAACTGTGTGTTTGCAAACTTTTCTTCAGGATTAAACCTTTGGACTGGTAACAATCCACAACAAGGAACAAGAGTTGCGACTACAAGTTCTGCAGGTGCTTCTGTTACTGATTCGTATGACAACTGGAGAAACAACAATACTCCAAATACATTAATTATCAAAAACAATACATTCATCGGAATGGGAACAGGTGTTGCAGGAGCATTACCTTCTGCTACTAATCCTGGAGGAGCTTATTTGGTTAAAAACGTAACAAGAAGTACAGGAAGTGGTGCTTATTCGTTGAACGTTGCTGCTCACGCTGTATCAACAAATGATACCACTCAGTTTTTCCAAACAGACGGAAACGTTCGCGCAGCTTCAATCCCTGGATTCAATGGAGTATGGGCAATGGATGGAACTACCAACACAGTTTCTACTCAATATGGTGCTGTTCCTAATCCAGTGTTAGCTACTTCTATTGTTGCTCCTGCTGATGGTTTCTTTACACCAGAAAACTACAGAGGTGCATTTGGTTCTGGTTCTTCATGGTTATCAGGCTGGGCTTATGCTACTTTGTTGCAAACTACAGGTGGTTTAGCTCCATGTCCTACTGATATTAATCACGATGGAATTACCAACAATCAGGATTTCTTAATCCTTTTAGGAAACTTTAATCAATCTTGTCCATAAACTAAACCTAAGTTCCTCATACATCCGTCTTGTCTGCCTTTCTAAGGGCGGAAAGCCGGAGGTGTGGACTTAATAAAACAAATGAATATGAAAAAAATAAAATTATTAATAGCGAGCTTAAGTTTGCTATTAATCGGAGGTGTTACCTTCGCACAAAATGGATTGGAAAGAGTTATAGTTGAAAGATACTATACTTCTAATGCCGCAGATGCTACCGGAAGTATTGGTGCATTGCCTGCAGGCTCGGTTACTTATAGAGTTTTTGCTGACATGATTCCGGGATATAAATTCCAAGCGATGTATGGTGTTGCCGCTCATCCACTCACCATCAGTACTACTACTGCTTTCTTTAATAACCAGGACAGAGGGGCAATAACTCCAAACGGAATTGCTACTCAATATATCAACGATAATTCGGTTGCTATTGATTCGTGGTTTTCCGCTGGTGCAACTGCAACTGGTCAGGTAGGTGTTCTTAAATCGGAAGACAATGGTGCTGCTAACTTAATTACTGGTAATACTATGTTATTAAACAATGATGGAGATTCAGGTATTCCATTAACTACTCAGGATGGAATGATGACAGGTACAACTCAAGCTGTTACTTTTGTTGGTATTACTGCTGGTCAACAATCAATTTTTGATGCAACAAGTAATCTTGGAAACTCCATTACAACAAGCAATGGTTCTATTGCTTCATTAAATGGCACTACAGGTCCTACAGCTACTAATCGTGTTTTGATTGGTCAGTTTACTACAGATGGTAATTTTCATTTTAACTTGAACATACAAGTGGGAACGGGTGTTGCAGGACAATATCAAAGCTTTGTTTCTTCAAATCCGACAGGAAATGAAATTATGCTTCCAAGTCTAACTTTTGATAGTTACATTGCTCCTCCAACAGTTAATTCACCGGTTACATATTGTGTTGGGGCTACTGCATCTGCATTAACTGCAACTGCAATTGCTGGCGATACCTTGAGATGGTACACTACTGCGACAGGCGGAACAGGAAGTTTAACAGCTCCTACTCCATCTACAGCAACAGCAGGTACTACTACTTATTATGTTTCTCAGTTTAAAGGAAGTTCGTTAAGCCCGCGTGCAGCTGTTGTGGTTAACGTAAATGCAACACCAATTACTATTGTAAATTCTCCCTCACTTTGTTTGGGTGCAAGTGCAACATTAACTGCTTCGGGTGCTACCTCTTACTCATGGAGCCAAGGCGGAACAGGAGCTACATCAACTGTTACTCCAACCGCCACTACAACATATACTGTAACAGGAACTACTAATGGTTGTTCTTCTACTGCTGTGGCAACTGCTACTGTAACAGTATCTATGGCAACACCGGGAACTATTACCGGAACAGCTGCCGTATGTGCTTATGTGGGTACTTCAACTTCTGTTAACTATCACTTTACTGCTGTAGCAGGTGCTTCTACTTATGTTTGGACTGTTCCGGCAGGTGTTAGTATTGTTTCGGGACAAGGAACTACATCATTAAATGTTAGTTATCAAAATACACCAGTAGGTGCTATGTCTGGAAACATTTCGGTTGTTGCTGTATCGGCAGCAGGGTGTATGAGTTTACCTAAAACGTATGCAATTACTTCTACTCTTCCTTTGGTTCCTACAACTTGTGCAGGTACTTCGGCTATTTGTGCTTACGAAGGAACTACTACTCCTTTAACTTATACTTGTTCGGGTGGTACTGGTGCTTTGTCTTATCAATGGACCGTTCCGGGTGCTGTTAATTTATTGTCTGGACAAGGAACAAGCAGCATTACTGCAAATTATGCTAACGTTTCTGGTTCGGGTGCATTAGGAAACATTAGTGTTGCGGGAGTTTCGGGATGCGGAACAGGACCTGCAAAAACATTGGCTATTTCGGCAACCATTCCTGCCATTCCGGGTGTTATCACTGGACCTACAACGGTTTGTGCTTATGTGGCTACAAGTACTCCAGTAACATACACTATTGTTGCTGTAACTGGCGCATTATCTTATAACTGGGTGGTGCCTGCAGGTGTTAATGTTGTTTCTGGACAAGGAACAACTGCACTTACTGTAAATTATTCTGCTATCCCTACAGGAGCTGGTACAATAGGTGCTATGACAGTTCAATCGGTATCTAACTGTGGTACTTCTGCAGTAAGAAGTGTTACTTTAACTAAAGGTGTTCCGGTTGCTCCTACTTCTATTACTGGTCCTTTGGCTGTATGTTCTTACGTAGGAACAACTACTACTGCTACTTATTCATGCGCTAACATTGTTAATGCAACAGGTTATACATGGACTGTTCCTGCGGGAGTAAATATTATTTCAGGACAAAATACAAATTCAATTACTGTAGATTTCCAGGGTGTTACTTATGGAGCAGGTACTGTGGGAACATTGTCGGTAATGGCAACTGCTCCTTGTGGTAACTCTGCATTAAAAACTATTACTCTTACTAAAACTGCTGTTGCAACTCCAACTGCTATCACAGGTCAGTTCAGCGACCTTTGTTATGCAAATACTTATAACTACAGTGTGCCGGTAAATGCTTTGGCAACAAGTTATGTGTGGACAGTACCTACTAATGCAGTGATTAACTCAGGACAAGGAACTACACAGATTAACGTGACCTTCAATACAGGTTACTTAACAGGTGCTGTTACTTGTAAAAACTCAAATGCTTGTTCTATTTCAGCTGCAAAAAGTGTTACTGTAACTGCTGGCCCTGCTGCTCCGGTAGCTATTACTGGTTCTTCAAATGCTTGTGCTAGTATGCAAAGTTCTACTCCTAACACTTATAGCATTGCTCCTGTAACTGGCGCGCTTAGTTACTTGTGGACCGTGCCTGCAAATGCAACATTGATAAGCGGACAAGGAACTACTTCTGTTTCTGTTCAGTTTGCTTCCAATTTTGTTTCAGGAACTCTTTCTGTTGCATCGCAAGGAACTTGTATTACCAGTGCTGCTAAAACATTGATCATATACAAAGTACCTGGTTTACCAAGTACTATCACTGGTAATACTTCTATCTGTGCAGAGGTGGCTGGTGGTATTCCTGTATCGTATTCTATCGCTCCAATTGTTGGTGCGACCTCGTACAACTGGACATTGCCTGCTGGTGCAACCATTGTATCGGGAGCTGGAACTTCAGCTATTTCTGTATTGTTTGCTGTTAATACTCCTGCCGGCTCGCTGGTTCGTGTGGCTTCGGTAAATGCTTGCGGAACTTCTTCATTGCGCTCTACTGCTGGACTTGTTACATGTGCAAGCCCGATAGAAATAGGTGGTGTGGATAATGCAAATGGAGGAAGTACTTTCTCTGAATTATATCCTAATCCAGCTACTGACTTCTTGAATTTCGATGTTACATCGGATATTAATAAGGATGTGTTGGTTCAAGTTTACAATGTATTGGGTGCTGAAGTTATCAATCAAAAATATGCAGTTGTTACCGGAACTACTTCTCTTAAAACAGATGTTTCGGGTTTACACAACGGTGTGTTTATGGTAAGATTAACTGATTTATCAAATAGCATTACCATTACAAAATCGATGGTGAAATAAATTATTCCTCCGCCCCGATTATTTTTCGGGGTGGAGGTTTTACATAACATGTAATAATAAATGGTTAGTAAGTTTATATTACTAAAAGCCCTCTCTCTGCTCTATCAGAGGGGGGCTTTTTTGTTTTCGGGTTGAAATTGACGCGTCAGAGACTTGTGATGGTGCAAGAGAGGGAACCATTGATGCGCGAAGGGTATGTGATGGTGCGCGAGAGCCTACCGTTGATGCGCGAAGGGTACGTGATGGTGCGCGATGCTCACCTGATGGCGCGCGAAGCCTACGTGGTGGTGCGCGAAGCTTACCTGTTGGTTCGCCAAGGGTACGTGATGGTGCGCGAAGCTGACCTGTTGGTGCGCGAAGGGTACGTGATGATGCGCGAAGCTTACCTGTTGGTGCGCGAAGGATACCTGTTGATGCGCGAGCAGCGAGCGTTGGTGAGAAAGAGGTTTCCTGTTTCTGGTTTGAAGTTCCGATTTTGGGGATTAGAGGTACCTGGTCTTGGTTTTGGGGTTGTAAAGGGGGGAAATGGGAGGGAAGATTGAAGTTTGATTAAGGAATTGCATTGAGACACCATTCAATTATCGTCATTTGTTAAAAGCTTGCGACAGCGGGGCAATGTCCGTTCAACATATTGCCAAATGATAACTGAACAGATAAAATGTATTTTTTAGGAAAGCAACCTTTAAGTTAACAAATCCACTCGTCTATTTTCTTTTTCGTAACTATACTATAATGTATATGTAAACTTCAACAAGTAATTTTGTGAAGTAATAAAACCAACCTATTAAGCGAATAAAAATGTATGAATGACTTTTTTGATTTTATTTTAACTACTTATTGGGGAGGATTGATTTGGCTGGGGATAGGTGCAGTAATGTTTTTTTCGGTTAAGAAATCGAAAGACTGGAGAAAGATGATAACTGATGGGGAAAAATTCAGGAGGTTTTCGGGAATTTGCATGATGATTTTCGGGGTGTGTATATTATTAAATATAGTATATAATAATTTTCATAAGGTATAAAAAAATGGAAAAAGAAATTTTTGTTTCGTTGCAGATTGCCACAGTAATAGTAACTGTTGCTCTTTTTGTTTTGCTTTTCAGAAATGAATACAGAAGAAAATAGTGATGCAGGGAGAATGGTTTGTTGGTGAAAAATGTAACCATGAACAAATTTTAGAGAATTAAGAGTTTGTATGATATTAAATACAGATGAAAAAATTATTGTTGCTAATAGCTTTGGAACTGTTACGAACCAGCGAGTGCAATTCAATCTTATAACCGGTATAAAAGAATTACCTGTAAAACAGGTTTATTCGGCATCGTTCAACAAAAAAAACAATAGAATTCTAATCATCATTTATATTCTTTCTGCTTTTGGTATTTTAGGTTCTTTATTTCTGTTGGAAAATTATATTGAGCTCATAAAAAATAATTTTGTTGCCATCCTACTTCTCACATCTTTTTCAGTGATAGCCATGTTTCAATTTATAGGTTATCATTTAATTAAAATTAATGAAGTGGGCGATGAGCGAATAATAATTAAAGTAAATTTTTCGAAAACAAAGGAAGGAAGGGAGTTTGTGGATGCTTTAAACGATCAGCTTTTAGCGGTAACTTATTAATTGATTTTATTTAAAATAATGGCTGAGGAATTATTATTTATCAAAAAAATTGTATTGGTATTCAATAATAAAAAAGAGGTGGCATTTATCAGCGAAAAATTAAAAGAAATCGGAATTGCTGTCCATGTGTGTTATACTATTAATGAAGGGATGAAACAGATAAAGGAGCATGAGCCTGAACTTGTAATAATAAATATAGGATATGATGATTCTGAATTTACGAACTGGGAAACAAAATATGTTATTAAGCCGGAAATGAGATTGCAACAGATAATTGTTTCAAAAAAATTATCTGAAAATTATATCAGGAGTTCAGAAAGTGATGATAATCCAAGTTTGGACGCTGAAAACAAATGGAGGATTTCGAAATGTGTATCTTCTAAATTATTGCTTTGTGTGATCAGGAGTATGATAAACAATCAACCTATTAACTGGTTTATGGTGTGATGGTTTTATTTTTTCCTATTTATTATTTCTTTTAAACTACTGATTATACACTCAAAAAATCTTTATACCATTTTCCTGATTCTTTAATAATTCTTTTTTGAGTTTTAAAATCAATATATATCAAACCGAATCGTTGGCGGTAACCTTCTGCCCATTCAAAGTTATCGGTTAGGGACCACACAAAATAACCGGATACTTTTTTTTCTTCCTTTTTAGCACGTAAAACCTGTTCAAGATAATGTTGTATAAAATGTTTTCGGTCTGAATCATTCACCATATTTTCAATTGCTTCATCGGGAAAGGAAGCACCATTTTCAGTAATGATTATTTTTTTAATTCCTTTATATTCATTATATTTTTTTATCATTTCATAAATAGCCTCCGGATACACTTCCCAATCCATTTGGGTGTAATATACTTTTCGCTTATCAGCCGGAATCAGTTTCGCATTCAGAAAAGGAATGTAATAAGAATGAGCCACCACTTCGCGTGTATAGTTTTGAATTCCGATAAAATCAAAATCTACTTTCATCAATTCTTCATCACCAGGTCGCATATATTTTTTTATTTTTTTCAGGAAAGGAATGGTATCCGTGGGATAACCCAATCCCAATGAAGGCTCTATAAATGCACGATTCAGAAGAGCATCAATTTTGGCAACTGCTCGTTTATCTTTTTCTGAAGCAGAATGCGGAGTGATGTAAGAGCAGGAAAAGGTGGTACCAACTTCGGAATCAGGTTGAATTTTTTTTATAGTTTTAAAACCTATTGCCTGGCACAACACGGCATGGTGCATAGCAGATAAAAAATTGCCTAAACCTTTTTTGCCCGGTGCATGAACACCCAGAAAATATCCTGCACCGGTAAACACCATTGGTTCGTTGAGTACCATCCAGTGTTTTACTTTATTTTTAAAAGCATTAACACACACTTCCACGTATTCCTGAAACCAATCAATAATATTTCTGTTTGTCCATCCTCCTTTTTTTTCCAGTTCAAGTGGCAAATCCCAATGGTACAATGTAATCCAGGGTGTAATTCCAAACTCGATACAGGTATCAATTACATTATGATAAAAATCCAGCCCTTGCTGATTTATGTTTCCTGTCCCGTTGGGAAGTATTCTTGACCACGACAAAGAGAATCGGAAATGAGGTATTCCCAATTGTTTTAATAATGCTATGTCTTTTTTATAATTGTTGTAAAAATTGCAGGCAACAGCAGGAGAATCATTATTGAATATTTTACTTTTTTTGTTTGCAAATTCATCCCAGATAGATAACCCTTTTCCATCTTCATTAAAAGCACCTTCGGTTTGTAAAGCAGATGAAGAAATGCCCCAGGCAAAGTCTTCTCCAAAGTCTGTTTTATTATAAGTAATAGTATTGTTGTTTTGATTTTTATTATGTGTCATACCTTTTATAAAATGAACACGAAGTGTTCAAATGTTTATAGGAAACAAAATGGTTTAAAGCATGCGACCCTGAAGTGGTCGTAATATAACCCAAGCATTCATTTTCTATAAACATATAACCCCTTTAAGATTTTATTGAAACATAGTATAATGATGCGATTCAAAATCTGTTTCTATTGTTTTTTTTCCTGCATGATTTTCAACAATGGTATCAATGATTTTTTTTGTAATGTCAGGATAATTTACCTGAACAATTTTGTTATTACTCAACCAGTCGCCTATTTTATCTCGATGCTTTTTGTTTAGTTTTTTCATCACAGGCACTCCCATGCTTTTCAGCATTGCTGCATTACATTGCTGTTCATATTGTGTTTTCATCGGTATCACTAAAAGTTTTTTCTTTAAATGCAAAGCTTCGCTTGTAGTACCAAACCCGGCATTACATAATATTCCAGCTGATGATGCCATACTTTCAAGAAACAAGTTTTGGTTAATTGGCATCATTGTAATATTTTTTACTTTGTACTTTTTGTTATTGTGTTTTGAAAACACTTCCCATCTGATATATTTGAATTTTTTTAAATGTTTGATAATCCGTTCATCATCGTAAGACGGCAGATAGACTGTGTAATGCCCTTTATTGGTAGGTTTTAATTCTCTTACCTCTTTCCTGATTACAGGAGTGAAAATGTTTTTATCCAGGCTTTTGAAATGAAAACCATAATTGTAAGTAGTGGGAGCATAGTTTCGTAACACTAATTTTCCAAGCAAATCTTTCTTTTTAGGTGCAGGAGCAAGAGGGTGCAATGTAGCCACCTGGTTGCTTAATCCGATGCAGGGTTTCTTAGCTTTGATAGCCGCCCAGCACGACACAGGTTCAAAATCGCTGATGATTAAGTCATATTGATTCACATCCAATGATTTTATTTCCTTATATAATTTTCTGGAATTTAATTTCCAGTAGGTTCGCCAGATGTCCACACCGCCTTGTTTGCCAAAGATGAACGAAAGCCCATTGAATTTGTATTTAACTTTAAACGGTAATTCAATATCGCTTTGAATGCCGCTTACAAGAATGTCCACTTCTCCTTTTTTTTGCAAATAAGGAATTATCTCAATGGCTCTTGTAATGTGTCCGTTTCCGGTACCTTGCACTGCATATAGTATTTTCATTCTGGTTTTAGATTTCAAATTTTAATTATCAAATTTCAGATTTAGGATTTAGAACTTTAAACCGCTATTTTAAAATCTCCGAGCATCTGGTTAAATATTTCTTTATCACTTAACATCATCAATGAATCTTCTTCTTCGTGTTCATCATGTTCAAAATCTTTTTCATCGTAATGAAACAATGTCCATTCATTATTCACATATTCCAATGCCGTAAGGTTTTCAATCCAGTCGCCTGAATTCAAATATTCAACCTGTCCTTTTTCTGTTTTTATTGTTTTCATTTCAGGATGATGGATGTGTCCGCACAATACGTAGTCGTATCCATTATTGATAGCAATATCGGCAGTTGTGGTTTCAAAATCATTGAGAAACTTAACAGCCGATTTTACACTGTTTTTAATAGTTTTGGATAATGAAATTTTTTCTCTTCCCATTTTTACAGAAACCCAGTTGCAAAAAGTATTAATATGAATTAATAAATCATATCCCTGAGAACCCAATTTGGCAAGCCATTTGGAATGTTTCATGGTTACATCAAATACATCACCATGGAATATCCATGTTTTTTTTCCGTTCAACTCAAGTAATAATTTATTGTCAATAATTAATGAACCCATTTTGAAACCTGCAAATTTTCTCAACATTTCGTCATGATTGCCAGTGATGTAATATACTTTTACGCCTTTGCTCACCCATTTAACTAATTTGTTAATTACCTTCATGTGCGATTTTGGCCAGTATCTTTTGCTGAACTGCCATATATCTATAATGTCTCCATTGAGTATCACCATTTTTGGTTTTACGCTTTTCAGATACTTCAGCAATTCTTTTGCATGGCAGCCGTAAGTTCCAAGATGAACATCAGAGATAACCAGAATGTCAATCTTTCTTTTTTTTGCTTTAACTTTTTCCATAATTATTTATTTTTCTTGATTTGAAAGCAGAGTATATTCCTGATTCATTTATTAATGTTAACTCTATTATTGAACAATATAAAAACTGAATGGTGGAAAATAAATAAGACCTTTTAATAAATAAAAGGGCAACTAATGGGGTCAGTAAAATTTTGATGAATTGTTTTCTTGAAATTGTATTTGGGTTATAATCCAATCAAAATTATTTGAGACAAAAGTATAATTGTAGTAAGAAGTGGAAATTAAATTAAAATGAACATAAGGTTATTAATTAAAATCGACCTTTGTGCTACCGACAATACTATTATCCCTTAATCACATTAATTTAACAAATACCTTCATTTGTTTTTATTAATATAATTTTTAAATAACAAGTAAACTACTCTGAAAAAGTAGTTTTGTCGAATAATAACTAACCTTATTAAAGGAAGGTTGATAAGTAAAGATAGGATGATGAAAAAACAATTGCCACCTGTTAAACGAATGGTGTTGATTTTCGACAATAAACGAGAACTCGATTTTATTGTTTTTAAATTAAAAGAAATAGGGATTATGACCTATTCATCAGACGAAATTATTAACGGAATAAATAAAATAAAAGACCTGAAACCTCAGATGGTAGTAATTAATATGGGAATTGACGGGGATATTTCCGTTGGGATAAATGAGGAAATAAAAAAAATTTCGAAAGAGGAAATGAAGGTATTACACATAGTAATACCTCAAAAAATAAAATCCGAAAATGTTGTTCCTGTTTTATGTAATAACGAAAACGAATTTTATATTTCGAAACCCATACGACCAAAATTATTATTGAGTGTGATAAAAAACATTATTAATGATGAAGATATTAATTGGTTTGCGTAAAAATCTCACTAAATAAAAACTAAAGAAATATGAAAAAAATTACATTATTACTTATCCTTTGCGTCACTGTTCATCAACAATCAAAATCCATTACCTCCGTTTTAGACAGTACTCATTCATATTTGTGGGATACCACTACTGTTGCATGGGAATATAATTTTAAGGAATCGTACTTGTATGATGCCAACAATAATGATACACTTGATTTGAATCAAATGTGGAATGGCGCTTCATTGGATAATAACACCCGGTATTTATATACGTTTGATGGAATGAATAATATGATAACCAATACAAAACAAAACTTTACAGGTGGTGTATGGGTTAATTCTACTATGTATTCGTACACGTACGATGTAAATAATAATCAAACCAATCGCGTGTATCAAACTTGGAATGCAACGGTGTGGGTTAATTCGTTAAATTATATTTATACTTATAATATTAATAATTCAATGACTAATTCCATACTTCAAAACTGGAACGGAACTATGTGGGTTAATTTGAATCAGAATAATTTTACTTATGATGCAAATAATAATTTGATTAATCGTGTGAATCAAAACTGGAACGGAACTGTGTTTGTCAACTTTGCTCAGAATATTTATACGTATGATGCAAACAATAATCAAATTGCTGCATTGAATCAAACATGGAACGGAACGGTGTGGAACAGTACCAGTCAATATACCAACACATTTGATATAAATAATAATAAAATAAATTCGTTGTATCAAACCTGGAACGGAACTATTTGGGTGAATAGTATTCAGTATTCATACACGTATGATGCAAACCATAATCAACTTAATTACTTAACCGAAAACTGGGTAAGTAATCAATGGACAAATACAAGTCAATTTTTTTATACGTATGATTTGAATAATAATAAAACAGATTACATGCACCAGAACTGGGTTAGTGGAAGTGGCGTTTGGTTAAATAATGACAGTGCACATTACTTTTATCGGGAGTTAGCTGTCGGGATAAATAATAATTTTTCGTTTAATGATAACATGTTGATTTATCCAAATCCGTTTGTAAGTCTGGCTACTATTTCTTTTTCTGAAAATAAATTAAGAACATTAAAAATAACAAATGTTATGGGAGAAGAAATAAAAACAATTACATCTTCCGGGAATAATATTATCATTGATAATGAAAACATGAATGCAGGAATTTATTTTATGGAGATAAAAGATTCATCAAATCATGTTGTGAATAAAAAAATAGTAGTTCAGTAAATCAATTTTTAAAATATAAACTAATATACCACCTCCAAACGTCACGTTCCGGCTCCCCTCTACTTTGGAGAGGGGACGGGGGTGAGGCGTTATAGTGTTAACTCCGTTGTTCAATTTAAATTGAACAACGGAGTTTTTTTTGACTTAATAATAATATAGAAACAAATTTTCAATAACGGTAGAGTAACTTTTGGATTCTACTTTTGTGGCGCAATAAAGGAAAATCTGTTTCCTATTATTATTATTATAAGATATAACCCATGTATTCACTAACCAAAATACAACTACTATTATTCGTTTTTATTTTTTTGTTTTTCAATTCAAAAGCCCAGTTTACAGCAGGAAATATTACAGTACTCAAAGTAGGAAATGGAACTTCGAGTCCGCTTACAAGTCAAAGTTATGCTGAATATATATCTGAATATTCCACAGCAGGAACATTAATTCAAACTATTTCTATTCCTAATACTATTGCAGGAGCAAGAGTAACAGAAAGTGGAAGTGCCACTTCTGATGGTGACCTTAATCTTTCAGGAGATGGAAGGTATCTTACCTTTGCTGGATATGATGCCGCAGCCGGAACAGCAGGTGTGGTAAGTGCGGCAGGTACTTTAAGAATGATTGCTCAACTAGATAATTCGGGAAGTGTTTCTTTTCCTGTCACTCTTAACAGTAGTGCAACCACAGGGTTTTACCAAGGGAATAATATAAGAAGTGTAACTACCAATGATGGCACAGGTTATTATACTTCAGGAACAGGGACTAACGGAGGAATTAATTATTTTCCGGCAGGAGTTACGGCTGCAACTACTTCCACAACAGGTATTGCACAGTTCAATTCTTCATCAACTAATATGCGGACAGTACGAATTTTTAATAATCAATTGTACGGTAATTCTGCATCGGGCTCTTATAAAGACCCGTTCACAATTGGTTCGGGAATTCCAACTTCGGGTTCACAAACTTTTACTGTCTTAAACAACATGCCCAATAATCATGATGGTTATGGCTTTGTGTTATTTGATAAAAACCGTGATGGTACTCCTGACCTTATGTATATAGCAGATAACACTAGTGGCTTGTTAAAATATTTTTTGAATTCTGTTAACGCATGGACAAGCGCAGGAGTTTTAACTAATGGCATTACGGGGATAACAGGGTATTTAGATTGTTCGAACAATCCTGTGTTGTTTGTTACCACGGCTTCTTCGGGACCTGTGAATAATAAGCTTTATAAATATACTGATGTGAATGCTCCTTCCATTTCTTTACCTACTTCTTCATTAGCTCTTTCGGCAACTTTGTTAGCTAGTGCCGGAACAGGCTATATATTCAGAGGTGTAGCCATGGCTCCCACTTTTGGCGATGCAACACTTACAGCTGCAACTAACTTATCTGGAAGTTACCGCAACATTTTTATTAATGCAGGAACTGCAACACTCACAGGAAATGTAAATGTTACCGATAGTGTTTATGTTGCGAGTGGCGCAACACTTGATTGTGGAAATTTTATTATTAAAGGTAAATCGTTTGTACTTGCTTCGGGTGCTTTGTTGAAGATGGGTTCTGCAAATGGAATAGCAGCTTCAACTGCATCAGGCAATATTCAAACAAGTTGCAGAAATTTTAGTACCGGAGCAAGTTATGAATACGAAGGAAGTACAGCGCAAATTAGTGGCGATGGTCTTCCGCAAACTGTTTATAATCTAACGATGAATAATTCCTCAACCGGAGTAACTTTATCTGACAGCGTATTTATTACTAATCAATTAAATTTAACATCAGGCGTTCTGTATTCAACATCAATAAAATTATTGAGAATGAGTTCCACTTCATCAGTAGCGGGGGTAAGTAATACTTCTTATGTGGATGGTCCATTGAAAAAATATGGGAATACTTCTTTTATATTTCCTGTTGGGGATAATGGATATTATTCTCCAGTTACAATGACTTCACCTTCTTTAATATCAGATAATTTTACTGCACAGTACTTTGATAATGACCCCAACACCTTATATAATGTTAGTTTGGCAGATGTAACGATTGACCATCTTTCAAGATGTGAATACTGGATACTTAACCGGACAGGTGGAAGTTCAAATGTGTTTGTAACACTATCATGGGATACTCCCCGCTCCTGTGGTATTGACCAGTTGGCTGATTTACTTGTTTGCAGATGGGATGGTACAATGTGGAAAGATGAAGGAAATTCTATGATAACAGGTTCAATAGTGAACGGAGAAATAACAAGCGGAACGGGTGTTTCATCCTTTTCTCCGTTTACATTGGGAAGCAATTCAGGTTTCAATCCTCTGCCAATATCCCTTTTGAGCTTTGAAGCAGTAAACGTTGACAGCGTTGTAAACATTACCTGGAGTACAGCAACAGAAACCAATAACGATTATTTTTCTGTGCAACGAAGTGTAGATATGAAAAGTTTTGAATCCATTACTAAAGTGAAAGGAGCCGGAAACAGTTCGAATATTAATGAGTATAGTTATGTTGATGCTTCTCCTCTCTACGGTACATCGTATTATCGGCTAGAACAAACGGATTACAATGGTGGTTCAACTCATAGTGAAATTAAGTCTGTTACAATAAATAAAAGTTTATCTTTTTTAGTTTTTCCAAATCCGGCAACGAATGAAGTAACCATTACTATTCCTGCAAATGTTTATGAAAATGTGATTGCAGAAATATATGACGTGTATTGCAAACGTATTTTTCTTAAAAAGTGTTTAATTGAGAATGATGAATCGCTCCTAAAAATAAATGTATCTGAAATAAAAAACGGAGTTTATTTTATTCGATTGTCTGATAGTGAAAATACAACGCTCTTTGCTCAGAAAATAATTAAGCAATAGTAGAATAGAATTGAAAAGTAATTATATAAACACAAAAATCTTGAAAACATTAATAGTTGATTAGGTATTACCAACAACAAAAATACTCAACCAACTATTTCTTTACCTTGATTTTTCGTTTACTTAATTATATCAACACTGTTTATTTTCATTCACTCGATTATTATATCACTTATTAATTTTTTAATAAACTACTGATAATACTTACATGATATAAAGCCTCTACTTTTGTCCTGCTTTGTTACAATGGTTAGTAAAAAGGATACCGATAGTTAAAAATCCTTTGTGTTGAAAAGATACAAAGGGAATCGGGGTTCTTTTAAAAAATAAAAATAAAATGAAAATCAAAACAATTCTATTCTGGATCAAAATAAAATTTTTCGGAATGTTTCGGGCGCATAAATCGCTCCGAAAAACGATAGAAAAGTATTATGATGATGATCATTTTTTTATCTGAAGAAATAAAAACGCAATTTGATTAATTATAATATCAACTAAAAAACAGGACAAAGGGAAATAACGATTCTGTGGACCCAAACACCGAAAGCTTATTACACAAAATTTTATAACGCCTAGTTTTACCCGCTGAATTTTAAAAATTCAGCGGTTTTTTTTAATAATGGGTTGTGCTATATTTCCTGTGGAATGGAAAATGATACGCAAATGAAAATTAATTTTTTATTTAATCATAATTCAAAAGATATTAATCTGCCTACAAATTACTTTGCCAACAAGACATCTTGTAGAACACTATTTCTATGTACAAATGTGTTTAAGTTTTTTTCTATTCCTTTCTGAAAAAATAATTCATGAACAAAAAAAATGTTTTGACTAAAAGAAAACATTTTCATTGTTCAAATAAATTAATTTGATCTGGTTATTTATTTATTTATTGCAACATGCTTCAAATCAATCAAAGAGAACGATGTGCTTAACATTAAAAATATTTAGAGAACTATTTCTTTACACGCAATTTTCTTTGAGGTAATTAATTCGATACAGTTAATTTTCTTTTCACATAAAAAAGCTCCTGCTTAATAATTATTACATAATCTATTCGTAATACCTGCAATACTATTTTGAGTGACTTTTGTACCGAAATAAAATTGAAAATATCATCACTAAAAAATAAATAAATAAATCCTAACAATTAACTAATCCAAAAAACAAAACAAAAAACTATGAAAAAAATCACACAAAAAATTATTGGAGTACTGCTTGCAGTACTCAGTTGTATTCCACTGTTGAATGCACAAAATGTAACACAAAGTGGATTTACATCCATCACCACACCACTCTACATGTCGAGTGGAACTTCAACTCGATTGCCGGTAATGTTCAGGGCAACAGTAAGTGGGTTAACAGCCAATACCACTTACAGGTATTTTGTGCAGGCTGTAACCAATTCTGCTGCAAATGGCGGTTCTGTTGATTTTGGTGGTACCAATTCAGGCGCAGGAAATCCTTTATTGATTAATGTGTCTGGGACAACCTACACTTATTCAACAGGTGCATCATTGACATCTGCAGGAAATTTTGAGACATTTACTTCTGATGCAACTGGTAGTTATACCGGATGGTTTGGATTTGTAAACACTGGTAGCGGACGATTTAATGCTGGTAATTTAGTTTACCCATGTATTACTATTGGAAACGGTACAACAGGTACACCAGTGCTTTTCAGACGTGCTTTGGATGTGAATATAATTCCACTTGCTTATAGTACAAGTGCAGGAGCATCAAACGGAACATTTTTACAGGAAATTTCTTCGAGTGCTTCACAAAAGAATCTTACTTGTGTTTATGATAACATAGCAGGAACTGGAAGACCATTATATATAGCTCCGATAGAAAATACAGGTGTAACTATTGCAAGTGTTACTCCGGGATACACTACCTCATCAGGTGGATGGAATGCAATTATTCCTAATAATAACGCAAACGGAGTTAAAAGAATTGAACAAAGAAGTGTTGTAAATGGAACTATAGTAGGATGTGCAGCAACAGATGCTGATGGAATCTGGGCTACAGGCTCAGTAAATACTGTGAATCCAAATGGAGGTACAACTCCAAGAGTAATTAGTTCTGTTGATGCTTCGCTTGACCCTTCTTATGTTTTTCCATCTGTTTCTTTACCAACTAGTAATTCACCAATTTGTGCTTATAGTCCTTTAACTCTTAATGCAACTGCAACCGGAACACCTGCAGTTACCTTGTCATGGTCAGGAACCGGAACTTTCGATTCCAATACTATCAATAATCCAATTGTTACAGGTGCAGCAACCGGAAACTATATATTAACTGCAACCAATGTTTGCGGCTCTGCATCAAATAGTTTGTCAGTAACAGTTAACCAGGCTCAAAATGTTACTGCAAGTGATGTAACAGGATGTAACGGAAATCCTATCATTTTATCTGGTTTGCCAGCAGGTGGAACATATAGTATTGCCAATCCATACACAGGTCCAAATACTACTTACACTTATTCTTATACAGATGGTAATGGTTGTTCGGCTACATCAGTACCAGCAAATGCAACAAATAATTCTGCACCTGCTCAACCGGCAGCTTTTACAACAAAGTCAACTTTTGTATATCTTGGACAAATGGGAGTTCTTTATACCGTTCCTTTTGTAGTAGGTATTACTTATAACTGGACCTATTCAGGAACAGGAGCTACCATCAATGGTTCAGGCAACAGTGTTACTATTGACTATTCATCCACTGCCACCAATGGAACTTTAAGTGTAACTGCAACAAGCAGTGGTTGTACAAGTACAGCAAGAACACTTGCTATTGTTCTTAATGCACCTATTACTATCGATGCTACCAACTTTGATTATTCATTTGTAACAGTAGGTTGCAACCGAGTTGATTATCTTGATACTGCAATAACAACTGGCGACCCTGATTTTGCATGTGGAAAAAGCACTGCGAATGTTTACCAGTTGAAACGTTTGTTCACCGAAATTTCTCACCTTAATCCATTACCACATTTCTTAATTATGACAGGAGATATTGTAATGGGATATTTAACTCCATCCACTCCTGATACAACAGAATTAGCAAAACAATTAACTGCATGGAGAGCAATCTACGAAAGTCATCCACTATCATCAATGGGAATTACATTAATTGCTGTACCTGGAAATCACGAAACACAGGATAAAGCAGCAGGAAAACATTCATTTGTAGCAGCAGAAAATATTTTTACACGAATTATGGCGCCTTATATACATGGAAGTAATGGTCCTGGAATAGGCGGTCCTGATGGATTAGCAACAGACCAAAGTAAATTAACTTATTCTTTCGATTACGGAGGAGACCATTACCTGATGATTGATACTGACCCAACAGGTCAGGATAATAAGACTCCTTACCATTGGATTGCAAGTGATTTGCAAGCAGCAAGAGCAAATCATGCTCGTCATATTTTTGCATTTGGTCACAAGCCTGCTTACTCTTCTCCATTTACCCCAGCTGGTGGATTGGATGCAGCTAGTACTTTAAACCAAAGAGACAGTTTGTGGAAATATTTTGAAATGTATAATGTAGAAGCAATGTTCTCTGCCCATGAACATCTTTGGGACAGTATCCATCCTCATGCCGGCAAGTCATGGCAGGTGATAAACGGAGACGGTGGTACACGTGTAGAGCCTATTTGGGTTGGGGCAGGAAGACAGTATTATGGTTATACTATTGTAAATCTTTATACCAACAGAACTGTAAACGTAATGGGAATCGGAAGAAATACAGCTATGTCGCCTACAGTAGGAACATCTTACCCTATTAACGAAGATATTAATCCAAGTACGGTACGAAATAATTTCTTTATCTGTTTAACTACCACATCCACTTCAACGGTTTCTGCATGTAACAGTTATTTCTTTGGAAACACAACTTATACTGTTTCCGGAACATATACTTATACAACTACTAATGCTTCGGGTTGTGATAGTGTAGCAACATTAAATCTAACAATAAACACCATTCCAAATCAACCTTCTTCATTTACAATAGCACCTCCTTTTATTTATCCGGGACAGAATGGTGTAGTTTATACAGTTCCTAATGATGGAAATGCAACTTCTTATACATGGGCATATAGCGGCAACGGAGCAACCATTAACGGAACAGGAAACAGTGTTACTATTGATTTCTCTTCATCTGCAACAGCAGGAACGTTAAGTGTAACAGCTAATACAATCTGTGGTTCGAGTCCGGCAACAACAATAAACATTGGACTTAACCCTCCAAGTTTTGCTGCCGGAAATTTAGTGGTATTACAAACCTCTACAACAGTAAACAAATCGTCTTCACCAATTACTTTGAAAGAGTTTACCACTACAGGAACTCCGGGAATGATTGTATCTATCCCATCCGCGAACAACAATAACTACCCTTTCCAGACATCTGGAATTTACGGAGGTTCAGAAGGATTTCTTTCAACTTCAGCCGATGGTAAAAAATTAATGTTAGGTGGATATGCAACATCACAATCTTTTGCTGATATTACTGCTACTACCGCTGCTGCCGTTACACGTGCAGTAGGTACAGTTAATCAGGCTGGATTCTTTTCTCAGGTAGCTACCAGCAATACTTTTTTTAATGGAAATGATATTCGCGGAGCAATTTCTGACGGTACTAATTACTGGGCTTCCGGAGCTTCTGTAAATAATGTGGATGGAATAAATTATTTCGGACCAGGTACACAAGCAGGATTGGCTACTGGAGCAATACCACCAAAAGCTTATGGTTTGAGAATATTCAATGGTAACATTTATTATGCAACTCAAAAGGGAGGACCAAATAATACTGTATCTAATTTAGGTATTTTCCAATTAGGTACAGGGTTGCCAACAAGCGGTACTGTTTCAGTTTCACAGGTAATTGGAACTGGTTCAGTGGTTCTTCCTGAAGATTTTTCTTTTAACCCTGCAGGAGATGTTTGTTATATCGCATCCAATCTAACAACTGCTAATGGTGGTGTAAGAAAATATACCAAATCAGGGGCAGTTTGGAGTTATGCTTATACATTAGGAACGGCAACACAAGGTGCTTATGGATTAGTGGTAGATTATACAGGAGCTAATCCTGTAATTTATGCAACCACATTTGAAACAGGAGGAAACCGTGTAATAAAAATTACTGACACTGGTGCAGGCTCTGTAGCTACAACTTTAGTTCCTGTTGTTGCAAACGTATATAATAAAGGTATTTCGTTTGCACCGGTTGATGCTGGAACACCAACCGTAAATCTAAACATATCTACCAACGCAGGTACCGAAGCTGCTACAACAGTTGTAACTGTTACAGCAGTGGCTTCTTCTCCGGTTTCCGGAGACCAGGCAGTTGCTCTTGGTGTTTCAGGAACTGGAATTACTACCGGAGATTTTACACTTTCTAATTCTAACATCACCATTCCAAATGGTGCAACTTCAGCTTCTGTAACATTTACAGTGGTTGATGATATTGCTTTTGAACCAACAGAGGTTGCGACAATAACTATTAGTGGTCCATCGTCAGGTCTTGTTTTGGGAACTACATCCTCCCAAACAGTTTCGATAGCTGACAATGATAATACCGCACCAACCATATCAATGAATGTATCAACAACATCTGATTTTATTGACGGAGGTGTTGCAGTTTCACCAACCAGTCCTTATACATTAAGTGGTGTAATAACAGATATTACAGACCCAGCAAGTACATTAGGAATTGATTTTGCTGTTAATGATAATGAAACAGGAGCAGCAAGTTTAACTGTAACTGCTACAAGCAGCAATACTACTGCGGTACCAAATGCCAATGTGGTGATTACAGGAACAGGAGGCGTTAGAAATGTAAAAATTACTCCTGCAACAGTTGGATATTCTAATATTACAATTTCTGTAAGTGATGGTGTAAACACTACTACTTATGTTGTTGCTTACGGTGCTTCGGCTCGTACTCCGGATATTATTGCAGCAAATACAGTATGGCATACAGGCATGTCGGATGCATCGGATGCAATAGCAATTGATGATAATTATTATATAACAGGTGATGACGAATTTGATTATCTGAATGTATATTCACGTTCGGGTTCAGGATTACCAGCTTTATCTTACGATTTCTCTTCTTATTTAGCATTACCAGACCCGGGTCATCCTGAGGCAGATATTGAAGCTGCAACAAGAAGTACTACCGCATCTAACAAAATGTATTGGGCAGGTTCAATGAGTAATGGTTCTGCACCATTTAATAATAAACCAAACCGTGACCGTTTGTTTGCTACTACTATAACCGGAACAGGAGCATCCACAGCGTTTACTTTTGGTGGTTATGTGAATGTAAGAGCAGCATTACTTGCATGGGGAGATGCTAACGGATATGCGTTCACTGCTTCATCTCAACCGGGAGTTGATTCAAAATCTACAAGTGGATATGCTTTAGAAGGAATGGTTTTCGGACCGGATAACACTACATTATATTTAGGAATGAGAGCACCATTGGTACCTACTGCAACCCGTACCAATGCAGTTATTGCACCTATTCTTAATTTTGAAGCATGGTTTAACAATGGTAATCCATCAGGAGCACCAACATTCGGTTCACCAATCGAATTGAATTTAAACATGAGAGGAATTCGTGATATTCAAAGACTATCAAACGGAACATACATTATTGTTGCAGGAGATGCAGGTGAAGGTTTGCCGGGAGATTTATATAAATGGACAGGATACCCTTCAGATGCACCGGTTTTAGTACCAAGTGCAGCATCAGGAGTTTTGAAAATGGAAGGTTTAATACCGGTAAACAATGGTGGTCAATTATCATTAACACAACTTCAGGTTGTTACTGATGGTGGAGATGTGGTACTTTACAACGATGGTTTTGAAGCAAAAGATTTAGGAGCGTCACTTAGAAAATTCCGTTCTGATATTTTAACCGGCTTAGACCTTAATATATGTACAGGATTTGCTGCAACAGTTTCTCCTGCCGGAGCAACTACTTTCTGCTCTGGTGACTCGGTTTCACTTAATGCAACAGCAGGAAATAATAATAATACCTATTTATGGTCAACAGGAGAAACCACACAGGCTATTACTGCTTCAACAACAAGCACCTATTCGGTAACTGTAACAAATACTAATTCAGGATGTGTTGCAACTGCAACACAAAACGTAACGGCAATTACTGTTACCGCAACAGCCACAGCAGGTATAGTACCTTGCAGCGGAGGAACAACTACTGTAGTAGTAGGAGCAACAGGTGGAACTTCTCCTTACACCGGAACAGGAACATTTACAGTAAGTGCAGGAACGGTTAGTTATACAGTTACCGATGCTAATGGATGTAGTGCTTCAACAAGTACAACAGTAACAACAGCAACAGATATAACCTCCCCAACCATTTATCTACAAAACGGAGCAATGCTTGCTGGAGTAACCGGAGCAAACAGTTCACAAACACCTTTCCTTTTGCCAACAAGAACAGGAGCACAATTCAAATCAATTATTTCTGCAAACAATACAGTAGGCGGATACAAAATGAGTGGAATACCTGATGGATTAGGTGCATTTGATAATAACGATGGAACATTTACAGTATTAATGAATCACGAATTGCAAAATACAGTAGGTGCGGTAAGAGCACACGGTTCAATAGGAGCTTTTGTTTCAAAATGGGTAATCAATAAAAATGACCTTTCTGTTGTAAGCGGAAGTGATTTGATGACCACCTTAAATTTATGGAACGGTTCGGCTTTTGTAACTCAAACTGCAGCATTAACCCGTTTTTGCTCTGCTGACTTGCCCGTTCAATCTGCTTTTTACAATAGTGCAACGCAATTAGGAACACAAGAAAAGTTATTTATGAACGGAGAAGAAAGTGGAACAGAAGGACGTGCATTTGCTCACATCGTAACCGGACCTAATGCAGGAACATCTTATCAATTGCCAAAGCTTGGTAAAATGGCGTATGAAAATGCAGTTGCAAATCCTGCTACAGGTGATAAAACAGTAGTAGGATGTACTGATGATGGAACAGGCGGACAGGTATATTTCTATATAGGAAACAAAACAAATACAGGAACTGAAATAGATAAAGCAGGTTTGAATAATGGAATTCAGTATGGTGTTAAAGTTACAGGTTTCGCAATAGAAAGAGTGAACAGCACTACTCTTAATGCTGCACCTGCGGCAGGAACTCATTTCGACCTTGTAAGTATGGGTGATGTTTCTGGTATAACAGGTGCTGTATTTAATACAAATAGTAATACAGCAGTAATTACCCAATTCTCTCGTCCTGAAGATGGTGCTTGGGACCCTTCGAACCCATCTGACTTTTATTTTGTAACTACTGACCAACTTGACCAGGTAATGGACGGAGTTGGTTCACAAATAGGTCGTTCAAAATTATGGAAACTTCACTTTACCAACATTGCAACACCTGAAATAGGTGGTGATATTACTGCTATGCTTGATGGAACAGAAGGTCAGGTAATGCTTGACAACCTTGGCATTGATAATTTCGGACATATAATAATGCAAGAAGATGTGGGCAATGCAGCACACAATGGTAAGATATGGCAATACACTATTGCAACAGATGTGTTGACCATGGTAGGCAAACACGACCCTGCACGCTTTGGAAACATTGGAGTTCCTGCAACACCACCATTCAATGCTGATGAAGAATCTTCAGGAGCCATTGATGTGTCTTCTATATTAGGACCAGGTATGTGGTTAATGGATGACCAGGCACACTCTGCAACAGGTATGCCGTCAGATGTAGCAGAAAACGGACAATTGTTTGCTTTCTTCAACCCTGATTCGTATGGAAACAGTTCAGCAAAAGATACAGTATTTGCAACAACAAATACAGCTTGTACAGCAACCGGAGTTAATTTAGGAACTCCTGCAACTGCTGATAATTGTACTGTTGCAAGTGTAATAAACGATGCACCTGCCGCTTTTCCGGTTGGAACTACCAATGTAACATGGACGGTAACAGATGGAAATGCAAACACAGCAACAAGTACTCAATATGTAATAGTAACTGATGCAACAGCACCGGTAGCTGATGTTGCTTCATTGCAAGTAATTACCGACCAGTGTTCTGTTACAGTAACACCTCCAACAGCAACTGATAACTGTGCAGGAAGTATTTCTGCAACCACTACTGATGCAACTTCTTATTCAACTCAAGGAACCTATACAATACACTGGACATACACCGATGGACACGGAAATAATGCAACACAAAATCAAACGGTAACTGTATTGGATAACACTGCACCAATCATTGCAGCACCTGCAGATGTAACCATGTGTAGTTTAACTTCGGGAGTTACAGTTGCGTTAGGAACACCAACAGTTAGTGACAATTGCGGAACAGTAACTTTCACTAATGATGCTCCTGCTACTTTCCAATTTGGAACTACTATGGTAACATGGACAGCAAACGATGGACATGGAAATACTTCTACAGCAACACAAAATGTAACCATCAGCCAAACACCGGTTGGTTCTGCATCTCCTGTTGTAATATGTAATGGTGCTCCGGCAAACATTGCGCTTAACTCAACTGTTGCAGGAACTACATTTACATGGACTGCAGCCCTTACTGTTGGCGGTGTTATAGGATATAACAATTGCAACGGACCTTGTGGAACTTCTATTTCAGACGTTCTTACTAACACAGGTAATGTTCATGGAGTTGTTCAATACACCGTTACTCCACTATTTGCTACCTGTTCAGGAACTCCATTTACAGTTGATGTAACCATAGGCACTGCACCTGCAACACCTGTAATTTCGGGACCAGCAGTAATTTGCGGATTAGCTTCAGCAATTTACACTGTTGCTGCGGTACCAGAAGCAACCAACTATACCTGGACTGTACCAACAGGAGTAACCGGAATGACCATCACATCAGGACAAGGAACAACTGCACTACATGTTAATATTTCTGCAGGAACAGTTATTGGAAATGTAACATGTGTTGCTTCTAACAGTTGCGGAAGCAGTTCAATGGCATCATTGGCAGTGACCAAAAAACCAGGACTACCGGGTGCTATCACCGGTCCTACTTCAGTTTGTGGACAAACTACAGCAACTTACTCAATAGCTCCTGTATTCAATACTACCTCTTATACTTGGACGTTACCTGCGGGAGTTTCGATTACCAGCGGATTTGGAACAACTTCGATAACGGTAAGTTTTGCTTCTAATTTTGTTTCAGGAAATATTTCTGTATCAGCAGTAAACGCTTGCGGAAGTGTACCGGGAACTGCATTGTTTATAACTGGAAATGTACCTGCAATACCTGGAACCCTTTCAGGACCTGCTAATGTGTGTGGTGTTACATCTGGTACTTATTCAATTCCACCGGTGGCAGGAGCAACAGGTTATATCTGGACAATAACCGGAGCAGGAACCATTAATGGTTCTAATACCGGAACATCTGTAAGTGTTACCTTAAATGGAAGTTCAGCAGGAACCATTTCGTGCGCTGCAACTAACCTTTGCGGAACAGGACCAACAAGAACTCTTGTATTAAGCATTGCAGCAGCACAACCTGCTACTATCTCAGGTCCTAATAACACCTGCGGAATGTCAACTGCTACTTATTCGGTAACTTCACTTGGAAATGGTTATACCTATAACTGGGTGTTGCCGGCAGGTATGTCGTGGGCAGGAGGCATTGCTCAAACAACAAGTACTGTTACTGTAACCATTGCACCATCAGTGGGAGGCACAACAGGTATCGGAATTCTAAAAGTATCTTCTACCAATAGCTGTGGCCAAACCAGTGCTTTCAGAACAATGACAGTAACAAGATGTTTAAACTCAAATGCAATGAACAATGGTGTGGAATCTAACAGTACTACATTCTCCAACATCTATCCAAATCCAACCACATCAGCATTTACAATTGATGTTACTTCGGATGAAAACAAAGAAGTAACAGTAGAGGTATACGATGTGTTAGGTAGTATAGTGATTAGTGAGAAACACCAAATTGTAAGCGATACAAACACATTGAAAACAAACATAGAACAATATAAAAACGGAATGTATTTCGTAAGATTGTTAGATGTTGATGCAAATGTGATTCATTCGCAAACAGTAATTAAACAATAACTAAGTCAACCCTGCTTAGCCTGCCACTTTTGCCCCCTCCATGATATGGGAGGGGGAAGAGGTGAGGGAAAGGGAATAGTTAATGAATGATTTTTTAAAATAGTAAATGTAAATGGTTAGTAAGTTTATTTTACTAAAAAAGCCCTGCCTCTGCTCTATCAGAGGGGGGCTTTTTTTTATTTAAGATAAAATTTTTTGGGCAGACAACTTTCCGCTTCGTATTTCAATGCCTTCCCGCTTTACATTACAAGTCCGTCCACCCACAAAGGTAATTCCCCTCTGTGCGTCAGCCATTCCCCTCTTCGAGAGGGGCTAGGGGTGTGTTTCATTTTCACCATGCCTACACACTTCGGGCTTTTCATTACAATCGGGTGCAGTTTGCTAACTCCTCTCTTCGTATTTACGTTTAAGTAAACACAAAAAAAAATCCCGCTTTTCTCAAAGCAGGATTTTTTTTCATTCCTAATTCCTAATTCCTAATTCCTAATTCCTAATTTCTACACCTCCGGCACCATCACCTTCAACCTTGCACTCACTCCAGTATTCACCTCTTTCACCATATTAATTGCTGGTCTTGGCACTTCTCCCTCAAATTCAATTTTCACTCTATAATCATCAGGGTCAATACTATTAAAGTCAACAGTATTCAAATCACCACTTGCCAACACCATAGCAATACCCGTTGCACTTTGTATCGTAGCCTTAAATTTAGTCACAGGCAAATTACTTCCAACTTCTATACACTCAATTCCCAAATTCGCACTACCCGGAGGCGAAACAATACTTTTCACCACCGTTATCATAAATTCACGCAATCCATCAGGGTCTCTTCTAAATGCACTATGAGCATCATTTTGTAAATCTTGCAAAGCTGCATACAACGTATTATTTGCACTTATTTTTGCCGATGTTATCGAAGCAGTTTCCCTTGTATTTTTAAATTCAGTGTACTTCGAATCAAAAGCATCACTATCAGCCTGCACCAACAAATCAAACCCCACAATCATATGCCCTGTTGCAAGTTCACCAGGGTGTGCTCCAATAAAATCATTCATCTTTTTATTCATACTCACCACAAATTCCCAATTATCATGCGAAGCCTTTGCATAATCCTCCATTCCTGCTTCATCATATTTTGTTTTCCAATACTGTTTTGCCCACCCATCATGAATATACGTTTTCAAATCCTGAAAATTATCCTCACACTTTTCTGCCAACCCAAGCAAATCTATTGCATTTGTCTCATGCACCGAACTAACCTGAGAACTATCAGGCAAATTAAAAGCATTAGTTTTAAGGGTTTTTAAAGCAACAATATGTGCAGGCACATATTTAGTAGGTTTTTTCAATACAAATTTTGCAAGTTTCGCGGGTTGTTCCAGGCTGGCTATCATCGAATCAGCTACCGAATACAATTCTCTTTGTGTCATTTTATATAATGCTTTCATGTTGTTTTTTGTAATTAATTAATTATTAAAGGTTAATTTTCATCGCTCAATCACCTGATTAATTCGACACAAAAGTATATATTTATTTCATATATCCAAATATATTTTCTTAAATCTAAAAGAAATACATTTCACAAAAATTCTAAAACACCTAATCACCCCATCCTTACCTCTTTAAACAATTGCCTAGTATTTTATATTTTTTCAACCCCGTAAAGTTAACTTTTCCAAGCTTCTCCCTCTCCTTTCTCCGCAGTCGCGAGTGTCCCTCCACAAGTGTTCGAAACCCTGTAATAATAAAAAATATGTCGTCCCTAACGGGACTTTGATGCCATTTGCAATTTTAATTCTACCGATATTTTGCTCCTACGGAGCATAAAAATTGCGTTTAGATGTCCCAGAGGGACAACATATCGGTAGAAAAATAGTCGATAAATATTTCTAAAGCCCCGTTAGGGGCGACATATAAAAGGTTTCGAACACTTGTGGTGTCCCTCTCGCGACAATTATTCAGTGGCGTCCCGCCACCATTTATACACTTTAATCAAATTATTCACGCAACCTATCATAATTTGAGATAAGGGCAAACTGCCAGTGGCTGTTTGAGCCAGCTCGTGTGTAAGTATCATATCCCCAATCAAAATCTTCTTTTATCCTAAACAATCCATTCAATCCGCGCCTGTTCTTCCCCGAAGAATTCCCATCCTACCCCCGAAGAATTTTAGTCCCACCCCAAAACATCATAACACATTATAATTCAACAATATAATACACATTTACCCCATATTTCGGACATAGTTGGGCGGCATATCCGACATAGTTGGGCGGCATATCCGACATAGTTGGGCGACATATCCGACATAGTTGGGCGGCATATCCGACATAGTTGGGCGGCATATCCGACATAGTTGGGCGGCATATCCGACATAGTTGGGTGGCATATCCGACATAGTTGGGCGACATATCCGACATAGTTGGGCGACATATCGGACAAAGTTAGGCTGCATACCGGCCAACCATAAGTGGCATTTCGGGCAACTTGCCATCAATTTCGGGCAACTTACCATCATTTTGGGTCAATCCCTAAAACCAATTCCTTAAGTGCAGTTCTAAAAATTCAAAACCATTCATTTACCCACCTTAACAATACCTTAACAATTCCATTTTATTCAGGTAGTACTAACACTTTACTTTTGTCAATAAAAAAAATCAACTCGATGAACAAAATATTAATAGTGGATGACGAGCCGGATATACTGGAATTTCTTTCATACAACTTTCGAAAAAAAGATTTTCTTGTAATTACTGCCAATGATGGTAAAGAAGGTATTGCAAGAGCAGAGGTAGAATACCCCGATTTAATTATTTCGGATATTTTGATGCCACAAATGGATGGAATAGAAATGTGTGAAAAAATAAGAAGTAACACAAAATTTAATGCTACTCCGTTTATTTTTCTTACCGCAGTTAATGATGATTATAAAGTGCTTTACGCAATGACATCCGGGGCAAACCAATTTGTTTCCAAACCAATAAAATTCGAATATTTATTGACAATCGTTAACAATTTTATTTGAAATCTGAAATCTGGAATCTGAAATCTGAAATTTGAAATCTGTAATTTAAACTTCCAAACTATACCCCACTCCTTTTATTGTTTTAATATACCCTTCTCCAAGTTTCATTCTTAACATTCTCACGTGTACGTCAATGGTTCGGTTAGTAATCACTTCGTAACCCCACACCTGTTTGGCAATTTCTTTTCGGGTAAAAACTTTTTTAGGTATAGATGACAATAACGAAAGCAATTCAAATTCTTTTTTTGGCAAAATAATTTCGTTATCATCTTTAAAAATAAGATAACGCTCCCGGTCAATTCTTAATCCTTTGTATTTTATTTTTTCTCCACCTTCTGTTTGACCCGAAAACCTTCTCAAATAAGCCCTCACTCTACTAATTAATACACGAGGTTTAATAGGCTTCACCATGTACCCATCGGCACCGGCATTAAAAGCAGCAACCTGAGCATTGTCTTCGTTTATTTCCGAATAAAGAACAATTCGCGTGTTATTTATTTTTTCAATCGTTCTAAGTTCTGTGCATAATTCTATGCCATCCAGTCCCTGCATTTTAAGTTCGATAAGAACAAGGTGGGGATTAGTTTCAATAATTGCTTTTAATCCTTCTTGCGAATCGTTAAAAACAGTTACGGCATAACCTTCTGTTTCAAGCGTAGTTTTAAGAAGATTGATTACTTCTTCGTCTTTATCAATAATGATAATATTAATTGCTGCGTTTCCCATTTTTTAACAATGCGAAATTACTGTTGCAATACTACTCCTGTATTAAGTCATCATTAAATTAACTTTAGGAAAACAGAATTCTAATTAACGTTTATTTTTCTTTTCTCTTAGCTGGCGCGAAGTAAATTTACTTCCATCATGGCTCCAGCCGGGCGGTCCGAACACATACATTATTTTTGATTTAATGGAGGAAGGTTTTCGTAAATCTTTAAAAATATTTATCCATTCGTGAAATACTAATTTTATGGGATGATAGGTGTTGATGTTTTCGGTTAAACCATAAACTACCGGTTCATTTTCGTCTTCTTTTACAAATGTGCCAAATAATTTATCCCATATAATTAATACCATGCCCATGTTTTTATCAAGGTACTTTACATTGCTTCCATGATGTACACGGTGGTGTGACGGAGTGGACATAAAATATTCGAGAACACCTAATTTTTTTACTGTTTGTGTGTGAATCAATATTCCGTAAATCTGAGTGGCGGAATAAATGAACATAATGTCAATGCCTTTGAAACCAAATAAAGCCAAAGGAATAAAATAAACAAAACGATACAACGGTTGAAACACTGAACTACGAAAACCAACAGTGAGATTAAACTCTTCGGACGAATGATGAGTAACATGTACTGCCCAAAACAACCGACAATAGTGGTCCACCCTGTGAAGCCAGTAATACATAAAATCTTCGGCAATTAATAATACAAACCAATACAGAATTACATTATTTATTATTCCGAAATGAAATCGATAGAAATAATTGAGCACAATTAAACAAATTCCTCTTACCAAAATATCCAGCGAAAGATTTAAAGTAGTGAGGTAAACATTGGCTAGTGTGCCTTTGGTGGAGTAATACTTTTTGTGATGAAAATAGCTGAAAAGAATTTCGGCACCAATCACAATTGCATAGACAGGAGTAGTAATGGCAATTAATAACGCTTCGCGAAATTCGTTCATTTTACTTTCAACTAATTTGTTTTAATATTTCTTCGCTCAATGGACTAACCGAAGAAGAATAAAAATTTATCAATTCTCCTTTTTCGTTTATTAAATACTTGTTGAAATTCCATGTTGGTTTTTCATCGTTCCAACCATTTTCATTTTTATTGGAGAGCCATTTGTAAAGCGCATTCTGATCGTTTCCTATCACATCCGACTTTTCGAACAAGGAAAATGTTATTTCGAAATTCGCTTTGCAAAAATTCTCAATCTCTTTATTACTTCCAGGTTCCTGCCCTCCAAAATTGTTAGAAGGAAATCCAAGAACAATTATTTTATCACTGTACTTCTCGCTCAGTTCGTTTAGTTCTGAGTATTGTGGAGTGAAACCACATTCGGAAGCAGTGTTTACTATCAATACTTTTTTGCCTTTGTATTGAGCAAAATCAATTTTTTTTCCATCAATGGATTTGAAGTTGAAATCGTAAAATGATTTTGTATTGGTTGACATTTCTATGTTTTTAGGTCTTGTTTTTATTCCTTTGTTTCCAATCGTTTTCAAGAAAAAGTATTTTAATTTTGATAACATAAATTTTAATTTACAATATTCAGCTTAGCAAATTTTATTAATAATTGTTTTTGTCCCACTCCTTCAAAAAAGACTGTTGCTTTATTGTTTGGAAATATTCCTTCCATGTTTATTACTTTTCCGTTTCCAAACCTATCGTGCTGTACTTGCATCCCCACCTGCAAATGACGTAAGCTTTCGGTATCAAATTCGGAAGTGTTTTTAGTTGCTGCATTTGCTTTCACTAATTTCTTTCCAATCACAGGGCGTTGGGTATAGGCTTGTTTTGTTCTACCTGTATTCAATTTTGGTTTGGACGAAAACTCCGAATCACCAAACATTCTGCTGTTGTTTTCAACTGGCAACTCCACATATTTTTCATCCAACTCTTCAATAAATCTACTTGGTTCAGAGTAAATTAAATTTCCCCATTTGTAACGGGTAGTAGAGTAGGAGAGGGTCACTCGTTTTTCCGCTCTTGTAATTGCCACATAAAATAATCTCCGCTCTTCTTCCAAATCTGCTCTATCGGTCAGCGCCATTTGCGAAGGAAATAAATTTTCTTCCAGCCCCACAATATAAACGTATGGAAACTCCAAACCCTTGGCAGCATGTATCGTCATCAATGTTACTCTGTTTTTATCTTCTTCCGTTTGGGAAGTTTTATCAGCATCGGTGAGCAAGGCAATGTCCTGCATAAAAACATCTAACGTTGGCTCTTTGGTAATTGTTGATTGCTGATTGTTGATTGTTGATTGCTCTTCATTTTCAAAAAGTAATTCTATTTTTAATTCCTGATTTTCTTTTTCATTCTCAATAACTTTGGACTTTGGACTTTGGACTTCTTCTCCCTCGTCTCCAAAATCCTTCACATCTATCTCACTCTCCGAAAACTCTTTTAATCCATTCAACAACTCCTGTATGTTTTCATGTCGGCTTACTCCTTCGGGTGATTTGTCGGCATACAGGTCTCTTAGTATTCCTGAATGTTTTGCAATATGTTCTCCCAAATCGTACGCATTCTGGTAATTCAGCATTGCCGAAAAACTTTTTATCATGCTTGCAAATTCATCCACTTTTGTTTTTGCTCCAGCATTTAATCCAATATTAAATTCATTTATATTTTCAATCACTGTCCAAAGGCTGATGTTATGGTCGTTTGCAGCTACAATGATTTTGTCTAATGTAGTATCACCAATCCCTCTTGCTGGATAATTGATAATTCGTTTCAATGCCTCCTCATCATTATTATTTATCGTCAAGCGATAATAAGCAAGCAAATCCTTTATTTCTTTTCGCTGATAAAACGACAAACCACCGTAAATTCTATAAGCAATATTCTGTTTTCTCAACGCCTCCTCCATCGCTCTCGATTGAGCATTCGTGCGGTAAAGTATCGCAAAATGTTTATTCAATGCCTGTTCATTCATTTTGGTTTCAAAAATAGAACTCGCTACAAAATTCCCTTCCAGATTATCACTTTCGGTACGCACCACTTTTATTATTTCTCCATCTGCATTGGCAGTAAAACTATTTTTTTTCAGCTGCTCCTTATTATTTTTAATTACTGAATTAGCAGCACCCACAATGTTTTTAGTGGAACGGTAATTCTGTTCCAGTTTATACGTATGCAACTCAGGATAATCCTTTTCAAAATTCAAAATGTTCTGAATATTCGCTCCCCTGAACGAATAAATACTTTGTGCATCATCTCCAACCACGCATATATTGCGGAAAGCAGCTGCCAGTTGTTTTACAATAACATATTGCGAAAAGTTAGTATCCTGATACTCATCTACCAAAATGTATTTGAATTTATGCTGGTACTTATACAATGTTTTCGGATAATCGCGAAGCAAAACATTGGTATTAAAAAGCAAATCGTCAAAATCCATTGCCCCTGCTTTAAAACATCTTGTGGAATACAACTGGTAAATAATCCCCATTTTTGGTTTTGACGCTTGCCTGTCTTCTTCCATTATTTGCGGATTGTTCAGGTAGGCATTTGCAGCAATCAAATTATTTTTTGCAGTAGAAATTCGACTGAGTATGGCACTTGGTTTATAAATCTTGTCATCCAACCCCTGCTCTTTCAAAATAGCGCGAATCAAACTTTTGGTATCATCTGTATCGTAAATAGTAAAGTTGCTTGGATAACCTAGCTTTTCTCCCTCATACCTCAAAATCCTAGCAAATATGGAGTGAAACGTACCCATCCATAAATTTTTCGATTCGGTTTCTCCAACAATTTTACTGATTCTTTCCTTCATTTCCTTTGCTGCTTTGTTGGTAAAAGTAAGTGCAAGAATATTAAACGGGTCCACACCTTGTTTCATCAGGTGGGCTATTCTGTATGTAAGTACACGGGTTTTACCTGAGCCAGCACCTGCAATAATCATTACCGGACCCTCAATACATTCCACCGCCTCGCGCTGTACTTGATTCAATTCATCTAAATAATTCTTCGACATTTTAATCGTATATTTTTTTTCAACTCAAAACCCCATCCATCACCTCTTGGCTCCCCTCTCCTTTTTTCAAGGAGAGGGGTCGGGGGTGAGGTCCATTTTTGGGGAGTCCAAAATTACTCTTTAATAATTGTGATTTTGTAAATGTTGAAAAGTTACGAAAGAATGTTTTAACATTGATGCCCATCCCTAATTATCAAATTAATTTACCTTTGCACCCCTTATTAAAGTAATAATCGGTTGAAGAAAGTAAACATAATTGGTGGTGGTGTTTCGGGCATGACGGCTGGAATTTATCTACAGATGAACGGGTTTGAAACCCACATCTTTGAAAAACATTCTATTCCAGGAGGGTTATGTACCAGTTGGAAAAAGGAAGAATACACCTTCGACAGTTGTGCTCACTGGATTTTGGGAAGTGATACCGGCTCATCGTTTTACAAAATATGGAATGAAATTTTGGACATGAAACGCATTGAATTTCATAACCATGATGTGAGAGTGGAGGTAGGGTTAAAGGATAATGTGAATAAATACGGAGAAAAAACGTTTTATTTGTACACCAATCTTGCAAAGTTGGAAGAGTACATGATTGATTTGGCTCCCGAAGATACTCAAGCAATTAAAGAATTTATGAAACCCATGCGAGTGATGCAGAAGTTCGATTTGCCACCTATCATGGATGATGTTCCTTTTTTTGAAGGAATGGTGAGAGGGATAAAAATGATGCGGTATGCAGAATTTTTGTACTGGTTTCTTAAAATAAAAAACTACACCAACTATACTTATTCAAAGAAATTTAAGAACGCTTTTCTCAGAGAAAGTTTCGAACTGTTGTATGACGGAGAAGAAATAAACATGATGGTACTTACCATGCCTCTTTCTGTTTTCGATAAAAAGAGTGCGGGCTACCCCATTGGAGGCTCCATGGCATTTGCAAAAAAGATAGAACAGACCTATTTGAAACTTGGAGGAACAATACATTATAAAACTCCTGTCAAAAAAATAATTACAGAAGATGGAGTAGCAAAGGGGTTATTGGTGAGAAACAATGTAGCGCATTATTCTGACATCACCCTTTCAGCTGCCGACTGGAACTTTACAGTGTTTGATGCATTGGATGGAAAATATGCTGATAAAGAAATGATAGAACTGCGAGATTTGAAAAAGTTGGAAGTGTTTTATTCGGTGATGCAGTTCTCTTTTGGCATAGCCAAAGATTTGTCAGCCTTTCCTCATTTCTCCCGCATTCCGTTGGAAGTACCTCTTGTTTCACCCGATGGCACGGTGTATCATCGTTTCGAAGTTCACGTATATAATTACGACCCCACCCTTGCTCCTCATGGCAAAACATCGGTAACTGTTAGTTTTAATACCACTACCAGAGATTTCTGGATTGATGCAAGAAAGCACGACCGACCCAAATACAGAGCAGCCAAAAAAGAATTTACAGATAAAATAATTGACCTTTTGGACCAACGACTGGGAGGAATAAAAGATAAAATAGAAGTGATAGATGTGGCTACACCAGCTACCTTTCAGCGATACACCGGCAACTGGAAAGGAAGCACACAAGGCTGGATGCCGGGCAAAAACCTGTTGGCACGCAGTCCGGTTGGGTTTTATTTGCCGGGGCTCAAAAACTTTTTTTATTCCAGCCATTGGAATCAGCCGGGAGGTGGACTTCCCATTGCCATTAAAACAGGAAGAGATGTGGCAAAGGAAATTTGTAAAGTGAATAATGTAAAGTTCAAAGTTATTGATATTAAAAATAATAATACATTTGAAACAAATTAAAACAACACGATATGAAAAAAATTTACTTATCTATTTTAATACTTGCAGTTCACATTACTTTTTCTTATTCTCAAGCAACAATTAAAGAATGGGATGAAATAAAAAGAGAGAATCCAGACATTCATCTTGACCATTTGATTCGGTCTGACGAATCAGGGTTTTACACATTGGCTATCCGCACGAGGGGAAAGGGAACGGATTATTATATTGAGAAATATAACAAACAAGGCAAAATGATGTTTTCGCAAACGATAAAGGATGAGCCTTATTACACTTTGATTGCACCAAAATATTTATATTTATTTTATACTACCTATGATAAAGATGCAGGAAAAAAAACATTGACCTATCAAAAACTTTCGTCCGAATCGGGCGAAAAGCTGGATGAAATTGAACTGGATGAATTGCAGTCGGATGAATATGGAACGTATGGAAGAAGGTTTTATATGAGTTTGAGCCCTGATAAAACAAAACTATTAATTGTTCCTCAATTTAAATGGGCAGGAAAGCCCGAAGAAACACGATTCAAATTGTATGATGCAGTGACCATGAAATTGATTTGGGAAAAACAAATACCTAATGAGTTTGAAGATTATAAAATACAAACCGGTTCGTTTCATTTGGACAACGAAGGTAATGTGTTGTTCATTTATCAATATGCAGTGGTGTTGGATGATTTTAAATCGGATGATAAAGTGGGAGGCTCGTTGGCGGTTATCAATGTGAAATCGAAAACCATTCATCAAATAAAAATAAGTTTGCCCGAAGATAAATTGCTCACGTCACATATTATTAATATTACCGAATCGGGAACGGCTGTTGTGGCAGGTGTTTTTAAAGACCCTCCCATAAAAGGGAAAAAGAAAAAAGGTGCACCTAAACGCAGGGCAGGAGTTTATTATGCAAGTATAGATTTGAAAACTGCCAAACTTGGAAACGAATCAACTACTTATTTTACCGATGGAGTAAATGCTAAACTAACTTATAAGTTTGATGGAAGTGATGCCCCTGGCGATAAATACATACATGCTACTCAGATTGTGGAGATGGATAAAAGTGTTTATTTTATTGCTGAAAATAATTATTCGATTACTGTTTCGTCAAACAATGGAAGTTCAACAACTAATTATCACAACGAATTAATAGTAAGTAAAATTAATTCGTCAGGCAGTGTGGTGTGGATGAAAGTAATTCCGAAATCTACCTCATCAAGAGAAACAGGTTCGTTAAGTGACGAAACGGCTTCTACCAATTATAATTTGCTTACGTTAAACAGTAAAATGTATATCGTTTATCTTGATCATCCAAAGAATGCTGATAAAACAGTTGATAATTACGACCCGGAACGTTTAGGAAAAGTACTTGGCATAAGAGGACCCAATGTGGTTTGTGTAAGCATTGACGGAGACGGAAATGCAAACAAAAATGTGATACACGAAAACGAGGAATTTTGTATGATACCGCAGGTGCAGGATGTGTTGCTTGATAAAAGCACACTACTTGTGTACATGAGAAAAGGCAAATACGAAAAGTTTGGAACGCTTGTGTTCCAGTAATTCTTTTTTCTTCCTATATTTTTTTTAAGACAATAAGCTATACTGCCTGTTGTAATAGATACTAAGATTACAAAAGGGCATGAAAAACCTTTATTCTTCTGAACTCACCAAAACCACCTACGACACCATTATTATAGGTTCGGGAATGGGCGGATTAACTACAGCCGCCATACTTGCCAAAGCTGGTAAAAAAGTATTGGTGCTCGAAAAGCATTATGTTATTGGAGGATTTACACACACATTTAAACGAAAAAAATTTGAATGGGATGTAGGAGTACATTATGTGGGGCAAGTAAATCTTGAAAATAATCTGTTGCGAAAATCATTTGATTTCATCACTGATGGTAAACTGAAATGGGCTGATATGGGCGATGTATATGACCAGGCAATTATTGTCGGAGATATTTATAATTTCAGGAAAGGAAGAGAACATCAGATAAAACAAATGATTGAATATTTTCCTCAGGAAGAAAAAGCCATTAACGCTTATTATGATTTGGTAAAAGAAATAGGTGCAAATTACACTCAGTTTTTTGCAGAGCGCACCATGCCTTTTTGGTTGAGTAAAACGTTAGGATATTTTCTCAGAAAAAAATTTTATAACTATTCGCGGCAAACAACATATAATGTTATTCGCGGTCTTACATCGAACGAAAAATTAATTGCAGTGCTGTGTGCTCAATGCGGCAACTATGGTTTGGCTCCTAAAAAAAGCAGCTTTGCAATACATGGAATGATTGTAGAACATTTTTTGGAAGGAGGAAATTATCCGGTGGGTGGTGCGGCATCTATTCATAATAGTTTGACCGAAGTAATTGAAAAAGCAGGAGGTGTGATAGCTGTGAAAGCGGATGTAAAAAATATTATTATCGAAAATAATAAAGCAACGGGAGTGGAAATGGAAAACGGGGATAAGCTCTATGCCCGTTCTATAGTGAGCAATGCGGGAGCACACAATACATTTAATAAATTAATTTTAAAAACATTTCAAAAGCCTGAAAACACGATTGAATTAAATAAAATAAATCCTTCGGTTTCTCACGTTTGTATTTATGTGGGACTAAATGGTACTGATGCAGAATTGAATTTGCCCAAACATAATATTTGGCTGTACGATAGTTATAAATTTGATGCGTTTCAAACGTCACATCTCGAAACTACCGACAGTACATCACCATTATCCTACATGTCGTTTCCCTCTGCCAAAGACCCTGACTACCAATTGAAACATCCCGGAACGGCCACAATACAGGTGATAGGCTCATATCCTTACAACTGGATGAAGGAATGGGAAAATGATAAATGGCAGAAACGGGGAGAAGAATATGAAAAGAAAAAAGAAGAAATAAAAAATATTTTGCTCGAAAAATTATATTCCGTCCTGCCTCAAGTAAAAGGAAGAGTGGAAGTGTGTGAGCTTTCAACTCCATTGTCAACAAAACATTTCAGCAACTATGCACATGGTGAAATTTATGGGCTGGAACATTCGCCCGAACGATTTAATTTGTTACAACTCCGTGCAAAAACAAATTACAAAAATTTGTTTCTAACCGGGCAGGACATTGTTTGCGTGGGTTTGGGAGCAGCCATGTTTTCGGGCGTAATTACTTCGGTAGCTATTTTGAAACGAAATGTGTTGTGGAAAATAACGAGGTACAAAACAAAGTAAAAAACTTTATATTCTTATAAACTGATATTGTTTATTAAACAGACCCGAGTTGCTCCAAATCTTAAAGGATTAGCACCTACTTTAACGGCAAAAAAAATCCTAGCAGGATTATACTTTTTTCTGTTGAGACTCAACCTAAAGCAACTTATATAATAAAGACAAAAAGCCCGAAGTAGAAATTACTTCGGGCTTTTGTTTTATTAAGGACTGATGAATTATTCTTTCACCAATCGTTGAACAGATAATATATTATTATTACTGTCCGTAATTCTAACAAGGTACATTCCTTTTTGCAATGAAGAGATGTCAACAATAGATTGTTGCTGTTGAAGAAGTGTAGACTGAACTTTTTCTCCTAATACATTGTATATTTCCAAGTTCACATTTACATTGTCCATTGCAGTAATATCAATTGTAAATTGATTGGATGCAGGATTAGGATAAATATCAGAATAAGAAATTTCTTCTGAAGAACCATTCATGGCAATAGGGTCAGCACATCTTGTTATTCCCATTGTTCTCAATGCACTTGTATTTCCGCAAGCATTGGTTGAAGATACTTTTATGGTTCCACCTGATGATTGCACAGTGCCTGTATTTCCAACAATGCCAACCGTAATGGAGTTGGTACCTTGTCCGCTTTGCATTACCATGTAAGCTGGTAATTGCCAGTTGTAAGTATAACCTGCCCCTAAAGATACTACTGAGTAGTTTGCGGTTTGTATTCCACAAGTATTAGCAGGACCGGAAATAGCACCCGGCTGAACAGCAGCTGTTATTAATACAAGTGTTTTGGAAGGACCAGTTCCGCAAAGATTCGTTCCCGAAACCATGATGGTACCTCCCACAGTACCGTTAAGATTGACATTCACCGAATAACCGGTGTTAGAGCCATTGATAGTACCGGCACCGCTGATGGTCCACAAACTTCCTGTTGTGCCCGGAGAAACCGGTATAGAGTAGGTTGCAGAAGATAACCCGCAAACTATTGCAGGACCTGTAATGCTTCCTCCCGGTACTCCCGGTACATTTCCGGTAATAAATAAGGTGGTTCCCGGTACGTTTCCGCAGGCATTTACAGCAGCAACTATTATCGAACCGCTGATGAAAGACGAAGTCATGGAAACATTAACTTGTGTAGTTCCCTGTCCGCTTACAATTGACATACCAGCCGGAACAATCCATGAATAGGATGTTGCACCGAAAGTGGCAGTAGTGAAATAGGTAGCCGATGTTTGTCCGCAGGTGGATGTTGGTCCCTGTATCGGAGTTGGCATAGCCGGCTTTTTAGTTACTCCTAACGAAGTAGTGGTACTGCTTCCGCAACTGTTAGAGGCTGTACAGGTGATGTTACCGATGATTGTTCCTGCCGAACAATTTACAACAATAGTATTGGTGCCCTGTCCCGAAAGGATAGTCATACCGGTTACACCGGTAGGAACGGTCCATGTATAAGTGGTGGCTTCGGGAACTAATACAACCGAATAGGTTGCAGTGGTTAACGTACAAACCACTGTAGGACCTGAAATTACAGGAGCTGCAGGAGGAGCACCAACTGTTACATCAACTGTAAATGTGGCTCCTGCACATGATTGTGAAGACGGAGTAACAGTGTATTCCACCACTCCGTGAACGTTTCCTGTGTTTGTTAATACATCCTGAATAGTTGTTCCGCAGTTAGATGAACAACTTGTAAATCCAACCACACCGGGCACTATAAGGGCTGCTGTCCATGTAAAGGTAGTTCCGGCAATTGTAGAATTCAATGGTACATTGGCAGGATTACCGTTGCAGATTACAACGTTTGAAGCAGAGCCAACAGGTGTTTGAGTCACAGTTACATTCTGAGTTGCCGTGGAAGTGTTTCCATGTCCGTCATTTGCCGTCCAGATAACTACTGTTGTTCCGAATCCGAAAGTAAGTGGTGCATTGTTAATGTAGGTTACCGAGCCGCAATTATCGCTTACCGTTGGTGTTCCCAACGAAACCGTAACTCCGGGAGTTAAACTGCATACAGTAATATCAGCAGGAGCAGCAATTAAAGGTGCTGTAACGTCTGTAATAATTACATTTTGAGTGGCAGTGGTGGAGTTTCCGTTACCATCGTTAAATGTCCATGTAATAACGTGAGTGCCTTGTGTGGTGTATGTCAAAGCATCAGTGGTTGTACCGGTTACTGTGCCAACACAATTATCAGTTGTAGTGGCGATCGGCACTATTACAGAACATTCAGCACTTACATTTGCTAAAACCGGAGTAATCGGTGCAGTTACATCAGCTACTATTACATTTTGTGTTTGTGTAGATGTATTTCCATTTCCATCATTATATGTCCACGTGATTAAGTAAGAGCCCTGTACGGAATAAGAAGTCGGATCGGTGGTTGTTCCGGTTACACTTCCAACGCAATTATCGGTAGCTGTTGGTGATGATAACACCGTTACTGAACATTCCCCTGTTAAATCAGGCAATGTTGCCATATCTGCAACCGGTGCAGTTACATCTGCCACTATTACATTTTGTGTTTGTGTGGATGTATTTCCATTTCCATCATTATAGGTCCAGGTGATTACGTAAGAGCCTTGTGCTGAATAAGAAGTCGGATCGGTGGTTGTTCCGGTTACGCTTCCAACGCAGTTATCGGTAGCTGTTGGTGATGATAACACCGTTACTGAACATTCCCCTGTTAAATCAGGCAATGTTCCCATATCTGCAACCGGTGCAGTTACATCGGTCACCATTACATTCTGTGTTTGTGTGGAAGTATTTCCGTTTCCATCATTGTACGTCCATGTGATGACGTAAGAGCCCTGTACGGAAT
>CANIQT010000009.1 GCA_947469885.1 Bacteroidota bacterium
ATCAATGGGACATCATTCCGATAGCCCATTGATATTTTTAGAGTTCCAGTATGCCTTAAAAAACTCACACAAATAATTTCCATAAACAATGACAAATTTAACCAGTTTTAACTCTTAAAAAGTGTCAACCTATATCAGGACAAGACAAAACGTGCTACGAACCATTAACGCAACGAAATAAATAATACTTTTACGAACAATTTAAAACAGAACAATATGAATCAACAATTTTACATCGCAGTAAACGGACAACAAACAGGACCTTTTACTTATGACGAATTAAAAGCAAAAGGTATTCAACGCGACACGCTCCTATGGACAGAAGGGCTTGACAGTTGGACAAAAGCAGAACACGTTGCTTTAGTTAAAGACATTCTTCGTGCAACTCCACCACCTTTGCCAAACGAAGAAAAGAAACAACAAGCACCGCCCCCACCTCCCATTCCACAACAACCAACAGGAAAATATTTTGGTTATGAATTAGCAAACAGATGGCAAAGATTCTATGCACATTTTTTAGGTTTCTTAATTTTAATAATACCATACCTTGTTTTAAGAAATGCTTTTATTGATGGTTCATCCGATGAAAGTGAATTCTTTGATTTGTTCCTTTTCAATATAATGGTTTCTGCAATACTTGGAGCACTTTTTTATTCAATGTGGAGTGGTAACATCGGACATAGAATTATGGGATTAAAAGTAATTTCTTCCATAAATGGTAGCGACAAAAAAAAAGCAGGTGCAGGGGCTTTGCGTGAAATACTAAAGTCAATATTTAGTATTGTAATTATTCCTTTTATATGGTTGTTATGGGATAAAGACAATCAAAACCTTTATGACAAGGTTGCTAAAACATACGTTGTAAAAAAAAAGTAAGTACGGTAAGAAATTTTTTTAGGGGTTTCTTCGTAATTGTTTTAACCTTTTTTCTTATCGGCTTCGTATCATTCTTTGGTGCAATTTATTTTTATATAAATGGTGTTCCTGCTGTTTCTAACTTTGCAGTAAATCATTTGCCGACATCAATAGACAATGAAATCGGACAAGAAATAAGAAAAGAGATATTGCAAGTTGCACCTTTAGACCAAGAGAAAACAGAACTTTTAAAACAGTTTTATAGTGAACTTAATTTTGATAGTAACACAAAAGTTTATGTTGTAAAAGCAAATGTATTTAACGCATTTTCATTACCCGACAATTCAATTTTTGTTTTTGATAAAGTATTACAAGATGTAAATTCATATTCAGAATTGTCTGCACTTATGGGACACGAATACTCACATATAAAATTTAGACACGGGATGAAAGGAATTGCTCAAAACCTTGCTTGGGGACTTATAGCAGAAGGTATGAATAGTGGCGACCATTCAGACAATGTTATTCGTTACGCTAATTTGCTTTTGACATCAAAGAACTCAAGAAAATTTGAAACACAAGCAGACCTCAATGGACTTAAATTATTAAGAGAACAACGCATTGACCAAAACGGAATGACTGATTTATTTAAGACAATACTTAAACAACCACAACCGAACGAACAAAACACTCCAGCATATTTAAGTACGCACCCAGAAACACAAGACCGTTTAGAAAAAGCAGAAGAAATAATTAAAGACAACCCAAGCGAACATAGCGAAAATGCACGACTTGCAGAACTATTTGGCGAACTAAAAGCAGGGGAATAATGAAACACAAAAGACAAAACTACGGCTAACATAAGATTTATGAAATAAAAAAAAGGGGGGGCGACCTGCCAGTATGAAGTTTCAAGCATTTAATAACGTTTGTCGCGGGGCGAAATGACATCCCCCGCTACGTCTTATTTAACAAGGCTTCCAGCCTTAAATTATTTTATTCCCCAGTGAGAACCGCCTGCCATCAATCTAGCCCAAATTACCATCAATCTAGGGCAACTTACCATCAATTTCCCACCATCAGAAAATAAAACCGCTTAGTTGATATGCCTTTTCGGCATTTTTGCAACTCCTTTTCAGCCATTCTGTACCAGTTGCCAAAAATGGAACTCCGGGAACTTTAAAATTGAAATTACTCCCTCAATCAGAAGAACTGCTTATTTCTTTTTAAAATCAATAGAAACCGAATTGATACAATACCTCAGCCCTGTAGGTTTTGGACCATCATCAAACACATGACCAAGATGTCCCCCGCAGCGCGCACAGGTAATTTCGGTGCGAACCATACCTAACGATTTGTCTTTTGTATAAACCACTTTCGAAGAATCTACCACATCCGAAAAGCTGGGCCAGCCACAACCTGCATCAAACTTAGTATCCGAACGAAACAACTCAGCACCGCAGGCAGCACAAACATAAATTCCTTTTTCGGTATGCAAATAATATTTGCCTGTAAAAGGTCGCTCTGTTCCTTTTTCGCGCAACACATCGTATTGCTGAGGGCTTAATACTTTTTTCCACTCTTCATCGGTTTTCACCACTTTGTCTTTATTTTCCATAGTATTAGTTGGTTTTGTGTTTGTATTATTTTGACTATTACCATTGCATGCTGCAAGGCTAAATGTAATTAAAAGAAAGGCTATGTTTTTCATGCTTATAAATTCTAAATTCTAAATCCTACATTGTACAACAATTATCATTCCTAATTCCTAATTCCTAATTCATAATTGATTTACCCAGCCCATCCTTCTCTATCCAAACTCCGATATTGAATTGCTTCAGCCAAATGATTGGTTTCTATCTTTTCACTCCCATCTAAATCAGCAATTGTTCGGGCAACTTTCAGTATTCTGTCGTAAGCCCGGGCAGATAAACCCAATCGCTCCATCGCAGTTTTTAATAATTGATTTCCGGCTTCATCTATTTTACAAACTTCGCGCAATTGTTTCGAACTAATCTGTGCATTGCAGTGCACACCTTCTTTTGAGGCATATCTTTTTTCCTGTATTTCTCTTGCTCTCACCACTCGTTCTCTCACACTCACACTTTTTTCTGAAGTCCGCTCGGCCGATAATTCATTAAACGAAACAGGAGTAACTTCCACATGAATATCAATCCTATCTAACAATGGCCCTGAAATTTTATTCAAATATTTTTGTACCACTCCTGCACCGCACACACATTTTTTTTCGGGATGATTATAATATCCGCATGGGCAGGGATTCATAGAAGCCACCAGCATAAAACTTGCAGGATATTCCACCGAAAATTTAGCACGCGAAATGGTCACAACTCTATCCTCTAATGGTTGGCGCATTACTTCCAGCACTGTTCGTTTAAATTCGGGCAATTCATCTAAAAACAAAACACCATTATGTGCCAACGAAATTTCTCCGGGCTGAGGAACACCACCACCACCAACCAATGCCACATCGCTAATAGTATGATGAGGCGAACGAAACGGACGGGTGGAAACCAACCCGACATTTTTTCCCATCTTGCCTGCCACACTGTGAATCTTTGTTGTTTCCAATGCTTCATGCAAATTCATTGGAGGCAAAATAGTAGGCAATCGTTTGGCAAGCATTGTTTTTCCTGCTCCCGGAGGACCAATCAAAATAACATTGTGACCACCTGCTGCGGCTATTTCCAATGCCCGCTTAATATTTTCTTGACCCTTTACATCCGAAAAATCAAACTCTACATCATTTAATTTAGAGAAAAATTCATCTCTGGTATTTACAATAGTTTGTTCCAGTTCAATGTTATCATTAAAAAAATCAATTACTTCCATTATGTTTTCTACCCCATACACTTCCAAACCATTAACAATGGCAGCTTCTTTGGCATTTTGTTTCGGAAGAATAATGCCTTTAAACTTTTCTTCCCGAGCCTGTATCGCAATAGGCAAAACTCCTTTTATAGGCTGCAATCCTCCATCAAGCGACAGTTCTCCCATAATAATATAGTCGTTTACTTTGTCGGCTTTCATTTGTTGCGAAGCAGCTAAAATGCCAACAGCAATAGTTAAATCGTAAGCAGAGCCTTCTTTTCGAATATCGGCAGGAGCCATGTTGATGACAATACTCATGCCTGGCATTTTATGTTTATTGTTTCGCAATGCAGCGTCAATGCGTTTTTCGCTTTCCTTTACAGCACTATCGGGCAACCCAACAAGAAAAAAATTCATCCCCGGGTTAATATTTGTTTCCACAGTTACTGTAGTAGCATTAATTCCGTACACCGCACTGCCGTAGGTTTTTACTAACATAAATAATTCGTTTTGAAAAGTAAGTGAACGAAAGTACAAATTATTTTCAGGAAGAAAAGATTTTGAATATGATTTTATACTAATTTAGTCGCTCAATTTAAAACTTAAACAAATGAAAAAACTAATTACTCTTACACTTGCATTGGTTGCAGGATTTACAATTACTAAAGCTCAAACATTTTCTGACGATTTCGAAACCTATACAGTAGGTTCTAAATTAGGTCCTCAATCAGCCGATTGGACAGTTTGGAGCGGAGCAACCGGTGAAAACGGGACTACCGACCCCGATGTTGCTAATACAGATAATCACACAACAGGTGGTGCAAAGTCAATTTATTTCAGTTCAACATCTGCCACAGGCGGACCAGTTGATTGTGTATTACCCTTTGGTGGCAGTGTTTTAAACACAGGTCAGTTTTCGTTTACTGCGTGGTTCAAAGTGCCTTCAACCAAAACGGCTTACTTTAATTTTCAAGGAACACTTCCTCCTTATACAGGTGTTACAATGTACACACTCGACTGCTGGCTAAATGCAGATGGAAGTTTGCTTATTGCAAATTCGGGAACACCAGTAATTACTACTACACATCCTGTTGGTTCCTGGTTCGAATTAACTATCAATGCCAACTTAAATACAAACAGCTGGGATTTAGTGATTGACGGAATCACCATGGGAACATGGGCTAATGCTATTAATCAGGTAGGTGGTATTGATATTTATCCGGCTGATGCAAATGCAAGTTTTTGGGTAGATGATGTATCTTATAACATTGTGCCTTACACCTTACTTCCTTTAAATGGTGCTGTTACCAATGTTTCTGTTACTAACGGATTAGTAACTCAACAACGAACTGCAACTGCAATTGTAAGAAATTTGGGAACTACCGCTATCACTTCTTTTGATTTGAATATGGTTGCAAACGGTACACCAAGCAACCAAAGCGTAACAGGAGTAAACATTGCATCACTTGCTACTTATACGGTTACTGCTACCGCACCTTCTACTTTAATTGCAGGTGTAAATACGTTTTCAGCAACCATAAGCAATGTAAATGGTTTGGGTGCCGATGGAGATGCAAATGATGATACCAAAACTTTTACCATTACTCCTGTTCAGGCAGCTACTGGCAAAGTAGTGGTTGCAGAAGAAGCAACAGGTTGCTGGTGTCAGTGGTGCCCTAGAGGTGCTGTTTATATGGAATCAATGGCCACTAAATACGATGGATATTTTGCAGGAATAGCAGTACATAATAATGATGTTATTACTGACAGTGCTTATAATGCTTTTATTGCTCCTCAAGTTCCGGGGTTTCCTTCTGCGTTAGTTGATCGACTTCCAGCTCTTGACCCATCTGCTATGGAGCCTGATTTTTTGACTCGTGTTCAAATTGCTCCAAAAGCTTTTATTACAAATTCTGAAACATATAACATCGGTACTCGTGCCTTGGATGTAACCATTACTACTACTTTTCAGCAGGCGGTGAGCGGTGATTACCGTTTGGCTTGTGTGTTAACCGAAGATGATGTTCATGGAACAACTTCTGCTTATAATCAATCGAATGCTTATGCAGGTGGTGGTTCAGGAGTAATGGGTGGTTTTGAAACATTGCCAAATCCTGTTCCTGCTGCTCAAATGTATTACGACCATGTAGCTCGCACCATCTCCCCTGACCCAACTGGAATTCCTAATAACTACGGTGCAAGCACTACAGTGGGGCAAGTGTTCACCAATACATTTAATTATGTGTTGCCTGCTGCCTGGAACCCTGCAAAAATTCATATTATCGGTTTGTTTATTGACCCAACAGGATTAATTGATAATGCTTCTACTTCTATGATTTCGGAAGCGCAGCAAATTGGAATTGCTGAAATGGCTGGAAATAATAACGAAGTAACATTGTACCCAAATCCTTCTGGCAACAATTCAACTATATATTTGAATCTTCAAAAAGAAGCATCTGTTCAAGTGGCTATCTATAATGTAACCGGAGAATTGGTTGCTAAAAAAGAGTATGGTAAACTTACCGGTGGAATGATTTTGCCAATTGAATCTTCTCAATTCAGTTCAGGACTTTATTTTGTTAATGTGACGATTGATGGTAAATTAACTACTAAGAAATTAGTGAAACAATAAATGGAATTGAAGGTGAAAACACCTTCAATGGCAAAAGAAAAAGAGGCTGTCTCAGAAGTGAGTCAGCCTCTTTTTTTTGCCCCTCAATTTATTTCTTACTTTTGCACTTCGTTAAAACAAAAATTATAAAATGAAAATTTCTTATAACTGGCTTAAACAATATATAAACACTGAACTTCCGGTCGAGCAAGTTGGAATACTTCTTACCAACTGCGGATTAGAAGTAGAGAGCATAGAAAAATACGAAACCATAAAAGGCGGTTTGAAAGGAGTGGTTGTAGGTGAAGTAATGACAAAAGAAAAACATCCCGATGCCGACAGATTGAGTGTAACAACGGTGGATGTGGGCACAGGAACTTTACTAAACATTGTTTGTGGAGGACCAAATGTGGCAGCCGGACAAAAAGTGTTGATTGCAACCATTGGTTCTACTATCTATCCTATGACAGGAGAACCATTACAAATTAAAAAATCAAAGATAAGAGGTGCTGCAAGCGAAGGAATGATATGTGCTGAGGACGAATTAGGACTTGGTGTATCTCATGCAGGAGTAATGGTTTTGGATGCTGATGCAAAAGTGGGTACTCCTGCAAACGAATATTTTAAAATAGAAGAAGATTTTATTTTTGAAATAGGTTTGACACCTAACCGAGCCGATGCAGCTTCACATATAGGTGTGGCAAGAGATTTGGCGGTTGCAATAATTTCAAATTTCAAATTTCAAATTTCAAATTCTAAATTGGAGTTGCCCGATGTAAGTGCTTTTCAAGTTGATAGTTCTAATTTAGTTATTGAAGTTGTTGTTGAAGATAAAATTGCTTGCCCTCGTTATTCAGGACTTTCAATATGTAATATTAAAGTTGCTGAATCTCCTGAATGGCTTAAAACAAAGTTGAAATCTATTGGTGTAAGTCCCATTAATAATATTGTGGATGTTACTAATTATGTTCTTTTCGAAACTGGTCAGCCGATGCACGCTTTTGATGCTGATAAAATAATTGGCAAAAAAGTTATTGTAAAAAAACTGACTGATAAAACTAAATTCAAAACGCTGGATGAAGTGGAGCGCGAATTATCGTCAGAAGATTTAATGATTTGTAATGCTGAAAATGCCATGTGTATTGCTGGTGTATATGGAGGAATTGAGTCAGGTGTTACGGAAAAGACAGCAAATATATTTTTAGAATCTGCTTATTTTAATTCTACTTCCATTCGTAAAACTTCCAAACGTCATGGTTTGAAAACAGATGCTTCCTTTCGTTACGAAAGAGGAACTGACCCTAATATTACTGTTTATGCTTTAAAGCGCGCTGCATTATTAATTAAAGAAATTGCAGGAGGAGAAATTTCTTCTGAGATAATTGATATTTATCCTAAGAAAATTGAGAATTTAAAAGTTCCTTTTTCATTTCAAAAATGTGAAGAACTGATTGGAAAACACATTGACCTGGAAATAGTAAAAAGTATTATCATTTCGCTTGGTATCGAAATAGCTCACGAAGGACATGATGCACTGTTGCTTTCTATTCCTCCATTTAAAGTGGATGTAACCCGCGAACAGGATGTGATAGAAGAGGTGCTTCGTATTTATGGATATAATAATATTGAAATTCCAACTACATTAAATTCTTCTATTTCCAATTCAGAAAAACCAGACAAACAAAAGATTCAAAACATAGTTTCTGAATTGTTGAGTAATAATGGGTTTTCGGAGATGATGTGTTTATCTTTAACCAAAGGTGAATACGCCACCAAACTAAAATCATTAAGCGAGGACAGAAGTGTGGCGATGATGAATCCCTTGAGTACCGACTTAAATGTGCTTCGTCAAACCCTCTTGTTTAGCGGGCTCGAAACAATAGCCTATAATCAAAACAGAAAAAATGCAGATTTGAAAATGTATGAATTTGGTAAAACCTACATGGCAATTAAAAATGATACGACCACAAAATACATTGAAACAAAACATTTATCTCTATTTATCACCGGAAGAAAAAACGAAGAAACATGGAACGAAAAAAACAATGCTGTAAATTTTTATACCCTGAAAGGTATTGTTATAGCCATATTGCAACGGCTTGGGATTAATGATGCACGTACCACAGAAATAAATAATGATGCTTTTTCATCGGGATTAAGTTTCAATTTCAATAAAAAAACAATAGTTGAATTTGGTTCTGTTTCTAAATCTGTTTTAAAATTAATGGACATTAAACAGGAAGTTTTTTATGCTGACTTCAACTGGGATTTAATTATTGATGCTGTAAAGAAATCTAATATTCAATATTCTGAAGTACCTAAATTCCCTGAAGTAAGACGCGACTTAGCATTACTAATTGACAAAGCTATACAGTTTGAACAACTGGAACAATTGGCTTATCAATCGGAAAAAAGTATTTTGAAATCAGTAAATTTATTTGATGTTTACGAGGGCGACAAACTTCCTTCCGACAAAAAATCGTATGCGTTAAGTTTTATGTTGCAAGACGAAACGGCTACTCTCACTGATAAACAAATTGAGAAAACAATGGATAAGTTGATGAAGGTATTTAAAGAAAAGGCGGGGGCGGAGATACGTTAATCATTGGTCAATAGTTCTTCCACAAATTAAACAATTGCCTATTTATTCAACCTTATCCGAAGCAAGATGTCCGGCAATAGCAAATTTGATTTCGCTGTAGGTAAACTCATCGCCCAGCTCATTTTTTATCTGCCCGAAAAACAAAGTGTTTAATTTTTTTGCTGTTGCAATAATTTTTTCTGCCTTTGCATCCGAAATAAAATCACTGCCTTTCAATTCTCCTTTTGCAACATAATGCGCCAAATGCCCTTCTACAGTGCCTGTAGTCACTTTTCGTTCTTGTGCAATTTCCAAAATAGTTTTCCCTGCTTTGTAAAATTTAAGTGTTTCTAATTTAGTATCTATTTTTTCTTTCGGGTCTGCCTTCGGTTTCCGCACTCTTGGTTTGCGCTCTTTCACTATCGTTTCTGTTCTTCCTTTTTTGCCTGTTTGCAGTGGCATATTATTTATCTGGCTCAGCAGCTCATCGCGCTCCGCGTTTTTATACAATCGTTTTACATCAGCACCTGTAAACTCCTTATCCGAAATGGTGGTCTCCACAACAAATGCTGATTTGCTAATCATTTTCAACTGTTCATAAAACAAAATTTCCAAGTCCAACAACTCTTGTAAGTATGTTTTAATTTTCTTTTCCGTTTTAATTTTTTCAATATGTTTAAATATATGTTTCGACAACAATCTCAATTCGGGTTTGAAATAATCAGAGGCAGCAATTGTTCTTTTGTGCAGAAACTCCAAGTACCCTTCCTGTTTTCCTTCAATAATCTGCGCCACCTGAACTTTAAATTTATCGGCAATTGGCTTCATTTCTTCTACTTGTTTTTCCAAATCCTTTGCCCACGCATGGTGTTTTTGTTTCACCGATTTTGTTTCATCCACTTTTGTATAACTGTCAGCATGTTCCTGCACTTCCTTTAGTAATGCAGAAAAATCAAAACATTTCAGAATAAAACTTTTCAGATAAACAATTGTTTCGTTTGATAAAATATGCGAAAGGTTTTGCTCTTCACTTTGTGTTTTCGAATAATCAGCAATTTTCACATCATTGCTTATACTATTTCCATTTACCTGCGATGTAAGCACCAATCCACCAAGAGAGCGCAACCGCGAAAGAGCCACATACACCTGGCCAGGAGCAAACGCATCTCCAATATCAATAATAGCTTTGTCAAATGTGAGTCCCTGACTCTTGTGCACTGTTATTGCCCAAGCCAATTTAATCGGATATTGAATAAACTTTCCGCTAATACTTTCTTCAATTTCATTACTCGCCCCATTCATTTTATATCTAATATTTTCCCAAGTGTAAGGCTCCACAATAATTTTATTTCCAGTATCATTAAAAGTAACTTCAATACTCTCCTCTGTCAAGGATGATACCACACCAATCTTGCCATTAAAAAACCGCTGCTGACCTGTAGGGTCATTTTTTACAAACATTACTTGCGCTCCTTTTTTTAGTTCTAATGTTTTTTCGAGGGGATACGAATTTTCGTTAAAGTCGTCTTCAATTTTTGCATTAAACAAAAAAGAGTTGCCCGGCAATCGTTCAATAAAACTTTTATTCAACTCGTTTGCTTTGTAATTATGAGTCGTAAGTGTAATGTAATTTTCTTCGGGCGATGCTTTAAAATTAGGTTTGTAATAAGTATTCAATAAGGTGTAATCAGCTGTTGTCAAAACATTATCCCGCAGATGAGCCAACAGGGTAATAAAAGTTTCGTCTGCTTGCCGGTATATTTTAGCAAGTTCAATATATACTGGTTTAGTTTGCTGCAACACTCTTGAATCAAAAAAATAAATGCTTTTGTAAAAAGGTTTTAGCACTTCCCATTCATTGTCTTTTGCCACTGGTGGCAACTGCAACAAATCACCAATAAATAAAATCTGCACCCCCCCAAAAGGCAAATGATTTTTTCTTCTCACATGACGTAATATCAAATCAATGGCATCTAGCAAATCTGCCCGAAGCATACTTACTTCGTCAATAATTAATAATTCCAGTTCTCGCAACAATTTTCTTTTTGCATCAAACATTTGCAAATTCTTGATGAGAGAAGTGGGGTCGCTCACTCTCGAATGTTCGTTATAGGCTCTTGATATTTGAATTTCGGGAATAAAATTTCCGAATGGCAATTGAAATAACGAATGTAGTGTTACTCCTTTTGCATTAATGGCAGCAATACCCGTTGGTGCAGCCACAATACATTTTTTGTAAGTATTATTTACGATGTGATGAAGGAGGGTCGTTTTACCTGTTCCGGCCTTTCCGGTCAGAAATATATTTTTATTCGTTTGGCTGATAAATTTTGACACAAATTCAGCAGGCTCCAAATCAGTTTTTATAATTTCCATTACATAAAATTATTTTTTCGGTTGATTTTTAGGAGGCATAGGTCCCCGCTTGTAAATAATCAACCCGTTAAGGAAATTACGCAACAACTGGTCTCCGCATTCGATATAATTAGGATGGTCGGGTTTGCGGTAGAGTGCATTCAATTCGCTTTTCGAAATTTCGAAATCGGCTAATTTTAAAATCTTTACCACGTCCTCATCTTTTAATTCGAGAGCAACACGCAGTTTTTTTAGTATGTCATTATTGGTTAACATGGTTGTTTTAGATTGTCTGTAAATGTAAAAATAAAAATTGGAACGGTTTATGTAATTAAACCTTTATCAAAAAATAAAGTCTTAGAGTTGTATTTAAAATTAAACAAAATGAAAAAGTTATTTTTATCCATCGTCCTCATCGGAAGCAGTTTTATTACCTCTTCTGTTTATTCTCAAAGTCAGATTAAAGATTCGCTTGGCTTGCCTGGTGATAACCTTAATCTTTATGGGGTGTTAGACCTCTTTCAGCAATCCAAAACATTGGAGGAATTCGAAAACAAATTAAATGCTCAGGATTCGAAAGTCAATAACCTTGATTTGAACGGAGATAATAAAATCGACTATATTAAAATAGTTGATAATGCGCAGGGTACCTCCCATGCCATTGTTTTGAAGGATGAGATTAGCGAAAAAGAATTGCAGGATGTTGCCGTAATAGAAGTAGATAAAGACAAGGACGGGAAGATTACCATGCAGATTGTTGGGGACGAAGAACTGTATGGAAAAAATTATATAGTGGAGCCCAAAGACGAAACTCCTAAAGACAACACTGCTGGTGGCACACCAAATCCGGGTTATACAGGTGGCAACCAAACCACTGTAGTAAATAATACCACCAATAATTATTATGATAATGATAACTATCCTGATAATTATTATGGAGGTGCTGTTTACTATCCTGTAAACACTTGGTACATGTGGGATTTCCTCTATGCTCCAACTTATGTGGTATATGTGTCGCCATGGCATTGGGGTTATTATCCTCACTATTGGAATCCGTGGGTTCCTTGGTACTGGCACGAATATTATGGTTTTCATTACCATCATTATGCATATTATCACAGGTCGTATGCTTACCGTGCAACCGTTGCACATGGATTTTATGGTCCTCACAGAAGTGTTTCTGTAACGGTAGTTCAGCACCGGAATTCAGGAACCTACCGCACTACTTATCAAAGACGTGATTTATTAAATAAATCAATGAATGAAAATAAAGCAGTGAGAACTCGCGACCATAACCAGAACAAGCAGGAGCACCGAAGCAGGGATTCAAAAGAGCCGGATATTAATCAGCGGAGTGAACATAAAACAAACGACATTTCTCAGCGCGATAACAAACAGGAGAGAACAAACGAGCCCAAAAACAATACAAGAGAGAATAAACAGGAAAGACATAATGAGCAGGCAAAACCAAACCGCTCGGAGCGGAAGTCAGAGAAAACGCAACAACGTTCTCAGCAAAAATCTCAGCCGCAACAAAAAAGTCAGCCGAGACAAAACAATTCTGGTGGCGGAGGAAAAAGAAAGTAGAAGTTGATGTAAGTTATAATTAGAATAAAATAAAAAGTCCTGCAAAATTGCAGGACTTTTTTAGTAATAAATCATTTTTAATTTGATAATTTGTGACACTGACTTTTTAGTAATTCAACAACTCCCCAATTGCTTTCGCAACCTTAGTTGCGTTGGGCAACATGGTTGTTTCCAAAGTTGAATTCAAAGGAATGGCAGGTAAATTTTCAGCACCAATGACTTCAACAGGAGCATCCAGAAATTCAAAACATAATTTCGAAATTCTTCCTGCCAGTGCCTGTGCAAATCCATTGTTATAAGGTTCTTCGGTAAGTACCATACATCTCCCATGTTTTATTACAGAAGCTAAAATGGTTTCTTCATCTAATGGCATGAGTGTACGCAAATCAATTATTTCTACCTGTTCAGGAAAATCTTTTGCAGCATTTTTTGCCCAATATACTCCCATTCCATAAGTAATTATTGTGATTGTTGATTGTTGATTGTTGATTGTTGATTGTTGAACAACCCTTGCTTTTCCAAGCGGAATAATATAATCTTCATCTGGCTCAATTGTTTTTGCATCCTCTGTTCCTTTTATTTTACTCCAATAAAGCCCTTTGTGTTCAAGCATGATTACAGGGTTAGGATCATAATAGGCAGCTTTCATCAACCCTTTCAAATCAGCACCTGTAGAAGGATAACATATTTTTATTCCACGAATATTTGCCAGCACACTTTCCACACTTGACGAATGATAAGGACCACCACTACCATAAGCACCAATTGGCACACGGATAATACAGCTCACAGGCCATTTGCCATTTGACAAATAACACGAACGGCTTACTTCAGTAAACAACTGATTTAGTCCGGGCCATATATAATCTGCAAACTGCACTTCCACGATAGGTTTGCAGCCTGTGGCACTCATGCCCACTGTACTACCAATAATAAATGCTTCCTGAATAGGAGTATTAAAAACACGATGGTCGCCATACGTTTGTGCTAATGTAGCTGCTTCACGAAACACTCCGCCCAGTCTGCCACCCACATCTTGTCCGTAAAGCAAACATTCAGGATGTTTTGCCATCAGTTCGCGAATCGCAAACAAAGCCGAATCTACCATTACTGTTTTTTCTTTGCCTGCCGGTTCCCGCTCTCCTTTTTCTTCGGTAACAGGAGTTGGCACAAAATCATAATTAAATAAATCTTCGGGGCGGGGGTCTTCGGCAACCAATGCTTTTTGATAATCTTCTTCCACTTTTTCCTTAGCTCGCTTTTCAATCTCCTTTAATTCTTTCTCTTCAAAACCACTTGCCAGCATATAATTGCGCAGTTTCGGAAAAGGGTCTTTTGTTTGCGCTTCTTCCAAATCATCTCTGTACCACTCTTTACGAACGCCCGAAGTATGATGATTGAGCAACGGAACTTTTGCATGAATCAAAAATGGTCTCCGCTCTTTGCGAATTATTTCTATGACTTCTTTTATGGTGTTATAACATCTCTCAAAATTAGTTCCGTCAATAGTGCGTGTTTCCAGCCCTTTAAAGCCTCTTGCATATTCCGTTGCATCCTGCGCTCGTATCTCTTTTGCACTTGCCGAAATGTCCCATTCGTTATCCTGAACCAAATAAAGTATCGGCAATTTTTTTAATACTGCCATTTGAAATGCCTCCGAAACCTCACCTTCGGTAATACATGCATCACCTAAAGAACAAACTGCAATTGCCCGCTCTTCTTCCTCTCCTTTGGAGATGGTTGAGGTGAGGTTCATTTTTTCTAAATATTGAATTCCCATTGCAGCCCCTGTAGTGGGTATCGCCTGCATCCCTGTAGCACTCGACTGCATTGGAATTTTAGGCATATCATCTCTCTTCAAACTTGGATGACAATAGTATAAACGCCCACCACTAAATGGGTCATCTCGTTTTGCCATCAATTGAAGCATCAACTCGTACGGCTTTATCCCAATGCCAAGCAACATACTGTCATCACGATAGTATGCCGACAAAAAATCCTGTGGTTTCAATTGCAAACCCATCGCCAATTGTATTGCCTCATGTCCACGGGAAGTAGCATGTACATATTTTGCGGTTACTTCTTTATTGGTTTCATATAGTTCAGTCATTGCTTTTGCTGTAAACATTAGCTCAAAAGCTTTCACTAATATTTCTTCATTAATAGAAGAATTTATTTTTCGTTTTTTATCTGTCATTATTTCCTGCATGGCATAAAAGAAATTTTTTTCCTGTCCGACAAAAGTAGAATAATAATTTTAGAATGAAAATTTACCATTATTAAAAAGAGGATATTAATACCTACATTTGTTGAAACAAAATTATACATCATGTTCCAAAAGAAATTTATCACACTCCTATTCTTTATCACTCTTCAAAAAATTGTTCTCTCTCAGTTCTGGCAGCAGATAACTGATTTCCCGGGTCCTAGTCGGGATGACGGAACAAGTTTCGTTATTGGAAATAACGCATACTGCGGCACAGGCTTGCAAGATTGGTTTGTTGCCAGCAATGATTTTTATTTGTTTGATATGAGCAATGAAACCTGGAATGCTATTGATTCTTTACCTTTTGGGTCGGTGCGACAATATGCAACAGGATTTTCAGATAACATATATGGTTATGTTTTTGGTGGAGTAAATGCAGGTATTTATTATAATGATTTATTTATGTATGACCCTACTACCGGCAACTGGCAAACCAAAACAACAATGCCAGCAACAGGTAGAGCAGGCTCTGCGTGTTTTGTAATAAACGATACTGCTTATATTATTGGGGGAAGAACAACAAGTGCGGTATCAATAAATGAAGTGTGGGCGTATTGTTTTACCACCGATACATGGATTCAGAAAAATAATTTTCCGTTTGGAGAACGATGGAGAGCTTCGGCTGTTGCGCAAAACAATAAGGGATATTTAATTTTCGGAATGGATGCAACTTATCATCGGCATAATGAATTAATAGAATACAATCCTACAACAAGTATGTGGACTCAAATCAGTACATTCCCTAGCCTAGGCAGGTTGTATGCTTCAATGAAATCTATTTCGGGCGATTTGGTTGTACTCACCGGATTAGATACACTCAATACTTCTTATAATGATATGTGGCGCATCAACTCTACAGGATTGGCTTGGCAACAACTTTCGTCCATTCCATCGGCTGGAAGAAGAGGAGGAATGTGTTTTAATAATACAACTACTTTATATTACACAACAGGAATTGACACAAGCAATACAAGATTAAAACAAACTTGGAAAGTAACTAACCCTACCTGCGTTGAAGAAAATAATTATTCATCAAACATTAGTTGTTATCCTAATCCTACTGATGGAAAATTTATAATTTCTATCCATCAATTGCCAAGTAATTTAAAGCATACGGTAACTATTTATAATTTGCTAGGAAAGATAATTCAATGCTTTGAAATAAACACATCTACGGTAACAATTGACATTAGTGCTCAACCCAAAGGGATGTATTTAATAAAAATTCAAAATGAAAGAGGAATGAGAACAGAAAAAATTGTTTATGAATAAACAATAGTAAACTAATTATTACTTCTTTTTATTAGAAGCCTGCGCTTGTCTTTCTTTTGTCATCTGTTCAAGCCGTGCCTGAAACTTAGATTGAGAAACAGGTTTCTTTTTATTCTCCTGAATTTTTGCGTGTAGTTTGTCATGGTCAATCACATATTTCTGCATCACCCAAGTCTGCCCAAATGTAATCATGTTAGCAAGAAAATAATACCAACTCAATCCAGCTGAATAACTGTTCATAAACCCAAGAAACATGATTGGCATTAAATACATCATCCATTTCATTCCCGGCATTTGATTTTGTGTGCCCATCAACTGACTGTTGCTCCATGTATATAGCAATGTGGAAACGGTCATTAACAAAGCAAATAAGCTAACATGGTCGCCATACCAAGGCACTGCAAATCCGAAGTTGTAAATAGAATCGTAGGTGGACAAATCGTGAGCCCACAGGAAACCTTGCTGACGCAATTCAATGGATGCAGGAAAGAAATTAAACAAAGCAATTAATATAGGCATTTGCAACAAAACCGGAATACATCCTGCCATAGGATTCACACCTGCTTGTTTATACAAAGCCATTGTTGCTTGTTGTTTTTTTACAGCATCTTCGTTCTTAAATTTTTCGTTTATTTCATCTATCTCTGGTTTCAATACTTTCATTTTAGCAGAAGAAAGAACTGTTTTGTAAGCAATAGGCAACAATAATAATTTAAGAATAATGGTTAATACCAAAATGATGATACCATAATTCATGTGAAAGCTATCTAAGAAATTAAAAATAGGAATAACCAAAAAGCGATTTATCCAACCAAATATTTTCCATCCAAGCGCAATTTGCTTTTCTAATTCCAAATCATATTTCTTTAACGTTTTATAATGATTAGGACCAAAATAAAAACGCATTCCAAACGAACCATTCTGTTGAGGATTATAAGGAATGGATAATTGTGCGGTATAATTTTTCACATACTTTGCCGAAGTATGTTCCATTGCCGTCTCCACTTCAGTATGTTTTTCAAAAGCGTTATCTGCAATAATTACTGATGTGAAAAATTGTTGTTTGAATGCTACCCACTTTACCTTGGTGTCGAACGATTTTTTTTCTTCTGTCCCTTCACTTATTTTATCAATATCCTCTACATTATTATAATAAACAGTTGATGCACGTTGCTGAGTTTGTTTGTTTTGTTCTTGCATTGGCGTTCGCATCTGCCAGTTGAACTTTAAATCAGAAGATGTATTGGCAATAATATCCTGCATTCCGGCAGTATTTATTCTGCACCCCATCATGTATTCGTTTCCGGTGATAGAATAAATGTATTCTATGTATTTGCCTTTGCTGCCCGCATACAAGCGCATAGAAAGGCTTTTGGAACTTGTGCCTGATACACTGAAAGATTCTGCATCAGGAGTAAAATAAAGAGAGTCAGTAGAAAATGGTTTATTGTAGGCAGTAAAAGAAATATTTTGTGTAGATGAATCGGCATCAAATAAAATCAGAGGAGTACCGTCATATCGTTTGTAATTCTTTAATTGAACAGAAGCAATGCGTCCGCCTTTAGCAGAAACATTTACTTTCATCACTTCATTTTCGATTGTAATTATTTTATTTTCTCCTTTTGAAGCATTAATAAAATCACCATAAGCAGAATGCTCGAGTGCAGATTTTGCTGAATCGCTTAAAGTAATAGTTAAATCTGCAGCTGATGAAATGCTTTTATTTGCTGTTGATTTAGATGTGCTGGTTTTAAGAGCAAGTTTTACCTTTTGAAGCGAATCGAATTGTACTACAGAATCTTGTAAATGTCTTACCCTTGCTTGCTCCTGTGCCGATGGTTTGGTAAAAAACATCCAACCTATTAAAATCCCACCAATTATTACGAGACCTATTACCGAATTTCTATCCATTATTATTTATTGTAAATCTGAAAATTTAAGGGCGCAAAGATAGTAATAATTTGATGTGGGGTAGGGGTAATTCTATCTCGAAAAGGAAACTAAAATGGTGTTATTTCTCTACAATTTTAAACTCTGTGCGTCTGTTTTTTGCTCTACCTGCCAGAGTAGAATTATCGCCTATTGGTTTTGAAGAACCAAATCCTTTGAAGGCAACCAATCGGGTTTCTGCAATTCCTTTTGCAATCAGAATGTCACGAACAGTAAAGGCTCTGTCTGCAGATAAGGCAAGGTTTGATTTGTCGTTACCTACGTTATCAGTATGACCATATATTTCAATTTTAAGGGATGGATGTGCTCTTAAAAAATCAATAAACTCTTCCAGTACTATTACTGAACGCGGCTCCAATACCGATGAATTAGTTGGGTAGTAAATATCATTAATTGTATATGTTTGTCCCACTTTTATAGTATCCGTCACTATATTTACTTTAGCTGGTTTAGCATTCTTAATAGAATCTTTAGAAATCAATTGAGAGCTAAAAGCATAATTATCTTTTTTTACTGTTACAATTAAGTCGTTTTTCGTTTTGGTATTTACCACCACCGCATAACTTCCTGTTAATGTATCCACCATTGCTTTGGTTACTTTTTTAGTCACCGCATCTTTTACTTCTACTGTAAACTTTTTTAATTCACTGTTTCCTTTATCTTCTATTTTGCCTCTGATAAATGCAACTTCATCAGGTCTTGCTTCCTTATATAAATCGAAAGAAAAAATATCTAGCCCACCTACTGATTTACCTTTTACATGTGCACTTGAGCCAGAAGTAAAGTAGCCAAGATGCCCGTCAGTACTAACAAAAAAACCTAAATCATCTGTATTGGTATTAATAGGTACACCAATGTTTTTAGGTTCTTGCCATTCTCCTTTATCATTTTTATGAGCAAAGAAAATATCGAATCCACCAACGCCCGGATGTCCTGTGGAGGAAAAATAAAGTGTTTGAAAATCGGAATGAATGAACGGACATTTCTCATCTCCGTTCGTGTTTATAGTTCTTCCCAAGTTAACCGGTTTACTCCATAGCCCGGTTACTTCATCTCTGGTAGTTACATATAAATCAATGCCTCCATAACCTCCCAATCTATCAGAAGCAAAGTACAATGTTTTACCATCCGAAGCCAGTGTAGGTTGCGAATCCCATCGTATAGGGTCGTTTATGCCTTCTATTGGTTTTGGCTTTGTCCATGCGCCATCTGTGAAATCAGAATAATAAATATCATAGTTAGGAAATCCGTTTTTCCCCATCTTGCCTACAGTAAAATACAAATGTTTGTTATCAATACTGATGGTTGCACCGCCTTCGTTATCTCCCTGATTAAAGGGCATTGGCATTGGTCCTCCTTTATCAAACAATCCTGTTTTCATATCTCTCTTGCTTATGCTAAATACATCGTGCTCGTTATCTTCAGCACTATAAGTGGTGTTTCGGTCTTTAAATGCAACCTTACGCGTAAACAACATGGCTTCATCATCAGGTGCAATGATTGGCAAATACTCATCTCTATCTGTACATACGCCTTGAACAGCCTTTGGGTCGAAGGGAACAGGATGACCTAACAATTCGCTGAAAGCTTTTGCATACTTCATCATGTCTTTTGCTTGAGATAAAAATGCAGGATAATTTTTATTAAACTTAGTATCATCATCCGATTTGAAATTTAAAAACTGTTTGAGATACTTGGTGCAACTGTCCCAACTTTCTTCTTCATAATAAATAAAACCAAGATAATAAGATGGGTCAGAATGAAGGGTGGGACATTGTTGCATCACCTTTTTAAAGTAGGACTCTGTGGGCTTAAACGATGCATCAGCCAATATAAACGTTTTTATCTTTTCTTCGGCATACGCAAAATTAGCTTCTGCATAATCGGGCTCTAGGTCCAATGCTTTTTTAAGAAAGTCTAACCGCTCTTCTTTTTTATATTTTTTATCTATTCCTTGCTGATAAAACTTAACAGCTTTTTCGTTGTCAGGCACAGGGCATTTCTTTTCATCTTGCGAAAAGGCAGTAATGGAAATAAAAATAAAAAGAGTAAGTAATTTATTATTCATATTTATAATAACGGAAAAAACTTAAAAAGATACACTTTGTTTGTGATTATTATTTAAGAGCAATACCCTTGTCAGGGTTCAAAACCCTGACAGGAGTAAACCTTAATGCGCCAACTTCTTATCCGATTCTATTTTTGCTTTCGCTAAAATATCATCTGCTTTTTTGTTTGCTTCGTCCAATATCTGCTGCACTTTTTTATCAACTTCCCTTTTAGCAGCCGGGGATGCAGCATTGGCAGCCATTTTCTGCAAAGGGTTTTTAATATTGTTCACATTATTATCTATGGCTTCATAGCCTTCTTTTCTCGTTTTGTCAGACAGTGCTTTTGCCTCTATCCTTATCTTGTCGGCTTGTGCTTGTGCATCTTTTAGGATTTTATCTGCTTCTTCTTTGGCTTTATCTTTTGCCATGTCAATGCCTTTATTCACAAGTTCTTTCACTTGTTCTTTTGGTGTTTGGTCGGAGTTATACAAATCTGTTTTAATGGTTGGTTTCATTATTGTTCCTCCAAACAAGGCTCTAATCTTCAGTTTATCTCCCATCTTTACATTGGTTCCGGCTTGTTTATTAAACTGATCGAGCAAACCACCTGCCACCGCGTTTGCTTGAGAACCAAATTCCGAGCGGGGTATTTCCAAGTTCCAAGTGTAATCTATGGTTTGGTCAAATCCGGTGGAGCCATGCACCTTGCCTGTTATGTTGCCCGATTTTATTGGCATTTCCTGCACCTCCACTCTTCCGTCTTTAAATTCGTAAGTAGCATTTACATTTTCGAAACTCAACTTTTTATATTTATCCTGTTTCAATGCATCTGCTAATTTGTTGATGGGTTCAAAGCCTTCAACGGTCACACTTTTTGTTTCCAATTTTCCTCCTCCTGTTAGTGTTTTCATATCGGGCGACATGTGTTGGTCTAACGTGGTTACAAATTTTAATTGTGTTCCAAATTTACCTTTTGCATATTTACCAATAGGAGCAAGCTTTTGTACACTGTTAAATGTTTTAAATGTTTTCGGAATATCAAAGTTGGTTATGTCCACATCAAAATCAACACTTGGTTTTTTAATGTTTTGACTACTATATACACCTGTTAACTTCATTGTTCCTTCCAGTTCTTTCATGTCCATTTTCAAATTGCTCAACGACATTTTACTATCCTTTACACCCACACCACCACTTACGTTTGATATGTCTAAGTTATCATACAACATTCGGTTAATGTCAACATTCAAATGCACATCTAAGTTAGATGGTACTTCCACCACACTCATCTTTGCTGTATCAGCAACGGCTTTGGGCTTGGTGGTATCTGTGGTCATAAACTGGTTGATGTCAATCATGGTTGATTTTAAATTAAACGAGCCTTTCAGCAATTCGCCTTTCATGGCGTATTGCAGGAAGTTTTCTATTTTTCCATCCAGCTTAAAATCACTTCTACCCACTTGTGCATCCAACTGCGAAAGGTCAACATACTTGGGTGTAAATTCCAATGCAAGTTTTTTAATTTGTGTAGGATAGTTTAAGGATTTCGATTTGTAATTCATATCGGTGATGGTCAAATGTCCTTTGGCATCAAAGTTTTCGTACTGTTGTTTTTCTATTGCACTCATTCTGCCTTTCATCTTAATATCTGCATCCACTGTGCCGTTCAGCGCATCATCCTTTTCCATCGGAATAATATCTTTCATGGTTGCAAGGTTTATTTTTGCAATTACTTGGGCAACTATATTGGCATCCGACACAGGTGTGGATACGTGTACCACAGCATCTACAGGGTTTCCGCCCATCTCCACATGAAATTTATTTAAGTCAATAATGGTTGCATCGGTTACTCCTGTTTTGTTATCTACCGCTAAATCAACTTGTATGTTGGTGGCTGCTTTTGGCAACGATGGATATTGAAACATAGCGTTGGCAATCAATAATTTTATTCCGAAAGCAGGTAATGATTTATCATTATAAATACCTTTTGCAAAGCCATTCAATGATAGTGTTCCAGATGTTTTCACATTGCTGAAATCTTTGGTATAAACTCCCGGCACAAGCGACAAAATGTTTTTAAACTCTGTTTGGTTGGCTTTAAATTTCAAATCCAAATCCATGTCTTTCTTAGGCATTGCAAAGTATCCATCCAAACCAAGTGTTAACTCATTAAACGAAAATTCATTTTCTTTAAATGTAAATTTAAAGTTGGGCATATCTGCATCCAAATCAACTTTGAGGCGGGTCTTCACTTTGTTCATGTAAGTAATTCCACCATAACTCATCGTAAATTTTTCTATCTCTGTTAATGTTTCCAACAAGAAATTATCAGAAGTAAAATCACCACTCAAGGTATGATTCATATCGTACAACTCCGCTTTGAAACCCATTGAAGCATCATCATACAAAATATAACCGTTTACTATTTTAAACTTCTTTAACGTCATTTTAAATTTAGATGGCTCCTCTGGTGCGCCTTTGGTAGTATCTCCCGATGGTTTGGTTATATCCCAATTGGCCTTTCCATTCTTCATCACCAACGCATGAATGCGAGGATGGTCTAAAACAATTTTATTGATTTTATAATTATCCCCCTTAATCACACTCATCAAATTGAGCCCTATAGTTAGGTTTTGGGTGGCTAACAAAGTGTCGCCCTGAAAATCGCCAACATTGGCAACACTTACACTATCAATGGATAAATTAAAATCGGGAAACGAGGAGAGCAACGATAAATCGAACTTACCGAAATTAACTTTGGCATTTAAACTACTGTTTGCTTCATCTTTTACAAACTGAATGATTTGTTTTTTGAAAATAAACGGTGCTATTATTATTAAAATAATTAATACTAATAGTATTCTTCCTGTCCATTTAAGTATTCTGCGGAATAAACTCTTTTTCGGTTTTTGTTGTCTGCTCATAGTTGATTTGGTTTTGTTTGTAAGACCTCACCCCCGACCCCTCCCCTTGAAGAAAGGGGAGGGGAGCCAAGGTGTGAAGTACTTTGTAAATTTATATTCTTATTTTATTATTTTAAATTTGTTTTAAGCTACTCACCAGCTACCCCCTCTCTTTTGGAGAGGGGGTGAAGGGGTGAGGCTTTACATCTTATTCGTTTTACTTCTCAATAAAAAATCTACCATCACCAATGCCGCCATTGCTTCCACAATGGGTACAGCACGAGGCACTACACAAGCATCGTGCCGTCCTTTTCCGTGCATCTCCACTGCTTCTCCTTTATTATTTATGGTGTCTTGCTTTTGCATAATAGATGCCACAGGTTTAAATGCTACTCTAAAATAAATATCTTCTCCATTGCTTATTCCTCCCTGTATTCCTCCACTATGATTGGTTTTTGTTCTTACTTCTCCGTTCTCCGTTCTCCGTTCTTCCGACTCTACAAACACATCATTATGCTCACTCCCCTTCATTTTCACTCCTTCAAATCCACTGCCAAATTCAAAACCTTTTACAGCATTTATACTCAACATTGCTTTTCCCAAATCGGCATGAAGCTTATCAAACACAGGCTCACCAAGTCCGGCAGGAGTTCCTGTTATTACACAACTAATAATTCCACCGATGGTATCTCCTGTTTTTTTTATTTGTTCGATGTGATGAATCATTGTCTCCGCAATCAATTCGTCAGGACAACGAACTGCATTTGTTTCTGTTTTTGTTAAATCCAAATCATGAACATCTTTCAATAATTTTATTTCGCCAACCTGAGAAGTATAAGCATTAACAGTAATTCCATGTTGTTTCAAAATTAATTTGGCAATTGCACCACCAACCACTCTGCTCACTGTTTCTCTTGCAGATGAACGACCTCCACCACGATAATCTCTTATTCCATATTTTGCTTCATACGTGTAATCGGCATGAGATGGGCGATACACATCTTTTATATGTTCGTAATCTTTTTCTTTTTGATTTTCATTTTTAATAATAAAACCTATTGGTGTGCCGGTTGTAATACCATTAAATATACCCGACAAAAATTCAACTGTATCACTTTCTTTGCGTTGTGTTACTATACTTGATTGTCCTGGTTTACGTCTGTCCAATTCTTTTTGCACAAAATCAACATCCACAGTTAATCCCGCAGGACAACCATCAATCACCCCGCCCATAGCTACCCCATGCGATTCGCCAAAAGTGGTAAGTGTAAATAGTTTTCCGAAAGAGTTGCCGCTCATGTTTTTTTATTTAGAATCAAGATGAAAGATTCAAAAACCAGGAGACCATACTAATTAAGTTAGGTCCAAGTCTTGACTCTTGTATCTTGATACTTTTTCAGGCGCAAAAATAAGATAATAAGTTAGTGAAATTTCAATCGTTAATAAATAAAAAGCCCCGCATTGCTGCAAGGCTTTTCTTTAAATTCTGAATCGTGTTTTTATAATGATTTTGTTTCCACCACAAACGTGGCATCATTTACATCCGACATATTTTTGATGATAAAAAATGGATGCGCAACATCGCCATAGTCTTCTGCTTGTTTGCTTTTTTCTTTCAAAGGATTAATTATAATTCCTGTTCCCGGAACAGGTTCATCGTCTCGGTTGGCTGCAAAGTAGGCAATAATAACAGCATTGTCAGTTGTATTTTTAACAGTAATAACATGCTCGGCAGGAAACAACACATCAAATATCATCACCTTTTTATTAATAAGGATAGTACCACTTTTGGTAATGTGTGTATGGCGCACAGTGTTATATAATAGTGAAAAATTAAAATACTCCAGACATTCTGCAATATCGCCCGGAAATAACATGCCCACTGTGTGAATGGTGGTACATAAGTTTAATTCCAACGTAGTACGTGTTGAATTCCTGTCGCCACGTTTTGAACTCACTGTTCCTTTTTTGGTGTTTTGAGCGGCTTTTGCATTTGTCCACGATGTTTTAAAAGCCTGAAGAGTTGCAGTAAGTGTTTCGCCCAAGGCATCCGAATTGGCAGTGGCAGCAGTATTTACCCGTGTGGTGAGCGTAGTCATTTTATTTTGTCGGGCTTTCGAATATTCCGAAATTTTGTGAGGGTAAAATTCCATGAATGCAGGAGTGGTGCGTCCACCAAGAGCAGTTGCAATAAAAGGTTCCTGTTCACTCATTGTTCTTTTAAACAATGTTTGAACTCCTTCCACTGTCATTGTTCCTCCTTTTTGCAGATTCAGTGCATTGTCCAGCCCACTTACATTTCCTGTAAAAGCAGGATAAGATGCATTTAATAATGCAAGCACAGCATCAAACCTGTTTCCGGTATTTTGAGTGCTTAGTTTTCCGATGGTATCTCCGGTGAAGGTAGCTAAGCGGTCGTTAGTAATTTTTACATTATCAAATAAATTTCCAAATAAAGAATTTTCTGTAGTCATGATTTTAATATTTAAGGTTTATTTATTGTTTATTGTTACTTATAGTAATAGTTGTTATTCTCCTTGATTATCGTGCGGTGCACCTATATCGCTTCCCGAAGCGATATACCTGAAACTTGTTACACCTATATCGCGTCCCGAAGCGATATGCCTGAAACGTGTTACACCTATATCGCGTCCCAGAGCTATATGCCTGAAACGTGTTACACCTATATCGCGTCCCGGAGCTATATACCTGAAATGTGTTACACCTATATCGCGTCTCGAAGCGAAGTACCTGAAACTTGTTACACGGATATCAACTTTGAAGGCGATAAGTATGAACCAAATTTTAACATTCCAACCCTTTTGTGTTTTCTTCTGTTTTTTATGTAAAGACTGTTGTTTTTTTTTAACGGTTCAAAATTGTAGAATATAGTTTAATTAAAAACTTTAGTGTCTTAAAAGATACTAAACTATTTATCTGTTTGAGATATTTTTGAAACATAAATATAACGAACACAACATGAAAAAAAGTAATCAAGATAAAAACAAAAATAAAAGGGTAAAAGAGCAGTTAGTTTCATTTGATACTCTGCGGATTCTTCTTTTAATGAAATGGTATCCTGAAATTATTTATTGTTTATTAAATGAACCATTATATTTTACAGATATTTCATTAAATGTAAAAATGAATGAAGAATTAAAAAATGGAAATAACAAAGAAGTAAAACTAATGACTAACCGTATATTAATGGCTTGTTTAATTTGTTTAGAAAATAATTTCATAATCGAAAGAGTAGTTATTAATCCTAAAAGAATAACTAAAGGTTATGCACTCACAAAACATGGAATGGATTTGGTTGCAATTTTATTACCAATAATTGAATTTTTGATTGAACACGATAAAAAGATGAGAGGGAAGTTATGATTAATAATATTTCAATGTATTCATTATTTACTTTATCTTTGGTGAATAATCTTTTCTCTATACTTCTACTCATGAAAAAAAATGTACTATTAATTTTATGTATAGTTGCTGTTGCTTTTATTAGTAAAGGGCAAACTACACAGTTGTGGGGGATGACATCAAGTGGAGGAACATATAATGACGGCACAATTTTTAAAATAAATCCTGATGGAACAGGTTTTGTAAATTTATATAACCTTGTACATGGAGATGGACATTCACCTTATGGTTATTTAATTCAAGCAAGTAATGGCAATATATACAGCACTACTTGGGGTGGGGGTAATAATTATAATGGAGGCACAATTTTCAAATTCAACCCTGTTAATAATTTTTATGTCGATGAATTTGATTTTGATTTCCTTTTAACTGGCAATCACCCTTACAGTGGGGTTGTAGAAGCACAAAGTGGAATGTTGTACGGTGTAACTACTTCTGGAATAAGTTGTCCCGGAGGAACAATTTACAGTTATAATCCAATAACAAATAGCCATTCAGATTTATTTAGTTTTGATAGCGTTAGTGGTTTTAATGCATATCGTGTCCCTATACTAGGAAATAACAAACTTTTTGGAATGACTGGACTGGCAGGTGTTTTGGACTATGGTGTTATATATAGTTTTGATATAATTACTAATTATTATAGTGTTTTATATAATTTCGATGGTTTAATGAATGGAGGTCTTCCTTATAGTAGTCCTCTTTTATTGGATAATGGAAAATTATACGGAACTACTAGTATTGGTGGGGTAAACGGAGTGGGAGTACTTTTTAGTTATGATACACTAACTAATTTTTTTCAAAAACTATATGACTTTGATAATATTAATGGACAAGGATTCGGAGGTTCGCTTATGCAAGCCGCTAACCATAAACTTTATGGTGTTTCTCATTCTGGAGGTACATTTGGTAAAGGAGTTATTTATAGTTTCGATTTAGCTATTGGTTCTTACACTAATCTTTATAATTTTGATTCAATAACTGGTTCTAACCCACAGTCAAGTCTTATTCAGTTATCAAATGGTATATTATATGGAACAACTTCTAAAGGAGGAGCTTTAGGTTGTGGAGTAGTTTTCTCTTTCGATTTAACTACTAACGCTTATACCGATTTATTTGATTTTAATGGTACAAATGGTTTAATTCCCCAATGTGGTTTACTTGCCGTAACAACATCAGTTGGCATCTCCGACTTCAAATCATCCGATGATAGCATTTCCATTTATCCAAACCCCGCAACATACAAGCTGAACATTAGTATCAATGATGCTAATTTTAATTCAGCAGAAATAAAAATTAATAATATTTTAGGAGAAAAAATTCTTCAAACAGCAATCACTAATCATCAGTCAACAATAGATATAAGTGCCCTTAGCAAAGGAATGTATTTTGCAGAAACAATTGTAGATGGAAAAAGAAGCGTGATGAAAATTATAAAAGAATAAATTAATTCCAACCCCTGTCAGGGTTTAGAACCCTGACAGGGGTAATACCCCAACAATAATAAATTTAATTGCCCGCTATTCCGCCTTAGTTGTGTAGATTTGCACCAAACAATAATTCCTAATTCCTAATTCATAATTCCCTTGTCGTTCGATAAACTAAATTTAAACAAAGCCCTCATTTCTTCTCTTGATGATTTGGGATACATAGAGCCTACTCCTATTCAGGAAAAAGCATTTCCAATTATCATGTCGGGCAAAGACATGATTGGCATTGCACAAACAGGAACCGGAAAAACATTTGCATACTTATTACCCATCCTTCGCAATCTAAAATTCTCCGACCAAAAACATCCAAGAGTATTAATAGTAGTGCCTACACGGGAACTGGTTTTACAGATTGTAAAAGAAATAGAAAAGCTAAGTACTTATACCAGCATTCGTTTTCTGGCTATATATGGAGGCACCAACATGGCAACCCAAAAACAATTGGTATATAATGGTGTGGATATAATTGTAGCAACTCCCGGCAGATTAGTTGATTTATCATTGACAGGAATATTGCGTTTGAAAGACATAAAACAATTAGTAATTGACGAAGTGGACCAGATGTTTAGTCTTGGCTTTCGTCAGCAGTTGCTGAGTTTCCTCGAATCGTTGCCAAACAAACGGCAGAACCTGATGTTCTCTGCAACCATGAACGAAGAGATAGAAGCAGTGATTGCAAAGTATTTTTATCAGCCATTGAAAATTGAAGTTACTCCGCATGGCACACCGTTAGAGAAAATTATACAGGTGTGTTACCACGTTCCTAACTTTAATACCAAGGTAAATTTGTTGGAATATTTATTAAAGAACGATGAATCATTGAATAAAGTGTTGGTGTTTTCAGCAACCAAAAAATTAGCCGATAGTTTGTTTGATACATTGAAATTAAGGTTTCCGGATGATGTAGTGGTGATACATTCTAATCTTTCTCAAACTGCACGTATCAATTCATTGAAACAATTTCATGAAGGAACCAAGCGTGTATTAGTAGCAACAGATATAGTTGCAAGAGGTTTGGATATAACAGATGTTACTCACGTTATCAATTTTGATACACCCGAAACACCCGAAGATTATATACACAGGATAGGAAGAACAGGACGAGCAAACAAAGATGGAGTAGCAATTACTTTTATAAACGAAGCTGAGCAGGAATATCAGGTAGCTATCGAAACAATGATGAACAAAGCAATTCCGTATGAATCATTACCCGAAGGAGTTGTTGTTTCGAAAGTGCTGACTGATGATGAGTTGCCAAAAATGATTGATAAAATAAAGCAAAAGAAAGGAAAAGACAACTATGTTCCTGGTCCTGCATTCCACGAAAAGAAAGAGAAAAATAAAAAGGTAAACCTTGGCAGTGCATCACAAAAAGAAAAGCTGAAAGGGAAAATAAGAACGTACAGAAGGAATTAAAGAAACAACCCTCTTTTCAACACAAGATAGTTACTATTTTTCTTGATTCACTCCAAGTCATTCTATACATATTCGTATCTTTCGCCTTTATTTGTATAGATGAAAATCCTTATTAAAAACATTAAACAATTAGTTCAGGTGGAAGAAACTCCACGATTAAAAGTAGCAGGCAAAGACATGAATCATCTTGCCTGTATCGCAGATGCGTGGCTGGCTATTGAAGATGATAAAATTGTTGGTTTTGGCAAAATGGATGATTGGGAAGGTATTGCTGATTGGACTAACTTAACAGTAATAGATGCAACCGATAAAATAGTAATGCCATCTTATTGCGACAGCCACACGCATATAGTTTATGCGGGAAGCAGAGAAGGAGAGTTTGTGGATAGAATAAGCGGATTGACATACGAAGAAATATTTACGAGAGGAGGAGGAATATTAAATTCAGCAAACAAATTGCGCGAAGCATCAGAAGAAGAATTGATAGAGAGTGCCCTGAAACGATTGAATGAAGTGATGTTGCAAGGCACAGGCGCTATCGAAATAAAATCAGGTTATGGTTTAAGTACCGAATCAGAATTAAAAATGTTGAGAGTAATAAAGAAATTAAAAACACTCTCACCATTAACCATTAAAGCTACCTTCCTTGGCGCACATGCTGTTCCGGCAGAATTTAAAAATAACAAACGAGCATACATTGATTTACTGATAAATGAAATGATGCCCAAAATAGCAGAAGAGAAATTGGCTGATTATTGTGATGTGTTTTGTGAGCAGAATTATTTTACAAAAGCAGAAACCATTGAAATACTTACTGCTGGAAAGAAACATGGCATGACACCCAAAGTGCATGCCGAACAGTTAAGTAACTTTGGCGGCACCTTGGCAGGGATAGAAGTTGGTGCCATCAGTGTTGACCATTTAGAATTTGTTGGAGATGCAGAAATAGAAGCATTAAAAAATTCTCAAACTATGCCAACCATTTTGCCGGGTGCGCAATTCTTTCTTGGCTTACAACATCCACCAGCACGCAAAATGATTGATGCAGGCTTGGCAATTGCTGTTGCAAGCGATTATAATCCGGGCAGTAGTCCGTCAGGTAATATTAATTTTATGATGTCCCTGAGTTGTATCAATTATAAGATGACTCCTGAAGAAGCAATAAATGCAACTACTATCAATAGTGCATATGCAATGGATCTAAGCAAAACGCATGGAAGCATTGCTATAGGAAAACAAGCGAATGTATTTATCACAAAAGAAATTCCGAGTTATAGTTTTATTCCTTATTCGTTTGGGAGTAATCTTATTGAACAGGTGATAATTAATGGACAAATAATGAGTCAATAATTCACCACTAAGACACTAAGAACACACAGAACCACTAAAACTTTGTGCAACTTAGTGAACTTAGTGCCTTAGTGGTAAAAAACACAAAACACAAATAACAAATGAATAAATTAATCGAATGTGTTCCTAATTTTAGCGAAGGGAACGACATGAACATCATCAAACAAATTACCAACGAAATAGAATCGGTTGAAGGTGTAAAATTATTAAATGTTGACCCGGGCAAAGCAACCAACAGAACAGTAGTAACATTTGTTGGTAATCCCGAAGCGGTTATCAATGCTGCCTTTCTTGCAATAAAAAAAGCAAGCGAGCTGATTGATATGAGCAAACACAAAGGCGAACATCCTCGCATGGGTGCCACTGATGTTTGTCCTTTGATTCCGATTTCAAACATTTCCATGGAAGAAACAGCAGAATATGCAAAACAATTAGGAGCAAGAGTAGGCAAGGAGTTGAACATTGCAGTGTATTTATACGAAGCAGCACAGGTAAATAAAAACAGAAATAATCTTTCCGTTATTCGAGGTGGAGAATACGAAGGATTCTTTAAGAAAATAAAATTACCGGAATGGAAACCAGATTATGGTCCTGCTGAACATTCAGTAAAATCAGGCTCTACAGTAATTGGCGCAAGAGACTTTTTAGTTGCTTATAATGTAAATTTAAATACAACATCCACCCGAAGAGCCAATTCCATTGCTTTTGATGTACGCGAAGCAGGAAGAGTAAAACGGGAAGGCAACGCAGTAACAGGTAAAATTGTAACAGATGAAAAAGGAAATCCAGTAAACATTCCCGGCTCTTTAAAATCAGTGAAAGCAATTGGATGGTATATTGAAGAATATGGCATTGCACAAATATCCATGAACTTAACCAACATCAATATAACTCCTGTCCATATTGCATTTGACGAAGTATGTAAAAAAGCTACAGAACGTGGAATAAGAGTTACAGGCTCAGAGTTGGTTGGACTTGTTCCTTTAAAATCTATGATCGATGCAGGAAAGTATTTTCTTGAAAAACAAAATCGTTCTATCGGTGTATCCGAAAAGGAGTTGATTAAAATTGCAGTAAAGTCTCTTGGTTTGGATGAGCTATCTCCTTTTAAACCTGAAGAAAGAATCATAGAATATTTATTAAAAGACATAACATCTGCTCGTTTAATAAATATGAATCTTATTGAATTTGCAAACGAAACAGCAAGCGAAAGTCCTGCACCGGGTGGTGGTTCCATTTCGGCTTATGTTGGTGCGTTAGGAATCTCATTAGGTACGATGGTTGCAAATCTTTCTTCTCACAAACCGGGTTGGGACGACCGCTGGAAAGAGTTTTCTGATTGGGCAGAAAAAGGGCAACACTATAAAAATGAATTAATGAAATTAGTGGAGGAAGATACAACTGCTTTTAATAGAATAATGACTGCTTTTGGATTGCCAAAATCTACTGATGAAGAAAAAAAAGCAAGAACGCAGGCAATTCAGGAAGCTACAAAATATGCTACAGAAGTACCTTTCAAAGTAATGCAGCTTTGTTTTGATTCAATGGAAGTAATTAAAGCAATGGTCGAGTTTGGTAATCCAAATTCAATAACTGATGCTGGAGTTGGCGCATTATGCGCCCGTTCGGCAGTGATGGGTGCATATCTTAATGTAAAGATAAATGCCTCCGGACTTACAGATAAAGACTTTGCAACGCAACTTATTTCTCAGGGACTCGTATTAGAAGGTAAGACACAAGCTTTGGAAGCTGAAATTCTGAAGTTGGTTAATTCCAAAATTAAATAAATGTCATTTAGTACAACAATAAGAAAACGAATAAAAAAACATCCTCTCTTCAGGAGGTTTTACTATTCCTTTCCTTTTCGCCTTTTTCTCCTCGATATAAAAAAGAATTCAATTCTTGTTCTTTTTTGGTTGCTTTTCTTTGGTGTCATCACTAATGCCATCTCACCGGCTTATGGTGTGGCTTTTCTTTTCTGGGGTCCCGAATATCTTGATAAATTAAATTTCTTTTCCTATTTCATTCTGGGCTTTTCTCTAGGTGGATTTATAATGGCTTACAACATTGCCAGCTTTATCAAAAACGCATTTCGCTTTCCTTTTCTCGCCTCTCTTCGTTTTCCGTTTATGAAATATTGCCTCAATAATTTTATTATCACTCTCCTTTTTATTATAATGTATTGTTTCGAGATTTTCTTTTTTCTCAAAGGAGAGGACATCATGGGAACTGGCAATATTCTTTTTATGGTCTTTGCATTTCTTTTTGGTATTGCAACCTTCTCAACCATTGCTTTAGGGTATTTTTACAATGCAAACAAAGATATGTTTCGTCTCTTCGGACATAAACACAGAGCCGAAATAAGCATTAATCCGGATGCAAAAATTAGTGGTGAGCGAAACCTCCGACTTGTTAAAGAATCCCGCGATTGGTATGTCGAAACGTATCTAAGTACACCCATTCATGTTCGGCTGGTGCGCTCTATGCATCATTACAAAAAAGAAATGCTAAAAGATGTCATTCGTCAAAATCAACATTCTGCTTTCTGGTTTCAGCTAATTGTTATAGTAACCATTCTCGGTCTTGGCTTTTTTGGTGATAAAGATATTTTTCAACTTCCGGCTAGTGCTAGTTTGTTTCTTTTGTTCACCATGTTTATCATGATTTTTAGTTCATTTTACAGGTGGTTCCGCGGTTGGTCCACACCAGTTTTTATTATTTTTCTTATAGGGTTCAACTACATTCATAAAATAGAATTCCTTTCTTCCGATCATGCCTTTGGCTTAAATTATAATGCTACAAAGGCTGATTACAGTTATGATAATTTTAAGAAAATGGATAAGCAGTACAATGTCTTTAAAGAAGATTATTTTCAAACTGTTGCCATTTTAGAAAAATGGAAAATAAAAAATGCAGATCCTGATAATCCCAATAAAAAACCAAAACTTTTTTTAATCAATACCAGCGGTGGTGGTTTACGCTCGTCATTGTGGACGTTGTATACAATGATGTATGCTGATAGTTTAACCAATGGAAAATTCCTGAGTCAGATACAAATGATTACTGGTTCATCGGGTGGAATGGTTGGTGCTGCTTATCTCCGAGAACTTTATTTGCAGAAACAAAAAGATAAACTGGCTTCATATTACAACAAAAGTTATTTAACCAATATTTCCAAAGACTTATTAAACCCTATCGCTTTCAAGGTAGCTACTAGTGAGTGGTTGTTTCCTATGCAAAGTTTTATGCTCAATGGTAATCGTTATCCCAAAGACAGAGCTTATTCTTTTGAACAAAAACTTGAAGAAAATCTTGGTGGAGTATTTCGCAAAAAGTTGGGTGATTATAAATTACCTGAAGAAAATTCATACATACCTATGATGGTGTTTTCTCCTTCCATTGTTAACGATGGACGAAAACTTATGATTTCTCCCATTGGTATTTCCTATCTTTCTCAAAACACACGTACCTCTAAAACTATTTATAACAGGCTATTTGATGGTATCGAGTATTCTCGCTTTTTCAAAAAACAAGGTGCCGAAAACACTTTATTCACAAGCGTGTTGCGTATGTCTGCTACCTTTCCTTACATTTCCCCAGTTGTATCTCTTCCTTCCGAACCCCGCATAGAGATTGTAGATGCAGGACTACGCGACAATTATGGATTAGAAACAAGTTTGCGTTTTATCAAAACTTTCAACGATTGGATTGAGCAAAACACAAGCGGTGTGGTCATTGTTCAGATTCGCGACAAACATAAAAATATTCCAATTGACGACAACCCTTCACAAACATTGATGCAGGCACTTAGCCGACCACTTGGAAGTTTCTATGGTAATCTTTTCGAAGTTCAGGATTACAATCAAAACCAGCAAATCATCGCTGCCGATCTATGGTGCAAATCCAAAATCGAAATTGTGGACTTACAATTACGCAACGACAAAACCGACCACATATCACTTAGTTGGCACCTTACAAATAAAGAGAAAAGAAAAGTAATGGCTTCGCTCTACCTTCCCGAAAATCAGGAAGCGATTGATAGGATTGTCGAATTGCTTAAATAATAAATGACTCAAAAACGTTTCTTCCTCCAACTCTCATACAACGGAACTGCTTACAGTGGTTGGCAAATCCAAAAAAATTCCCCTCACACCGTTCAACAAATTTTAAACGAAATGCTTTCCCGTTTATTAAACGAGCCAATTGCGGTAATGGGTTGCGGGCGCACCGATACTGGTGTTCATGCACGTGAATATTTTGCCCACTTCGATACTTCTAAGGAAGATTTAATAGAAAATCAGGCACATTGGATTCTTAAATTCAATCATGCATTGCCCAAGGATATTGCCATTCAGAGAATCCTCAAAGTGGACGAAAAAGCAAATGCCCGTTACAATGCCATTTCCCGAACATATCAATACGTCATTACCAAAAAGAAAACTCCTTTCGAAATAGACAAAGCATATTTTCTTTACGGTAAACTCGATGTTGATTTAATGAATCAAGCAGCAAAAATATTATTCGAACATTCTGACTTTTCTGCCTTCGCAAAAAGCAATACGCAAAACAAAACCAACATTTGCAGTTTATATAAAGCCGAATGGCACGAAACCGAAGACCTCATCACCTTCACCATTTCAGCCAATCGTTTTCTTCGTGATATGGTAAGGGCAATAGTGGGAACATCACTAGAAGTTGGCAAAGGAAAAATGACCTTAGATAAATTTAAAAAAGTAATAGATTCCAAAACCCGTTCCGCTGCTGGGCTGTCAGCCCCCGCCTGCGGATTGTATTTAATTAAAGTAGAATATAAGAAAGGAGTTTTAGAATTTTAGGTTTGTAGAATATTAGAATGAACTATTTTCCATTTTCAAATTTTCAAATCATCAAATTTTCAAATTAGCCAATGTCAAAAGAAAATAAAATAACCGGCAAAGCAGTCGACTTCAAAATACTTCGTAGAATTGTTTCTTATGGCAGAGCTTACAAAGCAAACTTTGCATTGGCTGTATTGGCAACTGTTACCTTTGCGTTCATTTCCCCTGTTCGTCCTATCATTATTCAATATACATTCGATAATTTTGTGGCAAAACATAATCCTGAAATGCTTTTTAACATGACCATGATACTTGTCGGGTTATTAATACTAGAAGCCTTCATGCAATTTGCCGATTCCTTCCTCACCAATCGTCTCGGACAAAACATAATAAAAGATTTACGAATTCAACTTTACTCCCACATCACCACATTGCGATTGAAATATTACGACAACACACCAATCGGTGCACTCGTTACTCGTGCCGTATCCGACATCGAAGTGGTGGCAGACATGTTTTCTGACGGACTCATTTCCATCATTGGCGATTTGCTGAAACTCTTTGTCATACTCGGTGTAATGTTATTTCTCAATTACAGGCTAACATTAATCATACTTATCCCCATTCCTTTTTTATTAATTGCCACTTGGATATTCAAAAGAGCGGTTGCAGCTTCCTTTCAGGATGTGCGTACACAAGTAGCCCGCCTCAATGCCTTTGTACAGGAACACATCACAGGCATGAACATCGTTCAGATATTTAATCGGGAAAAAGCAGAATCCCAAAAGTTTGACGAAATAAATACCAAACACCGAGATGCAAACATCCGTTCCATAAAAGCGTATTCCATTTTTTTTCCTGTTGTCGAAATCCTTTCGTCCGTTTCCCTTGGTTTACTCGTTTGGTGGGGTGGAAAAGAAATTTTGAAAGGCATCACCTCCATGGGGCAGTTAGTCGAATTCATTATGTTCCTCAACATGATGTTTCGCCCCATTCGCCAATTAGCAGACCGTTTCAATACCCTCCAGATGGGAATGGTTTCTTCCGAGCGGGTCTTCAAAGTGCTCGATACTCACGAAATTATCGAAAACAAAGGCACTCACAATGCAGCCAATATAAAAGGAGATGTAGAAATAAAAAATCTTTGGTTTGCTTATAACACTTCACCCCTTTCCTTTATTCAAGGAGAGGGGCAGGGGGTGAGGTCCAACCAAGATTGGGTCCTAAAAAATGTTTCTTTCTCTGTTAAACAAGGACAAACAGTTGCTCTCGTTGGTGCAACAGGTGCAGGCAAATCTTCCATCATCAATCTTCTCAACCGCTTTTACGAATACAACCAAGGCTCCATAACCATTGACGGTATTGACGTTCGCGATTACGAACTTTCTTCTCTCCGAAAAAACATCGGTGTGGTGTTGCAGGATGTTTTCCTCTTTTCCGATTCTCTTGCCAATAATATTTCCTTAAACAATCCCGATATTTCCTTAGAAAAAATTATTGAATCAGCTAAAATCGTGGGTGCTCACCATTTTATTTCCAAGCTCCCAAACACTTATAATTACAATGCAATGGAGCGAGGTGCTATGCTATCGGTCGGGCAGCGCCAACTCATTTCTTTCATTCGTGCTTATGTTTATAATGCCCGCATTCTTGTCCTGGACGAAGCCACTTCTTCCATCGATACCGAATCCGAAAAGTTGATTCAAAATGCCATTGATATACTTACCAAAAATCGTACTTCCATCATCATTGCCCACCGTCTTGCTACCATCCAAAAAGCCGATAAAATTATTGTGCTCGACAAAGGCGAAATCATCGAAACTGGAAATCATCAGGAACTACTTAAACTCAACGGACACTACAAACGCTTGTTCGAATTACAGTTTAAAGAGGAAGTGGTCCATCATTCCTAATTCTGTCATTCTGAGCTTGTCGAAGGACCTAATTCCTTTTTCAATTCAATTCCAACATCTTTCCAATCTCAACTCACATCTTTCAAATCAAATTTGACATCGTTGCGTTCCCTTCCTTAATCCTCCACACCCCTTTACCATAAGGCGTTTCCAGCCAACATGCCAAATTCGAGCCATTTTGGCACATTTTTACTCCCAATAAGATTGTTCTGCTAATTTCTTTACTTTTTAAGACCCCAAAAAGTAGTTTTCTCCTGTAGTTTGCCTTTTGCCTATTCCCTAATTACTAATGCCCAATGACCAATGACCAATGCCAAATGACCAATTCCTCAAATCTTCCCCTTCAAATACTCCCCCGTATAACTCCCTTTGCAATTAATCAAATCCTCAGGTGTCCCCTCAAAAACAATATTTCCTCCCCCGCTCCCTCCCTCAGGTCCCAAATCAATAACCCAGTCAGCGCACTTAATAATCTCCGCATTATGCTCTATCACAATCAAACTATGCCCCTGTTTCACCAACGCATTAAAAGCAAATAGCAATTTCGAAATATCATGAAAATGCAAACCCGTAGTAGGCTCATCAAAAATAAACAAAGTAGCAGCCACACTCGTTTGCCCAATTCCCAAAAACGAAGCCAGCTTTATCCGTTGCGCCTCCCCGCCACTAAGTGTCGAACTGCTCTGTCCCAGATGCACATAACCCAGCCCCACATCCATCAACGGCTGCAACTTCTGTACAATCTTCCGCAAGGTAGCATTCGGCTTATCACCCCTCGCAAAAAAATCAATCGCCTCTTCCACGGTCATATCCAGCACATCCGAAATGTTCTTATCATTATACATCACCTCCAGAATCTCCGCCTTATACCGCTTACCATTACAAGCCTCACACACCAGATGAATATCCGCCATAAACTGCATCTCAATCTGCACTTCACCTTCCCCTTCACACACCTCACACCTTCCCCCGTCCACATTAAACGAAAACGAAGAAGGCTTATAACCACGGTGTTTAGCCAATCCTTGGTCGGCATACCATGCCCGTATTTCATCATACGCTTTTACATACGTCACCGGATTAGACCGCGTACTGCGCCCTATCGGGTTTTGGTCAATCATCTCCACAGCGTGAACACTGGTATAATCTCCACTCAATTTGTCAAAACTACCCGTTTGCTCCCCAAACCCACCATGTATTTTTTTCAAAGCAGGATACAACACTCGTTTTACCAACGATGTCTTCCCGCTCCCCGAAACTCCCGTCACCACAGTTATCGTATTCAATGGAAATTTAACCGTCACATTCTTCAAATTATTTTCCCGAACTCCTGCCACCTCAATAAAATGGTTCCAGTTTCTTCTCCGCTCGGGCACCGCTATCTTTTCTTTCCCGTTCAAATACAAAGCCGTCAAACTCCTTTCTTCCCGTTCCAGCTCCGCATGATTCCCCTGAAACACCAGCTCTCCTCCATGTGTACCAGCCATCGGACCAATATCTATTACCTCATCAGCCGCCCGCATAATCTCCTCATCATGCTCCACCACAATCACCGTGTTGCCAATATCCCTCAACCGGTAAAGCACTTTTATCAATCGCTCCGTATCGCGGCTATGCAACCCAATACTAGGCTCATCCAAAATATACATAGACCCAACAAGGCTACTGCCCAATGATGTCGCAAGATTGATACGTTGACTCTCCCCACCCGATAAGGTATTTGATAAACGATTCAACGTCAAATAACCCAGACCAACATCATTCAAAAACCCCAAACGATTAGTAATTTCAACCAATATTCGCTTACCAACTTCCGTGTCAAATTTATTTAATTTAATTTCTTTAAAAAATTTCCACGCATTACTCACCGGCATCAGCACAATATCATTAATACTTTGCTCGTTTACCTTCACATACGTTGCATCCTTTCTCAATCGAGTGCCCATACACTCCGGACAAACTGTTTTTCCGCGATAGCGAGATAACATTACGCGATATTGAATTTTATAAGATTCCACTGTTAAATGTGTAAAAAAAGCATTCAATCCTTCAAAATATTTATTTCCGGTCCAAAGCAATTTTTTTTCTTCCGCAGATAAATCATAGTAAGCACGATGAACCGGAAAATCAAACTTGTGCGAATTATTCACCAGCATATTTTTCCACTCCACCATCTTCTCACCTTTCCAGCAAACAATAGCTTCTTCAAACACCGATAGGTTTTTATTCGGAATTACCAAATCCAGATCAATGCCAATTACGCTACCAAATCCCTCACACCGTTTGCAAGCACCTATCGGATTATTAAAACTAAAAAAGTGAGTACTCGGCTCTTCAAACGTCATTCCGTCCAATTCAAACTTATTAGAGAAAAGGCGGTTGTTGGCTGTTTGTTGTTTGTTGTCGGTTGGTGCAGCTGTTATCTTTTTACTTCCCGCTTTCAACTTTGGACTTTCAACTTTCAACTTTGAACTTTTCTCTTTCCCCTTTTTACTCTCCTCTTCATTCCTAATTCCTAATTCATAATTCATAATTGAAATCACGCATTCCCCTTCCCCTTCATAAAAAGCAGTCTGCACCGAATCCGAAATCCTGTTATCATTATCTTCATCATCGGGTCGAACAGTTAAACGGTCAACCACAATATAAATTTGTTCTTTCTCCGAAAATTTTGTTTCAATAAATTCTTCCAGCTTATGCACCAAACCGTTTTGCTGAACACGGGTAAAACCTTGTTGCCCCAGCAACTCCAATTGTTTCTTAAATGTTTTGTCAAATTGTTTTTTTAGTGGAGATAAAATCAAAAACTTAGTATCTGCTTTTAACGAACTGATATACTTAGCCACATCCTCCACCGTATCTCGCTTCACCTGATGACCCGACACAGGCGAAAAAGTTTTTCCTATTCTTGCAAACAACAATTTAAGGTAATCATATATTTCTGTAGAAGTACCCACTGTGGAGCGGGGGTTGCGCGAGTTTACTTTTTGTTCAATAGCAATAGCAGGCGAAATACCTTTTATATAATCCACTTCAGGTTTATCTATTCGCCCCAAAAACTGACGGGCATAAGACGAAAGACTTTCCACATATCTCCGCTGACCTTCTGCATATAGCGTATCAAAAGCCAAAGACGACTTCCCCGAACCCGACAAACCAGTAATCACCACCAATTTATTTCTCGGAATAGCCACATCAATATTCTTAAGGTTATGCACTCGCGCGCCTTTAATAATGATATATTCCTTTGAACTTAATTCTTCTATCAGCTTCTGTTTTGCCATTCTTTATTTTAAAAAGTTCGCAAAATTACTCAATTAACACAACCATTGTATCAATTCACATTCTATAATTCTAAAATATATTTTGGTGTAATCAATAATTTTTATAGTTTTGCCATCGCTAATACGTTTATCAGCAATTACTGCGACCATAAATCAATATGTAATTTAACCTCAAAACCCTTACGATATAGATTAAACGACTACTTTTTTATTAATTACCATTCTATTAACCATTTAAAAAAGTAAGTATCTATGTCTAATCAATTAGTCAGCGACAGCTATCTTGTCGCGCAATACGTTAACGGTGACGAATCAGCTCTTCTGGAATTATTAGAACGTCATCAGCTAAGAGTGTATTGCTACATTAATAACAACATCAAAAGTGCATGCGATGTTGACGATGTTTTTCAGGAAACATTTTTTAAGGTGATTATTGGACTCAAAAAGGGTGAATATAAAGAAAAAGAGAAATTTCTTAATTGGGTACTCTCCATCACTTATCACACTATAGTTGAATATTTCAGGGTTCAGAAAAAACTTCATACTACGCATAGTACCATTAAAAATGCAGAAGGAAAAGTAGTAGATATTTTTACCAAAGTTATTATTCCTGAAACCGAGCATGAACAAACAGTTGAAGGCAATCAGCAACGCAAACGCATCCGCAAACTCATTCGCCATCTCACTTTCGAACAACGACAAGTAATTATTCTTCGCCATTATTTTGGAATGAGTTTTTCTGAAATTGCTATTCAGATGAATACAAATACAAATACAACATTAGGCAGAATGCGCCTTGGATTAAGAAACCTCAACAAGTTAATGAGACAGCCGGAAGGTAATTTTGAAGAAAAATTGGCAATAAATCGAAAAAAAATGGAGGAAAAAAATATTTATTTTGATTACCATACAATAAAATCGTAATTTTTTCGTTTACTGATATTATAAACCTAAACTTAAACTATATGGACAAAACAATTACTATCAAAAAATCATCAACAACAACTCAAAAAAATGAAACCAATGCCAATAACAAACCGATTACCAACAAGCCTTCGCAGCAGGTTATTGACAATATTCTTAATTTTTCGAAAGCATTGAGCATTATTCCATCTTCTACGGTAGAGTTTGTGGAGGTGGTACTTAATTAATGGTACTCGTTTGGTTGTTATTATTTATTAAAGTAAATAGGGAACACTATTTGTTTTTGTAGGACAATTTTCTTTAGCAAAAAGGAAAGATAAGGCAACTTTTGTTGTATTCACGCCATTGTGCGGCTTTTTGGGCTATGTTCTGTTGCCTTTAATTTTCAAATGTAAGAATCACAGCATTGTTGAGGGTGAGAGGCGTTAACTAAAAATAAAAACTAACCCTGCTATTAAAATAACTGCACCGGCTGCAGTTATTCCGTAGAGCGAAAAACCGACATCGCCTCCATTAAGGTGGATAACGATGCAACTGATAAAGCCGATTCCTAAAAGCACCACACCTAGAAGAGAAAGGAGGCTTCCTGTTTTTGTACGCTTTCGGTTTCGGATACGTTTTACTTCTGTTAATATTTCAACTATCAATGATTCTTCGATGCCTTTTTGTTTTAATTTTTTTTCGATAGAATCATTGTTGTGCCCTTGCCGTATCATTGACTGAACATCATCCAAATGTTGGCGTAAAGTGTTTGGTTTTTCCATTATGATTTATATCATTGCACACAAAATTAAGATAAATATTCTTGATTAAGTAATATCTTTGCAAACTATGAAATCGAAATTACTACTAGCAATAATCTCAGTTACTTTGTTTTCGTGCAAAAGCAAAGTTGAAAAAATAAAACCCACAATAGAATCTATTTCGGAAGCCATTTATGCCTCAGGAACTGTAAAAAGTAAAAACCAATATCAGGCATTTGCAAGTGTTAATGGTATCATCAACCAAGTATTTGTGGTGGAAGGCGATTCTGTAAAAAAAGGCACTCCCATTTTATCAATTGTAAATGAAACACAGCAATTGAACAAAGAAAATGCTCGCCTGAGTGCAGCTTTTTCGGATATCAATGCCAATCAAGGAAAATTAAATGAAGCCAAATTGATTATAGATTTATCGAGAAACAAAATGAATTACGATTCGGTTTTGTTTATGCGTCAAAAGTCGCTTTGGCAACAACAGATAGGAACAAAAGTAGAGTTAGAGCAACGCGAACTTGCTTACCAGAATTCAAAAACAACTTTTTTTTCTTCACTTGTTAAATACGATGATTTAAAACGTCAGCTTGATTTAACTTCGAGTCAGGCAAAAAATAATTTGCAGATTTCGGCTAAAGCAGAAAGTGATTACACCCTTAAAAGTGAAATGGATGGTGTAGTTTATAGCCTCAACAAATTTAAAGGTGAAATAGTAAGTGCACAAACCCCGCTTGCCATAATTGGTGATGCAAAACATTTTATACTCGAAATGCAGGTGGATGAATTTGACATAATAAAAATAAAAAAGGACTTAACTGTTTTGGTTACGATGGATAGTTACAAAGGAAAGGTGTTTGAAGCTAATATAACCAAAATAAATCCGTTGATGAACGAAAGAAGCAAAACTTTTTTGGTGGAAGCAGAATTTGTTGGGCAGCCTCCGAAACTTTATCCCAATATTACATTTGAAGCCAACATTGTTTTGCAATCGAAGGATAAAGTATTACTTCTTCCACGCAATTATGTTTTAAACGATTCGATAGTTGTAAAAAGTAATGGTGATAAAGTGATAGTGAAAACGGGGTTGAAAGATTACCAAAAAATAGAAATACTTTCGGGCATAACTGCAGATGACGAACTGATTCAACCTAAAGAATGAACTATAAACTAATAGCAAGTGTGTCTGTTTCTTTATTGATGGCTCGGTGGAAACAAACGTTGATAGCGGCTATTGGCGTTACATTTAGTATAACCATGTTTATCACTCTCCTTAGTTTTATGGCAGGTTTAAATACACTGTTAGATGGACTTATTGGAAATCGAACTGCACACATACGATTATACAACGAAATTCAACCTTCCAAAATGCAACCGGTAGACTTGCTTAACCAAGTTAAAAATCATCATAATTTTATTTCGTCAGTAAAACCCAAAAACGAAAAATTGGAAATTTACAGCAATGGTGCAGTAATGGAGGCATTAAAAAAAGATGAGCGTGTTTTAGGCGTTGCCCCTAAAATTATAGCTCAAGTTTTTTATAATGTGGGAGCCATAGATTTAACCGGAGTGATAAACGGAATTGATGTAGAAGCTGAAAGCAAATTGTTTTCGTTTAAAGACTATGTGACTTCGGGCGAAGCAATTGATTTACGAAATATACCGAATAGTATAATATTAGGCAAAGGAGCAGCCGAAAAAATGCTTGCTAATATTGGAGATGTAATACAGGTTACTACCCCAAAAGGAGAACGAATGCAACTGAAAGTGGTAGGTTATTTTCAGTCGGGGATTCAGGATATAGATAAAATTCAAAGCTATACATCCATTATTACCGCTCAAAAACTAATCGGAGAATCGAACACTTACATTACCGACATCCAAGTAAAATTAAAAAATATTTTATTGGCACCACCTATGGCAAAGGAATATGCTAAGCTATTCGATATTGAGGCAATAGATATTCAATCAGCTAATTCGCAATTCGAAACCGGAAGTTCTATCCGTACCCTTATATCTTATGCAGTGGGCATTACGCTTTTGATAGTTGCGGGATTTGGTATTTACAATATTTTGAACATGATGATATATGAGAAAATGGATAGTATTGCAATACTCAAGGCTACAGGATTTTCGGGCAAAGATGTGAATTGGATTTTTGTTACAATTGCTTTAACTATCGGTATCTTTGGAGGATTGTTAGGACTTGTTTTTGGCTTTGGTTTATCTTCTGTTATTGACCAAATTCCTTTTAATACCGCTGCTTTGCCCACCATAAAAACATATCCTATTGATTACAATATTAAATTTTATTTCATTGGAACTGTTTTCTCCATTGTAACAACCTATTTCGCTGGGTTTTTTCCTTCGCGTAAGGCAAGCAAAATAGACCCTGTAATTATTATAAGAGGAAAGTAAGGATGAATGAAAAAATATTAGAAGCCAAAAATATCTCTAAGTACTTTCACGACCCCATAAGTATTCAGGTGCTGAAAAATATTTCGTTTTCAATTCTTCAGGGCGAGTTTGTTTCGGTAATCGGCAAATCGGGATGTGGTAAATCTACATTGCTTTATATACTATCCACAATGGATACCGATTATGAAGGTGACCTGCTGATTGATAACATACCTATGCGAAATAAAAAAGAGGCAGAGCTTGCACTTGTTAGAAGCGAAAAAATTGGCTTTGTTTTTCAGTTTCATTACCTGCTCAACGAATTTTCTGTGCTTCGCAATGTAATGCTGCCAGGGCTCAAGTTGGCAAATTATTCTGAAAAAGAAGTGGAAGCCCGAGCCTATCAAAAGTTAAAAATATTAGGGATACAAGACGAAGCACTTAAAAATCCAAATCAACTTTCTGGTGGACAAAAACAACGGGTTGCCATTGCCCGTTCTCTCATAAACGACCCTTTGATTCTCTTAGCTGATGAGCCAACCGGTAATCTTGATAAAAAAAATAGCGAAATTGTATTCTCTATTTTTCAGGAACTTTCGGAAGTGTTTAATCAAGCCTTGTTGATAGTTACCCACGACAATGAGTTTGCTGAACGTACACAACGAATTATTGAAATGGAAGACGGGAAAATAATAAAAGATATTAGCAGGAACTAACTCCTCTCACGGCATATCAAATCATTTTTCTACATTTGTTTTTCATTTTAAGAGCAGATTATGAATTTTAAAAGTTTATTCCGAAAAAAATCAACAAGTATTTTATTACAGGAAGGCGGAGATGGAGAACATTCGGGGCTTCATAAAGTTTTAACGGTTCGCGATTTAACTTTCTTTGGAATTGCGGCTATTATTGGTGGAGGTACATTCAGTGCCATTGGCAACGCGTGTTTTTCGGGAGGACCGGGTGTGGTGTTCCTATATATTATATGTGGAATTGCGTGTGGTTTCACAGCTTTGTGTTATGCCGAGTTTGCAGCACAGGTGCCTGTTTCGGGGAGCGCTTATACCTATGCTTATGTTTCGTTTGGAGAATTGTTTGCATGGATAATCGGCTGGGCATTGCTGATGGAATACTCTATTGGTAATATTTATATTGCTTTTTCATGGAGTGGTTATTTCACCAATCTGATGGATGGTTTCGGAATGCACTTACCTGAATGGTTGACTATAAATTACAAAGCAGCACATCAGGCATTTATTGATAGCAAAGCAGGAGAAGGGTTGTTGGCATGGACTAACGCACCGCAGATTGGAGGATTGCATATTATTTTTGATTTGCCGGCAGTGTTGGTAAATGTATTTATTACCTGGTTGGTATATAGAGGGACAAAAGAATCGCGCAACATTAGTAATGTGATGGTGATAATAAAATTGGTAATTATTGTTTTGGTAATTATTGTTGGTTGTACCTATATTAATATTGACAACTGGACACCGTTTATGCCCAATGGTTTTGGAGGAGTGATGGGAGGTGTGTCGGCTGTGTTCTTTGCTTACATTGGTTTTGATGCAGTTTCCACACTAGCAGAAGAAAGCAAAAACCCTCAGCGTGATTTGCCAAGAGGAATGATTTATTCGTTAGTTATATGTACCGTTGTTTATATCATACTTGCGCTCGTACTCACTGGAATGGTTTCCTATTCATTATTGGGGGTAAGTGACCCGTTAGCAGAAATATTTAAAATCAAAGAAATTAAATGGATGATATTTATTGTTTCCATAGCTGCTGTTGTTGCCATGACAAGTGTATTGTTGGTATTTCAAATGGGGCAACCTAGAATATGGATGAGCATGAGTCGTGATGGGTTGCTTCCGAAACGGTTTGCTTCCATTCATCCAAAATATAAAACTCCGGGATTTGCAACAATAATAACTGGTTTGGTAGTAGGTGTTCCATTATTTTTTACAGATGAAAATTTTGTGTTGGACTTTACAAGTATTGGAACTTTGTTCGCTTTTGTTTTGGTGTGTGCAGGTGTATTAACTCTTCCAAGTCAACAAGGAAACAATAAAGCTTCGGCTGTAAAAGGAAAGTTTCGATTACCTTATGTGAATTCAAAATACATCATGCCATTGATTACTATCTCCGTTTTTGCACTAGTAACTTATTTTGTTCCTGGATTTATTGCAAGTAAATTTATCATCACTACTGATAATGCAGCAAACAATATTCCTATGCTTGTATTTTTTGTTTTGTTAATTGTGATGGGGATTTTATCATTTGTAAAAAATCTTTCATTAATTCCTGTTTTAGGTTTAATGTCGTGCTGTTATTTACTCACCGGTATGGCTGCAAGTAACTGGATATGGTTCTCCATGTGGTTAGCAGTTGGGTTGGTAGTTTATTTTTTATATAGTTACAAAAACAGTTCATTAAATAATTAGTCTTTAGTATTAAATATTTTTTTAAAAATTAGAAACTATGAAAACCATCTTCTCATCCATTGGATTAACTGTGTTGCTATTTTTTTTACTAAATTTATTTCTTAATAATGAAAGCATTTTCAAAAAAAGAAATAGTGAAAAGGAAAACATAATGGAACCCAATGAACATATGTTATTGTTACGTTCCTATCCTGATGCACAATTTGATTTTGAAGCATTTCAAAATGCTCAAATGTCTGCTTATGTTGCTAATCAAAATAACCAAAGCAAATCATCACGTTCAATAAGTTGGAATATAGAAGGTCCAGGAAACATTGGAGGCCGATTTAATTGTTTAGCTGTTCATCCAACCAATAGTAATATAATATATGCAGGGGCAGCAACTGGAGGGATTTTTAAAACTAATGATGGAGGAGCTACTTGGAATCCTATTTTTGATTCACAACCTTTTATTGCAATAGGTTGCATAACTATTGATAATCTTAATCCAAATACAATTTGGGTTGGAACAGGAGATGCCAATATTTCTGGCTTATGTTATATTGGTGACGGTATATATAAGAGCACAGATGCAGGAGCTACTTGGGTAAATATGGGGTTGAACAATCAAAAGGTTTTTTCTAAAATTTGTGTTGACCCTACCAATTCAAATGTTATTTATGCTGCTTCAATGGGACAACCTTTTGTGAGGGATAATAATAGAGGTCTTTATAAGTCAACAGATGGAGGTTCTTCTTGGAATTCTATTTTATTTGTTAGTAATCAAGCAGGAATTATTGATATGGTCATTAATCCTACTAATCCACAAGTACTATATGTTTCAAGTTTTACGAGGATTAGAAATAATTTGGAAGCCATTGCTGCGGGTACTGATTCCAAAATTTGGAAAACTATTAATGGAGGAGCTAATTGGAATGTGCTATCTAATGGTCTTCCTACTTATTCACTTTCTAGAATTGGTTTAACTATTTTTTCTGCTAATCCCAATATCCTTTATACTGTTATTACTGATTCAACGCAATATCTCCAAGGCATCTATAAAACTGTTGATGCTGGGGCTACTTGGACCTCAATTGATATTACAAATTTAAGTCCTTCAATTTACAATGGATATGGTTGGTACTTTGGTAAAATTTATGTTAACCCTTCAAATTCTAACCAAATTTATGTTTTGGGTGTAGATAGTTATACTACTTCTGACGGTGGGAATTCTTGGAATCCTGCCACTCCGCCTTGGTGGCAATATGATGTACATGGCGACCACCATTATATGCACTTTATCAATGGCAATACCATTTTGTTATGTACCGATGGGGGTATATACAAGACAACTGATAATTGCAATACTTGGACTGATATTGAAAACATTCCAGTTAATCAGGTATATCACTCCAATGAAAATCCAACAATACTAGAGGACTATTGGTGCGGTGTTCAGGATAATGGGACGACCAATGGTAATTCTTCTAATATTAATTCATGGCCAAGAGTTTATGGTGGTGACGGCTTTCAATCTTATGTTGACCCTATAACCAACAACGTTATTTATGCCGAAACCCAATGGGGAGGCATTGTTTTTTCGGACGATGGTGGTTTTAATTTTTATGATTGCACTAACGGAATTAATGTTTCGGATCAAACCAATTGGGATATGCCTTATATAATAAGCAGTTTCGATCACACTATTCTTTATTCTGGAACAAATCAAGTTTATAAAATGTTGGGAGCACCTTATGGAACATGGAGTTCCATTAGCGGTGATTTAACTGATGGTTTGGATAATAATTTGAATGATTTGCATACCATTACTACCATTAGTGAATCACCATTAAATCCAAATATTATTTATGCTGGTACGGCTGACGCTAATGTTTGGAATACATTAAACGGTGGAAATACTTGGAATAACGTTACAGGGTCCTTGCCGGTTAGGTATGTGACCTGTGTTTGCGCATCACCAAATCTTACCAATAATATTTATGTCACTCATTCGGGATATAGGGATGGCGATAACTTTTCTCATATTCATAAATCTATAAATAGTGGAAATAGCTGGATAGATATCTCAGGAGATTTACCATCTTTTGCAATTAATAATGTCCTTGTTTCTAATCTTAATGAAAACATTATTTTCATTGCCTCAGATGCTGGTGTATATTATACAACGGATGGTGGAGTAATTTGGCTAAGGCTTGGGAATAATATGCCGATGATGCCTGTATTTGAAATTGAATTTAATACAGCACATACCAAAATAATTGCCAGTACTTTTGCACGATCGGTTCAAACAATTGATATTACTGGAATAACCACAGGAATAAACGAGGCAGGAGTGGATAGTGAGATTTTTGTTTTTCCTAATCCGGCAAGTGATTACATAAAGATAAATTTAAAAACAAATACTACTGTTGAATATTCTATATTCAATTTGAATGGAAAATTGGTTAAATCGTCAACGCTCAATTTTAATAGTGGTAATTCAATCCAAATTCAAGATTTGAGTAAAGGAACATATATTTTGACTATGGAGATAAATCATGTCAAAACAACCAAACGATTTGTAAAATTGTAATGAAAAATAAACTAACATCACATAACTAAATATCCCTCATCAATAAATTATGATAGCATTTATAACAGGAGCAACAGCAGGAATAGGAAAAGCAACGGCAGAATTGTTCGCTAAAAACGGTTACAACATTATTATTACAGGCAGAAGAAAGGAAAGATTGGATGAATTTTCTGCTCATCTTAAATCTACTTATAAAGTGGAGGTGCTTTGTTTAAACTTTGATGTAAGAAATAATAAAGAGGTGGAAACTGCAATAAAATCATTGACTAATGATTGGAAAAAAGTGGATGTATTAGTAAACAATGCAGGACTCGCGGTTGGTTTAAGTACAATTCAAGATGGTGATATTGATGATTGGGAACGAATGATAGATACCAATATTAAAGGGTTATTATACATCACCCGTCATCTTTCTCCGATACTGATTTCGAATGGTTCAGGGCATATTATTAATATTGGTTCCATTGCAGGTAAAGAAGTATATGCAAACGGAAATATTTATTGTGCCACTAAACACGCTGTGGATGCGCTTAGCAAAAGTATGCGGATAGATATGCTTCCTTTTAATATTAAGGTAACAGCAATCAATCCTGGATTAGTTGAAACAGAATTTTCTGAAGTTCGTTTCAAAGGTGATAAGGAGCGAGCGAAAAAGCCTTACTTAGGAATTCAACCATTGATGGCAGAAGACATTGCAGAAACTATTTATTGGTGCGCCACTCGTCCTGCTCACGTAAATATTAATGACATAATTATTACTCCTTCTGTGCAGGCAAATGCAACGAATACATTCAGGAAGAGTTCTTAATAATTCACCAGCAATGAAATTATATATAAAACTTTGTGTTGTTAGTGCCTTAGTGGTAAATTTATTTTCCTCCTGTTCCTACAAACAACAAGTTGATTTAATTGTTAGTAATGCAATTGTTTATACTGTTGATTCATCTTTATCTAATGCAGAAAGTTTTGCGGTAAAGGATGGAAAATTTATTGAAGTTGGAAGTAATGATGCAATACAAAAAAAATATGAAGCAAAAGAAACAGTGGATGCAAAAGGCAAAGCAGTGTATCCCGGTTTCATTGATTCGCATTGTCATTTCTATGGTTATGGAAAAGGATTGGTGGAAGTTAATTTAGTTGGCACAAAATCTTTTGATGAAGTTATTGAAAGAGTAAAAGAGTATTCCAAAACAAATAAATCAGAATGGATTATTGGAAGAGGATGGGACCAGAATGACTGGGAGATAAAAGAATTTCCTAATAGATATAAGCTCGATAAATTATTTCCTAACACCCCTGTTTTTCTTCAACGCATAGATGGACATGCAGCTCTTGTAAATCGAGAAGCGTTGAAACGCGCAGAAATAATGGCAGACACAAAAGTGAAAGGTGGAGTAATTCAAATTGATTTAATAACAGAGGAAAATGGAGGGGAAGACGATTGGCTTAAAGAAGAATTAAACAAGGAAATCAGGAATATTAAATATCCTTTTTCCATGCCTAGCGGAATATTAATTGACAATGCAGTTGATTTGGTAAAAGATAAAATTACAAAACCGACAACTAGTGAAGTTAAGAATGCTTTGCTTGCGGCTCAGCAAAATTGTTTAGCTGTGGGGCTTACTACTGTTGATGATGCAGGACTAGAAAAAAACATCGTTGATGAAATGGATGCACTACAAAAAGTTGGTGAGTTGAAGATACGTGTATATGCAATGCTTTCAGACAACAAAGAAAATCTGGATTATTATTTACAAAATGGAATTTACAAAACAGATAGATTAAATGTTCGTTCGTTTAAGTTTTATGCTGATGGTTCTCTTGGTTCGAGAGGAGCATGTATGTTAAGTCCATACACCGACAAACCCGAGCAACAAGGTTTTTTATTAAGTACTCCGGAACATTTTAAAGAGAGTGCAAAGAAAGTTTTTGACAAAGGATTTCAAATGAATACTCATTGTATTGGCGATTCGGCAGTAAGATTAATTTCTACAATTTACTTGAACACTTTAATTTCGAATAGCACCGCTAGTCCTGCGCCTCTGTCTTACAGATGGAGAATTGAACATGCACAAGTGGTGAATGAGAATGACTTGAAGTTTTTTTCCGGCATCATTCCTTCAGTGCAGCCCACACATGCAACATCCGATATGTATTGGGCAGAAGATAGAATAGGGGTGGAGCGAATGAGATATGCTTATGCTTACAATGATTTATTAAAGTCAACAGGCATGGTTGCTCTTGGCACTGACTTCCCTGTTGAAAATATAAATCCGCTTTATACTTTTTATGCTGCTGTGGCACGTATGGATTTGAACGGCTTTCCCGGCAATGGATTTAATAAAGAAAATGCACTGTCAAGAGAAAACACCTTGAAAGGAATGACTATTTGGGGTGCTTATGCCAACTTTGAAGAAAAGGAAAAAGGAAGTATTGAAGCAGGTAAATTTGCTGATTTTATTATTCTTGAGAATGATATTATGAAATGCGATATTGACAAACTACCCGCTACAAAAGTAATCTCCACTTATGTTAACGGAGAATGTGTTTATCATAATTAAACTCATTATCTTTGCACCCCTATAATTTTTTTAATTTGAAATCTGAAATTTGTAATCTATAAAAACCATGTCAAAAGGATTTTTTACAGTTCCCCCACCGGTGAACGAACCCATTAAAAGTTATGCACCCGGAAGTGCCGAAAGAAAAGAACTTCAGGCAATGCTAAAAGAGTCACGCTCCAAAGAGCTTGATATTCCAATGTATATTGGAGGAAAAGAAGTAAGAAGTAACGAGAAAATTCGTCTTGCCCCTCCTCACGATCATAAACATACGTTAGGTTATTTTCATAAAAGTAACAAAGAGCATGTGCAACAGGCTATTGATGCTGCTTTGGCAGCTAAACCAAAATGGGAAGCATTGGATTGGGAACATCGTGCTACAATATTTTTGAAAGCTGCTGAACTGATTGCAGGACCGTATCGTGCTAAATTAAATGCTGCAACTATGTTGGGGCAAAGTAAAAATGCTTTTCAGGCAGAGATTGATAGTGCTTGCGAAATCATTGATTTCCTTCGCTTCAATGTCATGTACATGACTGAAATATATAAACAACAACCACCTGTAGCAGGCACTGGGTTTGGTGTTTGGAACCGTGTGGAGCAGCGACCATTGGAAGGTTTTATTTATGCACTTACTCCTTTCAACTTTACTGCCATTGCTGGCAATCTTCCTACATCATGCGCTATGATGGGCAATGTGGTGGTTTGGAAACCATCCAACACACAAGTATATGCAGCCAATGTGTTGATGGAAATATTTATGAAAGCGGGTGTTCCTGCAGGAGTTATTAATTTAATTTATCCTTCAGGACCAGATGCTGGTGAAGTTATTTTTGCTCATCCGGAGTTTGCTGGTATCCACTTTACCGGCTCCACTGCTGTGTTTCACGACATCTGGAAATCAATAGGAAATAACATTGCTAAGTATAAATCGTATCCTCGCATTGTTGGAGAAACAGGAGGAAAGGATTTTGTAATTGCACATTCTTCTGCTAATCCTAAAGTAGTATGTACTGCTTTAAGCCGTGGTGCATTTGAATACCAGGGACAAAAATGTTCTGCTGCTTCCCGTGCTTATATTCCAAATAATATATGGGAAGAAGTAAAAGGTTTATTGCAGGCTGATTTAAAGTCAATGAAGATGGGACCCACTGAAGACTTTACTAATTTTGTCAATGCAGTGATTGATGAAAAGTCGTTTGACAAATTGGCTAAATACATTGATGCTGCTAAGAAAGACAAAGAGTGTGAAATAATTGCAGGAGGTAATTACGATAAATCAAAAGGATATTTTATTGAGCCAACTGTTATAAGAGTTAACGACCCATACTATGTAACCATGTGTGAAGAGCTGTTTGGACCTGTTTTGACACTCTATGTATATGATGCAGATAAATATGAAGAGACATTAAAGATAGTGGACAAAACTTCAATCTATGCTTTAACCGGAGCACTTATTGCAGAAGACCGTTATGCAATTGAGCAGGGAACAAAAGCTCTTAGAAATTCATCGGGTAATTTTTATATCAATGATAAACCAACGGGAGCAGTAGTGGGACAACAACCATTTGGCGGGGCACGTGCTTCGGGTACCAATGATAAAGCAGGAGCAATGATTAATTTATTGCGTTGGGTTTCTCCTCGTACCGTTCGCGAAACATTAAATCCACCAACTGATTACTGGTATCCGTTTTTGCAGGCGGATTAGTTGATTTAGGAATTAGGATTAAATGATTAAGGATTAAATTAATTTAGGATTTAGGATTGGTATTGCCATAATCTGTATTTAAAATCCTTAATTCCTAATTCTACTTCACCACCACCATTTTCTTCCCTGCCTTAAATCCACTTGCCGTTTGTAGTTGGTAATAATAAGTACCTGCATCCAGTTCGGCAGTACTTATAATAATATTATTAAAAGCATTGGTTACTTTAAACCGTTTTACTTCTTGTCCTTGTATGGTATAAAAAACTAAATCTCCATTTGTAATACCTTGTGGTAATTCATATTCAACGGTGGTTTCTCCTTTTGCAGGATTTGGGTAATTGGAAATGTTTCCTTCTTTTAAATTACTGTTATCGGTTGCTATACCTGTAATTACACCATTGGTGCAGTCGTGGCAAGGTAAAAAACCAGGTAAGGAGTAAACAGAAGCAGTTAGAGTATTTCCCAGATAAACAATCATTTTACAACCAGACGTAGTGTATGAAATAAAATCTTCAAACCCACCAACCTGCATAACTGTTGACATATTGGTTGTGTCTTTTGAAAATAAAACATTGCCCAACTCGTCATAAACTCTAGAGTGCCCTATACCATTTATATCTCCATAAAAAACAAAATATTCAACATCCGAAGGATTTGTATTAAATAACTCTTCACTAATATAATAAACTTTGAGTTGCTGAAAATTTAAAAGTCCACCAGTAGGGGGAATATTAATAGTTTTAAAAACAGTGTGATTTAGGTTAAATAATGTGATAGTACTCGTATCGTAAATTACATATTTATAACCTGAAGAACTTAATTTTACTAAACGAAGGTAGTCTTGGGGTACGTTTCCTGGGGCATAAATATTTTCAAGTGTAATCTGCGCGTAACTACTTCCCGAAGCAATTAACAGCAACATAATAATTAGTTTTTTCATGATTTAAGTTTTTAGTGATGGATTTGTTATTACAATAGTAAGTATAAAAAATAAAAGAGAACTTTAACTTTCAATAATTTTATTTTACTTTTGTTATGCTGTTTGGCAAATGTATAAAAGCGATACTGGATTTTAAGGTAAAAGAACTTTTATAATAAATAGTTAACCTTTTTTTAAGAGGGTAAGGGCGGAAACGAAAAACGGGAATGCGGAAAACTAAAGAGGAAGTGCGAAAACCATCGGGGCAAGAACGGAAATGAAAAAAGGAGGAGCGGAAATGAAAAAAGGAGGAGCGGAAATGAAAAACGGAGGAGCGGAAATGAAAAGAGGAAGAGCGGAAATGAAAAACGGAAGAGCGGAAATGGGAAAAGGAAGAGCGGAAATCATTGGGGCAAGACCGAAAGCCTTTAGGGCAAGACCGGAAATGCAAAAAGGTTAACCGTTTATATAAATCGTTCATTCGGGCATTATTTTCTTTGTTATTAACGGTTTGGATGAAACAACCGGTAAAAACAGTGATTCGGAATTAAGTTTAAAAGGATTAAAAATGCCCAAAAGAGCAAAAATTATTACAGACTTCAGGGAATACCCCGAAAGCGAACTATCGGATGCTGTAATGCTTATTATTAATTGCTTAAAAATGAATTCTGACCTTTTTATTGGATTACCTGTGCCTGTAGTTTTGCTCAAAAAACAACTTGAAAAGTTTGACAAAATAAGAAACTCTCCTGTATATCAGGGGCAAACTCCTGACACCAAAAAATCAAGGAGCGTTCTTCAAAAATCTCTTAGCGCAAATGGGAAATGGTTGAATGATATGGCTTATGGAAATGTTTCATTGCTTACCAAAACTGGGTATCCTTTTCACGAGAAAAGTAAGGAACAGGGAATTTTACCTAAAACTGTTTTAACTTTAACTGCAACTAAATCCCGGGGCAGACTTAAATTTACTATTTCAATAATCAGGATACAGAATATTCGTTATGGAATAATGTACACCTTTGCTGATAATCCTGAAAAAGACCCATCCAAATGGAGGTTTTATTATTGTTCCAAAAAAGATGGAATTATTTCAGACCTCGTAAGCAAGAAGGAATATAAATTTGTTTCCTTTGGCATGGGTTCGGACAATAGATTACAATACAGCAACCCTGTATTTATGTCGGCTCTATAAACTTATCCTAACTAGCTTTTTGAAATATTTTTTTCTTACAACTTCACCACTTCATACTCACTAATCTTTCTCAAATCCTGGGATGTTTGTCCTTTAGAATTAGTGCTAAATACAGAAATAAACTTAGCACCGTAAATCAACTCCTCATGGGTATAAGAATATCGTGAATTAACAGTCTGGGAAAATGTATCATCAAAACCTGTTAACGAAATAAGGAATTCTACATCTGCTTCTACCATATCGGCCAAGGTCATGCCCCACAGCGGACTATCTTCATTGATAGGATGATTGATGGTCCAGGTCATAGGAAAGAAAATGATGTTTTTTAATTCCAGTGCAAGAGGCCGGAAACGCCTCATTTTAACTCCGTTTTCGGTTTCATATAATGCAACTGTCACCCGGCAAGTCATATCTGTGATTTGTGAATTACGCATTTTATTGGCAAGCCGAAATTGGAACGCTTTCTCGTCTTTAAAAGGAGCTATAATAGCATTTTTACTAAACATTAGTCGTGCAACGGGTCGTGAAAAACGTCCGTAAAGCAAACCGGTAGCTAATGCTAGACCTAATAAACCAACCAATGATTCGATGGCTGCAATACTGCTTGATAAATTATTGCCAGGACTGATACGTCCGAAACCTACAGTACTAAAGGTTTGCGTGCTAAAGAAAAATGCTTCCAGAAATTTATCTGTTTCATTATTTGCTTCCCATCCCTTCAATCCTTCCATGCCGGAAAAATAATACAAAAAGGCAAAAAACAAATTAATAACAACAAAATAAATGAAAACGATAAAATTGAATTTTCTCCAACTCATAGAAATCAAAAGGTGATAAACACTTGTTGATCCCCAATTTGATTGTTCAATACGATTTATATTAAACGAACCATCTTTATTAATCAATCTTGATTTTTGTCCGGTGGTTTTACTTCCGAAACCCAATTCATTTTCTTCTTTCTTTTTCATTGTATATTAAATTGCAGAGTCGCAAAGTTAGAATTAATTGATAATTTTGCTGACATTCTTTTAATTGGGAATTGATTTAAATAAATAATTTAGAATATTAGTCATGGTATATATTGGTAAACGAATAAGCATAAAAAGCAGCGAGAACGAAATAAGTATCGTCATCATTTCATTAAAAGAAAAAACAAAAAATATTCTCTTAACCATTTATCTTTTTCTTTGGTCAATAAGCGGAATAATTGTATTTTCTCAGTACCTTACTGTTTCCGACCCGAATACAAAACTGGCAATGCTGTTATGGATGGCTTTTTGGGCATACTTTGAGTACAAAATTTTTAAAGCCTACATGTGGAGAAAATTTGGAGTGGAAAAAATAAAACTGCGTAACGGAAGTTTTTTATACAAAAGAGACAGGGCAGGAAAAGGAAAAATTATAACTTTTGAATTTGATTTCATTAAAGAATTAAGATATGTGGAACCAAAAGAAAATTCTTTTTTCGAAAACATAAACAATTCGTATTGGGTAATAGCAGGGGAGAGGCTGGCATTTGATTATTACGGCAGAGAAATAAAATTCGGAATTCAATTGGACGAAGCCGATGCAAAAGCATTATTGAAATTGATAAACAAAGAAATTAAGTAACAGCAAAACCCTGACAGGGTTAAAAAGAGCGCGAAACAAGAAATTATGAAAGTACATCTTATCGCCATTGGCGGTAGTGCAATGCACAACATGGCAATTGCCATGCACAAAAAAGGTTTTACAGTTACAGGTTCTGATGATGAAATACTCGAGCCTTCCAAAAGTCGTTTAGCCAAATATAATTTACTACCAGCAAAAATTGGTTGGAATGTAAGTGCTATTCGCAGCGAATTAGATGCAGTAATCCTAGGTATGCACGCCCGTGCGGATAATCCGGAATTAATAAAAGCACAGGAATTAGGTTTAAAAATATATTCTTATCCCGAATACATTTACGAACAAACGAAAGATAAAACAAGAATTGTGGTGGGTGGAAGTCATGGTAAAACAACAATTACAGCCATGATACTTCACGTTTTACATTTTCATAACATTGATTGCGACTATTTGGTAGGAGCACAGTTGGAGGGGTTTGACACCATGGTGAAACTTTCTAAAGAAGCAAAGATAGCGGTGATTGAAGGAGATGAGTATCTTTCATCACCTATAGACAGAAGACCAAAGTTTCATTTATACAAACCTAACATTGCTATTCTTAGTGGCATTGCCTGGGACCATATTAATGTGTTTCCCACTTTTGAAAATTATGTAGAGCAGTTCAAAATATTTATTGATTTGATAGAACCTAACGGAAGCCTTGTGTATTGCGAGTTAGATAAGGAAGTAAAAAAAGTTTGTGAAACAGCAAGAGCAGACATAAAGAAAATGCCTTATTCAATCCCTCCACATAAAATTGAAAATGGAATTACAATTTTATCTTCCCAACAACTAACAACCAATAACTATCAACTAAACATTTTCGGAGACCACAACCTAATGAACCTAAACGGTGCCCGATTGGTTTGCAATCAAATTAATATTACCGATAAAAAATTTTACGAAGCAATACAAAGTTTCAAAGGGGCTGCAAAACGTCTGGAATTAGTAAAGAAGAATAATGTGACTGCGGTGTATAAAGATTTTGCTCATTCTCCATCCAAACTAAAAGCAACTACACAAGCTGTTAAAAAACAATTTCCAAACCGACAATTAACTGCCTGTATGGAACTGCATACTTTTAGCAGTTTGAACGAAGATTTCCTAAAAGAGTACGATGGATCAATGGCATTGGCTGATGAGGCAATTGTTTATTTTAATCCACACACCATCGAACATAAAAAATTAAAAGCAATTACCGAAGAGCAGGTAAAAAAGGCATTTGGCGGTGGCAATGTGAAAGTTTATACCAACTCCAAACAATTGCTTGAAGATTTATTGAAAATGAATTTCAAAAACAAAAACCTGTTAATGATGAGTTCCGGTAACTTTGACGGAATTGATTTTAAAGAGTTGGGAGAGGAGGTAGTGAAATAGATTTAGTTTTCACTAAACGGAATCGTAGGATTTTTCTTTCTCAAAATTGCACTCGATAATAATGACAAAATAACTCCCATTATTACAGTTGACATAAACATACGGAACGAACCAAAATAACTCCTGATTACTTCCATGTTTTTTCCAATTTCTTCTTCTTTTACTTTTGCATCCTGCATGGTTTTTTTCGCTTCGTTCAAAAAGTAATCAACAGCATCCACTGCAATAAACTTATAATATAGAAAATTGAATATCCCTAAAAACGCAGCCAACACAAGAGTATAAAGAAACCCTGTTTTCAATCCTTCTTTAAAATGAATAAATCCGTTTTGATTTTTACGCTCGAAATAAATGGAAATAAAAATGCCGATAAGCAGAAGTAACAAGGTTACATAATACCGATATTGGTCAACAGCGATGGTATAATTGCCGAATATTTTTGAAAAAACAAACCATGCAATGCAATTTATTACCCCAGCCCCTATTCCTAATTTAACATTTAATGGAAGTTTCATCTTATTCCTTTTTTATCTAATACCAACTAATGAACCAATGACTAATCACCAATGAACTAACCATTCATCGAAATCAAAAACTCCTCATTTGTTTGAGTGTTCTTCATCCGGTCTCTCATAAATTCCATTGCTTCTACAGGATTCATATCCGATAAGTGTTTACGAAGAATCCACACACGTTGTTGTGTTTCTTTATCCACCAATAAATCATCTCTTCTTGTACTCGAAGCAACAATATCAATGGCAGGATAAACACGTTTGTTAGCCAGTTTACGGTCAAGTTGAATTTCCGAATTACCTGTTCCTTTAAATTCTTCAAAGATAACTTCATCCATTTTCGAACCTGTATCAGTCAGTGCAGTAGCAATAATAGTAAGTGAACCGCCATTTTCAATTTTACGGGCAGCACCAAAAAAACGTTTTGGTTTATGCAAAGCATTTGCATCCACACCACCACTTAACACTTTTCCTGATGCAGGTTGAACGGTATTGTAAGCACGAGCTAAACGAGTAATAGAATCTAACAAAATACAAACATCATGTCCGCATTCCACCATCCGTTTTGCTTTTTCTAAAACGATATTTGCAATCCGCACGTGACGGTCAGCAGGCTCATCAAAAGTAGAAGCAATCACTTCTGCTTTCACGCTACGTGCCATATCTGTTACCTCTTCTGGACGCTCATCAATCAATAAAATAATTAAATACGTTTCAGGATGATTGGCAGCAATTGCATTTGCAATATCTTTCAACAATACAGTTTTACCAGTTTTGGGTTGCGCCACAATTAAGGCACGTTGTCCTTTTCCAATCGGAGTAATTAAATCAAAAACACGAGATGATAAATTTTGTTGTGGATGTCCTGTCAGTTTGAATTTCTCGTAAGGAAACAAGGGAGTAAGATAATCAAACGGAACTCTGTCTCTAACAAAAGCCGGCTCACGGCCATTTATTTTTTCTACTTTAATTAAAGGGAAATATTTCTCCCCTTCTTTTGGTGGACGAATAGTACCTCTCACCAAATCCCCTGTTTTCAATCCAAAAAGTTTTATTTGCGATTGCGAAACATAAATATCATCAGGCGAATTCAAATAATTATAATCGGCAGAGCGTAAAAAACCATAACCATCAGGCATTGATTCCAAAACACCCTCACTCGAAATAATTCCATCAAAATTAAATTGTTCAGTAGGACGTGTATTGCTGTAACGGTTTCTGCTTTCTCTCCGCTCGTTCCCTCGGTTGTCATTTTCATTATAACCTTCGTTATTATTTTCGTTTTCCTGAGCAGCCTGATTTGTAGTAGTTTCATTCGATTCAGCACTTGCTTCCACAGTAGGTGCTTCTGCTTCTGCCGTTGGTTTTACTTCCGATGAAGAAAAATCATCATCATTAAAAAAAGAAGGTTCTTCTGTTTCGTTTATTTTTGGCTCACTATCGGCAGTCTCTGTTCTCGGCCTTCTTGGTCTCAGCACACGCTCTTCGCTTTTGGGTTTTTCTTCGCTTCCCGAACTCGGGTTAATTGCTTGGTGGTCCAGAATTTTGTAAATCAGTTCTTGCTTTTTCAAAGCATCCCAGTTTGCAATGTTCAGGTTCTTAGCAATGTCTTTTAGCTCGCCAACAAGCTTGTTGTTCAATTCAATAATGTCGTACATAAGTTGTTAATTAGGTTAATAGATCAATTCGGATGATTGATAGTTAAGAAAGGATAATAAATAAATTTATTTGTTTGGTATTAATGATGAATAAGATAGTAATTGTTGATTGTGCTTTTGTTAGTTGAATACATAACAGCGGAAACGCTTGGCAAAAATACAAACATTTTTTTACCTACAACTATTTTTTTGATTTTATTTTCATCCCCGATCACCCAATTCAATCACTTCAAGGTCCTTTATTTTATCACCATCTATGGTAAAACGCACCATAGTTTTCACCTTATGAAAGCCATGAATGCCCGCAGCCCCCGGATTAATATGTAGCAGGTTATACTGCTTATCAAACATAACTTTTAAAATATGCGAATGCCCACAAATAAACAACTGAGGCGGTTTCTCCTTTATCAACGCTCGTGCTTCAGCCGAATAATTATTTGGATAACCACCAATATGAGTCATCAAGACATCCACCTTTTCACACATCCACCGTTCATTCTTTTTATACACACTCCTCACATCCTGCCCGTCAATATTGCCATACACACCCACCACAGGTTTTATTTTTCTCAGCTCATCCATAATCCCGATGGTACCCACATCCCCTGCATGCCATATCTGGTCGCACGTTTCAAAGTACTTAAAAATCTTCGGGTCTAAATAATTATGCGTATCCGAAAGTAAAGCTATTCGCTGCATTTAGTAAGGGATTGTTTCAAAGGGAATAATTGCAGAAACTAAATAGCACTCAAACTTTTCACTGGCAACCAGCCAACATTTCCATTCGCTATTTTTATTTCAGTCCAGCCACCATCTTCCTCATTAATATTTACTTTGGTTCCTTCGTGAAGAATAAATAATTTGGTTCCCTTCTCATTTGGCGAGCCATAAACAGTTACAGCAGCCGAGGTAATAACAGCAGTGGTGCTTGTTTGGGTTAGTTCGTATTTATGTTTTGCAATAAAGTAAATAGCAATGGTGGTTACCATCAAAAAACAGCCACCAAAGAAACCAATTTGTTTTATTGCTTTATTGGAAGTGAAAATATAAATGATAAATAATAAGAGTGCAAATACATTTAACAGGATGCACAATTCCGACCAGCCCTTTTCACTCATCAAGTCTACCAACCCGTTTTTCCAAGTAGTTAAAAATAATTGTGGTGCAGCTTCTATTTTATCTTCAGTTTTTTGATTCGCTAATTTTAAATTTACAGTAATATCATCATCATCAGGCGAAAGCTTTTTTGCACGCTCATAATTCAAAATAGCATAACCAATATTATTTGATTTGTAATATGCATTACCAAGGTTGAAATAGAGTTCAGGGGCTGTTTGTCCTTGTATAATTATGGTTTCATACAATTTTATCGCCTTCTCATAATTTCCTTTTGCATAAGCAACATTGGCGCTATCCAATGTTATATTATTATCGTTTGCCATACACGACAATGAAAACAGGAATAAAAATAATATAAATAACCTATTTAATTTCATCTTCTATTTTAGTAATCAGTTGAACCGTATTATCATAAATATTTTTTAAATCCCCAGAAACTGCACTGGGTGCATAATGTGCAAACTCGCAATTATCAAGCGTACTTAGCAATTGCTGAATGGTTGTTTCGGAAACATTTTTTATTTTCAGCGAATCGGTAATTGTTTCTTTATTCAGATTGGCGGTAGGGATATTTAATTTATTACTCAAGTAACCATACAAGGCTTTAAATATCTCCACATAAAACAATTCTTTATTGTTCGATTTTAAATGTTTCTCTGCAACCAATAGTTGTTTCTTAGCCATTTTAGTTGCTTTCCGGCTTTTCACTGCCACCACATCTTTGTTTTGTTCAATCCGTTTTCTTCTCACAAAAATAAATGCAAAGAACAAAACGAAAGGCATTATTAAACCTAAATAAAATAATCCTGAACCAAAAAAATAATTTTCTTTCGGCAGAAGTTGAATGTTATTTGTTTTGATGTAACGGATATCATTTCCTAATACTTTAACATCTTCCTTGTTTCTCGGGTTAAATATATTGGCACCGCCATCACCATCTTTCCCTTTATCCACATGAATTTTAAATTCAGGTGACGGAAGTGTAATATATTGTTTTTTCTCCGGGTCAAAATAACTGAAATCAATATGGTCTATTGCATAATCACCTTCGTGACGTGGTATAACAAGGTAATCAAATGTTTTACTTCCGCTAACTCCTGTTGCACCCGTTGTAATATTTTCTTTTGTTTTTGCATCATACGTTTCGAAATCTTCCGGGAAATTAACTTTCAGCGGGTCAATCAATTTTATATTTCCTTTGCCGTTTATAGTAACGGTCAGGTTTATCGCATCATTTGCTTTTACCTTATCTTTATTTACTTCTGCTTTAAAGGAGTAATCGCCTACCGCACCTGCAAATCCTGCCGGTTTATTTGCATCAGGTAAAGGAGTAACATCAATTGTTATTGGTTTGCTTTTTACTGAATAGGTTGCATCTTCATACCCTCCTCCAAAAAATTGTTCAAACACGTCTCTTGGTTTTCTGTTCGATTGTTTTCTCACCACCACTTCCACTTTCATTGGTTCAATCTGCAATTTACCACTTCGTTGAGGAAATAAATACGTCTTTTTTAATTCAGCAACATTGAACACTACGCCATCAATATTTTCGCTCGACACTTGAATTTGCTGGTTGTTCGAAGGTAAATCTTGGGACCAAAAACCTGTATAATCCGGGAACTTAATATCCTGAAAACCCCTCAACTGGTATCTGGTATATACTTTGTGCGTTACAGTAACTTGTTCTCCTTGATAAACTTTTGTTTTATTTACGGAGGTTTTTACAAATAAATTATCACCTATATCAACACTGCTAGGTGCAGTCGGGTTTTGTTGCTGACCATTATTGTTTTGATTCTGCTGATTAGATGCACCACCTTTCACTACTTCAATCGCTATTGAATTCGATTGTACACTTGCTCCATTGACTGTTACACTTGCAGGTGGAATAGTCAATTTCCCTTCTTTTTTAGCAGCTATGATATAAGATAGAGTAATTGATTGACTCATGGCTCCGTTCACAAACGACATGCTGGTGCTTTGGTTAGGACCTGAATATACATCAAATTCGTTTAATGCCGGCATTTTAAAATTAGCTCCGTTTGCATTTAATGAAAACGTTACTTGGAAAGTTTCGCCTACTGCTACTTTAGTTTTACTGGCTGAAGCAGTAAACTTTTGTGCCATTGCCGAATTGACAATCACTACAAATAAAAGTAATATGTAAGCTATTTTTTTCACGCTCTTTAAAATTCCTAATTCCTAATTCCTAATTCCTAATTCTTTCTTACCAATCCTTTTCAATATTTGCTTTCGAGCCTTTCACTTTTGCCTTCTTCATTTTATCCTGAAGATTTTTTTCATCATTTTGCAATGCGTCTAATAAACGTTTTGCATCCTCTTTTGAAATTTGTTGTTGTTCTTTTTTCTCTTTTTCTTCTTTAGGCTTATCCTGTTTGTCCTTTTTTTCTTTATCTTCTTTTTTTTCTTTATCTTTATTATCCTTGTTGTCTTTATCCTTCTGATCTTTTTTCTTATCGTCTTTTTTATCTTTATCTTTTTTGTCCTTATCCTGTTTTTGTTGTTGCTGTTGTTGTTTCAGCATTTGTTGTGCATAAGAATAATTGTAACGTGTATCCTCGTCATTCGGATTATTTTTCAAAGCATTCTTATAAGCATCCAAAGCGTCCTGATATTTTTTTGATTGCAATAATGAATTTCCTAAATTGTGATAAGCCTTTGCTAGTGTATCTTTCGATGTAGCCTTGTGTGTTACCGACTGAAACTTTTCTGCTGCTTCCTCATATTTCTTTTGTTTATAGTAAGCATCACCAAGGTTAAAAGCTCCTTTATACGAATCTTTATTTTTATTGATTGCCTTACTGTAATTTTTTTCCGCATCCGAATATTTTTTATTTTCATATTCTTTGTTTCCATCTCGTATAAATTTCTTCTCCTGTTGAGCATTCATTGAAAATGAAAACAGAAAAACAAGAAGAAACAATAAGCTGCATTCTGATTGCCTATTGCCTATTGCCAATTGCCTATTATTTCTCATTTCCAAATAAATTTAAACGTTGATACAATTTACTTTTTCGTTCTGATAAAAAGGTTTCAATTAACAAAAGTAATAGTGCTGCAGAAACAAACCATTGAAAACGGTCTTCATAATCGCTGTACATTTTGCTGTCAAATTGTCTTTTCTCTAATTTATTTATTGCATCCAATACATTATTCAATCCTGCATCAGAGTTGGATGCACGCACATAAATCCCACTACCTGCCGAAGCAATTTCCTGAAGAGTTTGTTCGTTTAATTTAGTAACTACAGTATTTCCTTCCTTATCCTTCCTGAATCCTTCACGCACAATACCTCTATAAAGGGGAATTGGCGTACCTTCTGCCGAACCCATTCCAATGGTATGTATTGCAATTCCTTTTTCTGCTGCTGCTTCTGCCGATTTTACAGCACCTGCTTCGTTATCCTCACCATCAGTAATAATGATAATGGCTTTGTTTTTTCCTTCATCTTTTCCAAATGATTCAATTGCTAAATCAATCGCTCCTCCAATATCAGTTCCCTGGGTCGGAATAATATCTGTGTTAATACTTTCAAGAAATAATTTGCCTGCTGAATAATCTGTGGTTATAGGTAACTGAACATAAGCTTGTCCGGCAAACACAATAATTCCTATCCTGTCTCCTTCCAGTTTATCAAGTAATTTTGATATAGCCTGCTTTGCTTTTTCCAATCGGTTAGGCTGCAAATCTTCTGCTTTCATACTGTTCGAAACGTCAAGACAAATCATTAAATCAGCTCCTTTGCGTTTTACTTCTTCAAGTTTAGTTCCAACTTGGGGATTTACAATTCCAACAATTAAAAATGCAAATGCAACCGAAAATAAAATAAATTTCCAGAAACGTTTTGATTTTGAAACATATGGAAACAATTGTTGTATAACCGAAATATCCCCATAATTCTTCAGAGCTTTTTTTCTCCAAATGTTTGCCAGCATAAAAATGATGATGAACAGAGGAATTAACCCTAAAGCATAAAAATAAAATTTATTTTCAAATTGAAACATCTGCTATGGAATACTTCTTAAAAATGTGTGCTTCAACAAAAATTCACCAAGTAATAACAACGCAGCGCTAATTGCAAAAGGCAAAAAATGTTCTGCTTTATTCGTAAAATTCTTTTCTTCAAAAATGGTTTTTTCCAATCGGTCAATCTCTTTATAAATATTTTTCAGCTTGTCATTATCGGTAGCGCGAAAATATTTTCCACCTGTTCCATCAGCTATTTCACCCAAAGTTTTTTCGTCAATATTTACATCTACATAACCATACTGGAAACTTCCGTCAGGGTACATCGCAATAGGAGCAAGGGCTTTACCAATAGTTCCAACTCCAACAGTATAAACACGTACCCCAAAAGCCTTTGCTATTTCTGCAGCTGTCAGCGGTGCCACCGACCCCTGATTATTTACACCATCCGTTAACAATATCACCACCTTACTTTTAGCTTTACTATCTTTTACTCTTGTAACTGCTGTTGCCAGACCGTTTCCAATTGCTGTTCCATCAGCCACCATCCCTGTATGTATTCCCGAAAATAAATTTTTAATCACTGCATGGTCTGTTGTCAGCGGACATTGTGTAAAACTTTCTCCACTAAAAATTACCAAACCAATTCTGTCGTTTGGGCGGCTGTCTATAAAATCCTGAGCCACTTCTTTTGCTGCTTCAATACGGTTTGGTTTAAAATCTTTTGCCAGCATACTTCCCGAAATATCAAGACACATCACAATATCAATTCCCTCAGTTTTTACATCTTTATAACTTGAACGGGATTGTGGTCGTGCCAAAACGATTACCAATAAAGCAACTGCCAATACTCTTAAAACTATCCCTGCGTGACGAAGATATTGTTTGAACGACATTTTTATTCCTTCAAATCCGGCTATAGTAGATACTTTTAACTCTGCTGTGTATGTTTTGTTTTTCCAGATATACCATGCTACAATTGCTGGAATTAGCAGTAACAACCAAAGTAGTTCTTTGTTAGCAAAAGTTATATCATTGAAAAAATCAAACATTCTTTATATCTATTTACTATTCGCTATTGCTTGTTTACTATTTTCTTCATCCCTCTTCGTTCCGTTCACAAAATCATAACTGTTTCCAAGGCACAATTCATTTTCAGTTGGTGTTGGTTGTTCTTTTGCAAACTTCACCAAATCGGATAAAATCAATACCTGTTTTAATTTTGTTTTACTTTCTTCATCTATAGCAACATTGCGAAAACCATATAAAATCTCATCTGTGGTTTGTTCCATTGCTTGGATTTTGAAACGATTCTCAATATATTCACGCACAATATCTGTCAATGAACTGTAGTGCAATTTCAACTTTCCTTCCTGCCACAGTTTTTCGTTCTTCAGTTTTTCTAATTTTTCATAAGCTATCACATGTGCAGGAATTTTAGGAGCTTCCACCATAATTAATTCAGGTTTTACTTTTTTGAATCTTCTCACTAAATAGATAATTAGTAATGTAACAAGAATTGCAATTGCTGTTCCCCAAACCACATACATATTATCTTTTAACCAATCCAGAAAAGAATAAGGTTGATCGAAAGGAGGTTTAATATCTTTTATTGCAATGGTTGTATCCACAGCCATTCCCCCAACATGCAACAATAATGGTTCTGTGAAAATACCAGTTGTGTCATCATTCACCATAAATTTAATTGGTGGAATTGCCCAGTAACCAGAGTCGAAGGAAGTAATATAAAGTGTTTTGGATTGAATAAATTTTACCGGATTGTTTTTATCAGGTATCAAGGTATCCAGTTTTGACTGACCAACTACTTCAACTTCTTTCCGCAATGTATCAGCAATATCGGGCCATTGAATTTTTATATGTTTTCCGTTATCAGCTTTATATTGGATACTAAGTTTTAATTTTACCTGCTGACCAATTTTTATAGTGTTGCTATCAAGTGTAGCTGTAGCTTTTATTTCCTGTGCAGAAGAAGCAAATGAAAAACAAAGCAATGTAAACAACAAAATAGTTGTCCTGATTAACTTTATATATTTCGTTTCTAATTTCATTCTTTTTGTTTTACAACAGATTAAATAGATGTTAACGGATTCGTAAATTCGTTTTCATTCGATATCCGTATCTATCGCCTCTTAAATAAATTTGTAAGCGGCTGAACATAAGACTCTGCAGTATTAATATTTGCTGTATCAACTCCTGATTTATTAAACATCTCTTTTAATTTAGCTTCACGTTTTTTTGCTGTTGCAGCAAAATGAATACGTACTTTTTTATCAGCAGTATCTATCCATTTAATTGTTCCAGATTCAGCATCAATAAATTTTACTAATCCTACATTCGGTAGTTCCTGTTCGCGTTTATCATAAATACGAAGAGCCACCAAATCATGTTTTTTATTTGCAATCTTAAGTGCATCAGTAAAATTATCATCCATAAAATCGGAAATCAAAAATGCAATACTTCTTTTTTTAATCACACCAGTTAAGTATTTTAAAGCAAGTTCAATATCTGTTTTTTTATGTTCCGGTTTAAATTCAATCAAATCGCGAATGATACGCAACACATGACTCTTTCCTTTTTTGGGAGGAATAAATTTTTCTATTTTATCTGTGAAGAATATTATTCCGATTTTATCATTATTTTGAATGGAAGAGAAAGCAAGCACTGCACATAACTCAGTAATCAATTCAAGTTTCAATTGTTTTTGTGTCCCAAACTCGCCTGAAGCACTAACATCTACCAGCAGCATCACTGTCATTTCGCGTTCTTCTTCAAACACTTTTACAAAGGGAGAATTAAATCTGGCAGTCACATTCCAGTCAATCGAACGAATATCATCACCCGGCTGGTATTCCCGAACCTCACTAAACGTCATACCCCTTCCTTTAAAAGCACTATGATACTCTCCTGAAAATATCTGGTTAGAGAGACCGCGTGTTTTAATCTCAATTTTTCTGACTTTTTTTAATAATTCTGATGTTTCCATTAATTCAAGTTGAATATTAAACAATTTGAAAATTTGAAAATTAAAAAGGACATTTAAATCCAGTCTGTGCCATTCTCAAATTGACACATTTTCAAATTTTCAAATTAATTAAGGCACTTCAATAGTATTCAAAATCTCATTAATGATCATTTCGGAAGTAATGTTTTCTGCTTCTGCTTCATAAGTCAAGCCGATACGGTGACGTAAGACATCTGTACAAATAGCACGAACATCTTCAGGAATTACATATCCTCTGCGCTTAATGAAGGCGTAAGCTTTTGCAGCCATCGCCAAATTGATACTTGCACGTGGAGAACCACCAAAACTAATAAGCCCTGCAAATTTATTTAATCTATATTCCGCAGGGTATCGGGTAGCAAAAACAATATCAACAATATATTTTTCAATCTTCTCATCCATATAGACATCCTTCACCACTTTGCGTGCATTCAGAATATCATCCGTTTTGAGAATTGAATTTACTGTGGGATATTCTGCTGCAAGATTTTGACGAATAATTTTACGTTCATCTTCTTTGTTTGGGTAACCGATGACTACCTTCAACATAAAACGGTCAACTTGTGCTTCAGGCAATGGATAGGTACCTTCCTGCTCAATAGGATTTTGAGTAGCAAGAACTAAAAACGGGTTAGGCAATTTGAAAGTTTGTTCACCAATGGTGACTTGTTTCTCTTGCATCGCTTCTAGCAAAGCACTTTGAACCTTTGCAGGAGCACGGTTTATCTCATCTGCTAAAATAAAATTAGCGAAGATAGGACCGTGTTTTACAGTAAATTCTTCTTTTTTTTGACTATAAATCATCGTGCCGATTAAATCGGCAGGTAACAAATCGGGAGTAAATTGAATACGGCTGAAGTTAGCATGAATAGTAGCAGCAAGCGATTTTATAGCAAGTGTTTTTGCTAAGCCAGGAACACCTTCAAGTAGAATATGCCCGTTTGATAATAAGCCAATCAGCAATCGCTCCACCATGTATTTTTGTCCAACTATTACCTTGTCCATTTCCAGAGTTAGTAAGTCAACAAAAGCAGATTCGCGTTGAATACGTTCGTTTAATTCTTTAATGTCAGTCATTGTTTTTTAGATTTGAATTACAAATAAAATATTTTGTTTTTGGAGTAGGCAAAAGTAACTAGAATGCAAGGGATGCAATTCCTTTGTGCTGTTAAAAAGTGTTAAGAATAAATTGATTTAAGACTTTTTAAGAATTCAATAGTGGCGGGGGTTTTGGAGAATATTATATACTTCTTAATTCGCAGTTTTTATTAATTTTTTTGTGCAGCTTATTTCGTTATTTGAGTATGATAGTAAATAAATTCCTTCATCAATAATTTTATCAATTATTAAACTTATTTCTCCATTTTCGGAAAATGAAATAGAGTTCCATTTGCAAATCAAACTTCCGGTTATTGAACTTAAAGTTATAGTTAAATTTTTCATTTCCTTTTGTGAATAAATTTTAATTGTTTGTCCAATTGGGTTGATAACAGTAACAGATGGAGCTGCTTCGTCATCAAAAATTTCGATTGCCGTTGTTGTATTCATATTGCAATTATTTGTCAATGGATTTAATTCAATAGGAGCTCCGGGGAGTAAAGTATGCCCTGCAAAACCGCTGTAGGTTATGGGATAATAGATACAACGAAAACTTTGATTGGATGTTGGAGCAGTCCCTTGTGTGATAAGTCCTGTTGTTTCCACCGGATTTACATAATTCCAAACCGTATTTGCAGTGGAATCTATTTCAAAAAAATCTCCTGTTGTTGCTTCGCAAATAATCGTATTTCCATTAATCAATGGTTGCGCACTTCCCATCGATTGAGCAAAAAATGAACTGGGTACTATTGCTGAATAGGTCCAGTAAAGAGAAGCTGGAGCATAAGCCAAACCTGCCGAAAGCGGATAATTTCCAAAACCATCAACAGGAGGAGAAATTATATCAACTGACGAAGAATTGCCACCAGGGCGATTGACACCATTATTAAAAATCATTATTTTATTTGCATTGGGATAACCTGCTGGAATCCATGTAGGGTTATGTTGCAAAAACAATTTTCTATCTGCAACTGTTCCTCGGTTATATGATTGCGGATTTCCCCAACGATATAAAAAATCTCCACCTTTGTTGTGAGCCCCTCCTGCATGTGTTGCTGCTTCGGCTGTTGTGGTGCTATGGTCAATGATATAAATTTCACTCAGGTTATGCGAACTAAACATAACTTGATGCAGAGTTTCATTATAGGTTACTGCATTGAGGTGAATCCAATCAACTGAAGTAGCAGCATTGGTCCCGTTAAAATTCAGATTTAATAATTCAGGATTGCTAGCAACCACTCCATAATTTGTTTTTGTTGAATCAAAATCCTGAACCAAATGGTCCCACAAACGCCATTGCCAAACTATGTTTGCTCCGGTTGCACCAACAGGTTGAATTTCTGTTAATTTACAACTCCATAATTCGCTAGCTAAGATTGCAGGATTTCTGCCGGCAGAAATAGCTTGAGCGGCTGTTAGTTTTTCCCACACAGCTACAATAACATTTCCATTTGGCAATGGACACACATCATGATTTTGTGTTTGTAACGAATCAGAAAGCGTGTATGACCAAAGCAAATTACTGTTCCAATCGTATTTTTCTATTTTGCCACCAGCTGCTCCTTGCCCACTAAAAGTGGCACTCAGAATGCTTGCTGTGCGAAGTAAATTTCCATCAGGCAACAGATAAACCGATAGCCCTGGTTTTTTTGTACTCGACCATTGATGTACTTTTTTTCCACATTTATCTATCAGGTAAGTACTATCCGAATGAATAGGAGCAAACAAAACATACCCATCAGTAGAACCTGCGGCTTGATTAAATAATCCTACTGTTTGTTGTGCAAACAATATGTTAAGAAAACACAAGAAAAATATTGATGTGGATAGGGATTTCATATTGGTTGTTTTAAATTTAATTTCTTGTCTGACGTTATTTTTTATTATTAGTTTAATATCATTATCTCAATCCTTCTAAATAAAAACAAATATAATTATTATCTCTCAGTTTTACTTACTTTTGTTCAAATAGCAATAAAAAATTTAAAATGAAAAAAGCCTTTACCTTTCTATCTATATCTTGTTTTTTAGTTCTTTCCTCTGCAACAAAAATAATTGCACAAGCCACAACAAAAGAAATCACAGACAATTTTTTTCTTTTGTTTCAAAAGACACCAGACAAGGCAATAGAATATGCTTTTTCTACAAATAAATGGATGGAACAAAAACCGGAAGTGGTGACTCAGGTAAAAACGCAATTGAAAGGACTGACTGATATGCTTGGCGATTGTTATGGATATGATTTAATCTCAGATAATTCTATTACAGAGAATCTACGTGAAATAAAGTATTTGATCAGATATGACCGAGAACCTCTTCGGTTTACCTTTTTGCTTTATAAACCCAAAGACAAATGGGAAGTTCTTAATTTTTCTTTCAACGAAAACATGGACAAAGAAATAGAGGAAGCTGAGAAAACTAAATAGTCTATTCTTTCATTAATTTAAAAGTCCTGTTGCTGTTATCAGATATAATATATATAAAATAAATTCCTGAAGGCTCTTTTGTCAAATCTATTTCGGTTGACAGATTTTGTTTTGCATTACTATAAATAATTTCACCCAATACATTTATTATTTTTACATCAAAAGAAGCAGACTGTTTTTCTGATTTTGTAATACTGAATTTGCCTTCTGAAGGATTTGGAAAAATACTAAGATCAGTTGCATACTTAATTTTATTTATTCCGACCGTTGCAATATTGTAACAATTAGAAGTGTCCGAACAACCATTGGTAGTAATGATTACAGCATAATTTCCATTAGTTGTTGCGGTATAACTTTGGTTGGATTCACCTGCAATAGATGTATTCCCATTACAGTTAATCCACTGATAAGTTGCCATAGGTAAATCAGCGGTAAGTGTTGTTCCTGCAACCGAGACACTTGTGTTTACAATTATTTCTGAAACATTTGTATTATCAGAACTCGTACATCCGGGAGTAGTGATGGTAACACTATATGTTCCCGAAGCACTTGCAATAATAGATGTATCGGTTGAATTGTTTGACCACAAATAACTGATTTCATTAACGTATGTTTGAAAAACCATATCGAATCCGGTATTGTAAGTACCCGATGGATCAACAATTGCAAAATAGCCACCACTATATGTCCCGGGGTTCTCTGCCTGAACACCATAAGGGTCAGGTATTCCATTGCCCGGGGTGAACGAAAAAGTATAATCCATTCCTGACGAAACAGGAATATTTACATAAAAAGGAATCATGCAATTTCCCCCACTGCAAAATATAGAGGCTGTTTGCGAACTAAGCAAAATACCTGTCGTGCCTGTTCCCTGAAACACTTCGAACAAACCAACACCATTAATATTTGTAAACATTCCTATGTTTATTTGCGTCAAAGTGCCTGTCATTCCTGTTGTGAATGATTGCCAAATAGAATATCCAGGCAGGTTTCGTGCACTTGTTCCGGCATTATAATTCAATTGCGACTGGTCAATGGCTACAGATGCGCCCGAAGCCACAGCTGACAGAATAACCGAATCGCCACTACAAAAGGTAGTCGAACCTTGAGTAACGATATTTACCGAACATTGTGATTGAGAATAAAAAGAAATAATAATAAATACTGCAGTGAAAAGTATAGGTTTTGCTTTCATAATTATCTATTTACGAAAACAAAATTACAACATTAATTGACAAATAAATCAAACATAACAAGTGTCATATTTAAAAAACTAATTTTTGTCAAACTCAGTATTGGCAATGATGATTATCTCATCGCTAAGTATTGCCGAAGAGACAGGGATTGCAATTCCAAATTCGGTTCGTTTAATAGTCCCGGAAATTTTAAATCCTGCAATTGGTTTCTTGGTTTTAGGATGAATTCCAGTTCTGCACATGGCATCCAGCTCAATTTCTTTGGTAATTCCGTGAAGAGTAAAATCACCTCTTACTTTATAATTGTTATCGCTTACTTTTTTAAATGATTTACTTTTAAAACTAACGGTGTTAAATTTATACGTATCCATGAAATCAACTCCTCTTATATGTTTGTCTCTTCCTTCATCTTCAGTATTTATCGAACCTGCATCAGCAGTCATTTCCACAGTTGCGTCCGAAAAATCTTCTTTAGAAGAAGAAATAGTTGCATCAAATTTCTTAAACCATCCTTCACAGTCAGTCACTAACATGTGAGTGATTGTAAACCCAAGTTTTGAATGAGATTTATCAAGTGTCCAGGTTGCAGTTTCAGCAGGTTTAAAAGAAACCAGTGCAACTAGTGTTATTGTAATAAATATTATTTTTTTCATACAATTTATTTTAAAATACTCTAGAATTGAAAACAAAAAACCAAAATAATTAAGGGGCGAAATTCTTAATTATTTTGGTCAAAAACTAATTAATTAATTTTTATTAAACTCTGCATTTGAAACAATCTGAATCTCATCGCCTACAATTGCATTAGGAGTTTTAGGACCAATGCCAAAGTCCGAGCGTTTCAGAGTCCCGGAAATTTTGAAACCTGCAATTATTTTTTTGCTCATCGGGTTTTCACCCATTCTGCACATAGCATCCAGTTCAATGGTCTTAGTAATTCCGCATATCGTCAAATCACCTGACACTTTATAAACATTATCTTTCACTCTTTTAAAAGATTTACTTTTAAATGTAAGTGTAGGATATTTTTCTACATCAAAGAAATTTCCTGAGCGCAAATCTTTGTCACGCATTTCAATATCAGTGTTGATGCTTTTAACTTCTGCTGTAAGTTCCACTTCCGCGTCTGCAAAATCTGCTTTTGTTGAAGTTAGTGTTGCGTCAAAGGTTTTAAACCATCCTTCCACGTCTGATACCATCATGTGTGTCACCATAAATCCTAATTTAGCATGATTTTTATCTAGTGCCCATGTTGTTTTTTCTATTGGTTTAAACGAAACTAATGCCACCATTGCTATTGAAATAAATATTTTTTTTTTCATACTTATTTTTTGATACTAATTATTACTCTTTATTTATATTTACGCTACAACCGGCTCATTTACTTTTTCCATTACAAATTCTGCATTTGCAACTATTTTTACTTCTTCTCCAAGGAGTATCCCACCAGTTTCAGAAACCATACTGAAACTTACACCATAATCTTTACGGTTAATTTTACCCGTTACCGAAAAACCGATTCTGGTAAATCCCCAAGGGTCAACTGTTTTCCCGCCAAATTCGGCATCCAATACCACAGCTTTGCTAACACCTCTCATCGTAAGTGTTCCATGCAATTTGTAATTTTCTTCATTTGCTTTTTCTAATTTAGTTCCTTCAAAAATAAGTTGAGGATGATTTTCGACATCAAAAAAATCACCTGTTTTTAAATGCCCATCACGTTGGTCATTATTAGTTGTAATAGAATCAATGTCGGCCTTAAAGTGAACTATTGCTGTACTCAAATTTTCACCGGTTGTTTCCACTGTTGCTTCAAACTTGTCGAACTGTCCAGTTACAGTTGAAATCATTAGGTGTTTTACTTTGAAATGAATTTCTGAATGTGTTGGGTCTAAAGCCCATTTAATTTTTTTCATTGTTTTATTGTTTTTAGTTTATTATTTGTGTTATTATTTAATTGTTGTTTATTCGCTTTCAATATGACCGCAAAGTTACTTTGTTGTTATTCGATTTTTATTTCACTATATATATTAAGAGTTGTATAATTCGCATCTTTGTTTTAAAAAAATAAATGAACTTTTATTTATTTCGTGTTACAAATGTATGTATCTTTGCTATACAAAAGTAAGTACTTACTCATTGTATAGTACTATACTTTGTTATAGTATAACAAAATATTTAAGCAAATGAAAAAAGAAAAAGAACTCAAAACGTACAGTGAGTGCACCAAAGCGATACTACCTGTGCGAGACGCATTGGACATTTTATCAGGCAAGTGGAAACTGCCTATCATCATTTCCTTAACTTTTGGCAACAAAAGATTTGGTGAAATGAAAAAAGAAATTCCCGGAATAACCGACCGTATGCTCTCCAAAGAACTTCGTGACCTCGAAATAAATATGCTTATAAAACGGACGGTGTACGATGCCGTCCCAGTTATCGTTGAGTATTCAATGACTACTTACGGTAAGTCATTAGAAAATTTGATTAATGAATTGCGCGACTGGGGTATACTTCATAGAAAACGAATAATAGGAAAGGAAAAATAGAACTAATTTCTTCAGAGATACTTTTCAATCTCTTCAGCGAAATCAATGTCTTTTTGCGTAACTCCGCTCTCTTCGTGGGTACTCAATTTAATATTCACTTTGTTATATACTCCCGACCAGTCAGCATGATGGTTTACTTTTTCAGAATACAAAGCAATACGGGTAAGAAAACCAAATGCTTCATTAAAATCTTTAAAAACAAATTTCTTTTCAATAGCATTACAATTGTAACTCCATCCCTTCAATACTTGTAGAGCAGTATTTGTTTCTTCGTCACTTAGTTTTTGCATTTGATTATTTATTTTTTTATAAACATTTTAGTAATTATTTGTTTATCGTTTTTAATTCTTACAAAATAAACTCCTTGAGATACATCTGACAAATCAATTGTTTTGCTTTGTCGTCCGATAGAAGTAAACAGATGTTCAGAATAAATTAATTGTCCTAGACTGTTTTTTATTTCAATGAGAGCATTTTTTGATTCTTTGGCAACATATTCAATATTTAATACATCTGTTGCAGGATTAGGGTTGATATCAAATGTAAAACCATTGGTAAGTTCAATAACAGATTCGGAAGTTTCGTGAATTAATACTACACTGTCTAAATAAAAATACACTTCTGACACATTACATGAATCTCCAGAAAGGGCAATTATATTTGAATTAGCAGGAGCAACAAACGAAAAGCTGTGACGTTTCCACGCTACATTGGAAATAGAATCGGAAGGAACAAAACCCACCATGTGTATGCCAGGAGTGGCAGCAGGACAGGCATCAACCACAGTATCAATATTAGTATAGACAGCATAACCAGAAGGTCCGTTAATAAATAAACCTGATTGGCAATTCATCAAGTCAAATGAGATAGTATATACATCACCTGTTATCAATGGTGTTGCCAGAATCTGGTAAATAGATTCGTTATAAAAAGGATTGTAAATGCGGGTGTGCATTCCTACATAAGCAGTTCCATTGGCACCAACTGACGGTACAGGACCCGGCAAACAATTGCTATAGTTCGGTTCTCCGCAATATAAATCAACAGAAGGAATAAACCCGAGTGCAGAAATAAAATTTCCTGGGTGCCATCCTCCAAGCTCTTGTATAAAAGCACCGTTTGGAGAGCCTCCCGGACACGAGCCTGAAAAATATTCAAAACTTCCATTAGTAATTAAGTTTACCTGTGCAGTTGTTTTCAAAACAAAAAGCAAAAGAATAGCGAATGTAATTTTTGATTTCATAGTTTATTTGTTTTGATGTTTTACAAAGTTAATTATTTTATTAGCCATTGAAGATCTTATCAGCTTCAATTTAATTATTCTTTATTTTCTGGTTCATCAAAGTCTAGCTCTGAATTCGGCAGTTCAAGTGCTTTAACCGATTGTATTGCATTACCGGCAATTCCTTTTATCGAGCCGTGCATGTCAATAGTATTAATAGTTACTTTTTCAATTTGTTTTTCTCTTTTTTTCCAAATGTTTTGCATCGCTCTTTTTTCACTTTCCAAATCGGCTTTCATTTGTGAAAAGCCTTCAACAATAGCTTCTACCTGCAAGCGAAAAGTATTTCCAGTTAAGTAATCATAAAGCAGGTGCATTTTGTCACCTTTGTTTTCCTGAGAACTTATAGCATTACTTACTTTAATAAGTGAATCGCGTAAGACAGCACAAAGGGCTTTAAATTCATCAAAATTACAAATCCATATTCCGTCTTTCAATCCCATTCTTTCCATATCTGATGGCATTGCATCAGTTACCAGCACACCAATGTTTGCACCTCTTGTACGGATATCTGCTTTAAATTTTTCTATCCAGTTAGCCTGAAAATCTTTTGTTCGTTTACTTTCATAATAAATACTTCCGCAATTTTGTTGTTCTCGGGTATGAACAATTTGAATACAATCGCCACCTCGGGCTCCCTTTTTAATTTCTTCAATTGTATCCAAAGGAAACTGAGCAGCCAGCCATTCTTCAATTGCCAGTTCCTGCACTTCACCCTGCAACTGCATGGAGCCTTGTTCCTGTTTGCGTTTCATTTCTTCGGTTAGCTTTTTCTGGTCTTCCAACTGTTTAATGAGTTCCTTAAAACGCAATTCGTTTTTATCTTCTTCTGTTTTCCTAATCTTTTCTTTTTCTTCCGCAATAAGTTGATTCAATTTTTTCTGCGATTCAGCTTCAATGGATTCCTTAAGTTCAAGTTTTTCTCTTTTTAATTTTTCTATTTCAGCTTTTGTTTTATTTAGTTCTTTTATTTGCTCCGATTTTTCGTTCAGTTCTTTATTAAGCATAGCGTACTGTTCCGCATTTTCTTCCTTCAACTGATTTTTTAATTTCTTTTCCAGTTGCTCTTTTTCTTCTTTTAGTTTAGTCTGCAACTTTTCCTGAAAAAGTTCATTCTCTTTTTGTTTTTTTTGTTCAAACTCTTCTTTAGCTTTATCTAAAGCAACGGCCTGATTGTCGTATTTTTTCTTTTCAATTGCAAGAGCCAACTGAAATTTTTTCTTTAGCCCTTCTTCCAATTGATGAGACAGTATATCCTGCACATCTATGTCTGTTCCGCAATTTGGGCATTTTACCTGAGTTTGATTTTCCATTTAATTAATAGATAAGTAAAAATTAATTGTTTTTTATTTCTGCTAAAATAATAAAATTAAATACAGATATTAAATTATATTTGTTGCCCTATGAAAGAAAACCGTAATCCCATTATTTTTATTTTCATTACTGTATTAATAGACTGCATAGGTATTGGAATTATTTTTCCTGTAGCAGCAACAATAATTACACAGGTTAGCCATGTTGACATAAATAGGGCAACCACTTACAGTGGTTATATGATGGCATCGTATGCTATCATGCAATTTGTTTTTGCTCCAGTATTGGGTGGTATCAGTGACCGTTATGGTAGAAGACCGGTGTTGCTTCTGTCACTTTTCGGATTAGGCTGTGATTACATTTTTCTTTCTCTTGCCAATACATTACCATTACTTTTTGTGGGAAGAATATTAGCAGGAATATGCGGAGGAAGTTTTACCACTAGCTTTGCATACATTGCGGATGTAAGCGCACCTGAAAATAGAGCAAAAAATTTTGGAATGATGGGAGCTGCATTTGGTTTAGGATTTATTATTGGACCAATTATAGGAGGTTTGTTCAGCGGGTTGGGACCACGTGCTCCTTTTGTGGCAGCGGCTTGTCTTTCTTTGCTTAATTGGTTGTATGGTTATTTTATTTTACCTGAATCATTGAAGCCAGAAAACCGAAGAGCATTTGACATTAAACGAGCTAATCCTTTTGGTGCATTTGTTCAATTAAGAAAGAGTAAACATATTCGTGTTTAAGTTGTGGGTATGTTCTTTCTTTATCTTGCCGGACAAGTGATGCCAGCTATCTGGCCTTTTTATACCAAGTTCCTTTATCATTGGAACGATCGTGAAATTGGTTATTCGCTTGCATTTGTGGGAGTGATGGTTTCTATTGTTCAGGGAGGATTGATTAACTGGGCAAAGAATAGGTCTGGTAATACCAATGCTGTGTACGTAGGATTAGCGATGTATTTCATCGGTTTGACTTTGTTTGCATTCGCCAATCAATCATGGATGATGTACGCTTTCACTTTTGTATATGCACTTGGAGGCATTGCTCCACCAACCATACAGGGAATTATTTCCGGAAGAGTACCTCCCAATAAACAGGGTGAGTTACAAGGTATGCTAACAGCTATGATGAGTGTATCCACAATTCTTTCGCCATTAATAATGACGAATCTGTTTTATTTTTTTACAAAAGAAACATCTCCTGTTTATTTTCCGGGAGCATCCTTTGGTGCAGCAGCCATCCTTATTATTATTGGTGGATTGATGTGCATAAGAGGATTGAAACAATAAAATGCTCGGCTGTAAATGAAGATGAGGTATAAAGAATTAGATGCACTTCGTGGAATAGCTGCTTTGTTTGTGGTTCTCTTTCATTTCTCGATGGGGAGAGAACAATTGCATCTTGGTTTTTATTTAGGCATTACAGGAGTTGATTTGTTTTTCCTCATTAGTGGTTTCGTCATCTTTATGAGCATTAGTAATGTTTCTAAAGTTTCCGAATTTATTGTAAACAGATTCACAAGGTTATATCCTACCTATTGGACATGTGTAACAATTACCTTCATTTCAAAATTACTAATGAATAATTATGCTAATGGAAATCATGTGGCTTCTCTTCCGCAATATTTAATTAACCTTACCATGTTTCAGTACCATTTTAATACTGCAAGTATGGATGATTCGTATTGGACATTAATAATTGAAATGTGGTTTTATATTTTAATCGGTTTGCTTTTTACTTTTAAAAAGATGAAGTACATCATTCCAATCGGTTTAGTTTCTCTTGGTTTATTAGCCATCAGTTATTTGTTTCCCGATATTGGCTATTCAATTGTTTTCAAAAAAGTGTGTGGCTTTATTCCTTTTATAAATTATCTACCACTGTTTCTTGGAGGTATTATTTTTTATAAAATAATTAATTGTAAAGAAAACTGCTTTTGGTATTATATTATTTTAGTGCTCTGTTTTGCTATAAAAATAATTCCTGCCGATAATGGTGCATTCATTCATCATAACGAATATATATGGATGTTGATTCTATATTTCTCTTTGTTTATTTTGTTTGTGAATCACAAGTTGAATTTTCTTGTTTCGAAAGCTACATTGTTTCTTGGTAAAATTTCTTTTGCATTATATCTTATTCATCAGTTCATCAGCACGGAGGTAGTTCTTCCTTATTTAATAAATCAATGTCAGATTAATTATTGGTTTGCTGCTTTTATTACCCTTGTAATAGTTGGGTTAATTGCAACAGGGGTGACTTATTTAATTGAAATTCCTTTTGGTAAACGAATGAATAATTATTTGCGCACCGCATTGCATTTGCAAAAGCGATTGTAAAGTTATCTCCAGATTCTAAAATTCAATTTGAATTTTTTATGTTGAATCCAGGATCTCCAATCTACAAAAAGGAGTGCCGCAACAAGCAATATACCCAATGCAAGTCCCGAAATTGATTTCCAGGACATGGACCCTTCGAATACTCCTTCGGCATTTTCAGCTGCATATTTTCCAATAAGTACAGCAATAGTATCGCTGATAAATTTACCAACAAAAAATGCAGGAATAATAAAATAAGGTTTCATCTTTGCCATTCCTCCGGCAATGAATAAAGGCGTTGTAGGAAGAGGGAGCAACGAATAAGTAAGTATAGCTACCTGACTCTTCCATCCTTTTTCCTTCAACTTTTTTCCAAGAAACTGAACGTCTTCATTCTTTGCTGGGTTAAAAATTCGTCCAGCTATTTTTGGAATATATAAGGTAAGTATATATCGCCCTAAAATGGAGCCGGCAACTCCCACAACTATTACTATCCACACATTGAGATTAAATTGAATCTGCAAAAATATCATAATAACAAAGGCAGGAGGGAGGGGTAATGGAACTATATCAACCACCATTGCTGAACCAAAAACTAATAAATATTTCAACCACATAAAAACTTTCTTTTAATTGATGCAAGGTAGTAAATAAAGGGGAGATTACTTTTTCTTACTTACAATTTCAAATTGCTGAACAAGCATTTCTCCATCTTCATCTGTGATAGTAAGTTTATGCAATCCCTCGTCAGGAGCCAATGCCATTTGATGTATGTTTTGTGTAAGACCTAAATAAGTTCCATCCAAATCCCAGTAGAGTATGGTGTTTTGTTTTCGATGCGCCACCTGGAAAACAGTTTTTCCCATGGTTCCATCCAGTTCAACAGGTACATAAATTTTACTGAACTGTTTTGGATAAATAAATTCCATTGACTTCAATCCACTAATTTCACAGTCTTTTCTTAGGGCCGGTAAATCTTTATAAGAAGAATTCTTTGATTTATAATACCATTCCATTGCAGGCGGTAATACAAACCAACTTACATGTTTCATTTTACCTACTTCTTCGCAATTGCTGTTTACGCGGTAGTTTCCCGTTTCATCCAAATGAATCAAACGATGATATTTGCAAGGTTCAGAATTTAATCCTGACTTTTGAATCCATGCAGTGTCTATTGGTTCGCATATTTCTGTTGCTCTACAGCCACTCTGGTGGCAGATAGCAATTTTTTCCATCTCATCATACGGAGGCGAAAACCATTTGCCCGGTTTCAACACACCGAAAATATCGAACAGGATGGGAGCAGCGGTTTGAATGCCCACTAATCCCGGGCGACCTTCCCCATCTGCATTACCCACCCATACACCCACCACATATTTAGGGGTTACACCAACAGCCCATCCATCGCGATAGCCATAACTTGTTCCTGTTTTCCATGCTACTTTACTTGCCGAAGTATATTGTTTCCATCCTGCATCTTCATCCGGGCGCGATACTTCCACCATTGCTTCAAAAGTTAAATAAATGGAAGCAGCATCTATAAATGATTCTTTGGTTAGTTCAGGCTCTTTCTTTTTCTTCGGATATGTATATCGTGGAGGATGAATATCATCGCTATTATATTTGCCGTTATAAGTAGTATAATGATTTAATGTTCGTGCCATACTTGCATACATTCCGGCAATGTCCCACAATTTACCTTCTGCACCACCTAATATTATTGTTAATCCATAGTGTTCGGGATTATAAGTAAGGCTTGTCATTCCCAACTTCTTTAAATTAAAATTAAATTTTTCGGTGCCATAGTTTTGAAGCATTCTCACAGCAGGGATATTTAAACTCCTTGCCAATGCACGTTTGGCTGGTACAGCACCATCGAAAGTAGTATTGTAATTTTGCGGTGTATATCCTCCAATCTGTGTTGGAACATCGGGAACAAGTGAAGTGGCAAGCAATTCACCATCATTGAGCATGGAAGCAAACAGAAAAGGTTTGAGAATACTGCCTGTACTTCTTGGTGCTACAATCACATCCACATCCGATTGGTATTCGGGTTTGCCTGTGTTATCAGTATTTCCGACATAGGCCAAAACATTTCCTGTATTTACATCCAGCACTATTGCACAGGCATTATGAATTTCATTTGCCTTTAAAAGTTTGTGATGATTTTCAATTATTTCGTTAACCCGTTGTTGAATATGCCCATCAATAGTGGAAGGTATTCGTAACCCCTCAAAACCTTCCTTGGCTGCACGCTGTAATAAGTGAGGTGCTATTTGCGGCAGTGCAAAAGGTTTTCCGGGCAGGGTTTCCTGTTTGCTTAATTCACAGGTTTCTTTATCAATTATTTTTGCTGTGAGCAATCTGTCTAATAAACGATTTCGTTTTGCTAATAATCGTTCCTGATTTTTTCCCGGATAAATTAAACTGGGAGCATTAGGCAAAATGGCTAATGTGGCTGCTTCTGCCCACGAAAGTTTTTCTGCTTCTCTTCCAAAGTATCTCCATGATGCCGCATCTATGCCCACCACATTACTTCCGTAAGGTGCATTGGAAGCATACAACGAAAGTATTTCAAATTTAGAATAAGTCAATTCTAACCGTGTTGCATAAATTATTTCAATCAACTTTTCAGTAATGCTTCTGCTTTTTCCTTTTCTTGCCAGCCTGATAACCTGCATGGATAAAGTACTTCCGCCACTTATTATTTTTCTTGCTTTTATATTCTGAATAAATGCCCGAGTAAATGCCATCGGGTTAAATCCTTTGTGGGCAAAAAACTCTCGGTCTTCGAACTGAATTATGCTTTCAACAAATTTATAAGGAACAGTTTTGCATTTCGGGAAACGCCATTGCCCGTCATCTGCTATTCGGGCGGCAAGCAGTTTGCCGGTATTGTCTTCTAAAACTGTTGATGTACGATTTTTAAATAATGGAGAAGGCAAACAAAACCAAAACCAAATGCAGAGCAGAAATAAAATGGAGTACCCAATTCTCTTTTTAGTTGCGGTTGTTAACTTCGGGAAAAAATGTTTCAATGGATTGGGTTGATTTATTTGAATTCAAAACTAAATAAAAAAGATGATTGTAAAGTAAACTGAATATTTATTTTGAGTCCCCTGTAACTTTTTAATTATCTCAATCGTCATACTTCTAAAACCAAAACTCTACCTATGAAAAACACTTTTCTTATCTCCCTTTTTTTTGCCACTGCTATGGCGTTTACCAGTTGCGACAACATGACTAATTCGAACGATGATTCTGCTGCCAAAGTGAATGGTAATGGTTCAGTTCAATCACAAAACAGACCTGTTACTTCATTTGATAAAATAGAAATTGAAGGAGTTTTTAATGTGTTTTTGGAACAAAAAGAAACAGAAAGTGTGAGAGTGGAAACGGATGAAAACATTCAACCACTAATTATTACTTCTGTTGAAAACGATGTATTGTCGGTTAAAATGCGCGACAGTAATTCGATTGGTAATGTCAAAAAAATAAATATCTATATCAACATTCATCAACTCACTAAATTAAGAACAAATGGTGTTGGTAAATTGACTTGTCAAAATAAATTAAAATTACCCCAATTAGATTTGACTTGCACAGGAGTTGGCATTACAGATTTGAATCTGGAAACAGAACAACTCCATATTAAATCAGAAATTGTGGGTGCATTACAATTGTCAGGTAGTGCCAAACAAGCTAAAATAGACCATTCGGGAGTAGGGATTATTCAGGCTTTTGACTTAAAAACAGAACAACTGAGTCTAGATGTTGATGGCATTGGTGCTGCCGAAGTATATGCTTCTAAAGAATTAAACGTAAATGCAAAAGGAGTAGGAGGGGTAAAATATAAAGGTAATCCGGAAAAAACCAATGTGAAGAACGAAGGTTTGGGGAAAGTAGAACGGGCAGATTAGTTCAGCAAAAAAGCCTCACATTTCTGTGAAGCTTTTTAAACTTTGAACACTGAACTTTTAAACTTTTAACTATTCTTAAAACGGCATAATGGCTTTAGAAACCACCCATTCGGAATAACCATTTTTGGTCCAAGTACGTTTTCTGAATTTTACAGATACATTAGCAGTCAATCCGGTGGCGATAATTATTGCTTTATGCGAAGGGTCCATTTCTATCCATGTTGCACCATTATCAATAGATTTATTCCAGAAAAAAGTGGTTTTTAATTTTTTAGCATCTTCCATAGGCCACATCGAACGAACAATTATTTGCCCTGATGCAGAACCTAATTTAACAGCTATTTCCTGAATGTTTATTGTTCCTCTGCCAACCACTTCCATCAGCGCAGCTTCAATGATAGCAACCGCCTGCCGCTGATTGAGCAGGCACTTTCGGTTGATGTAAGCCAAAGCCAGTATCAGTGTTACTTTCAAGTCGTTCATTGCAGTAATTTTGTCACCATCTCCTTCCACCACTCCGTTAGTAATATCGGTGATAGCATTACTCAATGCAGTGTTTTGTGTTTCCCAGGTTGCAAGCAAATCGAACGGTACTGTAAAAAATCCGGAAGTGTTGTCAAATTGCGCAGCACGCATATCCTCCGAATGACGGAGATACGCCAACTCTGCAACCGGCATTGCCAATTTTGCCTTTATCAGCCTTGTGTTTTGTACGGCCAGCATTACTATTATTCTGGTTCTTCCTTTTTTCATTGCATTGGCATTATGTATATAATGCTTTACGCCTGCAATACTTTTTATTGCCTTGATTTTTTTTTCTTCCTTTTTAAATAACCGCATTTCAGCAGCATTCAAATCCTGAATTGTCTCAGGTGACCATTTTTGTTTTTTCATTTGTTTTTTGTTTTTAATTGTTATTATTTATTGAATTGTTGAACTTTTACTTTTACTGTTTCCTTTTTTACCAGAATTAACCCTCATTGATCAAGAAAAAACCACTTTTTGACCAGTTTGGATTGCTTCTGTACCAACTCGGATTGCTTCTGTACCAGTTTGGATTGCTTCTGTACCAGTTTGGATTGCTTCTGTACCAGTTTGGATTGCTTCTGTACCAGTTTGGATTGCTTCTGTACCAGTTTGGATTGCTTCTGTACTAGTTTGGATTGCTTCTGTACTAGTTTGGATTGCTTCTGTACCAACTTGGATTGCTTCTGTACTAAATTGGATTGCTTCTGTACCAGTTCGGGTTGCTTCTGTACCAACTTGGATTGCTCCTGTACCAGTTCGGGTTGCTTCTGTACCAACTTGGATTGCTCCTGACTTTTTTTCAATTACTTTCTACCCAAAAGCAACTGTTCACTATCATCATCCGATTGCTAACAACTAAAAAACAATTGCAATTAATAGAAGTGCAACTGGTTTTTTAATAAAACAAAGAACGATTACTTTATTTGCAATTTACTTCCTCCCGTTTATGCCTGCTTTCAGTAAGTTTTGCCTTACAAAAGTATACACAAAATTTTGGATAAAACCAAAAGCGAACAACCAAAATGGCTATATTTTCGATTTTGAAGATTTCAAAAAATCGGCTGAATGTATAGTAAATATAAGGGTTGTAGAGGAAATTGCAAAAACAGTAAAAATAGGCAAATGGCTATTTGAAAAAATCTCTTAGTTTTTTGACGCTACGGATGCCAGTTAAATTAAAAATAGAAGTGTCGAGAACTTTAACCTTAGCCACCGAAAGATTTAATATGTCGGCTGTTTGTAAGCGACTGCAACCTTCCATATACAACAGAGCGCAATTTATTGCAGGAGTTTTAACACCACACAATTCGAGGCAGAAAATAAGCCACGAAGTTTCGGCTATTGGATGAACTTTGCGTCTATAATCTTCGTAAAGCGGTATCCAATAAATCTTGTTTTCTTTATTTACTAGAAATCTTGATTTTAATTTTTCAGTTGCAATGGCTTGTTCCGAAGTCCATTCGGCAGTGGTGATGGTTTCAGGAAAATAAAACAGGTGTGTTACTTTTCCCTTTTTTTTAATACAATATAATTTCTTTTCCATGCGAAAAAAGTTGAAACTGATTAATATTAATTCTTATCTAATAATAATAGGTACTATACAGTAAACGAAAAAACATTAAAAATATTGTATAACTTTGAAAATAAATTTTACTTAACTCCTTTTATCATGAAAAAAAATGTACTAATATTAGTTTTATTTACAATCCTTTTTAATAAGGGATACGGTCAATGGCAATGGGCTAAAGGCCGTACAGAGCCTTATCCGGTTACAGGTCAGGATATTTGTTTAGACCCTTCGGGCAATATTTATGTAGTTGCCAGTGGAGGCTCAGCTCCTATTGGATGGGGTGCAATGACTTTTACTGCAAAATACGACCCTTTAGGAAATGCAAAATGGTATAGTTGCGACTCTACAATGGAGGCGGACCATAGAACCGCTACTGCTATTTGTTATGATGGAATGGGTTATATATATTCAGCAGGTTCTATTGATCCAATGGATACGCTTAGAATCGGAACTTATGTTATTCCCGGACCAAACTATTTAATTAAATACGATACGTTAGGTAATATAATTTGGGCAAATCGTACAGGAGCAGGTCACCACGGTATGAAGGCAGATGCAGCAGGAAATATTTATATAGCGAGTGACAGTGTTAGGAAATTTGATTCGAATGGAAACGTACTTTGGGCTATTAATGTTCGTGCACAAAGTTTAACCATTGACAATTCGGGAAACATTTATGTTCTCGGGCGATTTAATACTCCTACTATTATTGTTGGTTCGGATACCCTTACAAACATAAATACTACAACACCTGATTTTTATGTTGTTCGCATTGATTCGAATGGAAATATTATTTGGGTCGAAAGTGCTGGATGCAATGCTAATATAAATGTAGGCAATATTACAACAGATAATTTTGGGAATGTTTATATAGTTGGCGGATTTTATAATGGCTCCGTTAATTTTGGAACTGTGACAATAAACTCTGGTGCAACATGGGAAGGATTTGTTGCAAAATATGATTCAGGCGGAACGGTGCTTTGGGCGAATGGTGCATATAACAATACTGACATACTTGGAAATATAATTTTTGACGGAGTAGCTAGCCTATATCTCTCAGGAGGATATACAGGAATAAATATTTTAAAAATGGATTTATCAGGTAATGTTATTGGAACGTTGCACATGGGAGACTAAGATTGTTCAAATTCTATGTGCTCTGATGCTAATGGAAATATTATGATTACTGGTGGTTATGGCGATTCTATTTATTTCGGCTCAACTCTTTTAATAGGGAACTACTACAATTATATGATGTTTGTTGCAAAGATGAGTGGCTTTACTTTAGGTATAAACCAAAACTCATTTGGCAATCAGTCCTCAAACATTTCCATTTACCCCAACCCTGCAACCGACCAGCTTAACATCACTATCAATAATGCTAATTTTAATTCTGCAGAAATAAAAATCAATAATATTATAGGAGAATGTGTGCTTCAATCTCCTCCCCTTTGGGGAGGTCGGGAGGGGCTTGATATTAGTAGCCTTTCCAAAGGAATGTATTTTGTGGAATCAATAGTTGATGGAAAAAGAAGTGTGATGAAACTGGTGAAGGGATAAATAATGTAGTTTGCTTGTAATTAATTTTTATAGTAGCACTCGTTTCTGGTTTATATTATTTGAGTTGCAGATTTACGAATGAACCAATGACCAATGCACTATTTACAATTCTTTTTAATATAATCGTACGCTTTAAAATCTCCTAACTCTCCTGCTTTGCTCCAGTCTTTGCAGGCACCTTTTGCATCTCCCATTTCAAATTTAGCTCTTCCTCTTTGCTCGTATGCCTGAAAATCTTTTTTATTCATTGAGATAACTTTAGTATAATCTTCAATACTTGATTTATATTCTTTCAATGATTCGTACGAAGTGGCACGGTTGAAATACGCATCCGAAAAACTTTTGTCCTGTTTAATCGCAATATTAAAATCATCTATCGCTCCGCGATAATCTTCCAGCATGGCTTTGAGTGCGCCTCTGTCTTTATATGCTTTTGAGTAAGTAGAATCGAGCTCAATGGTTTTGTTGAAATTTTCCATTGCTTTTTTATTATCCTTTTGCAAAAAAGAAATTTCGCCAAGGTAATAATATACTTCCGCACATTTAGGACACTGTTCAATTGCTTTATTAAATTCCATCACCGCCACATCATAATTTCCTTCATTGAATTTTGCAATGCCGCTTTTAAGATTTGCGGTCGAATCTTTTTGGGAAAAAGAAAATAAAGGTAGGAGGAATAAAAGGAAGAAGGAATAAAAAAGTTTTTTTGAATATCGAATAACGAACATCGAATTTCGAATGTCGAGATGTATACGTGTTACTTCATTATTCATAATTCGATGTTTGATATTCGACATTATTTTATTTTATGAGAACCAGTCGCCTACTCACACTTCCTCGCTCTGTTGCAATTTCAATCATATATACTCCAGCATCCAAGGTGCTGGAATCAAACGTATATTTATGTTTTTGCAAACCGGAAATCATTTTTTCTTCACGCACTGTTCTCACATTTTGTCCTAATTTGTTGAACAAATTAATATCTATAGCAGTAGTTGCAGTAGTACTGAATTCAATAGTAAATTCATCAATAGCAGGGTTTGGATAAATAAGTACATCTTCCAGCGGAATACCTGCTTCGTCAATACCTACGTGAGTTACCACTACTTGTATAACAGTATCCGAACTGCAACCTTGTGCATTGGTTCCTGTTACGGTGTAAGTAGTGGTTACTGTTGGCGAAGCAATAACAGTTGCTCCTGTAGTGGTGTTCAATCCTGTTGGTGGAGCCCATGAATACGTCACAGCATTATAAGCAGTTAAGGTAACTGAGTTACCAAACAATAAACTTGCAGAGTAGGTATTAGCTGTAATGAGCGGTGCAGGGTTGATGGTTAAGTGTGCTGTGTCGGGCGTTGAGTTCGGACAAAGCGTATTGTTATCGGTTACGTAATAGGTAAATGTACCCACATTGGTAACACCCGTATTAAAGTTGTTTCCGCTTCCTAAGAAATTAATCAAGGTAATATCGCTGTACCAATGAGGATTATTTCCTGTTGAGAATAGATTAGGAGCGCCACCTATACAAATAGTTGTATCGTGTGCAGTAGGTTGTGGTGGCGATTGATTGATGGTTAACATCACCGAATCAACACTTGTACTAGTACATCCACCAACACTATCCGTTACAAAATAAGTATATGTTCCGGCAGTGGTTTGTCCGGTTGTGTAGGTGTTGCCTGTGTTTACAATGGTTGTAAGGGTAGCATCGTTATACCAAGTAACGTTTGTTCCTGTGGCTGATAAATCAGGAATAATTGTACCTGTACAAACTGTTATGTTGTTGGCAACCGGAACAGCAGGCACAGGCAGGATAACAAGAGTAGCAGTATCCAAATCGCTACCGCAACCAGTTACGGTATCGTTTTGTAATACATAATAAGGATACGTTCCCGCAAGGGTTTGTCCGGTTGCAAACGAAGCACCACTGAACAAGAAAACATTGGCAGTATCGTACCATTGAATATTGTTGCCTGTTGCAATCAAGTTTGGAATGGTTGCAGATGCACATACTGTAGTATCAGTAGTTATTGGCATTCCGGGTAATGAGTTAATTATCATGTTCACACTATCTACAGGACTAACACAACCATTCACTGTATCCGTTTGAGTGACATAATAAGGATAAATGCCCGGAACCACGTGTGCAGTATTGAATACATCTCCAGAATGAACAAGCGTCATAGAGGTGTTGTACCATTGCACATTTTGTCCGTGATAAATTAATATTGCCAATGCAGTTCGGAAACAAATGGCGGTATCATCAACAGTAGGCATTGCAGGTGTTTGATTGATGGTTAACGAAACAGTATCCGTCATCCCCGCAGGGCAACCAGCAATGTTATCGTTTACATAATACGTATAAACCCCCGCAGCGGTTTGTCCTGTCGGGAAGTTAGAGCCAATGTTTACTAAGTTGGTTAACAATGTATCGCTGTACCAATTTACGATAGTTCCTGTAGTTGCAACCAAATCAGGCATTGCACCACCGCTACACACTAAAATATTTGCTACAGCAGGTGCAATGGTTGGTTGTGTGTTGATGGTGAGCATAGCTGTATCTACAGGACTTGCAAGGCATCCCGGTAAACTATCGGTTACATAATACGTATAAGTACCTGCTGCGGTTTGTCCGGTAGCAAAGGTGTTTCCAACATTTACTAACGTAGTTAAACTGGCATCGCTGTACCATTGAATAATTGTTCCGGTTGAAGAAACCAAATCAGGAGTAGCAATGCTGGTACAAGTAATTACATCAGCCACTGTTGGTGCATTGTTAGGCTGAACACTTATTGTTAAGGTGGTGGTATCAGAATAACTCGAACAACCTGTAATAGCATCCACATCAATAACCGTATAAGTATATGCCCCAGATGCAGTGATTCCGGTAGCAAATGTATTTCCTGTTGAAACAAGCAATGCGTTGTTGTCGTACCATTGAATATTATTACCTGTTGATATTAAATCGGGAACTGTACTTCCAAAACATGCAGAAGCATCAGCCGACAATGGTGTTGCAGGTAGAGCATTAATAGTAAGTGTTGTTGTGTCGGGCGCACTTTCGCATCCGTTAACAGTTGTTGTAACGGTGTACACATATACACCCACCGCTGTTTGACCAGTAGCAAAAGTATCCAATGTAGAAACACTTGTCATGGTGTTATCATACCAGTTAATGTTTCCACCTTGTGTAATTAAATCAGGAGTTGGTGTTCCAAAACAAATACTTTGGTCGGCAGCAATTGGTGCAACAGGCACAGCACTAATAGTCAATGTATCCAACCCATAAGGACTTTGAATTCCATTCACTGTTTGAGTTACATAATATACATAACTGCCCGGAGCGGTTTGTCCGGTAGCATAAGGATTTCCTGAATAAACATTGTTGGTAAGCAACGAATCAGCGTACCAGTTGATGTTTGTGCCCACCGCAGTTAAATCAGGAATGATGCCACCAGCACAAATTACCTGACTTGCTAATAGCGGTGCTCCTGGGTATATGGTGAGAACAACTGTATCAGGAGTACTTTCGCAACCGTTCATTGTTTGTGTAACATAATAAGTATAAACACCAACTGCTGTTTGTCCGGTTGCCAATGTATCATTGGTAGAAACAACAACCATTGCAGTATCGTACCATTGAATGTTAGTTCCCGATGTAATTAAATCGGGAGTTGGTAAGCTGTATGCAACCATCGTATCGTTAACAGAAACAGGTGGAGTGTAGTTAATAGTAAACACAACTGTTGATGCAGGACTTGTACAGCCGTTCATCGAATCGGTTATGTAATAAGTAAAGGTTCCTGCTGTTGTCTGAATCGGAGTATATGGACTTCCTGTAAATACAAGTGTAGTCAGCAACGAATCGTTATACCATTGAACATTGGTTCCTGTTGCAGTAAATGTAGGGTTCGTAGTTCCAAAACAAATAGCTGTATTTGCAGATGTGGTTGGAGCAAGAGGAATTGCATAGATGGTAAGAGTAGCTGTGTCAGCAGGACTTTCACAACCGTTTACCGTTTGAGTAAGAGTATAAGTATAAACTCCCGCATTGGTTTGTCCTGTTGCAAATGTATCATTTGTAGAAACACTTACCATAGCAGTATCGTACCATGTAATGTTTGTACCGTTTGTTGTCAAATCAGGAATAATGCTTCCGAAACAAACACTTTGATTAGTTGCAACAGGAGTTGCAGGAATAGCATTTATAGTTAATATTACTGTTGTAGTCTCACTTGTAATATTATTTTCCGTTTGATTTATATAATAAGTGTAACTACCCACAGCAGTATCTCCTGTTGCATAAGGACTACCCGAATAAACAGGAACAGTTAACAATGAATCGCTATACCACTGAACATTTAAACCCGTTGCAGTTAAATCAGGAACAGAGTTTCCATAACAAACAGTTTGGTTAGGTGATGTTGGAGCCACAGGATAAATAGTAAGAACCATGGTATCCAATGTACTTTCGCATCCATTCAACGTTTGACTTACATAATAAGTATAAGCACCAACTGCTGTAAGTCCGGTTGCAAATGTATCATTAGTAGAAACAGAAACCATAGCGGTATCGTACCAGGTGATGTTATCACCAACTGCAATCAAATCAGGTGTTGCAGAACCAAAGACTGAGGAAGCATCAACAACAGAAACTGGAGGCGTTAAATGAATTGTAAATACAACAGTTGCATACGGACTGCTGCAACCATTTGCAGATTGAGTGATATAATAACTATAAACTCCTGGAGCTGATTGTACAGGTGTATATGTTGTTCCGCTTGAAACAAGAACAGTTAATGTAGAATCGCTGTACCAATTTAAGTTGGTTCCTGTTGCACTAAATGTTGGATTCGTTTGTCCGAAACATATCGCTGCATTGCCTGATGTGGTTGGCATTGCAGGGGTAGGATAGATAGTTAAAGAAATAGAATCAGCAGGACCTTCGCAACCAAACGTTGTTTGTGTTACATAATAGGTATAAATTCCAATTGCTGTTTGTCCAGTGTTATAAGGATTTCCTGCAAACAATACTGTTGTTAAAGTGGTATCACCATACCATTGCAAGTTACTGCCCGTTGCAGTAAGTGGTGTTATTGATTGCCCGAAACAAGCTGTTGTATTTGTCACTACCGGAGCAGCCGGAGCAGTATTGATTGATAGGATAACAGAATCAGGAGTACTGGTACAACCTGTAACAGAATCGGTTTGTGTTACAAAATAAACATGTGTACCAATTGCTGTTTGTCCGGTATTGAAAGATGTTCCACTATGAACAAAAGTCATGGAAGAATCATACCATTGAACATCATTTCCTGTTGCAACTAAAGAAGGAATGGAATACAATGCACAAACATATACATCAGGAGTAACAGGTGGCGGAGTAAAATGAATGGTTAAGCTCACTGTATCAGCATGGCTTTCGCATCCTGTTAAAGTATTGGTTTGAGTAACGTAGAACATGTGAACACCTCCGGCAGTTATTCCGGTAGCAAACGGACTACCTGTTCCGGCAATAGTTCCCGAAGTATCATACCACTGAATGTTTACACCAGTTGATGTTAAATCAGGAGTTGAAGTTCCAAAACAAATTGCAGTGTCAGTTGAAATTGGTGTTGCTGGAAGTGCATTGATAGTAAGCGTTACAGAAGTGTGCGGACTTTCGCAACCGTTAGCAGTTTGAGTTACTGAATAAGAATATACACCAACTGCTGTTTGTCCTGTTGCAAAAGGACTACCACTAAACACAACTGTGGTGGTATCGTACCATTGTATAGCGGTTCCCGTTGCAGTTAAATCAGGAATTGTCCCTTCAAAACAAGCATTCTGATTAGACGAAACAGGAGCAGCCGGAATAGCATTAATAGTAAGTGTTACAGAAGTGGAAGGACTTTCAATACCATTAATTGTTTGTGTTACATAATAGGTATAAACTCCTACAGCCGTTTGTAAAGTTGAGAATGGATTTCCGGCAAAAACCAAATTAGTCAGCAACGAATCGCTGTACCATTGAATATTTACACCAATTGCAGACAAGTCAGGAATGGTTGTTCCAAAACAAGCAGATTGATTAGATGCAGGAGGATTGCTTGGATAAATTGTTACTGTAACTGTATCCAACGTGCTCTCACATCCATTCATTGTTTGCGAAACATAATAAGTATAAACACCTATCGCAGTTTGCCCCGTTGCAAATGTATCATTGGTTGAAACACTAACCATAGCAGTATCGTACCATGTAATATTGCTTCCAACTGCAATCAAGTCTGGTGTTGGGGTTCCGAATGGAACAGAAATATCATTTACAGAAACAGGAGGTGTGAAGTAAATTGTAAACACAACAACAGAAGCAGGACTATTACAACCGTTCACTGTTTGAGTAACATAATATGTATAAACTCCTGGAGCCGTTGGCAAAGGAGTATAAGTACTTCCGCTATTAACATGTGTAACAAGTGTTGAATCACTGTACCAGTTGATGTTTGCTCCTGTACAAGTTAATGTTGGATTTGTTTGACCGAAACAAACGGATGTATTTACTGGAGCGGTTGGTGCAGCTGGAATTGGATGAATAGTTAATGTTAATGTATCAGCCGGACCTTCGCAACCTCCGGCACTCTGTGTTACATAATAGGTATAGGTTCCAGCTGCAGATTGTCCCGTGTTATAAGAACTACCACTTGATACTAAAGTCATGGAAGTGTTATACCATTGAATACCTGTTCCTGTTGCTGTCAGATTTGGTATTGACTGTCCGAAACAAGCATTTGCATCGTTTGATGTTGGGGCGGTTGGAATTGCATTAATCGTAAGAACAACCGAATCAGGAATACTTTGACATCCTGTTAACGTATTAGTTTGTGTCACAAAATAGGTATAAACACCAACTGCTGTTTGTCCTGTTGAGTAAGAGCTTCCTGTTGCAACTTGCGTCATTGCTGAGTTATACCATTGTATGTTTGTTCCAATTGCAGTAAGTGGCGGCACAGTTAATCCTGCACAAACAATAACATTTGAATTTACAGGTGGAGGTGTAAAGTTTATTGTTAAAGTAACAGTATCGGAAAGACTTTGACAACCAGTTAACGAATTCGTTTGTGTAACAAACAAATTATAAACCCCTGCAGCAGTTATTCCTGTTGCATAAGGACTACCTGTTCCAACTTGTATTCCGAGAGTATTGTACCAACGGATAGTTGTTCCAGTAGCAGTTAAAGCAGGGGTTGTACTTCCAAAACAAGAGGAAGTATCAGAAGCAATGGGTGTAGATGGCAGTGCATCAATAGTTAGTGACACATTGGTGTGCGGACTTTCACAACCATTCACCGTTTGAGTAACAGAGTAATTATAAACTCCAACTGCTGTATTTCCGGTTGCAAATGGAGTTCCGTTATGAACCACAAATGTAGTATCATACCATTGAATAGTTGTTCCTGTTGATGTTAAATTAGGAATAGTACCGCCAACACAAGCAGTTTGATTGGTTGAAACAGGTGCAGTTGGAATAGCATTAATGGTTAAAGTAACTATTGTTGCAGGACTTGGAATGCTGTTTATAGTTTGTGTAACATAATACGTATAAACACCAACAGCAGTTTGTCCTGTTGGGAAGGCACTTCCAGTATGAACCAGATTGGTCAATGTGGAATTGCTATACCAATTGATATTTGTACCAGTTGCAATTAAATCAGGAACAGTAGTCCCAAAACAAATGGTTTGGTTGGTTGAAGTTGGTGCAAGCGGATGAATAGTAAGTGTAACGGTATCAGGAGTACTTGCACAACCATTTAATGTTTGGGTTACATAATAAGTGTAAGCACCTATTGCTGTTTGCCCTGTTGCAAATGTATTATTAGTCGAAACAATAACCATAGCAGTATTATACCAAGCGATGCTTGAACCAACAGCAATCAAATCTGGTGTTGCGGTACCAAATGGAATGGATATATTACTTACAGAAACAGGAGGTGTATAATAAATGGTGAATACAACTATAGATGCCAAACTACTACAACCATTAGCTGTTTGTGTTACATAGAAAGTGTATGTACCTGCCGCAGTTTGTGTAGGGGTAAAAGTACTTCCTGTATGGACAAGATTAGTTAAACCAATATTACTATACCAGTTAATATTCGTTCCTGTTGCTGTTAATGTTGGATTCGACTGACCAATACAAATGGAAGCATTACCCGAAGTTGTAGGTGCTGATGGAATTGGATATATGTTTAAAGTTGCTGTATCCGCTGAACTTGAAGCACATCCTGCGGTACTGTCTTTTACATAAAAAGTATAAGAACCAACAGTAGTTAGTCCGGTATTATAAGTACCACCTGTATGAACAAGATTAGTTAATGCAGTATCATTATACCATTGAATAATTGTTCCTGTAGATGTCATTGGTGGAATTGCCTGACCGAAACAAGCATTCACATCATTAGCACTTGGCTGAACAGGTGTTGAATTTATTACCAATGTAACGGTATCAGAAAAACTATGACAACCGCTTGAAGTATCCGTTTGATTTACATAATACGTATAAGTACCTATTGCTGTTTGTCCAGTGGAGAATGGATTGCCTGTATAAACTAGATTTGTTAATCCCGGATTACTGAACCATTTGACAGTGTCCGAACCTGTAGATGCTGCAACAAAATCGGATACTGAGAAACCAAAACACGCGTTTATGTTTGCAGTAATTGGGCGAACAGGAATAGGACCAATAATTAAATGAACAGTATCAGCATGCGATGCACAACCTAATACCGATTGGGTTACATAAAAAGTATAATTTCCAACAGCCGTCAAGCCTGTGTTGTATGGACTTCCACTATGAACTAAATTAGTTAATGTTGCATTACTGTACCATTGGATGGTGGCACCAGTCGCAGTTAATGCAGGTGTTGCCTGTCCAAAACAAATGGTGATATCAGAGGCAACAGGTGTGGATGGAATAGGATTGATGGTAAGAATTACCATCTTAGCTGAACTTTCACAGCCATTCAACGTTTGTGTTACATAAAATGTATCTACACCCACAGCCGTTAACCCCGTGTTATAAGGATTTCCAGAGTACATCAATGTCATAGCCGAGTTATACCATTTTAAATTTGAACCGGTAGCGGTAAGTATTGTAGATGTACTACCAAAACAACCTGTCTGGTTATTTGCTGTTGGTTGAGGTGTAAAATGAATGGTAAGAGTGGCAGTATCTCTCGGACTAATACATCCTAATAACGAATCAGTTTGAGTTACATAATAATTGTAAATACCGGGAGAAGTAACACCTGTTACCAACGGATTTCCGTTTTGAATAAACACCAATGCAGAAGTGTACCATTTGATGGTATCACTTCCTGTTCCAACAGCTGATAAAGTTGGAGTGGCTGTTCCAAAACAAGAATTCACATCGGTGGCTACTGGTTTTGATGGCAAAGAATGGATAGTTAATGTTACTGTGTCAGCCGGGCTTTTCGGGCAACCTATAGTACTGTCAGATACATAGAATGTATATGTTCCTGCTACTGTTATTCCAGTGTTGTATGGATTGCCAGTAAATACATGATTCGTTAATCCGGGATTGGTGTACCATAATTGAAAAGTACCAGTCGAAGTTAAAGCTGGGATAGAAGAACCAAAACAGACAGACTGATTTGTAGCCGAAGGTTGAGTAGGCGCACTGTTAATTTGCAAAGTTACTGTATCTGCCCGGCTTTCACAACCATTTACCGAATCAGTAGAGGTAACATAATAGGTGTAAATTCCAGCTGCTGTTTGTCCTGTATTATAAGGACTACCTATATGTTGCAATACATTTGTCGAGTTATACCATTTAATAGTATCGCCTGTGTTGGCAGTTGCGGTTAATGCCGGAATAGGATTTCCAAAACATTCGCTTTGATTATTAGCAACAGGTGGAGTAGGGGGAATAGAATCAATGGTCATTGTTACTGCAATGGTATCAACGGCATTTAAAGGGTCGTTTGAATTCAAATATATGTTATAATTGTGAACACCAAAACTTTGTCCGACTTTGTAGAACATGGCAGTAACATTGGTATTACCACCTGCCACAATTGTTCCAGCTTGTGGATTAAATGTTGTTGTACTATTATAATCATGTGCATTTGGTGTACTAAACAAAGTATTTCCATTTACTGTTCCATTATTACCAAAAGAAGTGATATCCTGTGCAGTTCCATTATTAAAATTCCAATATCCCCTTAATCCCGTTTCGTTGCCAACTAATTCAATATTCATTGAATTCAAAATCTGGGCTTGTGTTTTAGCATAATTATATATTCTAACCTCATCAATTCTTCCATTAAAATATCTTCCAGGATAATCTGTTGCACCAATTGATAAATTTGTTGACTGAACATTGGGTGCAAAACCAAGGGTACCACTAATTGGAACTCCATTCATATACAAAGTAACGGAAGTTCCATTAAGAACACAGGCAATATGATTCCAATGATTGAGAACTGCGGTTGGTCCGGTACTTGGAACAAAATCATTACACCAAGTTGCCATGCTTGGTCTTCCATTGTTTTGAATTGAGAGCAACATTGAAGTGCCTGAACAATATCTTCCTCCCCAACATACAATTCCATTGTAACTTGCATCTGAATAGGATGTCGGATAAATCCATGCTTCTGCCGTCATCACACTTCCAATAGGCAAGTTTACTGTATTTCTATTAATATAATCTCCATTACCATCGAATAGGGCACTTTCACCGTTTGTGTTTGTAAGATTCCAATTAAGATTACTTCCCCCGTTAGTATTACAAACATTTATTTGTCTTTCTATGGAATCCTGACATATTGTAAAGTGAACATCCAACGAATTTGGAGTATGACATTGAACTGGTTTTGGATAAGCAATTCCATGCAGACAAACAGTTTGAGTAACATTGTTATTTAAAAAGGTTAAGGTGTCGTTATAGGTACCTGCTATAAGTGGAGCAAAAGTGGTAATTAAACTTGCTGAATCTCCTGGAAGAATTGTATAGGTGGTTTGATTAACCGAATACACTCCCAGTTGGTGAGTGATGTTTGTAATTACCAATGTGTCACAACCTGTGTTTCTGATAATGAGTGAATCAACACTGGTGGTGTATGTCATTATTGAATCAAGATTCAGGCAATTATTTGATAAAGCAATGATTGGTGTACCAACTATATTAAGAGTTATAGGAACTGTATCAATCGGATGTAAAGGGTCGTTCGAATTAATAACCAGATTGGTGTTATAAACCCCGACAGTATTTCCACAACTAATAAATTGGAGATTTACTATAGACGAATCTCCTGCAGGAACAGTACCGTTGGTAGGGGCTATACTTAAATAATCAGGAATTTGTTGAATTCCTGTTATTGTAATATCATCAATATTCACTCCTTGGGAAGTTACAGAATAATCCGCATAAAAGAAAAACCGTATCTTTATTTGACTTCCGTTTGTAACATACGGTGTTAAAGAAAACGTATGAAAACTCCAGCTTGATTGATTACAACTCAACGAATTCAAATTAGTATATGCTCCGTTATTTACACTTATTTGAACCTGGAAACCATCACAACAGCACTCCATCTGACTTTTACTCCAAAAAGATAATGTGGAAGTGGCTGCCGAGGTGATTGTTAACGGTTGTACTAATTCTATATATTGATTCCAGTTATTTCCGTAAAAGCCATTTGGACTTTCGGCAAGAGAATACGAACCTGAATGAGGGTCCGCTGTTTCTCCCCAGTTACCTCCTGTTGCTCCACTGGTTACCCATCTGCCTGCTAAAGGAGTTTCAAAACCCTCGAAAAAATTCAGATTAGTATTAATACTATAAATCAGATTATTTGCACCTACATTGTAAATGGAAAGCGGATAAGCCAATGTGTCGCAACAACCAATTGTTACATTTATTGATTCAGGATTGGTTAAAATCTCCGGTTTTGCGTATGCTTTTCCTGACAGGCAAACTTTTTTGGTTACATTACTATTCAGAATAGTTAATGTATCTACAAATGTTCCTGGTGAAGTAGGAGCAAACGTTGCAATTAATTTAACCGAATCGCCTGGCATAATATCAAAAGAAGTTTGGTTAACTGTAAATATACTCGTTTGACTTGTCACATTGGTAACATGTAATGTATCGCATCCTACATTTCTTACATACAACGAATCACTATGAGTTGTGTATTCCATAATAGAATCCAGATACAGACAGTTTCTCGACAATTCAATTTTTCCAATACCAATAACATGTAAAATGGTTGGAATAGAAACGGTAGGATTTAAAGGGTCATTAGTGGTTATGTTAACTGTTGTATTATAGGTTCCCACATTAAGCCCGGTTGAATTAAAAGTAAAGTGTACAGAATCATTACCACTAGCAACAACAGTACCCGCAAGTGTATCAGCCGACAACCACGTAGCACTGCTTCCGCCATATCTTACCACTTCCTGAATCATGTCTGCAACCACAGGGTTGTAATTTGGATTATCCGAATAGTCCCAATTTAAAATTATTATTTTTCCTGCTCCATAGTTTTTTTCAACCAATAAAGGATTGTTTCCATAAGAAGCATGATTCACACTTATTATTTTTGTTGCCTGCGGGTCAGTAATTCCGGTCAAATTACGCATATAATCGCATGGGTCAAAGCCAACAGGCATAGAAGCCCAGTTGATATGAGTGGCTAAATAATGGTTGGGTACCAAAACATTTACACTTTGTGAACCGCTCGATGCATTGTTGGGACTTGTTCCGGTAATTGCACCCCAAGGCGAAATAGGAAACTCATTACTGGAATATTCCCCAATCCATGTGCCTCCGTTACTTATCCAATTCAGCACATCAGCCTGATTCAAATTATTGTTTCGAATATTCATCAATACATCATAATTGGCGAGAGTTGCGGCATTATAAGTGGAGACCGTTGTTGCTATTAAGTCGCTTTGCGTGTTCAATACCGAAGTAATTCCTGAATGATTATATACCGCAACCCGCACCTGACCACTACTGGTTCCTCCCGAAATAGAAAGACTAAAATTAAGAGGACTCAATCCTGAATTACAAACATTGAGCGGAATAATCACAGAATCAACACAACCTAGAGTAACCTCCAGCGAATCCGGATTCCAACAAACTGTTGGTCTTGCAAATCCTTTTCCAGAAAGACAGACTTTCATAGTCGTGTCATTATTCAATATGGTAAGTGTATCTGTAAAAGTACCCACTGCAACCGGAGCAAATGTTACCTTTAACTTAGCCGAATCGCCAGGAACAATATTGTAAACAGTTTGGTTAACTGTAAAAATGCTTGTTTGGTTGGTAATATTTGTAACATGTAATGTGTCGCATCCAGTGTTTTTTATGTAAAGTGAATCTATATGGGTGGTAAATTCCATAATCGAATCAAGATACAAACAATTCCTTGATAGTCCTATATGACTTACCCCAACAACATTCATCGTCACATTTACATTCACATTTGGACTAAGTGGGTCGTTTGATAAAATGGTAATTGGATAATTATACACCCCATTATTAAGGTTCAATGTATTAAAATTAAGTTGCACTGTTTGAGAAGCTGATGGAACCAAAGTTCCCGAAACAGGTTGAATGCTAAGTCCGGGAGAACCAACCCTGATTCTGTAATCTTCCTCCTCACCATAATAACTACTTAAAGCACCGCAAGGAGCAGGGGCACTTCCATTTGTCCAGTCAATTACTCTCATCCGAGTAAAACCAATGCTAGCTGAAAGTGGAACAGTTATAGTAAAATTTGTTAATGTATTATTTGTATTAACATTATTCACCATTCTTTCCGAAGCATCGTAAACTCCATTTCTATTCCAATCAATCCATACCGAAATGTAGGCAATGTTGCCAGAACCTTGAGCTTGCACGGTAAGTGTAAACGTACCTCCGGGTACTTCAGAAATTAAACTGGAAGGATAATAATTTACTCCTAGTCCTGCATTGCTTGTAAATCCTGCACCTAAAGCAGTTGTTTGGTTAATCGTTCCTCCTGATGTGGTTACACTATTAATATATGAGTACGAATTAGAAGGGTACATTGTGGGGATACAATATCCTGTTGGGGGGGCTCCAGTTCCTCCGCTTGCAACTGCATTCCAGTTAAGTACACCTAAACCTGAATTATTAATTGTCAACGAGGTAAGCAAAGAATCTCCGCAAGGCACTGTTACATTTATCGTTGACGGATTTAAATTAATGACAGGCATTTCATAAGACTTACTGCTTAAACAAACTTTTTTTGTCACATCATTATTAAGAATAGTCAACGTATCTATAAAGGTACCAACCGTTGTAGGAGCAAATGTTACTCTTAGTTTTGCAGAATCTCCAGGAACAATATTAAAAACACTTTGATTGACAGTGTAAACACCTAATATATTTGTAATATTTGTAACATGCAAAGTATCGCACCCAGTATTTTTAATATACAATGAATCTTTTCGTGAAGTGTTTTGCATAATTGAATCATGGCTCATGCAATTTCTTGTTAATGCTATAGTACCCACCCCGGAAACATGAAGGGTGAAAGGAACTAAATACGGATTGTTTAATGGGTCATTCGAATTGAATACTATATTTCCTGAATAATTTCCTGCATTTAAACCTGCTGAATAAAAATTAACATTTATCGAAGATGAACCTCCTGGAGCAATTATTCCCGAACTGGATGATAACAACACTGTCGAAGCAATTTTAACTGAATAATCTTCAAATTGTCCATATTGAACATTAGTACAAGGTTGTGGTGGGGCATTAAACTGGTATTCGGAACCCACCCGCATTCTCACTGCCTTGTTTCTCACAGCAGTTAAAGGAATAGTAACAGTACCTGTGTGAAACCTGTTTGGTAAAACATTAAGATTGGCATTCATCACTCTTTCCGTCACCTGGAAAACTCCATCATTATTGAAATCAATCCACACACTTACATATTCATTATATGAAGTACCAGTTTGGACTGACAATGAATACGTTTGTCCAGGATTTACAAAAGTGCTTTGTGTAGCAGTATAGTTCTGATAACCCTGAGTGGCATTTCCTGTTGTATTATTAATACTACCAAAAGTTACATTATAGATACCCATGCTGCAACAAGTAGATGTGGTGATAGGAGTACATGATGCAGGAATAAGAACATTGGAAGAAAAAGATGGATTCTGAACAATAGCAGTGTAGTTTAACGAACTTCCTCCGGCATTAACAATAAGCAATGGCAAAGAAGTTGAATCATTACAGCCAAGTGTTAAATTGAACGAAGAAGGGACTGTTGAAATGGTAGGATTAGCGAAAGCTTTCCCTATTAAACAAATGGTAGTATCAAGCACATTAGTATGAACAGTAAGCGAACCATTGTAAACACCAAGAACAGTTGGAGAAAACTGAACAACAATATTTTTTGTACCACCGGGGACAATTGTTGTTGGAGAAGAAAATACTGTAAACACCGAAGGAGAAATATTCAAACTGGTAATATCAAGTGTATCGCATCCCGTATTATGTATGGCAATCGAATCTCTACTGAAAGTATTTGCCATAATAGAATCAAGATTAAGACAAGGTTGCGAAGTATTGAATAATGAAAACTGCATGTGAGCAATACCTACCACATTCATGGTAGCATTAATCGCAATTGGTGAATTAAGCGGGTCGTTAGATGTAAAAGTAATAGGATAGCTATAAACGCCTGCAATAAGTCCTGTACTGTTAAAGTGAAGTTGAATAGTTTGTGACCCCGATGGATTAACAGTTCCTGAAGAAGGAACAATAGTAAGACCCGGATAACCCACTCTAACAAGGTAATCTTCTTCTTCACCATACCAACCACTTAAAGCACCACAAGGGGCAGGAGGTGATCCGTTCGTCCAGTCTATTATCCTCATTCGGGTTACACCAACAACTGCAGATACCGGAACAGTTATTGTAAAATTTGTTACCGCATTTGCCGTACTAATATTATTTACCATTAATTCGGAAGCATCAAACACTCCGTTTCTGTTCCAATCTACCCAAACCGAAAAACGCGCATTGTTACCTGAACCTGCTGCCTGTACGGTTAGCGTAAATGAAGCACCTTGTACTTGCGAAACCATCGCAGAAGGATAGTAATTTACCCCCGTTCCTGCATTACCTGTGAACCCTGCATCTGCCGCTGTAGTAATATTTAATGTACCTCCCGTGGTTGTTACACTGTTGATGTATGAGTATGAATTAGTCGGATACATAGTAGGAATACAATATCCAGTTGGAGGATTTCCATTACCTCCTCCTACTGCACTCCAGTTAAGAACCCCGCCTCCGGTATTGTTAATAATTAAAGGGCTTGACAAAGAATCGTTACAGGCTACAGTTACGTTGACTGAAGAAGGAGTGAAAGAAATAGATGGTCCCGGAAAAGCTTTTCCTATTAAACAAATGGCCGTGTCAAGAACATTGGAATAAATGGAAAGTGAACCATTGTAAGTTCCAGCTGTGGTTGGTGCAAATTGTACTATTACATGTCCGCTCATTCCCGGGTATATAATAGTTGGAGAAGATATTATAGAATACTGTGCGGGGGTAATATGCAAGCTATCAATATAAAGAGTGTCGCATCCTGTGTTAGTAATGGCTATTGAATCCCTGCTTGTGGTATTAGCCATTATAGAATCTAAATTAAGGCAGGGTTGATTTGTATTATAGAGTGAAATGCTCATATGAGCTGTACCAACTATATTCATTGTCACCGGCACTGTATCAGGTGTATTCGGGTCGTTTGAATTTATAATTAAAGAATAGTTATATGTTCCAGCATTCATACCCCTGCTATCAAATTTTACTGTTGCGTTTTGAGTACCAGACGGGCTTACCATTCCCGCAGGTGGGATAATGCTTATTCCCTGTGCCCCTATAGTAATATCATATTCCTCACATTCTCCATAAGAAAAATTTGAGCAATACTGTGTTGCATTTAAAGTAGAATTATATGCGCACCTGACACGTAATCGCGTTCTGCCTAAGGCTGTATTTGTAGGAATAGTAATATTGCCAGTAAACATACTTTGACCTGCTGATGGTGATGCATATACAAATTCTCCTGCATCTCCGTAATCCCCATTCCTGTTATAATCTATCCATACACCAAACCCCTCGTTATAACCTCCACCTTGCTGCATACTTATTGCGTATGTTCCGCCTCTTTGAACTAAAGTGGTGAAGGCTGGATAAGTGGTGGCTGGATAATAAATATAATTGCCAGTGTTATTATTACAACCTGAGTTCAGATTTTGTATCGTATTAAACGAAAAATTAGTCATCCAGTCTTCTGAACTGCAATCGTTATTCGTATAGTTTGTTGAACAATAACCAGTCGGTGAAGTGGTGTTATAACTTGTAACCACACCATTCCATGAAAGATTTCCTGCACCAGAATTGCTGATATCAATACTGCTTAAGGAAGTATCTCCGCAAGCTAAGGTAACATTAAATGAAGTCGGGTTTAAACTTATGAATGGTGCAGCAACTGATATTCCTGTAAGACACATGGTGGTATCATGCACATTATTAAAAATAGTAAGTGTTCCTGTATTGTTACCTATAACCGTAGGCGCAAATGTTACAGTGAATTGTGCCGAACTCCAGGGTGCAATTGTATCATTAACAGGACTTGCAGTAAATACAGAATTGGAACTTGTAATATTTGTGATAATAAGATTGGAACAACCAATGTTTGAAATAGTAAATGTTTGCTGTGATTGTCCTGTTATTACTGTTGTATCCGAATTTACACAATTGGAAGATAAGGACACTTCTCCTTGGTTAGAACAGCAAAAATGAACCTGTACAGGTATTAAACGGTCGCCAGTTCCGGTTCCATCCCCCAATTCTCCGTCCCAGTTTTGCCCCCAACCCCAAACACTTCCATCACTTTTTAAGGCAAGTGAATGATAATAACCTGCTGCAATGGCTGTAATCCCTGTTAAGTTAAGCACCTGGACCGGTACAGTTCTGTAGGTATAGGTGCCGTCACCCAGCTGACCATCACCATTGTCACCACAAGCCCATACAGTTCCATTGCTTTTTAATATTAATGTATGATAACGACCTCCCGCAACACGTGTTGCACCTGCCATACCCGTCATTTGAACAGGCGAAGTTCTGTTGGTAGTAGTGCCATCACCCAACTCTCCATCTCCATTATATCCCCAACCCCAAACCGTCCCATTATTTTTTACACCCAGCGAATTGTATCTGCCTGCTGTTATAGCAGTCATTCCCGAAAGAGCAGATACTAAAATCGGTGTACTGCTGTTAGTAGTAGTTCCGTTACCTAACTGACCATTTCCATTATATCCCCAATCATAAATAGTTCCGTTACTTTTTAATGCAATGGAATGATAATAACCTGCAGCTACTTTAGTCATTGTTGTTAAACCAGTAACCTGAACAGGCAATAAACTCATAGTAGTTGTTCCATTCCCTAATTGACCATAATAATTATAACCCCACGCCCATACAGTACCGTTACTTTTCACCGCAAGACTATGATAAGCCCCTGCTGCAATTGATATTACTCCTGTCAAACCCTGAACCTGTACAGGGTAAGTTCTTTCAGTTGTGGTATTGTCTCCCAACTGCCCGTAATAGTTATAACCCCATGCCCATACTGTTCCATCACTTTTTAAGGCTAATGTAAAGTCCGCTCCTCCGGCTACTGCTATTACACCGCTTATACCGTTAATATGTATAGGTGTATTTATCTGGTCATACAACGTAGTACTGTCGCCCAGTTGCCCGTCCCAATCGGCACCAGTTGCATGTACAGTACCATTGTTGCAAGCTATTAAACTATGATAACCACCGGCAGCAATAAATTGTGCATTAGCCCTTTCGGTAATGAAAGAAAAAACAAGTACTACTAATAAGGTATGTAAAACAAATTTTATTTTCATCAACACGGTTTGTTTCGGGGATATGATTTTTATACGGTGCTAAATTATAAATTTGTTTTATATTAAAAAAATATATTGCCAAAAAAAAAGAAATGAATGGAAATAGCTTCAATTATTTTTTTTCCAATAAAATTCCAAAACATAAACACTACACTTCCATTTTCTTTTTTTTGATTTATTTAGTACTCCTAACCCTAAAAATAAATTCAGTTTTCTAACAAAAATACATCTCCAAATCCAGCTTAAAATCAAATTGAACCAAAACTAAAGTTAATTTTGTCAAATTTTATGTTTAAAAGCCAAAATCCAATTTACAAACCCTAAAAATGAATTTTTGGATACAAAAAAACAAAATACATACCCTAATAATAACACTTTAAGAAAGGGTGTTTTGTTTCGGAAGAGGGGTATTTACAATTGTTAAAGGGGTATTCATAATCTTAGGAGGTGTATAGCTAATCTGTACAATGGATAAGTATAATCCAAAGGGTAATAATCATACTATAAAGAACAGTGTTAACAATCGGAAAAGGAGTATTTTGTTTCTAAACACAAAAAAACTACTCTTTTTTGTCTCGCTTCGCAAAATACAAGAACCCTCATTTAATGTCAAAATATTTTTGAAAGAAAATAATATTAATTACTTTAGCCGAATAATTATTTAATATTTCTGTTTAAGAAACCAACCAAAATTCTGTTAACATGAAAAAACAATATTCCTTCCATCTATCATTTCAGCCGTTGTTGGTGTTTTCACCAACAACTCTTAAAAATTATTCCTTCGCCATTTCTTTCTTTCTTTTTTTTACCCTTGCAAGTATTTTCACAAACACTTGCTGTGCAAAAGAAAATCAAAACAAAACCATTTCTTCCACCGATATGGTCGAAGAAGGAAATTCTCTTTTAAAGAAAGGACAATTCAGTGCAGCCATCACTGTCTGGCAAAAGGTAGTGGATGCTGACAAAGCCAACGCCAATGCCAATTTTAAATTAGGAATGTGTTATTACAATTCCATTGACGCGCAACCCAAAGCCCTGCCTTTTCTCCTTAAAGCAACTTTAAATCTTACTGATAAATATGATTTTTTCGACAACAACCAAAAAGCCGCCCCCTTCGATGCACTTTATTTTCTGGCACAAACCTATCTCACCAACAACCAGCCCGATAGTGCACTCACTGTCTTTTTTCAGTATGATGATAAGTACAACGGCAACCCGCCAATTCCCGTTCAAAAAATGATACGCAATTGCATCAATGCAAAAAATGCAGTCAAAAGTCCGAGAGATGTGACCATGAAAAATCCGGGAAAAAATATCAACTCTAATTATGCCGAAACTAATCCTGTTCTCACGATTGATAATTCCGTAATGTTTTTCGCTTCGCGAAGAGAACCAAAAGAAGGGCACAAAGAAGTAAGCACCACCACAGGTATGCTGGACGAAGATATTTATTATTCTCAAAAAGATGCTTCCGGAAAATGGGAAGCAGCCCTTCCTTTTCGTTGGAACTCCGCAAGCGATGAAGCCCCACTTTGTCTTTCTTCCGATGGTTTAACGTTATATTTCAGAAAAGAAGTGAAAGGACAAACCGATATTTTTAAAAGCAATTATATAGATAAAGTGTGGCGCGAACCAGTACCAGTTTCTCAAATAAATACTTCTGCAAACGAAACAGGAGTAAGTGTTTCGGCTGATGGCAAATACCTTTATTTCTGCTCTGATAAGGAAGGCGGCACCGGACGATTTGATATTTATCAATGCACCAATAATGCAGGAAGTTGGAGCAAGCCCAAAAATCTTGGTACAATTATTAATACCACCTCCAGCGAAATATCTCCCTTTATCAATCCAAACGGAAAAACATTATTCTTCAGTTCCAACGGCTATGCTGACGGAATGGGAGGTTTCGATATTTTTTATTCCGAAATGAAAGATGACGGCAGTTGGACCACCCCGCAAACAATGGGTTTTCCAATAAACACCACCCGCGATGATGTCAACTATTATATCATCGGAGGTGGAACAAGATACTACTCCACCATTCGCGAAGAAAGTGATAGCTGGGATATTTTTAAAATAGAAGGTGGCGGGTTTGCCATCGAAAACATTGATGCAACAGGGCAAGTAGTTACACTTACCAAAGAGATGAGTGTAAGCGATGTGGTAGAGGTAAACAAAACAGTAGAAAAAGAGGTAGAGGTAGTGGAAACAGTGGAAACTACTGTGGAGGTGATAAAAGAAGTAGAGAGAGTAGATGTGGAAAAAGAAAAAATAAAAATGGATTCCATGCTAGTGCTTGCTCGCAAAGAAGTGCAGGCTGATAAACTAAAACAAGAAACCGAAAAAGCAGTAGCAGAAACAGAGCGACTAAAAGCAGAAGCTGCCATAAAAACAGCAGAAGCAACTAAAGCTGCTGCAGATGCGGAACGAGCAAAAGCAGATGCACAAAAAGCAACTGCCGATGCCGACAAAGCAAAATCGGATGCAGCAAGAGCAGTTTCCGAAGCCACCAAAGCCAAAGCAGATGCAGTAATAGCAGCAGCTCAAAAAGCAAAAGACGATTTGGCAAAAGCAAAAATAGATGCGGACACTAAAAAATCAGAAGCTACCATTGCACAGGCAAATGCCACTAAAGCAAAAGCAGAAGCGGACAAATCAAAGAGTGAAGAAAACAAAGTGAAAGCCGAAAGCGACAAAATTACTTCCGCTGCCGCAAAAGCAAAAGCAGACGAAAGCGCATTGCAATTGAAAAATCAATTAGCAGAAACAGAAAAACCAAAATACGAAGCACAGAAAATTCAAGCAGAAGCAAACAAACTAAAAGCAGAAAACGACAAAATGAAAGCTCAGGAATTAGTGGTTAGTGCTCAGAAAGCCAAAGACGAAGCAACAAAAGCAAAAGCTGAAGCCGAAGCACAAAAAGCGGCTACTGCTGCTGCAACCATTACTGCAACTGCCGAAATAAAAAAGGCAGATGCGGAAAAAGCAAAAGCAGAAGCACAGAGTACGGCTGCCACAAAAGCTCAGGCAGATGCCACCAAAGCTTCCGCTGCTGCCGATTTAGCAAAAGCTACTGCCGATGCTAAAAAAGCCGATGCCGACAAAGCAAAAGCAGAAGCCGATATAGCACTCGCAACAAAAGCAAAAGCCGATGCCGACAAAGCAGCTTCCAATGCTGTGAAAGCACAGGCCGATGCCGACAAAGCAAAAGCAGATGCAGAAGCCAAAAAAGCATTAGCCGATATTGCTGCTGCCGACAAAGCAAAAGCAGATGCCACCAAAGCTGAAGCACAGGCAGAAAAGGCAAAAGCAAATGCGGCAGCTAAACAGGCACAACTGGAAATTCTGAAACTGCAACCTCCGAAACCTAAGACTGACAGCCCTAAACCCGTTGAGAAGAAAAAATAAATTGACAGTTGTTTGTCGTAAAATACAATTAACTTTTATTACAATCTTGTTGATAAGATTTATTTGCTGTGCATTAAAACTAAGTATATCTTTGCAACCGATTTTAAAAAATCATACCAATAAAGCAACTAATTATTAAAAATATATTGCGGGGTGGAGCAGTTGGTAGCTCGTTGGGCTCATAACCCAAAGGTCATCGGTTCGAGTCCGGTCCCCGCTACTCAAAGAGAGTCGTCCAAACGGGCGACTTTTTTGTTTTCAATGATTAGTAAGAATGATTATTGTTTGGTAAACGAATTCTAAATCACAATTACTTTCGATTTATTTCCTTTCATCCATCCTTTCACCAAATCATCAGCATCGGGATAATAGCTGGTGCGCTTTACAAGGGTTTTAAATTCTTCGGGAGAATTGATTTGTTCGGTGGTATCGATGTACCCGTATCCGGCATAGTGGCCTTTCTCAATAAGAATGACAGATTGCTGTGTTTGTGATTTTCCTTTGTCGATAATTACAAAGTTGGGGTGAGTAAAAATGTATTCATCCAAAATTGCTTTCGCACGTTTGTTATAGATTTCGATTTCTTCCTGCTCTGCACAAATACCATTGCACTTTTTCAGTTGATGATTAAAACAAACTGAGGTGTCATCAGTTAATCCGCAATAGCGCAAACAAAGGGTATGTTTATCAATCCATGCTTCCAGTTTTTCTCTTGCCGAAAAATACCCTGTGAATGACATGAGTGCATTTTCTGCATTTTCGTATTCGGTTAATTTAAAATTGATAATTCCTTTATCGTCTTTGAACCAATCAATACTGTGTGTAAATGAATCTGCTTTTTTTCGCTTGTTGAATTTTGGTTTGTGCTTTTTTATTTCTTCATTTTCAAGAAGCAATGCTATCAGTTCACTGCCGGTTGGAACAAAATCAACATTGTATAATTCGTTGAGCATTTTTCTGCCTTTTTGTTCTTTGGAATTAAAATGGCTCATGGCGCGGTTATAGGCATTAGTGCTTTTGCCGATGTAAATAATGTTCTGGTCCTGGTCAAGGAAGTAATACACACCACATTCCTCCGGAAGTTTATTGAGAATATATTTTTTAATATTATCAATCCGCCTTACCATTAACTCATCCACGCCTTTGTTTTTATATATAGGGTGTGCGCTTTTTACCTGCATTAGTATATCAAACAGCTTTGCTGTAGCCACTGCATCGCCTTCTGCCCGATGCCTTGCTTCGTTATCTATACCTAACGATTCGCAAAGGTTTCCTAAGCTGTATGATTTTTTTCCGGGGATTAGTTTCCTGCTTAACCGAACGGTGCACAGTGTATCCCGTTTATATTTTGCACCGAGGGAATTAAATTCTTCTTTTATAAAACCATAATCAAAACCAACATTGTGGGCTACAAATATTTTTCCTTCGGTCATGTCCCAAATTTTTTTTGCTACCTGTGCAAATGTGGGAGCGCCTTCTACCATTTCATTCGTGATGCCTGAAATGCGAACGAATGTGGGGCTTATATAACATTGGGGATTGATAAGTGTAGAGAATTTTTCTGTAACAGATAATCCATCGTGAATTAAAATACAGATTTCAATTACGTGTCCTCTGCGGTATTCGAACTTACCTCCGCAGGTTTCTATGTCAATGATTGCAAACATTAATGTTGTATAAATTCTAAATCCTAATTTCTAAATAAATGGAACGCTGATGACGCAGATTGTTATGATAAAAAATGATTTTTGCAGTTGATAACTGATTTTATTTTCCCATTTCTACTCGTTGCGTTTGCAGAAAACGAATGACACTTTCCATATTCAAATCTTCTGTTTTGTATTCACCGATATTAAGGCTGCATACAAAACTCCATACTTCCAGGATGTTTCGGCCCTGCACAGCATAAGGTGAATAGGTTTTGTTATCAGAACAAAACAAAAAGGTATCGGCTGATTTTTTCTTTTCATTATATAAGCGTTTGTAAACTACTCCGTCATCTTTGGTAAGTATAATGTAGGTTTGGCCGTCTTTGATTTCGTTGAGTGATTCGACATATTTACCTACTACTATGGTTCCGCTTTTTAAGGGTGGCATGGAATCGCCTTTGATGGTGAAGGCGCGGTGCTTGCCTACTATTTTGAAAGGGAGATTCATGATGGGTAAATCTTCTATATAATCAGGGTCGGCATAGCCGGTGAGGTAACCTGCCATCGCTTTTACAGGGACGACTTCTATCACATCATTGCCATCGGCATCCACCTGTATGGGAAACAGAATACGGTTTTTTCCTAACTTCATTAGTGCTGAAGGGGGCGTTTTCGAAAGGTCTCCGCGCACCATTGCATCCATGGAAACATTGAAGTAGTCGGCAATGGTAACGAGTAAATCGTAAGGAGGTTCGGCCCTTCCTTCTTCGTAGGAACCTAAACGTGAACGGTTAATTTTTAATTCCTCGGCTAATGTTGCCTGTGAAATGTTTTTTAAGTCCCTCAGGACCCTAATGTTTGTTGCTATTTTCGACATTGCTAAATAATTTGGCACAAATATACTAAGAATATGAGTAACTTTGCAGTGGGGAACAACTATTTTTTGTTTTACCTACCACAGAATAACAACGCTATCTATATCAGGGGTCTGTTTTCAATAAAGAATAAACACAGCCATGGTTATTAAATAATTGGAACTCCCCGGTATATGATGGTTTTTTAAAATGATATGAGTAATGAGTGAGCGTTCGGTAATGCATATTGATTTGGATACTTTTTTTGTATCGGTGGAGCGATTGAAGAATTCGAAGCTGATAGGGATGCCTGTGTTGGTTGGTGGTACGAGCGACAGGAGTGTTGTTGCTTCGTGCAGTTATGAGGCACGGAGGTTTGGGGTTCATTCGGGGATGGCGATGCGGACGGCACGGCAGCTGTGCCCAGAAGCTATACTGGTGAGGGGAGATTCGGAGGAATATAGTAAGTATTCGAAAGAGGTTACGGAGATTATTCATGAACGGGTGCCGCTGTATGAAAAGACTTCGATTGATGAGTTTTATATTGACCTGACGGGGATGGATACTTTTTGGGGTTCGTATAAACTGGCGAGTGAGGTGAGGCAGCAGATAATGAAGGAAACTCATTTGCCGATTTCGTTTGCTTTGAGCACTAATAAAACGGTGGCAAAGGTGGGTACGGGGGAAGCGAAACCGAACGGACAGAAGGAGATTCCGACTGGAACTGAAAGGGGATTTTTGGCTCCTTTGAGTATAAAGAAGATACCGATGGTTGGGGATAAAACGTATATGCTGCTGAGGGATATGGGTGTGGAGAAGATTCATACTTTGCAGGAGATGCCTGTGGAGTTGATGGAACAGGTGCTTGGAATAAACGGGAGGGTGATATGGAGGAAAGCAAACGGGATTGATAACAGCCCTGTGGAGCAATACAGTGAGCGGAAGAGTATAAGTACAGAACGGACTTTTGATAAGGACACCATTGATGTGAAGGCTTTGAAGTTTTTGCTGGTGAGTATGACGGAGAAACTTGCTTTTCAGCTGAGGAGTGAAGGGAAGCTAACGAGTTGTGTGATGGTGAAGATACGGTATTCGGATTTTAATACTTATACGGTGCAGGCTCGTTTGGGATATACGAGTTTGGACCATGTGATTATAGAGAAGGTGAAGGAGTTATTTGATAAACTTTACCAGAAGCGGATGTTGATACGGCTGATTGGGATTAGGTTTAGCGGATTGGTGCAGGGGAATTACCAATACAATTTGTTTGAGGATAATGCGGAGCAGTTGCAGCTTTACGGGGCAATGGATAAAATGCGGCTTAGGTATGGGGAGGATGCTGTGAAGAGGGCTTCGGGACTGGAGATAAAGTTGAGAAATTTTAATCCTTTTAAGGGGTAAGTAAAATTGGGAATTGGGAATTAGGAATTGATGTTGCTCAACTGTCATACATACTATAGCTTTTGCTACGCTACATTTACTGTTGAGGAATTGGTGTCTGAAGTAAAACAAAAAGGCTATTCTTCATTTGTGCTTAATAATATTAAAAATGCTTCTGCCTGCATAGATATGGTTCGTTTGGTAAACGCATGAAATACTTAACTGCTTTAAACGGCTAATTTAAAAAGTTAGGAGGTGGACAAATGGTGCGAGGTTGATGACAAGTTGCCCCCGACAGCCGTGTTCAGAAGAATTAGGATTAAGGATTAATGAATTAGGGGGTTAGAGATTGTTAAAAAATGTATTTGCGTTGTCATAGTTATTATAACTTTTGTTACGGGACATAGGTGGCGGGGGAATTAGGAACTTGGTGATTGGTTCATTTACCATTGATTTAGGATATAATTATTGAACTAATAAGTGATGATAACCGCAATTCCCAAAATTTGCCAACGGAACACGCTATTTAGTTTATTTATGTAATTTCGCATCACTTGTAAAAAAATAATGAGCAAAATAAAATACAGGTTTAATACCAAAAGTTTAACATACGAAAAGGATATAGCGAGCATCGGTAGGCGGGTGTGGCAAGTACTATCGTATTTGGCTACGGGTTTGTTTTTTGCTACCATCACCATTATGCTTGCTTATAAGTACCTCGATTCGCCAAAAGAAAAACAATTGCAGCGCGAGATAAGTGAGCTAACGTTGCAATACGAATTGCTGAATAGCAGAATGGGGGAGGTTTCGGAGGTGCTGAAAGACATTCAAGAGCGCGATAATAATGTGTATCGCACTATTTTTGAAGCCGAAGCAATTCCTGAAAGTATACGAAAAGCTGGGTTTGGCGGGGTGGAGCGATACAAAGAACTGCAAGGGTATAACAATACCGACCTGATGATTGAGAGTACACAACGGCTGGACAGGATTAGCAAGCAGTTGTATATTCAATCCAAATCGTTTGACGAAGTGGCGAAACTGGTGAAGAACAAAGAGCAGTTGCTGGCTTCTATCCCTGCCATTCAGCCGATTGCGAACAAAGATTTGAAACACGTGCCTTCGGGATATGGTTGGCGCACCGACCCAATTTATAAGACACCTGAATTTCACCCGGGATTAGACTTTACTGCCAATACTGGTACCGAAATATATGCCACAGGCGATGGGGTAGTGGTGACTGCTGATGCAGTGATGCAAGGCTATGGCAACCATGTGGTGATCAATCATGGGTTTGGTTATCAAACCTTGTATGGACACATGAGCAAGGTGGCGGTCCGTCCAGGACAAAAAGTAAAACGAGGCGAGTTAATTGGTTTTGTGGGCAGTACAGGGCGGTCAACAGGACCACACGTACATTATGAAGTAATTAGAAATGGAGAAAAAATAAATCCGATTAACTTTTTCTTCAACGACCTTTCGCCTGCTGCTTATCAGCAGTTGATAAGCCTATCATCTCAACCTTCACAATCGTTCGATTAATGAAGGGCAATACATTTGTTTATGAATAAAAAAGCGATTGGCTTTTATACAGCTACTTCTATTGTTATTGCCAATATGGTGGGCACGGGAGTGTTTACCAGTCTGGGTTATCAGGTGCTTGATATAAAAAACGGAAGCAGTATTTTATTGCTTTGGATAATAGGTGGAGTGGTTTCATTGTTAGGCGCATTGTGTTATGCAGAGATTGGAACCACTTTTCCCCGCTCAGGTGGGGAGTATAATTACCTTTCAAAAATATATCATCCTGCTGTTGGTTTTATGTCGGGGTTCGTTTCTGCAACTGTTGCATTTGCAGCTCCTGTAGCTGCTGCTGCATTGGCTTTGGGAACTTATTTTAATAACGTTTTTGCTGTTGACCCAAAGATTACTGCAAGTATTGTGGTGGTGCTGTTGTCCTTGCTTCATGCGTTAACATTGAATTGGGGAAGTAAGATTCAAACCATATTTACTGCAATAAAAGTAGTATTGATTGTTCTTTTTATTGGATTTGGTTTGTGTTCGGGTCATACCGGAGATGTTAGTTTTGCAATGAATTCAAACACTCTTGGCGACCTTACCACAGCAGGATTCGCGATTGCTTTGTTTTTTGTTTCCTATTCTTATTCGGGCTGGAATGCAGCTTCGTATATAGCTGGCGAAATAGAAAACCCACAGAAAAACTTACCTAAATCTTTGCTTTACGGAACAGCGATAGTAACTGTGCTTTATGTGTTGTTGAATTATGTGTTCCTATACTCTGCTCCAATTGGTGAGTTGGCAGGCAAAGCAGATGTGGGATTTGTGTCTGCTAATTTTATTTTTGGTGCAACAGGAGGAAAAATAATTTCTATCATTATTTCTATTCTACTTGTTTCGTCAGTAAGCTCAATGGTGTTGGCAGGACCAAGAGTGAGCCAAACGATGGGAGTGGATATGAAGTTTCTTTCGTTTTTAGGCAAAACAACAAATAACAATACTCCTTTGAATGCTACCTTTTTTCAATGTATCATTTCCTTGTTCTTCATATTTACTGCTACTTTTAGCCAGGTGATAACATACATTGGTTTTACTTTGATGCTCTTTACATTCCTTACGGTGTTTGGTTTGTTCGTGATAAGGATGAAAAAGATGAGCATTCCCGGAGCTTTCAAAACACCGTTTTATCCCATTACCCCAATCTTATTCCTCGTGTTTAATACTTGGTTGCTTTATTTTGGATTTACACAAAAACCTTACGAATCGCTGATAGGAGTGGGAACTGTATTATTAGGTTTGGCAGTTTACTTTATTGGAAGAAAAAAATCTGATGAATAAGTATAAAATCTATATTTGCGACTTATTTTTAAAAAAGTATAACACTAATTAATATTTATATAAACTACAAAATGAAAATCAAAAGTACATTACTTGCTTTATTATTAGGAACTTCTTTTATGATAATTACCGCTTCGTGCGGAAATGCAACTGAGAAAAAGGAACCTGTAGTGGTGGAGAAAAAAGACACCGTTAAAGCACCGCCAATTGACTCTTCGGCGATTGAAGTAAAATCATCACTTCCTGTTCATCCTGTATTAAATGATGAAGCAAAATATATTGCAGGAATGAATATTACTTCTTCCAAATCTATTGATTCGTCACTTACCAATAATAAAAACTGGAAAGAATATGCTGCTGAATTTGATAAAAGCTGGATGAAACTGGACACTTCTAAAATTCAAAAAATGAAAGACTGGAGAGGTGTGGAATTAAAAGAAGCAAATACGAAAACTATTTTCTATCCTTTTTCTGGTGCTGATTTCTTTAATGTTTATACACTTTTCCCTAAAGCAGATAGTTATATTATGGTTGGTTTGGAACCTGTAGGAACACTACCTCACTTCCACAAAGGAATGCCTAAGGATTCTATTTCATCTTATTTGCAAAAAGTTCATAAATCATTGTTTGAGATATTTAATTTTAGTTTTTTCAAAACACATAATATGTCAATTGATTTCAATTACAAAGATTTGAATGGTACTATTCATTTAATTGTATTGTTTATTGAACGCACAGGAAACTCAATTGTTGATGTAAAACCAGCAGGCGTTGATAAGGAAGGAAAGATATTTAATTACAGTACTTTCAGAGAACAAGCTAATTCGGGAGATGTAAATCGTGGAACCGAAATTGATTTTATCAATGCAGATCATGTTTTGAAAAAAGCATATTATTTCTCAGTAAATTTAGATAATCCACATTTGGAAAAGAATACTAATTTTACTAAAATGATTGCAAATAATAAAGGCACTATTACTACGTATGTTAAATCTGCATCTTACTTAATGCACAAAGATTATTTTTCGAATGTAAGAGATTTAATTATTGCTAATAGTTCATATATATTACAAGATGATTCTGGTATTCCTTACAAATATTTTAAACCTGAAACTTGGAACATAGGATTATATGGCACATACACCGGCTCTATTCCTTTGTTTTCTGGTGTATTTCAAAATGATTTGGATGCAGCTTACAAAGCTAAAACAGGAGTGAAACCACTTAAATTCGGAATTGGTTATAAGTATATTGTTGGCGAATCGAACCTGTTGTACTTTAAGAAAAAATAATTTTGAAAACTACTTGCTATATAACTTCCCTAATATTTATAGCAAGTAGTTTTTTTTTCTCTTTTCCATCTTCTGTTTTTTGTCAGCAGGTAAAGCAACTTGAAACCAAAAACCCGGATGCTGATTTTATTGAAAGTCTTTTAAAAAGCCACCCAAAAGAGTTTCAGAATATACTTTCCAATTCAAAGAAGTATGAAGTTCAAATTATCTACACGCAAATAAACAGGGATAAAAACAATGTTCCTTCCTTTAAACAATACACTTATCATCTTGACCCAACAAATTATTTTTATCCTGCAAGTCTTGTGAAACTGCCTTGTTCGGCAATGGCACTTGAAAAATTAAATCACTTAAATATTCCTGCACTTGATAAGCACACCTGTATGCAAACCGATAGTGCTTATATGTGTCAGCGAAAAATAACTAAAGATACAACGGCTTTAAATAAAGTTCCTACTGTTGCAAATTATATTAAAAGAATGCTGCTTGTTAGTGATAATGATGCTTACAGTCGTATCTATGAATTCCTCGGACAACAATACATCAATGAAGAATTAAATAAAAAAGGGTATCCCAATATTAGAATCACTCATCGATTTGATGCAGATTGTGATACGAAGCAGAATAAATGTACAAATCAAATTACATTTTTAGATGCAGGTGGAAAAAGTGTGTATAACCAACCAATGGTAATAAACACAAACGAATTGAAAAATCCGATTGGGGTAGTTAAAAAAGGAAAGGGTTATATCGATGGCAAAGGAAGACTGGTTCGAGAACCTAAAGATTATACTTTTATGAACTATATGAGTTTGCAAGATATTAATGATATTTTGAAATCTATTCTGTTTCCCGGAAGTATTGAAAAGGAAAAACGATTTGATTTAACAAAAGAAGATTATACTTTTTTATATAAATATATGTCTATGTATCCTCGGGAATCGGATTACCCTGGATACAATATAAAAGAATTTGAGGACAGCTATAAAAAGTATTTTATGTATGCCAACTTTCATAAAAAGATTGAGACTGATTCTGTTCGTATTTTTAATGTTGTTGGACAATCGTATGGAAATCTTGCCGATTGTGCATATATTGTAAACCTTGACAGGAAAATTGAGTTTATGCTTTCGGCAGTTATCTATGTGAATGAAGATGGAATATTAAATGATGGAAAATATGAATATAAAACAATTGGCTTCCCGTTTTTAGATGCTTTAGGAAAAGTATTTTATGATTACGAATTAAAAAGAAAAAAGAATTATTTACCAAATTTGAGTAATTTTAAACTCAGATAAATTTTAGTGATGGCTTACAAAGAAAGAGATATTGATAAATTATACTATACAATTGGTGAAGTTGCAAAATTATTTGAAGTCAAAGCTTCACTCATTCGCTACTGGGAAAACGAGTTTGATGTTATTCAACCCAAATTAAATAAAAAGGGAAACCGCCTTTTTACTCCGCAAGATATCGAAACGTATAAAATAATATTTAATCTGATTCGCGTCCAGGGATTAACATTGGATGGGGCAAAAAAATATTTAAAAGAAAATAAAACGGCAGTGAAACACGAGATAAAAACAGCTGAAACCCAATTTTCGGAAATAGAAAATAAATTAAAAAAGATTAAAAAATCGTTGATAGAATTAAGAGATCAGCTTTAATAATACTTCTTTCCCACTAAATAATTCTCTACATAATCTTTTACTCCTTCTTCCAACGAATGAAAAGGTTTATCATATCCAATCGATTTTAGTTTGGTCATATTGGCTTCGGTGAAATATTGGTATTTATCACGGATGTCAATTGGAGTATCGATAAAATTAATGTTGGCTTTTTTGTTCACTCCTGCAAAAGTATTGTTTACCAAATCTAAAAAAGTTCTTGCTTTACCTGACCCAAGATTATAAATACCGGAATCTTTTCGATGGTGTAAAAGAAAATAACATACTGCTACCACATCTTTTACATAAACAAAATCACGTAGTTGCTCTCCATCCTTATAATTAGGATTGTGCGAGCGAAATAATTTCACTTCTCCTTTTTCCTTTATTTGATTGTAAGCATGCATAATGACAGAAGCCATTCTGCCCTTATGATATTCATTGGGTCCGTAAACATTAAAAAATTTTAAACCAACCCAAAAATATGGTTTGTGTTCTTGTTTAATAGCCCATTTATCAAAATCATTTTTAGAATCTCCATAAGGATTCAATGGTTTTAGTTTTTCTATTATTTCATGATTATCTTCATAACCAAATTCCCCTAAACCATAAGTGGCAGCAGAGGAGGCATACACAAACGGCAAACCAAATTCTACACAAACATTCCAAACATCTTTGGTGTAATTCAAATTCAGTTTATCAAATATTTCTTTGTTGAATTCGGTGGTATCTGTTCTTGCACCAATATGAAATACCATTTGTACTAATCGCTGATTAGCAGATAGCCATGATATAAATTTATCCCTATTTACCTTTTGAGAATATATCTTCCCGTCCAGATTTTTCATTTTTGTTTCATCAGAAAAATCATCAACGATAATAATATCTTTAAACCCTTCTTTGTTTAATTTACTAACCAAACAACTTCCTATAAAGCCTGCTGCACCTGTTACTACTATCATATATACTACGAATTACGAATATTAACGAATTATGAATTTGTTTTTCAATCAATTAACTTACAAAAATATTATCTTCCATTTTTTCTATTACTCCTAATTCCTGGGCTTTGTCAAACAATAGTTTTACAGCTCGTTTTCCTTCTTCACCCAAATTGAGTGAATAATTATTGACATATAAATCAATGTGTTTTTTAATCACATCATCATGCATGGTTTGAGAATGCAGCTTTACATAAACTTTGCTGGAATCAGGATTTGCAAAGGCATACTCAACACTTCTCCTGATTATACGATTCACTTTTTGCTTCAATTCTTCTGAAAAGTTTCTTTTTATAACGATGCCACCTAACGGAATGGGTGCAATGGCAAGTGTTTCCCAGTATTCGCCTAAATCAATTATTTTCTTCAACCCTTTTTGCTCATATGTAAAACGATTTTCATGAATGATTAATCCTGCATCCACATCACCTCTCACTACTGCATCTTCGATATCATTAAATTTCATTTCAACAGTATTTATTGCAAATGGAAAAGCTAAAGCCAACAGAAAATTAGCAGTGGTAAACTTTCCAGGAATAGCAATGGAAAGATTTGCCATCTTGGATTTTAAATTTGTAATAACATAATTGGTATCCTCGTTCATACTTACCAATAATGGGCCACAGCCATTACCTAAAGCACTACCTGCGTTAAGCAACTGATAATTTTTCGTGATATAAGCGTAGGCATGGTAGGAGAGTTTAGTAATGTCAAGTTTGTTGTCAAAAGCTTTCTGGTTTAATGATTCCACATCATCCATATACACCTCAAACTTCAATCCTTCTGTATCTATTTTACTATTCACCATTGCATCAAAAATAAAACAATCGTTGGGGCAAGGACTGAAACCTAATGTCAATATTGATTGTTGATTGTTGATTGTTAAATTCATCTTCTTTTAAAAAGCATCTAATATTTCTATTAATTTATTATTCAGATTTTTGATAGCAAGCGGAATATTCCATGCCTTCTTATTTCTCTTCTCCACAAAATTAGAAACACAACGAATCTGGTAATTAGCTAATCCGAAATCATCGCATGCTAACATAAATGAAGCCCCTTCCATACTTTCCACTATCGGATGAAATCGCTTCACTACCCTTTCGATACTTTTTTCATTTCCATGAACAGTATTAACTGTTATTCCATTTACTTTGGGTAAAAGTTCAATTTGGAAATTTGAAAAGTCTTTGCTCAGGTTAATATTTTCAATAGTAGTAACAGCATATAGCTTTAACTTGGAAACACTAAGGAAATTATCCCCATCCTCTGCACCCATTTCAGAAAATGTATCTTTATAGACGTTTACAATCGTTCCAATTTCAAGGTTTCTATTAAAGCTCCCGCACAACCCAACATTTAAAGCTACATCATAGGTTTCTTCTGCAAGAATAGCGACTGTATCCATTGCTGTTTGAACCATTCCGACTCCAGTAATTGCGATTGAGATTTTCAGTTTTTTATATTTGAAATCGGTTGTAGTAAACGGAATTGGCGATTTCAATTTCTTTAATTTTAACAACGGTTCAATTTCTTTCTCCGTTGCTGCTACTATTAATATTTTCATAGGAGGCAAAGTTACAATTTTAAACATTACTCATTAAAACGTATTATCTTTGCACCCTATTTTTACAAAACAATGATATACATTACAAGAAGGGAACATTTTAATGCCGCTCACAAATTGTTTAACACAAACTGGAGCGAAGAAAAAAACAATGAAGTGTTTGGCAAATGTGCTAACCCCAATTGGCACGGACATAACTACAATTTATATGTTACTGTTAAAGGAAGCGTGAATCCTGACACCGGTTATTCGGTTAACTTAAAAGAATTAAGTTCGATTATCCGTATTTATATTACAGATAAATTAGATCATAAAAATCTTAATCTGGATGTTGATTTTATGAAAGGATTAATGCCATCGACAGAGAATGTAGCCATTGCAATATGGAAAGAACTTTTGCCACATGTCAATAAATTGGATTGCAAACTTCATAGCATTAAACTTTATGAAACAGAAAATAATTATGTTGAATACTTTGGCGAATAATTAGTTGATGTACTGATTTCCGATGAGCTGATTCAAACAATAAAACAATTTAACAATAATCCAAGATAATACATGAGCCACGATGAATTTGATGATGTAGAAGGATATAAAAAAATAGACCGTTATAATTTAAAGTCTATTGAAACTATCGCGACTAATTATAAAAGTATTTTAAAAGAAATGGGTGAAGACTCTGCTCGTGAAGGGCTTTTGAAAACACCTGAAAGGGTTGCAAAATCGCTTCAATTTCTTACTCATGGTTATGATTTGGACCCTGAAAAGATTTTGAAAGATGCTATGTTTAAAGAAGACTATAAACAAATGGTGATTGTAAAAGACATAGAAGTGTATTCAATGTGCGAACATCACTTGCTCCCTTTCTTTGGTAAAGCCCATGTAGCTTATATCCCTAATGGTTGTATTGTTGGATTAAGTAAAATTCCCCGTGTGGTAGACGCTTTTGCAAGAAGATTACAGGTACAAGAAAGATTGACTACTGAAATAAGAGATTGTATTGAAGAAACCCTGAAACCTATGGGAGTTGCAGTGGTTATAGAGTGTTCTCACCTTTGTATGCAAATGAGGGGAATTCAAAAACAAAATTCTGTTACTACTACTTCGGCCTTTACAGGTGAATTTCTGAAAGATACTACCCGTAAAGAATTTATAAGTTTGATAGGAGCTAAACTTCATTAATAAATCATAAAATTAACTGACATTTTTGCATACAATGGCATTCGGTATTATCTTTGTACCGTTATTTACAACTAAAACATATATATACAATGGAAACCAATAATTTTAATTACGTTCAATCAAGAGAAGAAACAGCAGCTATCTCTAAAACCTTTATGTCATCTGTGTTTTCATGGATGTTTGCTGCCTTGGCAATTACTTCGGTGGTGGCTTATTATTTTGGAAACAGTTTGGATTTAATTACTTTACTTGTTGACCCTATGGTAGGCAAAATGACAGGACTTGGTTATGCAGTAATGTTTGCCCCTCTGGCATTTATTTTAATCATGTCGTTTGGGTTTAACAAACTTTCTTACCCAGTATTATTATTTATTTTTCTAGCCTTTTCAGCAGTTATGGGAATGAGTTTAAGTTTCATTTTCCTTGCTTACACTGCGGGTTCTATATTTGGAACATTTGTGGCTGCTTCAGGAATGTTTGGTGTAATGGCATTGGTAGGATATACTACCAAAACAGATTTAACCAAATTTGGTTCTATTATGATGATGGGATTAGTAGGTATTATTATTGCTTCAATAATAAATATGTTTTTGCACAGCAGCGGAATGGAATACATGATAAGCTTTATTGGAGTTCTTGTATTTACTGGGTTAACCGCTTATGATGTTCAAAAATTAAAAAACATTGGAGCAGGAATTGAATTAGGAACTGCTGCTGCAAGCAAATTAGTGATAATGGGAGCACTTAATTTATACATGGATTTTATCAATCTATTTATAATGTTGCTTCGTTTGTTTGGCAATAGAAAATAATATTAAAGGTACTACTTTTTAAAATGGTAGTACCGTTCGAAAAAAAGAGTCCTGCAATTTTGCAGGACTTTTTTATTTAATTACTTTTGGTTTCTAAAATAAATCAACATGAAAAAAATAATTACAAGTTTAACATTTATGTTTGCAGTAGTTTATTGTAATGCACAATGGACAATACTTGAAGGTGATAGCACTTCCTTTCCTGCCAATTCTGCTTTTGCACATATAGATACTACTGCCGGAAACATCTGGCAAATAGGGTTACCACAAAAAACGTTTTTCGATACAGCACATTCTGTTCCTTATGCAATAATGACAGATACAATAAATCCTTATCCTGTAAATAATTTGTCTACGTTTACTGTTGAATTTACTGATTCAGTTATGTGGGGAATAGGTGATGCGTATATTGGGTTTTGGCATAAGTACGAAATGGATTCATTAAAGGATGGAGGATATGTCGAAATTTCTTTAGATAGTGGAGCCACCTGGTTAAATAATTACAATTGTTATGCTAATAATGTGTTTGTCTTTGATCAAATAAACTTCTATGATAGTTTTTTAGACACAATTCAAGGCAATATTCCTGCTTTTACAGGCACGCATAATACCTGGGAATACTCAGCAATAAAATTTCAGTGGGTTATTCCTGTAATGCCAACTTATTCCGGAGGCGATAATAAAAGTCCATACAACTGTCCAAAAGTGATGTTCCGTTTTAATTTTAAAAGTGATAGTATTCAAACCAACAAAGCAGGTTGGATAATAGATGATATTGCAATACGAATTTATGATATAGGAAGTGGTATAAATGAAAACCATCAATCATCTTTTAATGTTGAGGTCTTCCCAAATCCAATAAATGAGCATGGAATATTACAGGCTGTTTCTTTTCATAATGAAAAAGATTTTACCATTTCTATTTATAATTCTTTGGGACAAGAAATAAAAACAACTTCATTGGATAAAAATAATCAATACATAATTAAAGCAAATGAATTAACAAGTGGTATCTATTTTTATTCGATAAGAAATAAAATTGGTGAACAGAAAAACGGAAAAATAATTATTAAATAAACTTACTTCACACTTCGGCTCCCCTCTCCTTTTTCAAGAAGAGGGGTAGGGTGAGGTCTAAAACTAAATATATGAAAGCATACATCTTCCCCGGACAAGGTTCTCAATCAGTAGGAATGGGAAAAGACCTTTACGAATCATCCGAAGGCGCAAAACAATTATTTGAAAGAGCCAATGAACTTCTAGGCTTTAGAATAACCGACATTATGTTTGGTGGAACAGACGAAGAACTTAAACAAACAAGTGTAACTCAACCTGCCATTTTTTTACATTCCGTAATTCTTGCATCAACAAAGAATGACATCCTGCATCCTGATATGGTGGCGGGACATAGCCTTGGTGAGTTTTCTGCTTTGGTGGTAAACAAAACTTTGTCTTTTGAAGATGCGTTGATTTTGGTTTCAAAAAGAGCAATGGCAATGCAACATGCTTGCGAACAACATCCGGGAACAATGGCAGCCATTTTAAATTTAGATGAAACATTGATTGAAAATATTTGTTCCGAAATTTCTCATTATGGAGATGTGGTAGTTGCTGCTAATTATAACTGTCCTTGGCAACTCGTTATTTCTGGAAGTATAAATGGAATAAATATTGCCTGCGAAAAAATGAAAGCTGCTGGAGCAAAACGGGCTTTGGTATTACCCGTTGGTGGTGCTTTTCATTCTCCACTAATGGAGCCTGCACGAATAGAACTTGCTGCTGCTATACATGCTACCTCTTTTAATACTCCCATTTGTCCGATATATCAAAATGTAACAGCAATGGCTGTTTCGGACCCTGCCGAAATAAAAATGAATTTGATTTCTCAACTTACTGCTCCTGTAAAATGGACACAAACCATTAATCAAATGATAACGGATGGAGCTACTTCGTTTACAGAGGTTGGTCCAGGAAAAGTACTTCAAGGTTTGGTGAAAAAAATTAATCCTGCTTTAGAAGCGGGCAGTATATAGCCCATTTTCTTTTCTCTCATCTAAAAAAACTTACTACTTTTATCAATTCAAAATAAACAAGGATAATGAATATTAAGGTTTTACTATTTACTGTTTTAAATGTTTTAATAGTGCAACGTTTTTGCTTTTCTCAAAACGATACAGTGAAAGCAAAAATATTGGAAGATACTTCTGCAGTGGTGGAGAAGTTGTATAATAAAGGGATTGAATATTTTAAATATAAAAGCTTTGATAAAGCGATGAAAAATTTTACTGATGCTCTTGCTATGAAGCCTGATTTTGAAAGAGCTTACTACAACAGGGGAACTACAAAATTTGAAATGAAAAATTATAATGGTGCCATTGCTGATTTTAATCTTGCATTAGGAATAGCGCAAAAACCTGATAGTTATTTCAGTCTTGGGCAAGCAGAGTACGAGTTAGGGGATAAAGAAAAAGCTACTGCAGATTATTCAAAAACAGTTCAATTAAAAATAGACTATGCTCAGGCGTATTATTATCGCGGAGGAATAAAATTTGAAGCAGGCGATTATAAAGGTGCCATCGATGATTTCACTTCTGTAATCCGTTATAAACCCGATTATGCTTATGCTTACAATGATAGAGGAAGTGCAAAGCGCGAAACTGGAGATTTGGATGGTGCTATAAAAGATTATAAAAATTCATTGGTTGCTAATTCCGATATGGCATTTGCTTATAATAATTTAGGAAGTGTGAAACGCAAAAAGGGAGATTTAATGGGTGCAATTGGTGATTACACCGAAGCAATCAATCATAAAAAAGAATACGTGATAGCGTATAATAATCGTGGTAGTGCTAAATATGATGCAGGAGATTATCATGGTGCATTAGAAGATTACAATAGTGCAATAGGCTTGAAACAAGATTACGATTATGCCTACAATAATAGAGGTGCTGCAAAATTTAAGCTCAAAGACTATAACGGGAGCATTGATGATTTTACTAAAGCAATTAAAATAAATCCGAAGTACGGGTATGCCTATATGAATAGAGGTGTTGCAAAAGAGATGCTTCGCGATGATGCAGGTGCCTGTGAAGACTGGAAAAAGGCAGTGGAACTCACTGTGGAAGCAGCAAAAGATTATACCGGAAGTTGTAAATAATTTAAAAATAAATAAATATTACTTGTCTTGAATCTAACATCTTGAATCTAATTTAAATGAACAAACTATTATACACACTTTCTTTCTTTATTACCACTATTACTTTTGCCCAACAAACTAATGTGGAGTTTACAAAAGATAATTTCAAGGATAATAAAGATGGCTTGAAGGAAGCAAAAAATCACATCGAAGATGGTGATAAATTTTACGATCAAGACTCTACTTTTTATAAACAGGCAATTGACCCTTATTTGCTGGCATACAAATTCAATCCCAATAATGCACTTTTGAATTTCAAGATTGGAAAATGTTATTTATACTCGAATAAAAAATTGAAATCCATTTCATACTTGGAGAGGGCATATGCTATATATCCCAAAGTGGATAGACAAATACATTTTCAATTAGGCAAAGCCTATCACTTGGATATGCAATGGGATAAAGCTATCGAGGAATTCAGAGCCTTCAGTAAAACGCTGGCGAATGTTAAAGAATATAAATCATTGATAGAAGAAGTTAATAAACAGATTGAGGAATGTATTGCTGGAAAGGAACTGGAGAAAAACCCAATTCGGGTATTTATTGATAACGTTGGTGATGCCATAAACACTGAATACTCGGATTACGGACCGGTAATTACCGCTGATGAATCGGAGATGATGTTTACCTCAAGAAGAACCACCACAACAGGAGGAGAAATTGAAGAATATTCGAACGAATATTTTGAAGATATTTATGTAACAAAAAAAGTGAACGGCAAATGGGCTAAGGCCGAAAACATAGGACCACCAATAAACACCAAGCGACATGATGCTGCAATGGGCTTATCTCCCGATGGACAAATACTTTATATTTATGTAAACGAAAAAGGAGATGGTAATATATTTGAATGTGATTTGAAAGGAAACATTTGGTCGAAACCAGAAAAGTTAAATAAAAATATCAATACCGATTATCACGAATCTGCAGCATCGCTTTCTTCTGATGGTCGTACGCTTTATTTTGTAACCAACCGTGGTGATGGCTTGGGTGACCGAGATATTTGGATGTCACAAAAAGATGAAAAAGGAAAATGGGGAAAATCTGTGAACCTTGGACCTACTATAAATACACCATTTGCCGAAGAAGGTGTGTTTATGCATCCCGATGGAAAAACTATGTATTTTAGTTCGAAAGGTCATAAAACAATGGGTGGATATGATATTTTTAAATCGGTGTTAGAAAACGGAAAATGGTCAGAGCCTGTAAATCTAGGCTATCCGGTGAATACACCTGACGATGATGTTTTTTTTGTAATCTCTGCCAGTGGCAAGCATGGATATTATTCTTCTTTCAATGCAAAAGGATATGGAGAAAAAGACATTTACATGATTACCTTTCTTGGGGCAGAAAAACAAATGGTACTGAACAACGAAGATAATTTGCTGGCTAGTGTGGCTGCACCTGTTAAAGAAAATGTAATAGCTCCTTCTCTTTCGGTTAAAGAAGCGCAGCTGACAATTTTGAAAGGGGTAATTACAGATGAAAAAACATCATTGCCATTGAATGCTACAATAGAATTGGTGGACAATCAGAAGAACGAAGTGATAGCAAGTTTTATTTCAAATAGTTCAACGGGCAAATATTTGGTGTCGTTACCTGCGGGAAAAAATTATGGTATTGCAGTAAAAAAAGATGGTTACTTGTTTCATTCCGAAAACTTTGATATACCTAACTCTGCTGCTTTTCAGGAAGTGGTGAAAGATGTGGCTTTGAAAAGTCTGACGGTCGGAAACAAAATTGTGTTGAATAATATATTCTTTGATTTTGATAAATCTACCCTTCGTCCTGAATCTACAAATGAATTAGAACGATTGGTAAAATTGATGAATGATAATGCTACTCTGAAAATTGAAATCTCCGGACATACTGATTCGAAAGGTGCTGCCGACTATAATAAAACCTTGTCAGAAAGCAGGGCAAAAGCTGTGGTTGATTATTTAGTAAAAGCAGGGATAAAAGCAGAACGGTTAACTTTTATTGGTTATGGTAAAGAGCAGCCTATGGCTACTAACGACACTGACGAAGGCAGACAGCAAAACAGAAGAACTGAATTTAAAGTGGTCAGTAAATAATAGTTCTTCAACCGTAATAACTATCAGACCTTGAAAAGATTCATCCATAGTATTCCACTTGAAATTCGTTATCTGCTGAAAGTATATTTTTCAGGAATAATTGTATTCACCATTTTCCGGATATTTTTTATCCTTTTTAATTTACAGCAAGCGGGAACTGCTACCAAAGATTTAATTGCAAAAGCATTCCTGATGGGTTTACGGTTTGATACTGTTGTAAGCTGTTACCTGTTAACTGTTCCTGCCTTGCTGCTTATCATTAATTTATTCGAAAAGAAAAAATCATACAGGCTAAACAAGATAATAAACCGATATACCATTGTTGTTTACATTATCGCTTTTTTAGTTTGCAGTGTTGATATTCCTTATTTCAGGCACTACCTTAGTAGGGTTACTGTTTCTGTACTCAACTGGACAAACAGCCCCATGTTTATGCTTAGAATGATTTTTGAAAACAAAATCAATTTTTTTTTCATTGCTTTTTTTGGTGCTTTGACTTATTTAGCTGCTTTTAGAGTTAGGGTAATAAACGACAAAACATTACTTATTCATAAAGAAACATTATTCATTAACAACCGACACAAACAACTAAATGTGTTTTATTCGGTGCTCATTGTTGGTCTACTATTTTTAGGAATTAGAGGAAGAGTTACACTAAAAAGTCCTATACAGTGGGGTACTGCATTTACTTCCGACAACAACTTTGCAAATCAAATGGGACTCAACCCCAATTTTACATTCTTCAAAAGTTGCATTACCAGCCTAAATCCCAAAAACAGAAAGTTAGATTTAATGAGTGATTCTCTCGCCATTAAAAACATTCAAGAGGATTTTGGAATACAAAAAGCATACTCAGTCGAATATCCTATCGCAAGAAAAATTGATGTAAAAGGAGTACCTCTAAAAGCTAATGTAGTGGTGGTAGTAATGGAAGCAATGGGTTTATCGAAAACAGGATTGGATAATAATGCTGTTGCAATGACCCCTTATCTTGACAGCTTAGCAAAACTATCTTATACTTTTACAAATGTTTTTTCTGCAGGAATCCATACTTACAATGGTGTATATGCCACCTTGTTTGGTATGCCGGCATTGATGAATCAGCACCCGATGGAAAATGAAAACAGCAATCAACCTTTTACCGGAATTGCATATACCTTGAATCAATTTAATTATCAAACCGCTTTTATTTGTCCACACGATGAAGAGTTTGATAATATGGCGGGGTTTTTAAAAGCAAACGGATATCAAAAAATTGTTGGTCAAAAAGATTTTCCTTCAGAGGAAATACACAGTACGATGGGCGTTCCCGATGATGTGTTATTTGAACATGCTGTGAACCAAATAAATGAAATGGCAAAAACCCCTAAACCTTTTTTCACAACTATATTAACCGGTAGCGACCATGAACCCAATTATATTCCAGAAGGACATGGTTTTATTCCAAAAACAAAAGAAGAGAAACAACAAATAACAGAGTATGCTGACTGGTCCATCAATAAATTTTTAAAACTCTGTTCAGCCGAAACATGGTACGACAGCACCATCTTTGTTTTTGTTGCCGACCATGGTAGCTGGTATCGCGATTATTATGAAATGAGTTTATCGTATAATAAAGTACCGTTACTTATCTTTTCTCCTAAGCTTATTAATCCAAAAATGAATGCTGCGGTGGGCGGACAAATAGATGTGTTTCCAACGGTAATGGGCTTGCTTAATCAACCGTACATTAATAATACAATGGGAGTTGATTTAATAAAAGAAGGAAGAAAATACATTGCCTTTAGTGCTGATGATAAACTTGGTTGTGTGAACGACCAATATTTTTGGTATTATAATTATGTGGCTGATAACCAATATTTATTGCACTATAGGGACAAAGAACCGAATCAATATCTACAGAAGTTTCCTGAACTTGCTGACACATTGAAAAACTATGCCCACAGTTTATTGCAGGCAACCCAATGGATGATTGAAAATAAAAAAGCAGGTCCATTAAAATAAATGGACGTGTCGCTAATTAAAACTGCTGATGGTTCAAATTCGCTTTATGTAAAAGAATTAGACGAACACTACCATTCCATTCATGGTGCCATACAAGAAAGTAGACATGTTTTTATTGATGCAGGATTAAAGTACATTACTGAACAAAACCATTCTCCACTTTCTGTTTTAGAAATCGGATTGGGTACTGGCTTAAACACATTTTTGACTTTTATTGAATCTGAAAAATTAAATCTAACTATTAAATACACTGCCCTAGAAGCTTTCCCTTTACTACTCGATATAACTAATCAATTAAATTATGTGGAATGTTTGAATGAAAAAAAACATAATGATGTTTTTAATTTTGTTCATTCTTGCGAATGGGAAAAAGAAATTCCATTATCCGAAAAATTTATTCTTAACAAATTAAATAGCACCTTGCAGGAAATTAATTTTGATGATACTTATCATTTAATTTATTTTGATGCTTTTGGTCCTCGCGTACAGCCTGAAATGTGGACTGAAGGAATGTTCTCTAAATTATTTTCAGCCACTAAACCTAATGGTATTCTTGTTACTTATTGTGCAAAGGGAGAAGTGAAACGTATGTTTAAAAAAGTGGGATTTGCAGTTGAAACATTACCCGGACCTCCAGGTAAAAGAGAAATGGTAAGAGCAATCAGGAATTTGAAATTTGAAATTAAATCAAATGGAAATAGATAAATTCAATATTCGTGTGTATGGAATTCTAATTAATTCTAACAATCTTGTATTGGTTTGTGACGAAGTGGTAAAAGGAATGCACATCACAAAATTCCCCGGTGGTGGTTTGGAATTTGGAGAAGGAACTATTGACTGCCTGAAACGTGAGTTTATGGAAGAAACAACTAATGAAATTGCTGTGATTGAACATTTTTACACCACCGATTATTTTCAAATCTCTGCTTACAATCTTTCTCATCAAATCATCAGTATTTACTACATCATTAAACCAATTTCGGAATTTGTAATTATTTCAAAAGAAAAAATAAATTTCCGTTGGATTGATTTAAAAACCATTTCTGAAAATGATTTTACATTACCCATTGATAAAATTGTCGGGAAAATGCTGGGGGAAAAACAAAAAGGCAACTCAAATAATTGAGTTGCCTTTTCAAATTGTTCTTAAAAATTAATTATTCAGCTACTACTTCAAAAGTAACAGTACTGATAACTTCTTTGTGGAAACGAACTTCAGCAGTGTAAGTACCCACTGTTTTCAAAGCATCCTCACTCATTTTGATGTTTTTTCTATCCACCTCGAAACCTAATTTTTTAATTACATCCGCTAATTGAACCGAAGTAACCGAACCGAAAATTTTTCCTGATTCACCTACTTTAGCACCCACCTGCAATACAATATCTTTCAATTTTGCAGCAGTTGTTTCAGCAGCTTTTTTCACTTTTTCTTCTTTAAAAGCACGTTGTTTAACTGTTTCGGTCAACACTTTTTTAGCAGAAACCGTAGCCATTGCAGCCATACCTTTTGGGATCAAAAAGTTTCTCCCGTATCCGGGCTTTACATTTACTACGTCATCCTTGTCTCCAAGGTTTTTAACGTCTTGTTTTAATATTACTTCCATTTTAAATTTCTTTTTTAGATTGTTATTTTATTTCAACATGTCGGCTACATAAGGTAACAACGCCAAATGGCGGGCACGTTTGATAGCTTTTGAAACTTTACGCTGATATTTTACTGACGTACCTGTTAATCTGCGAGGCAAAATTTTTCCCTGCTCGTTAATAAATTTCAATAAAAAATTAGGGTCTTTGTAATCAATGTATTTAATTCCGATTTTTTTGAACCGGCAATATTTTTTCTTTTTCACGTCCACTGTGGGAGGTGCAAGATATCTGATTTCTGATTTGTCTGCCATTTTCTTTTCTTTTTTTTAATTGTTAAGCTACTACTTTAGTTTTGTTTCTCTTTCTTTCACTGTAAGCCACCGCATGTTTATCAAGTGCAACTGTCAGGAAGCGCAGTAAACGCTCATCACGTTTGTAAACTACTTCAAGCTCTGCTATAAAAGCAGGTTCTGCCTGAAATTCGAACACGTGATAAAAACCTGTGGTTTTCTTTTGAATCGGATATTGCAATTTGCGGAGACCCCAATGGTCTTCATTCACAATTTTGCAACCATTGTCTGTAAGCATCTTTTTGTACTTACTTACCGTCTCCTTTGCCTGATCATCAGACAAAACGGGAGTTATAATGAAGACGGTTTCATAACTTTTTTGCATTGTTTTTTGTTTTAATTGTTAATAATTTGTTTATCCTTTTTTCTAAAAGGGACGCAAAGATAGAAAAATATCTGTTTCCACAACAAATTATTTAATAATAGCCCTTTTATCTGCCTTTTACTCTGCTCACCAACGAGGAAAACGCGTCACTAAAGGAAGTTTTGAATCTGCTCCTATTCAAAGCCATTGTATTGTCAGCGTTTTTGTTCAGTTTAAAAGAAAACACAAAAGTTGAATCGGGCTGGTCCCAGCCTCCCATTTGCCCAAAACGAATGTCATTAAAAAATATGGTGCTATCATGCTCCGACATACAATAATATCCTTTCGAAAATTGCTTTAAAATTTTTACGTCTTTTTCATTTTCAAAAGGCTTCAATAAGTTCTCTTTTCTATTGACATGATAATAATTGATTTCCTTCGATTTATCGAACAGGGAATAATACCCAAACCAGAAACCTGTGCTGTCAGTGGCATAAGCTGTCCACAAAATATTATTGAGTGGTGTGGGGGTGGTTACCAAATCGGAAGTAATAATATGTTTATTATCCAACCCTTCTCTCATCACACTGTTCATGTATAGTTTATTTATCATCGTTAGAACCATGTAACTGCTACTGATGATTAAACCAATTTTATTCCATCGTCTTCTGCGCTGCGAACCGTTTTTTGCAATGATAGCAATCACCATACAGATTAGAAAAGGAATGGTGTAAAATAAATCGGCAACAAAAATGGTGTTGAACGAAACACGGTAACTGCTGAAAGGCTCGAACCAGCCGGTGCCATAGCCGGTAAACGAATCAATAAGTATGTGGGTAAACATTCCGAGAAAAAACAAAGTGGTCCATTGGTTACGGCTTACATCGCGCTTTTTGAACCATCGGCTGAACAGATAACCCAATAAAAACGAAATGATGGTGATAAATAAAAACGAATGAGTGATGCCCCGATGTATTAATAGCTGCTGTGCCGGACTCACACAGGGCGAAGCAAACACATCAAAATCGGGGATGGTATCTGCCAGTGCTCCCCATAGCATTGCTTTACGTCCTATTTTTTTTCCGAGCAATGCCTCTCCTATTGCTGCTCCTAATACTATATGTGTTAACGAATCCATTTTAAAAATTTGCGCAAAGATAAGGGTTGATTTGAGATATGATACTTGAGATGTGAGATGTCAAATATTGATGCCGGATAGTAGTTTCTTAAATTTGAAAAATAAGGGGAAACCAAATTTCGCATTTCGCAATTTGCGAAATGAGATTTGAGATGTTTTCACCCACACCACCAATATTAATTTTCTTGAAAAAATTTGTTTTTCTAAAATCATTCTCTTAATTTTGTAATAGAATTAACACCCACAGCATAAATTATAAACTAAAACCTCATTGCCATTGATAAATTTCTACTACTGATTTAATTTTTTTGTTACCAAAATTATTAGTTAGTACCCGCAATCACAACGTGTGAATTGTGTTAGAAATTTAAATCCTTTATCAATGGACCCTTCAGAAAGTGCTGCCAATAAAGCAGAACAAACAGGTGACAAAAAATATATTCCCAGAATATACAGCACCAATCAATTAGAAAAAATTCCTTTTCCAACCAAAGAAAGTTTTGTGTTTGTAGTAACAGGAGAAATAAATTACCTTGATATGGAAGGCGATTACACTACATTTCACTTGCTAGACCATTCTAAAATTATAATCATAAAATCAATGAGTGAAACAATGAAAATGTTGCCTTCTAAAACATTTTTCAGAATTCATGATAATTGCGCTGTTAATGGAAATCAATGCAAAGAGTATTTCAAAAGGGAATTTCATTTAGAAATGGAAAATGGTGTAGTTTTAAAAGTTGCTGAAAAAAGAGCTGTCAGATTTATTGAATTTTTTCTTAAAATAAAAAGAAGATTTTTTAAGTAGAACCTCATTTTTAATAAAACTCTTCCGCAGCTGACCCCCATAATTCCGCAGTTATCCGAAAATTTCCGCGTTTAAACAATAATTCCAAAGCGCGCTTTTCTTTCCCCGACCTTTGTATCAGGAAATCCATTGAGAAGATTTCGAGTATTCACAAAATCATGTAGTCATGAAAAATTTAATTGCCAGGGTGCTTATAGCACTCCACTTCGCAGAGATGAAAGTAGTAGAATTACTACCCTTTGCCAGAAGTATTCACGACAACGCAGGTGCCGACCCGGATGTAACCATCCCTTTGCCACTTGCTGCTACATTAGCGAGTCAGACAGTAGTTTTGTCTGATACCGTTACACTGCGCGAGACTAACAAGTCGAAAGCGCTTACACGTGAGTAAGGATTACAGGCAAATGCCGTAATCCTTACTCTTATTGAAATTGCTAAAACTGTGGAAACACAGGCTAACGCAATTTCGCCCGGTGACACCGCAAGAGCTGAACTTGCCTATTTTCGCATTGGGTTCTCTGCCAAAAGACCTCCTTCATTACCTGGTCGTACCTTCGAAATTTATAAGGTAGGAGTTGGTCTTGCTTATGTTCGTGTTAAAAGAAATACCGATGTGTATTTACATCACTGGAGGTATTCGCCTGACGGCATTAACTGGACACGTTTGCCTGACACCAAAGTGGTGAGTATTGTAGTTGTTGA
>CANIQT010000010.1 GCA_947469885.1 Bacteroidota bacterium
ATCAATGGGACATCATTCCGATAGCCCATTGATATTTTTAGAGTTCCAGTATGCCTTAAAAAACTCACACAAATAATTTCCATAAACAATGACAAATTTAACCAGTTTTAACTCTTAAAAAGTGTCAACCTATATCAGGACAAGACAAACGCACGTAACGAACATTTACGCAAAAACAAAACGACTACCTTGAAGAAACTTTTGACAATATTACTTTTACTGACTTGCGGAATTTGTTGTGGACAAACTAACCTTGTTCCAAATGGAAGTTTTGAAACATATACTAATTGTCCTACAAACTATAGTCAATTACCAGTTCCTCCTTGGTATTCAGGAACAGCAGGTACACCTGATTATTATAATTCTTGTGCAGGTTCGGGAAACGGAACAATTGGGGTACCACAGAATTCATTTGGTTATCAAAACGCTTCTACTGGAAATGCTTATGTAGGAATATATACATTTGCTGTTTGGGGAACAGATACAATTGAAGCAAAAGAATACTTACAAATACAACTTACAGATACTTTAATTGCACAAAAAACATACTGCGTTAGTTTTTTTGTAAATCTTACAAATCCATCTCCACTTTTCTTTCCCAATAATTGGTTTGCCATAACAGAAATTGGAATGTTAATTTCTAATGATTCAGTTTACTTAAATGGCGCATTAACATTGCCCTATATCCCTCAAATACAATCTCCCGCTGGCTTATATTTAAATGATACAACAAACTGGACAGAGATTTCTGGACAATATATTGCTCAAGGTGGAGAAAAATATATTACAATTGGAAATTTTAACTTGCATTCAGATACAATGCGTATACTAACCTACAATACTCCTTCATTATCGTCATATTATTTTATTGATAATGTGAGCATAGTAGATTGTACTAATGAAGGTATAACAAACAACAACGAAATAAAAATAAATCTTTTTCCAAATCCCATTTTTGACAAATTAAATATTCAAGCAAACAATTACGAACCAACAGAAATAATTCTTTACGACCTTTCATCAAGAAAACTTTTACAACAAGCATTTACAAACACAGCAACAATAAACACAGAAAAACTTGCAAAAGGAATGTATCTTTACGAAGTGCGAAACAGAAACGGAATTATTAAGAACGGAAAAGTAATTAAACAATAGCGCTTGAAACACGCGACACGAAAAGAAAGCACTACTGATAACATAAGATTTATGAACTTAGCGCAGCGATATCATGAACACAAATAAAAGAAAACAAAAGTGAGTAAATAAAAAAAAGGGGGGGCGACCTGACAGTATGAAGTTTCAAGCATTTAATTACGCTTGTCGCGGGGCGAAATGACATCCCCCGCTACGTCTTATTTAACAAGGCTTCCAGCCTTTTCCTAATTCGTAATTCCCTTTCAGCAACTTGCCATCAATCTAGGGCAACTTACCATCAATTTCCCACCATCAGAAAAACAAACCGCTTAGTTGGATATGCCTTTTCGGCATTTTTGCAACTCCTTTTCAGCTATTCTGTCCCAATTCCCAAAAATGGAACTCCGGGAACTATAATATTGAGGTTCTACAAGATTTCTTATGGGTAATAAATTTAAACACATAGGTACATAGGTTTAAACATAAAAAAACAAAAGTATTCATAGAAGCTTCGCTTTCACATAGCTTGGCTATGTGTATTCTTCGAAGAAGAACTATCTTGTTTCCTTTTTCTATGTACCTATGTGTTTAAAATTTTTTCTGTTCCACAGGAAATATAGTAGAACTATTTTATTATTACCATAAATTCTACACCGCCCTTTATCTGTAAATTTTATTAGTTTTGCACTTTATAAATAAAAACAACCAAAATGAACGAAATCAAAACATTTTTTATCGACAACCTTTCCGGTTTTTCGCCCAAAGCCATCCCTGGTTTTATATTTAGTTTTATTGTATGTGCAGTATTGTCGTTCGTTCTTGGCAAAGTTTATACAAAGTATGGCAACTCTTTATCCAACCGTAAAGCCTTTGCCCGCAATTTTATTATCCTTGCAATCACCACAATGTTTATTATTTCAGTTGTAAAATCCTCACTTGCTTTATCATTAGGTTTGGTGGGAGCTTTGTCCATTGTTCGTTTTCGTTCGGCAATTAAAGAGCCCGAAGAACTTACGTATTTGTTTCTTACTATCTCCATTGGTTTGGGCTGCGGGGCAGGACTGGCAGTGCTCACGGTTATTGCTTTTGTAGGTTTTGTTACCGTTATCTGGTTTTCCAACAAGTATAATAAATCTATCGAATCGCAAAATTTGTATTTAACCATTTCGAGCAACCAACCGGCAACTGTTAATTTAAAGGACATATTAGAAATGCTGAAAAAGCATTGCACCGGAATAAAATTGAAACGAACAGACGAAAATGCAGCAAGCATCGAAGCTTCCTTTTTTGTAGAGTTCGATAATTTTGAAAAGCTGGAAGCTGCAAAAGGAGCCATAAAAAACATACATCCCTCAGTTTCCATTTCATTTATGGATAACACACGCGATTTTTAATTTGAAATCTGAAATCTGTAATTTGTAATTCATCATGCGATACGAGCGTAAATTTATGATTACCGACTATTCTTTCAGAGATGTGGAGCAGGTATTAAAATTTCATCCTGCTTGTTTTTCGGAAGTGTATTACGAGCGAGTGGTAAACAATTTGTATTTCGATTCTCTTGATTTTACAAACTATTACGACAATGTGGAAGGTTCACCCGAAAGGCAAAAGGTGCGCATTCGTTGGTATGGTAGTACATTTGGTGAAATTGAAAAACCTGTGTTGGAGTTTAAAATTAAAAGTGGATTGTTGGGAACAAAAGAATCGTACCAATTAAATTCCTTTAAATTAAATGCTGATTTTTCATTGTCAGAAATTAGTAAAATGCTGAATATTGAGGCATTGCCCAAACATATTAAAAACCAACTGGTGTCGTTAAAACCATCGTTACTCAACTCTTATACTCGCAAGTATTTTTTGTCGGCCGATAAAAACTACCGTGCCACTATTGACCATCGCATGACTTTTTATAGAGTAGGCATTCTTGGAAATACATTTGCAGCAAAATCGGTTGATTACAACTCCACAGTAATGGAAATAAAATACGAAGCGGCAATGGAAGCCGATGCGAAATTAGTTATTAATCACTTCCCCTTTTCCATCACCAAAAGCTCTAAATACCTGCAAGGACTGGAAAGAGTATTGAACTAATGCAGCCAATTTTACAACCCAAAAAAAGCTCACCATTATCAATAAAATTGGTAATAGTGGGTGCGGGTGTTGTTGGAATTATTTCCCTTTTTTTTAGTGTAAAATATGCAGGCGAAAGCAAAAAAGAATACCCCGATTTGGTTTTTGATGCACAACTGAATGCTCCCGAAACGGATGCCAAAGGTGGATTTTATACCGATGCCTTTGATTTGAAATTAATAACAAACAATTTTAACTGCAAAATTTATTATACACTCGATGGGTCAGAACCATCATTAAAATCTAGTGTTTATAACAAGCCAATTATTATTATTAACAAAACAGAGGAATCAAATAATTTATCAAACATTCCAACATCACCGCGATGGAAACCACCAGTTGGCAATGTTTTTAAAGGTACTGTTGTTCGTGCCATTGCTGTTACTGATGATAACAAAAAGAGTAAAGAATTTATTAGAACTTATTTTGTAGATAAAAAAGGGGCCAAACGCTATAGTTTTCCGGTTGTTGCAATTACCATAAATCCGGATGATATGTTTGGCTATAAGAATGGAATATATGTGTTGGGAAAAAATTATGATGATAAAAGGGATTATTTAAAAAAGGAAATACCACTTGATTTGCCTTGGTGGAAATATCCCTCTAATTATTTGAAACGTGGAAACAATGCCGAACGACCTGTATTTGTTGAGTTTTTTGACAACAATACTCAGTCTGGTTTTGCATCTAATGCTGGCATTAGAATAAACGGTAATGCAACAAGGGGGTATGCTCAAAAGTCGTTGCGAATTAATTTTAGAAGCGAATATGGTTTGGATGCATTAAACTACAAACTCTTTCCGACCAGTGAAGTTACTTCGTATAAATCATTTATTTTGCGAAACTCAGGAAACGATTGGGATAAAACCATGTTTAGAGATGCTTTTATGCAATCGCTAATGTGGGATTCTAAAATGGATACACAGAATAACCGCCCTGCAATTGTATTTATTAATGGAGAGTATTGGGGAATACATGCGCTTTGCGAGCGGTTTGATGAAAATTACATTTCCCAAAAATATAAAATCAGCACCGATAGTATTATAATTTTAGAAATGTCGGGGAATGTGTATTACGGGAAAAAGCGCGATGGAAGTGATTTTAAAGAGTTGCTTGCTTTTATCAAAGCAAATGATTTTAGTATTAACGAAAATTACGAAAAGGTAAAGAACCAAATGGATATAGATAACTTCATAGATTTTGTAATTACCAATGTTTATTACTGCAACAGCGATTGGCCCAATAACAATGTAAAATTTTGGCGATACAAAACTAGTCCTAAGGGAGTTGATTCAGCAAAAAACAGAGATGGAAGATGGAGGTGGATGCTTTACGATACTGATTATGGTTTTGGTTTTACCGGGGCCGATGCTTATCAAATGAATTTATTAAACAAAGCAAAAACTACCGGAAGCGTAGGAATTATTTTTTCGGGTTTGCTTCAAAGCAAATTATTTGAAACTAAATTTATTTTGGCATTTCAACAGAGACTAAACACTACTTATAACAAAGATAAAGTGATTCAAAAGATAAATCAATTTGAAGCCATCTTTAGTCCTGAAATGGAAGAAAATATCAACAGATGGAGGGCAATGGGTTCGTATTCGAAATGGAAAGATAATGTAATTGGTTTAAGAGACTTTGCAACAAAACGCCCTGCAATTCAGGTGGAACAATTGAATAGCTTTTTTAAATTATCGGGAGCAAATAAAATTACTATTATTAAATAACCTGAAATTTCGATTTTACTGTATCTTTGAAAACAAAAAAATAATTACTTGTGTTAGAATATTACGTTAAAAACGTTCAGTTTTATATTATTTTAAGTGTCTGGTTGGTGGTGGGTATGTATGCTGGTCCGGCAATTTTTGTCGTTCTGCCATTTACATTATTTCTTATGCGCAACAAAGGAATGTGGGAAGAGTTGCTCATTGGCTTTTTTTTCATTCTTATTCTTTCCGACAGTTTAGTCCCCGCGCTTCATTTTGCCAAAAACATTAAGATTGTCTATTTGGTAGTGTTGGCAGGGTTTGTGGTTTTAGATTTTGAGGAATTTGCTCCTCTTAATAATCTATATAGAGTCTTTATACCGTTCTTTTTAATTGCCATTCTCTGTTTGTTTTTTTCGCCATCTCTTTTCATTGGTTTTCAAAAAACATTTTCCTATATCCTAATGGTGGTTCTAATTCCTACATTTATGAGCAAATTTTATAGGGATGGAAAAGAATTTGTTTTCAGAAGCATAATTTATTTTGGTGTAACCATTTTGCTTGCGGGTTTTGTCTTGTATTTTGTAAAACGAGATTATGCTTACATTGCTTTGATTCATAGATTTACGGGTGTATTTGGAAACCCTAATGGTTTGGGATTGTTTGCATTTTTGCTGTTTACTTTATTTTTTACACTTAATGATATTTTTGAAGATTTGTTTTCGAACCGGCAAAAGATCTTCATCTATTCTGTTATTGTTTTTTCGGTTTTTTTATCTAATTCCCGTAATGCAATTTTAAGTGTTGTTATTCTAGTTGTTTTTGAAAAAATATTTAAAAAGTCTTCTTTTCTAGGATTCATTTTTTCTGTCATCTTATTTTTTATTAATATTTTAATTTCAGATTATATTCCTATTCTTATTAAGGAATTTGGATTGGAATCATTTTTCCGATTAAATACGTTACAGGAATTAAGTGGTCGGGCAATTGCTTGGCAATTTGCATGGGCTAAGATTCAAAACAATTTTTTTATCGGTAGAGGATTTGGTTATGATGAGTTTACAATGAGAGCCAATTATCACTTACTTAGTAAATTGGGTACACAGGGAGGTGTCCACAGTTCCTATCTTTCTTTATGGATGGATTTTGGTTTGGTGGGTTTGCTCATTTATTTTCGATCCTTTTTCCTCGTGTTTATTCGTGCCATTAAACTTAACCGACTTGCATTTTCAATAATGTATGCTGTATTATTTTCAGCTGCTTTCGAAGGATTATTCATTGGTTCATTGAATCCTCAAATGATTATTTTATTAATGATTATTACCCTTCTTAATGATTCGGATTTTTATGAAAGAGAACAGGAACTGCCTCAACTTGTGGTCGCAACAAAGTAATTTGTATTTATTTTAAATCATTCAATGCAAATAGAACAGCAGGAGATAAAAAGGAAAAGTAAAACAGGAATTAAAAAAAACAAAAATAGGTTTTGGTTTGTTTTTCTTTTAGTTGCTCTGACCGTGGTATTTGTTGGAAATCGTTATGCTTCTAAAATTCTCCAAACCAAAGGGTATGGTGGTGTTTGGGATTTTGTAAAGATAATTTCTTCCAATTACTGGAGCGGAATGGATGCTCACCCAGAAAAAATTTCTATCGAAATAAAAGACAAAGATTATAAATTTCTGGAAAAGAACAGAGAGAGGGCATTGGAACGAAATGTTATCATCAATAATATTGATGGAGATTATGTGCCGGCAACTTTGGAGTACAACGGAAAAAAAATGAAAGTTAAACTTCGTTTGAAAGGACACATGACTGACCATTTACAGGATAACAAATGGTCGTTCAGAATAAAAATAAAGGATAAAGATTCGTTTATGGGGATGAAACGGTTTTCTATACAACATCCTGGTACCCGTGGTTATGTTTATGAATGGATTTACCATCAATTGATGAAACGTGAAGATATTATCGCTTTACGTTATAAATTTATTGATGTTACAGTTAATGGTCGAGATTGGGGAATTTATGCAGTAGAAGAAAATTTCAATAAAGAATTGATTGAAAATAACAATCGAATTAATGCTCCTATTATTCGTTTTAATCCTGATTTATATTGGGTGAACAGATACAGTATGATGAAACACCAGTCATCAGTTGATGAATTTGCTACTTACTATTCCGCTTACGAGGAATCTTACAGTGAAGATGCTGTGCTTGCTGATTCCACTCAAAGAAATTATTTTTTGAAAGCGATGGCATTGGTAGAAGGATTGCGAAATAAAAAACTTACAGTTGAGCAGGTGTTCGACATCGAACGAATGGCAAAATTTCATGCAATTATTGACTTGGTGGGAGGGGAGCACAGTATGGATTGGAGCGATATTAAATATTATTATAATCCTGTTTCGGGCAAACTGGAACCAATAGCGTATGAAAGTTTTACCGATTTGCATGCGCGTGGAATCACAGGTAGTTACAGGTATGTTCAATTAGACAGTGCAATTGAAAATTTTGAAGATTGGCATACTGCTATTTTTAGTAATCCTAAATTTTTTAATTTATATATTAAAGCATTAGAGCGGGTTTCAGAACCTTCCTATCTCAACAATTTTTTTAATTCTGATCATTCTGAATTAATTGAAAACCTAAAAATTCTCAATAAGGAATTTCCTTACAAACGATTTGAGAAAGAAGGATATTACAGAAATCAAAACATGATTAAAAGGGTTTTGAATACACCTAAAGCTATTCATGCTTATTTTAATTGTGTTTCAAACAATACCATTCACTTGCAAATTGGGGAAATAGAATCCTTACCTGTAGAAATAAAATCGATGTCAATTGGGAATGTTAAAGCATATCCAGCTACAACTGTTATACTTCCTGCACAACAAAGGAATCAATATGTTAATTATAAAAACGTTGATTTTGTTATGCCACCAAATTTTAAATGGAGCGATTCGTTGAGTAATTCTCTGAAAGTTAATTATTCTATTCTTGGTTCCACAAAATTGATAGAAGCAGTTGTTTTCAGTTATCCTCATACTGATAACGAATTTATTACGGATGATTTAAAAAACAAAAAAGGAAATATCAATGATTTTTCTTTTTTACAAATTGACGAAGCGAATAAAACTATTTTTATTAAAAAGGGGAAGCAGGTGATAAGCTCCGATTTAATTATTCCTTCCGGCTATAAAGTATTTGCCAGTAGTGATGTTTCGTTAGATTTGAAAAATAATGCAAAAGTAATTTCCTATTCCACTTTTGTTTTTTCTGGGAATGAGGAGTCACAAATTGTTATCGAATCAAGCGATTCAACATCTGAAGGTATAGAATTTATTAATGCACCTAAATCAAAATTTAATTATGTGACGTTTAAAAATTTCCCGAAAGTAAGAGATGAACAATGGGCTCGAACAGGTGCAATCACTTTTTATGAATCTCCTGTTGAGCTTAATTATTGTAGTTTCTATAATTGCAAAGCAGAGGATGCTATAAATTTAATTCGCTCTAACTTTGCTTTCAATTCATGTTTGTTTCATAAGATGCATGATGATGCTTTAGATGCAGATTTTTCGGAGGGAACTGTCACCAATTCAGTATTTGAAAAGTGCAACGAGAATGCTTTAGATATTTCTATGTCGAAAATAAATATTAAATCTATTTATGTTAATGGTTCAAACAACAAAGCTTTCAATATAAAGGTAGGAGCTCAAATAATAGGTGATGATGTGAGAATAAAAAATGCAAACATTGCTATCTCCGCTGAAGATGCCTCGAATATTGATTTAGAAAATGTAACAATTACAGCTTCTCAATATGGGGTGGTTGCTTATAAAAATAAACCGGGAGGCGGACATCCAACCATCAAAATTAAAAAATTGGTTTTTTCTGATGTGAAGACAAAATATTTGAAAGAAAAAAAATCAACCATTATTATTGATGGAAAAGAAATTGAAGAAGAAGTAAGTGATGTTGAAAATATTATTAAAGGTGAAAAGAAAAAATAAAAATAGATTTATTTTAATTTGTTTTGGATTAATGGTCCTGATGAATAACTTGTCTTCTCAAGTAACTTCTCCTTTCAATCATTTGGCTATTAAAGACTCGTTGAAAGATTATTCTTTTGTTGTAAGTGGTCATTTTCATGGTGCTTCCACCAATGCTTCCACTTTTCCAGCTGCCACTTTGTTAGCAAATATTGATTCACTTAATGCTATTCAACCTTTGTTTTTGATGAGTTTGGGCGATATGTTTATTGATGTGAACGATACTTATATCAATCATTACAAAAATAATTTGTTCAATAAATTAAAAATACCATTATTCAATGCCGTTGGAAACCATGATTTGACAGGCAATTTGTACGAAAACCTATACGGCAAAACTTTTTTTTGCTTTTCTCACCACTCAGAATTGTTTATTGTGCTTAATACAGAAGTGAATGATGGTAGCATAAAAAACGAACAACTAAAATTATTTTCAAATGCAATGGATACTGCTTTGGGTAGTGAAATAAAAAATGTTTTTATTTTCTCTCATCGTCCCATTTGGGCAGAAAGGATTAATAAATATAATAAGCTATTCAGCGATAACACACGAACAGCAATCGGGAGCAATAATTTTACTGAGGACATAAAACCATTACTACAAAAAATTTCTAAAATCAAAAATGTGTTCTGGCTTTCGGGATCGATGGGTGGAATGGCACCTGCATCTTTTTTTTATGACAAAGAGGAAGAAACAAATGTAACGTTTATGCAGACTGCTATCCGTGATTTACCTAGAGATGCAATACTTCAAATAATCATAAATAATGGTGCTGTTTCAATGAAAGGTATATCACTAACAGGTCAACATTTGGAACCAATAGAAAATTACAATATTGATTACTGGAATAAAACAACTGCTCCCGAACAGTCTTTCAATTTTAGATTGCTTCCTTATTTAACCAAACAAATACTGATAAATTATGTGTTTTGGTTTGGTTTTTTCTTCTGCCTGATTTTAATCTTTAGCTTTACTTTTATCAGAAAAAGATGGAGAAGAAAAAAATAGTTTTTCTTTATACTGAGCCTGCAGGTTACTTTATTGCATGTTTAAATGAGTTGGTTACCAGAGAAATTATGGAGGTACATTTGGTCAGGTGGGCTGTAAATAAAGAAGCTCCCTTTCAATTCAAATTCCCTGATTCTGTTTTTTTGTACAACAGAAATTCCTATAATTCTAATGAGTTAGAAGAATTAATACAAACAATTTCTCCTGATATTATTTGCTGTAGTGGCTGGATTGATAAGGAATACACCAAAATCTGCAAACTGTTCAGAAATAGAATTCCAGTAATAGTAATTATTGACAATCAATGGAAAGGGACATTGAAACAACGATTGGCTACTTTTTTAAGTCCGTTTACGGTTTTAAATCACTACACACATGCTTTCATACCTGGTAGCTTACAGGCTGAGTTTGCTAAGCGATTGGGTTTTAAAAAAGAAAATATTTTGTCTGGATATTATACTGCTGATGTTGATTTGTTTCGGAAACAATATTTGCAAAACAAGGAAGCAAAGAAAAATAATTTCCCGAAAAGGTTTATTTTTACTGGTCGCTATTATGAGTTTAAAGGAATAAAAGATTTATGGCAGGCATTTACTGAATTGCAAAACGAGCAATCAAATGAATGGGAATTATGGTGCCTTGGTGTAGGTGACATTGAACCAATTGTTCATCCGAAAATAAAGCATTTTGGTTTTGTGCAACCTGAGGAAATGGAAAAACACATTAGCCAAACTGGCGTATTTGTTTTGCCCAGCAGGTTCGAACCTTGGGGAGTAGTCTTGCACGAGTTTGCTGCAGCAGGATTCCCTTTAGTGTGCAGCAACGAAACAGGAGCAAGAGTTGCTTTTGTGGAGGACGGAAAAAATGGATTTGTTTTTAATGCCGGAAATGTAATTGAATTGAAGCAGGTGTTAAAAAAAATTATGAAAATGAATGCTGAAGAACTTTTTAAGATGGGCGAAATCAGTGCTAAAAAAGCATTGACAATAACTCCTAAGAAATGGACAGATACAATTTTAAGTGTGTTGAAATAATTGAAAGTGGAAAACTCAATCTCTATAAAATATACAGATTCTTACAAAGAAGTAAAGGCACTACAACCTTTTGCCATTCGCTCTTTGCTTCGAAATATGGCATTATCGGGCTTATCATTAAAAAATGGAATAGCAGGAATTGAAAAATATTTATTGAAGCCCAGAGTTCAGTTTTTATACATACATCACATATTTAAAGATGAATTGCAAAATTTCGAAAACCTACTTTCTACTTTAAGTAAACATCATACTTTTCTTTCTTACAGCGATGCTGTAAATAAAATTTTGACAGGAACCGTGGATAAGCCTTATATATCCATCAGTTCGGATGATGGTTTTAAAAGCAACTTGCTTGCTATGGAAGCACTAAGGAAATACAATGCAAGTGCCTGTTTTTTTATCAATCCTGGTTTGATTGGTGAAACCGATTTTAGTGTGATAAAAAAACATTGTAAAGAAAAATTAAATTTTCCTCCGGTTGAATTTTTATCTTGGAAAGACGTGGAAACTTTACAAAATGCAGGTCATGAAATTGGTTCACATACCATGAATCATATTGATATTGCTAAATCAACTCATACAGAAATAGACGAAGACATGCGTCAAACTTTTGAAATATTGAAAATTAAATGTGGTGGTGTTGCTCATTTTGCTTTTCCTTACGGCAGATTTTTTAATTTTAATGAGATAGGTAGAAAAGCAGTATTCGATGCAGGTTTCACTTCCTGTGCTACTGCCGAAAGAGGTTGTCATATTAAGCAGGATACTGTTTTACTTCCTGAAAAATTTTGTATTCGAAGGGATCATGTGGTGTTGGATTGGAACATGAATCATATTTTATATTTCATTGCCAACAATTCAAAAAAAGCAAATGTGTCAACTAATTTATTTCCTTATTAAGCAATGAAAGTGGTTATCCTCACCAGCTCTATGAATGGTACACTTGCTCATCATTTGCCATTTTTATTGAAAAGTAAATCAATAGAAATAAAGATGGTGGTGGTGAGTGAAGGATTGGTTGCAAATAAAAACAAGCTATATAAAAAAAAGCTAAAAAAAATACTGAGCATCGGTGTTTTAGGTGCGATAAACGGAATACGGATGCGGAAATGGTTTGATGAAGATATTAAACAACATACCACCTTTATTGATTTGAAAGCAGTCTGTGTTGCTAATGGCATCTCTCTAAAATCAACTCCTTCGATTAATTGCAAAGAAACGGAAAACTGTTTTCGCGAAGCAAATGCTGATATTGGTTTGAGTTTGGGCAATGGATATATTGCAAAACGAATATTTTCTATTCCGTCATTTGGTATGTTGAACATTCATCACGAAGTGCTGCCTGATTATCAGAATGCACAAAGCGTTATTTGGCAATTGTACAATGGCTCTACTACTACTGGTTTTACGATTCATAAAATTGATGAGCATATTGATACCGGTGCAATTTTGTATCAAGAAAAAATTAATATTGAAATTAAAAACACGCTCGGAGAAACCGTTTCGGCTACTATTGCTAAATTGTATGATGCTTCGGCAAAAGCATTAGTTAATGTACTTGAAAATTTTGCTCAATATAATTCTGTTGCAAAACTACAAGGTAATGGTGTTTCGTACACCACTCCTAGTATATGGAAGTTTATAAAAATGAATAATCAATTCAAAAAAATAAAAAGGAACAACTCAAAATAGAGTTGTTGATTTAAGGCATGTGTGGAATTAACGGTATTCTTGGTTTAGCGGATAAAAGCATTGCTGCAAAAAAAATTGCAGCAATGAATTTTGCTTTGCGCCATCGCGGACCAAATGATGAAGGAACTTTTGTGGATGATAAAATTGCATTGGGTCACCGAAGGCTTTCTATTATTGACCTTTCGGCTGCCGGACATCAACCCATGACCTCGTATGACGGGCGTTATCAAATTGTGTATAATGGAGAGTTGTATAATTTCAAAGAGTTGAAATTTGAATTGCAGCGTGTGGTTTCAGGCTCAGGACAACAAGCTTATTTATTTCAAACCAATACCGATACCGAAGTAATTATTGCATCTTATGTTAGATGGGGGGCTGATTGTGTGAACCACTTTAACGGTATGTTTGCTTTTGCAATTTGGGATACAGAAACTAAAGAATTATTTATTGCCAGAGACCGACTGGGCATAAAGCCTTTGTATTACTGCTATACCGAAGGTGTGTTTGCGTTCTCTTCCGAAATGCGTGCATTGCTTTCGAGCGAATTGCTGCCTAAAAAAATAGATAATAATAGCCTGATTGATTACCTCCGTTATCAAACAGTGCATGCACCCAACACAATTGTGAAAGGATTGAAGATGTTGATGCCCGGTCATTTTATTGAAATGAAAAATGGTGAACTCCGGATAAAAAATTACTGGAGTGTTTCCAAAAATAATTCGGAACTGGCAAAAGGAAAAACATATACTGAAGTTTGCAAAGATGTAAACGCACTGTTGACAAAGGCTGTGGAAAGGCGTTTGATTGCTGACGTTCCGTTTGGTGCTTTTCTTTCGGGTGGAATTGATTCGAGTGCCATTGTGGGGTTGATGAGTAAAGTATCAACCGAAAAAGTGAAAACATTTTCGGTGACATTTGACGAAAGTGAATTTTCGGAAGCAAAGTATGCTCAACTAATTGCTAAAAAATTTAATACCGACCATCACGAAATTGTTTTGAAACCCGCTGATTTTATAGAGCAATTGCCTTATGCATTAAAAGCAATGGACCACCCCAGCGGTGACGGACCAAATACGTACATTGTATCGAAAGCTACTAAAGAAGCTGGGATTACTATGGCTCTTTCTGGTTTGGGTGGTGACGAATTGTTTGCCGGGTATGATGTGTTTAAACGTGCATTGGAATTAAATAGAAAAAATTGGCTCAACGCGCTGCCTTTGTTTTTGCGTAGAGCAGGAGGGAACCTCTTATCATCAACCAATAAAACCATGGCTACCGAAAAAATTGCGGAGCTATTGAAACAAAACAAAATAAATTTTAATTCGTTCTATCCAATATCACGGCAGGTGTTGATGGATAATCAAATTCTGCAGATAGTGAATAGCGAACAGCGAATAGCGAATAGGGGAGAGTTGCCTGCTAATAGAGTATCCGAAATTATTAAAGAATTCCAAATTTCAGATTTCAAATTTCAAATTTCAGAAACTTCCTGTGCTGAAATTTCAACGTACATGCAAAACGTTTTGCTGGGCGATGCCGACCAAATGAGCATGGCGCATGCGCTGGAAGTGCGTGTGCCTTTTATTGATTATACGTTGGTGGAATATGTGATGGGAGTACCCGATAAATTTAAAAATCCAACAACCCCTAAAAAATTACTGGTTGATAGTTTAGGCGATTTGTTGCCTCCCGAAATTGTGAACCGCCCTAAGATGGGTTTCACTTTCCCTTGGAAACAATGGATGAAAAACGAATTGAAATCGTTTTGCGAAAGTAAAATTCATTCGCTTGCCCAGCGAAATTTGTTTAACGAGCAAGGTGTTTTAAAATTGTGGAAAGCTTTTCTTCAAGATAATCCCCGCGTTACTTGGTCGCGAATATGGCATTTGGTGGTGCTTGAAAACTGGTTGCAGGAGAATGGAGTAGAGGATTAGTTCATTGTTATTCTATTCCATCAGCTCTGCTTTCAATTCCACTTCCGGTTTTTTAAAATCGTCCACCTCGCTGCCCGATAGCCATTTTTCCTCGTTTTCGGGTGTAAGTATCACAGGCATTCTTTTTTTAGTATTGTGTATTTCACTCATTAGTTCGTTGGCTTGCGTGGTAACAATGGTATAGGTTTTCAAGATTTCTCCTGTTTGCTTATCCACCCATTCGCTCCATATACCAGCCATAGCAAAGGCTTCGTGGTTAGGCAAAGTAATGTGATATTTTTCTTTCTGTTTGCCTTTAGCATCCATCCATTTCCATTCGTAAAAACCATCCACCAGCACCAGACACCTTTTTTTTACTGCGTTTCGAAACGATGGCAATTCTTTTATGGTTTCTATTTTTGCGTTCAATAGGTTTTTTCTAAATGTTCTGTCTTTTGCCCATGCAGGCATCAATCCCCAACTTAACAACGAAATTACTTCGGGCTTATCATTCGTAATTACAGGGTTTTCGGGAAAAGCGAATCCAATATTATAAAGCGATAATTTTAGTTTTAATTTTAAATCGCGCTCTGCCATTCGTTTAAAACGCTTTTCCAAATCTTCTTGTGATTTTTGAATAGAGGTGGTATAGCACATTGGTTTTATTTTTTTATTCGACACAAAAATAAACAAAAAAACTCCCGCCCTTTTTCAAGAGCGGGAGTTTTTTGGGGAGTTGTTGGTGAAAACACCAACAACGGCTTTAAATGGTAAATGGTATGCAAAAATTTTATCCCATAAGTGATAAAATAAATTTGAACGAACGAAGAAAAAAAGTGAAACTAGATGAAATGAATATTTCTGAAACGGACGATACGGCTGAATATTAGTTCTAAGTTTAAAAATCAAAAGTTAGTTGCCTGTTTTGTTTTACATTATTTTTCTTATTATTGTTTTCTGAAATAATACATTTTTAAGAATAACATGAATAACAACCAAACCGATTTATGTAAAACAATTATCAGAAATGATATCGTTTTTGATATAATAAGAGTATCGGGTAATAGTGATACGCTTTCTATGAAGTATAGCAACTATTATTTGGCAGGAATATTTACCATTGATTATATATTAAATTACTTCACAAACTGGAATGAGGTAAAAGCTATAGCAACAGATTATAAAGTAAGGCAACTAAAACATCTGCTGGATGAGGGCGCAGAGCCTGTTCATTCCATTGAAGGAATAAAAAAAAAAAGGAAAAAAAATTATTTTTATAATGGTTTGTTTTTAAGAAAACATATTGACAAAAGTTTTGGAACATGGAAACCATTGCTATGGAGGAAGGATTATGATTATTCTGAATTTACGAAAACTCAGATATTAGCTGATATAAACAGGGTTTCGAAATTAATTGGTAGTAAGATGGTACTAAGGTATAAATATCTTGCTATTGGAAAATTTAATTTAAAAGAAATTGAATCCGCTTTTACCAGTTGGACAAAAGCAGAAAAATTAGCTGACGTAAAAACTTTGGCAATACACATCTCTAAGGAAGATATTATTGCTGACCTGATTTCTGTTTCTACTAGAATCGGGACTAAATACATTATAATAGATGATTATAAAAAACATGGAAAATATAGCTATTCCATAACATATTATAGATTTGGTTCGTGGAAAAATGCTGTGATTGCAGCGGGACTTGAATTTAAAGAGGTAATTACCAAAAGCGATTTACTAAAAGATTTAAAAAAAGTGGCGGACTATCTGAAAGTAAAAAACTTAACTAAGAGTGATTATTTATTACACGGAAAATATAAAATGTATCATTATAAATTGGCTTTTGGAACATGGAATAAAGCCCTGATATCAATGAAATTGAAACCAATTCACCCTACTCCTGAACACCTGTTATTAGCCGATTTGAAAAGAGTTGCAAAGATGGTAAGCCCTCAACTATTAACTTCTAATAATTATACCAAACTGGGAAATTTCTGTCCCAGTACAATGGTGTATAGATTTGGAAGCTGGTCAAAAGCTATGAGCAAAGCGGAATTGGAAATGAACCAAATAAACACCAATCGGATGATGAACTCTACTGACGATGAACTATTGGATGATTTAAAAAGTGTAGCTGCATTAGTAGGAATAAATAAATTCAGTTTGAGAATTTATTCAGAAAATGGAAAATTTTCTTTTACCCTATTTTACAAACGATTTGGAAGCTGGAATGCAGCAGTTTTAAAAGCAGGGCTCCCGGTTAAAAAAAGAGGAGGAATTAAATCGGGAGATTAATTCCTCCGAATTCGCTTTGCGCAAGTTTGGAGCAAAAAAAACTCCCGCCCTTTTTCAAGAGCGGGAGTTTTTTGGGGAGTTGTTGGTGAAAACACCAACAACGGCTTTAAGTTTTTAATTCCTAATTCTTAATTCCTAATTATAGCGTTACTCGTTCCACCACAAAGCTAATGGTGATGCCTGCTGCACTGGTGATGTTTAAATATTTTTTTACACCAGGAGTATATCCCAACACACCTGCAGAGTAAATTTTTGGAGCACTTTGGTCAACCGGTTTTCCGGTTAATGCAGTTATCGGAGTATTGTCGGCATCAGCAAAACCAACATACACAGTGCCTTCGCCCGATACAGTAGTTTTATAATTTGTTTCGTTTGATGCAGTGTTATCAAAACAATTTTGAGTTTGCTCTGGTGTAATTTCGTTACCTACTTTCGATTCGGACTCAGCAAATGCAGCATTAATCATCCCTTGGTCAAAATAAACATCTGCTTTAGCTTCGTCACCAATAAATTGAAGAGCAATGGTAAGCAGGTTAATTGTTAATTGTCGGCAAACACCGGCTCTGGTATTTATAATATCGTTTCGCTCGCCTGCCACAGCACCAAAAGCAATGTGTTGCGCCTCACGTGCATCTTTATAAGCCTGAAAAGTATCGTTATATTCGGTTACAAAGCCAGCATCAAAATCGGCTGCATGCAAAGCCAACACTTCTTTGTAAGCCGCAGCATCTGTTTCTAACGTAGGCAGGTCGTCTTCCGAAAATTTAGTTACTCCTTGAGGATAAAACTGCTCATAAATTTCGGAACCATCTCCATATTTATAGCTAATCAACCCTGCATTTTTGCTGATTAAAGTTGTTAATGCAACGTGTGCTTTGTCCATTGCAATGGTTTTTCCTTCTTGCAAACGTTGTTTTAATGCTTCAGCATCCAAATCACCAAAATAACTGGTATAAGCTGCCGTGATGTTTGTAAGGATGGTAGTAAAAACCCCGCCCGGATTGTTGGTTGTTAATCGGGCAATGTGGTCGGCAGTAAAGTCTTTTAATAACTGTCGGCTGATGTTTTTATTCATAAATAGAATAATGAAGTACTTGAAAAGTTGTGTCATGTGTTTTTGGATTTGTTGTTAATTAATTGATATTTAGTTTATTGTTTAATTTATTTTAATTCTTCTATGTTTAAAAATGTTTCTCTTTTTCGGGAACTCGATTCCGACTGTTCGGAATTGTATTCACTTTTTCGGGAACTCGATTCCGACTGTTCGGAATGGCATTCACTTTTTCGGGAACTCGATTCCGACTGTTCGGAATTGTATTCACTTTTTCGAGAACTCAATTCTGACTGTTCGGAATGGCATTCACTTTTTCGGGAACTGAATTCCGACTGTTCGGAATGGCATTCACTTTTTCGGGAAACCTTTTTTCAAAACATATTAGAACGACTTAAATTTGCTGGCGCAAAGAAAGAAAGATTTTTGAGGCAATTTTTAGGAATTTTTGTACCCTGTTCTAAAACTGTGTTTCAATAAACAAAGGCGAAACAGGCCAAATGGGTGGGTACAAATCTAAAAGTTTTCGATAATAAAATTTGCCTGAAACAATGAATTTACTCCCAATTTGTAGAAAATACTCTTTATTATCACCTCCAATCGTTGGGCAGTAATGTTTCTTTCTTTAGCCAGATTTTCTTCTTTTACTTCGTTCCAAAATAGTAACATTATATCCGTTTCCACATTGTCCAACTGCAAATAGCTACACCTACAAATATAATTGACCATAAAATTTTGTTTCGAAAACATTGAAAGCTGGGGATTGACATATTTATTGATTTCAACAACCATAGCTTTTCCGCTATCTATTTCAGATTTTATTCGTTTTACTTCCGAAAGCTGATGAATTACTTTTTGGCGAACCAATTTTCCGGTTTTGTTTTTTTTTGAATGACCCCACGAAATTTTACCATTCGAGTTGATGGTACTTATTTTATAAGAAAAATTTGGCATTGTTTAAGGAGTTAAATTTTGCTAGGGTAAATTTAAAACGAAATTATTTTTTCAAAACAAAAAATTGAAACGTTTTATTAAATAATGAATGTTGAAAAAGGTAAGCTATGTAAGCTCAATGAAAAATCACATTGAAATGTAATTTCTATGATTTAAACATCCGTACTGGTACGGATATACCTTTAAAGTAAAAGCTCAGGGACCAAACGGGATTTGGTGTGAACCTGTAATATATATATTTAAAGTATTACCTCCTTGGTACCGAACATGGTTGGCATACCTTTTATATTTTATACTTTCCATCAGCATTTTATATATAACCTACAGATGGAGGACCAATACACTTAGAAGGGATAAGGAAAAGTTGGAAGAAACTGTGGTGATACGAACTTCGGAACTCGTTGCTGAAAAAGAAAGAAGTAGAAAGGGAAAAAAAACGAAGCGATGATTTGCTTTTAAACATTCTGCCATCTGAGGTGGCCGAAGAATTGAAAGATACTGGAACTTCCAAAGCAAAAAGTTTTACTTAAGCAACGGTTATGTTTACTGATTTTAAAGGTTTCACTCATATAAGTGAGAATATGACTCCGGAGCAGTTAGTGGAAGAAATACATACTTGTTTTAAAGCCTTTGATGACATTATCCACAAGTATGGAATAGAAAAGATAAAGACAATTGGAGATTCCTACATGTGTGCCGGAGGATTGCCGGTTGCCAGTAAAACCCATGCCGAAGACACTGTAAAAGCTGCTATTGAAATTCGTGACTTCATGGATAATCATAACAAAGAAAAATTGAGTAAAGGAGAACTTCCATTTGAAATAAGAATAGGAATTAACACAGGCCCTGTGGTAGCAGGAATAGTAGGTATACGAAAATTTGCTTACGATATATGGGGCGATACCGTTAATACAGCCAGCCGTATGGAAAGCAGTGGAGAAGCAGGGAAAGTAAATATCTCCGGCAGTACGTATGAATTGGTAAAGGATAAATTTACTTGTTCTTATCGTGGAAAGATTGAGACTAAGAATAAGGGGGAAATTGATATGTATTTTGTTTCTTAGGAATTTCGAAAAATTAGTCTTTATAAATTCCTATAAATAATTCTTCCTGCGATTTCAAACTGGCACGATACATTCCTTCTGAATTAAAAGGAAGTTCGATATTGCCTTTAGCGTCTAAAGCTATCAAGCCACCTTCACCACCAAAGGTTACCAATTTTTTGTTTACCACAAAATCGCAGGCTTGTTTCAGCGTAAGCCCTTTGTATTCCATCAAACACGAAATATCGTAAGCCACCACGGCACGAATAAAATATTCTCCATGCCCTGTGCAAGAGATTGCACAAGTGTTGTTGTTAGCATACGTTCCCGCACCAATCATGGGGCTATCGCCCACACGTCCAAATTTTTTATTGGTCATACCTCCAGTTGATGTTCCTGCGGCAAGGTTTCCATGAACATCCAATGCAACACAACCCACAGTGCCTGTTTTATCTTTGCCCGAAATTTTTGTTTCTGTATGGTCAAGAATAATGCTGTCGGTTTCTTTGGCTTGCAACAATTGGTCGTATCGTTGCTGAACAAAAAAGTATTCGTCAGGTGCAAACTCCAGTTTCATTTTTTCTGCAAATTCCATTGCACCTAAGCCTGATAAAAACACATGTTCTGATTGTTGCATCACTGTTTTTGCCAACGTAATCGGATTCTTAATATTTTTTACTCCTGTCACAGCACCCGCCATCAGTGTGTTTCCTTCCATGATGCTGGCATCCATTTCATTTTTCCCTTCGTTGGTAAATACAGCACCTCGGCCTGCATTAAACAACGGATTGTTTTCCAAACTGATGATTGCAGCTTCCACAGCATCCAACGAAGTTCCACCTGATGATAATATTTTTTCTCCTGCACCAAGGGCATCTTTCAAACCATTTTTATAACTCATTTCTTTTTCGGCTGTCATCGAACTCCTGAGAATAGTACCTGCTCCACCGTGAATTGCTATTGCGAATTTTTCCATATTGTTAAATTTCTAAATTGTTTTATTGTTATCGAATATTGTCATTTATCCATTTTCAATTATCAATTATTATTTGTGCAAATCTATTCTTTTTATCTTCGCAAAAAATATTAAACAATGGAAGTTAACGAAAATAAAAATCCCTGGACCACCTTAAAATCAGAAAAAGTTTATGACTCACCATGGATAGGACTCACAAAACATGATGTATTGAACCCAAACGGAAACCCAGGTACTTACTCCGTTGTTCATTTTAAAAACTTAGCAATTGGAATTTTACCATTGGATAAAGATTATAACACATGGATTGTGGGACAGTATCGTTACCCGATAAATCAATATTCGTGGGAAATACCGGAAGGAGGAGGAAAAAGGGACGTTGAGCCAATCGAATCAGCAAAGAGGGAATTGCTTGAAGAAACAGGAATTACAGCAGGCAAATGGACTAAAGTACAGGAGATGTATTTAAGTAATTCGGCAAGTGATGAATATTGTATTCTATACATTGCCCAGGATTTAACCTTTGGAAAAGCCCAGCCTGAAGACGAAGAAGAACTGGTTTGCAAAAAAATTCATTTTGATGAATTATACAGGTTAGTGGAAACAGGTGAGATAACAGATAGTTTAACAGTAGCAATAGTTTTGAAAGTAAAAATAATGATGATGGAACGGAAAATATAGTTCACTTGTCATTAGCCATTAGTCATTGGTTCTTGCTTCCTGACTAATAAACCAATGACTAATGACCAATGTACTAACCCTGTTCTTTCCAGAACGCATAATAATTAAACCATTGCTCAGGATAGCGATACACCATCTTTTCGAACTCAGTAATGTACTTTCCTAACAACTCCTTAACTGCAGCATTGGTTTGTTCTTCGGTGCGGGTTCGTTTTACTTCAATAGGGTCGGTGGCAAAAAAGTGATAATGGGTACTTGTTTCTTTTACTGCAAAGACAACAGAAAGAGGTACACCAAATTTTGCAGCCATTATAAATGGTCCTGCAGGAAAGGTAGCAGTTTTGCCGAGAAAAGTAGCTTCTGTTGTAATTGCATTTTCACGGAAACGGTCACCGTGCATCACTACCAGTTCGTTATTACTAAAAGCATTGTGCAGTTCAATTAAATGTCCCATTTCCCCATCTTTAATAGCAATAATTTTCACGTTCTTTTTTATCTCTACTTCCTGCATATACTCTTTTAGTTTTTCTCTTTCGTTTTCATACATTAAAATATTAAAGGTAGTATCCAATCGATTTAATAACTGCCCCGCAATTTCCCAGTTGCCAATGTGAGCACTAATCAAAATTCCACCTTTGCCCATTTCTGCCATCTTATCCAAATTTTTTCCTCCTTCGTGGTCAATGGTAAATTTTGTTTTAACTCCGGCAAGCAATGCCACTTTATCCAAAATAGTTTGCCCGAAAATGTAGTAGTTTTTGTAGATTTTCAAATAAGCAGTAGTTCGCTTATATTTTAAAACATTATGAAAAAAGAAGTAAATATTTTTGTTTGATTTGTGCGCAAACAGGAAATAATAAAGGGCTACAAACCTTAGTACAATGTACGCCAGCTTAAGCCCTAAATGATTTAAAATAAAAAAAAATATTTTATGTCCTAATATAGTTCCCTTCGACTTTCCTTCCCACTTGGACATTTTTCAGCGAATAGTTAATAGTGAATAGTTATTTGTAGAATACAGTTCTCTATTGCCAATTGCCTGTTGACTATTAACTCTCAGGAACAGCAGTCTTTTTCTCTTCTACTTTGCGATTTACATAATCGTAGAAATCTTGAAAAGTATGGATGTTAATGAAATCTTCGGCAACCACTTTAAAACCAAAATTACTTTCCATAATCACCACTAAATCCACATAATCAAGACTATCCAGTTCCAATGTTTCGCGAAGATTAGCATCCGGTACAATCTTTTCGGCATCCACTTCAAATTCTTCAACTAAAAACCCATTAATTCTCTCTATAATTTCTTCGTGTGTCATTTTGGTTGTTAATTTATTATTACTTAATTTTTTTTATTATTAAAGATGAATTTGTTCCTCCAAATCCAAAAGAGTTGGACAAAAATACATCAATATTCTTTTCGGTGGTCTTTGTAACGATATTTAATTTTGAAGATGCGTCATCACCTTCTTCAAAGTTTATATTAGGTGCAATAAAATTATTTTGCATCATAAGGGTGGAATATACAATTTCGCTTGCGCCTGCCATCCAGCATTCGTGTCCAGTCATTGATTTGGTTGAACTTACCATCGTTTTACATCCACCAAATACAGCATCTATAGCTTGAGCTTCGGCATAATCTCCACCAGGAGTAGAAGTGGCATGTGCGTTTATATAATCCACATCAGCTGCTTTTAAATTTGCATCATTCAATGCCATATTTAATGAACGAATTTGTCCATCTACACTTGAATTGGAAATATGTTCACCGTTGGACGAAAAGCCATAACCAATTACTTCTGCCAATATGGGTGCACCACGTTCCATAGCTGATTCGTAACTTTCGAGAATTAACGTAGCTGCTCCACCACTTGGAATCAAACCATCTCTATTTTTATCAAATGGACGAGAAGCTTTCATGGGTTCATCTTCTCTTATTGAAAATGCACTTAATCCATCAAAGCTACCAAAAGCAAAGGGATTTACCTCTTGTGCTCCTCCACAAATAATATGTTTTTGCAATCCCCATTTTATCATTAAATAACCTAAGCCTAAGGCATGAGAACCACTTGCACAAGCGGCACTAATTGTAAAATTAATTCCTTTGAGTTTAAATATCGTAGAAAGGTTCATGGTTACGGTACAATTCATCGATTGAAATATAGAGCCGGAGCCTAACAAGGTGGTATCTTTTTTCAAACGGATGGTATCGATTGCTTCGCTCACCGCTTTTGCCGAACTGTCGTTTCCATAAAGAATACCAACTTCGTTTTTTTCAACCCAATCAATTTCCATTTTGGCATTTTTCATAGCCTCTAAAGTAGCCATATAGGCATATTCGGCTTCTTCCGAAAGACCTATTCTTGCTCTCCGGTCCAAAATTCCTTTTAATTGTGGTTTTTCAACAATTCCAGTTAAACCGGAACGATAACCCCATAACTTTCGTTCAGGATCCATTCCAATACCTGATTTGCCGGTATATAAAGAGTTCTTTACTTCGTCCAAGTTGGTTCCCAGACAGCTCCAAATACCCAAACCTGTTATCACTACTCTATTGTTCATTTATGCTTTTTAATAAAAAGGAGGGCAAAGATAAAATTTTTTTTTTAAGTAAGGTTGCCTGATTTTTAAGGATTTTACAAAATCAGTGATGCTACGGATACAATTCAATGTATAAATTAGTAAAAAATGTATAAATCAATAAAATAAGAAAAGAGAGAAATTTGATTAGCTATACAAGCCGCCGTTTACCGAAATCACTTGTCCGGTAACGTAAGATGATTTTTCGGAAGCTAAGAAACCAACCACTTCAGCCACTTCTTCTGAAGTTCCAAATCGAGCCATTGGAATTAATTGTTTGAAATCCTTCTCATTGAAATCCTCTGTCATTTCTGTTTTAATAAAGCCTGGAGCAACTGCATTTACAGTTATTCCCCTTCTTCCAACTTCTTGCGATAATGCTTTGGTAGCACCTATAACTCCTGCTTTGGAAGCAGAATAGTTGGTTTGTCCCGGCAAACCTTTTAATCCGCTTAATGAAACTACGTTTACCACACGACCATATTTCTTTACCAACATCCCTTTAATAATTAAGCGGGTAACATTGAAAAAACCTCCCAGATTAACTCCTAAAACAGAGTTCCATTCATCGTTGCTCATCCACATTAGCAATTGATCTTTACGAATTCCGGCATTGTTCACAAGTACTTCAATATATTTATCCGGATTTTTATCGAGCCAAACACCTATCGAGGCTTCCACTTCAGCTTGGTCAGCCACGTTGAATTTCATTACCTCACCGTCACTTCCTTTTTCACGAACAGATGCGAGAGTGTTTTCAGCCTCTTCTTTTTTGGACGTGTAATTAATAATTACATAATATCCCATTTCTGCTAGTTTCACACATATTGCGCGACCGATACCTCTTGAACCTCCTGTTACTAATGCGTATTTCATTTTTTTTATATTATGTTTGGATTATTTTCCTGCAAATAAATTTTAATTTTTTCTAAATCTTTATACAAAATACTATCTGCTTCAAATCGTGCTTTTAATCCACGAATTTGCTTGTAAATAATTTGGGATTGGGTAGATAGTTTACTTTCAAATTTTAAAGCATCCACCGCCTGAACAACACTTAATAGTTCAATTGCCAATACCTGATAAGCATTTTCAATTACTTTACTACAAATTAAGGCTGCATTGGTTCCCATACTTACAATATCCTGATTATCGTTATTGTTTGGGATGCTGTGAATATACATGGGGTTGGATAACATTTGATTTTCGGCAGTGGTAGAAGTAGCCGTAAATTGTGCCGCTTGCATTCCAAGGTTTAAACCAAGGACACCAAGATTTACAAATGGTGGAAGCTTCCCGTTCAATTTGTCATTCATCAAAAAGTTAAGTTGCCGCTCAGCCAGCATGGTTAATTTAGTGATTGCAATTTTCAGTTTATCCATCTCCAACGCCACATAGTCGCCATGAAAATTGCCACCATGAAACACATTATTATTTTCTTTATCAATAATCGGGTTATCGTTCACACTGTTCACTTCGTTTTGCAAAACAGTTTGAGTATAAGTCACAGTATCCCATACAGGACCTAATATCTGTGGAACACAGCGAATGGAATAATATTCCTGAACTTTATCCTGAAACACTTCAACGGCTGTCATTTTTGCATTAAAGAGATGGTCTTCGCGTTTGCGAATCAGTTTACTGTCCTTCATAGCGTTATCCATTGCATGTGCAACAGAACGTTGCCCGATATGAGGTTTTACTTTATGTAATTCTTTTGAAAAATGGTCACTGTAAGATTCTACTAACTCAATAATCATCATTGAAGCCGAAACGCTCCAGTTAACAAGTTGTTTGGAGTGAGAAAGATTAACCATTGAAATGCCAGTCATAATGCTGGTTCCGTTTATCAATGCCAGTCCTTCCCTTAATCTCACTGTAATGGGAGCCAATCCCAATTCCTTGTAAACATCAACCGTTGGTCGAAGTTCGCCTTTGAATGTTACTTCTCCTTCACCAATTAAATTTAAAGCAAGATGTGCTAACTGCACTAAATCACCACTTGCGCCAACTCCTCCATGCTCAAATATTTGGGGATAAACGTCTTTATTAATTAAGTCCTTTAATAAAATAACTACTTCAGGATGAATGCCCGAAAACCCTTGCATCAATGAACTCAAGCGGCATATCATTGTTGATTTTACATCTTTATCCGAAAGTCTTTTTCCTGCTCCCGCACAATGGCTGCGAATAAGATTGTATTGCAAATCCAATTGGTTTTCGTTCGATATTTTATACTGAGCCATTGGCCCAAAACCTGTGTTAATACCGTAAATCAGTTTATCTTTCGAAAATTCTTTTAGGAACTCATGGCTCTCACTCACTTTATTAAGTGCTGCTTCATCCAGTTCAATCTTTTCGCCCTCATAGATAATCTTATTAAAATCTTCCAGCTTTAATTCTTTTGCTCCTATGTATATCATTTCTGTTTCTTTTTACTTTGCCTTTTTTGAAAAGGAGCGCAAAAATAAGTCTTTATTGCATATATCCAAAGTTTTGTTTTGTATAAAGCAGTAATGATATAAGTCAACTTTTCAATTTGCTTCAATTATTTCAATTATTTTTGGCAATGAAAAATAAAGATGACAAACGAAAACAATAAAACTTGTGCAATAATTGGTTCCGGCATTGCCGGGATAGCCGCTGCTATTCGCATGCGAAATAAGGGATATGATGTTACCGTATTTGAAACAAACAGTTTTGCAGGCGGCAAATTATCGCAGGAAAGTAATAAGGGTTATCGTTTCGATTTTGGTCCTTCGGTGTTCACCATGCCTCATTATGTAGATGATTTGTTTTTATTGTCCGGCAAAAATCCCCGCGATTATTTTAATTACATCCATCTAAATCCTGTTTATAGGTATTTTTTTGAAGATGGAACAGTTCTCGATTCGTATCATGGCAAAAAAGAATATGCTCGCCAAATGGCTGAAAAGACAAAGGATTCGGAAGAAACTATTTTGAAATACCTTGACCATACAGAGGAAGTATATCATTTAACGGAAGAAGTATTTTTGCATAATTCGTTGCACAAATTCAAAAACTATTTTACCAAAGCAATGCTAAAAGGAATTTTAAACTTTGGAAAGATTGGTGCATTTGAAACGATGAACGAAGCCAATCAAAAGGCTTTTACAGATAAAAAGCTTACTCAGATATTTAATCGGTATGCTACTTATAATGGTTCGAGCCCCTATTTGGCAACTGCCACACTCAATGTTATTCCTCATCTCGAAATTATGGAAGGGGCTTATTATCCCATTGGTGGAATTTATAGCATCACTCAATCGCTTGTTCTGCTTGCTAAAGATATAGGTGTTATTTTTAAATTTTCTTCGCCTGTAAGGCAAATAATTGTTGAGAATAAAAAAGCAATAGGTATAAAAACAGATTCGAATAAGTATCATTTCGATAAAATAATTTGCAATTCGGATGTGTATAACACTTACAAAAATCTGATGCCTAACGAAGCCAAACCTGATAAAACATTATCACAACCTAAATCTTCATCAGCGGTAATTTTTTATTGGGGAATAAAACACGATTTCAAACAATTGGGATTGCACAATATTTTGTTTAGTGATAATTATGAGGAAGAATTTAATTGCATCACCGAAAAAAAATCTATTTATCACGACCCGACCATTTACATCAACATTACATCCAAACACGCACCAACGGATGCTCCTGCAGGTTGCGAAAATTGGTTTACGATGATTAATGTTCCAAATAATTCGGGGCAGGATTGGGATAAACTGGTGGAAGAGGCGAGAGAGAATATGATAAAAAAAATATCGAGAATTTTGAAAACAGATGTTCGCCCTTTAATTGAATGTGAAATGATACTTGACCCTCGTTTGGTAGAACAACGAACTTCCAGCGCATTTGGTGCTATTTATGGAAACGCTTCCAATAATAAGTTTGCTGCTTTTATGCGCCATCCAAATTTCTCCAAGAAAATAAATAACCTTTATTTCTGCGGTGGCAGTGTGCATCCCGGACCAAGTATCCCACTGTGTTTGCTTTCTGCTAAGATAACAACGGAATTAATCAAAGAGTAAACTCTTCTAATTTCCAACAAACACTTTATATGACGTTGTTTCTTTTGCTGATTTAACAACCACAAAATAAACAGAAGTAACATTTAATTTGGCTACATTAATCGGGTTCAGATTATTTTGAGAAATAATTAAACGTCCTGAATAATCATATACTTCTACTGAGTTAATATCTCTTTCAAATCCTTCAAGAATTATTTCATCAGAAGAAGAATTAAAATACACTTTTCCGTTTGCCTTGTTTTTATTTTCCACAATGCTGAGATGTGAAATAGTACACGAATCAACAATATGAGCACAGATAACGGAATCGGTCCAGATAAGATTTGCAGAAATAGTAGAGTTAATCAAACTTCCTCCACTTGCTACTACAAAGTTTGGCGTTCTAAACTGGAATGGAGGATATTCCATTACCGTCTGACTCAGTAAATCAGTTTGATTACATCCACTATCATAGCTATTATCCGTGCGGATAATAATGGGTTTAAAAGTAGAGGAAGAATAATTGGTTGTAAATCCGGAAAGCAAAATACCTACACCATCAGCGGGTTTGGTAATGTACGGATAGTGAGAACCACCATTGTTATAAGACCTGACCATATTCATATTGCCTGACAGATCTGTTTTTAATACCACATGTTTGTTGGGGACAAAACCAACAGTGGGATATGACATTGTTGCAACCGCCACCACAAATCCATTTCCAACTTCCATTATGGAACTGGCATTTTCGCTACCATCCGGATTATTGCCATGATAGGTGCGGGACCAGACAGTATCTCCATTTGTGTTGGTTTTGATAATAAATTCATCACAATAACTTTGATAACTTGCTTTCATAATGGTGGTTGAACCAGTAATTGCATATCCTCCACCTGCCGCCTCTATTATTCCATATCCGCAACTGTATTGATTGGTATCTCCGTAAGCCCTCAAATAATTTACCATCCCTGATTCATCCATCTTTAACAAAAAAGAATAAAATGTTCCTTGTTCAATATATCTTCCTGTTGCAATCAGGCTACTGTCGTGGGTTTCGTAAATATCAAAAGCCTGGTCTGTATTTGCAGCTGTGCCGATAGCCCTTCCCCATTGATACACACCGTTCGAATCTATTTTGGCAATGTACACATCTGTATAAGCTGAGCCTGCATCCTGCCCGAACGAACTGGTATGACCTGCAAGTACAATATCTCCTGAGCGGGTTTCAATAACGCTATTCACCACATCATCACCACTCCCCTGCATTATTTTTTGCCAGATGGTATTTCCGTTATTATCTGTTTTGACAATTAAAATATTATACGAACCAAACGAACCAATACTTGCTGCCAAACAAAATCCGCCATGTGCGAGATGTATAGCCCGTTGTGAAATGTTTCCAACTGTGCTGCTGTTGTTATAACTCTTGCTCCAGATAACAGTTCCTTCGCAATTGGTGCGGCTCATAAATACTTTATCAGTGCCGTTTGTTACTATTCCTGTAAAAATATATCCACCGTCCTGCAACTGGTAAGAGCCGAAACATTCAGCGCTTCCTCCTACAGGAGAATATAATTTCTGAAAAGTATTTTGTGCATTAATTATTGGCACTGAAAGGAATAATAAAATAAGTGTAATTGATTTTTTCATTGCGGGCAGTTTTAATGTTAATGCAAAAATAAATAAAGTTTGATTAAGAAAACGACTTCATTGTTATTTCGATTTATGACTGATAAACTTTTTCTCCACCAAAAAATCATACATCACCGAATGTTCGAATTCTATTTTGCCAGCGGTGGTGTATTGGTAACGCTGTCTTAATAATTCTTTCTGTAATTCAATTTCAATTTCTTTTTTATAAACCGTTGTCAACGATTTTTTTCTTGCATCAATTTCATTTTTCAACTCTTTGATTGATGAATACTGTTGAAGTTGCGAAAGGGTTGATTCTTCTGGCAATTTAACAGTTGAAATTGTTGACAGATAAAACGAAACAAAATCGTTGTATGTGTTTTTATCAATGGTGGACGATTCGTTTTTTGCTGTGCTTCGTTGTTTGATGCAGTAATTGGTTATCACACTTGAATTAATAATGGCAAGTAAATGAGGAGGAATGCTGTCGGATGTTTTTGCAACAATTTGTGGTTCCACTCCTTTATCTCCAATAAAATTACCAGAAGGAGTATAATAGCGTGCTTTTGTGATATATAAACTGGAACCATTTTTTAAAAAATGTGTTCCCTGCACAAATCCTTTTCCATACGTTCTGTCGCCAATGATGATGGCTCTGCCTTGGTCTTTCAGGCATCCTGCAAATATTTCGCCTGAAGAAATTGTTTTTCTATCAGTGAGCACTACTATAGGCATGGTAGTGTTGGTGGGCTGTTCAAGGGTTAGGTTCGAATAATTTTGTGTCGAGTCTTTCAGTTTTATATGGCAAACTAGCGAATTGATTGGTAAAAATGCACTCAGAGCTGTTGCCGTTTCTTCCACCGAGCCACCGATATTTCCTCTCAGGTCGAGGATTAATTTTTTCATGCCCATTGCACTTAGTTCCGAAAAGGCATATTTAAGTGCGCTTGCCGAGCCAAATAAAAAATGATTGACTTTAATATAACCCGTGCTGTCATGCTCTATAAAATAAATGGGTACTGCCTTATCCACTACTTTTTTGCGAACCATGCCTACTTTAAATGTGCCTGAATAGGGGCGTTTGATGGTAATGTGCAAACTGTCTCCTTCTTTTCCTTTCAAATATTTCACCACTGTATCCAGTGGTTGTTTTACCATGTTTTTCCAATTTATTTTCATTATCAAATCTCCTGTTCGCAGCCCTGCAGCCATTGCCGGCATATCGTTATACGGATAAGTAATAACCACACCGCTGTCGGTTTTTATAACTCCGCTTCCAATTCCGGCATATAATATTCCCTGCCAGTCGTTTTTCCGTTTAATGGTTTCTTCCACATCGTAGTATTTCGAATATCTATCCAACTCGGCAAGGGTCTTGTTCATGGTGCGTTTCATGAGGTCGGGCAGGTGCACGGTGTCCACAAAATAAGTGTCCATGAGTCCGTAAAATTCGGTGAACAGTTCGAGTTGTTGTTCGCGCAATTGCTGGCGCGACTGTACCACAACAAATGCTGATGCGGTTATTGAAATTATAACAAGGGTGATTTTTAGTAATTTTTTGTTCATTTGTAATTTATAATTCATAATTAATCTGGCAGGAGCAAGCGGGCAGGGGCAATCCCCGCACCTATATCCGAACACCCATTACCAGAATATCATCTATCTGCTCTACTTGTTTGCGGTAATTGGTAATAAATGTATCCAACGCTATGCCTTGTTCTTGCATGGTTTTGTTCTGAATGGATAAAATCAGCTCTTTAAATTTTTTACGTGTTAATTTTTTTTCTCCACTCTCTCCTCCAAACTGGTCGGCATAGCCATCGGTGAACAAATAAAACGAATCGCCTTGATTTAACTCAAAGGTATGATTGGTAAATGGAAAACTATTTTCGTTTTTGCCAATGGGTTGTTTGTCGGCTTTGGTTTCTTCAAGCCTCACCCCCGACCCCTCTCCAAAGGAGAGGGGAGTCTTGCGCACTATCCATAGCGCATTGTTCGCTCCGGCATATTGTAGTTGGAAGCTCCCAGCTCCCTCTCCTTTGGAGAGGGTAGGGGTGAGGCATACCATCGAAATATCCATTCCATCCTGAATATTATCTTCCGATTTCGAAAAATTTTCTACTACTATATCTTCTGTTTTATCCAATATATCAGATGGTTTTGTTAATCCAAACTCACGTACTGCTCTGTTGAGTGCATTGTGACATACCACCGAAACCATTGCCCCCGGCACACCATGACCGGTGCAATCGCAGGCAGCAAGTAAAATGATTTCAGATTTCAGATTTGAAATTTCAGATTGTTGCTCAGAATTTGAAATTTGAAATTTGGAATTTAGTTCTTCCATCCAATAAAAATCTCCTGCCACAATATCTTTGGGTTTGTAAACAATGAACGATTCAGGGAAATGTTGTTTGATGAGTCGGGTAGGGGGGAGGATGGCGGATTGAATGCGCAGGGCGTATTCGATGGATTTGGTGATTTCCTTGTTTTTATCTTCCACCAGTTCTTTTTGTTTGGTGATGATTAAATTGTCTTTTTGTTTTCTGCGGTAACTTCTGAAACTAACTCCTGCCAACACTATCATCAAGGCGAAGCCGCCAAACAATGAATTACGAAGGTTTTTCTGGCGTTGAATTTCTTCGCGTGCCAACACATCTTTTTTTTCCTGCTCGGCTTTGGCAATGGTTTCTTTTTGTTTGTATTCGTAATTTAGTTTTAATTCGGTGAGTTTATTTTTGGTTTCATCGTTGTAAATAGAATCGTTCATGGCGTGATACATGGTTTGATAATCAAACGCATCTTTGTAGTTTCCTGTCTTGGAATTAATGTCTAACAGGTTGCTGTAAGCATCTTTTATCAAATCTTTAGAGCCTATTTCCTGTGCCAGTGCCAGTGCTTTGTTGGCATTTATTATTGCATCTTTATAATTGCCCTGCAATTTGTTTACAGTTGCCATGTAATTGTAACATTGCGAAGCCCCCCGTTTGTCGCCTATTTCCAAACGGATGATTAACGAAAAATTTAAATTTAATTTTGCAGCAGCATAATCGCCCGATTTGGAAAACACTTTACCCATGCTGAAATAAGAAGATGAAATCCCATTTTTGTCACCTGTTTCTTTGTAAGAAATTAAACTTTTGGAATAATTTTTAAGTGCATCTTCATAATTGCCTTGTTCAAAATATATTCCTCCAATTGCACTATTACAAAGAGATGTTCCTGTTTTATCATTTACCTGCTCATATATTTTTAAAGCACTGGTGAAGTTGGATAATGCATCTTTCAGTTTTTTCTGAACCATAAAAATGTTACCTATATTAAAATATGAATCGGCAATGCCAAATTTATCCCCAGTTTTTTCCATGTATTCCAGTGATTTCAAAAGATTGTCGTAAGCATCTGAATAATTACTTTGTTTAAAATAAATACTTCCTAAGTTGGAATACTGATTGGCAATGCTACTTTGGTCGTTTGTTTCGGTATATATTTTCAATGCTTGGTGATATTGGGTGATGGCATTCGGGTAATCGCCTTGGTAATTATAAATGTTGCCAATGTTGCCATGGCCCGATGCTATTCCTTTTTTATCGTTGATAAGTTCCGAAATTTTTAATGCTTTAACATAAAAAGTGAGTGCAATAGGGTAATTGCCTTTGTCTTCATTAATAACACCCATGCTGGTATAAGCCCACGCCATTCCTTTTTTATAATCTATTTTTTGGGAAACATCCAAACATTTTTGTGCATTTTGCATTGCTTTTGCAGGGTTGTTGCCCCAGTACATTCCGCTTATTTTGTTGTAGAGTTTGGCAATAGTTGTATCGGTTGTTGAGCCTGTCGAAGTAAGTTTTTTTATTTCGTTTTCTAAACTATCTATTTTATGCTGATTTTGGGAAAAACAAGGCAATAGCGAATAGGCAATAGCAAATAGGAAAAAGAGAACAATTGTTTTTTTCATAAACTGAAAAGGGCTTTTAGGCAACAAATGTAGAAAAATAGTTGGTTGATAGTCCAAAGTTAAAAAGTCCAAAGTCCAAAGTTAACATTGTAACTTTGGACTTTTGACTGTTGCCTATTCGCTATTGCCTATTGCCTATTCGCTATTGCCTATTGCCTATTCACTATTGCCTATTGCCTATAAGCTAATGACTAATCACCAACTTTTTATTCACCCTATTTTTGTTTGCATCTGTTATCTCCACAAAATAAATTCCATCTTCAAAATGAGAAACGTCAATTGTTGATTGTTGATTGTTGATTGTTGATTGGTGAATAATTTCGCCTAAAACATTATATATCCTAATTTCACTAACTTGTAACTTTGAACTTGAAACTTTGAACTCATTTGTTGCCGGATTAGGAGTAATGGTTATTTCCTGGTTATTGTTGTGGTGTGCAGGCACGTTTACCGAAAAATTGCAAAGCTGCACATAATCAGAATCAACACAATAATTCAAAAGATTAAAAAGAGTATCGAGCGAAGTAATGGAAATGTCGTAGGATAAATCTCGTCCCAATCCCGGCATGTCCACCATTACCGTGTAATCGCCCGGAGGGAGATTGTCGAAGGCATACATACCATTAACATCGGTAGGAGTGGTAGCCATAGCTCCACCGCCCGGGTTGTGGCGTATTCGTATAGTTGCATCAGGCACCGGGTCTCCTTGTGCTTCTATGTCACGGTTCATGCTGCCGTTATATACACCCGAAGCACCAATGCCGTAGTAGTCGGTTTTGGTAACATATCCGTTTACTTTACCCGGAGCTCCCACCACAAGGCTATCGTGCATCATGTTGATGGTTACCGAATCGTTGGCATTGCAAGTGTGTGCCCAGGTAATTACTTCGTCCCACAGGTATTTATTATCGTTGTAAGTAGGGATGAGGTTAGGGTAAAGCAGGGTGTCGGCTTTTGCGATGACACAATAATTAAGGTTGAGCACCCCTGCAAAATGTGCAATGTTGGTTCCCATCAAATGTACCGAATCTAATCTTTTTAGTTTGCCATAATCCAGCGAGCCATACGCTCCTTTTCTGGCATATAAATACACCCAGCCATTATTTACAGGAGTGGTGCCATCCATAACGGTGGCATAAATATCGGTGGGGGTAGTTTGCCATTTGGTAATAAAATAATCGGAGGTTAAGCCTGATGCATCATGGTTATTTATATTGGCAGAGTTGATGTAAACCGTAGTAGTATCAAAACTTCCGGCAATTACAATGTTCCCATCAATATCGCCCGAAATAGCAGTGGGGTGGGTGTGTCCAACCGAAAAATCTTTGGCGTTAAGTGGTGTTCCATTGTCTTTGTATTTTAATAATAAAAATGCCCTGTGACCTGCCGAAACATTTATCCCTGAATTAGCTCCGAAAGCAAAATTAAAATCACTGGAATGCGTACCCCATACATACACATATCCGCATTGGTCCACACTGAGTGCGTATGCATATTCATTTCTGTTGGAACCTACTGACTGAGCCCAGCCAATGCTTCCATCAGCATGATATTTGAGCGTAAAAATATCGTAATCGTTGGCAATGCTATTGTTGTTTAACGGTCCAAACGAGCCACCATCGCCTGTAAGGGTGGCGCTGTTGTAATATCCGGTAAGGTACACATCACCATTTTGGTCCACCACTATGTCGGTAGCTCTGTTGGTGCCGGTGCTGTTAGTGCCAGCTCCGTGTGCCCATTGAAAAGTTCCTGCATTATCGAAAGCAGCAATGTAAAAATTTTCGTTACCGATGTTATTGATAGTGGTAGTACCAAAAGTAATTGACGGGCTTAGGATACTACCTGTTACGTAAACATTGCCAGCCCAATCAACTGCAATTGCTTTGGCATAATCGTCCATAAAATTGCCTGCACCAAAAGCCCAAATGGCTACTCCGGTGGTATCGTATCGGGCATAAAAAATATCGCTTCCTGCTCCATTATTATTTATTATGGGTGTAGAGCCGAGCTGAAGAGATGGACTGGTGTAATTTCCGGCAATATACAGATTATCCGAGCCATCAATGGCAATGTCGGTAGCCATCTCATCTCCTATGCCTCCTTCGCGTTTTGCCCATATCAGGTTGCCATCGTGACTGTATTTTGCAATAAAAATATCGTAAGTAGTGCCTGATACATCGGCATTGTTCAAAGTAAATGAATCGAATATCAAACTAACACTTGTAAAATATCCGACAATGTATAAATCGCCCATGTCGTCTTTCACTATGGCCGAAACCGTATCGTGCCCTGTGCCGTTAATAGGAGCTTTGGCCCATAACATATTGCCCTGTGGTGCGTAAGCGGCTACAAATATGTTGGACTCTCCATTGTTGGCAAGGGTGGGTAATCCGGTGTAGGGTTGAAAGCTGGGCGAGGTAAAAACACCAGTTACAAACACTGTTTCGCCACCCATTCCGGCTATTCCTTTTATGGTTTCGCTTCCGTTTCCATCGCCCCCAACAATGGGTTGATAAAAGTTTTGAGAATAGGCATTAATGCTGATGATGCTTAGCAAGGCTATGCAAAGAAGTTGTAGGTTTTTTTTCATAACGATTTATTTTTGGGGTTTGATGCAGCAAATGTAAGGAAAAATAATTGTTTATTGTTGATGAAAACACCAACAACGGCTGAAGACGAACAACGGCAAAAAAGCTCGACATTTCATTTAAAAAAAATCTGCTGTCAAAAATTTATTTAAATAGCGTTTGTGTTTTATCAATAGTTACTATGTACGCAGTTATTCAAAAGCCAATTTAGCATATTACTCCTTCATTTACCTTTGTTGCGCGAAAAGAAAATTCATGGAATAACACATAAAAAGGCGAAAAGTACCTGTTTTAGCAACGCATCGACACGAGACGCAAAACAACTCCAATGGTTTCAGAAATCGTTCCGATGGTTTCACAAATCAACTCCGATGACATGTAAAACAACTCCGATGGTTTCACAAATCACTCCAATGGTTTCGCAAAACAACTCCGATGACATGTAAAACAACACCGATGGTTTCACAAATCACTCCGATGATTTTTAAAACCACTCCGATGGTTTTGCATGTCAACTGCGATGATATGTAAAAGCACTCCGATGGTTTTGCGTCTCATGTCGATGAGATGCCAAAGTAAGGGGAAATGCTCAAAATGAGTAAGAATAAGAGCTAAAGAGTAATAAATAAATAGAAATCAAACAGATATATTTATGCGTGGTTAATGACCAAAACCCCTAAAAGAGCAAAAAAGAAAGAAATGCAGCAACAGGTTTTGAATTCCTAAGCACCATCCAAAGAACCTATCATTTATTTTATATCGGACCTAAAGGATTGTAACGTAAAGCGGGAAGGCTGGTTGGGCGAAGTGGTAATATGTCTGCCCAAATAATTTTTAGTTTCAAGTCAAAAAGTCCAAAGTCCAAAGTTACACTGCTAACTTTGGACTTTGGACTTTCTGACTTTGGACTTTTTATTTTTTTTCTGTCAATGGGTTTTGTTTCAGCGTAGCTTGTATTGCTTTTACTTCTGCCCGCAGTTGTTCTATGCTTTCGGTTTGGGAGGTGTTGGTTTTGGTTAATGTGTCAATGGTTTTTTGTTGTTCTTTCAAAGCCTCTACCAACACAGGGGTTAAGCGAGAATAGTCAATGGATTTAAAACCTTTTTCGTCAGTAAATACCATTTGAGGAAATATTTTTTCGAGGTCCTGAGCTATCAACCCAATTTGCAAACTATCTGTAAATCCTTTGTCAGGAAACTCGTTGGTGCGGAAGTTATAGGTTACGCCTTGTAGTTTCATCACATTGCTCAAGGCATTTGTTAATGGTAAAATATTTTTTTTGTATCTCCTGTCGGATGAGCACGAAATGGCTTGACTGGCATTGATAACGCCCGAAGCATTGATAGTACCAATAACTTTTAAATTGCCGCATACTTCTAATTTGGCCGATGGGGCAGTGGTACCAATGCCTACATTGCCAGCAGCGTTGATTGACATTTGAACTGCATTGCTTGTGCCAAGGTTTAAATTACCTGGTTGTACATTTATAATGTGTGCTGCATCAGGTCCGTGATAACCACTTGCAGGTGTTGCCGCACCACTCTTTCCGATAATTAATCCCCATGTACCAACACGCTCATCACCAATGTTAACAGTGTTTTTAAAAGAAGAAGAGGAACTTGTATTGTAAATTTGTACAACATCACCTGTACCGCCTCCCGTACCTTCAATATCCATTTTTGCAGCAGGGGTGGTGGTTCCAATGCCAACATTTACAGCATCGGCACCTGTGCCTCCAAGAACCATTGAGCTGTTGGCACCAACAATAGCATTATATCCAATTGCAATTGATTTTGAATAATCACCATTTGCACCGGCACTTTTACCTAAAAAGGTATTGTAGTTTCCAGCATCGATACCTGCACCAGTGTTGGCACCAATCATAGTGTTATTACCTCCGGTGGTTGTACTGCTTCCGGCATTATTTCCAAAAAAACTATTGTTCGAACCTGATATGTTGTTGCCTCCTGATAATTGACCAACATAGGTATTTTGACCACCGCTAACATTTCCAGCACCTGAAACAAGCCCAATAAAAACGTTCGAAGTTCCGTTAACATTCGAAACACCACTTTCTCTGCCTATGAACACATTGTAACTTCCAGTAGTATTGCTATAACCGCTTCGTAAACCAATAAATGAATTTTGCCTGCCAGTAGTATTATTGTAGCCTGCATTAAATCCCATAAAAACATTTTCGGCACCAAAACCAGCTGCAGTGCCAACATTAGAATATCCTGCACCGTTACCCATAAAAATATTATTATAACCTAGGGTATTAGAATAACCTGCACTGTCTCCCATAAATAAATTTTGATAACCAGATATATTATTATAGCCACTTACATTGCCAAAAAATAAATTATGACTTCCACTTAAATTATTCCAACCACTAGTATTACCAATAAATACATTATCAGTTCCCGATTGATTTTTAAAACCAGCCTCTGTACCTAATGCCACATTGTTTTGCTGGTTAGTATTTATATTGTTTCCATTGAGCGCATGATACCCTACTGCCACATTATCAGTTCCTGCAATGTTACTTTGTAGCGCGCCCAAACCAATGGCCGTATTTCGGTGACCTGTGTTGTGAAACAATGTTTGAACACCAATAGCTGTATTATTGTCTCCTGTGTTTGAATAGAGGGATTGATAACCGTAAGCGGTATTGCTACCTCCTGTAACGTTTGTTTTTAAAGATTGGTATCCACCTGCTGTATTGTTAGTACCACCAACGTTAGCCATTAATGCCTGATAACCCAATGCAGAATTACTTCCACCCACTGTGTTTGCCGCAAGCGCATCTTTACCAATGCCGGTGTTTTGGCCTCCGGTGGTATTGGCAGTAAGCGCATTGGTACCATTGGCGGTATTGTCGGCTCCGGTGGTGTTTGCATCCAGCGAAGCGGTACCTGTTGCGGTGTTATTAGCTCCGGTTGTATTTGCATAAAGTGCGCCTTGTCCGTTAGCAGTGTTGTTGGTTCCGGTAGTATTGCTATAAAGTGCTTGCATGCCGCTGGCAGTATTTTGTGCTCCTGTAGTGTTGCTCCAAAGCGATTGATAGCCTATTGCCGTATTCAGGTTGCCGGTATTTGCAGAAGCAGTAGCAGAACCCCGCAATGCTTCATAACCAACAGCTACATTGGAACTGGTATATGGCGTTGCAGTGTTGTTAGCATACTGCATAGCGCGCGTACCGATGGCAGTAGCATTGGAACCGGCAACACTGCTGGTAAGTGCATTTGTTCCAAATGCTACATTCCCGCTTGCGGTTGTGCTAACTGTAAGTGCGCTTGTACCCATAACAGTATTATCCGAACCTGTTGTGTTTGCTGCAAGCGATGCAGCTCCGGCTGTAGTATTATTTCCTCCTGTAATATTGGCATAAAGTGCTCCCTGTCCAAATGCTGCATTATTAGTACCGGATGTATTCAGATACATTGCCGATTGACCGAAGGCTGCATTGCCTATACCGGAAGTGTTTGAGGCAAGTGCAAAATGACCCATGGCAGCATTCGAAAATCCGCTGGTATTTAAAGCAAGTGCCTGATAACCCAATGCAGTATTATTAACTCCCGCATTTACATTCAGTGCCTGATAACCTAATGCTGTGCTGAATAGCGAAGCATAATCCACATATCCCGCTTTCTGATTATTTACTTTTATCATTAAAGGCTGACCATCGGTAGTACCAATAAAATTAGTACCTACAGTAGTACCTGCATTTCCGGTTAACGACCAGTCGGTGGAAGCAGCAGCAGCATTTGCACTCACCGCTCTCCATGCAGCATTTACATACACAAAGCCCATCGTAGTTGCTGTTGGAATAGCAGTACTAGCAAAGGTTACACTTTGTGCATCCAGGTTGGTAATCCATAAATATTGTCCTTCAATGGCAGTGGCACCGTAAGTAAAAGCCCCGTTGGCAGTGCCGGAGCCATTGTCGGTAATTTTTACCTGAGTGGTGGCAGCTGCACCGGTGGTAAATGCAGCAGTATTTGCAGCAACACTAACTGTGGAAGCCGCATAAGCCGCATCAGTTAAAATAGAACCACCGGCAACGTGTAATTTTTGGGTTGGAACAGTTAAACCAATACCAACTTTCACAGCATTGGCACCCGTTCCGCCAAGCACCAACATATTGCTTCCACCCACAATGGCATTACTTCCAACAGCAGTAGCATTCGAAAAATTGTTGGCACTGGCATCCGAAAATGCACCAAGATACAAATTGTTAGAACCTGTGTTGTTAGTGTTTCCGGAGCTGTAACCAAGGGCAGTGCTGTAGTTACCTGTCAAATTATTTTGCAACGCACTTGCACCCATAGAGGTGTTGGCTCCGCCAGAAGTATTGCTAAACATAGCCATGGCACCTACAGCGGTATTGCTACCTCCAAATGTGTTTTGAAAAAGAGAAGATTGGCCAATAGCAACCATACTGCTGCCGGAAGTATTGGAAAAAGCCGCCTGATACCCCATCACCGTGTTGAGTGTACCGGTGCTTACATTCAACGCCTGATAGCCTATGTAGGTGTTGGCATTGGTGTTCAGATAATCTATGTATCCTGCTTTCTGACTGTTTACTTTAATCATAAAAGGTTGTGCGTCTGTTGTGCCAATGAAGTTGGTTCCCACCGTTGTACCTGCATTGCCGAGCAACGACCAGGCATTGTTGGTAGGCACACTGCCCCAAACACCTGTTCCCAGCAATACTTGAGATGCAGTGCCGGCAGTAAGCGGCAGTAAGGTTCCGTTGGCATCAGCTTGTACCATTCTAACTCCTGTTCCTGCCAATGAAGAAGCACGAATGTTACCCACCACATGCAGTGCTTCGGCAGGCGCATTGGTACCAATACCCACACCACCGCTGTTGTTGTTAAATATGTTTACTCCATTTACAGTCCACACACTGTTTATCACAATGCCCGACAAACTTAACCCTGTACCCACCGAAAAGAAAGACGAAGGCGATACCCAACTTGCATTTCCGGTAGCATTGCTTTGTAATACATACCCAAGCGTTGCACCATTGGTCATTTGAAAGTTAGTGGTTTTTGTACTTCCCGAAACATCCAAAGTGGCAGCAGGTGCAGAAGTACCAATACCTACATTACCATTGTATAAAATTCTCATCCGCTCAGTAAGAGTGGTGCTTGCATCAGGTGTATTCAAAAAAGCAATATCGGTAGGCAAATCTCCCGCACCACCTGCAGCACCACGAAGAATAGATATTTGTGCCTGAGCAGTAGTTTGATGATTATCACCAAAATCAATACGGTTCATCACCACTCCCGAGCCACCTAGACTGGTGGTTTGCCGAAACATCATGGTAGCAGGAGTAGCACCTGCTGCGGTATTTCTTATTTCCAAATCAGCTGCATTGATAGCAGAAGGAGCGGTGTTGATGCCCACTTTGCCATTAAACAAACCTGCTAAATCTCCACTTGCACCATACACACCAAAGGTGACATTGCTGGAGTTGTGATACCCCAAAAATCCGCTCGAAGAGGTGTAAGCCCCGTTAGTTGCATTTCCTCCCACCCCATAATAACTACTGCCAACAGCAGCCGAAGTGATGGAGCCGACAATCGCATTTTTGCTTCCGGTGGTACTTGTTACATTTAACATATCGAGTATTGAGGCCACCGCAGTGTTTATCCCCACTCCGCCTGTGGAGTTCACTCGCATTCGTTCACTGTTATTGGTTTTAATTACCCAGTCAGCCGCATTTACACTTCCAATCCATTCGCTTGGAGTAGCCGGAAGAGTGCCGGTTAAAGTGTTTCCGGCTGTTGCCCAGCCAGAGGAAGAAGAGGTAAGATAGCTCCATGCAGGAGTAGTGGTGATGCTGGTGTTGTAATAAAATCCTTGTACGCCATCGGTTTGATACACCACCAAACCCTGTGCTGCTGAAGGCAGCGGGTTCATGGCTGTTTTTTCGGCAGCAGTTACTCTTGGTATCAACAACCCTAGTTTTGTTGAAAATGCCGACACATCTATATCCAACATTGCGGACATGTTGGGTGCCGCACCGGTACTGTTTATTCCAATGTTTTGAGATGTTGCGGATAAAGCAAAAATCAAACAAAAGAAAATAAGAAGGTAGCTTTTTATCATCTTGCTATTGCTATTTTTTGATTGTAATTAGTAGTAATGCTGTAGGCATTTAAAATATATATATCGTTGGCTAATTCAGCAATTGGAATGGTGGTCATTGTTTCTCCTTTGTTGGCGGTGTATTGCCCTGCAATTATTTGTCTGCCTTGCACATCGTACAACGTATAAATTACATCTTCTTCCGCTTCGAAATGAGAAAACAAATTCAATGAATTGTTGTAATAAAATGCGGAAATGCTATTGCCTGCTGAGTTGCAGGGTTGGTTCGAAATGATGGCACTTAGTTCCGAACTACCATCATTGTCGTTTGTTTTTAACCGATAATACACTTCTGCAGTTTCTGTTTCTGAATACAAATAATTGTAATTCGTGTTAGTACTAGTGTTTGCTGGCATTGCCACATAAATGGTGGTCCATGTATTCAAATCCATACTTTTTTGCAATTCAATGTTCATTACATTGGTTTCTGTAGCATCTGTCCAACGGATGTGAGTTTTCAAATTTTCGCAACTGGCAGTAAAGCTAATCAATTCAATAGGTAGAGGAGAAATAGTAGCCGATAGAATGTAAGGAGTAGTGGTAGCAAGTCCATTTGGTGTAAGTGTAATGCCTGTAACAGTGGCTGTGCCTGTGGTTACTCCTGGTCCTGTTCCTGTGCCAGGCACCACCCATTCTTGCAACGGAATATCCCATTGCTGCCCAACAAAAGGACCTGTTGGAAAAAGAGTCGTGTTCTCAGCACCTCTGTAAGTAAAGTCTCCAGTGGCCGTTACGTTGTTGTTGGTAATTATTTGCCACCAACGGTCGATCACCGAATTGGTTTCATTTGCTCCAGCAAGTCCAGTCATGCCAGCCACTGCATTTGCCCAAGTAGTATTGTTGGCAGGAGTTCCCCAAGTAGATATGATGATGGGTGAAGAATTATCAACATGACCAGCACCCACACCCACCGAGCCTTTATAAACTGTAACCGGCAAATAATCGGTATTGCTATAACCAAACGGAAAAACATAAGTGGCAGCAGAGGTGACATCGTTGGTAATCCAATTCACAAAATTTCCTTCCTGCTCCGAAATAATATGACCACTATTTCGTTGAATGGCAGCAGTGGTTCCTTTGTTAACAACCAAGTAAATTGGATTAGCCCAAGTGCCGTTTTTAATATTTATGAATCCTCCATTTAAAACAAGTGCATTGTTTTGCCCATAAATACAAGGGTTACCAAGTATTACGAATAAAAACGCAACGATAATTTTAATGACGAACCTGTTAATGGTACACATTACTCCCTAAATTAGACGGCTAAAGTAGTCTATTTTGAGTTAAAAACCAATTAATCAGAATGGGTATTTTTAGGGAAGATGAATCAGTGATGTTAGATTTGTTTTTTGCCTTCCACAAAATACATATCTACTTCTCCTTTGTTTTTTGCAGTTACTTTTCCTCTGTGAATACAATTAAAATCATTTTTTACTAATTCGTAAGTTGTACCGGAGATATTTATTTTTCCATGAACACTTGTTTGTTCCATACGGGCTGCGGTGTTCACGGTATCTCCCCAAATATCGTAAGCAAACTTTTTTACTCCCACAATTACTGCAACAACAATCGTAAGTTTCCGAGCATTTTTAGCCGAAAAAAAAGGATCTTTCAACGAAATATATCTGCTTTGAATGTTAAAAGCATCTTTATATTTGCCTAATCCTTCGGCAGCTTTGTAAGAAACAAAGTAAGCATCAAAGAGCCACCGTTAGTTGATGAAATAAATGGAGTTTCTTTATACTGATTATTATTAATACTTTTGTTCGCATGATACTAAAAAACATTTTTACCATCGGATGCTTGCTTTCAGCTATTATGTTTGCATCGTGCAACAACGAGCAAAAACAAAATGAAACAAAAACACAGGACACAACTTCTGTAAAAACCCCCGCTCAATTGAGCGAATTAAATACCCAGTTGCTTGCCAATCCAAACAGTGGAACTCTTTTAAACAAACGTGCCAATTATTATTTAAACAAAAATAATTTTAACGAAGCAATGCAGGATATTACCAAAGCCATAAGTATTGACTCTTCTCAATCCGATTATTTTCTTACCCTTTCCAATGTCTATTTTATGACCAACCAAACCGGCAATTCAAAATCGGCATTGGAAAAAAGCATCAAACTGGATGACAAAAATGTGGAGGCTATATTAAAATTGGCAGAGTTGTATTTATATGTTAAGAAAAACGATAAGTCAATTGATTACATTAATATGGCTTTGAAAATAGATAAATATAACGCGAAAGCCTATTTTATGAAAGGAATGAATTTTAAAGAAAAACACGATACCGCAAGAGCCATATCAAGTATGCAGACGGCTGTGGAGCAGGACCAGACTTATTATAACGCTTACATTCAACTTGGACTATTATGTGCAGCTCAACACAATCCACTTGCTTCGCAATATTATAAAAATGCCATTAAAATTAACCCAAAAAGTACCGAAGCCTGGTACGATTTGGGCAAATATGAACAGGACGAAGGCTATTGGAACAAAGCACTAGAGGCATATAATGAATTGCTTAAAGTGGATGGCAGATATAAATATGCACATTACAATATGGGAGTTATTTATTTTATGGGATTGAAAAAGAATGAAGAAGCCATCGGGCAATTTACCGAAGCAATTACAATTGAACCTAAATATGTGGAGGCGTATTATGCAAGAGGAGTGGTTTATAAGGAAATGAAAAACAGAAAAAAAGCAGTGGAGGATTTTAATGCCTGCATGGCTATAACTCCCGAATACGAGCCTGCTGTTGTAGCCTTAAGGGAAATGAAATAGGGCGGAAAACAAAAAGGGTTCCACATTGCTGCGAAACCCTTTAAGTCAATAACCAAATCTAAACCTACTTTCAATAAATTTAGAGTACAAATGTAATTTTCGTAATAACATTGTAAAATACTTTGCGATATAAGTTAAAAACTTTGCGTTAAACTAAAAATTTAAAACCTCCTAACTTTAATTTATTTTTCTGAATAGTCGTTCAAAACATCTGTGAGGCTCTGTTCGATGGTGTAAGACGACTGCCAACCAGTGTCTTTCTTTATCTTTTCGTTGCTTCCAATAATAATTTTATTGTCATTAGGTCTCACCAAACTAACATCAGAATGATGAGTTACTTTTATTTTTAAAATGGAAGCCATTATCTGAATTGCCTGGTTCAGGGATGTTCCTTTGCCGGTACATATATTATAAAGCTGTCCTTTAATTCCTTTTTTAAACAGCAAATAATAAGCATGAACCACATCTCTAACATCAACAAAATCGCGAATAATGGAAGTGTCTCCGGTGGTTAGCTCTTTTACCTCCGAATTGTTTTTGCTCAAAGCTATCAACTGCTTTGCAAACGATGGTATCACAAAAATATCTTTCTGAAAACGGCCAATGTGGTTGAACGACCGGGTCATTACTATATCCATTCCGTAACTCTCTACATACACTTTTGATAACATTTCCTGCGAAACACGAGCCACACCATAAGGACTCACTGGTTGGAGATTATGTTCTTCTTTTAATGGTAAATCATCGGCACTCACATTTCCATATTCTTCTGACGACCCAATAGAAAGTATCCTGCAATTAATATTGAGCAAACGAATAGTTTCAATTAAGTTGAGAAAAATAGTAGTGTTGTTAGTAAAACTTTCTACGGGTTTTTTCCAACTCATTGCCACACTGCTATTGGATGCCAAATGCAGCACATGGTTTGGTTTGAATTCCGAAATTATTTTTTCGACTTCCGTTTTATTTAATAAATCTGTTTTCTGAAAGTTACAGCTTACAAATTTGAAATTTAAAAAATCGAAATCAGCCTGATTAATATCAATACCCAACACATCTGAAGAAATTTTATTCTCTTCCAGATAAATCAAAAAATGCCTGCTCACAAAGCCGGAAAAACCGGTGATTAAATATTTTTCGTTACTCATAGTGGTGTTTGGGTGGGCAAAAGTAAACATTATTTTGAATGTTGTTTGTTATAACGCCACCAAGGGCTAAACAATATTGTTATATTTGCAAGGATTGATTTTTAATATTGAGATGACCTTGAAATGAAGATTTTACAGATATGCAGTAAAATGCCTTTTCCGCCTAAAGACGGTGGAAGTATAGCCATGAACATATTAACGGAGGGTTTAATTAAATGCGGGAACCAAGTAAAAGTATTGGCTGTAAATACTCCTAAACATTTTATTAAGGAAGAAAATATTGACAGGGATTACCGCAAAAAAACTGCATTTCAATCGGTGTTTATTAATACTTCGGTGAAACCATTGGATGCGTTCCTGAATTTATTTTCAAACAAATCGTATAATATTATTCGTTTTTATACTACTGAATTTGAAAAGGAACTAATAAAAATTCTTACTGCCGAAAAATTTGATGTGGTGCATCTGGAAACCCTTTGGGTAGCTCCTTATTTGGATGCCATCCGAAAACACTCGAACGCAAAAATAGTGTTGCGGTCGCAAAATGTGGAGTATGTCATTTGGGAACGATTGGCAGAAGCTACCACTAATCAGCTAAAGAAATGGTATTTAAAATTGCTTTCCAAACGATTGAAAGAGTATGAGCTTTCCATGCTGAATAAATACGATGGCATTGCAACCATTACCGATATTGACGCATCAGCTTTTCTAAAACTTGGGTGCTTAATTCCTATAATTAATATTCCATTTGGAATTGATGTTTCCAGATACCAAGAAGATAAATCGAATACCGAATTTCCTTCGGTGTTTCACATCGGTGCCATGGACTGGATGGCAAATGTGGATGGTATTAAATGGTTTTTGGAAAATGTGTGGAAACAAATTCCTGCTATTTTTCCGAATGTAAATTTATACCTTGCCGGACGAAACATGCCTGACTGGCTAACACAATTGAAAATGAAAAATGTGGTGGTGTTGGGCGAAGTAGAAGATTCGCATAAATTCATCAATTCAAAATCAATCATGATGGTTCCGCTTACTTCGGGTGGTGGTATGCGAGTAAAAATTATTGAAGGCATGGCATTGGGCAAGACTATTGTTTCTACAAGCATTGGTGCCGAAGGAATAGAATACGAAAACGGAAAAAATATGCTGATTGCCAATACAGAAAATGAATTTGTGACAGCACTTACAAAATGTTTGGGAGATAAAACTTTTTCGGACAACGTGGCACACCATGCACGAATACTGGCAGAAACTAAATATGATAATTTTATTATCTGCAAAAAATTAACAGAGTTTTATCGACAACTGACATCCAACATCCAACAACCAACAACTAACAACCAAACTTGAAACTCCTAGTCATTTTATCCCGCGTTCCGTATCCTTTAGAAAAAGGAGACAAACTTCGTGCGTTTAATCAAATCAAAGAATTGTCGAAAAAAAATCAGATTGTTTTGCTAGCCCTCAACGATTCGAAATTAGATGCACGTGCACTGGATGAACTGAAAAAATATTGCGTAGGTATTGCTATTGTTCCTTTTTCAAAACTCACTATTTTCTTTAATCTTGTCCGTGCTTTGTTTAGCTCCAAACCATTGCAGGTAGGTTACTTTTATTTTAGCAAAGCACAGCAAAAAGTGGATGAAATAATTAAAAAACATCAGCCCGACCATATTTATTGCCAGTTGATTCGCACTGCCGAATATGTAAAAAAATACCCCAACATACCCAAAACACTCGACTATATGGATGTGTTTTCGAAGGGAATTGAACGCAGAAAAACAACCGACAAGTTTTATATGAAACCTTTTTTGGCTATGGAATACCGAAGACTTTTGAAATATGAACACGATGTGTTTTCTTTTTTTACCAACAAAACTATTATTTCGGAACAAGACAAAAATCTGATTCCTCATCCCGATAAAAATAAAATTGTGGTTATTCCAAATGGTGTGGATACAGAGTATTTTAAGTCTATTCCGTTTGATAAAGAATTTGAATTGCTATTTAATGGCAACATGAACTACCCGCCAAACGTGGAAAGTGTGGAGTATTTAGTAAATAAAATAATGCCCTTAGTATGGAGCAAATTGCCTGCAACTCGATTATTAATTTCGGGTGCATCGCCTAGCAAAAAGGTAATAGCTCTGAAATCGGAAAGAGTGGAAGTGAGTGGGTGGGTTGACGATATCAGATATAATTTTGCTATTTCGAAAGTACTGGTGGCACCTATGCAAATTAGTATTGGCTTGCAAAACAAACTGCTTGAAGCAATGTCAATGCAGATGCCTTGCGTGACTTCCACCCTTGCCAACAACGCCATAGGAGCCAAACACGATAACCAAATAATGGTGGCTGATACTCCCGAGCAATATGCTGTAGCCATTATCGAACTATTGCAAAATCAAACAAAAGCAAAACAAATTGCTTACAACGGTTATCGTTTTGTTATTAGTAATTTTAACTGGCAAGCAAGCACTGCAAAGCTCGAAAGCCTAATGAAATTGCCCCGCAAATGAAAATTCTATTGCTCGATAATTACGATAGTTTTACTTACAATTTGGTGCATTACATAGAGCAGGTATGCGACCAAACGGTAGATGTATATAGGAACAATGAAATTGAAATAACGGATATAGAGCCTTACGATAAGATAATGCTTTCGCCTGGTGCAGGGCTACCCAAAGATGCTGGCATTATGCCCCAAATGATAAAAACATTTTACAAAACAAAAAGTATTTTCGGAGTATGCCTCGGACAACAAGCAATTGCAGAGACTTTTGGAGGCTCATTAATTAATCTGAACCAAGTGTTTCATGGTGTGGCTAGTCCAATTACTATTGTTGCGGATGATTATTTGTTTAAGAATATCCCCAAAAAATTTAATGTAGGGCGGTATCATTCGTGGGTGGTGGACAAAAATAATTTGCCCAAAGAATTAGAAATTACTGCTGTTGATGAATTTGGTAATTGTATGGCTTTACGCCACAAACAGTACGATATAAATGGAGTGCAGTTTCATCTCGAAAGTATTTTATCGGAGTATGGGTTAGAGATAATTAGAAATTGGGTAAATAATTAGGAATGGAACTAAGATTTATAAAAGCAACAGAAAACGACATCCCAATAATAACTTATTTGGCAGATGTAATCTGGAAAAAACATTACCCAGCTATTATAACCATAGAGCAAATTGAGTACATGCTCACCCAAATGTATTCGCCTGATGCCCTTTTAAAACAAATGAAGGAAGGGCACCAATTTACATTGGCTTACTTGGATGATGCCCCGGTGGGTTACATTTCGATACATACCAAAGACGATAAAAATTATTTTATTAATAAATTTTATGTGCTCGTAAACCAGCATCGTCAGGGCATAGGCTCACAGTTGTTCCACCATGTGTTAAACCAAATTCCCCAAGCCCAAACCATAGAACTGGCAGTAAACCGGATGAATTACAAAGCCGTTAATTTTTATTTCAAACAAGGATTCACCATCAAAAATTCCTTCGATTTACACATTGGGCAGGGGTTTTATATGAATGATTTTTTGATGATTAAAACGGTGGTTTTCTAATAAATCGGGACCAGCTTTTTAAATACTTATATATAAGGTGTGATTTTCAACCCAACCAATTCGGTTTTTAGGATTTTTGTATCTACTGAAAATGATTTAGTTTGGTTGTCAAATAGTTACGGAGATATGAAAGTTACTTTCACTCAAACGGCTGTTACTTTCGTTCAAACTGTTGTTACTTTTGTTCAAACGGCTGTTACTTTTGCTCAAGCGGCTGTTACTTTCATTCAAACGGCTGTTACTTTCATTCGAACAACTGTTACTTTTGTTCAAACTGCTGTTACTTTCATTCAAACGGCCGTTACTTTTGAGTCTGTCCAATAATCTGTTGCAATTTATTTTCAAATTTTCAAATCATCAAATTTTCAAATCTTTTTTCTCCTATCTTTGCACCGATGCAACAAACCATTTTAATCCTCGATTTCGGGTCGCAATACACCCAGCTTATCGCCCGAAGAGTTAGAGAACTCAATGTTTACTGCGAAATTCACCCTTACAATAAAATTCCTGAAATTACATCTAATATCAAAGGCGTAATCCTTTCGGGTAGTCCCTTTTCTGTCAGAGATGAACAAGCTCCTAATCCCGATTTGTCAGCTTTCAAAGGAAAATTACCCTTGCTTGGTATATGTTATGGCGCGCAACTGATGGCACATAAATTTGGTGGCGAAGTGTTGCCTTCCAAACACAGAGAATACGGCAGAGCTCACCTTTCGTTTGTGAATAACGACAATGTGCTTTTTAAAAATATTTCAAACAATTCTCAGGTATGGATGAGCCATGCCGATACTATTACCAAAATACCGGAACATTTCGAAATCATTGCATCCACCACCGATGTTAAGTTTGCAGGTTATCAACAAACGAGGGAACAAACATTTGGCATTCAATTTCATCCCGAAGTATATCATACCTCAGAAGGAAGTATTTTATTGAAAAACTTTGTAGTTACCATTTGTGGCTGCGACCAAAGCTGGACCCCTGACTCGTTTGTGGAAACTACTGTGGAAGAACTAAAACAAAAAATAGGCAACGATAAAGTGGTGTTGGGATTGAGCGGAGGAGTAGATTCCTCAGTAGCAGCGGTGTTGTTGCACAAGGCCATTGGTAAAAACCTGTATTGCATATTTGTTGATAATGGTTTGCTTCGCAAAGATGAATTTGAACAAGTGTTAGATTCGTATATGCACATGGGCTTAAATGTAAAGGGAGTAAATGCAAAAGATTTATTTTATGCAGCATTGGCAGGCATTACCGACCCGGAAAAAAAACGCAAGGCAATTGGCAAAATATTTATTGATGTATTTGATACTGAATCGAAACACATTGAAGATGTGAAATGGCTGGCACAAGGCACCATTTATCCTGATGTGATTGAATCAATTTCTGTAAAAGGACCATCCGCTACTATCAAGAGTCACCACAATGTGGGTGGTTTGCCCGATTTTATGAAACTTAAAATTGTGGAGCCACTTAATACTTTATTTAAAGACGAAGTTCGAAGAGTTGGAAGAACTTTAAAAATAGATGATGCTATTTTGAACCGTCATCCTTTCCCAGGTCCGGGATTAGCAATAAGAATTCTCGGAGATATTACTCCCGAAAAGGTACGCATATTGCAAGAAGTAGATGCTATTTTTATCAATAATCTGAAGTCAGAAAATTTATATAAAGATGTGTGGCAGGCAGGAGCCATATTTTTACCTGTTCAATCGGTTGGTGTGATGGGTGATGAGCGAACGTATGAAAATGCAGTTGCCCTGCGTGCCGTAACCAGCACCGATGGCATGACAGCCGACTGGTGTCATTTGCCGTACGAATTTTTAGGAAAAGTATCCAACGAAATAATAAATAAAGTAAAAGGTATTAACCGTGTGGTCTATGATATCAGCTCCAAACCACCTGCAACCATTGAGTGGGAATAAAATAATCGTTGATTGACGATTGTTGATTGATGATTTGTAATTGTAGAATTTTAGAATGAAAAATAAATTAAGAATAAATAAGTTGTTTGGCAATTGTCAATTATCCATTGTCAATTATACGTTATTATTTTTAATAATTACAAATGTCTCTTTGGCTCAAAAAAAAGGAAAAGAAAAAGAAATTGATAACGGTAAAAGCAAAAAAACAATTGTTGAAGATGGAAAGAAATTTTATTTGCACACCGTTGACAAAAAACAAACCCTGTTTGCTATTGCCAAAATTTATAACCTTTCTGTAAATGATATTGTGCTCGAAAATCCTGATGCAATTGATGGAATAAAACCAGGGCAAGTATTAAAAGTTCCTTTCGAAAAACCAAAAACAAAAGAAACAGTTCGCAAACCAACCGAAGAAAAAACAAAGCCAACCGAAAAAGAAAAGGAAAAGAAGCCCGAAGTAATTGCTGATGATAATGCCAATTATATTTTAGATACAGTGGAAAAAGGGCAAACGCTTTATTCGTTTTCGAAACAATATGGTATTTCGGTAGATAAAATAAAAGAATTAAATCCAGAAACAGAAGAAGGGCTGAAAATAGGTCAGGTTCTTCGTTTTCCGAACGACAATAAAAAACCTGCAATTTCTAAAAAAGAAAAATCAAAAGAAAAGAGGGTGAAAGAAAAGGCGGAAAAAGAAGTGCCAACTGCTAATAAAGTAGTAGTGCCTGAGCCCTTACCTCCCCTTACCATTAAGGATACCATTGTTACCGCTGTATTTACACCAGTTTTAAAAACCGAATACAACATCGCTTTCTTTTTGCCGTTTCATGCTGATGAAGCAAGTGAATTGGATGTAGAAAAATTAATAAAAGGAGAAGAACACTTACCAAGCAAAACAGATATCGCGTTATCTTTTTTCGAAGGCTCCATGATTGCCATTGATTCGTTAAAAAAACAAAAACTAAATGCAAAAATTTTTGTGTACGATATTGATGATAAAGATTCGGTCGGCATCGAAAAAATATTGGCAAAGCCGGAACTATCTAAAATGGATTTAATGATTGGACCATTGTATGGAAGTGGTTTTATGCCTGTTTCTAAATTTGCCAAAGAGCATGGCATTCCTATTATTTCTCCTTTTATTCAAATGAATAAAATTTTATTTTCTAACCCTTACGTATGCAAAGTTATTCCATCCACCACCTTGCAAGTGGAGCGGATAGCGCATTTCGTGGTGGATTCGTTTAGCACTCAAAATATCATTTTGGTGGATAATGCCAAAACAAGAGAGTCTGCATTTTTAGGAGCATTCAAATCTACCGCCAATGCAGGACTTATTGAAAAAGGGTTGCCCCCGGCAGATTCGGTGAAACAAGCAAAAGGACTGACAGGAGTAGAAGCAATGTTGCAAGAAAACAAAACCAATGTCGTAGTGCTTCCTTCGTTAGACCAAGCTTATGTTACTGAATTTGTGAGAGGGTTGAGAAGCAAACACGAAAAATATAAAATCGTTTTGTTTGGTTTACAAAACTGGACCAACTTCGATAATTTAGATTTTGAATACTTGAATGATTTGTCGCTTCATATTGCTTCAAATACTTACGTTGATTATCAAAACCCTGCCACCGAAGAAGTCATCAGAACATATCGAATGAAATATAAAACAGAGCCTGATTTATATGCTTACGAAGGTTTTGACATCAGTTATTATTTTTTATCGTCATTGAAAAAAAATGGAACCGGTTTTTTGAAAACCATTTCTGATAACAAATTTCAGGGAGTTGAAACTAATTTCAATTTTCAACAACATCCTGAAGACAGTGGTTTCGAGAACAGATTTGTACATATTTTAAAATTTCAGGAGTACAAATTGGTTAGAGCAAATTAATTTTGCAAGACAAGTCAAAATATTTATTTTCATGTTTACACAATAAAAATCGATTTTCTTCGTTTACTAAGTGAATAATTTCACTTACTTTGTAAAACAAAACCATGAAAAAATTAATAATTCTTCTGTTTTCAATCCTTTTGAGTGTTTCTTCCTTTGGTCAAACTGGCGGAAATAACACCTACGAATTTCTTAATCTTCCTATTTCGGCAAGAGTAACCGCCTTAGGGGGCAATCTTATTTCTACAAAAGATAACGATTTGAATGTGGCGCTTATTAATCCTTCTCTACTCACCGATTCGATGGATAGTAATGTGGCGTTGAGTTTTATTAATTATTTCGGTGGAATAAAATATGGGTATGTGGCCTATGCAAAGCATTTTAATAAATTAGGAAATTTTAGTGCTGGTATTAATTACTTGGATTATGGAAGAACACCCCGTACCGATGAAATTGGCATTGCAGATGGTTCGTTTGGAGCTACCGAAATGAGTTTGAATTTAGCTTATGCTCATCGGTTGCTCGATTCTAATCTTACCGTAGGAGCAACTTTAAAAACCATTTATTCACAAATGGATACTTACTTTTCGTGGGGCAGTGCGCTTGATATTGGTGCAACGTATTTTCGCCCGAAATCTAATTTTGCGGTGGCTTATGTTATAAAAAATGTTGGAAGACAGTGGAGAAGTTATGTTCCCGGCAACAGAGAAAAACTGCCTTTCGAAATGCAAATTGGAATTTCAAAGAAACCATTACATGTTCCTATTCGATTATCTTTCATTTACGAAAATCTTGAAAAGTGGGATTTGACTTACGAAGACCCAGCAAATCCAACTCAGACAGTTGACCCATTAACTGGTGAAGCTATCAAACAAAATAAATACAAAGTGTTTGGTGATAAATTGATGCGCCATATAGTAATAGGTGGTGAGTTCATCATTACTAAAAATTTATTTATCCGGGTAGGCTATAATTATCAACGTAGAAAAGAATTGAAGATTCCAGAAAAACGAGGAATGACAGGCTTTTCGTTTGGCTTTGGTTTTCGTGTTTACAAATTCCATTTTAGTTATGGACGTGCAGTGTATCACTTAGCAGGTGCTACCAATAATTTTTCAATCAGTTTTGATATTGATGGATTTTATTCTAAAAAAGCATCCTCTCCATCAGTAATTACTACAGCCCAATAAAAAATGTCAAAAATAATTATAGCAATAGACGGATATTCTTCTTGCGGAAAAAGCACAGTAGCAAAGGCTTTGGCAGCTCATCTAGGTTATGCGTACGTTGATTCAGGCTCTATGTATCGTTGCATTACGCTTCATGCTTTGCGAAAGGGAGTAATTAAAGACCATAGTTTTATGGAGGATGAAATCATAAAACTATTGCCTGAAATTAATCTCCGTTTCAAATTTAATCCAACTACAAAATCATCCGATACTTTTTTGAACGAAGAAAATGTGGAGCGCGAAATAAGACAAATGATAGTTTCAGAAAATGTAAGTAAAGTATCTGCCATACGCGAAGTGAGAGTAAAGATGATTGCTATTCAACGTGAATTAGGCAAAAGCAAAGGTATTGTGGTGGACGGTCGAGATATAGGAACCAATGTTTTTCCTGATGCAGAACTTAAATTGTTTATGACTGCTGATACGGATGTTCGTGCCAAACGCAGGTACGATGAGTTGAAGGCTAAAGGACAGCACGTTTTACTTTTAGATGTAAAAACAAATTTAATTGACCGTGATTACCAGGATACCCACCGAAAAGAAAATCCGTTGGTGCAGGCAAAAGATGCTATAGTGCTTGATAATTCAGAGCTTACCCGCGAACAACAATTGGAATTTATTTTGAATTTGATTAAGGAATTAACTGTTTCCATCAATTAATTTACGTCTCTTTTACTATTCCCTAATTATTTTGTCTTCAAGTTGTTTGGTTTTTTCTTATAAAATTACCTTCTACTCTGCTGACTAGTAAAAACTTATTACTACCTTAGCGTAATTTTTTAATAGAAGAATTTAATAAAAACAACGCACTTATTTTAATAAATAAATTATGCTAAGAAAACACAAAATTTTTTACTCCATAGTCATTGCCTTATTAATAGGAGGAAACTCCTTTGCTCAGAATTTATTAAACGGTGATTTTGAAATAAATTCCTGTGGTGGAACCGACCAGATTAATCTGATAAATTCTCAATTCGATGGATACATGCCCAACACCTTTGCCTTTGGTACGTGGAGTGGAGGCGGTCCGGGAGGAGGAGATATGGATATTATTACCAGTGGTTCGTGGGGCGGAAGTTCCGGTGGGCAAAGTGGTTCATGGTATGTTGCCCTGACGGGTGGCGGTACGGATATGTTTGCCATGGAGTTATGTGCACCGTTGGTTGCGGGTACTACTTATACGTTAAGTTATTGGGATAGAAAAGATGCAAGTTATTATTCTGATTCTACTCAGATTGGTTTGTCCACTAATAATAGTTCGTTTGGTACAGTAATATATACTGCATCTGCAGCACCTACTTCCAATGTGTGGGTTCAGCGTTCCTTTTCATTTGTAGCACCGGTTAACGGACTTTATATCACTGTTACTATGAATGGACTATTTTCAGGTAGTTCATGGTGTCATGTTGATAATTTTGTTTTAGGAGGAAGCAATAATAGTATAACCACTGGTGCAGTTCCCGGAAGTCCATTTTGTGCATGTAGTTCTATTAATGTACCGTTTACAAGTACCGGAACTTTTACAGCCGGAAATATTTATTCGGTATTATTATCTGATGCAGCAGGTAATTTTGCAGGTGCCACAACAATAGGAACTTTGGCAAGTACAGCTAATGCAGGAACTATTGCTTGTAATCTTCCATGCAATTCGGTTACTGGTTCTGGTTATCAATTACAAGTGGTTAGTTCATCGCCTGCAAGTAATGCAGGGTGTAATCCGGTAGTCGTCACCATTAGTATTGATGCAGCACCAACGGTTACAGTAAATTCCCTAACTATTTGTCCCGGACAAACTGCAAACTTAGTTGCTGGAGGTGCTACTTCCTATACATGGAGTGCAGGGGCAACATCTACAGGTGTCAATACAGCTGATGCATCACCAATTACTACTACTACTTATACTGTTACCGGAACTACCGGAACTTGCTCCAATACTGCTGTTTCAACTGTTACTATTGGCGGCTCTTTAAATCCTGCTGTTAATTCACCAACCATTTGTCCCGGAGCAATTGCAAATCTTGTTGCAACCGGAGCAACTTCTTACACTTGGAGTGCAGGGGCAACATCAACAGGGGTTAATACCGCTGATGCTACTCCGGCAGTTACTACTACTTACACAGTAACAGGAACATCGGGTGGATGCACAGGTACGGCTGTGGCAACGGTAACCGTTGTAAATAATTTAACAGTGACAGTAAATTCATCTACCATTTGTCCCGGACAAACTGTGAGTTTGGTGGCTGGTGGTGCCAATGCTTATTCATGGAGTGCAGGTGCTACTACTACTGGTACTAATACTGCTGATGTTTCTCCAATAGCTACTACTACCTACACTGTTACAGGAACTTCTGGAGCCTGCTCTGCTACTGCTGTTGCCACTGTTACTGTAAATAATTCGATTGCTGTTGCTGTTAATTCACCAGCTATTTGTTCGGGACAAACTGCAAACCTTACTGCTTCTGGCGCTACAACCTATGCTTGGAGTGCAGGTGCTACTTCTACAGGAACAACTACCGCTACTGCAAGCCCAGTAGTTACCACTTCTTATACCGTTACAGGTACTTCAGGAACCTGCACTAATACCGCTGTTTCAACAGTTACTGTAACCCCATCGCCTAATGTTGGTGTTAGTTCCGCCGCCATCTGTGTGGGCGATACGGCATTCTTAGCTTGCAACGGTGCCCAAACATTTGCATGGAGTGCTGGTCCTATTGTTACAGGAAACAATGCTGCTTATGCTTATCCAATAACTACCACCAGCTATACGGTTACAGGTACTACCAACGGATGCACCAATACTGCTGTTTCTACGGTTACTGTAAACCCGAATCCTGTTATTACTGTAAATTCAGATACCATTTGTCAAGGGCAAACAACTACATTAACGGCAAGTGGAGCCACTTCTTATTTATGGAGTGGTGGTTTTTCAGGTAATCCGTTTACAGCAACTTTAAATTTTACAACATTTTATACCGTAACAGGAACACTCAACGGCTGCTCTACTCAATCATTTACAACCATTTATGTAAATCCGCCAGCAGTGGTTGCGGTAAATATTGATACCATTTGTCCCGGACAATCTGCTACATTAACTGCTTCGGGATGTATGTTCTATTTGTGGAGTACGGGTGCAAATACGAGCTCAATTGTGGTTTCTCCTGGCATGACAACTACTTACACTGTTACCGGAAACCCAACTGGATGCCCCGGAACAGCAACAACAACAGTTCAAGTACAAAATGTTTTCCCTTCTGTGCTTGTAAATTCAGATTCTATCTGTTACGGAAACTCAACATTGCTAACAGCTACAGGGGCTAGTAACTATTTATGGTCGAATGGGGCAACAACTAATTCGATAACTGTTGCTCCTTTTACAACCACTTCTTACACTGTTACCACCACCAATCAATGCAACAATTCAGCAACCGCTACTTCTTTGGTGGCAGTAAAAGCAAAACCAATTGCTATGTTCTCAGCTCCTGATACTCTTGGCTGTATGCCTTTGTGTGTTCTTTTTAATGAAGCATCTACTGTTTCGTCAGGCACTATTGCTTCCTGGAACTGGAATTTTGGTGATGGGCAAATGGATGTGGTTCAAAATCCTGCTTTGCATTGTTATACTAATTCAGGAAGTTTTACTGTTAAACTTTATGTTACTGCATCAGATGGTTGCCGAGATACATTAATCAGAAATAATTACATTGATGTTTATCCTTATCCTACTGCGGCATTCGATAACAATCCAACGGAAACTGATTTAGATAATTCTACCATTACTTTCTATAATCAATCAACCGGACAAAGCACGTGGTATTGGGCTTTTGGAGATACAGCTAGTTCAACCATATTTTCTCCTTCTCATACTTATTATTTACCGGGAACGTATCCGGTGATGCTTATTGTTTCTAATGCCGAAGGTTGCAGAGATACTGTAATTCATAACATCATCATCAACGATAATTTTGAGTTTTATGCACCCAACAGCATTACTCCAAACGAAGATGGCTACAATGATATTTTTCTTCCGGTTGGAACAGGTTGGGATTTGGATACTTATGAATTAATGATATTCGATCGTTGGGGAAATATGTGCTTTACCACCAAAGACCCTAAACTGGGCTGGGACGGAAGAGCAAACGGTGGTAGCGAATCTGCCGCATCGGATGTATTTGTTTTTAAAGTAGAATTAAAAGACCTGAATGGTTCCTTACATAAATACATAGGTCATGTTACGCTTGTAAAATAATTGAAGAACTAGTAATTTTCATTTTCTCGATTTATGTTGAAACCATTTAGGATAGTACTTTCTTTCCTGTTTCTGTTTTTGTTGACAGAAAAAATCCATGCACAGGATTTTTTGAATGGTGATTTTGAAATAAATACTTCCAGTCCGTGCAATTACAATTTGGGTAATGCCGTGTTTGACGCTACTATGGCTAACGTGAATGCTTACGGAGGCGGTGGTGAATTAGATATTATGGGACCTTTCGGGGCATGTCCGTATGGCAACCCTCAAAATGGAAACTGGTTTGTGGGCCTTGCTTTTCCAAGTACCAGCGATGCTTTTACAATGACCTTGTGTTCTCCGTTAATTGCAGGAACTACTTATACCATGGAGTTTTGGGACAAAGGCGATTCGCAGTACCCTCCTTCAATGCCTATTATCATTGGCGTTTCCACCTTGCCGGGAGTTTCGGGAACAACAGTTTATACCGGACCTGTGCCCACCATTGATGTGTGGACATTACGAAGTTTTACTTTTGTGGCACCTAACAATGGAATGTATATTAGTGTGGAAGCTGCAGGACCAACTCGCTGGACACATGTAGATAATTTTAAAATTATTAATAACTCCTCCAACACCGTTACCACAAGCCCTATTACCGGAAGTCCTTATTGTGCATGCAGTACTGTTAATGTATCGTTTACAAGTACCGGAACTTTTAATGCTGGAAATACTTACACTGCGCTGCTTTCGGATGCAAGTGGAAGTTTTGCTGGTGCTACCACCATTGGAACACTTGCCAGTACTGCCAATTCGGGAACCATTGTTTGTACTATTCCTTGCAATGCAGTGGCAGGTTCATCTTATCTGATACAAGTTACCAGTTCTAATCCTGGCACGATATGCAGCATTGGTTCTGCAAACATCACTATTGGTGCGGGTACTGGAGTGGCTGTTAATTCACCAACCATCTGCCCTGGCGAAACGGCAACACTTATAGCCACTGGAGGTACTACCTATACTTGGAGTGCAGGAGTGACCAATGTTGGGGCTGATACTGCCAATGCGGCTCCATTGGTTACCACCACTTATACGGTTACCGGAACGGGTGCATCGTGCTTAGACACTGCTGTGGCTACTGTTACAGTGGTTGCCAATTTGAATATGTTGGTTAATTCTCCAACAATATGCGCAGGAGAAACAACTACATTGACTGCAAGTGGCGGTACTACTTACGCATGGAGTGCTGGGGTTACCAATGTGGGGGCGGATACGGCAAATGCCGCACCATTGATAACAACTACCTATACTGTTACCGGAACCACCGGAACATGCACAGGTACTGCTGCTGCAACGGTTACTGTAAATCCACTGCCGGTGGTTACTGTTAATTCTCCAACTATTTGCTTAGGTCAAACGGCTAATTTATCTGCCGGAGGCGCAACTACCTACACTTGGAGTGCAGGTGCAACTGCCACCGGAGCGAATACAGCTGACGCAAGCCCAGCCACTACGACATCTTATACGGTAGTAGGAACAACCGGAACGTGTGTTGATTCGGCAGTTGCTACGGTTACTATTAGTGCTCCACCTACTATCACCGTAAATTCGGTAACAATATGTGCCGGACAAACGGCCAACCTTGTTGCCGGAGGCGGGACAACTTATAGCTGGAGTGCAGGGGCTACATCAACAGGAGTGAATACAGCTAATGCTACGCCAATTGTTACTACTACTTACACGGTTACAGGAACAGTAAATGGTTGCACCAATACTGCTGTAGCAACAGTTACGGTATCGGCTGGATTGTCTGTAACGGTTAATTCTCCTTCCATTTGCGAAGGACAAACTGCAAATTTATCTGCCGGAGGCGGAACAACTTATACATGGAGTGCAGGGGCAACATCTACAGGTGTTAATACGGCTGATGCAAGCCCAGCAACTACAACATCTTATACTGTTACGGGAACCTCCGGAACATGTACAGGTACTGCTGTTTCAACGGTTACGGTAAATCCTATTCCGGTGATTACAGTTAATACGCCAAACATTTGCAACGGACAAACGGCTACCCTCACTGCTAATGGCGCTACCACTTACACCTGGAGTGCAGGGCTTACGCCTACAGGTGTGAACACTGCTACAACAGCACCAACCACTACTTCGTTTTACACCGTTACCGGAACCACTAACGGTTGCTCGGGCACTGTTTCGGCATCGGTTATTGTTCATGATTGTATTCCTCCCGTTGCTAATTTTTCGGGAACTCCTTTAACCATCTGCAATAGCGGCTGTGTCGATTTTATTGATTTGAGCACCGAAATTCCTTCCACCTGGAACTGGCAGTTTCCGGGCGGAGTGCCGGCTACTGCAAGCGGGCAAGGTCCGTTTCATGTGTGTTACACGGCTGTTGGGCAATACACGGTTATACTTGCCGTGTCGAACAATGAAGGTTCGGATACGTTGATTCGAACGAATTATGTAAACATTGTAAGCCCTGTTCAGGTTAATATTACTGGCGATTTGAGCATCAACGCTTGCGACCCTGCTTACCTTTTGGCTATGCCTCCGGGCAACACCTACTCGTGGGGACCAAACGCTTTCCTCTCGTGTAGCAATTGCGAGCAGGCTACTGTTACACCACCCGCCACCCAGCAGTATTATGTGGAATATACGGATGTGAACGGTTGTTACTCTACCGACACCGCCACTGTTACAGTTACTCCGCTTTATACTTATTTTATGCCTACAGGGTTTTCGCCCAATGGGGATGGGGTGAACGATAAATTAATAGTGCAAGGCAGAGGTATTGATTTTATTCAGCTCAACATTTTTGATAGAGTGGGCGAAAAAGTTTTTGAAACGGCTAACCTTGAACAAGGCTGGGATGGCTCGTTTCTGGGTGTGCCAATGAATAGTGGAACTTTTGTTTACACGCTGGAAGTTACATATTGCAATGGCGAAGTGGTGAGGGAGCATGGCAGTGTGATGATGGTACGGTGATTTAGTTGTTAGTTGTTGGTTGTTAGTTGTTGGTGCGGTAGTCATTAGTCATTGGTTACGAATTACGAATAGATACGAATTTACAATTCTTACGCGCAAGTTATTTTAAAATGAAACCCCTTCCTCTCCTTTTTCTTCTCTTGTGTATCTCTATATTTTTTTCGTGTAAAAAGAAAGAAGAAACTTTCGTGAGAGTGAGGCTTTATGATTCATACTCAAATAAAGGCATACCTAACAAGCGGATATTTCTGGAAGTTGAAGAAAGAATTAATCAAGTGGGAAGCCATCATTATTCCTATGATTCAATTGCCGCGAAAAATACTGACGCTAATGGTTATGTTGATTTTGGAAGATTTGATGCTCTTAAAAATAGTAAATATACATATTTTGTCGGGCAGATGAAAGGTGGTATTTTAAATGGGTCTGATTATATAGTAACGAAAGGGGAGGATAACTTTATTACAATTAATGATCAAGTACCAAGTACTTTAACATTTAACTTTTTCCCTCCACCTCCTTATGGAACAGGCGATTCTTTGCGTATAGACTATTACAGATTAGATAATATGAGTTGGCATGGAATAATCACAGATATAAGTTATTTGAGTGCAGGTAATCAGGATATAATAAAGTATGGTAATTACTATTTTAATATTGACAAATTCAAATCAGGAGTTTATACCAACACAAAAGACACTGTATTTTATAATGATGATTCAGCATATTTTTACAACGTAAACTGGTAAACTAAGAAATGAAACCCCTTCCTCTCATTTTTCTTCTCTTATGTTGTTCATTAATTTTTTCGTGTAAAAAGAAAGGTGAAGATTGGACAGAAGTAAAAGGAACGATTTTCGATAATAATACTCAATTACCTATGCCTAATACAGATGTTTATTTGAATGAGGTAAAGAAAATAAAACATTTTGACATAGTAATGGGGATGTCGGAAAAATATGAAAGAACTTTATTAAGACAAACAACTACTGATGTAAACGGATTTTTTGATTTAGGGGCATTTGAAACAAAACGGGATGATAATTATCAATATGATGTAAATGATAATAAAAGTATAAATAAAGGAAGTAATAATAATGTATTTATTCAAGTTTTGGGTTGGATTCATAATAGGGTAAATTTTTTACCTCCACCACCATATAATACAGGAGATTCTTTGGTAGTTAATTTTACTTGTCGTGATTATCCCAGCAATAAACACTAAGTAACAAATGCTAATTATTTTAACTCTATTCAATACGGTTTTGGTGGTCCATCAGGTACATGGTATATAAATATTGATAAATTCAAATCTGGAGTTTATACCAACACTTTAGACACCGTTTTTTATACTAATGGAAATACCTACCAATACAACGTAAACTGGTAAACCAATTATTTAACCGTTATTTATTGGCATAATACCCCTGTCAGGGTTTAGAACCCTGACAGGGGTAGAACTTACGGTTGCTTGTCACACATCATAACCCCTTCAATCATCTCCAAAAAAAATTTAATTTGTGTTTTCTCACTTTTTTTCGGAAAAGAAATAACGACTTCTGAAATCCATGATTTTAGGATTAATAAAATAGTGTTGGTTAAAAAATCAATTTGCGTAGGAGATATTTTTTTTAGTTCCCCGTTTTTCATCATTTCGTAAAAACTTGCTTTAATTATATTTTTTCGTTGAAGCTCTTCCTTTTTTGTTCTTTCGGCTATTTCGGGTTGATGGGTATGAAGATGAGCTAGACTGATAAACAAGCAGCGGTATTCCAATTGCAAGTGAAAATAGTTTTTTAATAAATCAAAAAAATTTTTGTAATCAAGTGCTTGCTTTGTGTTCCACAAGGCACTGTTTTTTTCTGAAAACTGCCACGAAAGTGCATTTACAATGTATTCTTTTTTTGTAAAATGACCTGTAATGTAACCGATATCTAACTTCATTTCATCGGCTATGTTTCGGGTGCCGATGTATTCAATACCTTGAATGTTGAATAATTGGAGTGCGGTATTCAAAATTTTTTGTTTTGTTTTAATTTTTTCCATAAAAAATATTTTTTAAAAAAACTTCTCTTTGTGAAGATTTTATTTATTTTTGCATTACGAATTTAAAAATAACGTCAAAGAAAATCAAATTATAGAATAGAAAACAAAAGTGAAAAGGAGAGAAAAAATAGATAGTAAGAAATGTGCTTCGCAAGCAACCGCTTCTACTTTGCAAGCGGGAGTTTTTGTTCTGCAAGCAACCGCTTCTACTCCGCAAGCCGATGTTTTTACTCTGCAAGCGGACGTTTTTACTCTGCAAGCGGACGTTTCTACTCCGCAAGCCGATGTTTTTACTCCGCAAGCGGACGCTTCTACTTCGCAAGCGGACGCTTCTACTCCGCAAGCGGATGCTTTTACTCCGCAAGCGAAAGTTTTTACTCCTCAAGCGGACGCTGTTACTCCACAAGCGGACGTTTTTACCCTAAAAAAACAACCAATATTTTGTAAAACACCTAATAATCAATCAAATATAAATTAAATTAATCCTTAAAAAACAAAAAAATGAACAAACGTTATCTCCCAACAAAAGAAGCCGAGCGCGTGATTTGGCTTAACAATTTTGCCGCCAAAATTGGTGGTTATGCCTCTGATTTCGGCATTAGTGCTGCCGAAGTAACGCTTATCACAAAAATGGCATTGATTTATGCCTACATTATCGGGCTCATTGCTTCGAGCAAACAATTTACAAAAGACCTGACTCGTTTCAAAAACATTTTGAGTATTGCCCCTAATGGTACTACTCTTGGTCCACTTCCGGCTTCAGTTCCGGGCACAGCACCTGACCTTACACAGGCAGGAATTTTTACTTTTATAGCCGGCATTGTGGCTCGTATCAAAAGCAACACCAATCATTACACAGTAGGTATTGGAGCTAATTTAGGAATTATTGGTGAAGAAACTGTTTTTGTTCCCGATGATTATGTGGCAAACGGTTCAGCGGTGGACAAAGTTGAATATGTGGCAATCGAATTTGATAAAGGTCATGTGGATGGAATGGATATTTTCAGTCTTCCATTAGGTAGTTCCGATATGTTGTTGATGGAAAAAATTGGAACAGCAAATTTTTCTCCTTTTCATGACACTCGCCCCATGATGGTTCCGGGCAAACCCGAAAAACGTTATTATAAAACCCGTGCTATTATTCACGATGCTGAAATAGGACACTATAGCGAGCCATTTATGGTAACTTTTGGAGGATAAAAAAATTAGGAATTAGGAATTAGGAATTAGGAATGAAAAAAATCCCGCTCTGAACAAGGGTGGGATTTTTTTTTGGGAATTATTTTTTATCAACCACCATATTGCTCCACCACCTGCATCATGGTTTTTAAATCTAACCCGCCCGAATGTTGCCATTTTATTTCTCCGTTTTTAAATAAAATCAAGGTAGGCAAATCTCTTACTCCATAAGCTTCGTGTGTGGGTTTGTCTTTGTCAATGTCAATAATTTCTACATTTAATTTATCACCCATTTTTGTTTTCAACGATTTCAAAACAGGTTTCATCATTTTGCAGGGGGCGCACCATTCGGCCGAAAAATCAACCAAAGTAGGAATATTGCTTTTTATTATTTCTGAAATAGAATTCATGTTTTTTTAAAACCGACAACCGACAACCAACAACCGACAACTAATGCAGCTGCGTTGCATAAAATTTTCGTTCTTTTAAATAAAAACAATTTCCTTTTTCCATTACATGCACAATTAAATGTTCAATCGAAATAGGCGCACCATCTTCAATATCTGCAATGTTTGAATGGCGGATGCTGTGTCCGTCAAAAATCAAAATCAACCCCGAACCAATGGCTTCCATTTTATTTCCTTCGGTAACCAACACACCAGTATCTTCGCCCAAACCAATGCCAATGCAGCTTGGGTTGGAAGCTACAGCCTGCGCCAACCGCCCAAAACGCCCGCGAGTAACAAAATGCGAATCAATAATAACATCTTTCATCAATGCAAGTCCAGTGGTAATTTTCACTTCTCCTTTCAGCAAAGCACCCGTGCTCGAACCTTGATAAATCATGGTATTGCTCATAGCCATAGCACCTGCACTCGTTCCGGCAATCACAAATTTTTCGTTTTGATACCGATGATGAAGAATTTCCATAAACTCGGTGCCGCCAAAAATCATGGTCAGTCGCAACTGGTTGCCACCCGTAAACATTACACCATCTGCATTTTTAATTCGCTCCAAATAGTCAGTATTTAAGGCATCTTCACGGTTCTTGATATGTATCACCCCAATGTTGTGACAACCTAATTTTCCGAACGCTTGCACATAATTTTCGCCTACTTCTTCCGGTATTTGCGAAGCAGTAGTAATTACTTCCACCCGTGAATCCACCCCTTTCATTTCCGAAAGAATGCGTTTCAGAATTCCGAATTCAAAAAAATGCAAATGTGCTTTTTGTTCAAAATTAGGCTCTATGCCGCTGCCTTTGTCTTCGCTTCCGCCTACTGATATTAATTTTCCTTTTGGAATGTCCATTCTTTTAGTTGTTTGTTGTTGGTTGTCTGTTAGCAGAATTTGAAATCTAAAATTTGAAATCTGAAATTGTTGGCAAAAATAAACTCTTTATATATGTATGTTTAAAATTAATATCCTTTTCTATCAACAAAACCAAGATAGTTATCAATTTGTTTCGTTATGTAATATAATTTTTATTACTTTGAAGAATATTTTAAACCACATACTATGAAAATTGTAGAAATAAAAGTAATGAGAGGACCAAACTATTGGTCAATCCGCAGACGTAAGCTCATTGTCATGAAGCTAGACATAGAAGAATTGGAGCATAAACCAACCAACGAAATACCTGGTTTTTTGCAGAGATTGCAGTTAATGTTCCCCAGCATGATGTCGCATCGTTGTTCGCCAAACATAGAAGGCGGATTTTTTCTTCGTGTAAAAGAAGGCACCTATATGGGTCATGTGATTGAACACATTGCTTTGGAAATTCAGTCGTTAGCTGGCATGGACTGTGGTTTTGGGCGAACCCGAGGCACTGGCAAAGAAGGAATTTACAATGTCGTGTTTTCGTATATGGAAGAAGCCGTGGGCACATATGCCGCCAAATCGGCTGTCCGCATTGCCGAAGCATTAATCACCGGAGCAGAATATGATTTAGAAAGTGATGTTCGCGAAATGCGCGAAATGCGTGAAGATGTTCGTTTCGGACCTAGCACAGGCTCTATTATTGACGAAGCAGTAGCACGTGATATTCCTTTTATTCGTTTAGATGGACAATCATTAGTTCAATTAGGATATGGAAAAAATCAAGTGCGCTTTCGTGCAACGATGACTAATCATACTTCTTCTATTGCTGTTGATTTAGCAAGTAATAAAGACGAAACCAAACGAATGTTGCACGATGCAGCCATACCGGTTGCCAAAGGAGTTTGTATATCGAGCATTGAAGATTTAGAAAGTTCGGTGGAAAAAGTTGGATTTCCGTTGGTGTTCAAACCACTCGATGGCAATCATGGCAAAGGCGCTTCCATCAATGTAAAAACAATGGAAGAAGCAGTGGCAGCTTATGAGCATGCAAAAAAATATTCACGAAAAATTATAATCGAAAAATTTATTACAGGATTTGACTTCCGTGTGTTGGTTATCAATCATCGTTTTATTGCAGCCGCTTTGCGCGAGCCAGCGCATGTGGTAGGAGATGGAGTTTCAACCGTTGAGCAATTAATTGAAAAAGAAAATAAAGACCCTCGCAGAGGATATGGTCACGAAAATGTGTTAACCGAAATCAGCATTGACCGCGAAACCACCGAACAACTTGCAAAAGTAAATTATACTATCGAAACTGTTTTGAACAAAGGCGAAAAATGTTATTTGAAAGGAACTGCCAACTTGAGTACTGGTGGTACTTCCACGGATGTTACAGATATTGTTCATCCACACAATATTTTTATTTGCGAACGAATCTCCAGAGTAATTGGTTTGGATATTTGCGGTATTGATATTATGGCTTCCAATTTATCAGAGCCTTTGGAAATAACAGGTGGAGTAGTGTTGGAAGTAAATGCCGCACCTGGATTCCGTATGCACTTGGCTCCTGCGCAAGGATTGCCGCGTAATGTAGCAGCACCTGTAATTGATATGTTGTATCCAAACGGAAAATCATGCCGTATTCCAATCATTGCTATTACAGGAACAAATGGTAAAACCACGACAACAAGATTAATTTCTCACATTGTAAAAAACAACGGATACAAAGTTGGTTTTACTACATCGGATGGTATTTATGTTGGAAACTCAATGCTTACCAAGGGAGATACCACCGGACCAATGAGTGCTGAATTTATTTTGAAAGACCCAACTGTGGAGTTTGCAGTACTCGAAACCGCACGTGGGGGAATACTTCGCTCCGGTTTAGGTTTTGGAAAATGCGATGTGGCAGTGGTTACCAACATTCAAGCCGACCACATGGGACTGTCTGATATTAACACGTTGGAAGACATGGCAAAGGTGAAAGGCGTGGTGGTTCAATCTGTAAAACGCGATGGATATGCTGTTTTAAATGCAGATAACCCACATTGTGTTTCCATCGGAAAAGAAGCAGATTGCAATATTGCCTATTTCAGTATGGACGAAAATAATCCGGTGATAGTTGAACACTGCAAAAACAGGGGTATTGCCTGTGTATATGAAAATGGTTACATCACCATTAAAAAAGGCGATTGGAAATTCAGAGTAGAAAAAGTAACTACCATTCCATTAACGTTTGGTGGTCGTGTTTCGTTTATGATTTACAATGTATTGGCTGCTACTCTTGCAACTTACGTGTATGGATTCACCATCGAAGACATCAGAACCAACCTCGAAACATTTATTCCATCGTCAGCTCAAACACCAGGCAGGATGAATATTTTTGATTTCAAAGAGTACAAAGTAATGATTGACTTTGCTCACAATCCTGATGGATTTAATGGTATCAGAGAATTTTTATCAACCATCGATTCGCCTTACAAGATAGGAATAATAACAGGTACAGGAGATAGAAGGGATGAAGATATTCGTGATTTAGGAAGAATTTCAGCTCGTATGTTCGATCATATTATTATTCGTCAAGATAAATTTTTGAGAGGCAGACAGGCAGAAGATATTGTGCGACTTTTGGTGGAAGGAATAAAAGAAGTGGATGAAAAAAAATCGTACGAATACATTCCGAAAGAAGTAGAAGCCTTGAAACATGCGTTCACATTGGCTAAACCAGGAAGCTTTATCACCGCATTGAGCGATGTGATTGATAATGCAATTGAAGTGGTGCAGTCGTATATGGATAAAGAAAGAGGGATGTAAAAGATGGGCAGAAGCGAATAGGCAATTGGCAAAATAAAAGCGGGAGATAAATTTTATCTCCCGCTTTTATTTTATAAGATAGTAAAATTAAAGCTTTCCTAATTTTTCCATTACATCAACACTCACACCAGTTGATGAATAACCACCATCATGATAAATGTTTTGCATGGTAACCATGCGTGTTAAATCAGAAAACATGGCAATACAAAAATCTGCACACGATTCGGCAGAAGCATTTCCTAACGGAGAAATTTTATCGGCATAATCATAAAAATCTCCAAAGCCTTTCACTCCGCTGCCGGCAGTGGTTTTGGTAGGCGATTGCGAAACAGTATTGATACGAACTTTTTTATCCAACCCATAATGATAACCAAAACTACGAGCTATTGATTCAAGCATTGCTTTAATATCAGCCATGTCGGTGTAAAATGGATACGTGCGTTGAGCAGCCATGTAAGTAAGTGCTACTACCGAACCCCATTCGCTGATAGCATCCAATTTTTTGGCAACACTCAACATTTTGTGCAACGAAAAAGCAGATACATCAATACCTTTTGTAAAATAATCGTAGTTCAGTTCGGCATAAGGAATGTTTTTACGAATGTTTACACTCATACCTATAGAGTGCAAAACAAAATCAATTTTACCTCCCAATACTTCCTGTGATTTGATAAATAAATTAGTCAATTCATCCACATTGGTAGCATCAGCCGGAATAATTTCTGAATTTGTTTTCTCTGCCAGTTTTTTTATTTCTCCCATTCGCATGGCAATAGGAGCATTGGTCAGAACAAATGTAGCACCGTGTTCGTGCGCCTTTTCAGCTACTTTCCATGCAATCGAATTTTCGTCCAATGCACCGGTTATAATTCCACGTTTACCTTTTAATAAGTTGTATGACATAATTTAATTTTAGTTGTTGGTGGATGCAAATATAGTAATAAGTTTAAGTTTTTAGCAGTTCTTTTGCATTACTGATGGCAGCGACTGTCGGAGTACCTGTGCTCAGCATCTTTGCAATTTCTTTAATACGTTCTTCTGCACTTAGTTTTTTAATATTGCTAAATGTTTTATTGTTTTTTTCTTCTTTGTAAACAAATAAATGCGATTGTCCTTTGCTCGCTATTTGTGGCAAATGGGTAATGGCAATTACCTGCATGGTGTTTGCCATTTGGTTCATAATGCTTCCTACTTTATCACCAATATCTCCCGAAACTCCAGTATCAATCTCATCAAAAATAATAGTTGGCAATGCAGTAAGTTGAGCCAACAGCGATTTGATGCTTAACATTAATCGGGATAATTCTCCACCCGAAGCCACTTTATTTAATTCCTTGAAATCACTGCCTTTGTTTGCAGAGAAAAGAAAATTTATTTTATCAGTACCGTTTTTAGTTAATAAATTTATTTCAGTTTGCTCAATTTTTAATTGTGCATTCGGCATGGATAAAGAGGATAGGAGGGAAGCTACTTCTTTTTCTATTTTTGGAATTACTTTTTTTCTGTTGGCAGAAATCTTTTTTGCACATGCATTCAAATATTTTTCCAAATCCGACAATTCCTTTTTTGCTTTTTCTATTTCAGCTTCCAGCGAAGAAAAATCAAGCAACTTGTTGCTCAATTCTACTTTTATCAAAATCAATTCGTCAATTGTTTTTACTTGATGCTTTTGTTGCAAACGATATAATTCATCTAGCCGAACAGTCAATACTTCTATCCGTTTTGGGTCATACACTATTTCTTGTTCCAAGTTCTCCAATTCGTTTGCAATATCTTTTAATTCTATATAAGAACTGTTTATTCTTGAACTTAATTCATTTATTTCTGGTTTGAATTTAGCAAACGAAGCAAGTAGTGTTTTTATTTCGTTCAACAATGAAATTAGATTTTGTTCTCCACCATTTAATCCAAATGCTGCTTTCGAAAGATTTAATTTTATTTCCTCTGCATTGTTCAGCGTTGCTAATTCTTGCTCCAGTGTTGCTTGTTCGTCTGCTTTCAAATTCACATCTTCAAGTTCGTTAAATTGAAATTGAAAATAATCAGAATCTTTTTTTGCTTGCGATTCGCGCTCTGTTAATTCATTTAATTTTTTTTCAAGAAGTTTAAATTGTTTAAAGGTTGCAGCATATTCAGTTAACAAACCAGCATGGCCTGCAAAAGCATCAACCACCGACAACTGAAATTCAACAGCATTGAGGTCAAGTGTTTCGTGTTGTGAATGAATATCTATAAGGTATGCGGCTAGTTCTTTTAACTGTGAAAGAGTAACTGGTGTATCATTAATAAATGCTCTTGATTTTCCTTCAGGGTTAATTTCTCTCCTGATAGTAGTGGTAGTTTCGTAATCTAATTCATTAGAGGTAAAAAAATCTTTCAACGAATACCCCTTTATATTAAATGTTACTTCAATAATACATTTTTTTGTTTTGTCTTGCAACGATTGTGCATCGGCTCTGCTGCCAGCTACCAACCCCAAAGCTCCTATTAGTATTGATTTTCCTGCACCAGTTTCACCCGTAATAATTGTTAATCCATCCGAAAAATCAACATCAAGGCGGTCGATTAGGGCATAATTCTGTACAGATAAATGGTGAAGCATAGTTTATGTTATGGGAGTGCTAAATTAAAAAAAATAATCTCGCTCTAGAGGAATGAAAACAAAAATGTTCAGTAAAAAATTACTGATTTAAAATTTTCTGATACTTATTACTGTTGGTAGGGTCAATTTCGTTGAGTGTATTTACCACTTTGGCTTTTTCGTCAGGAAACCCGCCTGAAAAGATGTTTATTATTTCTTCTGATTTTGCAATAAAAAACACCTGTAAACTAAACGACAAAGGTTTTGCTTCATGAACCGATTTCAATTTTTCGATACTTTCTAAAATAATAGCCCGCCCGCTTTCCTTATTATCCGCCATTATATCTAAGCCCTTCCGGTGATAGTTATACATACATTCGCGCAAAGGAATAAATGAGGCATCTACCATATTATTGATCAGAATATAACGATTTTGATTTCCATCAAACGCTTTCCAACCTTTTTCTTCAGCACTTTGGGCATTGTTTACTACTGCTAATGCCTTTTGTAGGTATGGCGTTCCTCCATTCATCGCAAAAGTATCATAGTGCATTCCGATAATTAAGTAAGCATAAAAACCTAAGACCGAAGTAAGATTGGAAGAATATGAATTTTCTGAAAAGTCAAGCGCCTGACCTTCTGTATAATAAAATGTAAAGTCTTTATCATTGTAATTAAATAGTGGAGAATTGTAAGAAGATTTGAATACTGGACGGTTGGCTGCAATTTGTATGGTGGCCGAAAATTTATCGGTTTGCGGTCGCTCAGAAACATTTATTAAAACATTACAGTCAATTCGCTCTTCGGGTTTAAATATTTCGTTTGTCCATTTTCTGTTATTCATAAATTCGAATACTGCCGATTTTAATACGTCAAAAACACGTTTGTCGGTTCCCTGAATTTGGTCGGAATTAATGGTGACTTTACAATTTAATTCTTGTGCAAACATAGCGTTTACAAGAAAAAATGATTGTATTATTAAAATTATTTTTCGCACACTCTTTAGTTTTTATTTTTCTGGTTTCAAAATTTCTGCAATAATATCTTTCGCTACTTCCGATTTATTCTTCAACCCAAAAGTAGTAATTTTATTGTATTTATCAATTATAGAAATTTTATTTGTGTCGGTTTTAAATCCGGCACCTTTATCTTTCAGCGAATTTAAAACGATAAAATCTAAATTTTTCTTTTTTATTTTAGTCTTTGCATTTTCAATTTCATTCTCTGTTTCCAATGCAAATCCAACAAGTATTTGGTTTTTCTTTTTTGTTTTACCTAATTCCGCAAGTGTATCTATAGTTGGCACTAATTGAATAGATTGATCAGCTACTGTTTTTTTTATTTTTTGATTGGCAATTTTTGCTGGTTTAAAATCTGCTACAGCGGCTGATAAAATAGCAATATCATAAACTTTCGCTAATATTTTGCACCAATTGTATAGTTCTTCGGCAGAGGTTACATCTCTACGTTGTATATTTTTATTTACAACTGTCAATTGATTGGGTCCACAAATTAATGACACTGTTGCCCCTTGGTTTGCCAACTCCTCTGCAATAGCAAACCCCATTTTGCCTGACGAATGATTACCAATAAAACGAACAGGGTCAATGGCTTCGTAGGTAGGTCCGGCAGTTACCAATACATTTTTTCCTGATAAAGGAAGATGCTTAGTAAACTCCTTTTCAAGAAAAGAAATAATTTCTTCGGGCTCTGCCATTCTTCCTTCGCCTATCAAACCGCTTGCTAGTTCACCAATACCTGGATTGATTATTCCATTTCCAAACGAAGCAATTCGTTTTAAATTATCGGAAGTAGATGGATGTTTCAACATATCCAAATCCATTGCCGGAGCCACATAAACTTTGCAACGGACTGATAAATATACTGCCGCTAATAAATTATCACAAATTCCATTCGCCATTTTCGCAATTGTATTTGCCGATGCCGGGGCTATTATCATTGCATCTGCCCAAAGTCCAAGTTCTACATGATTGTTCCATTCGCCTGATTCGTTTTTTTTGAAATCAGTCAGAACAGGATTTTTAGAAAGAGTGGAAAGGGTGAGTGGGGTAATAAATTCAGCAGCAGCAGCAGTCATAACGACTTTTACATTTGCTCCTGCTTTTACTAATAAACGAACTAAAAATGCTGACTTGTAAGCAGCTATGCTACCTGTTACACCAACAATAATATTTTTATTGCGAAGCATTGATTTAAATTTAGGATTTAGGATTAAAATAAATATTAATAATCTGAATAATCCTAATTCCTTAATTCAATAATCCTAAATTTTTATTTCTGAACTTCTGCGTTAGGGTTACGCGAATAAATTTTATTGTCAAAAAATTCTTGAATAGCAATCAAAGAAGGTTTTGGCATGCGCTCATAGAATTTAGAAATTTCTATCTGCTCACGGTTTTCAAAAATTTCTTCCAAATTATCAGTGGTAGATGCAAATTCAGCTAATTTATTTGTCAACTCTTCTTTTATTTCAGAACTGATTTGATTAGCACGTTTCGAAATGATAGCAATACTTTCGTAAATGTTACCCGTTTTTCCGTCTAGAGTTCTCAAATCTCTTGTTGTTGTTGTTAAATCCGCTGTTGTTTTTTTGTAGTCCATTTTATTTAATTGTTTATTGTTATTGATTACTATTGTCTAATACTTTTTATAAAGAGGATGTTTTTGTGTACTTCTCCAAACTTTTTTGAGCACTGGTGTAAACCATTTCAGCATCTTTTATGTATTCGCTGTTAGGATAAGAATCCACAAATTTTAGATAGGCATCGCAAGCAGCTTTAAAGCGTTCCTGCTTTTTCGACTCAATGCTGTTCAATGCCAATAAATAATAAGATTTAATTATTTTAAAATGTATTTCTTCTGTATGTTTGGTATCAGCAAAATCTTTCAAATGATTACCCAAAGCGGCAATGGCAGCTTTGTAATCACTCATATTATAATATAACATTGCATTTTCGTATGATTTGCGCTCCAACTTTCCTCTTAATTTATCCAGCAAATCGTTGCATTGAGGAATCCGAGAACTTTTTGGATATTGATTTGTAAATCTTTGAAACTCTTTAATAGCAAGTTTAGTATCTATTTGGTCGAGGCTATACTCTGGCGAATTGAGATAAAAACAATACGCATTCATGTAAGCACATTCTTCGGTGTGTTTGCTGTTAGGATAATTTTTTGCGAAACTCCTGAATTGGTAACCTGCCAAAATATAATCTTCTAAATTGTAATTGCAATAAGCATAGTAGTAGTGCACTTCTTCTCCTTTTTCCGTTCCTCTATAAACACTCATCAACTCTTCAAACAAAGTAAGTGCTTTTCCATAATCTTCTTTCTGAAAATATTTGACCGCTGCAGCATACTTTGCATCCATGTCCGAACTCTTGATAAGTTTATTGTACTTACCAATGGTAATATCAAAACGCTTGTGCTTTTCCTTACTGCTAGTTGATTCGTACACCTTCTCTTCGTTGTGACATGAGGCAAGAATCCCGATAAGGAAAGTAAATGATAAAATGTATAAACTATTTTTTTGCATAACGGAGCGCAAAGATAGGCTTTTTGATTGAAATACAGCACAGTTTGTTATTTTATTCATGTATCCTAAAAAGAACTTAAAATAAAAACTAATTTTGCACCCCATAACAATTCAATAATACAACAATTTAACAATTTATATATGAAAGATTTATTTGAGAAAATTCAAGAAAATCGTGGTCCTATCGGGCAACACGCAAAAGAAAGTCACGGGTATTTTACATTTCCAAAACTGGAAGGGGATATTGCCCCTCGCATGATGTTTCGCGGAAAGATGCGACTGAACTGGAGTTTGAACAATTACTTAGGGTTGGCTAATCATCCCGAAGTTAGAAAAGCGGATGCTGATGCAGGTGCAAAATATGGGTTTGCTCAACCAATGGGAGCTCGAATGATGAGCGGAAATTCTGACCAACACGAACAATTGGAAAGAGAGTTGTCTGCTTTTGTGAGCAAAGAAAGTACAATCCTTTGTAATTTCGGTTACCAGGCTATGGTTTCGGCTATAGATTGTTTAGTGGATAGAAGAGATGTTATTGTATATGATGCTGAATCGCATGCGTGTATTTTAGATGGAGTGCGATTGCACATGGGCAAACGGTACGTTTTTAAACACAATGATATTGAAGATTGCGAAAAACAATTGCAACGTGCTACCAAATTGGCAAAAGAGCAAAATGGCTCTATTTTAGTAATTACTGAAGGTGTATTCGGAATGAGCGGTCGTCAGGGAAGATTAAAAGAGATAGTTGATTTAAAGAAAAAATACAAATTTCGTTTGTTTGTGGACGATGCTCACGGTATAGGTACAATGGGTGCTACAGGAGGTGGAACAGGGCAGGAGCAAGGTTGCCAAGACGGAATAGATATTTATTTCGGAACATTTGCTAAATCTTTTGCTTTGATTGGTGGTTTTATTTCGAGTGAAGAGCATATTGTGGAATATCTTCGTTACAACATGCGCTCTCAAATTTTTGCAAAAGCGTTGCCTTTGCCATTGGTAGTTGGTGCTTTGAAACGCATTGAATTAATGCGTAATCATCCCGAATATAAAGATAAGCTATGGGAAATTACTCGTGCTTTGCAAAACGGATTGCGTACTGCTGGTTTCGAAATTGGAAAAACCAATTCTCCCGTAACTCCTATATTTATGAGTGGTTCTATACCCGAAGCGACCAACATGATTCTTGATTTGCGCGAAAACTTTAATATTTTCTGCTCTATGGTGGTATATCCTGTGGTGCCAAAAGGTGTAATTATTCTTCGTATTATTCCTACTGCTGTGCATACTATGGAGGATGTAAACTATACTATTGATTCGTTTTCCAAAATTGTTGGAAAACTGAAATCAGGACAGTATATGTCTGAAAAAATTGCTGTGTTTTAATCTTTTATAATGAAAAGAAGCCTTTCAATAGTTCTTTTAATCTGTTTTGCTATAACACTCGTTACCTCGTGTGCAAGCGGTAAAAAGGATTGTCAGGGTCATCGCCACCATGTAAAGACTGATATGGGGGGATATTTATAAGAAATTTAACCCAAAATAATACTTCCCATTATAAAATTCTAAGTTTTTCGATTTTTCAAAATCAGGAATGCACCAAATCATTTGATTTGGTGTTGTATCAGATTGAAGAATGCATCAAATCAGTTGGTTTGGAGCGTTCCCTTCTTAGCGAATTCACCAAATCACTTGATTTGGTACATTCCCAATTTCCCAAAATGCACTTTTTTTATTTTTGTTGGTTTTCCGAATTAAGGAATGCACCAAATCACCTGGTTCGGAGCATTCTCTAGATAAGGAATGCGTCAAATCATTCCGTTAGGAGCATTCTCCAAACCGACATAAAGCCAAATCAAATGATTTGGTGCATTCTGGAAATGGGAAAAGTAAAAAATGATGATTATTGTTACTTTGTCCATTAGAAGAAAAGGCAAAATCAACAAACATATAGGTATCCCCAAAAAGCCTAAGGGGCAAATCAAATGATTTTACCGTTTCCTAAACAGGAAAAACTTTCAAAAATGGCAAACTGAAATTCTCCAACTCTAAAAATTATGCAATTCATTTTAATCTTGCATCTTTGCACTCCTGAAAAACACACACTTGAAGAACAAAAAATTAATAAAAGAATGGATGAATGCAATATTATTGGCATTACTTACCATACTTGTTATCCGAGCTTTCTTTTTCGATGCTTTTACCATTCCATCGGCTTCTATGGAAAAATCGCTGCTCACAGGCGATTACATATTCGTTAGCAAACTCAGTTACGGACCAAGACTACCTATTACTCCGCTTTCGTTTCCGTTTGTTCATCAAAAATTACCCTTTACCGAAAACACCAATTCGTTTCTTACCTGGATTAAAATCCCATATTTACGCTTGTTTGGTTCTCCCTCCATAGACAGAAACGACCTAGTGGTTTTTAATTACCCGATGGAGCAGGAGTACCCGGTAGACCAGCGAATCTATTATGTAAAACGTTGTGTGGGGCTTGCTGGAGATACATTGGAAGTAAGAAACGGACAGGTTTATACAAACAATATATATTCGGATGTACCCGAAAAATTGCAATTTAATTATCGTGTGCTGTGCGACAGAGATACCATACAGTCGGATACACTTGTTAAACTTGGTATAACAGAAGGAGGAAAGTTGCGTAATAAAGGAGAATATTGGCTTAATCTAAATCTGGAATGTGCCGAAACAATTAAGCATACTCCCCACGTTACCAGTGTTCAGCCAATGCTTGAAAAAAAAGGAACTTACAGTGATTATATGTTTCCGGCAAATGAGAATTTTTTATGGAATGTAGATTTTTTCGGACCTCTTTATATTCCTAAATTGGGCGATTCAGTAAAACTTACATTAGGCAACCTACCACTCTATGAGCGGATTATAGGAGTTTACGAAGGAAATGATTTACAAGTTAGAAATGATTCCATTTTAATAAATAAGGTATATTCAACTTCATATAAATTTAAAATGAATTACTTTTTTATGATGGGCGATAATCGTCACAACTCTACCGATTCCCGTTTCTGGGGATTTGTTCCCGAAGACCATATTGTTGGAAAATCGGTAGGTGTAATTTTGTCTATTGATAAATCGAACGGTACACACTTTAGGAGTGGAAGGTGGTTTAAGGGGGTAAAGTAATTAGGAATTAAGAATTAGGAATTAGGAATGTCTTCTGCGATTTTACCATCTGCTTATCTTGCACCACTTGAATATTATTCTGTATTAAAAAACAACGATTCTGTTTTTGTTGAACATCATGAAAATTTTGTGAAACAAACCTACCGAAGTCGTTGCGAAATATATTCTCCGAGCGGAAAACAAGTGTTGAGTATTCCTTTAGTAAAACGAAACCACAAGCAAACCATGAAGGAAATTAAAATATCGTATGATTACGATTGGCAGCGATTACATTGGCGTTCATTAGAGTCGGCTTACAGGCGTTCTCCTTTTTTTGAATTTTATGAAGATGATTTTAAACCATTTTACCATGAAAAAAAATTTGACTATTTAATTGATTTGAATGAAGAAATGCAACAGTTGTTGTTGAGTTTATTGAAATTGAAAACAACATATATTTTTACAAATGAATTCAAATTAAACTATGAAGGCGGGGATGATTTCAGAAATGAAATAATTATTGAAAAAGATAAAATAAAAAGATACAACCAGGTGTTTGAAACCCGTCATCGGTTTATTCCCAACTTGAGTATCATTGATTTGATTTTTAATCAGGGACCTCGGTCATTGGATTATATTTAATTTTTGCCACAGATTCACAGATTATTAATTAAATTCTTAAATACAATTTGTTGTTATCTTTGCCACCCGAATCAACAATCGACAATCATCAATCAGCAATCGCAAATGGATTTAGAATTTAACAAAAACGAAGATAAAATGAACCTGCTTATTTCGGCTATGGAAAAAAAGCTAAGTAAAATTTATCTGGGAGGAGGAAAAACAAGAATTGACAAACTGCACGAGCAAGGCAAAATGACTGCCCGTGAGCGGATAGACTATTTAATTGACAAAGATTCTAAGACCATTGAAATTGGTGCTTTTGCAGGAGATGGAATGTATGAAGAGCATGGTGGTTGTCCGGCAGGAGGGACGGTTGTAGTTATTGGATATGTGAGCAAAAGGCAATGTATTATTGTAGCTAACGATGCAACAGTGAAAGCAGGAGCATGGTTTCCGATAACAGGTAAAAAGAATTTGCGTGCTCAAGAAATAGCCATGGAAAACCGACTGCCGATTATTTATTTGGTGGATAGTGCAGGAGTTTATTTACCTATGCAGGATGAAATATTTCCAGACAAAGAGCATTTCGGAAGAATATTCAGGAACAATGCCATCATGAGCGGAATGGGAATATTGCAGATTTCTGCTGTAATGGGAAGCTGTGTGGCTGGTGGTGCTTATCTTCCAATAATGAGCGATGAAGCAATGATAGTGGACAAAACAGGAAGTATATTTTTGGCGGGTTCTTATTTGGTGAAAGCAGCAATCGGTGAAACAATAGATAATGAAACATTGGGCGGTGCCACAACACACTGCGAAATATCAGGTGTTACCGATTATAAATGCAAGGATGATAAAGATTGTTTGACTCGCATTCGTAATATAATGAGTAAAGTAGGGCACTTTGATACTGCCGGATTTAATCGTGCTGAAAGTATTTCTCCAAAGAAAGAGCAAAAAGAAATGCTTGGAATTATTCCTGCAGCCAGAGACCAGCAATACGATATGCACGAAATTATTTATCGTTTGGTGGATGATTCTGATTTTGAAGAATACAAAGAGGGCTACGGACAAAGCATTATTTGCGGACTTGCTAGAGTAGACGGTTGGAGTGTAGGGATAATTGCCAATCAGCGCAAAGTGGTGAAAAGCAAAAAAAGGGAGATGCAGTTTGGGGGAGTGATATATAGTGACAGTGCTGATAAGTCGGCTCGATTTATAATGAATTGTAATCAAAAGAAAATACCCTTGTTGTTTTTACAGGACGTTACCGGTTTTATGGTAGGTTCTCGTTCAGAGCATGGTGGTATAATAAAAGACGGAGCAAAGATGGTGAACGCAATGAGCAATTCAGTTGTTCCTAAATTCACTGTTATTATTGGTAATTCTTATGGTGCAGGAAACTATGCCATGTGTGGTAAAGCATACGACCCTCGTTTAATTGTTGGTTGGCCTACAGCACAGGTAGCAGTAATGGGTGGTGCTCAGGCAGCAAAGGTTTTGGTGCAAATAGAAGTAGCTTCATTGAAAGCAAAAGGTGAAGTAATTACTCCCGAAAAAGAAGCAGAACTATTTAATAAAATAAAAGACAGATATGATAACCAAACATCGCCCTATTATGCAGCTTCTCGTATTTGGTTAGATGCCATAATTAATCCTCTTGACACTCGAAAATGGATTTCGATGGGAATAGAAATGGCAAACAATTCACCTATTACCAAACCATATAATGTAGGTGTAATTCAAACTTAAACGATGGAAAATTACTCTTATTCTACTTTATCCGAAGCTGTTAATGAGTTAACAAAAAGAGGATTTACAAACGATTTCAAACTTTGCACCGATGGCATTGAGTGTTCGGGACTTGAACTAATGTTGCATCCTGAACATTTTGAAATTATGTAACATTACAGATTTGAAGGTGATACCGACCCAGCCGATGAAGCAGTTGTATATGCTATCGAATCAATTGACGGCAAAACAAAAGGGATTATTGTAAATGGATATGGAATATCTTCTGACTCCTTATCTGATAAAATGCTTAAAAAATTAAAAGAACATCATTCTAATAAATAAAAACTTACATTTGTTGCTTAAAATTATTTAATAATGAATTCAAAAATATTTACTCCTCGTTTTTTATTTGTTACATCAGCTATTGTGTTAGCTGCTGTTAGTCGCTTGTTGCCGCACATTCCTAATTTTACTCCTATTGCCGCCATGTCATTGTTTGGTGGAGCTTATTTTACCGATAAAAAATTAGCTTTTATAATTCCTTTTCTTGCCATGTGTTTAAGCGATGGCGCCATGGAAATTATTAATGCTACTGGAAGACATAATACGGTGGTTTATGTTTATGCAGGATTCGCCTTAACTTCTGTAATTGGATTAATTATACGAAAAAACATTTCTATTATCTCAATTGTCGGTGGTTCCATTCTATCATCAATACTATTCTTTCTTATTACCAACTTTGGGGTGTGGGCAGAATATGGTTCACAACCTAATGCTTTAGGGTTAGGCGCTACTTATATAATGGGAATTCCTTTTTTTGCCCCAACATTGGTGGGCGACTTGTTTTATAGCGGGGTATTGTTTGGTGCTTTTTATTTCGCACAAAGAAGGTTGCCAGCGTTGGTTAGACCTTAAAATACATAAGCCGTTTCAAGCCTTTTATTAAAAAGTTGTTTATATCCTCTAAAAACAACATATTTAAACGAAAACTGAAATACTCCAAAATAAGGATTTTGAGTTTCAACAAAAGATTTAACAGATAAAGTATATCGGGCAGAAACAAAAAAGTTTTTTGTAATACCAAATTCAAGTCCTGCAAGTACCCCAAAATCATTACCCATCTTAGTTTTTAGTGGTTGAAAATGAACTCCTGATGCTTTGCTACCATCCAATGTGTCGAATTTTGAATTAGCAAATATAGAATACTGGATTCCTGCATCAATTCTGATATTATCACTAATTTTTCGTTGGTAATAAATGGGAAGGTCAATATAAGAAAAATTAAATCTTGTAATGGGTTTACTTTTTTTTACCACCTTTCCAGTATATAATAATTCTAAACCAACATTTGATTTTTCAGTTATCGAAAGTACATAAACTAAGCCCCCAGTAAAAGAAATTGCTGGATCATACTTTATAGTATCTCTGTACAAATTAGAACTAGTCATACCAACGGTTAAACCAAATGTGCTTGATTCTTTGTTTGAATAAATGGTTTGAGAAAAAGATGTGTTTATAAAAAAATAAAGCACCAATACTAATATTAGTGCTTTATTTTTGTTGTTAGTCAACATGGTTTTATGTTATTTGGTTTACAATTAATGTAACTATTGTTCGGTCTTCTTAATATATTCTTGCTCTGTAATTGGCACTCCATCTCTGGTCCAATAGATGGCACCAAATTTTGTTGTTTTTTGAATATACAAATGCCCTTCATGTCCTTTCACCACAATCCTTTTAATAAGTGAGGCATTCATTTCGGTTGCATATTCTTCCGTTACTCCTTCGGGATAACGCTGTGCAAGGTCATTAAATACTTCTTCCTTTTTAACAACGGAGGCAGATGCAGGTGCGCCTGTTTTTCTTAGCAATACATCAATTTCTGCCATCTTATCTTTTGGATATTGCTCGGTAGGCTTAATAAGCAAGGCATCAGAATACACTCCTCTTGCTTTCTGATATTGTCTGGAAGCAAATAATTTGTCTGCATTAATAATGGTGGCATTGTAGCGGGCGTCTTTTTCTTTTTGACGGGCAAGTCCATCCAATATTCTGTTAATATCCGAAATGCGCGAAGCAGGGTAGGGCTCTGCCGGTTTATAAGTTTGAGCTTCTTTGTAGGATGTTAGTGCAACCGCATACTCCTTATTAGCAAAAGCAGCATCAGCTTTGGTAATGGCAGCGGCATACTTTTCTTTCATCATTTTCTCCCTTGCCAAATCTGCTATTATTTTATTTATCTTAGCTATCTGGTCTTTCGGATATTGCTCGTTTGGTTTTAGCCTGCTAGCTTCAGTAAAACTTGCTTTTGCATTTTCATAATCCCCTGCATTCATTCCTCCATTGCCTGCAATAACAGCCTTCTTGTAATCCTCTTCTAGCTTTCTTGCCTTTTCTGCATTTTCAAGAATCGTATTTATTGCAGCTATTTTATCTTTCGGATATTGTTCATTTGGTTTAAAGCGAGATGCCGCTTCAAAGTTACTTTTTGCGTTTGCATAATCTTTAGAAGTGAATGCAAAATCTCCTCTGGCAATAGCCGCCTTGTAATACTCTTCGTTTTTCCGGTTGGCTTCTTCTTTTGCAATCAAATCATCAATTTCCGCTATTTTATCTTTCGGATATTGTTCCATTGGTTTTGTTTTCGAAGCCTGACTGTAAAGCGATTTAGCTTCAAGGTACGTTTTCATTCCAAATGCTTTATCAGCTTTTGCTATCAGTTCGTTGTATTTTGCAGTTCTTTCTCTCTCTGCCTGTTCTCTGGCTGCAATCTCTGCCAGCAATCGGTCAATCTCTCCAATTTTTGTTCTGGGATATTGTTCATTAGGCAATATGCTAAGAGCAGTAGTATATTCGGTTTTTGCATTTTGATATTCCAACGATGTAAATGCTGCATCTGCTTTTGCAATGGCAGCATTGTATCGGTCTTTTAATTCTTTTAATCTTGCTTCTTCAGCCATCAGTTTTTCCAGCTGTTCTAATTTATATTTCGGATATTCTTCTAATGGTTTCAGTGTATTTGCATCTGTGTAATCAGCTTTAGCCAATTCATAATTTTTTGTAATCATGGCAGCATCGGCTTCGGCAATAGCGGCTTTATAGTTTTCATCCCGCTTTCTGTCGGCTGCTTCTTTTGCAAGTATAGCATCTATCTCCGTAATTTTATCCTTCGGATATTGCTCGTTTGGTTTATAGCTTAATGCTTCATTATAATTTCCTTTAGCAGCTTCATACGTTTTGGCATCAAAAGCCAAATCTCCTCTTGCAATAGCTGCTTGGTACTTTTCATTTTTCTCTTTTTCTGAAGCAAGGTCGCCCAAAATTTTATTTATCTCATCAATTTTATCTTTAGGATATTTTTCAGCAGGCTTAAATCCTAATGCGTTGTTGTATTCTGTTTTTGCTGTAGAATAATCTTTTGTCCCAAATGCAGCATCGGCCCTGCCAATGGCAGCATTGTATTTTTGGGTCAATTCTTTTTCACTCATCTCTGCTGCAATCAATCGGTCTATTTCAGCAATTTTATCAACCGGATATTTTTCATTTGGTTTTATTCCCAATGCTTCGTTATAAGCAGCCTTTGCATTTACATAATCTTTTGAACTCAAGCCGACATCTCCTTTTGCAATGGCGGCTTTATATCTTTCCTCCAATACTTTTGCTGCCTGTTCGTCTGCCATTAGTTTTTCAAGTTGCTCCAGTTTGTACTTTGGATATTCTTCCATTGGTTTCAACCCTTTTGCTTCTGTGAACGCATCTTTCGAAGCCTGATAATCTTTTGCCTCAAATGCTTTATCACCTTTTGCAACAGCTGCTTTATAGCTTTCTTCCAACTGTTTTTCTCCCATCAGTTTTGCTAAAATAGCATCTATTTCAGTAATCTTATCTTTCGGGTATTGCTCGTTGGGTTTCAACTTCAATGCTTCATTATACATTGTTTTTGCATCCGTATATTTTTTTTCAACCAAAAAATTATCTGCTTTCGAAATCAAAATATTATATTTTTCTGTCAATACTTTATCTGCCGCTTGATCAGCAAGTATTTTGTCAATAGCTGCAAGTTTTACTTTCGGATAAGTTTCAGTAGGCTTAAAGCCTAAAGCTTCCATATAACCCGCTTTTGCAGTAGTATAATCCTGTTTACCAAATGCCGCATCTGCTTTATCAATGGCTGCATTGTACTTATCATTCAACTCTTTTGCACTCAAATCTGCTGCAATCAATTTGTCAATTTCAGCTAGTTTATCTTTTGGATATTTTTCGTTGGGCTTCAATCCTAACGCTTCATTGTATGCCGACTTTGCATTGTCATAACTCTTTGCCGCCAGTGCTGCATCTCCTTTTGAAATGGCAGCTTTGTAATTTTCTTCCAGTTGCTTCGCACTCATTTCTTTATCTAGTATAGCTGCTATCTCTGCCAATTTATCTTTTGGGTATTGTTCATTGGGTTTCAACCCCAGTGCGTCAGTGTAGGCCGTTTTAGCATCTGCATAGTTTTTTGCACCAAGTGCTTTGTCGCCTTTTGCAATGGCAGCAAGGTATTTTGCTTCCAACTCTTTCAATCCTGCATCTTTTTCAATTAGTGCATTTACTTCTGCTAATTTATCTTTCGGGTATTGTTCATTTGGTTTAAGTGCCAATGCCGCTGTGTAAGCAGTTTTGGCATCCATCAGCGATTTTTCTCCAAGCGATTTATCTCCTTTGGCAATTAGCAGATTGTATTTTTCGGTTAGTGCCTTATCTGCTTTTTCTTTAGCAGCCAAGTCTCCAAGTATCTTGTCTATTTCAGCAAGTTTATCTGTCGGATATTTTTCTTTTTCTTTTATTCCCAATGCTTCGTAGTACGCAGCTTTTGCATTGGTATAATCTTTTGCAGCCAGTGCAGCATCTCCTTTGTCAATTGCTGCTTTGTACTTTGCTTCTTTTGCTGCATTTTTTTCTGCATCACCCAATAGTTTATCAATTTCAGCAAGTTTGGTTCGTGGATATTGTTGGTTTGGTCTTATTTCCACTGCCTCGTTATAAGCTGCTCTTGCTGCTGTATAATCTTTAGCCGTCATAGCCGCATCGCCTTTGGCTAAAGCTGCTTTGTATTTCGCCTCTTTTTCTGCATCACTTGCAGCATCGGCAAGCATCTTATCACAATCTGCTATCCTGTTTTTAGGATATACTTCAAATGTTTTGATGGCGGATGCTTCCACAAATGCAGCCTTTGCGGTAGCGTAATCTCTTTTGGTAAATGCTTCGTCCCCTCGGTCAATCGCATCTTTGTATTTTGCATTTTCTTCTGCTGCTTTTCGCTCTGCTTCTTCCTGTAGTTTTCTTAAGGTTGCCAAAGCGCTTTGCATCGAAGCAGCATAGGCCTCATCGTTTGCAATGCCATCAGAGCGGGGGTCGTAATAAAACTTACCTACCGGTTGACTCACAATGGCATTTATTTGCGACACCAGATTAGCATCCTTTGGCATTTCAAATAATTCTATTTCGGGCTGAATGGTTTGAGCAAAGTTTTTGGCATTTTCGGGGGTAATGCCCATGGTGGAGTACAATATTTTTTTATTTACATAACCTGCTCTGGTAACATTAACAGTATATTCTCCTCCAGGTTCAAGATTAAAAACAAACTTCCCATTCGATGTAGTCGAAATTTGCTGAACAACTTGTTTACCTTTATATAAAGTTACAACAGCAAGTTCCAGCCGGTCTTTATCTTTTTTTACCGTCCCGCTTATTACACATTTAAATTGTGCTTTTGCTTGCTGTAAGCCAACTGTGACTATCAGCAATACAAAAAACAATCTTAATAAATAATTAAAATTAAAAGTAGTTATATGGTTAATAGGTGCTGTGAATATTCTCATACGGTTTCAAAATCCTTCCTCTATTGCTTACAAATTAAAAAAGAACGCGAATATCGGAAAAATAAAGAATTTTAAGATGTATTTTAAAAATTAATATCCTGTTTTAACAGTTATTCGTAATTATTGAAACAAAGTTACAAAATTTTCATGTTTTTTTTTTGCTTACTTTTAAACACAATTTCGACAATTAAAATGGGGAACAAATGGTGAGTTTAAGTTTTTGGGAAAAAAATAGTTATTTCAGTAAAATTGATGTAGCTATTATTGGCAGCGGAATAGTAGGTTTAAACGCTGCTTTGTGTCTTAAAAAAAGGAACAGGAAATTAAAAATAATTATACTCGAACGTGGCATGTTGCCTATGGGAGCAAGCTCTAAGAATGCTGGTTTTGCTTGTTTTGGAAGCACTTCCGAATTAATCAGTGATTTAAAAACACATTCGGAGGACGAAGTTTTTTCTTTGGTAGAAAAGCGATGGAAAGGTTTGCTTCGCTTGCGAAAAAACTTAGGCGATACAGCTATTGATTTTCAAAATCTGGGCGGATACGAAGTATTTGACTCCAAAACAGAATTTAATAAATGTTTCGACCAACTGCCTTATTTCAACGCTGCCATTAATTCCATCATCGGAAAAAAAAATGTGTTCAAAAATGCAGACCATGAAATAAAGGATTTTGGTTTTAGAAAAATTAAGCACATGCTGGTGAACACTGCCGAAAGTCAGATTGACACAGGAAAAATGATTACTGCTCTTATTTATAAAGTTAGAAATGCGGGCATCGAAATTATTAACGGATTCGAAGTTTTGCAATTGAACGATGATGGAAAAAAAGTGGATATTGTTTCCGGAAATGGTATTCACATTTTGTGCAAACAAGTAATTGTAGCCACCAACGGATTTGCAAAACAATTGCTGCCCAAATATGCTGTTCATCCTGCAAGGGCACAGGTACTCATTACCAAGCCCATAAAAAATTTAAAACTAAAAGGCACTTTTCATTATCAGCAGGGATATTATTATTTCCGAAATGTGGGGAACAGAGTGTTGTTAGGTGGAGGAAGAAATCTTGATTTCATCACCGAAGAAACCACCGAATTTGGGCTAACCCAATTGGTGCAAAACAAACTCGATGATTTATTAAAAACAATGATTCTTCCAACTTCTAATTACACCATTGATATGCGTTGGAGCGGCATTATGGGAGTTGGACCACAAAAGAAAAGCATTGTTCGTGCTGTTAGTAACAATGTGTATTGCGCTGTTCGTATGGGTGGAATTGGAGTGGCTATCGGTAGCTTAATAGGGGAGGAGGTAGCGGAATTGTTGGTGAATTAGTCATTGGTCATTAGTCATTGGTTGTTACCTGTTATTTAATTCTCAATTAATAACAATCTTCTTTCTGATTATTTTATTGCTGGAGGTAGCCACCTCCACAAAATAAATTCCTTTTGCAAATCCCCGTATATCTATTGTTGATTGGCGATTGTTGATTGTTGATTGAAAAACACATTCTCCCAAAACAGTGCAAATTCTTACTCTTGACTCTTGATTCTTAATTCTTGACTCTATTGTAAAAGTTCCCCCGCTTGGGTTCGGATAAATTACTAAATCCTCACTCCCAATTCCTAACTCATTTTCCCCAACTGCATAAAACAACACACAGTCTGCTGTATCCACACAATTACCAAGCGTAACCGCCACTGCATACGAACCATTAGTAGTAGTAATGTATGATTGATTAGTTGCTCCCGGTATAGGCACATACCCTATTATTTCACAACTATACCATTGATACGTGCCACCCGACTGGCTACTTGTTAATGTATCTCCTGTTTGGGTTATTGCATTGGTAATGCTATTTACTGTAACAGTTGAAACGGCTGTGGATGAACAATTATTCGAAGTTCCGGTTACAGTATAAGTTGATGTTGTTATGGGTGAAGCTATTGCTGAATCAGTATTTATAGGTGTTGCGCCTGCACTCCATGTATAGGCATCTCCACCATTTGCTTCCAAAGTTGCTGTTTGCCCTAAACATATAGATGTTGAATTTACGCTAACAGTTGGTATTGGATTAACAGTTACAGTTGAAAATGCCGTATCCGAACCACAAACATTTGTTCCAATGGCTGTAAAAGTAGTTGTGCTGTCAGGGCTTGCTGTTGCCATACTAACTCCAGTGGATGTTAAACCTGCACTCCAAGTGTAATTTGCAGTACTTCCACTTGCTGTAAGTGTTGCCATTTGTCCTGCACATATTGTTGGAGAATTAACTGTAACCATAGGTAAATTATTTATCACTGTAACTGTTGATGTTGCGGCACTAATGCAACCATGTGTACTCTCTCCAATTACAGTATATGTTGTAGTTACGTTAGGGTTTACATTATGTATGCCCGAATAATATGCTCCAAATCCCCAATTATAAGTATCTGCACCGGTTGCAATAATGCTTGCAGTTTGTCCTAAGCAAATTGACGGAGAAGTAACAGTAAGAGATGGTAAAGGGTAAACTGTCATCGAGGTGGTGGAATAAACCGTACAAAGTTGTGCATTATCAGCCTCTATTACATAATTAAAGGTACAAGGAGTGGTCCCGGTATTAATTAATGTATCATAACCAACTATTATTCCTGTGGAATAAGAATTATAAGGAAAATAAGAAGAAACTTGAATACAAGGTGGATAGATTGTATAATTATGAAAATGACCATACAAACAAACAAAGGAACTATAACTGACAATACCTCCAGAGCACATACTAGTTGTAGCGGGCGGGGTAATTACTGGCATTGGGTACACAAAAAAATCAGTTGACCCAGGTGCAGAAGTACATCCATTTATTGTTAAAGTAACAAAATATATATATTTAGAGTCGCAATTAGAAATCATCATGGAACCAGGGAGAGTTGGATTTTGTAAAGTTGATGAAAAACCTCCGGTTCCAGTCCAATTATATGTTGCACCAGCAACAAAGGAAGTATTCAAATGTACTACGTTTCCTGAACATATAATATTACCATTTGTTGAATTCGTTGCTATTGGAGTAGAAATAGAGGGGCAAATAACTGTCATAACAGCATTATTACTCAATACCTGATTGGTATCAATTCCTCCACCACCATTACAATAATTAGTAATCACCACATGATAGGCATTTCCATTCATCCCAAACACAACAGGATTTGCCAGAAACGAATAAATGGAAGTATGCCCTATGGTATCAATAGTAGTTTTAACCAATGTATTTGGGTTTCGATACCACCGATAAGTAAAAGGCGGTGTACCATTTACCGTTACAGAAAACGAAATAGTGGTAACTGTCCCTGCTGTAAACGTTTGAGAAAGTGGCTGAATACTTATAGAAACAGGCATACATAGTAAATGTACCACATTGCTTGTTATTGAATTTAACCCTAAGCAATTGGTAATTACACAATAATAAGTGTTATTACTATCTGCCATAGATAGGGGAGGGGTGTTGTAGTTATTAGTTGCAGAGGCACTATTAATGGTACTATCCACCACCACTCCGTTTTTATACCAATAATAATTATAAGGTGCAGTTCCGGCAACGGTAACATTAAAATGTGCAGCTCCTGGAATAGAATCGTTTTGGTTTTGAGGTTGAGTGGTAATGCTAACAGCAGTGCATTGGGCTTGCACAGTGAATAGCGAATAATGAAAAGTGAATAGAAAGAAAAGGAGTACTGCTTTTTTCATGCCCTTGGTTTAAATCTTTGTCAAAGATAAGGATTTATTTGATATACGATTTTTGGAATTGTTGGTGAAAACACCAACAATGGCTAAAGACCACATTCGACTTGGGAGCATCCTCCCAGCACCTAGTCGAGACCTCCCAGTGCATTGTCGAGACCTCCCAGCACCTAGTCGAGACCTCCCAGTGAATGGTCGAGACCTCCCAGCGCATAGTCGAGACCTCCCAGCGCATAGTCGAGACCTCCCAGCACCTAGTCGAGACCTCCCAGCGCATAGTCGAGACCTCCCAGCGCATAGTCGAGACCTCCCACACTCAATTTTGACGAAAAAGTGCAAAACATCAAATTAAATCACGATTCAGGTGGCATTTTTTGCTGTTTTTAGTTATTGTTCATGCTTTTACTAATGAACTAATGACTAATGACTAATGACTAATGACTAATGACTAATGACTAATGACTAATGACTAATGACCAATGACCAATAATCTACTTCACCACCGTCACACTTCCTATATATTTATGAAATTCCTGCCTGAAATCGGTCAGTTTTACCACATACACATATACATCTTCCTGTACTGTATGCCCGTGCAGCGTGCCATCCCAGTGGTTTATCAGGTGGTCGCCATAAAAAACAGTATTTCCCCAGCGGTCGAAAATCCACATTTCGTAGCTGTCAATTCCTTCTCCTTTCCCAAAAAATTCATCATTTTTACCATCCCCGTTAGGCGAAAACGCATTTGGGATATAAAAAGTAAATTCCGGTTCAATAATCACACAAATTTCGTTGGTGTCAATACAATGTCCATTACTCACTGTTAATGTAGCACAATACGTTCCTTCGTGTGTATAAGTATGATTAGGGTTTTGAACATTACTGGTGTTGTTAGGGGTTCCAGGGTCACCAAAATCCCAGTCCCACGAAATAGCACCCAGCGAATGGTCGGTAAAATGAATGGTGGGATTATAAATAGTAGCAGTGGGAGGACAAGAAAATAATGCCGTTGGGTAAGCATACACAGTCACCAGATTATTCATCGTATCCGTAGCAGTGCAATTTGCAGCCGAAGTAGCAGTTAACACCACATCAAACACTCCAGGATAAATATAACAGTAGTTTGGGTCTTGTCCGCCCGATGTATTGCCATCACCAAAATCCCAACTATAGCTAGCAATGGAGCCCGAAGCAATGCTGGAGGTATTGGTAAACTGAACACATACCGGCACACAGCCCGACAACGGATTGGCAGTGAACGAAGGTGCAGGAATTGGGTTAATAGTTACAGTAGCACTTCCGCTGGTATTGCCCGTACAGTTAGCATCAGTAACCGAAACCATTGTATAAATTCCCGCTGCAGGGTTGTTCATTATATAAGGCGATAAACCAGCAACCACACTGGCATTTACACCCGAAATGGCATAAGTGATGCTCCACGGTCCGGTTCCGGTCATGGTAATAATTATGGGTGGAGGTGTTGTTCCTGCACAAACACTGCCACCACCGCTAATAACAGCTGTAGGCAAAGGATTAACAGTTACGGTGGATACTGCTGTGGAAGAACAACCAAAGGTAGTACCCGTTACAGTATAAGTTGATGTAGCGGCAGGCATAGCACTGGCGGTGTTTACTCCCGTAACATTTGTACCAACTGACCACGTGTAAGTAGTTCCACCGCTGGCAGTTATGTTTGCAATTTGTCCGGTACAAATAGTAGGTGAAGTAACCGAAACTATGGGCAATGGAAGCACCGTTATCACCACTTGACTAGTACTTGGTGGGCAAGGCAGGTTGGTAATGGTCCATTGAAAAATATTAGGTCCAAGGCTCAGTCCGGTCACTCCTGTGTTAGATGCAGCAGGATTAGTAATAAATCCGGTTCCGCTAACTAACGACCAAGTACCCACGCCAACCAATGCAGGGTTTCCTGCCAAGGTGGTGGTTGGATTGTCAATACAAATTGACTGGTTAGGTCCAGCATTCGATACTGTGGTAGCAGGTATTTGGGTGATGGTTACCTGAGCAGTAGAAGGAGGACAAATAGGATTAGTAATCGTCCATTGAAAAACATTAGGTCCGAAACTCAATCCGCTTACCCCTGAATTAGAAACGGCAGCATTTGTTATTGCTCCAGTACCACTTACTAACGACCATGTTCCAACTCCAATAGTTGGAATATTTGCTCCCAATACGGCTAAAGGTCCGCATACCGTTTGGTCAGGACCGGCAACAGCAACAGTTGGAGGGGCAACACCTGTTATCGTAACTTGGCTCGATGTGGGCGGACAAGGCAACAAGGCGATTGTCCACTGAAATACATTGGGGCCAACACTCAGCCCAGTTACTCCTGTGTTTTCCGAATTAGGGCTGGTAATAATACCAGTTCCACTTATTAAGGTCCATGTTCCAACTCCAACTGTTGCTGTGTTTCCAGCTAATGTGGCACTGGTTCCACAAACAGTTTGTGCAATTCCTGCATTGGCAACTGTTGGTATAGCACCTCCTGTAATGGTTACCTGACTAGAGGAAGGAGGGCAAGGTAGATTCGAAATCGTCCATTGAAATACATTCGGTCCCACTCCTAAGCCTGTTATTCCTGTAATTTCGGAGGTAGGAGTAGTAATGTTTCCTGAACCGCTGATGAGAGTCCATAGTCCAGTACCAACTAATGCTTGATTAGCAGCCATAGTAGCCGTCAACCCACAAACAATTTGATTTGGTCCAGCGTTAGAAACTGTAGGTGGTGCGCCTTCTGTAATGGTTACTTGGCTAGAGGTGGCAGGGCAAGGGGCGTTGGTAATGGTCCATTGAAACACGTTGGCTCCAACTCCAAGTCCTGTTAATCCTGAGTTGTATAATGCAGGGTTAGTAATTACACCTGAACCGCTAATCAATGTCCATGTTCCTGTTCCTATGACTGCCTGATTACCTGCCAGCTGTGTGGCTCCTCCGCATATCAGTTGGTTTGGTCCTGCTGCTGCAACGGTAGGATTAGCAACCGATGTGATGGTTACCTGACTGGAAGTGGCTGGGCAAGGAGCATTTGAAATGGTCCATTGAAACACATTTGCACCAATGCCTAATCCAGTAACTGTTGTTCCTTCAAAGGCTGGTGTGGTTATGGTTCCCGAACCACTTATTAATGTCCATAATCCTGTACCTATTGTGGCAGTATTTCCGGCAAGGGTGGCAGTGTTTGCACAAATAATCTGTGGTCCTCCTGCTGCTGCAATAGTTGGAGGTGCTACCCCCGTTATTGTTACCTGACTGCTTGTTGGGGGGCAACCGAGATTAGCAATGCTCCATTGAAACACATTGGCTCCCACTCCCAATCCTGTAATTCCGCTGTTGAATAAATTGGGGCTGGTTATTGTTCCCGCTCCGCTGATTAAGGTCCAAGTTCCGGTTCCTACTACTGCTTGATTTCCTTGCAAAGTAGCAACAGTTCCGCAAACTATCTGATTCACCCCTGCACTTGCCAAAGTAGGAGGCAAGGTAACATCAATAGTTACCTGTGCCGATGTGGGCAAACAGGGAGGCGCAGTTATGGTCCATTGAAATACATTGGCTCCTGCTCCCAATCCAGTTATTCCTGATGTTTCAAGGTTAGGACTAGTAATCGTTCCGGCTCCGCTTATCAATGTCCAGGTACCTACTCCTGCTCCAGCAGCATTTCCTGCCATAGTAGCGGTTGTTCCGCATATTACTTGATTAGGTCCTGCATTGGCCGCATTAGCTGTTACTCCTCCTGTTATCGTCACTTGGTCGTTAGTTGCTGGGCAAGGTGGATTGGTAATGGTCCATTGAAAAACATTTGCTCCAGCTCCAAGTCCTGTTATTCCTGATGTGGGCGATGAAGGTGTTGTTATAGTTCCTGTTCCACTGATGAGTGTCCATGTTCCTGTTCCTACGGTTGCTGCATTTCCAGCTAAGGTAGCCACTGTACCACAAACTGTTTGGTCTGGTCCGGCAGTAGCAACCGTTGGGGGAGGTGTAACCGTGATTGTAAAATTAATTGGTGTGCCTACGCAAGATGCAGGTGGGGCACTGGTTGGTGTTACGGTTATTGTTCCCGAAATAGGCAAAGTTCCCGCATTAGTCGCATTAAATCCGGCAATGCTTCCCACACCATTAGCTGCTAAACCAATAGTAGGGTTCGAGTTGGTCCATGCAAAAGTTGTTCCTGCCAGCGGACTTGTAAATGGAGGAATAGCCACAGCGTCTCCCGCACAGGGTGTAAAGTTGGCAACTGCATTCACAGTAGGCACAGGGTCAGCTAATACAGTAACATTGGCAGTAGCAGTGCATAAGTTAGCATCGGTAACCGTTACCACGTAAGGTCCAGCTGCAAGGTTGGTAGCTGTTTGTGTGTTTTGCCCTCCGGGAGCCCATGAATACACATAAGGACCTGCTGCTCCAACAGGTGATGCTGTTGCCGTTCCGGTGGTTTGTCCGGTACAAGTGCTGGTTGCAGCCATATTAGGAGGACAACACGAAATCATTGCACTAACACTGGTTGTATTATCTGAAGCACAACCAACACTTGTCCAGCTACCGGATTCTCCATCACCGGAAGTATTAACAGACATAGCTAAACTCATTCCCGGATTACAACCCGAAAGGACAGTTACGTTCCAGCAAAAATTCCAATCGGCAGCACTGGGAGTAATAACAATACCCGCCAACCCTAAAGCACCATCTCCGAAATTATTTCCTGGGTCACCATCAAAAAGAGCATCATCAAAATAAAATCCAGCCGGCCAGAATGTGCCATTAGCAGAACTGGTGATACCTGCAGGATAATAGGACCAGGTTCCCGCATTATCCAAAAGGAATGGTGGAGGAAAGGTGACAAGGGAAGGCAAACTCCAACCAGGACCAAAAGTTAACTGAATCCCATGTAACCAGTTTTGACCAATTTGAGTATAGAGGTCAATATGAAAACAAAAAGAAACCACTTGTCCGGGTTGGTAAGTTCCATTTATTGGTAATGGATTAACTGTTAATGTAGCTGCATTTAAACAATTCCCGCAATCCTGATAAGCATGCACACTCAGATTAAACGTTCCGCTTTGTCCCGTATTTCCGCTTATTTGAATGTAATACGTATTTCCTACCACCATTCCACTTCCCACGTTTAATGTAGCTGTTCCTGCGGCACCAACTATACAACCAAAACCTGTTAAAGCATTGCAATTACTACCCTGCCATAGTGCAATATTCGGATTTGCAAAAGTTGCACCTGCAACTGTAATGACAACACCATAACCCATTGGAGGGACAACAAAGGTATACCAGACACTATTTGCAGGAGAAGCCATTCCACATCCAACTAGTGTAACGTAAGGTACTTCAGGTGTAGCCGCAACATTGGTGGTAGCAACTGTCGTAGTAGCTCCATTCTGAAGTCCGTTACCACATGGAGGCGGGGTAGGTAAAGTTCCTAAACTTATTGCGCCAGAGCAATCATCGTTGGCGGGTTGTGAGAAACAAAATGAGGTGATAAACAAAAAAATAAAAAGGAGTAATTTATTTTTCATAATTCGGTTTTAGGTTAGGGTCTATATACTATCTGAATTAATTATATCTTAAAAATTGTTGGCTTGTACTAAATTTTCGGTGAATTTATAGTTTTTTTGTTACATACTAAAATAATAGAGGTAAAACTTTAATTATTGTAGGAATAGATATTATTATGCTATTGAATTTATTATTTGTTATTCTTTTGCAGAATAATCTGTGGTTTTAATTTTTTTATCTGTTCTTAATGACATCTTCCATCGGCTAATTATTTTTCTATCTTTGCAAACTTTTTTAAAAATAAATCACCTGCTCCCTTTTGTATGGGAGTTTGGACAAATTAATAAACAATGATTAAAATAACTTTACCCGATGGTACTGTGCGTGAATACGCAAAAGGAACAACTGCTTTGCAAGTTGCATTATCCATTTCCGAAGGATTGGCAAGAAATGTATTAGCAGCAAAGGTTAATGGAGAAGTGTGGGATGCCACCCGTGCCATCAATGATGACGCTAAGTTGGTATTACTTACTATGAACGATTTGGAAGGAAAGTCAACGCTATGGCATTCGTCCGCTCACTTAATGGCGGAGGCTTTAGAGGCATTGTATCCCGGCACTAAGTTCGGTATTGGACCGCCTATTGAATCAGGGTTTTATTATGATATTGATTTAGGAGGAAAAACAATTTCGCAAGAAGATTTTAAGAAGATAGAAGATAAAATGTTGGAATTGGCTCGTCAGGGCAATGCTTATTTTAGAAAGGAAGTTTCGAAAGCAGATGCCATTGCTTATTTCAAAGAAAAAAATGATGAGTATAAATTAGATTTACTGGAAGGATTGGAAGACGGACAAATCACTTTTTATCAACAAGGTAATTTTACTGATTTATGCCGCGGTCCTCATATTCCTAATACTGGATTTATAAAAGCAGTAAAGTTGATGAATGTGGCAGGAGCATATTGGAGAGGGGATGAAAAAAATAAAATGCTTACTCGTATTTATGCAGTAACATTTACCAAACAAAAAGAATTAACAGAATATCTTGAATTACTGGAACAAGCTAAAGCTCGCGACCACCGTAAGTTGGGCAAGGAGTTAGAATTGTTTGCTTTTTCTGAAAAAGTGGGAATGGGTTTGCCATTGTGGCTTCCAAAAGGTGCTGCTTTGCGCGAACGATTAGTTCAGTTTTTGCAAAAGGCACAAGTGAAAGATGGTTATTTACCAGTGGTTACACCTCATATCGGTAATAAAAACCTCTACATTACTTCAGGTCATTACGAAAAATATGGTGCTGATTCATTTCAGCCCATCCGCACTCCGCACGAAGGAGAGGAGTTTTTCTTAAAACCGATGAATTGTCCGCATCATTGCGAGATATATAAAGTAACACCAAAATCATACAAAGATTTACCGGTTCGTTACGCTGAATTCGGAACTGTTTACCGTTACGAGCAGGCAGGCGAATTGCATGGTTTGACAAGGGTAAGAGGATTTACACAGGATGATGCCCACTTGTTTTGTCGCCCTGACCAGGTAAAAGAAGAGTTTTGTAAAGTAATTGATTTGGTGTTGTATGTTTTAAAAGCCTTGGATTTCCCGACTTTTACAGCCCAAATATCGTTACGTGACCCCGAGAATAAAACCAAATATATTGGTTCAGATGAAAACTGGGCATTAGCAGAAGCTGCAATTATAGAATCAGCGAAAGAAAAAGGATTAAATACAGTTATCGAATTGGGGGAAGCAGCATTTTATGGACCAAAACTCGATTTTATGGTGAAAGATGCTATTGGCAGAAAATGGCAGTTGGGAACTATACAGGTGGACTATAATTTACCTGAACGATTTGAACTGGAATATACCGGAAGTGACAACCAAAAACACCGTCCGGTGATGATTCACCGTGCACCTTTTGGCTCATTAGAAAGATTTGTGGCAGTTTTGATAGAACATTGTGCCGGAAAATTCCCATTATGGCTAACTCCGGAGCAGTTTTGTATCTTACCGATAAGTGAAAAATACAATGATTATGCAAAAAAAGTGTTGGAATTGCTAAAAAATTACGATATTCGCGGCTTCATTGACGACAGGAACGAGAAAATAGGAAAGAAAATAAGGGATACAGAGTTGATGAAAGTGCCGTATATGTTGATAGTTGGGGAGAAAGAAGAAGCCGAAAATCAGGTGTCGGTTCGTCAGCAGGCAAAAGGAGATTTGGGAAGTTTCAGCATTGAAGACTTCACAAAAATCATTAAAACGGAAATAGAAAATAATTTTAAATAATAAACGGAGTATTCACTAATATAGGAGGAACAAACAATAGCAGCACCATTTAACAACAACAACAACGGTTACAAACCACCCTTTAAAAAGCCAACAACACCGGCAGGACCACGTCCTGACAATCGTTTTGGAAGAGGCGGGAAAAGAGTAAAAGATGATTTACATAACATCAACGAGCGAATAAGAGCCAAAGAGGTGCGTGTAGTGGGCGAAGGAATTGAAACAGGTGTTTATCCTATTGCTAAAGCGTTAGAGATTGCAAAAGAAGCTGGTTTGGATTTGGTTGAAATATCTCCAACAGCCGAACCACCCGTTTGTAAAGTTGTTGATTACAAAAAGTTTTTGTACGATCAAAAAAAGAAACAAAAAGAACTAAAAGCAAAAGCTGCTAAAACAGTAATAAAAGAAATTCGTTTCGGACCACAGACCGATGACCACGATTTTACTTTCAAAAAGAACCATGCAATTAAATTTTTGCAGGAAGGTTGTAAAGTAAAAGCGTTTGTGTTTTTTAAGGGTCGTTCGATTGTGTTTAAAGAACAAGGCGAAATATTATTATTGCGTTTTGTAAATGAGTTAGAAGAATACGGAAAGCCGGAACAAATGCCTGTGTTGGAAGGAAAGAAAATGATAATGGTGATAGCACCTAAGAAAAAATAGGGAATAGCCATTAGCAATATCGAATAGTAAATAAAAAGTGTAACAATAAAACAATTTAACATTAAAACAATTTAGAAAAGATGCCAAAAATGAAAACCATGTCGGGAGCTAAGAAGAGATTCAAAGTAACTGCTTCAGGAAAAGTAAAAAGAAAACACGCTTTTAAAAGTCACATTTTGACCAAAAAAACTACGAAAGCTAAACGCGCTTTGTCTCACTCAGGATTGGTGGATAAAACCGATATGCCTAGAGTGAAAGCAATGCTTACTATTGGAAAATAGTTGTCAGTTGTTAGTTATCAGTTGTCAGAACAGACAACAGAAAACAGACAACAGAAAACAAACAACAGAAAACACAAATAAGACAGTCAATTAAATTAATATAAACCAGGATTTCAGTACTAAGTTTCTTTAAACTGTAAGAACGCTGAAGCCAAAAAACAAAAAACAAAATGCCTAGATCGGTGAACTCGGTGGCTTCAAGAGCCAGAAGAAAAAAAGTCCTCAAACAAACTAAAGGTTATTGGGGTGCAAGAAAAAACGTTCATACTATTGCTAAGAACGTATTAGAAAAAGGTTTAACGTACGCTTATCGCGACCGTAAAACCAAGAAGCGTAACTTCCGTGCAATATGGATTCAGCGTATCAACGCTGGTGTTCGTCCTTACGGATTGTCGTATTCTCAATTTATGGGAAAAGTTCATGCTAAAAATATTGACTTGAACCGTAAGGTTTTGGCTGATTTGGCAATGAATAATCCTGAAGCTTTTAAAGCGGTAGTGGAGAGTGTGAAATAAAATTAACTATTAAATGCTACGACAGAATATCCTGTTTCGATTTATTTCGAAACAGGATTTTTTGTTTTTAGGAGTTGAAGAATTTGATAGTTTGGAACACTGATTTAATTTGAAAATTATTGTATTTTTTTTTATGCCAAATAGTAAAGCGCACTGGAGGACAAAGGAAGGGCAAGGGCAAGCTGGAGTGCTATTTTAATAATATGGATGAATGATGTAATTTATTTAAGAAATTGTGTAAGTGCTGGTCCTATTAAAACGTTGACATTTGTACTCTAAAAAAAGTAATTTAATTAACCGTATTAAAAATTAAAATTATGCCATGGACTAAAACAAATTATCCTTCTTTAATGAAAAATTTGCAGGTGGGGATAAGAACTAAAGCTATTGAAATTGCTAATGCAATGTTGAAACAAAATAAAAAGATGAATGAGGGAATTCTTATTGCCACCTCTATAAAAAGTGCTAAAAAACTGGCTGTTAAAAATGCAAGAAAAACAACACCTGTAAAAAAATCAAAAGCGGCACACGCTGTTAAGAAAAGCCCTGAGAAGAAAACAAAAACTATTGCAGTTGAAAAAAAACAAGTTTCAGCAATGAAGGTGGTAAAAAAGATTGCAGTAAAGAGTAAGAAAGCTCTGGCAAAAAAGGTGACAAAAATGGCAGCGGTAAAGAAAAGAATAACCCCTGTGAAGAAAACAAAAACTGTTACAATTGTAAAAAAGCAAGCTTCGGTAAAGAAGGCAGCAAAAAAGATTGCAGTGATAAGTAAAAAAGCTCCTGCAAAAAAGGTGACAAAAATTGCAGCTGTTAACAAAAGAAAAACCCCTGTAAAGAAAGTACCTAAATCATTTGTGGTAAAAAAAATAGTAAGTCCTGAAACTGATAAAACAAAAAGTGCTATTAAAAATGAAACACCAATTATACCTATTTCTATTCCTGAAATAGAAATACATGGTGAAGATTTGCATTTAATTCCTAGGAAGGAGGATATTCATCCCATAACAACTTTGGAGGCACATCAGAAAGAAAATATTTTTCATCACCGCGAGGTAGTTGCCTTTCATCAGGAAAACAAGAAAGTGAAAGCGGCTATGCCTTCTAGGAAAAACAAAAAAATTACTTATCGGATGAAAGGGAGAAGGTAGTTGGACCTTTATAAATTCTTGGTTTCGTTCATCAGTTTTGTTTTTAGGTAGTAAGTAAACTTACAGAATTATTAAAACAGGATGACAACGATATATTTATTAGAGATAGTTGTAAAGGATGCTGATGAATAAACGTAACCAGTATTATTTATTATTCAGGTTCATGATCACCCCTTTTCCATCTCCCATCATATATGTTGGCAACTTTCCATCCCATTTATTTATCCATTCCAAATCAATAATTTTTGGATTCTGAGCAATTGAAGTTCCTTTTATCTGCAACGATTTTGCTTCTCCTTCTGCCTGTTGTATGGCAATATCTTTATCAATGGATGATTGTTTTAGTTGCTCTTCTTTTTGTTTAGTAACCTCTACCAAACGCAACACTTCCTGCTCTGCCAGCTTTTTCGAATTTATTGCCTGTTCATATTCAGGATTATAAAAAACCTCCCGCATATCCACTTGTTCAATAATCAATTTATAGCCCTTTACCTCCTCTCTCATTCTTCCAATTATTCTGTCCTGTATTTCCTGACGTTTGGTAGAATATGCTTCAATCGGGCTGTAATTACTAACGGTTAAAGCCATTGCCGATTTTAATTTCGGACGAATTACATTTTCTTCAAGCCAATAATACCGCCCCGAAGTTCCTCCATCGTTTTCCGAAATGTTTGCGTAAATCCAACTTGCTTCTGTTGGCACAATTCGCCAACTCACCGACACATCAAATCCCATTTTAATTCCATCTTTTGTTGGAGCCCATATAGCATCGGCATCCGGTTTTGCTCCTTCGCTTGCAGCATTGGCACAGGTATAAACCCAAACGGTTTTATCCATGATATAAATTGTATTCCATGGCATCACAATATGCCAACCTGTATGCAGTTCGTTTTCATCCACACCTCCGGGTGTTACCATTACACCTGCATCCTGTGCCCCTATACGAACAATTATACTTGTTATAAAAAAAGCAAAAACGCCCAACCCAAGTGCGAATTTGTGAAGTGGCAAAACTATTTTCCGTTTAGTGGTTCCTCCCGTTTCTCTCCCATTTTCGTCCTTCTCCCTTCCTGGAATTGTTATAAATGATAATACTAAACCCGCTGCTCCGTAGAGCAGGATTATAAATGCTAAAAATTTTATAAGTACCATTGTAGTGTTGTTTTATTTTTTTACAAAGATATATAATTTTACCCTGACACAGTTTATTGATCAAACCCCTCGAAAACCAACAATATTCATTAGTCGGATAGGAATAATGACAACTCCTATAGGAATAACGACAACATTTATAAGAATAACGACAACTCTTATAGGAATAATGACAACTCCTATAGGAATAACGACAACTCCTATAGGAATAATGACAACTCCTATAGGAATAATGACAACTCCTATAGGAATAATGACAACTCCTATGGGAATAACGACAACTCCTATAGGAATAACGACAACTCTTATAGGAATAACGACAACTCTTATAGGAATAATTACAACTCTTATAGGAATAATGACAACTCCTATAGGAATAATGATTATTGTTATAATTGCCGTAAAAACAGTGCTGTAAATACCTTGTTTTTAATAAAATAAACAACTTGTAAAATTAATAATTACTATTAACTAGTTTGCAAATTCTCTTGTTATTTGTTACAAGAGCCAACATTTGCTTGAATAAAGAACCAATTGTCAACAATTAAATCTTAATTCCTAATTCTTTAAACACATGCCTTGCTCGGGCAGCAAAAGCCACGGTAGTTTTTGGCAACTGGTCTTCAATTACCATTTTTAGTTCACCAACAAGTTCTGGATGTTGTTTGGCAAAGTTGGCAATAACCTGCATGGCGTGTACTTTCACCGCCACTGTTTCGGTGGGAGAACACATAAATTCGAAACAAATATCTATTAATTTGGCGCGTTGTGGCAGGTAAATTTTCGGTTGAGTGGCTAACACAAGCATTAAATTTCGTTTTATTCCATCTACTTTAAATTGTTTCACGGTTTCAACAAATAAGGGAATATACCTTCTTACCAAGCGGGGATTTTTATTATTTAAAGAGGCTACCACCCACGAAGCTCTCTGCGGTAAAGGAGGTTGTTCGTTATAAATAATGTCAATTATTTTTTTAAATTCAGTTTCACTATTCCCAATTGCCTTAGTAATCAGGTCAGTATTGGCACACGAATGTTCGGTTAATAGTTGCTCTTTATAATTCATCATGCAAAATTAAAATAATTACTTTTGTACCTGTGAAAAAGAAAATCCTCATATTTATTGATTGGTACCTGCCCGGCTATAAATCAGGCGGGCCCGTACAATCGGTGGCTAACCTGGTGGAACATTTGAAAGATGAATTCGATTTTTCTATCATCACCCGCAATACCGATTACTGCGAAACTATACCTTATACTAATGTAAAGAGTGATGAATGGAACACATTATCAAATGGAGTGAGGGTGTTTTATTTTTCTGAAAACGAATTGACACATAAAAACATTAGAAATTTAATTCGAAAAACGGACTATGATTGTGTTTATCTAAATGGAATATATTCGATGTATTTTACCTTGATTCCTTTATTATACCTGCGAAAGAAGCATGATAAAAGAGTGGTGATAGCAGCAAGGGGAATGTTTTCGGAAGGCTCGCTCGGAGTAAAAAAAACAAAGAAGCAGTTTTTTATTCGGGCTGTAAAAGTGTTGCAGTTTTTTGATAAGGTTATTTTTCATGCCACTTCTGAAGGCGAAAAACACGAAATAAGAAAAGTGTTGGGCGAAAAAATAGAAATAAAAACTGCAGCGGTATTGCCTCAAAAAATAATTGCTACCAGTTTGCCGCTTCGCGAGAAAAAAGAAAATTCGGTAAGGCTGGTTAATTTGGCTCGTGTGGCTCCCGAAAAAAATACCTTGTATGCTTTGCAAATATTGAAACACACCAAACAACAAATCGAATTCGATTTCTATGGTCCGGTTTATAATCAGCCATATTTTGAACAATGCAAACAAGCAATGGCTGAACTACCCACCAATGTTAAAGCTAATTACAAGGGAACGATAGAAAGCGACAAAGTGTTGGAAGTAGTTTCCAATTATCAATTTATGTTTATGCCAACCACAGGCGAAAACTTTGGACATATTATTTTACAATCGTTAACCGTGGGAGTGCCTGTTATTATTAGTAATAAAACGCGATGGAAACAGCTAAAAGAAAAAAACATGGGTTGGGATATTGCCTTAGAAAAGATTTCTGAATTTGCAGAGGTAATTGATTCTTGTGCTATAATCAACCAAACGGATTATAATAAAATGTCGGATGCTGCTTACCACTATGCACAACACTACATTAACAATCCAGAACTCATCGAACAAAACCGCCACCTCTTCATTTAATCTTTTTTCTTGCTACTTTCCCAATCTTAATTACTTTTGCAACCATTACAATTCATAATTCATAATTCCTTATGTACATCTTAGGACTAAACGCTTTTCACGGAGATTCATCAGCCTGTATTTTAAAAGACGGAGAAGTAATAGTAGCGTTGGAAGAAGAGCGCATTCGCAGAATAAAACACTGGGCGGGTTTCCCGATTGAAGCAATAAAATATTGTTTGCAGGATGCAGGCATTACTATCAAAGATATTGATTATATTACCATTTCGCGCGATCCATCAGCCAATGTGTTAAAGAAAATTAAACATACGCTTAAAAATAAAGTTTCGTTTTCCGCTATTTTAGATAGATATACCAATTCAAAAAAGGTAAAATCGGTGAAGGCTACATTGGCAGAAGAATTCGGTGTTTCGGAAAAAGATATAAAAGCAGAAATTCATAATATTGAACACCATCGTTCTCATTTAGGCAGTTCTTTTTTTGCATCTCCTTTCGAAAAATCAGCATTGCTTTCCATTGATGGCTTTGGAGATTTTACTTCAACGATGACAGCTGTTGGCAATGGCAACCAAATAGAAGTGTTGGATACAGTTCATTTTCCGCACTCGGCCGGAATATTTTATACATCATTTACTCAGTATCTTGGTTTTCCAAAGTACGGTGATGAATACAAAGTAATGGGCTTAGCTCCCTATGGAAAGGCTATTTATGTGGACAAGCTGAAAGATGTAATTGAATTTACAGAGGATGGTTTGTTTAAACTGAATTTAAAATATTTCAAACATCATAAAGACGGAGTAAAGATGAGTTGGGAAGGAGGGGAGCCGGATATAAAAAGTATTTTTAGTGAATACATGGAAGAAAAATTTGGTCCTGCCCGTAAGCAAGAAGATGAGTTAACCCAACATCATAAAGATTTAGCAGCATCTGTTCAACGTTTGTGCGAAGAATTAATTTTCCATATTTTAAATCATCTTCACAAAAAAACAGGATTGGATAATCTATGTATTGCTGGTGGAGTGGCACAAAACTCAGTAGCAAACGGAAAAGTATTAAAGAATACACCTTTCAAAAATGTGTACATCCCTCCAGCAGGGCACGATGCAGGTACTTCAATGGGCTCTGCTTTGTTTTTATACAATCATATTTTAAAACAAAAACGTGTAGCTCCTACTTATTCTGGCTCGTTAGGAAGTCATTTTACAGACCATGAAATTGAAGCATATTTGAAATCCAAAAACATGAAATTTCAAAAATATTCGGATGTTGAAGTATATGATAAAGTAACGGATTGCATAATGGATGGGGGAGTAGTAGGTTGGTTTCAGGGGCGTGCAGAGTTTGGTCCCCGTGCATTAGGGCATCGTTCCATCATTGCTGACCCACGCAGAGCAGATGCAAAAGAAATATTAAATTTGAAAATTAAACGCAGAGAGTCGTTTCGTCCATTTGCTCCTTCTATTTTAAAAGAGTTTGTTCCAGATTATTTTGCCGATGCAGATAATGTTCCTTTTATGGAAAAAGTTTATTTGATAAAAGAAAATATGCGAAGCAAAATTCCTGCCGTTACTCATGTGGATGGTACAGGTCGTTTGCAAACAGTGGATGCACAATACGAACCAAAGTATCACGCATTAATTTCAGCATTCAATAAAAAAACTGGAGTACCTATTTTATTAAATACTTCATTCAACGAAAACGAACCAATTGTAAACTCACCAGCTAATGCGTTGGATTGTTTTCTTCGTACCAAAATGGATATGCTAGTGCTGGAGAATTTTATTGTGTCTAGATAATAAATGCTCAAAGTTTCAATAATTACCGTCTGTTACAATAGTGCCCAAACTATTGAGAACACGATACAATCAGTTGTTGAACAGGATTACAAAAATATTGAATACATTATTGTGGATGGAAAATCGACTGATGATACCTTAAAGATTATTGAAAAATACAAAACCAACATATCAAAATTATTTTCTGAAAAGGATGATGGAATTTATTTTGCTATCAACAAGGGTATAGCACTTGCAACTGGTGATATTGTTGCTATTATCCATGCGGATGATTTTTATACCACCACCACCATTATTTCTTCGGTTGTAAAAACATTTGAAGAAAAACAAACGGATACTGTTTATGGAGATTTACAATATGTAGATAGAATTGACACATCAAAAGTTACTCGTAATTGGAAATCGGGAGAGTATAAAGAAGGATTGTTCAGGAAAGGCTGGATGCCACCACATCCTGCATTTTTTGTAAAAAAATATTGCTACGATAAATTCGGTACTTTCAGCACCACTTTGAAATCGGCTGCTGATTATGAAATGATGTTACGGTTATTAGAAAAATACAAATGCACCACTTCTTACATTCCTCATGTGCTTGTGAAAATGCGGGTAGGAGGGAAGAGTAACGTTACAATAATGAACCGTATAAAAGCAAATCGTGAAGATAAAAACGCATGGGTGATGAACGATTTGAAACCCGGAATGTTTACTTTTATTTTAAAACCACTATCCAAAGCAGGACAATTTTTCAATCAGAATTAAGACGCTATTTATCCTAAAAAAAGAAAGGCGATGAAATTAATTTCATCGCCTTTCTTTTTTTCTTTTCAGAATCTTGCTTTAGAACTTAGCACGAATCTTACGTTTTTTAGATTTAGATTTTCTGAATATGCTACCATATTTCGATTTGTATAAACTACTTTTTCCTCTTATTACATAACTGTAATATAAAGAAGTAGTCATATAGGTATCCTTATGAGAAGGGTCTCCACGTTTATCTCCTGCATGACCATATTGAGCTTCACCTGCAGCATCTCCTATGTTAGGCCCTGTGTGGATACTCGGATCTAGTTCTGGTCTTCTGTTTGCCATTTCACGAGCCAAATCGCTTTCAAGTGAAGCAGGATCAACATAGACATCACTTGCATCATCTAAATAATCAGTGAATGTGGTTCTCCAGTTAAACTCCCAACCAATACGGTGACGTTTATCAATAGTGAACAAAAATCCAAGACCTAAAGGAATTGAAACATTAAATTTACCGTAGTCTTTTCCCTCTGTTTTCAAAGGTCTTAAAGCAACCCAATTTCCATCTTTTGAATAAGCTTTTGGATTATAATAAAAACCACCAACACCACCGAACGCATACATTTTAAAATCATTTTTGTAACGATAGGTATGACCTAAATCGGGCATTTCGTAAAAGAAAACTTGTGCTGTTGCAGCCAATTCCATTATATCATCTCTGAAAGATAAATTACGACCAACACGAGCAGGGTTGGTAGAAGCATTGTCTGCACCTTGAATACGAACCCAGTTAAATGCAAGTTGCGCAGAAATGAGGTGTGTGAATTTATATCTTCCAAACGCTCCAACTGTGAACTGAGTTTTTTTCAATTTCATGTCTGCCACAAAATCTTTTCGGGTATCATGCTTTCCACCCATTTCGCCTAAGTAATTAGATGCTCCAGCCTGAACACCGATATCCCAATTATATTGAGCAAAACCAATGATAGGCGTGATGAAAACTGCTACTGCTAGTATTATTTTACGCATAGTACTTATATTAAATTATTAAATAGAATCAAATTAAAATTAAAAAATCGCTTACAGAAAAAATCTTTTTACCTTCGCAACGTTGACAAAAATAATTAAAATACTTATATGAATCACAATATATCAAAACTTTTTCAAATAAGTTTTCCACTTGTGCAGGCAGGTATGATTTGGTGCAGCGGATGGAAACTTGCTTCATCGGTTAGCAATGCAGGTGGTTTGGGCTTAATTGGGAGTGGAAGTATGCATCCGGAGGTATTGCGAGAACACATTATTAAATGTAAAATCGCAACCGATAAACCTTTTGGAGTTAATGTTCCAATGCTTTATCCCGAAATAGATAAAATCATTGACATTATTATACACGAAAAAGTTAAAATTGTTTTTACTTCAGCCGGAAATCCCAAAACTTGGACACAAAAATTAAAAGATAGCGGAATTACAGTGGTTCATGTGGTTTCAAATGTTAAGTTTGCAAAAAAGGCAGAAGAAGCAGGGGTGGATGCAGTGGTTGCCGAAGGTTTTGAAGCAGGCGGACACAATGGAAGAGAAGAAACTACTACTTTTTGTTTGATACCTTTAATAAAACAGTCAGTAAATATTCCGATAATTGCCGCAGGAGGTATTGCCACAGGTAGAGGGATGTTAGCCGCTATGGCATTGGGTGCTGACGGGGTGCAAATAGGCAGCAGGTTTGCAGCTTCGGTTGAATCTTCAGCCAATATTAATTTTAAGAATAAAATTATTTCTGCAAACGAAGGCGACACCAAACTTATGCTGAAACAACTTACGCCCGTGCGTTTATTGAAAAATAAATTTTATGAGGAAGTAGAAAATGCAGAAAATAGAGGCGCAACCGTTGAAGAATTATCGCAGTTACTTGGGCGTGGAAGAGCAAAAAAAGGTATGTTTGAAGGCGATTTAGAAAATGGGGAATTGGAAATAGGACAAATAGCTGCATTGATTAAAGAAATAAAACCGGCTAAAGAAATTATTGATGAAATAATGAATGAATATCATTTAGCGAAAAACGAAATTCTAAATACTAATATCTAATTGTGCATTACTTAATACTTACTTATGATAAAATTCGAAAAGTTTACATTAGACAATGGTTTGCGGGTGATAGTGCACCAAGATAAATCTACTCCTTTAGCCTGTATTAATACATTATATGATGTAGGGGCACGTGACGAAAATCCTGAACAGACTGGTTTTGCTCATTTGTTCGAACATTTGATGTTTGGTGGAAGTGTAAATATTCCAAACTTTGACGAGCCATTGCAACGAGTAGGAGGGGAGAACAATGCTTTTACTACTAATGATATTACCAATTATTATTTAACCTTGCCTTCTGATAACCTGGAAACAGGCTTTTGGCTCGAAAGCGACCGTATGTTGAGTCTTGCGTTTTCCGGAAAATCGTTGGAAGTGCAGCGAAATGTGGTGATTGAAGAATTCAAACAACGGTATTTGAATCAACCTTATGGTGATATATGGTTGCTATTGCGACCGCTTACATTCAAAGTTCATCCGTATATGTGGGACACGATTGGAAAGGAAATCTCTCACATCGAAAATGCAAAAATGGACGATGTAAAAAACTTTTTCAAAAAGTTTTACACTCCCGCCAATGCGGTGATGGTGGTGGCGGGCAATGTGGAACTCGACAATGTGAAACAGCTAGCCGAAAAATATTTTGGACCTATCCCTAAAAGCGAAAGTTATAAACGTAATTTGCCCAAAGAGCCAGAACAAACAGAAGCGCGCACGTTAATGGTGGAGCGCGATGTGCCGGCTGATGCAATTTATAAAGCGTATCACATGTGCTCGCGTTATGATAAAGAATATTATGCGGTGGATTTGCTTTCCGATATTTTGTCGCAAGGTAATTCTTCTCGATTGCATAACGAATTGATAAAAGAGAAAAAACTTTTTAGCGAGATTAATGCTTTTGTGATGGGCGATATGGACAAAGGTTTGTTTCTTGTTTCGGGAAAAGTAACGCAAGGTGTTTCGATAAAACAGGCGGATGATGGAATAAATGCATTGCTCGAAAAATTTAAAGCGGAATTAGTAACGGAAAACGAACTGAGGAAAGTAAAAAATAAAAGTGAAGCCACTCATGTGTTTGGTGAAGTGGATGTGCTGAACAAAGCAACCAACCTTGCTATTTCTGAATTAATGGGAGATGCTGAAATAATAAATCACGAAACGCAAAAGTATAGTGCTGTTACTGCTGAAGAAATAAAACAACAAGCAAATATTATTTTCAGAAATGAAAATTGTTCTACACTTTATTATAAAAGGAAAGGGAGCTAGGAAAGCACTTTCTGACAAAAATCATATTTTTTAATGCCACTATTTTTGTAATATTGTATCCGAAAAAAAACAACAATGGAAGACCAAAAACAATTAGATGCTTTTGAAGCAAAGATAGCTTCGGGAGTAAAGATAGAACCCAAAGACTGGATGCCAGAAGCTTACCGCAAACAGCTGGTACGCATGATGAGCCAGCATGCACATTCTGAAATTGTAGGTATGTTGCCAGAAGGCAATTGGATAACTCGCGCTCCTAATTTGAGAAGAAAAGCCATTCTTTTGGCAAAGGTGCAAGACGAAGCAGGACATGGGTTGTACTTATATAGTGCTACCGAAACATTAGGTGTGGACAGAACTGAGCTTTTGGAACAACTACATTCTGGCAAAGCAAAATACTCAAGCATTTTTAATTACCCCACGCTTACATGGGCTGATATTGGTGCCATTGGTTGGTTAGTAGACGGAGCCGCAATAATGAATCAAACCGCTTTGGCAAGAGGTTCGTATGGTCCATATTCAAGAGCTATGGTAAGAATTTGTAAAGAAGAAAGTTTTCATAACCGCCAGGGATATGAGATAATGATGCACTTGACACAAGGCACTGAAGAACAAAAAGCTATGGCACAAGATGCTTTGAATCGTTGGTGGTGGCCCTCGATAATGATGCTTGGTCCGAGTGACGACCAAAGTCCCAACAGCGACCAACTGATGCGTTGGAAAGTAAAGATGGAAAGCAATGATGCTATTCGCCAGCGTTTTATTGATAGAACAGTGCCACAAGCGGAATTTATTGGATTAAAAGTTCCAGATTCGCAAATGAAAATGAACGAAACCACTGGTCATTACGAACACGGGCCCATTAACTGGGATGAATTTTTTGATGTGATAAAAGGGAATGGTCCATGCAACGCAAAGCGTTTGAAAGACCGTAAAGAAGCCGATATAAATGGTAGATGGGTAAGAGAAGCAGCAATGGCGTTTGCAGCTAAAAGAGTAAAAGAAAAGGAGGTAGCATAAATTGCTAAATTGTTTTATTGTTAAATGTATAACAGTGGAACAATTCAGCTATCAAACAATTTAACAATAAATAAATTATGAGCGACACACAATTACCCGTTTGGGAAGTATTTATTCAAGCTAATCCCGGAATAGCCCACAAACATGCAGGGAACGTACATGCTGCAGATGCAGAAATGGCTTTGCAAAATGCAAGAGATGTTTATTCGCGAAGAAGTGAAGGTATGAATATTTGGGTGGTACCTGCTAGTGCAATTACAGCAAGCAGTCCTGAAGATCAAGGCGCTTTCTTCGAGCCTTCGAATGATAAACCATATCGTCATCCTACTTTTTATAAAATACCAAAAGGAGTAAAATATTTATAGTTTCAGTTTTTATGTTTCCTGTTACATAATGCGACAATTAATTATTCTATTTTGTTTGTTCAATCAATTAATTTCATTAGCACAAACCGACATCATAAAATTTGAATCTTTAAAATTGAAAAAAGGAATTTATTTTTCTTTTGATGAAATAAATAACAATACCCCTTCATTCACTGATAGTATAAAAATAAAAGAAAGAAGAGAAAAAGAATTCGAACAAACCGGGCGAGGTGCTTATTATTTGGAATTTCCTTTGATTTGAAGCAAATATGCGGAAATGAAGAGAAAATTTGTGGCTGTTTCGGATGGCGAAAATTTTTATTTTACTGACAGGTTGATACACTTTGGTTTGAATGCAAAAGTAACAACCGAGCAAGGAATGACAAAATGTATATTGACAGGACCATATATTATATTTGGTTATTAGTATCAAGCGTTTGGAGCTGTGGGCAAGGATTTTAATATGCCTAAGAAAAAAGATTTATTTTTGATTTATCTGCCCAATGAATATATAGAGGATTTATCAAAAGATTATTTAAAAAGACTTTTATCAAGAAACTCTGATATAGCTGAACAATATGAGGATAAAGAAAACTTAATATCTTATTCGATTGAGATTGTGGATAAAATAAATAAAAAAGTTAAAGTAAGATAAAACTAAAAATATGAATATACAGAATGCGAAATTTGAATACCTGCTGCGCTTGGGCGACAGTAGTTTAATCATTGGTCATCGTTTATCCGAGTGGTGCGGACATGGACCCATATTGGAAGAAGATATTGCACTTATAAATGTCGCCCTTGATTTTGTTGGTAATGCAACAGAACTATTGAGATATGCAGGACAAGTGGAAGGCAAAGAACGTGATGAAGATGATTTGGCATTTTTGAGAGATGAGCGGGAGTATCGCAATTTATTAATCACCGAACAACCAAATGGTGATTATGCTTCAACCATTGCCCGCCAGTTTTTATTTGATGTGTATATGTACTTTTTATATGAAGAATTAAAATCGAGCAAAGACGAAACCCTTGCAGCTATTGCAACTAAAACTCACAAAGAAGTAACTTATCATTTACGTCATACAACTGAGTGGATGTATCGTTTAGGTGATGGAACAACCGAAAGTCACGTACGTCTGCAAAATGGAGTAAATGATTTATGGATGTTTACTTCCGAAATGTTTGATATGGATGAATTTGATGAAGTGCTTATAAAAGAAGGTATTGCAGCTGATTTGAATAAAGTAAAAACAGAATGGGAGAAAAAAGTGAAAGAAGTTTTTGCTGAGGCAACCATTCAAATTCCAACTACTACATTTAGACAAAAGGGAAGTAGAGAAGGCAAACATTCTGAACATTTAGGGTTTTTGTTAGCAGAGATGCAATACGTTCATCGCACACACCCTGGGGCTAAGTGGTAATTGGTTAACATTAAACAAATAAAAACGAATTTGCTAATCTTTGCAAATCTGAGTATCCTGAAGTGGGTTAATATTATTTTTACCTCTAAAAAATGAATACACTCTTGAATAAAGAAGAGATTTACAAAATCCTTTCAGATATTCCTGACCCTGAAATTCCAGTTATCAATATTAGTGAGCTTGGAATTTTAAGAGAAGTGAAACTAGAGGATGGTGTATGTATGGTTGTTATTACACCTACTTATACTGGTTGTCCGGCAATGAAAGTAATTGAGGATGATATAAAAATAAAACTCAAAGAAGTAGGAATCGAAAAAGTAAAAGTAGCGTTGGTATATTCTCCAGCCTGGACAACGGATTGGATAAGTGATTCTGCAAAAGAAAAATTAAGAGTATATGGTATCGCACCACCGGACCATTCCTCAGTTGATAAAAAAGTATTGCTTGGCAAACCCCGTGAATTGAAGTGCCCGCTATGTGGTTCAAAAAATACGGAGATGATTTCTCAGTTTGGTTCTACTGCCTGCAAAGCATTGTATCGTTGCCTAGAATGCAAAGAACCCTTTGATTATTTTAAGTGTCTTTAATCTTTTTCCTCAAAAATAAATTCTTTATTGGATTGATATAAGCGTCAATATCGAACAAGGCACTGTCGGAAGTGGCTTTGTAGGTTAGAAAAACACCAATAGGTAATAGAATAATAGTTGCCATCCACATACCTTGATAAGGTAATAATGTTTCTTCTTTTGCCAGTTTCTCACCTGTAATGGAAAGAATATGAAACGTTATAAAAAACACTACTGATACTACCACAGGCATACCCAGTCCTCCTTTTCGAATGATAGCACCAAGGGGAGAGCCAATAAAAAATAGAACAAGGCAGGCAATTGATAAAGTAAATTTGCGATGCCATTCAATCAGAAAATTTATTCGCGAATAACTATACGACTCGTAATCGATGCTCACTGAATCTGCAAATGCTTTAGCGCTTCTGGCAATATTAGAAGCATTTTCAATTAGTAATAACTGCTGAGGTTTGGTAAGTTTTGAAAAAGAATTTATCGTGGGTGTTTTTGTTTTATCAAGTCGAGGTTTTGAATTAAAATTGGTAGAATTACTGTAATAACTCTTTTTTATTTGTTGTGCAAAGTCGGTTTTGCGTTTGGTGTTTTTTATCTCCATAGAATCTACTGCATCATTAATTTGGCCGAGGTTAAGCATTTGGCAATTGCTTTTAAATAAATCTTCATTTGTTCGCGAAAGTTTGAATTCCGACAAATCAAAACGAATAATTCGTTGTTCAAACTTATCTCGCCACATTGGGTGCGTTTTTTCGTCTTTGGCATTATCAATAATATCTTTATAACTCACGCCATCATTTAATGTAAGCACCAGATACATCTTGTCACCAGTTTCTTCCATGCTTCCGCTTTTTGCTGAATACACAATATTATTGCCCTGCATGGCACGATGGTCGTAAATCAAAATGTCTTTTAAAGTTTTACCGTCTTTTTCTTTTTTACCCACCCGCATGCTAAATCCTTCAATACTATGATTAAAAACACCGTCTTTAAAAAGCAAGGCTGGTTTCGATTCGCGTATGTCGTACAACAACGAACCTACTTTTAAATTAGTTATTGGTAAAATATAATTTGAGAAATATAATGCTCCAATAGAAAGACAAATAGTAAAGAGGAGTAGGGGGCGCTTTATTTTTTGAAGAGATAGTCCTGAACTTTTCATGGCAGTGAGTTCAAAATGCTCCCCCATGTTTCCAAATGTCATTAAGGAGGAAAGTAATACTGCCAAAGGCAAAGCCATGGGGATGGTAGTAAACGAAAAATAGAAAAATAATTCCGCAAGCACACCTGCCTCTAATCCTTTGCCCACAAAATCATCAATGTACTTGAAAACAAACATCATGAAAAATACGAACACACCTATAAAGAAGGTCAGAATAAACGGACCTATATATGATTTTAGGATGAATTTGTGAAGCGTTTTCAAAGCGGGGCAAAGATAGCAATAACTGTGCTAAATTTTTGGGAATCTAAATTTCAAGTGGAAGGTTCAAATTTCACCTGTATCTTGAAACTTTTTCAAACTTTAAACTCTATTTATCCCAACAATGTTTTCTCTGCAGCTTTTAAAATGGCAAAAGCTTTTTCTGTAGTAGACGACTCTGCATAATTACGAAGAACTGGCTCTGTTCCCGAAGCACGAATCATAAGCCATTCATCATTGTCAAAGAAATATTTCCAACCGTCAGTGGTTTCCACCCGTTGTACTTTGTAAGGTCCGAATGAAGAGTAGTTATTGTTTTTACAATTTTCTACAATGACCACTTTTACTTCTTCTTTCAGGTGCATATCGCTTCGTTCGAATTTGAATTCACCTACTATTTTATATACTTCCTGAATAAGTTCATCCAGTGTTTTCCCTGATTTTACCATGTATTCCCATATTGTTAACCCCATCCATATTCCATCTCTTTCCGGAATATGTCCTTTAATAGCAATACCACCACTTTCTTCTCCGCCTAACAATACATCTTCATTAATCATTATGGCTGCAATGTATTTAAACCCTATTTTGGTCACTATAAATTCCAATCCATAATAATCACACATTTTCTTAACACGAGGTGTAACCGAAAAAGCATTCACCACTTTGCCACTCATTTTCTTTTGAGTAACCATGTAATTAATGAGCAAAAGAATGATATGATGAGAATCCACAAAATTTCCTTTACTGTCATAAAGTCCAATTCTGTCAGCATCTCCATCAGTAGCCAATCCGCAATCAATATCACCGCTTTCTGAAATTAAAGTTGAAAATGGAATTAAGTTTTTATGAATAGGCTCTGGTGCCTGACCTTCAAAGGAAGGATTGTAATCGCAATGAAGAAAAGTAATATCAGGTAAGAGTCTGCGCATTACATTTTGTCCCGCACCAAACATTGCATCATAAGCAAAATTCATTTTTGTAGTTCGGATGGCTTCCATATCAAAATTCTTTTCCACGTGGTCCACATACATTGTTTCTAAATCTACATATTCAATCATTCCTGCCTTTACAAAATCATCAACTGAAAGTTTTTCTAAATCAATAGAATTAGTGTCAGGAATGATGTCTTCTATTTCCTGAATTTTTTCGGGCAATAGCGGTCCGCCAAAGTTTCCTTTTAATTTATAACCATTGTATGAAGGAGGGTTGTGAGAAGCGGTAATAATAACTCCAAGCGATGCTCCAAGTCTTTTTGTTCCGAGAGAAATCATAGGAGTTGAAACAAAATCCTTTGCTAAAAAAACTTTTATACCAGCATTTGCAAATACTTTGGCCGTTGTTTCAGCAAACAGTTCACCTGCAAAACGGCAGTCGTGACCAACCATTACGCTTGGTTTTTCAAAATTCTTTTTTACCCATACAGCAGAGGCAATAGTAACTCTTGCTACATTGTCTACCGTAAAATCTTTTGCAATGATGGCTCTCCATCCGTCTGTACCGAATTTAATTTTTGTCATGTCTTTTTATTTAGGGGCGCAAAGATAAAATATTTTCTATTAATGAATTCCTTTGCTATCTAACGCATCGTGATATTTTTTTGCATACACCTGATGTTGTTCATACGTTTTTGCAAAGTAATGTTTGCCTGATAAATCTTCTTTGGCACACATATATATATAATCGCTTTTTGTGTAATTAAGAACAGCATCAATTGAGGAGCCCTGTGCAAAGCTAATAGGACTGGGAGGTAACCCTTTGTTTTGATAGGTATTGTAAGGGGAATCTGTTTTTTTTTGTTCGTTATAAACCCGTTGAATGGTAAAATCACCTATAGCAAAAATCACTGTTGGGTCCGATTGCAAAGGCATTTCTTGTTTTAAGCGATTGATATAAAGTCCTGCAATAATTTTCTTTTCATCATTATCACAACATTGCTCTGCTTGCACAATAGAAGCCAAAGTAGTAACTTCTGTGATGGAATATCCAATTGCTTTTGCTTTTTTCTTTCGTGCATCAGTCCAAAACGTCTTGTATTCTTTGGCCATTCTATCAAAAAATTCATCTACCGAAGTATTCCAATAGAACTCATAAGTATTGGGAATAAATAATTGCTGAACATTATCTTTATTTAAACCATATTTGCTCAAGTACCCGCTGTCATGAATAGCTTGATTTAATTCAATGGAATCCGCTTCGATACGTCTTCCTACTCTTTTAATTAACTGATCAACTGTATGTAAACCATTAAAGTTTACTTCAACAGGTTCCTGCAAACCTGCTCTTAATAAATTCACAAGCGCATTGTTACCCATTTTTGCAAGTATTCTGTATTTGCCAGGTTTTATAGAATTTTTATATTTTTTCTTTTCCGCAACCCATTCAAACGTAGATTGATTTTTTAATAGATTGTTTTCAATTAAAATGCGCACTACATCTTCAAACTTAGAGCCTGTTGGGATATAAATAATCTGTGATTTTTTTTCTCCTAAATTTACATTTGTTTGATAAATTGTTTTATAAAAATAATATCCTCCAATAAAGAATATCAACAGCAGAATTACTATAAAGGATTGTATAAATTTTTTTAAGAAAGAGGAGTTGTTTTTTTTCGCCATTCTTCTTTATGCTTTAATCCCTTTTAATTGATCGAGCACTTTTATTGCTTGGCCGTTCTTTGGATTTTTAATTAAAATTTGTTTCAATAATTTTTCTGCTCCTTTATAATTCTTTTTATAAATTTTTAATCCAACTAAATTCATCAACAGTGGCTCATAATCAGGATCAAGGCTTAATGCACGATTGTAAAAGTCCTCTGCTTTGTTTGTATTTCCCGAAACTAAATTAGCATACCCCTGATTATTTAAGGCTGGTACAAACTTAGGATCTTCTTTTAATATCGCTTCAAATATAGGGATTGCTTGATTCACTTTATTTTGTGCCATTAACGAAGCTCCCAATTTGTTTTTAAATTCGGGATTATAGGGTGATAACTCAACTGCTTTTTTATAAAACAGATAAGCATCTTCAATTATTCCTTCGTTGTAAAAAGATTCTCCTATTCTATATAAGGTCCAAGCATTATTATTACCCCATGATTTTTTAATCAAAACATTCTGTAACAAATTCTCTTTTCCAAGTTGACTAACATAGCTTAATATTTTAGCGTAATTTTCTTTAACAAAATATAAGTGAATAAGTGTTTCCAGATTTTGTTTTACATCGTTACTTGTTTTGTCTGATAGATAAAATGTAGCAGAATCAAGGTAGGCAGGGTTATACTCAAATTTGTCGTATTGTTGAATGTAAGCTTTTGCTTTTGTGAGTCTGTCTGGATTTTTTTCATTCACTGCATACAATCCAATAAACTCTTTTACCTTTTCAATTTCTTCATTTTTCATGGGTTTACGAATGTAATGGTCATGAACTGTAACATGCGGAATATCAATAGAGCCTGATTTAGGCATGTGGCAACTAACGCAGTTATTTTGTTTCAGGTTTAAAGTTTCAGGTTTTTCAGTACACATTCCATTGTGTTTCGTTTCGTTATGGCAATTTTTACAGGCATTATTAAACACTTCCTTTCCTGTTACTTTCACACTTATATGGGGATTATGGCAGGTTACACACGTCAGGGCATTTTTGTATGGTCGCAAAGATGCTGAATCTGTTTCAGGTTTATAACTATTAATAAAACACTTACTTTGTTTTAACCTGTCAGCGTGAGAAGCCATTATAAACTTATCGTCTGAGTCCTTATATCTTGGGAGAAAAGTGGTCATGTAATCTGACAACTTCATTCCCGGACGGAAATCAAAAAAAGATTTTCCTTCTTTTAAAACAGTATTTCCTTGCAAGTGACAACGCTGACATACATCAAACTGTATATCAATGGGTAACTTGCCTGGACTAACAATGGAGTAATCAATGTATTTTGAAGTGTCAATTTTTTCTCCTAAGGAGCGTTGTTTTACATGAATACTGCCCGGTCCATGGCATCGCTCACAACTCACTCCTTCTGGCAAAGCAATAAATTTGTTTTCTGAACCCTCCACAAAATCAGGTAATGAATTATGACAACTCATACATTCCAATCCAATTTTACGTGAAAAACGGGTATTGAAGCCGTCTTCGAAACCTGGAGGAAAATCCCATTGCCCTTTTTGTGTGTAATAGGTCATTGGCATTTGGTGCAAATAACCATTGGTATTCATTATATGTGAATTGGTATGTTGACCCGAACCTACTATATAATCAACCTTTTCGATGTGTTTGTAAATGGTATCTTTACCTTTCAAACGGAATTCCATTATTTTTAAATTATCCCCTTCCCAAAACGGATGATAATAAAAGTCTTTATATTTATCATATATCACGGTATGTTTATCAAATTTTGCAGAACTCTTTTGTTTACTGGCATGCTCAAAACTTCTGCCCATACCAGTTTGTATAAACGAATTGTAAATATCTTGGTGGCACAGTTTACATTGAATCATACCCACATAATGTGCGGAATCGGAATGATTAAGATAAGTGATTTTGGATTTCGGATTTTGGATTTTGGATTCTCTGCCATTCCCGCAATAAATTATCGAGAGAATGGTGACAGAGAAAAAGAAAAGTAAAAGTAGTTTACGGATGGAAAGTTTCATTAACTCTTTGCGTCTCCGCGTCTTTGCGGTAATTAGTATTTATTTTACAAGTTGAAGCATCAGTTCATCCTTATACTTTGCTCCATCACGTATCCATTGCTTTTTAATACCTGTAATTAGGAAACCATGTTTCTGAAATAACAATACACTTGCTTCATTATCAATAGTAATGTTGCAATACAACTGGTGAAGATTTAATGTTTCGAAACAATAATCAATCAGTAACTGTAAGGCATCAGAGGCAAATCCTTTTCTTCTTTCTTCTTTGTCAGCAATCAAAATTCCAATTCCTGCTCTAAGGTGATTAGGCTCAAAGTCAAACAAATCAATACATCCAACAGGTTTGTTGTCTGCATCGCAAATAATGAGACGAAGTTGTTTCACGGAATATATATCCTGATGGGCTGTAGCAATGTATTCTTCCAATACCTTTTTTGAGAAAGGAGCTTGAGTACTGCTTACTTTCCAATTATCTGTATCGTTTTCCCATTGATATAGAATATCAATATCCGTAGTTTCCATGGCACGAAGAGAAATGTTTTTTGATTGGAGTTTCATTTCTCTAAATTTCTATTTCACCTTTAAAAACAAATGTAGCGGGTCCTTCCAACCAAACATCAGTAAAAGAATTATCAGAATGTTTAGTAAACTTTACTTTTAATTTCCCTCCTAAGGTTTGAATGTCGCAATCGTTTTGAGTAGTGGAAATGTTTCGTAATGAAGCTACCAATGCTGCCGCTGTAACTCCGGTTCCGCAGGATAAGGTTTCTGCTTCCACACCTCTTTCGTAAGTTCTTACAAATAAATCATTGTACTTTTTCTCTACAAAATTTACATTTACTCCTTCTTCTTTAAAGCGAGTATTGTTACGAACTTTTCTACCTTCTTCCAAAACATTATAATTTTCTACATGGTTTACAAATGCAACATAATGAGGTGAGCCGGTATTTAAATATGCAAATGGTGCGGTAAGTTCCACTTCTTTTACATCTTTCATTTTTAAACTAATAAAGCCTGGTTTTACAACTGATTCGTGGTTTCCGTCAATCGCATAAAATGTTGCTTTATCTTTTACTAACCCTAAAGTCCTTGCAAACTCGGCAATGCAACGACCGCCATTGCCACACATACTGCTTTCGTTTCCATCAGAATTGTAATAAACCATTTCAAAATCGTAACCTGTTTTGTTTTGAAGTAAGATTAAACCATCTGCCCCTATTCCCGTGTGACGGTTGCAAAGTTTTGCTACCAAAGCAGTATCAGCCCTATTGAATTTTAATTCACGATCATCAATAATTATAAAATCATTGCCAGTTCCTTGATATTTTTGAAAGCTTGTTATCATTTTAGTTTGCTAATAATACTTTCATCACTTATTCGTTCGTAACCTCTCAATTCGCTTGCGTAATCAAGCTTATAAACCGTTGTCTGGTTTTTCAAATAAATAGCATCATCTGTTTTAAAAACTTTTACGGCATCGGCTGATGCAATGCCGTACAACACAATTTTGTATTTACTCATCTTGTATCCCTTGTAATTGATTGGAGATTGCCAGAATTCGATATTGAATAATTGTTTTGCATTTTTATCATCTGTAATTCCGCTTATTTTTTGAAGTAGCGAATCTTTCGCTTTTGCACTTGCCGAAACAGGATTCAAAACAATTACTTCCATTGTTTTGGTCGAAATTAATTCATCTTTTTTCACAACTATATCACCTTCAGAATCCGAATTTATGCCCAAACTATCATTTGACGATAGGCTGGAAGTAATCGTGTCTTCATCCTGAACAGTGCCTCCATTGTCGTACACTTCTGTTTGTGAAGAATCGTTGCCTAACGAAAAATTATGTTTTGAAGTTGGTTGGGTTGATTTATTTTGGTTATCGAGTTTTTCTTCCTTTAATTTCTCGGTTGTTTCAGGAGTTTTTGTTTCGGAAGTAAATGTGTGAATAAATGTTTTGTAGAAATTCAGTTCTTTAAAATAGTCGTCTAACTTGAGGATGAAAAAACTACCTGCTATTAATAAACCTACCATTAGCCCCATGATGAAGGTTTGAGTTTTTTCTTTAAAACGGCTCATTAATTTTTAGTGTGTTTCTGAAGTTTGATTACGACACAAAGTTAATCAACCTTGCGATACAATAGAAAAGAATTTTATACCAAAACTCTATTGGCAAACATAGCATCAATTTAAAGTAACGAAAGTTCGATTTTAACAAACATTCTCAATTCCATAATGTATTCATAATAAGTACTTGCCATTTTTTCCGTACTTTTGTACCAAATTTTAAAACAAACTATGACCGAATCACCACAAACTTGTATTTTAGTACCAATTGACTCTACCGAACAAACCATCATTGCCCTTCACCAAACTTACAACTTAGCTAGATTAACCAATTCGAAAATTGTATTATTAAGCGTTGACGAAGGCGAACCGCCTTTTGCACATAACCGCCTCGAAGAACTTGCTAAAGAGGCATCAGCAGCATCCGGACAGCCAGTGGAAACCATGATGCGTCATGGCAATGTGTATGAAGAAATTCATAAAGTTGCAGATATTATCAACCCTATTTTTGTGATGATTGGGCTTTCTACAAAAATAAAGGTTAGCACTATTATCGGGCAGAATGCCTTTAAAATGGTAAGAGAGAGCCACCATCCTATTATTACAATTAAAGGCAAGCATCACCGGGATGGTTGCAAAACTATTTTGTTGCCTTTGGATTTGAGCAAAGAAACCCGCGAAAAGGTAGATAAAGCTATCGAGCTGGCTAAACTTTTTGGTGCCACCATTCGTGTAATTTCTATTTTAACTTCAACTGACGAATTTCTTGAAAATCGTTTAATATCCCTGTCCAATCAGGTTTGGAAACGCATTAAAGAAGAAGGGATTAAATGTACTATCAAAACATTGAGAGGAAAAGACATTGTGCACATGGTGTTGAACTATGGTCACGAAGTGGAAGCTGATTTGATTTTAATTATGAGTAAGGCAGAGCTTTCGGTAAAAGAGTTTTTTATCGGTACTGTAGCTCAGCGAATAATTAATGAGTCGGATATTCCCGTAATTAGTTACCGCCCTATGTTTAGAAAAGATATGACGGAGTTTCATCCGTATTAAAGAAGAGCAAATGATTTAATAAAAAGCCCTGCCAGTTTCAAAACTGGCAGGGCTTTTTAATATTAATGCTAATCAAGGGATGAAGTAATTGCCATGACCTTTAGGTCGTGGTTAAAAGTTCAATTTTTATCAGGCTTTAGCAACAATAAGCAAATTTGGCTAAAGCCCAATTTCATAGTTTTATATATCCACGACCTAAAGGTCGTGGCAATTAATAGACTCCTTATCAAACGCTTCATTCGCAGTTTAAAACTCCCTTACCACATTATATAAAGTATCTCTCTCAATCGGTGTTCTGCCAACCTGTTTAATCAAATCAACCAGTTGCTCTGTAGTCAACGATGGATTTTGCTCTTCCGAGCCTGCCATCGTATATATTTGGGTAGAATCATTGATGGTTCCATCCATATCGTCAACGCCAAAAGCAAGCGAAAGTTGTGCTGTGGTGCGACCTATCATTGGCCAATAGGCTTTTATATGTCCGAAGTTATCCATGTAGATACGCGAAATAGCATAATTGCGAAGGTCTTCAATAACAGTACTTTCCTTAATATGACTCATCTGATTATCTTTATTTCTAAACTTTAAAGGAATAAAAGTATTGAATCCATTGGTTTTATCCTGCAATGTTCTTAAGCGGTTCATGTGGTCAATACGGTGTTCAAACTTTTCGATTTGTCCGTAAAGCATTGTCGCATTTGAAGGCATTCCAAGTTTGTGTGCAGTTTCGTGAATTTCCAGCCATTCGGTAGCAGTACATTTATCTTCGCAAATGATTTTTCGAATTTCTTCATCAAATATTTCAGCACCGCCACCGGGCAATGAACCTTGTCCATGTTCTTTTAGAATGCGCAATCCTTCTTCATAACTCACTTTTGCTTTTCTGCACATGTAGTCCAGTTCCACAGCTGTAAAGGCTTTTACATGTAAATCAGGACGAATTTCTTTGATTTTTTTTATAAGATTTGCAAAATACATTAATCCCATTTTTGGATGCACGCCACCCACAATATGTACTTCAGTAATCGGTTGTCCGTCATAACTTCTCACTTTATCCAAAATTTCTTCTTCGGATAATTCCCAGCCACCTTCTTTTTGTTTTAATAAACGAGAATAGGAGCAAAACTTGCAATCGAAAACACAAATGTTAGTGGGTTCGATATGGAAATTACGATTAAAATAAACATTGTTTCCGTTCTTTTTTTCGCGAACATAATTGGCAAGTGTTCCGAGATAACCGAGTTCGCCTTTTTTGTACAGTATTACTCCTTCATCAAAAGAAATGCGCTCGTCAGCATACACTTTTTCAGCAATTTGCTTTAAATCGTTTGAAATATTGGAATCGAAAATAACGGATGAGGTGGTTTGAGTTTGCATAAATAAAATATAATGGTGCAAAGGTAAGAAAGAATTGATAATGGATAATTGAAAATGAATAATTGAGTACATACTAATGAAACAATGACGAATGAACCGATGAACTGTTTATCTTTGCACAAAATGGAACCGAAAAAAATTCTTTTAGTAGAGGACGAAGAGCATCTTTTAAAAACGATTCAGTTGAATTTGGAGTTGGAAAAATATGCTGTTGCTATAGCCACTAATGGATTTGAAGCATTAAAAGAATTCCGTAAAAGCGATTTTGATTTAATCATTCTAGATGTCATGCTTCCTGAAATGAACGGATTTGATGTTTGTGAAGAAATAAGAAGAGAAAACACCAAAGTTCCTGTATTATTTCTTACAGCCAAAGGTTCGAGTAGTGAAAGAATTCAAGGACTTAAATTGGGTGCAGATGATTATTTAACCAAACCTTTTAATCTTGAAGAATTATTGTTACGTGTCGAAATCCTTATCCGGAGGAGCAATCCGAAGGCTAAATCGGAAGAGTTAACAGATTATTTTTTTGGCAACAACGAAATTAATTTTATTACTTATCAAATAAAAGATGTAAACGGGAACAAATCAGATATTACCAAAAGAGAAATTGCATTATTAAAATTATTAATTACACGAAAGGGAGAGGTGGTTTCGAGAGAAGAAATTTTGGATGCAGTATGGGGAGCAGATGCTTTTCCTTCATCACGCACTATAGATAATTATATTCTAGCTTTTCGAAAATATTTTGAAAAGAATCAACGGGAACCACAACATTTTCATTCAATAAGAGGAGTAGGGTATAAGTTTACGGACTAAACTATTTATGTCAATCGGACCCCTGTCAGGGTTTGTAACCCTGACAGGGGTAATGCTGAAACTAAATTAGGACAGGAAATTAACGATTACAAATCCCCTTAAATGCACAGTATTTGCAGCGTTCAATTTCGCTTGTTTGTTCAAATACTATTTCAGGATTAAAAATATCTGTAAGAATTTGTTTCAGTTGAATTTCAAATTCATTTAAAACAGAAGTATTCAATTCGTCACCTCCATTAACCTCCACTGTTTTTAATCCTGCACTCAACTCACGAAAAGTAATTATTCCTGAAACAATATTTTCTGTAATTGCTGGATTCATTTTTTGATACATCAGTGCATACATCAATAACTGAAAGCTTTTGGCAAGTTTGCTGTTTGTTCTTATTTCGTCCCAAGCTTCAAATCGCAATTCTTTGTTTTCGGCTTTCCCTGTTTTATAATCCACAATTCTTGTTTGTTTCCCAACCGCATCAATCCTATCGGCATTACCCAAAATTTTTATTTGTCGAGAATCTATACTTATAATTGTTTCTAATTTTTCCTCTAACGCTTTAATTAAAGTTGGTTTCGAGTTCTTTTCGTTTTCTGAAATTGTTTTTATTTCTTCATTCAAAAAGTTGTTGATGAATTTCAACGCTACTTTTACTGTCAATAAATTCTTTCCATAACTTATTTCGTTTTTACTGTATTCTTCTTCAAACACTTTAACGGTTGCTGTTTCAATATTTTTTTTCATCTCCTTAATATCAGCAGCTGTTATCTTTTTGCCAATAAAAGGAGTGTAAAACTCTTGTAATACTTTATGAATAGCATTCCCTAATGTATCAGCACCAATGGTTTCTTCCACTTCATCTTCTTCTCTTAACCCTTGCACTGCCTGAAAATAAAATTGCAATGAGCAGTTTATATATCTGTTTAAAGTGGATGGTGAAAAGCCAAACTCCGCCCTTTTTTCAAGAAGTTCGAGTATATGTGGAGTCTTACTTATCTTAATTTCGTTCGATGATTTTTCAGTTGATACAGGAATATTTACCAGCATTTCTTTCAATTCAATATTCGGATTGACTTTTGGTAATTCGTAAATCAATTGAGTTAAGTACCTGCTCTTTTCTCCGCTTCCAAACTCATCATTTTCGGTATTGTAAAGTAGATAAATGTTGGTTGCCCGTTGCAATAAACGATAAAAGTGATACGCAAAGATGGCATCTTTGTCACTGTAAGTTGGTAATCCGAAATGTCGTTTCAATTCAAAAGGAACAAATGAGTTTACTGCTTTAGCAGAAGGTAAAATATCCTCGTTGCACGAAAGAAGAATAACATTTTCGAAATCCAACGTTCGTGTTTCGAGCATTCCCATTACCTGTAAACCCATCAACGGTTCACCATAAAAAGGCAGTGTTGTTGCTCTCACTATCTGATTCAAAATACTTCTCAATGTTTTCAAGTCATTGATTGAAGTATTGTAGTCATTAGTTAAATCCTGAATCCGTTTAATGATTTTAGTAAAAGCAAAAAGATATTCCAGTTCCAGACTTGCTTTGTTCTCGGCTCTTTGCTCGCGTTGTGATACAATGGAGTTTTTTAATAATTCAATAAGGTTAGTAACACATGTCAATGCATCCGCAGTTGTTTCCCAATGTTTAAATAATGGGGATAATATTTCAAATTCCTTTTCACAAAACAATTCTGTAAAAATTTCTTTCAGCATAGGTAACCCTGCAAACACAATGTTTCTGCCTTGTATTACCTGCACCACCTTTTTAGCAGAATAGTTTTTATTGTCTCCTGACAAGGCAATTGCAGTATATGGGTGACTTAATAGTTTTATTAAATCGCTATGATAAAAACTGTAGTTGGATTTTCCCTTACTTAATTTCTGTCCGTTTTCGTGAAGATTAAATAGCAAATCAAAATAACCGGAAACGGGAGTATTTTTCAATGGATAGCCCATTGTGACGTTGATATCTGTTAAGTCATTCGGTAAAGAATGAAGAACAGGAAACAATAAATTTTCATCAGCCAAAACTAATGCAGTGTTTTGTAAACTATTATGTTGTTTTTTTAGTTCGCTGATAAGATTTCCTGCAACCTTTGCCTGTGCCACACTTTTGGCTGAACCAATAACGGTTATTTTTTTCTTTTCTGTTGAAAGTAAATTTTCTTCAATCGTAATGCTTTGTTCTTTTACCTTTTTAAAATTACCAATCTCCTCGTATCTTCTTATAAATCTACCTGCTTCCTGATTGTGGTTGTTAATGTAATAAGCATCTGTATCCCATATTATTTCTGCTTTTCCGGCATTCAAAAGCTTTTCAATTATCTGTTCTTCTGCTTTATTGAGTGCATTAAATCCTGCAAATATTATTTTTTTCCAGGGATGATTATTAATTCTTTCTTCTACATTTTTAGTAACCAGTTTATAAGCCAACCCTTGATATGCTTGATGTTTATCCAGCAATCGTTTTTGAAAATTGAAATAATATTCTTTTAGCGATTTCCAAAAAGTTAGGTATTTATTTTGAAAGTCAGTCAGATGTTCTTCATTCAGTGTCCAGTTTTCAAGTTCCTTTATATCTTTTAAGTTGCCAAACAATTGCCCAGCATCCACTAAGTATCTGTCAATCTCATTAAAATCATTTAATAATACTTGTCCCCATTTGCTGAATTCATCAAACGATTCAATTTCACCACTGCTGGTAGATTTAACTGTTTCATACAATTCGAATAAAAGAGTGGTGGAATCAGCTAGTTCTACTTCTGCAAGTAAAGCAACGAAATCTTCCGTTGCCAGTATTTCAGGAGCCCAGAAGGTTTTGTTTAAATTATTTGCAAGATGCGTTTTTAGAAATAAACCAGCCCGTCTGTTTGGGAGCACGATACACAATTCACTTATATCTTCTTGATATTTTTCGCAAAGATGTATTACTAGTTTTTCGAGGAATGATTGCATGTGGCGAAATTAGAAATTAATGTTTAACGAGCCAATGTTTAAATTACTTTTGCAGAATGAACAAAGAAATCACCTACCCCCAATACCGAAAATATCCTAACAACAGAGTTTTTTTTAAAATCTTATCTGAAAAGGATTGGGAGGAAATTCAGATTTTAGGGGTTCATCATTCCATTCATTATTTTACCGCAAAGATTTTACCTTTCCGCAATTTCATTGAAGATATGACTTTTGATTATGAGCGAAACTGGGTAAAGATAGAGGAGGAGGAATATGAAAGTATCAAATCAAAAGTTATTTAGTACTCGCATTATACTATTTATTCAAAACCATTGCGTATTAAAGTAGAAGCAGAATCATAGGTAAAAGAAGCATTTTGCCCAAAACAAATAGGAACGCAGATAACGCAGATTATTAAGATAAAAAAGGATTTCAAATTTAATTTTTAATAAATTTTTTCCGCACAGTTCCCTTTATGTTTTTCAATTCTATAAAATATATTCCATTTCTGAAATGTTCTATATTTATTGTTATCTCATTATTTTCCATTTTAAATTCTTTTACAACTTCTCCAAGCATATTATAAATTTTTACCTCTTTAATTCCTAATTCATAATTCATAATTCCTAATTGCGAAGCACACGGATTAGGCACAATTCCTAATTCTTCATTCCTCATTCCTAATTCCTTTTCCCCAACACTCAACCCATACCCCCAACATGCTATTAAACTTGCCTGTATATTCCCTGCCCGTGTAAAAGTGCCGCCTACGTACAAATTACTATCTTTTGAAAACAAAGCTGCCACATCCCTATTAGTTCCTCCACCCACTTCCTGCCAGTTGGTGCCAGTCCATTCTGCAAGGTGCCTTGCCTGTATGCCAAGCCCCGTTTGTGTAAAAGCACCACCTGCATAGAGTTTATTTTGCAAGCTATCCACACACAAGGTATAAACAGTATCATTTAACCCATCTCCAACAGCCTGCCATGTTGTACCATTCCATTTAGCTACATGGTTCAGTGGTGTTAAATTATCTCTTGTGGCGGTAAACAAGCCACCTGCATATAATTCCCCATTGTAAACAGTTAAAGCTAAAACAGCATCATTAAACCCAACTCCTAAAGCACTCCAATTAGTATCATCCCATGCTGCTATTCCACTATAACTACCATAAGGGCTACCATCAATGGAAGTAAATGCACCCCCAGCTATTAATTTGTTTTGGTAAATACAAAAACGCATCACGTTAAATGCGTACCAAGGTGGGAAATCTCCATCCAATTGCCCTACCGCTGAAAATGTTGTATCATTCCATTTAGAAATACCTTGCGTTGAATGAACACCAAAAGAATCAACAGAGCCTCCAAATGCACCTCCTGCATACAAATTATTATGATAAACTCCCAAAGCAGTACAACCACTATTAAAACCATCACTTGGTTGTGTCATTGGATTCCAATCAGTTCCATCCCATTTTGCAATACTGTAGGCGTAATGCGTTGGGTCATTAATATAATTTCCTCCTGCTCCTTGAAATATCCCTCCGCTGTACAATTTGTTTTTATATTCTACCAACCCCCTTCCTCCATTTCCACAACTATCAGATGCTATAGTTGACCAAAGACCTATTCCCATTGGTGTCCAATTATTACCATTCCATTGAGCTATACCATTAATTGATGTTGTGTTCTCCTTTTTAAAATAACCTCCGGCGGTTATTTTATTGTTAAAAAAACTAATGCCAATAACGCCTCTGTTTCCATTATTGGAGCCGATGGTGTCAATATTTCCCATATTATACCAGTTTTGTGCTGAGGAACTATAAGATAATAATACAAAGAAAAAAATGATTGTTTTTGCTTTCATTGCTATAAAGATTAAAAGGCACAGCAATGGATTATTGAATCCATTGCTGTGCCTTTGGTTAATAAAATTTATTTTATTATAATTATTTTATCAGAATTTATGATTTTATTATTGGCAGTTACTTGATAAAAATACATACCATTATTTAACTCTGTTTGGCTTACATACAGTCTTGTTTCAGTAGCGGATAAGTTATATTTTGCTATTAACCTTCCCGTTATATCCATTATTGTTAGCTCTCCTGTTTCTCCTTCATTCAATTTGTAATCCATTTGCATCATGCCATTGTTAGGGTTAGGATATAGGAAAGCAGACTTTATTATTTTAGTTTCAGGTTTAGTGGTAATTTGCATATTTTTATTTGCTTCTTCATCTGTTTCATATATTGGCTCATGATACACCTTGCCGAAAAGTTGTTGAATAATACTCAACGCGTAAATATACCCTGCCGCAGAGCTATCATTTAACACATACAATACCCTTGCACACAAAGCACTGTCCGCTACAAGGCTGTAAATATCATTTCCGTTTTGCCTTAACTGGTTATATACCTCTATCATTACTCCTTCATTGTGTCTTTCTTCAATGGTGGCGTAATAAGCCGCAATCGAATCTGCTTTTTCATATTCCCCCTTATCAGAATAAAAATAAGCAAGCATATCATCTTTGTCCACCGCTTCCCCATTTTCCACAAATTCGTCAATATCTCTAATAATAGAATCATCTGCTACATAAGCTATCGTATCATAATCATTCAATTCAGACCGTAACACATCATCCTGTATAATGGTGCGCTCAAATTCGGTGTTAACATAAAACTCCTCCAAAATCTCTCTTGCTGAAGTGCCTGTTTGGGCTACAGCCCCACCAATCTCCCCGAAGGGGAGGCTTTGAAGTGTTATGTTTAAAAATAGTAGTATCATTGTTTTATAAATTTATTTCTTAATACTTTATTCTCCGTTTTTACTTCAACAAAATAAATCCCTTTTGCAAAACTACTAATATCAATTATCAATTGTGCATTATCCATTGTACATTCTTTTACCACTTCTCCAAGCACATTATAAATTTTTACTTCTTTAATTCCTAATTCATAATTCATAATACCTAATTGCGAAGCACACGGATTCGGCACAACTCCTAACTCCTGACTCCTGACTCCTGACTCTTGACTTCCCACCCCCACCTGCAACCCATAACCCCAACATGCTATTAAACTTGCCTGCACATTACCTGCCCTTGTAAAAGTACCACCAACATAAAGGTTGCCATCTTTAGAAAACAAAGCTCTTACAGTGCGGTTTGTACCACCACCTACCTCCTGCCAGTTGGTTCCTGTCCATTGTGCAAGATGTTTTGCTTGCACTCCAAGCCCAGTTTGAGTAAAACCTCCACCAGCATATAGTATATTATTTACGCTATCTACTGTAAGGGCAAGTACTGTATCATTTAGCCCTTCGCCCACTGCCTGCCATTGAGTTCCGTTCCATTTTGCAATATGATTAAGGGGTGTTAAGTTATCTCTCGTAGCAGTAAACATCCCGCCTGCATACAACTCACCATTATAAACAGTCAGCGCAAATACTGTGTTGTTAAATCCAACGCCAAAAGCACTCCAGTTAGTATCATCCCATGCAGCTATACCACTATATGCGCCATACGCGCTACCATTAATAGAGGTAAAATATCCACCTGCTATTAGTTTGTTTTGATAAATACAAAAATCTAAAACAGGCAAATCATAATCAGGAGGAAAATCACCAGCCATTTGCCCTACTGCTGAAAATACAGTGTCATTCCATCTTGCCATTCCTACTGTGCTGTGGATGCCTGAAGAATCTCTTGAAATACCGAAAGAACCTCCTGCATATAGATTATTATGATATGCTTGGAGAGCAGTACAAGTGCTATTAAATCCTGGGAAATAGGTAATATGTGGCGAAACAGGATTCCAGTCCCCACCGACCCACCTAGTTATAAACGGTGACAAATGAGAAGAATCATTTATAGCTGCACCTCCTGCTCCTAAAAATGTGCCACCACAATAAAATCTGTTATTATAATTTGCAAAGCAATGCCCTGCCCCTAAACTATCTATACTTGCTCCATCGCCCCACCAAAAACCTATTCCCATTGGCTGCCAGCTTGTACCATCCCATTGTCCCACACCACTAAGGCGTGTATTTCCTTCCTTTTTAATACCACCACCAATTGTGATATTATTATTATAATTTATTATCTTTAGGACAGCGTACCCTCCATCTAATGGTTGTAACGTATCAATATTTCCCATAACATTCCAATGTTGTGAGTAAAGGTGTGAAGGGATAATAATAATCAGAGTAAAAATAAATTTTCTCATTTGTTTGTGTTTTTAAAAAAATAACCCTTCTGAATTTTCAGAAGGGTTATTTAAATTATTTATTAATTATAAATTTACCATTTGCAATGGAAGTACTGTTAACAATCAGTGTATAGAAATACAATCCACTGCTTTCTCCTTTAAGATTAACATATTCCAGTCCTTCAGGTTTAGCTATTGAAATTGTTTTTACCTTTTGCCCTATACTATTATATATATTTATTGTACCCTGATAATTGTTTTCGGCAAGTTTATACTTGAATACAATATTGTCTTTAGCAGGATTAGGGTAACACTGCAACATATTATCATTCTTTTCTCCAAAAGCAATATGTGTGGTGGTCATCATACTCTTTTCTTCATCTTCGGGTATATCCTGTATCATTTCCAAATGCCTGTTGCCAAATATTTCTTGCAAAAATGCAAGTGCTGAGGCATATCCCTCGCGGGTGCTGTCGCTTAGCACTTCTAATATTTCCTGTTGAAGTAAAGTGTCACTTACAATATCATAAACGGTTTGATTATTCTGTTTTAAGGTTTTATAAACATCAATCATTTTGGCAAGGTTTTGTTGCTTATAGAAACCATTGTAGTAGTCAATAATAGAATCTGTGGTTGCATAGTCCCCCTTATCTGCATAATAGTATGCTCTCAAATCATCCTTGCTTATCCCCCCTCCATCATTGATAAATCGGGTAATATCTGTAACTATGCTATCTTCTGGCATGGGTATCGTGTCAGCGGTGTTTAGTTTAGAGCGCAACACATCATCTTCCACAATTCCTCTTTCAAATTTCAAATCGGTAAGCAGCCCTTCTACAATTTCTCTTGCCGATATCCCTGTTTTCGCCCTTGTTGGTGTTCCATTTTCTTTTAAAGTTAGCAGAAGGGCTGCCTTTGTTGGTGTTATCACCAACAAACTAATAAACAACAAACCAACCAAACCTTTTTTCATTCTGTAAAGCTACATTATTTCATTATACCTGACTAAAAAATCGAAATCGC
>CANIQT010000011.1 GCA_947469885.1 Bacteroidota bacterium
TATCAATGGGACATCATTCCGATAGCCCATTGATATTTTTAGAGTTCCAGTATGCCTTAAAAAACTCACACAAATAATTTCCATAAACAATGACAAATTTAACCAGTTTTAACTCTTAAAAAGTGTCAACCTATATCAGGACAAGACATAGTTTGGAATCTTCACTGGAAATAAAAACTGATGCACAAAAACGAATGATGCAAAACGCTTTGGAAATAATTGATGAATCGGTAAAAGAAGTAAGAGCCGTATCCCACAGTATGATGCCTAACGCCTTATTGAAATCAGGATTAGGGGTGGCTGTTAGAGAATTTTTGAACAGAATAAGTTCGACCGACAAATTAAAAATAGAACTGGAAATACATGGATTAAACGAAAGATTGGAAAGTACGATGGAGACAATATTATTCAGAGTTTTGCAAGAAATTGTTACTAATATCATCAAACATTCACAAGCAACCATGGTAACCATACAAATTACGCGGCACGATGAAGAGCTCACATTAATAGTAGAAGACAACGGAATTGGTTTCGATATTACAAAAATAAAAAGTGAAGGAATCGGATTGAAAAATATTCAATCCCGGATAGAATTTTTGAACGGGACAGTTCATTTCGATACTCAACCTGAAAAAGGAACTACAGTAATAATTGAGGTACCAATAAAATAAATCACTACTTTTGGTTAATGAATAAAACAAAACTCTTTATTGTTGACGACCACCAGATGCTTATTGACGGGCTGAAGGCTTTATTATTGAATGAAATCCAATACATCATTATTGGCGAAGCTACCAAAGCTACAGTAGCATTGGAACTTATAAATAATGACATTCCTGATATTGTACTAACAGATATTAATATGCCTGAAATGGATGGAATTGAATTTACACGACTACTATTAAGTAAACATCCCAAAATAAAAGTAATTGCACTTTCTATGTTTGGCGAAAAATCAACCATCTCCGAAATGTTGGATGCTGGAGTATCCGGGTATATTTTAAAGAATACAGGAAAAAAGGAATTGGTGGATGCGTTACGAAAAGTAGCAGATGGTGGAAAATTTTTTAGTGATGAAGTTGTTGCTGAAATGATGAAAGCTATGAGTGAACAAATTAAACTAAAACAAGAGGAAGTAAAGGTTCATTTAACCGACAGAGAAAAAGAAATTATTAAACTTATAGCTCAAGAATACAGCAATGCCAGAATAGGAGAGACACTTTTTATAAGTGAAAGAACCGTAGAAACCCACCGCAAGAATATTTTTAAAAAAACAGACACGAAATCTGTTGTGGGGCTTATTAAATATGCAATAGAGAACAAACTGACTGATTAAACCATGCTTATATATCAGTACTAGCACGGATATAAAAATACCAAACAACCTTTATATTTATATGTTGAAAATAATTATATCTTTTTACCCGATTAAATAATTTAATTTCAAACTAAACAAAAACAAAAAAACATGAGAAAATTAATTACAACAGCAGTATTTGCATTGGTTGCTTGCACTTTTAGTGTTGCACAAGATGCAGGAGGGTTCAAACCTGATGCAGGTGCGAACAATTTTGAATTGAATTTTGTTCCTCTGAACGGGAAACCAATTCAATTAACCTACATTCGTTACAGAAGATTTTTAAGTCCAACTATGGCCTTTCGTCTTGGGGTTGGTTTAAGTTACGCTTCCACTAAGGCAGATTCAGTTTTTACGTCAAACCTTAACGTTGACAACAAAGTAACTGCGCAGTACAAAAAAAGCACATTGGGATGGGAAATTAAACCAGGAATTGAAAAACACATGAAAGGTACTGACCGTTTAAGCCCGTACATGGGAGCTGAGTTAGACCTTGCAGGTGCTTCTTCAAAAGAAATTACACCTCTTGGAATAGATTCTCAGGACGAGTTAACAACACAAACTGATAAAAACAAAAGCAAAGGAGGTTTCTTCCGTTTAGGAATTAATTTAGTTGCTGGTTTCGATTGTTACATTACTCACCATTTATATTTAGGTTCTGAATTTGGATTTGGTTTCCAAATGGTAAATTACTCTAAATATACTTCTTCAACTTCTTACCCTTCATCTGTAACTAATCCTCCAAAAGATCCAGATGCAGTTACTCAAGGAAAAGAAATGAACATCGGTCCTAATTTTAATAGTGCAATCCGTTTGGGTTGGATTTTCTAAAATCTAAATTAGTATTTTTCAGAAAGGAGTTTAAAAAAAACTCCTTTCTTTTTCAAACCTTCAAAATTTTATTATAATGAAAAATATAGTATCAACATTAAAAACGATAGGCAAAACAATTGTTTTACCTGTTTTGGTTGTTGTGGCATTGTCCATGGGTTCTTGTAAAAAAGAAGAATGCGGACGTCCACAAACTAAACCATCAATGAGTATGGATGCAAAAGCGAAAGACGCAAAACTTCGTACTTCAGTTGCCAAAACGTTGAAAGATTTCGTAATCATTTTTAACTCAAGTAATACGCAAGGTGGAGGTAATGGAAGTAACAATTGGTCTAATGTAACAACCAATGGTACTACTTATACTACTCCAAATGCAAATGTATATCAATGGACAGACCCTAATTCAGGTACTACTTTCACCATGTCACAATCCATCAGTGGAGGTTCTGGTTTAGGTCAATTATCGTACAATGGTCGTAGTTTCGATTACAATTGGGTATTGTCAATTAAAGCGTCATCTAACGACCCTCAATGGAGTGGTTTGTTTGGTGGTGGTGATTTACGTGGTGCAGTTGCTATTGATGGAGTTTTAACTTCTACAGACTTTAGCTTAAAAAGCCTTGCTGTTTTTTTAGTAATGACTTCGGGCGGAGCAGGTACTTACAAATTTATAGATTGGACTCCTGCTTCGGTTGGAGATGGGACTGCAATTGGTGAATTATTAGATTTTTCTGATGTTACAGATAATACAACAGCTGGATTAAGTTCAGCAAAGGCATACATTACAAAGAGTGGTCATCTTACAGTTTCTGATCAGGAGTTTGCTATGAACAGCGATGCTATGGTTACTGATTTAATTGGTGGTGAATATACATTAAGTGGATCGCTAATGTTTGAATAATTAAATTGTTGTTTAGTTTCAAACTATTAAAGGGCTGCCTGTTTATTCAGGCGGTCTTTTTTTTGTGACAATATTGATGGATAAAAATTAATTTTTAAATCTAAAATTCCACTTCTTATTATATTTTGGAGTTTATATTTTACCCGTTTGTTTTCCATACTTTTGTAGTCCTAAAAAATAAAACAAACTATGTACAGAACAATTAAAGATTTTATTTCCGACTTGAAATATGAAAGTGAATCAACGCTTAAAGTGTTTAGAAACATTACTAACGAAGCATTGAATAAAAAAAACAATGAAAATGTAAGAACCATTGCAGTACTTTCGTGGCATATTACAATTACACTTAGAGAAATGCTTACTAAAACCGGTTTGGAAATTCAAGGACCTTACGAACATCAAAAAGCACCTTCAACAATTGATGAAATAATTTCGGCTTACGAAACATCTTCCAAATCAATATCAGAACAGGTTGCCGAAAATTGGACCGATGCTTCGATGGAAGAAGAAACAAACATGTACGGGCAACAATGGAAAAAAGGTGTAACACTTAGTAATTTAATAAAACATCAGGCGCACCACCGTGGACAATTAACCGTGCTCCTGCGTCATGAAGGATTAATAGTTCCGGGAATATATGGTCCGGCCAAAGAAGAATGGGCGCAAATAAACATGCCTGAAATGGAATAATTCACAATTCCCTGATTACAACTAATCTTATTAAATATCACCGACTGACACAATTTTAGTAGTTTTGTGCCTTTCAAAACCATTTGTATGAGTAAATTATCAGACAGAATAAATAATTTAGCCGAATCGCAAACCCTTGCAATGACCAAGAAAAGTCGTGAGTTGCAAGCGCAAGGAAAAAATATTATCAACTTGAGTATTGGCGAGCCCGATTTTGCAACCCCTGATTTTATTAAGGATGCAGCTAAACAAGCGATTGATAACAATTTCACACATTATACTCCTGTGGCCGGTTATCTGGACTTGAGAAAAGCTATTTCCGAAAAATTTAAACGCGATAATAATTTAACTTACACTGCCGAACAGATTGTGGTTTCTACTGGAGCAAAACAATCTATTGCCAATGTTATATTAAGCCTAGTGAATCCGGGAGAAGAAGTAATTGTTCCTATTCCTTATTGGGTAAGCTATATAGAGACTATTAAATTAGCAGAAGGAATTGCAGTAACTATACCTACAGGCATAGAATCAAATTTTAAAATTACTCCCGAGCAACTAAGAAAAGCAATCACTCCGAAAACAAAAATGATTGTATTTAGCACACCCTGCAATCCAAGCGGCTCTGTGTATAGTAAAGACGAGTTGAAAGCAATTGCCGAAGTAATTATTCAATACCCTGATTTGTATATTATTTCTGACGAAATATACGAGTTCATTAATTTTGTTGGCGAACATGAGAGCATTGCTCAGTTCGATTTTATTTACGAAAGAGTGATAACAGTTAACGGTGTTTCAAAAGGATTTGCGATGACAGGGTGGAGAATTGGGTACATTGGTGCACCAAAATGGATAAGCGATGCCTGCGAAAAAATGCAAGGACAATTTACTTCAGGCACTTCTTCTATTTCGCAAATGGCAACCATTGCAGCAGTTAAGGCCGACCCTTCTGTAACAATAGAAATGAGAAATGCTTTTAAAAAAAGAAGAGATTTGGTGCTTGATTTATTAAAGGAAATTCCAGGAATTAAAACCAATATTCCTGATGGTGCGTTTTATATTTTCTTTGATATTTCTTCTTATTTCGGAAAATCGTTCGAGAATTACACCATAAAAAACTCAAATGAATTATCAATGTATTTACTAGAAGTGGGCAATGTTGCACTTGTTTCTGGTGATGCATTTGGGGATGACAATTGTATGCGCTTTTCTTATGCTACTTCAGAAGACAAATTGATTGAGGCGGTGAAACGGATTAAAGAAGCTTTTTTAAAACTCAAATAAATGTCAATTCAGGAAACGTTTAAATCATTTTCTAAACTCAACGTTTTAATCATAGGTGATGTAATGATTGATGCTTACATGTGGGGAAATGTTTCTCGTATTTCTCCCGAAGCTCCTGTGCCGGTAGTGGCTGTTAAGAAAAAAGAAAATCGTTTGGGTGGCGCAGCCAATGTGGCATTGAATGTTCAGGCTATGGGAGCAACTCCGCTGCTTTGTTCTATTGTAGGTAATGATGATGGAAGTACCATTCTATTTGATTTATTAAAGAAACAAAAACTTTCGGCTGAAGGAATATTAAAAAGCAGTAGCCGAACCACAACTATTAAAACTCGTGTTCTTGGTGGCAATCATCAAATGCTGAGGGTGGATGAAGAAATGGAAGCTTCAATAATTAATAAAGAAACTGACTCACTGGTTTTTGTGATAAAAAAATTAATCACTACAAAAAAAGTGAATGTTATTATTTTTGAAGATTATGACAAAGGTGTTATTACTCCTGAATTAATTAAATCAATCGTAGCATTTGCAAAACAAAAAAATATCCCTACAGTTGTTGACCCTAAAAAGAAAAACTTTATGGCCTATACCGGGGTTACTTTATTTAAGCCAAATTTGAAAGAATTAAAAGAAGGACTGAAATCTGATTTTGACCAAAACAATTTAAAAGAATTAGGCAAAGCAGTGGAAGTATTCGTAAAAAAACAAAACATAGATACGGCATTAATAACCCTTTCTGAAAAAGGGATATACACACATAGCAAAAAAACAAAAACCTTAATACCAGCTCACATCCGCAATATATCTGACGTTTCTGGAGCAGGCGATACTGTAGTAAGTGTTGCTGCATTATGCCTGGCTTTAAATCTTCCGTCTGTGCTTACTGCAATCCTGGCTAACCTTGCAGGTGGCTTGGTGTGTGAAAAAGTCGGAGTTGTGCCAATTAATAAACAGCAACTTCTTGAAGAAGCAATAAGATTAAAACTTTAACCACTAATTTCTAATTCCAAATAATTTTGTCAATAGTTACTCCTTACAAGGATAATACAAAAAGCAAAAAAGAACAGGTAGCTACCATGTTCGACAATATTGCTCCCAAATACGATTTCCTAAATCAATTGCTCTCCATGGGCATTCATAAAAGCTGGAGACGAAAGTCTATTGATTTGTTAAAAGAATTTCAACCCGAAACAATATTAGATATTGCAACTGGCACTGGTGATTTTGCAATTGAAGCAATGAAGTTATATCCTAAAAAAATTGTTGGTGTTGATATTTCGGAAGGGATGTTAAAACTTGGAGTAGAGAAAATAAAAAAATTGGGACTCCAAAATACAGTCGAACTAAAGTCAGGTGATTCAGAAAACCTACCCTTTTCTGACAATAGCTTTGATGCCATCACAGTTGGTTTTGGAGTTCGTAATTTTGAAAATCTGGAAAAAGGAATTAAAGACATATTTCGAGTGTTGAAAAAAAATGGAACCCTAGTAATTCTTGAATTTTCGAAACCAAAAGGATTTCCAATCAAAAGTATTTATAATTTCTATTTTAAATATATTACTCCAACGGTTGGGAAAATATTTTCAAAAGATAGCTCTGCTTACACTTATTTGCCCGAATCTGTCAAAGCTTTTCCTGATGGAGATGATTTTTTAATGGTGTTAAACAAAGCAGGATTTAAAGAATCAAGGGCAATTTCCCTTACCTTTGGCATCGCAACAATATATTTTTGCAGAAAGACACAATAAATTCATAGTTTTTTCGTTTACTGTATAAGCAAAACTATTTTGAACATGAATATCAGATATTTTATTTCGCTTTTTTTAGTCCTTACCACTTTCGTGATTAAGGCGCAAGACCCTAACGAACGTGGTCATCTACCCAATTATTACAACGAAAAACTGCATTTTGGGTTCACCCTCGGAATCAACCGGACCAATTTTATTATCCATCCTGCTGAGCATTTCGAACGGTTCGATTCTTTAAAAACAATTGAGTCTAAACCCAAATTTGGTTTTAATCTCGGAATTGTTTCCGAACTACGGTTACATAAATATCTTACGCTACGGTTTATTCCTAATCTTTCGTTTGCAGAGCGTAACCTTGAATTTTACTATGAAGCTGGCAGGTATGATACGAATCATGTTTTGGTTGAAACGGTAGGCTATACAAAGGTGAAGAGTATTGAATCCACTTTTTTAAACTTCCCAATAGATTTGAAATTGCGCTCTTCAAGAGTTAAAAACTTTGCGGCTTATGTTCTTGCTGGTGTTGGGTATAGTCTCGATTTGGCATCTAAACGGAAAACACAAAACAGTAACGACCCCAACGAACAGATTGTGAAACTTCAACGGGACGATTATTCGTACGAAGTAGGCGCAGGTGCTGAGTTCTTTTTACAATATTTTAAATTTGCAATAGAAGGTAAATTGACAATTGGCACAAAGAATCTGTTGATAAAGGACAACACTATTTACTCTAATCCGATTGATAAACTGAATTCGAAAATATTTTTGATTTCGCTTACGTTCGAAGGTTAAGCAACGAATAGCGAATCTTTACGAATTACGAATTAGTTATTTTCAAAATTTTTGTACAATAAAAATGTACCAATAAAAAATGATACACGAAATCCAACTGGTTGTTTCTCCTGAAGAAGCAGCTAATCCTGACACCATCAAAACAATTGTATCAAAGCAATTGTTTACATCATCCTCCAACATCACTTTTATTAAAACCTTAAAACGCTCTGTTGATGCTCGTTCACGGAATATTAAGATAAATTTAAAACTGGAAGTGTATGTGAACGAACAACCACCTCATGCAGTTTCTTACAAAATAAATTATGAAAATGCAACAAATAAAAAGCCTGTAATTGTGGTAGGTGCAGGTCCGGCCGGATTGTTTGCTGCATTGCAATTGATAGAAAATGGTTGGAAACCAATTGTAGTTGAAAGAGGAAAAGACGTAAAGAACAGGCGAAGAGATTTGGCCGCCATCAACAAACAACACCTTGTAAACCCCAATTCTAACTACTGTTTTGGAGAAGGTGGTGCAGGAACCTATTCGGATGGTAAATTATATACCCGCTCCACCAAGCGAGGAGATATAACTAAAGTATTGGAAACATTTGTTGCTCATGGTGCTGACGAGAATATTTTAATTGAAGCACATCCTCACATTGGCACTAACAAACTTCCTAAAATTATTGAAGCCATACGCAAAACAATTATTGATGCTGGTGGAGAAGTTCATTTTAATAAACAGGTAACCGATTTAATTATTAAAAACAATACAGTACAAGGTGTAGTGTGTACTGATTTGGAAAATAATATAGCAGTTGAATTTATTGCTGATTCAATTATTCTGGCCACAGGACATAGTTCAAGAGATATTTTTGAACTGCTTCATTCAAAAAATATTTTGATTGAAGCAAAAACGTTTGCTATGGGTGTACGTGTGGAACATCCACAAGAGTTGATTGATTCGCTTCAATATCATTGCGGAATAAATGAAGTGGCAAACAAACGAAATTATTTACCTGCCGCTTCTTACAGTTTGGTGCAACAGGTATTAGGCAGAGGAGTTTATTCTTTTTGTATGTGTCCCGGTGGAATCATTGCTCCATGCGCCACTGCACCCGGTGAAGTAGTAACCAACGGTTGGTCGCCATCCAAAAGAAATAATCCTTTTGCTAATTCGGGAATGGTGGTTACCATAGAGCCAGAAGATTTAAAACAGTATCAGCAACATGGAGCATTGGCTGGTTTGCGCTATCAGCAGGCATTAGAAAAGATGGCATGGAAAGCTGGCGGACAAACACAAACAGCACCTGCACAACAACTACAGGACTTCATAAATAATAAACTCTCCCCTACTCTACCACTTACATCCTATCAACCTGGAGTTGTGTCAGCTCCTTTACATTCCCTGCTGCCCGAATCAATTGGTAAACGTTTGCAAATAGGGTTTTCTCAATTCGGAAAAAAAATGAGAGGCTATGTGAGCAACGATGCAGTGATAGTTGGAGTAGAGTCGCGAACATCTTCACCTGTGCGCATTCCCAGAGATGCCCTAAGTTTACAACATCCACAAATAAAAGGATTGTATCCCTGTGGCGAGGGTGCCGGTTATGCAGGAGGAATTGTTTCTGCTGCCATTGACGGACAAAAGTGTGCCAATGCCATTGCTTCCATTCTCATTAAATAATTTACCTTTACACAAAATTTAAAATTCGTTTTCATGAAATTCGTTATCCAACTCATCATTTCCACACTTGCTGTCTTAATTTCTTCCTATTTATTGCCGGGTGTACACATTGCAAACAATAGTTTTTTAACTGCACTTGTAGTAGCCGCAGTGCTTTCGTTTTTAAACAATGTGGTGAAACCAATCATGGTCATACTCACCATTCCGGTAACAATTGTTTCGTTAGGGTTGTTTTTACTGGTCATCAATGCTGGTATTATTTTAATCACTACCAAAATTGTAGATGGATTTACAGTAGATAGTTTTTGGTGGGCATTAATTTTTAGTTTCATTTTATCCATCGTCACTTCCATTTTGCAAAGTGTGAAACAAACCGATGAGCAGGAAAACGAAAAATAATTAAGGATTTGGGATTTGGGATTAAAAAAAATGTTATGATAAATATAGGAGAATACAACGAGTTGGAAGTAGTGAAGCAATTAGACTTCGGTATTTATCTTCGAGCAGATGATGTCGAAATTTTGATGCCTACCAAATGGGTCCCTGCGGGAACTCAAATTGGAGACACCTTAAAAGTTTTTGTTTTTCGTGATTCTGACGATAGATTAATAGCCACCACGGTCACTCCCTTGGCTACTGCCAACACCTTTGCATTTCTGGAAGTGAAACAGGCAAATAATTTTGGCGCGTTTCTTTACTGGGGCATGGACAAAGATTTGCTCGTTCCCTTTCGCGAACAACCCATTAAAATGGAGCAAGGCAAAAGTTATGTGGTGTATGTATATGTTGACGAAACCACTAACCGTTTGGTGGCTTCGGTAAAACTAAACCGATATTTGCACAACGATAACATCAAAGTAATGGATGGCGATATGGTTGATTTATTAATTTATTCCGAAACTCCAATGGGCTTCAATGCCATTGTTAATAATATGTACAGCGGATTGATTTACAAAAACGAAATTTTTGAAACCATCCGCGTGGGCGATAGTGTGAAAGGATTTGTGAAACATGTACGTGAGGACAATAAAATAGATTTGAGTTTGCAGAAAAGCGGATTTGAACTCGTGGACGATGTAAAATGGCGCATCCTCAAAATGATGAAAGAAGAAAATGGATTCCTCTGTTTAAGCGATAGCTCTTCTCCCGAAGAAATAAAAGCAAAACTTCAAATCAGCAAAAAAGCATTTAAAAAAGCAATTGGTGCTTTGTACCGCGAACGGTTGGTTAAACTAACTGATAAGGGAGTGGTGTTGGTGTAGTAAAAAGGTTAATTTTGAATATCGAATGTAGAACATTGAATAAGGAATGATGAAGTGAGAAGCCCACTTCGAAATTCAATATTCGAAATTCAATATTCGATATTATTTTTTCTTAATCCCCTGTTAGACATTCTAAGGCAGGCAAACTTGTTGGAAACTGATTTTTAAAAATAAATTTTGCCAATTAAAATATTATTTCTAGAAATCCATAGTTTTCGGATTTGTTTTAAACAACCCACTCCAATGTTTAAATCCTAAAATGCTAATTACCAACACTTTCAAACTCAACAATACTTTCCGACAAGTGTCGGAGGGTTATCCAAAGCACAACAATGGTCTTAGACGAGTGTCGGAGAGCATTGTTGAGTTCGGGAATGGTCTTAGACAAGTGTCGGAGAGGATTGTTGAGTTCAGGAATGGTCTTAGACGACCGTCTAAGAGGATTGCTGAGTTCGGGAATGGTCTTAGACAAGTGTCGGAGAGCATTGTTGAGTTCGGGATAAGGCAAAAACACTAAAAAGAGTTTATTTCGGTTTTCAAGAAAATAAACAAAAATAATTAATCCCAAATGAGTCGGGATTTTTTTACCTCCGAACTCGGTCCTTTCCGAGTTTGGTGGTTTAATGCCCAATGCCCAATGACTAATGACCACTGCCCAATGACCAATGACCAATGACAAATCAACCAATAAACTTATTACATTTGCTGTATGAAAAAACAAATCCTACTCCTCGCATCAGCATTCCTATTTCAATTTTCTTTCGGGCAAATTTTATGTGTTGAGTGTTATCAGCAAAACGATTCGGTGTTTGCAACCAACACCAATCTCCTTCAAAACGGAGGTTTCGAAAACGGCTGCCCAAACAACGATTATTTTTGCCCCGCATCCAATAATTATTTTGGCTGCAACCTCACCGGCTGGACGTGTACCGGGGGCGGAACATTAACATATGCCCAAATAGCAACCACTACCAGTGGCTGGACCAACTTGGTGCAAGGCAACAGAGCAGCTTATTTTGGCAATACCTTTTGCCAAGCCTGCTCCACCACCGCCAACGATACCACTTGTGTTGCCAACACAAGTTGCGAAGTATCAGGCATCCCTGCAGGATATCCTAACAATACCACTGTAGGTTATGGAGGCACAGCTGGAGTAAATCTAGAACAAACTGTTACAGGTTTAACCGTTGGCAATACCTATATACTCGAGTTTTGGGCAGGAGGAGAATATTCCACGGGAACGATGTACCGTGGCATGTTTGCAGTAGATATCGGCTTTGGCAAAACGTATTTAAGAAACAAACCTACCGCACACGGAACAGGTATTGGAACTCGATATGTTATTGCATTTACAGCCACTTCAACCGCTCACACCATCCGATTTACCAACTGGGGACACATTGCTTTTTCGTGTACCGAACTGGTGTTGGACGATGTAAAACTTTATCCCTGGACATCCATTGCCCCACCATGCAGTGGCACTGTATCTGCAAATGATTTATCAGAAAATGAAGAATTAATAATTTATCCAAATCCGGCAACAGATGAATTAGGAATTACGAATTACGAATTAGGAATTAAAGAGGTAGCAATATATAATGTTTTGGGCAAATGTATCCAACAACTAACAACCAACAACCAACAACCAACCCTCAACATTTCTTCGTTAGATAAAGGAATTTATTTTATTGAACTAAAAAGTAAGGAAGGTATCAGGAGGAAAAAATTTGTGAAACAATAAGCATAAAAAAAGGCTGTCCATTTGGGCAGCCTTTTTTTATTTCTTTCAATCAATCAATCACTTTAAGCCGTTGTTGGTGTTTTCACCAACAACTCAAAAAAAATCCCGCTCTCAAAAAAGAGCGGGATTTTTTATTTCTTTCAATCAATCTTATTAATAAGCACTCACTTTCGAGAATTGGAATTTTTCGTACTGAGGTTTATTGGTTAAGTAATCCTTATTATAAACAGGTCCATTAACACCCGCAGTAGTTTTTGCAAAAGTAACTTTGGTCATGTCCACACCTTTATCTTTCAACCCTTGTATCAACTGCTCTTTCACTTTTTCACCTCTTGCAATCGAAAGTGCTTTGTTGGAAGGAAACTTACGAGTTGGTACCTGCGAAGCACTTGCAATAATTTTGATGGTTATATTCCCATTGGTTTTCGAAAGTGCAACAAGGTTGTCTATGTACTGTTTAAAAGGAGCATCATTTACATCCACTTCCGTAACATTGTATTTGTAATACATTTCAAATTTCAAAGCGTCCACCTTTGCCAATTGTTCGTGAGGCTGGTTGCTTGCTTTGCCTGAAGCCGTACCTTTATCAGGAGTTCCAATCGCTTTGGTAGCAATCACGTTGTTCTTTTTGTTTTTAAATCTTATTTTAGATTTTTTACAAAAAGCCAACCGTGGGTCTTCTGCTGCCAATGTGTAATCATCTTTAGGGTCTAGTTTCGAAAACTCAAAACCTCCTTTGCTATTGGTGGTGGTAGTTTTCACCACTTCTCCTTTGGCATTCACCAAGTTCACCGTTGCATTTTTAATTGGTTTACAATCTTCATCCAATAATTCTCCTTCAGCCGAAATCATCTCACTAGGTGCAACCACAGGCTTAGGCTCTTTAGGTGCTTCTCCTTCTATAGAAAGAGGTACTCCTTTTTTCTGCTGCGCTAAATGAATTTCTTTGTGAATTTCCTGATACACCGGTTCAAAAGGTCCAATTTCTTCTCCTTTAAATTCCTCTCCTCCTTGTTGGTACGAAATGTTGTATTTACTATTAGGCGGAATAATAATAACAAAACTTCCGTCACGCATCAATGGCAAGTATCTTCCAATTAAGCCACTCTCGTTGTTGGTAGCAATAATTTCAATATCCGAAGGCATCGGGTCGCCCGGATAGGGTATAATTAAACCTTTGATAAGTACAAGTGCTTGTTCCTTGCGCTCAGGAGTCGAAACCGTATAAATATCTTTTTCGCCCAAACCATCGGCTTGTAACGAAGAAGAGTAGTAACCTCTTTTGCCGTCAGGCGAATATTCGAAATACAAATCGTCATCAGTAGTATTAACAGGGTAACCAAAATTCTGTGGCTCTCCCCATCCTTTATCAGTTCTTTCCGAAAAGAAAATATCAAAACCACCCATATTAGCAGCATGACCTGTAGAACTAAAAAACAAAATATTTTCGCTTGGATGAATAAAAGGAGACTCTTCATCGTATTCAGTATTAATAGGAGGACCCACATTAACCGCCTTGCTCCATTTGCCGTTAGGCAATTTTGTACAAGTATATATATCACGACCACCATAACCTCCCTGACGATTACTTACAAAGTAAAGCGTATTGTTATCAGGAGTTAAACACGCACTTGTTTCCCAACTTGTGGAGTTAATGTCAGACCCCATTGGCTCAGGAAACGTCCAGTTGTCCCCATCAAGGTGGCTGGTATAAATATCACCACCATTAGCATCTTTATAAATTAACACGGTTTGCCCATCAGCAATTAAACCTACAGAAGCTTCGTGCTCGCTGGTGTTAATGTTCGGGCTAATTGATTTAGGAGAAGTCCAAGTTCCGTCTTTTTTCTTGTAACAAACATAAATATCTTCGTAAAACTGTCCATCATCAGTAATATCACCGCCTGTGCTTCCAGGTCTTCTGGATGTAAATATAATAGTGTTTTCGTCAGCCGAAATTACAGAACTATAATCAGGGTAAGCAGAGTTAATGCTATCGCCCATATTTTTGATAACAAAATTAACAGGGGTAGTAACGGCTTGTTTGGCATATTTGCTTATTTCAATCTGGCGGTTTACATCTTTAATTAAGTCGGAATGTTTGCCGGGAGAAAGGAAGGATTTGAATTTTTCGTAATTGGCAATAGCTTCGTCAAATTTGTAATTAAGGTGAAGCGCTCTTCCATAAAAATAAAAAGCATTGATAGGAGCTATTTTTTCGTCCCTGTCCAAATCCCCATAATTTTTGGTAGTGTTTTTAACACCTTTTGCCAAGTAATGAAGCGATAACGCTTTCGAACTTTCTGTTTTTAAATAACAATATCCAATTTTATAATTAATGTTGGAATTAGTAGAGTCAATTTTGTAGGCTTCCAAAAAAACTTTCAATGCCTGAGGATAGTTTTCCTCCAATATCAAATAATTACCTTCGGTAAACTTGGTATTGTAAAGCATATTAAGAACTGTCTTTTCGCCTAGTTGAGCAAACGAAGAAAATGTTAGAATAGAAAAGAAAGAGAGGATTAGTAATTTTCGCATAATGATTGGGTTTATATTAATGTCATTTTAATGTGTTTGTGCCTTTTTCGTTTTTTAAACAAAATTAATTTTTTATGTGTTGGTAAAAATAATAAATATTACTTAGTAATGTAAAATGAATGCAAATATTTTATTTGTCCTGAACAATTTTTAATTCCACCCTTCTGTTTTGCTGCATTCCTTCAGGATTGGGTTTGCCATCAGGCAAATTGTTTGCTGCTATTGGCATAGTTGCTCCATATCCTTTTGCAACCAAATGTTTAGCATCTATTCCTTTTGCAATAAGTGCAGTAACAACAGCTTGTGAGCGAGCCTGAGATAAATTCAAATTGGCAGCAGGGTTTCCTTGATTATCTGTATGTCCGTCCACTTCAATCATTAGTTTTGGATTTTTCTGCATCAGATTGTAAACTTTTTCAATCTCACTTTTCGATTCATCTCGCAAATTCGATTTGTTGGAATCAAAGAATATATTATTCAACACTATTTTTGCCCCTGCTTCCAGTCTTTCAAGAACAATTTTTTTTTTGATAACAGAATACGTTTCTGATTTAGGAACATTTATGTTTTCTGATTGAAACAAATACCCTTCGGCTTCATAGGTCAAGTTACAGTTGTCGCCACTTTTTAAAATAAAAGAATATTTCCCTGAATCGGGAGAGCAATAATTGATACTGATTTGCAATCCAGTAACATTGTTTTTTACAACTATCTGAGAACCCTGTATTGGCTTACCCGAAGTACTTTTGATAGTTCCTGTAATGTTAATAGTGCCAGGAGTTCTGCTTTCCAAATTTACATTTTGAAGTTGTAATTCTTTTTCAATTTCGCTGTACGAAGAATTAGCAGGAAGCGTTATAGTTTGCGAATAAGGCATAAACCCAGTTGCGGTATAACTTAGCTTGTATTTTTTGCCGTCCTTGCCCGGATGAATCATCATTACATATTTTCCAGTTGTTTTGTTCGGAGTAACCTCTTGGTCAACAGTGTTTGTTTTTTCATCTGTTGCCGTAATGCGAACATTGTCAGGAATACTTAATGTTCCATTAAATGTTACAACTCCTTCTACTAATGTCACTTTTTCATCGGGCTTGTCTGCATTTATCATAAACAAATCTCTTTCGCCTTTACTTCCTTTTCTGGCAGAAGAAAAATAAATATGTTTTCCATCCACTGACTGAGAATAATACAAATCATCGTCAGTTGTATTAACAGGTGGTTTTAAGTTCATTGGCTCACCCCAGTTGCCCAAATTATTTTTTACAGATTTAAAAACATCGTAACCTCCCATCGTTTGATGCCCTTTTGAACTAAAGTAAAGTGTTTTTCCATCAGAAGAAAGAAATGGCGACTCTTCATCAAATGGAGTATTAATAGTAGAACCAAGGTTAGTAGCCTCACTCCATGTTCCATCAGGCTGACGAACCACTGTCCAAATGTCTTTTCCTCCTAAACCGCCTTCTTTTCTTGTGCTTACAAAATAAAGTGCGTTGTTATCTTTGCTTATAGTTGCAAATGTTTCCTGATATTTTGAATTTACCTTCGTACTTACCTGAGCAAGACCCGCCCAATTAAACCCACTATAAGGACTTGCAAAAATATCTCCTTCGTTTACATCGCGTCCTACAAATATTTGCTGTCCATCAGGAGAAAGAGAAAGAACAGCTTCATGATCAACAGAGTTTATGCTGTTTCCAAGTGGTTTCGCTTTAGTCCAAGTACCATCTTTTTTCTTTTTACACATGAATATATCTTCGTAGTATTCGCCTGTCTCCGTTTTGTCGGTGCCTGTTCCGTCAGCTCTTCTACCAGTAAAGTATAGTGTAGATTCGTCAGAAGAAAGAACTGGATTGTATTCAGGAAATTGAGTGTTTATACTATCGCCCATATTGGTTACCTTCATGTCTTCATGGTCCACCTGATAATCAACAGCTGTTACATTTATTAACATTTCGCGATCTAACTCATCAGTTATTTCTTTGTTTTTAGTACCAACTGCTTCTTTATATTTAGCAAACATTGCATTCGACTCGTTAAGTTGATTGGCTAATCGGTAAGCAATACCCAATAGTTTATTGGTATTTTCAGGTGCTACCTTCTCTTTGGGATTATCAGGAACGTAGTTATGAGAAATATTATTTGCAGCAAACTCAAGGTAAGAAAGTGCTTTGCTTTTTTGACCAGGAGTTTCCAAATAACACATACCTAGTAAATAGTTTACATTCGAATTAAGTGAATCGAAATGATATGCTCTTAATAGGTAAGGTATTGCCGAAACATAATTCTGTTCAAGTATTAATAGGTTGGCTTGTTTTACATTGGAGGAATAATCCCCTACTTTTTTCTGCCCAAAACTGTTAGCAGTTATAACTGCCAATAGCGTAATTGTAATTATTTTCTTCATGGTAAACGGATTAAAAATAAGATTGCAAATATACTTTATATTTAATGCGAATCTACTTTTTTGTGAGATTATTTCAAATTTGCTAATAAAATAATTGCACAAAGAAAAACCTATAAAGAAACGATGTGTCGCTGGCTATTACTTCACGTTAAGACTAACTTTTATGTATTGAAACTGACGGTAGGTGGAACGGTTTCGTTTAGCGTCTTTTTTGTATTCTGGTCCTTGTACCATTGCTTTGGGCTCCGTAAAGTTAAGTTGTGATTCGTTAAGCCCTTTTTTTAACAATGCTTTCACCACCTTGTCGTGGACTGCCTTAGCTCTGGCTTTTGCAAGGTTATCATTTGTTCTGTATGTTTTAGTAGGCACTGTTGAAGCACTCGATTCAATTTCGATTTTGAAAGAGGAATTCGATTTCAGACAAACATTTATTTCATCAATAAAGTTTTTGAACTCTTCCGATTTCGAATCTATTTCTTTTTTGTTGTAACTGAAATTTAACCGGTAAGTTGCTTTTTGTAAATCACATTGTTTTGACGGCACCGCAGATGTTGCTGCTTCAACAGGTTTTGTTGGTGCAGTTTCTTTAACTGTTTCTACTGTCACCGGAACGGAAACTACAGGAGGTGCAATATCTATCACATGGGCAGTATCTTCGCTAAAGGTGTGTATCACTTTTTTTGTATGGTCCACTATTTTAACTGTATCAGGCTGCTGAGGAGGTATTACCACATGAACACTATCCACAGTATTTTTTCCATTGTAGGGCACACTTCGTTTCAAAGCTTTATATCCCTGTTTTTTGGGGGCATCAATTACTTCACTAAAAAATTGTTTTCCATTCATGTAATAATTTGTTCGATAGGTTTCTCCAACTGGCAGGTCGGCACCAAACTTACCAGTGGCACTGTTTGCATTGAGCACCTGCACAGTATCTCCTTTTTTAGTATTTAAAATATAAATCCGGTTATCAGTAATATCTTCGGAACTGTTGTTCACAATTTTCCCAACCAAAATAGTAATATCACGTGGTTCGTAATCAGGAAACTGAATCATGTAAATATCTTTTTCTCCATAACCCCCTTCCTGGTCTGACGAAAAGAAAGCTCTCCTACCATCAGGCGAAGTAATTAAAAACACATCATCATCAGTGGTGTTCACCGGGTAACCATAATTTATTGGAGTTGACCAAAAACCATTTTCATTGTCAATAAAAGAAGTAAAAATATCGAAACCGCCCATGGAGTTATGCCCCTTTGACGAAAAGAAAATTTGTTTGCCATCAGGATGAATGAACACTCCATCTTCATAGTATTTGGTGTTAATGGTATCTCCTAAATTTTGAGCTGGTCCCCATTTGCCGTTTGGCAATCGCAGACATTTATAAATATCTCTGCCACCAAAACCACCCGGGCGGTCGCTTACAAAATAAAGCACATGATTATCGGAACTATAACAAGCATGCGTTTCCCACGAACCGGAATTGATAGGCGACATTTCATATTTAAGTGTTCCCCATTCATTTCCTTTCAACTCACTTTCATAAATATTTCCATCTCCTCCATCATCTTTATAGATTAATAACTTAGTTCCATCTGCCGATAAATTAATACTTGCTTCGTGTCCGTACGAATTAATATTACTACCAACCGAAACTGCCTTCTGCCATTTTTCATCCACATAATTAGAAATGTAAATATCTTCATAATATTGTCCGCTTGGTAAAAGGTCATCACTTGTTCCCCCTTTCCTTCGAGATGTAAAAATCAGTGTTTCTTCGTCTAAGGAAACTACAGGTGAATATTCAGGATATTTTGTATTTATACCTTCACCCAAATTTTTTACAATCACATTCTTTTTAGTTTTCACCAACTCCTTAACGTAATTGCAGGTTTCCACATTGTGACTCATTTCATCAACATCATCAGCATTGTCTTTTTTATTAGCTTCAATTAATATCGTCTTGTATTTTTCATACATCGCAATCGCTTTATCAAACTCATAGTTGAGGTGATACGCCTTTGCAAGTTAATAATAGGCAGACGTGGGTGCATGTGTTTCTTTCATGGATAGTTCCTTAAACTTATCTGAAACATCTTTTATGGCTGATTCCAAATAGGGAATTGACTTGGTTTTGTAAGTTGCCGAACTGAGGTAACACATCCCTATTTTAAAATTAACAGCCGCATTTGCTTTTTCAATAGAGTCTAAGCGAAGATAAAGCACCAATGCAGCAGGATAATTTTCGTTTACAAAATATAGTTCTGCTTGATTAAAAATTGTTTTATAATTTTTATCAATAGGCGTGAAAGCGATGGATTGGGAGCAATAGAAAGAAACAAACAGCAAAGTAGTAAGGATACTTTTTTTCATATTCAATTTTAAGGGTTAAGTGTTTTCAGGTAGTTTTTTATTTCGTTTTTCCGTTGTACGCAATTTCTTTTTCAAGCACTTGGTAACCTTTACCTGTGGTCACGTTAATAACTTCCGATGAAATTTCTTTTCCTCCAACAGTGTAAGAAATTTTATATGTCTTACCAATAGGCAAATTAGCACCAAACTTTCCGGTTGCGCTATTCGCGCTTAACGTTTGCACCTCTTCGTTGGTTTTAGCATTAGTAATCTTTATAGTATTTTTAGAAATGTCTTCTTTCGAATTATTTGCTATTCGCCCAATAATAATAGTAATATCCCGGGGTTCATACTCAGGATAAGTAAGCATATACACATCTTTGTTTCCCAATCCTCCTTCTTTTACTGACGACACAAAAGCTCGTTTTCCATCGGCTGTGGTTACAAAAAACACATCATCATCAGGTGTGTTAATGGGGTTGCCAATATTTACCGGTGCCGACCAAAAACCATTTTCATCATTTATAGTAGAAGTAAAAATATCGAACCCACCCATGGAATTATGCCCTTTGGAGGAAAAGAAAATTTGTTTGCCATCTGGATGAATAAACACTCCATCCTCATCGTATTGAGTATTGATAACATCACCAAGGTTTTGAGCAGGCCCCCATTTGCCATTAGGTAATTTTAAACATTTATAAATATCTCTTCCTCCCATTCCGCCAGGGCGGTCGCTTACAAAATAAAGTATGTTGTTGTCGGACGATAAACAAGCATGTGTTTCCCATGCTGGAGAATTTATTCCTGCTTTCAATTGTTCGGGTACTCCCCAATCCTTTCCATTTAATTCACTTAAATAAATATTTCCATCACCAAAATCATCTTTATAAATCAATAACTTTTGTCCATCAGCCGATAGATTAATACTGGCTTCGCATTGAGTAGTATTAATATTCGGGCCTATTGATTTAGCTTTTTGCCATTCACCATTTTCGTAATGTGAAATATAAATGTCTTCATAAAAAGTTCCATTGGCTCTCATTTCGTTCCCTGTTCCTCCTGCTCTGTTGCTGGTGAGTATCAATGTTTGTTCATCAAGCGAAATAACAGGAGAGTAATCATCGTACTCGGTATTCAGGTTTTTTCCAAGATTAGTAACAATTACATTTTTCTTGTCTTTCATCAATACCTTTCCATTGTTGCAAGTTTCAATGTCTCGGTCGGTCTCTTCCAAATCACTTTCCACCTTTGTTAGGGTGCTCAATTGTTTTTTGTAAAGCTCATAATTTTTTATGGCATTGTCCCAATCGTAATTGAGTTGATAGGCTTTTCCTAAATAATAATAAGCAGAAAACGGAGATTGCACTTCTTTCATATCTCCTTCTTTGTATTTGCCGGAGGTTACATTTTTTAAAGCGGAAATAAGATAAGGGATTGCTTTTGTTTTGTTGGTGGAAGCATTGAGATAACACAAACCTATTTTGAAATCAATGTTGGCATTCGACATTTTCATTGCTTCCAGTTTTAAATACTGAGGCAATGCGGCATTGTAGTTTTCGTTGATAAGATAATTTTCGGCAATGGTATAAATGTTTTTAAAATCATCCGGCAATGGATTGCAATGTGCCATCGTGACTTTAATTAAAAATAAAATAAAGAAGAACAAACTGCCTTTTTTCATTGCGTTTCGCAAAATATTCCTTTAATATTCCCTATTAATATCCCAATTCTCTAAATAATCTGCCACTCTTCTTACAAACTGACCACCCAACGAACCATCCACAACACGGTGGTCGTACGAATGCGAAAGGAACATAAAATGACGAATACCAATTAAATCTCCATCAGGTGTTTCTATCACTGCTGGTTTTTTCTTAATCACTCCAACCGCTAATATTGCAACTTGTGGCTGATTAATAATTGGTGTGCCCATTACGTTGCCAAAAGAACCTACATTGGATATAGTGTAAGTACCTCCTGCAATATCATCAGGTGTTAGTTTTCCTTTTCTTGCTCTGCCCGCCAAATCGTTTACCTGTTTGGTTATTCCCACGAGGTTCAATGTATCTGCATTTCTGATGACTGGAACAATAAGGTTTCCGCTTGGCAAAGCGGTTGCCATTCCTATATTAATATTTTTCTTTTTAATGATGTTGGTTCCATCTACCGAAATATTTATCATTGGAAAATCTTTTATTGCTTTTGCCAATGCTTCTATAAATATAGGTGTAAACGTTAGTTTTTCTCCTTCGCGTTTTTCAAAGTTATGTTTTACTTTTTCTCTCCATTTCACCACATTGGTTACATCAGCTTCTACAAACGAAGTAACATGGGGCGAAGTGTGTTTACTCATCACCATGTGGTCGGCAATAAGTTTTCGCATACGGTCCATTTCAATTACCTCATCTCCGGCTGATACACTCACAGCAGGTTTTGCATGCGTTGCTCCGTTTGATGAAGCCACTACTTGAGGCTTAATTTCAACTGGTGCAGATTGTTTTCCTTTGTTTGGAATATAGGCTAAAATATCATTTTTGGTTACTCTTCCATTTGTGCCTGAGCCTTCAATGGCTTCCAACTCTTGCATGGCAATGCCTTCTGCTTTTGCAATATTTCTTACTAAGGGAGAATAAAATTTTCCGGTTGATGAAGTTCTTTCGATGCTTACCGATTCGGCAACTGCAGCTGTTGCCAATTCTTTTTGAACTGTTACGGTTTCTGTTTTTGCGGGAGCTTTTACTTCCGGTGTTGCTTCAACAGCGGCATTGGCATCTGTAGAAATAAGTGCTATCGGTTTTCCAACCAACACCACATCTCCTTCGTTAAACAAACGTTTTACTAACGTGCCTTCGGCAGTGGAGGGTATTTCAGAATCTACTTTGTCGGTTGCAATTTCCAAAACAATTTCGTCCATTGCTATTTTATCACCTTCTTTTTTAAGCCATTTGATGATGGTTGCTTCGGCAACACTCTCACCCATTTTTGGCATTATCAGTTCTACTTGTGGCATTTTCCTTTGAGGAATTATGATTTATGAATTATGAATTATAAATTTCTTGGTTTGCAAAATTAATATAATAGTTGATTAGGCAAACAAAGGAAAATCTTTCATCATCTTGTTTACTTCTTTTCTTACTTCGGTTATCACTTTTTCGTTTTCAGTATTCATCAGCACTTTATCTATCAGGTTTACAATTTTTGGAATGTGTTTTTCTTTCACTCCTCTGGTAGTAATGGCTGATGTGCCCACTCTTATTCCTGAAGTGACAAAAGGTGATTTGTCATCAAACGGAACCATATTTTTGTTAACTGTTATATCTGCTTTAACCAATATGCTCTCGGCTAATTTTCCTGTCAAGTTTTTTGAACGCAAATCAATCAACATACAATGATTATCTGTTCCTCCTGAAATAACTTTATATCCCTTTTCTACAAAACATTTTGCCATCAGCTTTGCATTTTTCATCAATTGAATGCAGTATTTCATGTACTCATCTTCTAGTGCTTCGCCAAATGCTACTGCTTTTGCTGCTATTACATGTTCCAGCGGACCGCCTTGTGTGCCAGGGAATACAGCAGCATCTAACACTTGCGACATCATTTTAATTTCTCCTTTTGGTGTTTTATCTCCCCACGGGTTCACAAAATCTTTGCCCATCATTATCATTCCTCCTCTTGGTCCTCTTAGGGTTTTATGAGTAGTTGTGGTTACTATGTGGCAATATGGTAAAGGGTCGTTCATCAATCCTCTTGCTATGAGTCCTGCGGGGTGCGAAATATCAGCCATCAGTAATGCTCCTACTTTATCGGCAATCTTTCTTAATTTTTTATAATCCCAATCTCTGGAATAAGATGAAGCTCCACAAATAATTAACTTTGGTTTTTCTTTTAGAGCAATGGCTTCCACTTTATTAAAGTCTATCTGCCCTGTTTTTTCTTCCACTCCATAAAAACTAGGCACATATAATTTGCCCGAAAAATTAACGGGAGAACCATGTGTAAGATGCCCTCCGTGTGATAAATCAAATCCAAGAATTTTATCTCCGGGTTTTAACACACCTAGCATTACTGCTGCATTTGCTTGCGCGCCTGAGTGTGGTTGCACGTTTACCCACTGGGCATTAAACAATTGTTTTGCTCTGTCGATAGCCAATTGTTCTACTTTGTCAACCACTTCGCAACCGCCATAATATCTTTTTCCGGGAAGTCCTTCGGCATATTTATTAGTGAGCACTGAGCCCATTGCTTTCATCACCTGTTCGCTTACATAATTTTCGGAAGCAATTAGTTCAATGCCTATGGTCTGTCTTTTCTTTTCTTCCGAAATTAAATCAAAAATGGCAGTATCTTTTTTCATCACTTATAAATTGTTGAATGGTTAAATTTCTGAATTGTTTTATTGTTTGCAAAAGTAGAAAAAGAATTGAGATGTGTGATAGGAGATGTGAGATATGAGATGAGAGAGTTGAGATATGCTGACTACAGCGAACGGAGCGTGAGGGATTATCCATACTTTAATTTTTTATTTATGGAATGAATGAATTCCGCAAAGCTCCATTTGAAGCGAAAATCCTTTTTTGATTTTTCATCAAAAAAGATTGTAGCGTAAAGCCCGACCCCCGATTCTTCATCGGGGGGCACGCCCAACTAAAAATTTTGATTAATTTTGTTGCCATAAAAATTGTATGACTATGAAAAAAACAATTACTCTTTTCGTTCTACTCGTTTGTGTATTTACTGTGAAAGCACAAACCACCACCAAAGAAACTGAAACCAAACCACCACCAAACAAATATGCGAATGCAAAGTTTGAATGGAAAATTATTGATGCACCTAACAACACTCATGGGTACGATATTTATGCAGATGGAGACCTACTCATTCATCAAACCAACATACCTGGTATGCCTGGCAACGATGGGTTCAAAACCAAGATAGATGCACAAAACTGTGCAAAATACATCATCACCAAAATACAAAAAGGCGAAATGCCGCCAACTGTAACGCCTGAAGAGTTAAAGAAAATAAGGGTTCTTCATTAGTCATTGGTCATTGGTCATTGGTCATTGGGTGACAATAAAAAATCCCGTTCTTTTTCAAGAGCGGGATTTTTTTTGTTTTGAGGTTATTATTTTTTTATGCAGTTACCATGACTACATTTTGAACTATTTTTCTTCCTCTTGGAATTGTTATGGTTATTATTTGGTCCACTTTTCCGGGTGATGTGTATTTGTAACGGTATATTCCCCACTGGAAAGTGTGGTCGTGGTAATATCCTAAGTTATCAAAGTGCATTGGTGCTCTATCAGGCATGTCGAGGTTGGTGATTGTTCCTTGTTGAATAACATTGCCGTCTTCATCGTGTCCGAAGCCTTGTATTCCTGTGTGTTCTGTAGGAAGGTCATCAATTCTTGTTGCTGTGAGCATTCCTTTTGGGAAATCGGGATTGGATGTGGCGAAGTGGTGTGAATCGTCAATGAGGTTTGGGAAATCGTGGTCCCAGATGTCTTTTTGAATTACGTCTATTTGATGTAATGCACGTCTAACGGCACGTTGCATGAGTTTTGCCTGTCCGAGGTAGCCATTTAAAACGCCTTTTATTCTGTTTGCTTCTGTTATTTTGGCGGTTGTCATGTCTGTGGATGTTACGTAAGCAGGGTCGTTGGTTAAAAGGTCTTCTGCTTTGTCGATGATGGTTTTCATAAATGGAACAATACTGTTGAGGTGATAGTGTTTCATTTGTGCTTCGGAATGTTTGAAAATTAATTCAAGGTCGGCATCGTTGATTGAACGGGCATAACGGGCGGAGATTGAGCAAATGTTGTCGAACATGTATTTTGCGAGCGCATCTCTGGTGTTGTTTTGATTGGTTGTGTTGCCTGTGAAATCGGTTTGTGAGATTTGGATTTGTTCGTTCATGTCATCTCTGTGTTGACGGAAAAGAATGACATCGTCTTTGATGGTTTGAAATGAGTTGATAAGTGTTACGTTATCTGGTTCGGCACAATAGTCATCAACTATGATGACGGTGTTGTTTTTTGCTTCTTGGTCTTTGTTCATGGCGAATTTGTTTTTCGATTGTTAATTTTAGATTAGTGATTTGTTAATTAAGGGTTAATTTGGTGTAAAAGTAAAAATATATTTTATTTGATTGTGGAAGTTTTGCAATTATTTTTTAAAAAATGAAGTGATTTTTGGCTGGGGAGAAGTTCCGATTACCGGGGGAGAAGTTCTGATTACGAAAGGAGAAGTGACAATTACAAGGGGAGAAGTTCCGATTGGGAAAGGAGAAGTTCCAATTGGGAGGGGAGAAGTTCCGATTGCGTGGGGAGAAGTGCCGATTACGTGGGGAGAAGTGCCGATTAGGAGGGGAGAAGTGCCGATTAGGAAGGTGTGATTTTGGTTTTTATGGGGTGAAAGCTGGGTTTTGAGTATTAAAAGTTGATTTTTTGGGTTTGATTTTGAGTTTTGGGGGTGATTTTTGGAATTTGGTGTTTTTGAGGGTATACTATAATATATGGTGGGATGCTGGGTTAAAAAATGTGGGAAGAAAAATAATAGGTGGTGGTGGTAATAAAAGAGTAATTTTACGATTGGAAATTTCAGATTTCAGATTACAGATTTCAAATTCTAAAACCATGAAAAACACAGAAAAAACAACAATCTATGAATTATGTAACTAATCTATATATTTATACAACTCTGTATTCATCCTATTTATTCACCTTCGCCTCCTCATAATTCTAACATAAATTTTTAAAACCCAAGCCATGAAAAAACTCACACTACTCGTTTTACTGTTCACTGTTTATTGTTCAGTGTTCACAGCATTTTCGCAAACTACATTTCAGGAAACTATTGGAGGAAGCGGTACCAGTTCCGGCTCATCGGTGGTGCAAACCAATGACGGAGGATATGCAGTGCTTGGCTCAAAAACTGGTTTTGGAGTTGACTCCAGCGATATTTACTTGGTTAAAACATCTGCAACAGGAAATATATTATGGACAAAAACATACGGAGGTCCGCGAAATGAATATGGAAGTTCAATAATAAAAACAAGTGATGGTGGATTTATTATTGGAGGAAACACCAATAGTTTTGGTGCAGGCGGATATGATGCTTATGTAATAAAGACAGATGCAAATGGTGATACACTTTGGACTAAAACGTATGGGGGAACTGCTGACGAAGCTTTAAATGATGAGTATTTCCAAAACTTTGGTTTGGTTCAGAACGTTTATGAAAAGTCAATTAATTTTATTCAGCAAACAAATGATGGAGGATATATTATAACGTCTTCAACAAGAAGTTTCGGTCAAGGAGAAAATGATGTTTTTTTAATTAAAACCAATAATCTTGGTTACCCCTCATGGACAAAAACCTATGGCGATAGTTTAAATAATACAGGACATTCAGTAAAACAAACAAATGATGGAGGATATATTATAGGAGCTACAACTGTTAATATTGACATTTCACTTGGGTGGAATTATTCTCACATGAGATGTGCTTATCTGATTAAAACAGATTCGACCGGAAATACACAGTGGTCAAAATCTTATGGAACTGATGATTTGAATGATTTATTTGTTAACTCAGTTTTTATTTCAAATGATGGTGGTTACGTATTAACAGGTACAGACGATTATTCTGATAATGGAGGTTCATCGTTTCCGGTCTTTTTTATTAAGACAGATAATAATGGTACTTTGTTGCACACAAGTGCTTATACAGGAGGTTGGGATGGTGCCGGCATAAAAGGCAGTGCTTCACAAACAAATGATGGAGGATTTGTTCTTTGTGGTAATATTCTGCTGTTTGATTCCATTGGTCCATCAGGTACAAATGCATTAATTGTGAAACTCGATTCAATAGGCAATTTAATATGGCAAAAGGATTATGGCAAACCGTATAATTTCAGTGTATGTTATTCGATACAACAAACAAGTGATGGAGGAAATATTATTGCAGGAAATACTTGGGATGGAGTAAATTCTTATACTTACATTGTTAAAACAGATATTACAGGAAGTAGCGGATGTTATGAATACCTTACACATCCATGGACACCACCTATTCCAAACATTTCAATTAACCCCAATACTATTCAAAGCAGTGGTTGCATTGTTCACTCCACATCAACTCAAGTTGGCAATGTTGGAGGAACTACAAATTATTATTGCTTAACGCAGGGTATTGCCGAAATCAACAATCAACAATCAACAATCGAAATTTCCCCCAATCCATTCTCTTCACAAACAACTATTACATTTCCGGAAGAGCAAAAACATACTACTATAAAAGTAATGAATGTGTTAGGAGAAGAAGTTATTGGTCATTTGTCATTTGTCAATAGTAAAAGTGTAACTATTGATTTAAGTAATGTTTCAATAGGAATTTATTTTGTGAGGGTAAATACAGAACAAGGAGTGGTGAACAAAAAGATAATTAAGAATTAGGGATTAGGTCCTTCAACAAGCTCAGGATGACAAATTATTCATTGTCAATTATAAATTATCAATTATAAAAGAATTACCCATACCCCATTATCCTATAAGTAAAATACCCGATCATTTCGTGTATCAGTCCCGTCCAATCGTTCATGCTCGAAATGTTGGGAATAAACAAATGGTCGAACTCAAACTTGCGTGGCCCTGCAAAACGGTCGGTGCTGTAAGGGTCGGCAGTAATGCCTACTTTTTTGAAACACCGCAAACTTCTGCGCATGTGAAAAGCAGAAGTAATGAGCAAAAACTTTCCTTTCAGTGAATCGTTGTCAATTAGCTTTTTGGTAAACACTGCATTTTCGCGTGTGTTGTTCGATTCGTTTTCTATCAGCAAATCCTCAGTCGCTACACCCATTTTCAGAATATAAGGTTTCAGCAATTCGCCTTCTTTCATTTCAGGATGCAGCAACCTGCCGGACCCTCCTGTGAAAATTATTTTTTTAATATATCCTCGTTTATACAAATCAATTGCTTGTATAAGTCTATCCACCCCTCGGTAAAACTGCACTCTGTTCATCTCTTCATCGTTCACACTCATGCCACCCAGTACAATGCCATAGTCGTAGGTTTTTAAATCCGAAAACTTGGTAGCAGGCACTTCCCATGCACGGGCAACCTCATCAAAAATAAAAGAGTTAGTAAAAAACAAAGCAAGTATTAACGACCATTTTAAACACTTCCGTTTTCTTATTTCGTTTTTAGAATAAAAAGAAACAAACAACAACGAAAGTATCCACACCAGCGGAGTGATGATAAACACAAGTAGTTTGGACAGGAGGAAGAACATAGTTGCTGAAAATTAAAAATCAAATGTATAAAATTAATTGCAATAAAGGATGTTTATGAAATATAACAAAGTTAATGTATGTAAATTTGTCGGCTTTGTAAGACCTCACCCCCAACCCCTCTCCTTGAAAAAAGGAGAGGGGAGCCTAGAGGTGAAGTACTTTGTAAATAAAGAATTTGAGATGCTGAAAAGAGGAATTAAATTATTTTTTGAATTGCTGTTGCTCCTCATCATTACATTTTGTTTGGTATGGAACAAGCTGGTAATATATGGCGTTTCGCAAGGCATCGGGCAGATGACAATGATTGTAAAAGCAAAACCAATGCAGGAAATGTTGGATGATAAAGCGTTTCCCGATTCGTTGAAACAAAAATTAAAACTCATAGAAGAATTAAAACAATATGCCGTGGACAGTATTGGCATAAAATCCTCCAATAATTATTCAACTGTATATAATCAAAACAACAAACCCATACTATTTACCGTTACCGCTTGCGAGCCTTATGCTTTTAAAGCAAAAGAATGGTGGTTTCCATTTTTGGGCAACGTGTCGTACAAAGGATTTTTTAATAAAAAGGAAGCACAAAAAGAAATCAGGTTGCTGAAACAAAACGGCTACGATGTGGATGTGTATAGTCCATCGGGCTGGTCCACGCTTGGCTGGTTTACCGACCCAGTGCAAACCAACATGCTCAACCAATCGGACGGAAGCATTGCTAACCTTATTATACACGAACTCACACATGGTACCATTTATATTAAGAACGATGTGACTTTTAACGAAAACCTAGCCAGTTTTATTGGTGATAAAGGAGCCGAACAATTTTTGATGTTTAAATTTGGAACTACCTCCAAACCATATAAAGATTATGAAGAGCATAAAAAAGATTCGAAACTATTTACTGCTTACATGCTCAAAAGCAAAGATAGGTTGGATAGTCTTTACACTTCTTTTTCAGGAAAAGAAACCGAAGGAATAAAAAAAACAAAGAAGGAACAATTGATTACTCAAATAGTAGTAGGAGTTTATGATCAGCATTTGTTTAAAAAGAAAAACTATTTTAATTATTCGCTGCAAGCATTTAGCGAGGGCAATGCTTTTTTTATGGCATTTACCCGTTATGATTCGCAATACGATGTGTTTGAAAAAGAGTACAAGGAGCATTACCACAGCAACCTGAAAATGTACTTGGAGGCGATGAAACAAAAATACTCCTTGAGGTAACAAAATAAATTATTTTAGTGTGAAATAATCCTTGTAAACGGTAACAAGGTGTGTTTTATAAAATCTACTTTTGCACGTCATTAAAAGTAAAAAAAATACATTCTACTTCGTTGAGATTTAACCAATTCATAAATAAAGTTATTTCCTGTGGATGTTATGTAAAAAATATTACTTTCGTGACAAATTTGAAAAAAAAAGTAAAGAAACAATACAATAAACACAATTATCTAAAACAAAAAACATGAAAAAAACAGTACAATCAATAGTACTTTCAGGTCTGTTAATGACTTCAAGTATTACATTTTCTCAAAACGGAGAAAACGGAAAAGCAACAGCCAATCAAGCTAAAATGGAAGCTAAATCAACAGTGGTTGCAAAACAAAACGAAAAGCAAGTGGCTAAACCTGCTAGCACCATTGCACACAGTCATCAAAAAGTAACTGACAAAAAAACAAATAACCAAAACAACACTTCTAAAAAATAAATAACTAACCAATAAATAAAACAAAATGAAAAAAAATTACATAAACAGAAAAAGTGCAACAGCATTTTTAAGCATTTTTATAATGCTACTTTCATTGGCACCAAAAGTAAGTGCTCAATCATTTACGGAAAATTTTGAAGACCTGTCGTTACTAACCGACTGGTTTGTTGGTAACACCAGCGATAGTCCTGATATGACATGGTTTAAGGGGGTTAACCTTGCAAATGGATTATTTGATGCGCAGGCAGGAACCGACACTTCGTATGTGGGAGCTAACTGGCAAAGTTCGTTAGGTACGTTAGGTACTGAGACTTTGAGCAACTGGTTTATTACTCCAAACAGAACATTTAACAATGGTGATGTTATTACTTTTTATACAAGAACAGTAACAAATCCAGCTACTTATGCTGATAGATTACAAGTTCGTTTTAGCGGAAACGGAACGAGTACTAATGTAGGTACCACTTCTGCAACAGTAGGAGATTTTACTACTTTATTATTAGAAATCAATGCTGCACAAACTACAACTGGTTATCCAGCTACATGGACACAATACTCTATAACTATTTCTGGACTTGGTGGTGCTACATCAGGAAGAATTGCTTTCAGATATTTTGTTACTAACGGAGGCCCTTCAGGTCTTAATTCAAATTATATAGGGTTGGATACTTATTCATATACTTCCAATACTTCAACAAGTGATGCAACGGTATCAAATGTTTATACTTTAGGAACAGTAGCAAAACCATTTATTAATCCTCACCAAGTGAAAGCTGTTATCACTAACACTGGAACTGTTACATTAACCAACAAAGTAGTAACGTTGAACGTAACAGGTGCTAACACATTTACAAATACTCAAACCATTGCAAGTCTTGCTCCAGGAGCAACTTCCACAGTAACCTTTACAGGATACACCAGCAATAACGTTGGAACAAACACAGTTACTGTTTCTGTTCCGGCTGATGCTGTGGCAATTGGTAATTCAATTGCTGTATCGCAAACAGTAAATACTAGTTCTTATAACTATGCGTATGGAGTTACCGAAGATGGGAATGCAGGTTTCAATACTGTAACCGGAGATGTGGCGGCAAAATTTTCAACTAGTTCTGCAACTTCAGTAAGTTCGGTTAATGTAAATTTAAATTCAGTTGGTGAGCCTTATATTTTAAGAATATGGGACGCAACAGGAGCAGGTGGTACACCGGGTAGTTTACTTTATTCGTCAGCAACACTAACTTCAGCAGCGGGAATTGTTCCAGTTACGGTTAGTCCGTCATGTGCTGTTAACGGTGCATTCTTTGTTGGAATTTCTCAAACAGGAGTAAACAATATTGGTTTGGCGTATCAAAACGAAGTAGTTGTTAGACCAGGTTCTTTCTTTTCTACTAGCCCAACAGGCTCTGCAACATGGGCAGATTTTTCTACTTTCCCTGTAAATTTCAGATTAATGATTGAGCCAGTTTTTGTTAGTTGTACCGTGGCTCCTGCTCAACCAGGAACTATTTCAGGAACAGCAACTGTTTGTCAAGGCACATCTAATACCTATTCAGTTGCAGCGGTTTCAGGTGCTTCTTCTTATACTTGGTCGTTACCAGGAGGTTGGACAGGTACTTCTACTTCTAACTCTATAACTACAACAGCAGGAGCAAGCAGTGGTTCAATTACCGTTACAGCCACCAATGCTTGTGGTACAAGTTCTGCGCAAACATTTAATGTAACTGTCAATCCTGTTCCTGCTCAACCGGGAACAATATCAGGAAACACAACCATTTGTCCTAGTTCATCAAATACTTACACCATAGCAGCTGTTTCAGGTGCTACTTCTTACACTTGGACTTTACCAGGAGGTTGGAGTGGAACATCTACTACCAATACTATTACTGCTCTGGCAAATGCAAACGGAGGAACTATTATGGTTACTGCTACTAATGCATGTGGAACAAGTACTTCTTCAAGTTTAACAATTACAGTATCTTCGGCTCCACCTCAACCGGGTGCAATAACAGGACCTACTACTTTCTGCAGTGGTTCATCCAACACCTATTCTATTACTCCAATTGCAGGTGCAACATCCTATACATGGACAGTTCCTGCAGGTTGGTCAGGTAGCTCTACTACTAGTTCTATTACTACTACTGCTGGTGCAAATGGTGGTACCATTTCAGTTACTTATACAAACGCATGTGGTACAAGTCCGGCACAAACACTTTCAGTAACTCCAGGAACAGCACCTGCTCAACCTGGAGCAATAAGCGGATCTACTACTTTCTGCCCGGGACAATCACAAGTTTATACTATCGGTTCGGTTGCTAACGCCACTTCTTATAACTGGTCGTTGCCATCAGGATGGAGCGGAAGCTCAACCGGTACTTCTATTACAGCTATGACAGGGGTAAACGGTGGAACAGTTTCGGTTACTGCAACTAACTCTTGCGGAACATCAGCAGCACAAACATTAACAGTTAACCTTGGTTCGGCACCAGCACAACCGGGAACCATTACCGGAAGCTCTAACATTTGTTCGGGAAGTAACCAAACGTATTCAGTGGCTGCTGTTGCAGGTGCTACTAGTTATGTTTGGACATTGCCTGCCGGCTGGTTAGGAGGTTCAAATTCTACTTCAATTACTACTATCACCAACACTACATCAGGTACAGTTACAGTGGCTGCTGTAAACGATTGCGGTACAAGTACTGTTCAAACATTAACAATCACCGTTAATGCTGTACCTTCTCAGCCAACTGCTATCAGCGGTCCTGGTTCACTTTGTTCAGGGTTATCAGGAGTTTATTCTGTTCCAACAGTAATTGGTGCAACATCATACAACTGGACATTGCCAGGAGGATGGAGTGGTAGTTCGACTACTAGCTCAATTACAGGAGTTGCTAATGGAGGTAGTGGAAACATATTGGTAACTGTTACCAATTCATGCGGTACTGGTCCTTCTCAATCTTTAAACGTAACGGTGAGTAGTGCTGCTCCTGGTCAACCGGGAACAATTACTGGTAATTCTCCTATTTGTTCGTCAGCTACTACTACTTATTCGGTAGCTCCGGTATCAGGTGCAACATTTTATAACTGGACACTACCAGGAGGATGGACAGGAACTTCCACTACCAACTCAATTACAGTAACAGTAGGCTCTACAGGAGGTATTGTTGCTGTTAATGCAGCTAATGGTTGTGGAACTAGTACTTCTCAAACTTTAGCAGTGAATGTGAACCAAAGCCCTGCAACACCAACTGTTATTAATGGTGCTGCAACAATTTGTGCTGGTGTTTTACAAAATTACAACGTAGCTACTGTTTCAGGTGCTACTTCTTATACTTGGACATTCCCTTCGGGATGGGTAGGCTCTTCTATCACCAATACCATATCATCTACTCCGGGAATTAGCGGAACTATTTCGGTGACTGCTAACAACTCTTCTTGTTCTAGTCCGGCACAAACAATGGCTGTTACTGTAAATACTGCTCCGGCTCAACCAGGAACTATTGCAGGTACTGCAACTGTTTGTTCAGGTGCTACTGAAAATTATTCAGTAACTGCTGTATCGGGTGCAACTTCTTATACTTGGACAATGCCTTCAGGTTGGAGTGGTACTTCCACTACTAATAGCATTACTTCCACTGTAGGAACTACAGGAGGAACTATACTAGTTACTGCAACTAACAGTTGCGGAACTAGCACTGCACAATCAATGACAGTGACTGTAAATGTGGTTCCTTCTCAACCGGGAACTATTACAGGTAGCGCGCTTGTTTGCCCTACAAGTCTTCAAGTTTATTCAATAGCTGCAGTAGGTGGTGCAACTTCTTATACTTGGACATTACCTTCAGGTTGGAGCGGTAGTTCAACTACTAACTCTATCAATGCTACTGCTGGTGTTACGGGAGGATTTATTACCGTAACTGCAAACAATGGTATTTGTTCATCTGCACCTCAATCGTTGGCTGTAAGTATGGATAGCGCACCGACACAACCGGGAGCTATTACTGGCTCTACACCAGTGTGTGCTGGAAGTACTCAAACGTATTCGATAGCCGCTGTTACTGGTGCTGTGTCGTACAACTGGACATTGCCAGGAGGATGGACAGGAACTTCATCAACTAATTCTATCACTGTTATCGTTGGTACTTCAGGTGGAAACATCTCTGTATCTGCTACCAATGGTTGCGGAACAAGTCTTGCACAAGGTATGGTGGTTGCTGTTAATCCGTTGCCAGCTGTTCCAACAATTACAGTTGCAGGAAACGTTCTTCAGTCGAGTGCTACTTCAGGTAACCAATGGAACTTAAATGGTAACCCTGTTTCGGGAGCTACATCACAGTTCTTTACTATGACAGGTCCTGGTTTCTATTCAGTAACTGTTACTGATGCTAATGGTTGTTCAAGTAATTCGCTTGCATTTAACAACACAGGTATTAACGAAAGCGAATTAGATAATATTTTTATCTCTTATCCAAATCCTTCTCACGATGTGGTAAATATTAAAGTGATGACCAACAAGACAGTTGATGCTGCTTATATCACCAACATTCTTGGTAAAACAGTGAAAGTAATTAGTGCAAAAAATATGAAAGCGAACGATTCGAATGCGGTTGATGTAAAAGATTTGAGTCAAGGAATTTATTTCTTAAGTCTTCAGGTAGAGGGAAGAATGGTTACAAGAAAAATTATTGTTGAATAATTTTGGGTTAGTTATTCAATTAATAATAGGAGGGGCAACAGCAATGTTGTCCTTCTTTTTTTTGTACTTTTGTGACTCTAAACTTCTAACACAATGACAATGGATTGGCAAGATTTTTCGGATTTATACAGCGATGGAATGTTGGCTTTAAAACCATTTCCAAAAGAAATTGCAGAATTGGAATTCTCTTATCTCACCAAATGTGTTACCAGTCTTTTCCCGGAAGCTATTGACAATGCGTTGCTCCTAGTATCAACCGACAAAGAAACCACCCGCACTAGATTGACCGGAAACACTGCCGAAACCAATTTAGTCTTCCGCAGAAGCGGAGAAACTTTTGATAAAGCATTCAACTTTCTATTTACATTTAAAGCAACACCTGATTTGCACCCCAAATTAAATTCACATAAATACGAATTGAAAAAAGAACAAGTTATTTATTGTTTAACCGAATGGCTGAGAGAACAAGGTTGGGAAGACCCTCATGCAGGATTTCTTTACAACGCACCTTATGATTTAAAAGCAGAGAGAGAAGGAGTAAATTTATTTGCTTTTGGATTGGGTACACCCAGCGTGTATGCAAAACCTGGTGAAACCACTGAATCATTAAAAAAAAACTATTCCATCATGGTTGCCAATTTGGTATTTACCCTATTGGACGAAATGATGAAAGCCCCCGACATCAATCCATCCCTTGTGTTGCCAGACGACCATCAAACCAGGCAGTTTATGAAAAACTATCAACCCATTACCCGATTAGGAATTACTGTTTTTTGGGTAACTAGCATGGCAGAAGTAACCGATAGTTGGGGATAAAGTAAGGCGGAACATTTCAGTTTTGTTTTACACCAAATGGAAGGCAATCTTTTTTTCAGGGAGTATTTTTTCGCCAGAAAGAGCAAACTCAAATTTCTATAAAATAATATTACTTTTGTAGTACAAAAATTCATGACTTAATATGGCAAAGAAAATAGCTTTAAAAGAAAATAATGTTGCTGAATCTGTTTATGTAGGTACCGATAGAATAGAAGGATATGCAAAAATAACCGATCAGGAAATGCTTTTCGTAACAAAGCGGAGAGAGTTGATGAGAGTAGCCATTAATCAAGCAAATACGCTTGCAGTTAAAAATGCTTGCGAAATGGCAAAGACTTCGAAACCCGATGGAGATGGAAAACTGGTAGTATTGTGTATTCGTATTTCTGCTCCAAAAGAAGAGCCACCTTACACTGAATTAACTCCCGTGCACTTGCTACCACCAGAAGCCATTCCTCCGCATCAAAGAGTGCATAACCGATATGGAGAAAAATTTAAAATCTATGTGGTATCAGTAGTATGGACAGCCGATTGGATATTGGTTAACGAAGGTGATATACAAGGATTGCCAAGTTACCAAGAAACCAAAAGCAAAGCAAAAACACGAATCGGAAAAACTGTTTTTGAATTTAATTGTCCGCAACCATTACTTGATAAAACCACTACGTTGGAAAAAACAGAACTCCATTTAGGCACAAGGCATTTACCTTTAAAAGGATTTGTTGAAAAGTATAAAACGTTTGATGATGCTTTTGTGATTCAGATGCAGGAAGCCTTTACTGCCGAACTGAATGAAGCATTGATTAATCTTCCGAGATGCCCAAAAGAATGTGAGGAAACCGAAATGACAGTAACCATAGGCTATCCACAGCAGTATGAATTTACCGGAGAAGAAGTGATAGTAGTGAGAGAAAGAAGTGAAATGGTGCAGCAACCGAACCCGAAAGTGGTAACAGTAAAATTTGAAGAATACACTTACGTGATGAAAGGAAAATGGAGCTGGAGTGTTCAACGGGCTTGTGGAATGGAGGAATAATAATAATGAAAAGTATTTAAAATTAGGGTAAAGTTTTGTTGTTAATGAATCACCCTATTTATCAATTATAAACTATGAACTTTAAAGAAACCAAGCTATACAGCATATTGAACAATAAATGCCCTCGATGTCATAAAGGCAATTATTTTGAAACAAACAATTTTTATGATTTAAGAAAATTCAGTAAAATGAATTTGAGATGCCCTGTGTGTAACGAAGATTTTGTTCGTGAGCCTGGATATTATTTTGGTGCAACGTATGTTAGTTATGGACTCACTGTTGCTTTTGGTATAGGGCTATACTTACTACTTGGTGTAGTTTTAAATTTTGATACTGTACCCTATTTAATAGCACTAACAATACTTCTAGTTATTTTGCTTCCTGTATTTTACCGATTGGCACGAATAACATGGATCAATCTATTTGTTGCCTTTAAACACAGTTCAAAATAAAAAATAAGGATTTGCATACTCCTAATTTATGAAGCAATTATTTATTTAGTTCATCAAAAGTAATTTTTGAGATGCCAGCAATTACATCTGCAAGTTGTGCTTTGTCTTCGCCTTTAGTCATCACTCCAATAATATATGGTTCTTTTTTGAGATAAACAATTCCGAATTCGTGTAGCTGTGTAACTCCTGCTTCGTAACGCTCTCCAAATTTGTGAGCCACTTTCACATTTTTATCAATGCCCCTCACTAGGCCATCTGTAAATTCACTTTTAAGAAGTAGATTGAGTGCGTAATCAGATAATTTATGGTTCACTAACGTTCCATTAAACAACACTCTAAAAAAACGGGAAGTAGAATTTACTGAAGTAACAAAATAATGCTCGTTATTATCCCGTTTTATCTGATCTACTAATACAGGTATTCCCAACTCAGAACACAAACTCTGAAATTCTCCATGTTGCAGCTGGTCGTTCAACAACCAATAAGCTTCATTATCCGAATATTTAATTAAATATTCAAGCAATTCGTCTATCGTATAACTCTGCCCTGTAGTAATTGTTTTGTTTGTTATTGTAGGATTATAAACGCTTTCATGTTTTTCCTTAAAAAAAATTTTCTTTTGCAAATAGGTTGGGTCATCATCTGCCTTTTTAAGGTATTGCAATAGTACTGCAACTTTCAAAACACTTGCAGGAGAGTAATATTCCTCTGGATTAATTTCGATATGGTTAGAAGAATTTGTATTGTTAATATAAACGGAGGCAGTAGTTAACACTCCTTCTTTTTTCTTTTGCTCAATAAAAGCACTAATTTTAGCTTTCACCGGAAGAAGTTTTGGTCCTTCTTCATACCCTTCTATCATCAAAAGTGGGCGTACTAAACTAGATTCAGTGTTATCTCTAATTTTCTCGAAGCAAGTTGATCTATTGCCTGCTTGTGACTCTTGCATGGCAATAATATCTTCGTCATTAAACTTCATTGTAATTTCGTCAAATAAACGATTCTCTTTATTGTCATCCATACTCTCTACACTATCAGTGTTGTCACCATCAAAATCGTTTTTGTATTTTTTTGCATTGGCAAAACAATAATCTTTGTTTTTTACCACATCATTTTTAAAATCATTTTCATGATTTGGATTAGTGGTATTGGCAGTTCCAATTTCGTCACTACCTTTTAATGTAGTATAAAAGTTGTTGATTTTGGATTGTGCTAAAACGCCATTAACAGCAAATGCAGTTAATAAAATTAAAAGGTGTGATTTTTTTTCCATTTGTTGTTTAGTAATAACTCTGCAATTAGTTAATTGCAGAGTTTTGTTGTTGATTTTTTTGTGTTCAATTCGCGAATCCCTTTTGTGGCAACGTTTCTAAACCAATAGGCAACACCCCTTTGTTCGAAACTCCCTCCCTAAAACGATTAAAATAATATACAAATGTAATAATTTTTAGAACAATTTTAAATTGAAGTATCTAGATCAGTAAACGGGTTAAAATAAATTGAGTAGTTGCTCAATTATCACCTCATTAAAAAAGCAAGTGAAATGGTAAAATGTACTTTGAAAAAATTTACTATCGTAAATTGCAAGTCAAAAGGTGAAAAATGAGTTATTAATCGTGGAACTTTCTAAATTTAACTTTGAACTTTTTGAACCAAATAAAACTATACTTTTGCCTTATCTAAATGGTCAGGTATTATTATAGAAAAACGAAAAATGGAATATTACTTAATAAAGAAATGAGAATCTGGTCGTTGCATCAACAATATATAGAAACGAAAGGGCTTGTGGCTCTGTGGCAAGAAACCTTTTTATCCAAACATGTGCTCGAAGGACAAACAAAAGGATATAAAAATAATCCGCAATTAATTCGATTTTAAAACTCATAAAAACTACTTGATGCAATTAATAATTACCTGAGCATTATTTATGAGGAGACAACAAAACGAAATTATAATTTTGATGTTTCAAAATTTAAGAAAAGTAAAAAGCAACTAACATTAAGGGTAACAAAAGGGCAGTTTGATTATGAATTAAAACATTTGCTTAATAAATTAGAAAAAAGAGACATTGAATTATACAATAAATATAAAAATCTAAAAACAATTATTCCTCATACTTTATTCAATATTATTAACGGGGAATTAGAAGAATGGGAAATTACTAGTTAATTTGTTTTAATCCTCTATTAAAACTAATTTTGCAATTATTACAAAAATAAAAATGACACAAACAGAACCGTATAAATCGAAAAATAAAATAAGAATTGTTACAGCGGCTTCGCTTTTTGACGGGCACGATGCGGCTATCAATATCATGCGAAGAATAATCCAGGCAAGTGGTGTAGAAGTAATTCACCTAGGTCACGACCGAAGTGTGGAAGAGATTGTAAACTGCGCTATCCAGGAAGATGCAAACGCAATAGCCCTTACATCTTACCAAGGAGGACACATGGAATTTTTCAAGTACATGTATGATTTGCTGAAAGAAAAAGGCTGCGGGCATATAAAAATATTTGGTGGAGGAGGAGGTACTATTCTTCCAACTGAAATTGTAGAATTGCAGAAGTATGGTATCACGAGGATTTATGCACCAGATGATGGAAGGGCTATGGGTTTGCAAGGGATGATAAATGATATGCTGGAGAAATGTGATTTCCCAACAGGGGCAAATTTGAATGGAGAAGTCAGTCACTTAAAAAATCAGGATGTAAAATCAATTGCAAGATTGATTTCTGCTGCAGAAAATTTCCCGGAAGATTTTTTAAAATTCAGTAATGAAATTGCTACTGCTGTTAAAACAAAAGTAGTTCCAGTGCTGGGTATTACAGGAACAGGAGGTTCTGGGAAATCTTCTTTAGTAGATGAATTAGTAAGGAGATTTCTGATTGACTTTAAAGATAAAACAATTGCGATCATTTCGGTTGACCCTTCTAAACGTAAAACTGGCGGAGCATTACTGGGCGACCGGATAAGAATGAATGCTATAAAAAACAATCGTGTTTACATGCGTTCTCTTGCCACACGTCAAAGTAATCTTGCATTATCTAAGTATGTAAAGGAAGCCGTAGAGATTGTTAAAGCCGCAAATTATGATTTGATAATTCTTGAAACTTCGGGTATCGGTCAGTCTGATACTGAAATCACTGAACATAGTAATATGAGTTTATACGTAATGACTCCTGAATATGGTGCAGCCACTCAACTGGAAAAGATTGATATGCTCGACTTTGCAGATGTGATTGCTCTAAATAAATTTGATAAGCGTGGAGCATTGGATGCAATTCGCGATGTGAAAAAGCAATACAAACGCAATCATCAGTTATGGGAAACCGATGATGATGCATTGCCTGTATATGGTACCATTGCATCACAGTTCAACGACCCCGGAATGAATAAGCTCTACAAAGCCATTATGGATAAAATTGTGGAGAAAACAGGAGCAGATTTGAAATCAGATTTCAAAGTTACGGACGAAATGAGTGAGAAAATTTATATTATTCCTCCTCATAGAACCCGTTATTTGTCTGAGATAGCAGAGAACAACAGAAGCTATGATAAATGGGTGGACGAACAAAAGGAAGTAGCTCAGAAATTATTTTCTATTCGTAAAACAATTGATAGTTTGAATCAACCCCTGTCAGGGTTTGGAACCTTGACAGGGGTAACCTCTGAAGTGAGTTCTTTAATTAATTCGTTACAAAAACTGTATGCTGAAATTGAATTAAGTTTTGATGGAAGAAATAAAAAGTTAATAGAAGGTTGGGCAGATAAAGTACAAGAATACAAAAATGAATTCTTTATTTTTAAGGTAAGAGATAAAGAAATTAAAATTCAAACACATTACGAATCACTTTCGCATAGCCAAATTCCAAAGGTGTCAACTCCTCGTTACGAAGCATGGGGAGATATTTTAAAATGGAATTTACAGGAAAATGTTCCGGGAGAATTTCCATACACTGCCGGTGTATTTCCTTTCAAACGCGAAGGAGAAGACCCTACCCGTATGTTTGCCGGAGAAGGCGGACCTGAGAGAACCAACCGGAGATTTCATTATGTGAGTTTAGGAATGCCTGCACATCGCCTTAGTACAGCATTCGACAGTGTTACACTTTATGGACAAGACCCAGCCATTCGCCCGGACATTTATGGAAAAATTGGTAATTCAGGAGTTTCCATTTGCTGCCTGGATGATGCAAAGAAATTATATAGCGGATTTAATTTAACAGACCCGAAAACATCGGTGTCAATGACCATTAATGGTCCTGCTGCAATGCTAACTGCTTTCTTTATGAATGCAGCCATTGACCAGCAATGCGAAGTTTATATAAAAGCAAATGGGCTGGAAAAAGAAGTAAATAAAAAGATTGATGATATTTATAAAAAGAAAAAAGTTAAACGTCCGGAATACCAGGGAGAATTACCAAAAGGAAATGATGGTTTGGGTCTGATGTTGTTAGGAACAACAGGAGATGCGGTATTGCCTAAGGATGTTTACGAAAAAATAAAAAAAGAAACCATTGCTGCAGTTCGTGGTACAGTGCAGGCAGATATTCTTAAAGAAGACCAGGCACAGAATACCTGTATTTTTTCAACTGAGTTTGCATTAAGGTTGATGGGCGATATGCAGGAATATTTTATTCAAAAAAGTATTCGTAATTTTTATTCGGTTTCCATTTCAGGTTATCATATAGCTGAAGCAGGCGCTAATCCTATTACACAGCTTGCATTAACTCTATCCAACGGATTTACGTATGTGGAATATTATGTAAGCAGAGGAATGGACATCAATAAATTTGCCCCGAATTTATCGTTCTTTTTCAGTAATGGCATTGACCCTGAATATGCAGTAATAGGTCGTGTTGCAAGAAGGATTTGGGCAAAAGCAATGAAGTTAAAATATGGTGCAGATGAGCGTTCTCAAATGTTAAAGTATCATATTCAAACTTCAGGTCGCTCGTTGCATGCGCAGGAGATTGACTTTAATGATATACGAACAACTCTTCAGGCCTTATATGCCATTTACGATAATTGCAATTCATTACATACAAATGCTTATGATGAAGCAATAACTACACCTACGGAAGAATCCGTTCGCAGAGCAATGGCGATTCAGTTGATTATAAATCGCGAGTTAGGTCTTGCAAAAAATGAAAATCCATTGCAAGGTTCTTTCATTATTGAAGAATTAACCGACCTTGTAGAGGAAGCTGTCTTGTTGGAGTTTGAGCGAATTACAGAAAGAGGAGGAGTGTTGGGTGCAATGGAAACCATGTACCAGCGAGGGAAAATACAGGAAGAAAGTTTGTATTACGAAACCTTAAAACATACTGGAGAATACCCGATTATCGGGGTAAACACTTTCCTGTCATCTAAAGGTTCACCAACAATAACTCCAACTGAAGTTATACGGGCCACAGAAGAAGAAAAGCAATACCAGATTACCATGGTTGCAGAATTGCAAAAAGGAAACGCAGAACATTCAGCAGCTGTATTGCGTGAATTACAAACATTAGCAATCCAGAATAAAAATATTTTTGAAGGGTTGATGGAAGCTGTGAAATATTGTTCGTTGGGACAGATTACGAATGCTTTGTTTGAAGTAGGCGGACAGTACAGGAGAAACATGTAACGTATAAAATAACGAATCAAAAACTAATTTACGAATTTTAAATTTATAAAATATGAGAACTAATCACGAGATAGATTACAAAATTTTAGGAGAAGAGTTACAGGCAGTTGAAATTGAACTTGACCCGGATGAAACTGTAATTGCCGAAGCTGGTAATTTTATGATGATGGATGAAGGGATAAGAATGGATACCATTTTTGGTGACGGTTCTAAACCACAAAACAGTATCATGGATAAACTGTTTTCGGCTGGCAAACGTTTACTTGTCGGTGAGAGTTTATTTATGACTGCTTTTACAAATGTCGATATTGGAAAAAAGCATATCACCTTTGCTGCACCCTACCCAGGGAAAATTATTCCAATGGATTTAAGTAAATTGGATGGAAAACTGATTTGTCAGAAGGATGCTTTTCTTTGTTCAGCGAAAGGTGTAAGTATTGGCATTGAGTTTCAGAAAAAGTTAGGTACAGGTTTATTTGGGGGAGAAGGATTTATTATGGAAAAACTGGAAGGAGATGGTATGGCATTCGTTCATTCCGGAGGAATGATAATTGAAAGAGATTTAAAGCCAGGTGAAATGTTAAAAGTTGATACCGGTTGTATAGTTGCATTTACACAAACGGTGCATTATGATATCCAGTTTATTGGTGGAATCAGAAATACAATATTTGGTGGAGAAGGTTTATTTTTTGCAACCCTTAAAGGACCAGGAAGAGTTTGGATTCAATCCTTACCTGTAAGCCGACTTGCCGGAAGGATGATGGATTACTCGCGTAGCGGAAAAGAAGAGGGTAGTGTGTTGGGTGGTTTGGGAAGAATGTTTAGCGGGGATAATAGTTAACAAACAAAACAAATGAGATTTTAATAAGCTCTGAATTTCAGGGCTTATTTTTTTTATGATAAAATGAAAAAAACAATAGAAACAGAGCGCCTTTATTTAAGAGAGTTTACAATTGATGATGCACAGTTATTAATTGATTTGAATAGTGATATTAATGTTACCCGATATACCGGAGATGGTCCGGTGAAGGATATAGAAGAAGCAAAAAGAATACTTACAGAAATTATTTTTCCTCAATACAAAAATAAAATTGGCCGCTGGGCTGTTCATTTAAAATCAACCAATGAATTTATAGGTTGGTGCGGTTTGAAATACCTTGTAGAAACTGGAGAAACGGATTTAGGATATCGTTTCTTTAAAAAATATTGGGGTAATGGATATGCTACTGAATCGGCAAGGGCAGTTTTGGATTATGGGGTTAAGTATATGAAATTAAAAAACATCATTGCAAGAGCAGCTAAAGAAAATCCTGGTTCCATAAATGTAATAAAGAAAATGGGAATGATTTATTTGAAAGATGATTTATGTGAACATGATGAAGCAGAAGTTTATATTCTAAAATAATTCCATAATTAAATTCACTGATTTTTTTCTTTACACGTGGTCTTTGAAACTCCAATAAAGGCAAAAAATGGGGACAGTCAGAAAACGGTTTTTGCACACAATGGGACTTTTTTCGTTTTTATCCCTTTCTTTTCGAAAAAGAAAGCAAAAGAAGAGCAAAAGAAAAGAACATTGGAGATAAAGTTTGGGAAGTTTCAGTCAAACTTCCTGAAGTTTTTGATAAAAATGGGGATATTTTGGGTAAACATGGCTTTGTTTTCTGAAAAAATAGGAAGTGCCTTTTTTGAACTTTCGAAACTATTAAATTATTAAAAAACAATAATTTAAGCAAATCTGAGAAATCAGTTAAAAACTAAAAACAAGTAAAAAAATGGCAAAATCAACACTGTCAGAAGTTGAACAAATGAACTAAAATAACTCCATTTGTTTACTTTCTCCAGGTCTGCGAAATTGAGTTAAATCAAATTCAAATTCTTTTCTTCCGGATAAGTGTCTTTTTACTGCCATTTTAAATAACTGGTTGATGGATTTGGAAATATTCCCTTCACCTCTCATCCTTGTTCCAAATCTACTATCATTAACTGCTCCACCATGCATCTCTGCAATTTGATGTAATACTTTTTCTGCCCGGTCAGGATAATTTTTATAAATCCAATCTGTGAAAATATCTTTGATAGCACCATTCAAACGGACAATTGTATAGCCCGCAACATCAGCCCCATGGTTGGCTGCAGCTTCAATAAGAGCAGGTATCTCGTCACTATTAAGTCCCGGAATAATTGGTGCTGTCATTACCCCTGCAGGAATTCCTGCTTTGTTTAATTCTTCAATAGTTTTTAATCGTTGTTTAGCAGTAGCTGTTCGAGGTTCTATTTTCAAACGTAAGTCTTCTCTTAAACTTGTAATGGATATCATTACATGCACCAAATTAAATTTTGCCATTTCCTGCAGAATATCAATGTCACGCAGAATCAAACTATTTTTAGTAATCATACTTGTTGGATGACGAAACTTAAAAAGCACTTCAAGCATTTGTCTAGTGATTTTTAATTTTCTTTCAGTTGGTTGATAGCAGTCCGTATTGCCCGAAAACATGATAGGAGAAACAATCCAATTTTTATTCATCAATTGTTTTTCCAGTAATTGAGGAGCATTTGGTTTGGCAATTATTTTCCGTTCAAAATCTAATCCTGCACTGTAGCCCCAGTATTCATGTGTGTTGCGGGCATAACAATAAATGCAGCCATGTTCACATCCTTGATACGGATTCATAGAATACATTCCTGGTATGTCAGGACTCTTCACAAGGTTAACAATCTTTTTTGGATGTTCAAAAAGCACTTGTGTCTTTTCGTGACTCAATAATGGTTCATCCAAAACCTCATCGTGTTCGGTTGTATAAAGGTTTTTCGAAAAACGATTATCAGTATTCAGTTGTGCGCCTCTGCCTTTAAAGTAATCTGGATTTTTTTCGTTGTTAATCATAGTTAAAGATACTAATAATTCATTTTGATTTCGTAACATTGTATCATTAAACTAAAAATATTTTATGAACAAAATTTCCAAATTAGTATTTTCTATTTCTTTATTGTTTTTGTTAGTTATTACATCAAACATTAAATCACAAACTTTAGTATTCAAAGAAAACTTTGATACCTTAAGTGCAATGATTTCGAGAGGATGGGAAACCATTAATAAAAGCAATCCAATTGGTACTGGTGAGTGGGTACAAGGAGATGGCATGGTTGGTGAGGCTGCCTTATCTGGAAATGCTACTTCTTATGCTCAGGTTGATTATACAAGTACTGATACATTAGGAACAACAAATACTATTAGCGATTGGCTTTTGACCCCAACAATATTGCTGGAAAATAATGATTCCGTTTCATTTTATGTTCTATCTTTTAACAGCGCAACTTTTCCTGATAGACTGGAATGCAGGCTAAGTGCAATGGGTACTAGTAACAATGTTGGGGTTAACGATACTACTGTGGGAGATTTTTCAACATTGTTACTTTCTGTTAATCCGAATTTAGACTTTGTTTCATTTCCTTCAGTAACTAAAGATAGTGCTACATGGACTAAATATACTGGGCATGTAAGCGGGTTGAGCGGGGTTACATCTTGTCGTTTAGGATTTCGTTATTATGTAACTAATGCAGGATTGTCAGGAGCCAACTCTTCCACAATTGGCCTTGATTCATTTTTGATAGTTCGTTTCCCGCCTGATGCAGGCGTCAATGAGAATGAATTAAATGTTGGAGTTCAATTATTTCCTAATCCAACAAAGGATAATATGAATTTATCAATATCACAAAATGGAAATTATCTTGTTAATGTATATTCTGTTTTAGGCGATAAGGTTCTTACGTTTAGTACACAATCATCACGAACAATAAATGTATCAAATCTTTGTAAGGGTTTATATTCTGTCCGAGTTATTGATATTCAATCGGGGAATTACAAAGCACTGTCTTTTATAAAAGAATAGTTTAATATTATTTGAATATTGAAAAAAATCGTATTATTGCTGAATAAACAAACAAACAAACAAAATATAAAATGAAAAAAATTACAACTAAATTTTTAGCGATTTCTTTACTTTTTCAATTAGTGAATTCAAAAAATGTAAATGCGCAAACCACTCAAATTTTTCATGAAGGATTTGACACGATGGCAACAATGTTTTCGAACGGATGGGAAGCAATAAATAAGAGCAACCCTGTTGGAACTACTAGTTGGTTTCAAGGCACATTGACAATTGGAGCAATAGCATATACAGGCGACTCTGCTTCATATGCTCAGGTTCAATACACAAGTACTGCCGATGTTGGCACCTCAAACACAATTAGTGATTGGTTATTAACACCACCAATTCAACTACAAAATTTGGACACTGTTTCCTTTTATTGTTTGTCTTATAATAGTGCTACATTCCCTGATAATTTAGAATGCAGGCTGAGTGCAATGGGCACAAGTAATAATGTGGGACCAGATGAAGTTTCGGTGGGGGATTTTTCAACATTACTTTTCGAAATAAATCCAACCTTCGACTTGACATCATTCCCTTCTGTTGCTGTAGCTGGTCAAACATGGACAAAATTTTCAGGAGTTGTTTCAGGATTAACAGGATTAACAAATTGCCGTTTAGCAATTCGCTATTATGTTCTAAATGGAGGCCTTGCTGGTGCTAATTCTTCAAGTGTTGGGGTTGATGAGTTCTCAGTGATGAGAAACACTTTAAATGGAATTAATGAGAATACTTTAAATGTAGGAATACAATTATACCCTAATCCCACTGCTGAAAATATTACCTTGAATTTTTCGGAAAAAGGTGATTATTTAATAAACGTTTTTAATACCATTGGGCAAAATGTTCTTTCTTTGACAACAGGAAGTAATGTAAAAATTGATGTATCAAAATTACCTTCTTCTCTTTACAACGTAAGAATTGCAGACAAAAAAACCGGAAATTTCAAAACTATTTCTTTTGTTATGGAATAGGTTTGTTCACTTTTATTAATCAAAATACCGATGAATTTTTTTTTCATCGGTATTTTTTTAAAAATTCAAATGGGCAAAAAAAGCTAAACCATATTCATTATTTCCTTTTTCCATTTACTGTTCGCTTTTTCAATAACAATTTTATTGCAACCAGTGAAATTTGCAAAGGAATTTAATTTCTCCGCAAACAAAATATTGAAATCTTCATTCGGTTGAAAGCCTTTTTCAAAGTGCATTGATTTGATATAAAATATTTTCATAGCTCGGTCTGCTTTTGGATCGAAGCGTGCAACTAAGTTATTTTTATATAATACAGGTAAAGTAAAATAACCGTATTTCCTTTTGGGCTCGGGTACATAACATTCAATTTGATAATCAAAATTAAAAATACGTTCTAATCTTTTGCGTTGAATAACCAAGTTGTCAAAGGGTGATAATAAGTGAATGTTGTTATTTGTTTTTATTTTTTCGATTGATTTTAATTGCGTTTCAGTTGAAATGAAAGTTGTTTTGTCTATTCCATCAATTGTTAATTCTATCAGACTACCTTCTTTCAATAACTGTTTTAAAACTTTATTCGTGGATTCTTTTAAACCTGTTCTTAAATAGGCAACTTCATTTTCATTTACTATTCCAAACGATTCAATTGACTTTTTTACCAGGTGTTGAATATATTCCTTTTCAGTTGGGATGGAAGTATCAATATCTAAAGGTAAAACGCGCTCTGCTAAGTCATATACTTTTTGAAAACCTTGTCGTTTTGCTACCATTAATTTTCCTTCCATAAAAAGTTGTTCCAAAGCTCGTTTGGCAGGTTTCCATTCATACCAGTTTGCGTCCACTGTTCTTTTATGTTCAAAATCTTTGGATTGAAGCGGACCTTCTGTTTTTATTTTATCCAGAACATACTTTTTCATTTTTTTATTCTGTTCGAACCAATGTGATTTGCCTTCTGAATAAGATTTTTTTCTTGGCAATGAAAAACGGTAATTACTCATCGGCAAATATGATGCTGCATAACTCCAATATTCAAAAATGGTTTTGTCTTTTTCTAATAAATCATTCAAGTAGTTTTCTTTATAATCGGTTAAACGGCTCCAAAGTGTATGATGATGGGCTCTGGCAACAACAGATAGAGTATCTATTTGAATATAGCTTAAATGTTCTATTGCCGCCAATGTTCCCTTTTTCCCTTTCACAAAATCAGTACTAATAAGCCCTTGGCTTTTCAGAATAAGCAGACGGGCTTCTTCAATTGATAAAGAGTTGATTTGTTTTTTCATCGTAAAAAATGAATAGAAAAAACAAAGGCTACTGTCTCAGTAGCCTTTGTTTTCATGCTTTTGCCTCCGCAGCAGCTATTTTCTTTTTTATACCTTCTGTGGTAATAGAACCCGGGCGCTCCAACGGATGTCCAAGAGCACGGTCCCAAATTAATGAAGCCAGTACACCAAGAGAACGGGAAACACCAAAAAGCACAGTATAGAAATCGTGTTCTACCATTCCATAATGTGTTAACAATACTCCTGAATGAGCATCTACATTAGGCCAAGGGTTTTTTATTTTTCCTGTCCCTTCCAAAATAGGAGGAGCTACTTTATAAACCATTTGCACGATTTCACACAAATCATCTTTCCCTTTTGGTAAAATATATTTCGTATAGAAATCTTGTTGGGCTGCGAAACGTGGGTCTGTCTTACGCAATACAGCATGTCCGTACCCCGGAACCACTTTCCCATCTTCCAATGTTTTTTTAATATAATCTTCAATTTGTTTTTCAGTTGGCAAACCACCACCTAATTCCTTTCTTAATTGAATAATCCAACTTAATACTTCCTGATTTGCTAGGCCATGTAATGGTCCTGCAAGTCCGGTCATGCCAGCTGCAAAAGAAAGATAAGGGTCACTTAATGCAGAGCCAACAAGGTGAGTAGCATGGGCAGAAACATTTCCTCCTTCATGGTCAACGTGAATGGTCATGTATAAACGCATCAAACGTTTCATGTCAAACTCTTCATAGCCTAACATGTGAGCAAGATTTGCAGCCCAATCTAATTTAGGATCCGGTTCAATATGAACACCGTTTTTATATTTTCGTCTATATATATATGCAGCAACACGAGGAAGACGTGCAATCAGATTCATTGAATCTTCATATACATAATCCCAATACACTTTTTTGTTTATTCCTTTTTTGTAAGCGGCTGCAAAAACAGATTCCGTTTGCATCGCAAGAATTGCAATTACAAATTGTGTCATTGGGTGAGTAGATGCAGGTAATGTATCCAATGCATCAAAAACATGTTTAGGCACGATTGCTCTTCGTGCCCAGTTATTTCCTATGTTTAATACATCTTCCTGTGATGGTAATTCACCTAACAACATTAAATAGAAAATTCCTTCGGGCAATGGTTCTGTGCCTCCCGGAGCTTTAGGAAGTTTTTCACGTAACTCAGGAATAGTGTAACCTCTGAAACGAATCCCATCTTCCGGATCCAGTTTTGATGTTTCTGTAACCATTCCTATCATACCTTTCATCCCCTGATAAACCTGGGCTACGGTATATTCGCCCAATTTAATATCACCTTTGTCTTTAATAATTGCTTTTATTTCAGCTGCTGTTACTTTTGATTTCTCAGCAAACTTTTCTTTTAATGTATCCATAATTGTCTAAAAATAATTTTTCTGTATTTTTCCGAAAGGTAATTTGTTTTTGCGAGATTTAAAATAATCTTACATAAAATATTTATTAATTTATCTGTTTTTTACATATTTAAAATCCTTACCAAGATATCTTGCTGCTTCTCCAAGCTGTTCTTCAATACGTAAAAGTTGATTGTATTTAGACATTCTATCAGAGCGGGAAGCAGAACCTGTTTTAATTTGACCACAATGTAAACCTACCGCCAAATCAGCAATTGTATTGTCTTCCGTTTCACCTGAACGATGACTCATCACAGATGTGTAAGCATTATTTTGAGCCAATTGAACAGCATCAATTGTTTCACTTAATGTTCCAATCTGGTTTACTTTTACCAAAATAGAATTAGCAATTCCTTTGTCAATTCCTTTCTGTAAACGGTTTACATTGGTAACAAATAAATCATCACCAACCAATTGAATTTTGTTTCCTAATTTTTCACTTAATGATTTCCATCCTTTCCAATCGTCTTCCGCCAACCCATCTTCAATAGAAATGATTGGATATTTTTTTGCCCAATCCGCCCAGTAATCTACCATTTGAGCAGGAGTTAATTTATCACCGCTTGATTTTTTGAAGTGATAAACATTTTCTTTAGCAATATAAAACTCCGATGCAGCAGCATCCATAGCAATAAAGAAATCTTTTTCAGGCTTGTATCCTGCCTTTTCAATTGCTTTTAAAACAAATTCAATAGCTTCCTCATTTGATTTTAAATTAGGGGCAAAGCCACCTTCATCACCAACATTGGTTGAATAACCTTTATCTTTCAATACTTTTTTCAGATGATGAAATACTTCTGCACCCATTCTTATTGCATCTGTGAAATTAGATGCACCAACAGGCATAATCATAAATTCCTGGAAGTCTATACTATTGTCAGCATGCGCTCCTCCATTAATAATATTCATCATTGGAATAGGAAGTAAACTCGCATTTACCCCACCGACATAACGATACAAAGGCTGACGAGCTTCTTCGGCAGCAGCTCTTGCGCACGCTAACGAAACTCCAAGAATTGCATTTGCACCAAGACTGCCTTTATTATCAGTACCATCAAGGGCAATCATTCTTTTGTCAATCGCGTTTTGGTCAAAAACATAAACACCGTTTAGTTCTTCACGAATAACAGTATTCACATTATTAACTGCTTTCAATACACCTTTTCCAAGATAATACCCTTTGTCGTTATCACGTAATTCAACTGCTTCGTGCACTCCTGTTGAAGCACCCGAAGGCACAGCAGCACGACCCATAATACCTGCATCTGTAATTACATCAACTTCTATTGTTGGATTGCCACGTGAATCCAATATTTGCCGAGCTTGTACGCTTGCTATAAAACCCATAAAAATTTATTGTAGTTGTTAGTAAAATTAAGTATTCAAAAGTAGAAATAAATGTTGATTAGAATATAAAAGTATTGAAAAATATTTTTTCATCCCTCAAACCCTTTGTTTCCCTGCAATCCTCCGGTATGAATTGCAATAATTGTTTCCCCTTTTTCAAAATTCCCTTTCTTTATCAATTCATAAATCCCAAACATCATTTTACCTGTATAAACATAGTCAAGAGGGATATTATTTTCTTTTTCAAATTGTTTAATAAACTCTTTTAATTCAGGATTTACTTTTGCATATCCTCCAAAATGATAAGATTCATTGATGTTGTATTTGTTTTGGGTAATAAAATTAAATTTATTTAACCAGTTATCTACTTCACTTTTAATATAGTTTTCTCCTTTTAAAATCTGAAATCCCAAAGTATTTTGATTGTCTTTTAAAGAAAGAACTATTCCTGCCAATGTTGCTCCTGTTCCACAGGGACAGCAGACAATATCAAAATCTATTGGAATGTTTTTAGTAATTTCTTTGCACCCTAATACTCCCAATTCATTAGAACCTCCCTCGGGAATCAAATAGTAATTTGATGATTTGATAATTTGGTAATTTGATAATGATTGAATGTTTTTATTTCTATAGTCTTCACGCGAAACATAAAACAATTGCATTCCGCAATCTGTTGCAAATTTTAATGTTGGATTTAATTCTTCATGTTCTTCACCACGAATAATTCCAATGGTTTTAAAACCAGCTTCTTTTCCCGCAGCAGCAGTGGCAGCAATATGATTAGAATATGCTCCTCCAAAAGTCAGGAGGGTGTTTTTACCTTGTTTCCTTGCTTCTTCCAAATTGTATTTAAGCTTAAACAGCTTGTTCCCGCTGATGTGTGGATGATTCAAATCTAAACGCAATACAAACAAACTAACATCGTGTTTCTTTGTAACAGCATCATTTATTGGTTGCAGCGGAATGGGAGAAGATTGAATTTCCATAACGTAAAAATACTTAATTTTGCGAAGTATGGACGGATTTTCAAACCAAAAGCAATTAGAACCTGAAGATTTTTACTTAAGTGATCAGGGGTACATCGTATTCACTGAAAAATATCATTTAAAAAGAGGATATTGCTGCCAAAATAGTTGCAAGCATTGTCCTTATGGATTTAATAAAGAAAAAGGAAGGATAGAGAAAAAGAAATGATGTGCTTGTGTAATAATATGCTGATGTGCTGATGAACCAATGTTTAATGAACTAACGAACAAGTGAAACAATAAATAAATGAGCGAATTTAAACAACAAATTTTACAAGGAATACCAGATGAATTGCCTATGGCAAAGGTTTATGATACTTCATTAAATCATGCGCCTAAGAGGAAGGATATATTAAATAAGGACGAAAAGAAACTCGCAATTAGAAATGCACTTCGTTATTTTGATAAAAAACATCATACTGTTTTAGCAAAAGAATTTGCACAAGAACTGAAAGATTTCGGACGTATATATATGTATCGCTTTCGTCCTGATTATAAAATTCATTCAAGGCATATTAATGAATACCCTCACCAATCAAAGCAGGCAGCTGCTATAATGTTGATGCTTCAAAATAATTTGGATTATGCAGTTGCTCAACATCCTCATGAATTAATTACTTATGGAGGTAACGGTGCTGTGTTTCAAAACTGGGCTCAATATTTATTGACAATGAAATACCTTGCAGAGATGACTGATGAACAAACATTGGCAATGTATTCAGGACACCCTATGGGATTATTTCCTTCTCATAAAGATGCTCCAAGGGTTGTGGTTACTAACGGTATGATGATTCCTAATTACAGTAAACCGGATGATTGGGAAAAGTTTAATGCACTTGGTGTAACTCAATACGGACAAATGACTGCAGGTTCTTTTATGTATATCGGGCCACAAGGAATTGTACACGGAACAACTATTACGGTGTTAAATGCTATTAGAAAAATAAAGGGGGACAAAGGACAGCCTGTATTTGTTACTGCCGGTTTGGGAGGGATGAGTGGAGCACAGGGAAAAGCATCTGTTATTGCTGGAGCAATTGGAGTGATTGCAGAAGTTAATCCAAAAGCTATACAAACAAGGCATTCACAAGGTTGGGTGGATGAAATATTTGACGATTTAGATAAATTGATTGAACGAATTGAAAAAGCAAGAACAGGAAAAGAACCAGTTTCATTGGCTTATCAGGGGAACATAGTTGACTTGTGGGAAAAGTTTGCAGAACAAAATATTAAAGTTGAATTAGGTTCTGACCAGACTTCCCTTCACAATCCTTTTGCCGGAGGATATTATCCTGCTGGTATTTCTTTTGAAGATGCAAAACGAATGATGGCTGAAAACCCCGAACAATTTAAAAAGGAAACTCAGAAAACATTGGTTCGTCATGCGGCAGCAATAAACAAAATGACTTCAAAAGGAATGTATTTTTTCGATTATGGAAATGCTTTCCTGTTGGAAGCTTCCCGGGCAGGAGCAGATGTGATGAAGGCAGATGGTAAGTTTAAATACCCATCGTATGTTCAGGATATTTTAGGACCTATGTGTTTTGATTATGGTTTTGGACCTTTCCGCTGGGTATGTTCTTCCTGCGATGCAAAGGATTTGGCAACAACTGATAAAATAGCAACCGATGTTTTAGAAAAAATAATTAAGACTGCTCCTTCTGAAATCAAACAACAACTGGATGACAATATCCGGTGGATAAAAGCTGCACAACAAAATAAAATGGTGGTAGGTTCACAGGCACGTATATTATATGCTGATGCGGAAGGAAGAATTAAAATTGCAGAAGCTTTCAATAATGCAATCAAAGAAGGGAAAATTTCTGCTCCTATAGTTCTGGGTAGAGACCACCACGATGTTTCAGGAACAGATTCTCCATATCGCGAAACATCTAATATATATGATGGTTCCAGTTTTACAGCTGATATGGCTGTTCAAAATTTTGTTGGGGACTCTTTCCGTGGTGCTACATGGGTTTCTTTGCACAATGGTGGCGGGGTAGGATGGGGTGAAGTTATTAACGGAGGTTTTGGTATGGTATTAGATGGTACGGATGATAGCGACCGTAGATTAAAGTCCATGTTATTCTGGGATGTGAATAATGGAATTGCCAGAAGAAGTTGGGCAAGGAATGAAGAAGCGCAGTTTGCCATTAAAAGAGAAATGGAACGAACACCAAAATTAAAAGTAACTTTACCAAATATTGTTGATGATAATTTATTGAATGATTTATTTTAATATCCAATACAAATGATGTTACGCAAAGACGCAAAGAACGCAAAGGCTTGTCTTTTGTTTCTCTGCGTTCTTTGCGTCTTTGCGCGACACTACTAAACTTTTACCAAAATGAAAAAACTATTCTTATTCGCATCTGCAGCAATTTTATTTGCAACATTGTTTTTATCTTCTTGTTCCAAATCGGACGATACCATAACCAGCCCCAATACAGGAGATGCTCGTGAAAAATTTCATGGCAATTGGAATGTGGCAGAAAATAGTGTTGACTTTGGCATGGCTAATTATTATGTAACTATTTCCGATTCGTCCAATGCTTCCTATATAATGTTTGCATTCCTCTATGGCGAAAATAAAAAAATATATTCTACAGTAAGCGGAAATAATTTTTCTATTCCTTCTCAGATAATAGCAGGAAAAACATTTAGTGGTTCAGGTATGCTATCCAATTCAAACAGAATTGATATGACGTATTTAGTAAGAACTACTTCGGTTCACTACGACACTGTGACAGCAATATTGACAAAATAAAATTTTAGGGTTCAACATACGTAGGAGTATTGCAACTTTCTCTCCTGCTTTTAAATTCATATTTTAAACCTACACGAAGTTCAAAATCTTTATTAAAAACATGTAATTCTGGTTGTACATAAGCAGGCATTACATCAGGATTATAAAATCCTTCTACAAAAAATTTAATATTGTAATAATTAATAAATTCTACCCCTGCCCCCACTGCCCCGCTGATATGTAAAGGCAGAAATTTATCAAGTATTAAAGGCGATGTGGTTGATTGAACCATATTATATTCCAATCGTGGTCCTATTAATATGTACGGAATAATTCTATCCATCTCATATCTTATTTTTGCATAATTGTTCCAGCAAATGTATTGCAGTTGATTTGGATAATTTGCTTCCGGTTGGTTATCTATCGAACCTTTTTGATTGTATTGAATTTCGGTTACCCACCTAACATAATCTCTTGTAAAAAACTCTCCGAACACAGCTACATTAAATCCAACCACATAATTTTTTCGTGACACATCGGGTGGCTCTGCCAAAAGAAATTTTTGATTGGCAGCTGTTACACCTGCTACAATGGCTATGCTATTGAAGCGTTGGGCCTGCAATTGCAGAGCAAATAATAGAATAGTAATGAAGAAAAATATTTTTTTCATGGTGTAAAGTTAAGGTTTAGATTTTACAATTCTCAATGAGTAATTAAAATGTTACTTTTGAAAACTTTATTCCGAATCAGAAACAAACAAATGGTGATTCATAAACCTATTTTATTTTACATACTGCTGCTGGTTATTTTTGGCTGTCTTAATGTGTATGCTCAAACATCGTCAGGTTTTCGAGTGGTGGGCTATTATTGCGGTACTACTATTCCTGTTGATAGTTTCGAAACCAATAAACTTACTCATCTTATTTTTTGTTTCGGTGGTTTAAATGGAAACCGTTTCAGCATTCACTCTGCCAAAGACAGTGCTACTATTAAACAAATGGTGGAACTGAAAAGCAAAAATTCTACACTAAAAATAATGCTAAGCCTTGGTGGCTGGGGTGGCTGCAAAACCTGCTCTGATGTGTTTAATTCGGACAAAGGAAGAAAAGAATTTGCAACATCAGTGAAACAACTTTCTGATTATTTTAAAACAGATGGAATAGATTTGGATTGGGAATATCCTGCAATTAAAGGTGTTCCGGGGCACACGTACAGAGTTGAAGACCGCACCAATTTTACTTCATTACTCAAAGAATTGAGAACAACAAATGGTAAACAATTCGAAATAAGCTTTGCTGCGGGTGGTTTTACAACATACATTGATTCGTCAATCGAATGGAAAGAAGTAATAAAATATACTGACTTTATCAACATCATGTCGTACGACTTGGTGCATGGATACAGCGTTATTAGCGGACATCACACACCATTGTATTCTACTTCTCAACAAAAAGAGTCAACAGACAATGCCGTGCAAATGCTTTTGAAAGCAGGAGTTCCGGCTAATAAATTAGTGATTGGTGCGGCTTTTTATGGACGTTATTTTAAGATTGAAGAAGGCAGCAAAGTAGATTTGTACATGCCTTGTAAATTTTCGCATGGCTTCTCTTCCAAGTATAGCAGTGATTCATTGTCAGTGGAAAATGGATTTGAAAAACATTGGGACGATGTGGCAAAAGCACCTTACGCTATCAATACCAAACGGAGATTGCTTGCCACTTATGACAATGAACAATCAATTGCTTTAAAAACAAAATATGCTGTAAAAAATAAATTGGGTGGAATTATGTTTTGGCAGTTATATGATGACAAGTTTCACGATGGCTTACTCGAAACCATTAACAAGAATAAATAAAAAATGAATTTTTTATTTTATTGTTTGCCTTTTATTTGATCTAACGATTCTTTCATCTCTTCCATTTTTAATAATAACTCCTAGTTTGCTTTCGAATATTTATATTTCATCATTATTAATTTAATAGAAACTAAAAGCACTCCGGCTTCCAAAAGTAGTTCGTGAGTAAAGCCTTTAACAATGGATGCCACAACAAACAGAACAATGGTTACAGCAATGATGGCTGCATTGGCGAAGTCAACAAATTTTTTCATGTTTTTTCATTAATTATTTTCCTGACAAATGTACTTTATTTCCTTTACATTTTGTTTCACAAAAAAACTCACTGCTTTGATGCTTGCGGAGAAGGTTACTGTGTAACCAACGCTTATCCATTTACATCAATCAGTGAGTTTTACTTTAGGGCAGTCCTAAAAATTGCTTTTTTGTCGTTAGTCTTCATTTTTAATTTACTCATTTACAAATGTAAACTCCGTAAATAAAAACTTGTCTGCCTAAAAAAATCTAATTTTTAGAACTGCCCTTTACTAAATCAGACGTGAATAAGAACATAATCACGTTTGATGGTTTTACCGGGAGCAAAATGAACAAATGGTTCAAAGATTGAAACATAATCAGCATGCTCGACAAGAATATCGTAATCATCGGGTCTTACATAGGTGATTGGGATTTTTCCTGTACTTGTAGCTTTGATTAAATAATCCACTAAAGTGGTACCAGTTTTCATTAATTTGATAGTTGTAGCAGGTATGGCAACTGCAAGACTATCTTTGGTAGTTCCTTTGATTTTGGTGTGAATTTTACCAAGATCAATGATTTCACGGGCTTTGAAATACCTGCGAACAAATTCGGATTGAGCAGATAAAAGGGTGTTGACCATTCTATCCATAAAATCGTGGAACTGTACATCAAGAATATTACGAATTAATAGCTTGATTTGAATAACAGCGTTTGATTTAGCAACGGTTGCCTGACGAGGATTCTGAATTGAAAGATTGTAAAGTGTGATTGCAGAAAGCAAGTCGGAAACGTCAGTTGCAGTGATACCATAGTTTACTACTGTAAGGATGTTGTCGTTAGCAGCGGTGTAAATGGTTTGGCAGAATACGGATATTTCTTCTTTTGCTAATCTATCAAAATAAGAAATGGTGTGATTTACTTTGGTGGCAAGGGTAAGGTTGCCAACAGAGATAGCATAAGGATAAACGGCATTGGCACATTTGAAGCCAAGGTCTGTCATTACCTTACGGAGCGCAATGGTATCGAGGGTTACGCCCCTAGTTCCATTTTGAACGATTTGGTCATACTGGTCAATTAATATGACTTTATTTTTAACTGTTAGCAATACTGGCGCGAATGCTTTGATTGGCGAGGTGATTGCTGTGCTACCGTCACAAAGCGTAATTGTGGTGCGGATAGCATTTACCTGATTTCTTGATCTTAAGTCCATTTTATTTTATTTTAATTTATACTACGAATAACGAATTTTCACGAATAACGAATGAGGTCCTTCACTTCGACAAACTCAGTGCTGGCTTAACTCTGGATGACAACTAATGGGTGGAGATTTGTTGAATTGTAACGTTATCGACCGCGTTTGCAACTGTGCAGACGGAAGCTGTACTAATGCACTCATTGGCTGTGTTAATGAAGACAGTGACTGAGAATGTGCATTTGTTGTTTGAAAGACTGAGCACAATGATTGAAGGGTGGTGTGAATTGATTGCATTGATGCACACAGTAACTGTAATTGTGCATACATTGATTGTTTAACGGGGCTCCATTTGTGAAAGCAGGAGCACAATGGTTGAAAGACTGTGAATGGTATGTGAATTGTTTCGATTTTCAACTGTTTGGTTGCATAAGTTGATTGAAAGCCTGTGTGATTTGTAAAATACCTGTTTGAAAGGAACTCTACGAAGGAGAAAAATGATTTTATTATGGGTATTCTTGATTGCGTTTGCATTTGATTTATTTTTTTGATTCGATTTGTTTTAATTATGAGAGGACTATATGTCCCTTTATATATAAATCCCGAAACTAGTGAAAATACGTTTTTTTTCGGGCTAAAATAAATGCGTTCATTGAATTCAGTATTTCTTTCTTAATTTTAGAGTACCGGCTGGAAGCCTCTTTTTCAGTGATGTCTACGAGGTCTCCAATTATTTTGAATGATTTATTTTTTATAATCCTGAGGGTAATTATTTTTTTATCCTTTCGTGATAATTTTCGTAAAAGTTTGCGCAAAAATTTCTTGTTTTCATCGGTTTGTAATGCCATTTCTTCGTCATTACTGTTGTCTTCCATTGGCAGGAGGTCGCGTAAATCATTTGCTTTTTCGGTGCTGTTTGGGTTGTTATCTCTAATATGGGCGGCACAATGCCATGCTGTTACCTTGAGCCAGCCGGCTATGGTAGGGATTTTTTTGTACCTGCGTGCATTGATTGCGTTAAGAAACTTAATGAAGGCTTGCTGAGTGGCTTCCTGGGCTTCATCGTGGTTGTTTAAAATTTTGAAACAAGACAGATAAATGATGTTCTGGTATTGATTCATGATTTGGGCGAAGGCAAGTTTGTCGCCATTTCTGTGTTTTTCAACGAGGTCGGAATCTCTAAGATTGTCGGCTGCTCTTTTTTGTTCTTTGTTCATTTTTTGGGATGGTTACTAATAAACGAATTAATACTAATTTACTAAATGATAGTAATAATTAACTTACCCCGAATGAACGGGATTGACAGCAGACAAGAAAGAACCGAGAGCCCTTATAAACGGGAATGGTTAATGGTTACTAATTAATGGTTACTAATAAACTAATTCTTCAGAGAAGAACAGGTGAAAACTAATTTACTAAAAATTTAATGGTTAAATAAGCGTACTGATTTTTTGATGTTTACTGTTTGTAGGGGTGTTTCATGCGGGTAGGGATTTTAGATTTCAAATTACAGATTACAGATTTGCAGATTACAGATTTGCAGATTACAGATTGTTGTTTGAATAGTTTTACGCAGATTTTTTAGTTGGGTTTCGTTTTTTTGAAATTATTTTTTTAATATCGTAAAAGGCGCAACAACCGTGCCAAAGAGAGATTAAAATAAATTAATACAAAGCCCTGCAATAGTTAAACTAATTAATATTACTATTGCAGTATGATTACAATCCTCTTAAATAGTATTCTCTTTCCATTAGCTATTGTAATTATTAAATTGCACCGCACCGCACCGCACCGCACCGCACCGCAACCTATATACTAAATTATTTTTATTTTTTAATAAAGCCCATTCGTGTTTTGCGTTTGGGCTTTTTTTATTCCCCTCTCGAGAGGGGTTAGGGGTGTGTTTTACATCAACAAACAAATTTTCAATTCTCTAAATCTCTATTTCAACAAATCACTAATTAATTAATCTAACCTAAAACAAAATGAAAACAAAAAAAATTATTTTAATGCTCGCCTGTATATTATTTATAGGAGCGGGAGCAAAAGCACAGACAGCACCCAATTTAGGGAGTGCCGCAACTTTTGGATTATTATCAGGAAACACAATAAGTTCAACCGATACTGCATATATTTCTGGCGATGCTGGTGCAACAAATTCAGTGAGTAATAAAATGCTTGCCAATACTGTTTATTCGGGTGATACTATTGTTACTAATGCTTTGGCAGATTTATCAACTGCTATTTCCTTTTGCAATTCTCAAACTGGAGATACAATAAGCGGTTCGCTTGAGGGACAAACATTACCATCAGGGGTGTATCAAATAGTTGGCAATGCAATATTGAATGGAACTTTAACTTTAACAGGAGATACTAATTCTGTTTTTATTTTTAATATTTCTGATTCGTTAATTGTTCTAAGTAATTCCTATATTTCAAATGGAGATGTAAGACAGGAAAATATTTACTGGAATGTAACGAAGAGTGCTGTATTAAAAAGCACAATTAATTTTAATGGAATTGTTATGACAGATGAACAAAGTAGTACAGATTTATTTAATACCGGTACAACAGCACTTTTATGCATAAGCAATATCATTATTGCTGTATCTAATTCAACTAATGGAGATAATGTTTTCTTTTCCAGAAATATTTTATTATTATCATTACTTCAACCACTAACAGGCTGCACTGTATTACCAGGTTGTAATTTGGTTAACAATCCCGGATTTGAAAACTACACAGGGAATCTTTGTACCTCAACAGCTAATTCTGTTAATTGGGGAATTGCTGATTGCTGGTCAAATCCTAACAATGCCGTAAGTGCGATATACACAACTCCTGATATTTTTAATATTTTATGCAATGGACAATATAATGGCATCCCAATTAATGTTTGGGGGAATCAAGCTGCTGCGGCAAGTGCAGCTGTATCCGGAACTAACGGTTATGGAGGTGTAATTTCTTATGCACCTAATGTACCTAACTTTAGAGAATATCTGCAAGGACAATTAAAAACTCCTTTGCAAGCAGGACATTGTTATTATTTTGAAATGTATGTTAGTAAAAGTAACGCTAGTAGATTTAGCATAGACCATTTTGGTGCTTATTTTTATACTGGTGCTTTGGCAGGTTTACCTCCAAATAATATTGCTGTCGCACCTCAAATTGAACACACAGTAGGTTTAATAGGTACAGGATGGTCCGTTATTTCTGGTACAATAATAGGGGCTGGTCAGAACTATTTTTCGATTGGAAATTTTAGAAATGACCTTGGAAGTGGGGCAACTGTAACAAATACTAATTCCAGTCACTTTGAATCTTATATTTATGTCGACAATGTAGTGGTAACAGAAATTGGAGTTAGCGCAGGAGCAGATGTAACAATAGTTTGCCCGCAATCGACCCCTTTACAAGCTACACTTACGGGATGTCCGGGTACAGGTTACACTTATAGTTGGTCTCCAACAACAGGTTTAAGCAATCCCAACACTGCTAATCCGGTTGCATCACCTGGGGTTACTACAACTTATACTGTGACTGTATCAACATTAAATGGTGCGTGCAGTGTTACTGATGCAGTAATTGTTACAGTAACTGGAGGTCCCACAGTGACAGTGAACTCACCAACTATATGTGCCGGACAAACAGTAACCTTAACTGCAAATGGTGCTGCTACCTATACTTGGGCGGGAGCAATTCCAGCAGGGGGAAATACTGCTGTGGCAGCACCTACAACTACCACTAATTACACTGTTACTGGAACAACTAACGGTTGTTCCAGCACTGCCGTGGCAACAGTTACTGTAAATCCCTTACCAAGTGTTACCGTAAACTCACCAACAACATTATGCCCGGGGCAAACAGTAACTTTAACTGCAAGTGGAGCTACTACTTATACGTGGAGTGCGGGAGCAACACCAACAGGAGCAAATACCGCTGATGTTGCACCAACTACTACAACAACCTATACAGTTACAGGCACAACAAACGGATGTAGCGGCACTGCTGTTGCAACCGTCACGGTAAGTTCACCTACTGTTACAGTTAACTCACCAGCAATTTGTATTGGAGCAACAGCTAATTTAGCAGCAAACGGAGCAACAAGTTATGTTTGGAGTGCAGGGGCAACTTCAACAGGGGTGAATACAGCCACTGCTTCACCAACCACAACAACAAGTTATACCGTAACAGGAACTACCGGAAATTGCTCAAGCACTACTGTGGCAACAGTTACAGTAAATCCTTTGCCTTCGGTTGCTGTTAATTCTCCAACAATTTGTGTTGGTGGTATAGCTATATTAACTGCAAGTGGTGCTACTACTTATACATGGAGCGCAGGCGCAACATCAACAGGTGTAACTACTGCTACAGCATCGCCAGTTACAACTACTACTTATACTGTAACTGGAACTACAGGAAATTGTTCAAATACTGCTGTGGCAACTGTTACCATTGGTTCTGGTCCTACGGTTGCCGTAAATTCACCTCCTCCTATTTGTCCCGGACAATCAGTTACACTAACAGCAGTCGGGGCAACCTCATACACATGGAGTGCAGGTGTCACTTCCACTGGGGTAAACACTGCTACTGCATCACCAGCTACAACTACAAGTTATACTATAACAGGTACAACAAATGGTTGTATAGGTACTGCCGTGGAAACCGTTACAGTAAGCACTACGTGCTGTTTTAACGGAACTGCTAATTTTAATTATCAAAGTACTACCGATATGATTTCTCAGGGAGTTTCAACAGGAACTGGTTTTACAACAGCAACAAATCAAACTTTTTCTATTAATGGAACATTTACTCTAAATGACGATTTGATGCTTACCAATTGTGATGTTAAATTAGGACTAAATGCTAAGATTGTTTTGAACGGGCATGCCATGTATATTGACCATTCGCATTTGTACGGTTGCTATATGTGGGATGGTATTTATGGAACGAGCAATGCAGAAATTCTTGATATTGGATTTTCTTTGATTGAAGATGCTACTTTTGGTTTTCATTCTGATAACGGTGCACAATATAAAATATATAAAAGTGTTTTTAATAAAAATTACGTTGGTTTAAATATAGCTAATTACTCCGGAACTTTTTTAACTCAAATGTCGTACGGCACCACCATTTTCACCACTCGCAATTTTTCTGCTCTTATAGCCGGATTGCAACCGAATGCAATGGCTGCTGCCATTTTGGGTAATTACAATGGAAATGGTAATTATTCGAATCCCATCTATACTTTAACGACCACCATTAATGGAGGGACGGCAGTAGCAGGAGTATGGATAACAGATGTAAATCTGAGCGGAGGTGTGCAACTTCCCTTGGGCGATGCTTACAGTACTTCCACTGTCAGTATTTTTGACGGTTTGGGAACTGGAATTATAACCCAAACATCGAATGTAAGTGTGTTTAACAATCTTTTTGAAAACATGGGACCTGTTGCCCCTCCCGGTATTCCAAGTTACGGTGTGGTTGCCTCAGGACCCGGAAACTTAATAATCGGGGGATCTTCCGGTACTAATTTTAATCCCAGCAATATGTTCAGAGATGGCATGTTTGGAATATATGCCAATGGTTATAATACTAAGATTACCTATAATACGTTCAGAAATGTTTATCATAGCGTAAATATTGAGAATTGTAGCGATTTAACCACTGATATTAATAACAATACTTTTACAAATGTGCGCGGAGGTATTTATTTACAGGATGTTAAAACTTCAGCAATGACCACCACTATTTATAATAATACCATGACCATAGTTAGTGCCACAGGCATTACTCCATTGGTAGATTATTATGGTATTTATTATGCAAACACAAACTTGATACCCTCTAAGTGTGAAATTTATGGAAACACTATAAATAACCCAAGATATGGAATATGGCTAATCAATTGTTCTATGCCTTATATTGATAATAACCCTCCAAACGCATTAAGTAACCAAATTAATTTTGGTTACATTAATACTGCATTTCCTTATTATGGTATTCGAGTACAAACATGTTATAAAGCACAGGTTAAAAATAATATTGTTTTTAAACCTCTGCCTGCGCCTACCGGGCTTACCAATCCCGATTTGAAAGGGATAAGTATAGAAAACAGCTTTAGCAACAATGTGGTGGAAAATAAATTGACAAGAATGTCGGCTGGTATTTTTGCTTCGGGTACTTCTCCAAGTATGTTTACATGTAATACAAATGATGCTTGCTGGAACGGGTTTAATTTTAATAATGCAACTATTGCAAACCAAGGAGCAGCAACTATATCTTCTAACAATAAATGGCAAAACATGCCAACTGGGGTTTTCAGGTATATTGCGGGAACTATGGCTGCGCCTTCAACATGGTATAGTAATATAGGTTCAAACTTTAATGTATCAACAGGAACAAGCAATACAAATACTGGGGGATTTATTACATATCCCCTTCCCGTTGCTCCCAATAGCAATTGTACTCCTCCTGCATTGGCATTACCTCCGGTTGATTACAGAGAAATGATGTTAGGTAAAATAGTGCGAGATGAGATAATTTACGATACACTAAGTCAGGAATTCAAATTAAAGGACTCAATTTATGCTTACACCGTATTGAAAGACGATACTACCATAATTAATCTTGGAACTGCTGAAGATGTATTGTACCAAGCAATGTGGGATTCGCTGAACAGTTCTAATATTGGCAGATTCCAGGAAGTGATTAAGTACGTTCAAGACACCACCATTGCTGATACTTTGGCAGCACAAATTACGAATCAAAATATACCTACTACCTGCCCGATGGAAGTAAATCAACGGATAGTAAATACCATTTACCTGAACAAAATAAAAAATCATTCTGATTCACTTGGTTTTCCTAAAACAAACATTTATGATAGTATCGAAATTGCTCAACTGGAAAATGTAGCGTACCAAAATCCTTTACAAGGTGGAGATGCAGTGTATATGGCTCGTGTAATGTTGCGAATAGATGTGATAGATGATGAATATACGAACAGGCATTTTTTGATAGCTCCTCAAGAGCCAATAAGAATAACAGATTATAAAATTTATCCGAATCCGAACAACGGAGCAATGCAATTGAGCTATACATTAGTAGATAATGAAACTGGTTTTGTTACTATTACGAGTGTATTAGGTAAAAAACTCACTCATTACAAATTAGTAAATGGTTCTAATCAGCTTAACATTAAAGAAACGGAACTAAATAATGGAATTTACTTTTATCAGGTGTATAAAAATGACCACAAAGTTTATTCTGGGAAAATAGTAATAAGTAAATAGCAATTTATTTACTTTTGTATAAAATGTTATATAGAATAAATAGAATAAGAGTCCTTTTCCTTTCTCCCTTTTGGGGAGATTTGGGAAAGGGCTTTTGTTTTGTTTTTGTTTTGCTTTCTCTTTATTCTAAATCTCAGAATCTCGTCCCAAACCCTAGTTTTGAAATACTAACACAATGTCCAACACTTTTTAATCAAATATACTACGCCCCACCATGGTTTCAGCCATGTATTCATAGTGGAAATACTACAAATAGTTCAAGTTCGGACGTTTACGACACCTGTTCAAATTATGCAGAATATGGTGTTCCAACAAACGTAGCTGGGTTTCAATACGCTCAAACTGGATTTGCTTACGCTGCTATTTATTTATATGGTGATACAGTAAATTATAGAGAATACCTAGAAGTACCATTAACAGATACATTAATAGCTAATAAAAAGTATTGCGTTGAGTTTTACGTTTCATTAAGTTATCCAGCGTCTGCGGTGAGTAATTGTGGAGCTTATTTTTCAAATGATAGTATATTAGATACTACTAACTTAAAAGCAATAGATTATATTACACCACAAATAGAGAACCCAATCGGAAATATGCTGAATGATACAGCTAACTGGATGTTGATTTCTGGCAATTTTATTGCACAAGGTGGAGAACGGTTTATGACAATTGGTAATTTTCATAATCCTGCAAATACAAATGTTCAAAGTTTGGGAGGCGGTACGGTAGCATATTACTATGTGGATGATGTAAGTGTGGTTGACTGCACAGGTATAGGTATAAGTGAAGTGGCAGAAGAAAACACAGTAAATATATTTCCTAATCCTGCAACAAATAGCCTCACCCTAACCCTTTCCAAAGGAGAGGGAACTGCAAGCATTTATAATGTGCTTGGGCAAGTAGTTTATACTGCCAAAATAACAAACTCAAAAACTGCAATAGATATAAGCACTTACCCAAAAGGTGTTTATTTCATTAATATTAATAATGCTACCCAAAGCATTAACAGGAAGTTTGTAAAGGAGTAAGTATATAGTGTTTGTTGGTGTTAACACCACAACTGTTCGGAAGAAATCAAACTGGAGGTTTTCCGAACTTTTTTTCGAATATATCAAGGCTTCCACCACATTGAACTACAATTTCTTTTACCAAAGACTTTTCAAGTTCCTGAACAAATCTTTGTTTCATTATCTTAAATCCACTTAAATTGTTTTTTTCTTGTACACTAATAATAGTATGGCTGCTATTGGAATTTTGTTAATAGAGATAACCTCCAAACTTGCAAAGGAGGGGGGGGATGGTTAGAGTATAGAGGTCCTAGTGTTGTATTAATGTTGTAAGTTTACTTACCTGATTAAAAACAAAAAATAATTATCTTTGTAAAAAATAAAAACAATGAAACCTTATAACGAAATAATTTCCATTAACCCTCATGTGCGTTCAGGAAAAGCGTGTGTTAGAAATCTACGAATAACAGTGTCAGATGTATTAGGTTATCTTGCATCGGGAATGACTACACAGGAAATAATTGTTGACTTTCCTGAACTTACTGTTGAAGATGTACAAGCATGTTTGGCGTATGCAGTGGAAAGTGAAAAACATGTGAAATTTGTTTCAACCCAATGAAATTGTTGATTGATAATAATATTTCTTATCGTGTGTCTTCTTCTATGAATAAATCAATTGAAGGTTGTAAACATGTTTCTGATTATAAGATGGATAAAAGTATAGAAGATTCTGCAATCTGGAATTTTGCAAAAACTAACGGTTTTACAATTCTTACAAAAGATAATGATTTTGAAGTAATGAGCCGTTTGTTCGGTTGTCCGCCTAAGGTAATACAATTGATATGCGGAAATAAAAAGACTTCGGAGCTAATCAATATACTTGAAAAGAACTTAGAGGGATCAAATTGTTTGATGCAGATGATGAAAATTGCCTTTTGTATTTGCAATAGCAGAAAATAAAACTAAAAGAACTCTTTAGAGAATTATCCGTAAGCGCACAGTTGTGCTGCATATTAAAATAATCCTGTGAGTTTTACTTACCCAAATAAAAAAAACTCCTTGCTGAAAAACAGTAAGGAGTTTTTTTATAATGCAAAAACGAAACCTCCAAACTCGCAAAGGAGCGGGTTCGGAGGGAATACTCACTAAAAAAAGGAGTATAGGGGTTTTCGCATTGTAAGAAATAAAATAATTATCTTTGTGAAAAATAAAATTATACAATGAGCCCAAGTACAATAAAACGCGAACTGAATAGCTATCTTCCTTTGTTAACTGCAAAACAACAGGAGTTGGTTTTAGAAATGGTGAAAAATATTCTGCAAGTGGAGCCTGTAGAAAAAAGAATTAGTGTAAAGCAATACAATGAGGAATTGGATGCTTCTATAAAACAAGCCAAAGAAGGAAAAACTATTTCGCATGAGCAACTGCTGAAAGAAATGGAAAAATGGTAAAGAAGAAAAAGGCTTTAATTGAATGGACTCTTCTGGCAAGAGAAGATTTGAAAGATGTTCTTGAGTTTTATAAAAATAAATCACCCCAGGGATATAAACTTGTAAAAGACGCGATACTTGAAGCAATTATGGAAGCTTCGAAATCCCCGGAAATATTTAAAGCAGATAATTTGAAAAAGAACAATGATGGAACGGTAAGAGTATTTACAGTTTACCATACGAGAGTTGCTTATCAAATAACAAAAGAGGGAATTGAGGTATTGCGACTAAGACATACAAGTAGAGAACCACAGGAATATTAAATATGGAAATTAAAAACAAAAAAACTCCTTACTAAAAAACAGTAAGGAGTTTTTTTGTTGTGTGCATTTAACAATTTTTTAAAACATAAACTACCTGCAATTATATTTTGCTCTGAATTTATTTCTACTTTTACTCTAACTTTTAATATTCATTAATTTAATACTTAAGCAAATGATTGGAAAACTCCCTATGCTATTGTCAGTTGAACTATTGGTTTTGATAGCAGCACTATTTTTATTGGTTTATATAACCAAATCCCAAGTAAGTAAATGGTTTACTTACAGTACAGCTCTTATTATTATTTTTACAGTTTGTTTAATGGTTTGTTCGGTTTGTGGTGCTGTAATGATGCACCACGGAGGACATGGAGGAATGGGTGGAGAATGCAGAATGGAAGAACAATGTGGTCCGGGAGGGATGATGATGCACCATGGAGGGATGATGAAACGAATAGTTATTCGCGATGGTGAATGTGAAGATGGAATGAATGAATGTGAAATGCAAGGAGAAGGCGGCAAAATGGACTGTTGCAAAAAGCATGGAGATATGAAATGTGATAAGGAAGGAGGAGACATGGATTGTTGCAAAAAAGGAATGCACGAAGGCAAGTGTATGGATAAAGATTCGATGCCGAAGAGGGAAATAATTATTAAAAAGAAATAAGGGGGTACAAATTAGTAATTAGGAATTAGGAATTGAACGTGATGCAAACGAAGCCGAAATATTTTTTGATTGCCGTAGTGGTTATCCTTGTTGGATTAATTGCCTGGTTTTTGAAAACAATTGTTTTTTATATTATTATTTCAGTTGTGCTTTCGCTGCTGGGACAACCATTGGTAAAGTTGTTTTCGAAAATAAAAATTAAAAAACGACCATTGTCTTCCACTCTTTGTTCGTTGTTTTCATTGCTTACCATTATTGTTTTTATTTCCGGATTGTTTTCGCTGTTTATTCCGCTTATAATTGAGGAAGCCCGAATAATCAGTAAAATAAACCCGAATGAAGTGGTAGAAGCATTTAAACAACCACTTGAAAATATTGAGTATGATTTGCAGAAATATCAAATTTCGTCAGGCAGTGGTGAGAGTATTCAGTCCACCATAGCTTCCAAACTTACTAATATACTTGGGTTTCATGAAATATCGGGATATGCACAACAAATGATAGGCTTTTTAGGAAGTATCATTGCAGCTTTCTTTTCTATCGCATTTATGACGTTTTTCTTTATGAAAGATGAACACCTAATCCGAAATATTATTTTGCTGCTTACTCCCCCCAAACATATACAGGCAATAACTGATATTATGAAAGATACCAAATTGATTTTAACACGTTATTTTATAGGTATTATTTTAGACATGGCGTTTGTGGCTACGTTAACTGCCATAGGACTGTCTATATTTGGATTAAAAAATGCGTTGCTGATTGGTTTATTTGCCGGCATTTTAAATGTAATACCATACATTGGTCCGTTGCTCGGTTGCGGATTTGCTATATTAATTGGTATTTCGGGCAATTTGAACTTAGAATTTTATTCTCAACTACTTCCTTTGGCAGGTAAAATAGGTCTTACTTTTATGGTGGTTCAGTTGATAGATGCGTTGTTTTTTCAACCTCTTGTTATTTCCAATACCGTGAAGGCTCATCCGTTAGAAATTTTTATTGTTATACTCACAGCAGGCACCATAGCCGGAATAACTGGAATGGTAGTAGCTATACCTGTTTACACTATTCTCCGCATTATAGCGATGGAGTTTTTAAGTAGTTTTAAAATAGTTCAGCAACTAACAAAAGACCTTGAAGAAGTAACGGAACAAACGGGAGAATGAAGCAAGAGACACGAATCGAGAATCAAGAAGCAAGAACTTAGATCAGAAAATTAAGAACCAAGATGATGTATGTTTCTTGATTTGTTGGTCTATAATTTAAAATCTATTTCATAAAAAAACCCTTCATAAAAATCTGAAGGGCTTTTTTTTAAACTGTCTCTAAATTTTAGAAATGCCACATATCGTGTTCGAATTTAAAGATATCGTTTTTGATTCTGTCGGATTCCAACAAAGCATCCAACCCTGAAGTATAATCCCCGATTCTTCTTTTATAAACGTTGGTTTCTTCCACTACATAGCTTGAAAACAATCGTTTCCAAAATATGTCATCCAATGTTCTTCTTTCGGAATCGTTATGACGCATGTACACTTCCTGATTAGCAAACAAAGGTCGAGCTTCAGGGAAATAAATCCAAAACAATGGTTTATCACCCACTACTTCACCTGATCCTTCCGTTTTCTTTTCAACCAATACTTCAATTCCGATGATACGCACATCAAGCACAGAGCGCTGACGGTCAAAAAACCAATCTTCCTTTATCTGATATTTGGTAATATCGCCCGAAGTAACGTTGATTTTCATTGGTGCAGCAATCATAGTACCAGGGTTATTGGCGTCCTCTGTTTGGTGAGTTGAATCCCATCTTGCCAAAATGCCTTCTATTTCTGTTTTGGTATAGTCAGTTCTAAATTCGTCATCCATGGGAGCGAAACAAGTTACCGTACCATCAACAAGCGCTGCATCTTTAATTACCTGAAACAAACTTTTTCTGTCGCCAGTTAATTCAGTTGGGTAATAAAGCGGGTGATTAATTTTTTCTTTCAAATCAATCATTCTCCACACTCTTTTGCTCCACATTACATCGGCTTCTCTCAAAGTAGTGTATGGAATTGCTCTGCGAGTTCTTGAATTCTCTTTGGTGTAAATACCATCAGGGTATTTTGAAGGTTTCAATACATCACCAGCGTTAGGATCCTGAGCAAAGTTTTGGCCTGTTACAACAGCAACAAACAGAAACAATAAAAACATTTTCAGCTTTTTCATGGAATTTATTATTAGTTAACTATTTTATTTTTAAAACGCAACCGTTAATTTTTCTTTTTCCTTCAGGTGCCATTACATACACACTTTCTATTAGCACTCTTCCTCCTTTTTTAGCTTTTGCTAACATTCCTCTTTGTTCAGGTGTAACACCAGGTCCGTTTGCTGCAGCATCAATATAAAGTCCATTAATCATCATGGACATGTTCCACGAAACAACAGGGAATTTCAAATCAAATACAAAATCCTCTAGCTTTGGAATAACCCCACCAGCTGAGCCCAACTCAGCTGCAGAAACAGGACCATCACCAGTTACACCAGCAAAAGAAGCGTTAGGACTAGGTACTTTTTTAACACGGAAATGTTGTTTACCTGCTGATTTAGTTCCTGTTTTTGTTTTAACAGATAAATTAACATCACACTCCACACCACCTGTAAGGTTAACCTCAAATTTACCTTGTCCAAGAGGTTTAATACTTCCTGCAGCACCAGTTATTGATGCTGTAATATCGTTAGGAGCAGATCCTGCCACTGAAATATCAACCGGATTAGGTACACCAATATAGAACACATTCATTTTAGAAGGAGAGACTGCAAACGAAGGAGCAGCAACTTTGTATTCTGCATGAAACGGATATGCTTTAATAGATCCATCAGGAGCTTTTACATTAATCACACCTGAATAAGTTTGGTCGCCCTGAGCACTTGTTTTAACCACATATCTACCAACACCACCAGCAACAGGAACATTCATCCCTGTTCCCAATACTTTTGGATGTTTTCTGTCTGTTGTGTCAACAGCACCTACCAATACTTGAGGGTCCTGAGCGGAATTGTGAGCAGAAACAAATATGTCCGCTTTGTACTCTTCACCAGCAGTTATGTAATTACTTTCTGCAACCACTTTTGCTTCAACAGCATCAAAAGAAAAGTCGTTAGCTGTAACAGACTTTAGCAACATTTGTACAACATCACCTTCTGCATTTTTTACATCCGTTTTTAACTTTGCCATAACACTAAGAACAGCAGCTATTGGCGCATGATAAAAATTGTTATCTTCCCAAGTTACTGTTTTTTCTTCGGCAACCGAATAACTATCCTTTGTTTCCAAACCAAGTTTTAATGCTGCTCTTTCAGCCGGATTGTCAATAAGGTTTTCCATGTTCTTTTTGTATTCCTCTATCTGTTTTTTGAGACCAACAGCCGCACCTGTAGGTGCTTCAGGGTCTGCCCCAATTAAAACATTTGTAGGGATATCATAATTATCTTTGCTATCCAAATATTTCAATTGAAAAGTATCTGCCTGCTCCTTGGTAACACCCTGCACTGCCTGATACAATCTGCCCTTTATAGCATTCAAACTATCGCATAACTCTTGTGACCACTTTTTCGCCTTTTGTGCTTTGTCGTAAGGTTTTTGTGCTTTACCTTTATTATCGTTTAAAGCCTTATCAAATTTAGCATAAAGCGTTTGATTCTTCCCGTCAAAGTTAATATTTGTTGTGTTCAAACTTTCTTCAATGGCAATGAACGCATTCAAGATTTCTTTGGATACGTTTAGTGCCAGAAGTGCTGTAAGCACAAGGTACATCATACCAATCATCTTTTGCCTTGGGGTTTCTTTTGCTCCTGACATATTTTCTTATTATATAATATCGTTTAAATTAAATTAATTACTTTACACAGAAAGATATAAATCTTTCTCAATAGAAAATAAAAGTACCTTTTAGTACTTTTATTTTCTCATTGCAGTAAGCATGTTACCGTAGATAGTATTCAACGATTCTAAGTTTGAAGACAATTGACCGATTTGTTCCTTATATTTTTTGGTATCATCTACCGAATCATTTAAGTTTTTCATCAAATCAGCTAGTCCGTCATAGAATTTTGCAGTAGATTTTAAATGTTCGTTCGAACCTTGTAATTGTAATTCGTAGGAAGCATTTAATGCAGATAAATTTTTAGATACCTTGATAATTTGCTCACCAAGATTAGAGCTATCTTCAGACGCTACAGATAAACCTAACAATGATTCTGAAGCTTTAGAATATGAATCAGATAAAGAATTTACATTCTTAGCAGCAGATTTAACACTGCTAACATATTCATTAGTAGCAACAGATGCATCTGTAATGTTATTCAATTTAGAAGCTTGATCACCTAAGGTACGCAATCCGTCACCCAAACTTGCAATTAGTTCCGGACCAATCTTAGCATCTTCAAGCATAGTGTCTAATTGCTCAGTAATTGAGCCCTTATCTTCTTCAATCAATTTTTCTTCCCCTTCTTCCCCATGCATACCTGCAAGTTCAGGATAAACCAAACTCCAATCCACTTCTTCGTGAGGCGGTTCAAATGCCGAGAAAAAGAAGATTACTGCTTCAGTTGACAAACCAACTACAAGCATCGCAGTAGCACCCTTCCAGTGATTAATTTTAAACATCGCTCCAACGATAACGATTGCCGCACCAAATCCATACAATTTGGCCATGAAATTTTTCCATTTTTTACCACCCATGATTTTAGAAATTTAATTGTTAATAATTAATTGTTTGTTGTTTACTGTTTATTTTGATTAGAAATTAAAGATTTAATTGTTAAAAGCCACCTGGTCCTTCGTCATCCCCTTTAGCACGACCAAGGTATGTTTGAACGCAACGGAATCCGACATAACATTTAGCTGTGTCTTGATATTCATACGTTCTTGTACTGTTTTGTAAATAATAACCTACATCTTTCCACGAACCACCTCTTATTACTTTACGTTTCAAAACATTCGCTTCGTTATCTTGCGCTTCGTAAACATAATCTGCATTTAAGTCGTGATTAAAGTCGTAAGCCGATTCGTCAAATGCATTGCTTGTCCATTCAGCAGCATTTCCAGCCATACAATACAAACCATAATCATTAGGGTTGTAAGACATAATTTTAACTGTGTGAAATCCACCATCATCAACATAACTACCTCTCATTGGTTTAAAGTTGGCTAAGAAACATCCTAAAGAGTTACGAATGTAAGGGCCACCCCAAGGATATGGACTTAATGCCAGACCACCGCGGGCAGCGTATTCCCATTCAGATTCTGTAGGTAAACGGAAATCGTTCACATAGGTAGAACCATTTGCTAATAACCAATTGTTAAATAATTGAGTTCTCCAGATGGTAAAGGCTCTTGCTTGTTTCCAAGTAACACCAACCACAGGATAATCGTCAAAAGAAACGTGCCAAAAATACATATTAGTCATCGGTTCATTGAACGAATAAGTGAAATCATGAACCCATGCTAATGTATCAGGATATACATTTATAATATCTTTTACAATAAACACACTTCTGTCTTTATCTTTGCGTTCGCGAGTAGTATAATTACCACTTCCGTCAGAAATTTGGTCTTTTACATCATAATGGCCAAGTGTTTTGTTGTCGCCAATACTTGTGTTTTGATAACCATTGATAAAATCAAGTCCTGTTTTTTCGTCAGGTGATTTTGATGGCTTAAAACGGTTTGATTTTGCAGCAGCTAAACGTAAATTAATCCAGTAATATTCAAAATTTAATTTACGGGTATCAATTTCTCTACGTTTGTAGAAACGCTCTTCTGGTGGAAGGTACATAAATTCCAATACCTCCCTCACATCCTGCTCATCGTAAGCGATGTTTTCTTCGAAATTAACCAAAGGAGGATCAATTGGTTGTTCAAAATCGTCTGTTTCGATTCCATGTTCTGCTCTTCCGTCTTCAAACAAAGCACGGTGAGCAATAGAATCTTTTACCCAATAAACGAACTGACGGTATTCGTTATTGGAAATTTCAGTCTGATCAATGTAAAATGCCTGAACAGAAACTGTTTTAGATTTCGTAGTTTGAGCATAAGGCGCATCCTCATCGCTTGGACCCATGTTATAGCTTCCCATAGGAAGATATAGCATACCGAACGGATCGATATCGAACCACTCAGCTCTTGGCTGAACTCCGACAAGTTCTCCCGGAGGACCTTTGTCGCAACCAGTTACAACCAGAATCATCATTAAACCAAACAAAAGCAATTTTTTCATGTTTTTATTTTTTTTATTATTAAAAATCTATTCTAAAATAATCATCCTTTTAAAAATTGAAGATGAAGAAATAAAAGAGATAGGATATTCTTTAACGTAAAATTTTATTAAAGGTTACAAAAAAATTAGTTTTTTTTACAAAAATCTTTCGTTCATATGACCATGTTTCTTTTCTGGTTTCACGAATTTATGACAGTATCCCAACATAATTTCGTGTGTTCCGCTACTATGGTTTTTTATTGTGGAAGTAGTAATATCATAAGAGTAGCCAAATTTAATTCCTTTATACTCCAACCCAACGATTGCAACAATTGCATCAGTTAAACGGTAAGAAACACCAGCAAATACCATTTTGTTCCATTTTACCATGGCATTAATGTCTAATTGAGTAGATGCTGCATCTGTTTTTGTAAGCACGGAAGGTGTTAAAGAAAATTTATCTCCTAAATCGAAACGGTAACCTGCCATTACATAATAGTGACGCGCTTCCTGATAATCATAATTCCAAGTGTATGTAGGCTGTCCTGAGTAAGAAGGGGTAGTTGTTCCTCCTTTCTTAACATCAGACTCCGTTAAATGCAAAGCAGAAATACCAACATATAATTTATCATTAAAAGTAGTATAATACAATCCAAATCCTAAATCGTAAGTAGTAGATTTTGCACCATTCCAAGGAATAGCTGCATCTGCACTTCCTCCATGTTCAGTTGTGCTTCCGTCAGGTGCAACAAAATTACCTGATAATGATTTTTGAATCATCCCCACATCAAGTCCAATACCTAATACGCCTGGTCCTAAAGTTTGGTGAAAAGAATACGCTAATTTAGCTTTAAATGTTTTGTCAAAACCTAAAGCATCTTGGTCAAGTGTTAAACCAAGTCCGCCATGGGCAATTTGGCCATAGTCTAGACTGAAAAGGAAAGTTTTTGGGGCTCCGGGAAAATTATTCCACTGCTGACGGTACAATAATACACCGCAAAGTGCTTTATTGGTTCCGGCATATCCCGGATTGATGGATAAACGATTAAACATATTCATACTGAATTGCGCATCTTGTTGTGCGAAAGTTACTATTGAAGTAACCGATAATGCAATAATAGTAAGGATTTTTCTCATATTCTATTTTGTGTTATTTAACAGTTTATTTCTCTTTTCTAAAAATATCAGGTGGCTAAATTAGGTATAATTTTATTATTAACAAATATTTTAACATTTTTATTCCTTGAATAAATATAAAAACTCTTCATTACCCCAGCTTTTTATAGGTTTGCCACCATTTGTCGGGCAATTCATCCTTACAAGCCGTTTCGTAATCGGAATACGAACAAGGAACCATTTGGTGCCTTTCGTGCTTCAACTGTGGGTTTAGGGGATATGGAACATCCATCCACCACCGATCACTTTTGTTGCTTTTATAAAAAATAAGCTCATGCTCATGGTCTTTTATAGAAACACGGTACTTAGTATATTCCGATTTATCCACAATCGGGTAATCCTGTTTGCGATTATAGTACCCATCAATAAAATACCAAACCATTTGTGCCACCAGGTGTGCTGTTTGTTTGTTGTTATCAAATGCCGGGTTGATTTCATAAAAACCGATTGACGAAAGTTTATCGCTCATGCCAGCATAACGCGTAATTTGGCAAGCCTCCTCCCCATAAAAACCATTTGGAGAAGCATTGCCATTGCCCGGTGCATCTCCATGACGGATGGAAGAAATATCGAAACTTACTACATCAGCATTACGAACGATAGGCTCTACCTCCTCAATATTTTTACGCAATGCACCTAACCGATGAAAATCGAAATAGAGTTTATCCATCAAATCTATTGAATTTTGCTCCACAAAATAAGTTTGAAAACCAATGTTACTATAATTAAAGAGTATGTTGGGTTTGTGTAAAATAATTTTGCTCAGGTAATTTTGTGAATTGAGGTCTTTTTCTCCATCTCCAATATCGAAACAAGAATCAACAGCAACAATATTAATTGTTTGTTCCATTTTAAGATACGCAAGATAATTGCAGTAGGTAAAATCCTGGGAGCCGCCAATGATGATTGGGATAATGTTTTTTTTAAGCAATTGAGCCAACACGTCTGTTACAGCAAAATAACTATCCTCTATAGTATTTCCTTTTTTGATGTTTCCTAAATCAACAATTTTGGTTGCATAGTTTCCTTGAAATAAGCAATAAAAATTTTCGCGAATATAATCGGCTGCCAATCCGCAACCTTCGTTGTTGATAGCATTGCGGTCTTCTTCAATGCCTACTATTGCCAAATGTATATTTTCTAAATCAGGGAAATTATCGGGATTGCTGTAAATGCTGATTAACTTGCCATAGGAAGTTGCAGAGTATTGGTTGGCTCCGTTTAGTTTTTCTATTTCTATGGGGGTGAAGTATTCTTGCATGTGTTTACGAATTACGAATTTGTACAAATTTACAAATCGTTTGATTAGTTACATTTATCCTTATAACTCGATTTTTGAAAAAAGATACACCTTTTACTAAACTATTTTTTCTTTGGAGCTTTTTTCTTTGCTGCTTTTTTAGCTGCTTTTTTAGGAGCTGCCTTTTTTTCGCCTGCCTGAACAAATGGTTTTTTCTCAAACCCTTTTTTCTTAAAACGTCCGCCTTTACTTGCATTCTTTGGGTCGGCTGCAATGTCGAGACATTCTTGTAAACTCAGTTCTTTTGGGTCAATGCCTTTGGGTAATTTATAATTTAATTTATCAATTACTAAATATGCACCAAAACGACCGTTGAGCAATTGCACTTCCGGGTTTTCAGGAAATGTTTTGATAAATTTATCAATATCTGCCTGACGTTTTGCTTGTATCAATTCGATGCAACGGTCGGCAGTCACGGTCATTGGGTCATCTTCTTTCTTTAACGAAATAAATTTACTGTTGTGTTGAATGTAGGGCCCAAATCTGCCAACGGCTACTTTCATTTCTTTTTCTTCAAACATTCCTGCAATTCGCGGAAGCTTGAATAAATCCAATGCTTCCTGAAAAGTAATGGTATCCATTCGCTGGTCTTTTCGTAACCCTGCAAATTTTGGTTTGTCAGTTTCGTCAGCAGTATCGCCTAGCTGTGCCATTGGTCCGAAACGACCGATGCGAACAATTAAATTTTTTCCTGAAACGGGGTCAACTCCTAACTTACGCTCACCACTTGCCCGCTCCGAATTTTCGGAAGTATGCTCCACTAATTTATGAAACGGAGAATAAAAATTCTTTAGCATTTCGGTCCACACCATTTTGCCTTCTGCAATTTCGTCAAATTCCTCTTCTACTTTTGCAGTAAAATTAAAATCCATGATGGAAGGAAATTCTTTCAACAAAAAATCATTAACCACCATACCAATATCAGTCGGAAATAATTTTGATTTTTCTGCTCCCGTTATTTCTTTTTTCTTTTCTGCTTTAACAACATCATTTTTAAGGGTAATCACATCCGAAAATCGTTCTTTCCCTTCACGATCTTCCTTGAGCACGTACTCTCTTTTTTGAATGGTAGAAATTGTTGGTGCATAGGTACTCGGTCTTCCTATTCCAAGTTCCTCTAATTTTTTTACCAAACTTGCTTCGGTGTATCTCGCAGGAGGACTGCTGAAACGCTGTGAAGCCACTGCTTCCTGTAGTGCCAGCTTATCGCCTACACTCATGGCAGGCAACAATCCTTCTTCTTCTTCTGCGTTTTCATCATCGGTTCCTTCCATGTATATTTTAAGGAAACCATCAAAAATAATTACTTCGCCTTTGCCTATAAATTCTAAATCTGATTTATTGTTTTCAACTGTAATAGTAGTTAATTCAAGTATAGCATCACTCATTTGCGAAGCAATGGTACGTTTCCAAATCAAATCGTACAAACGTTTTTCATTGTTTTCTCCGTCAATAGTTTGATTTTCGATGTAGGAAGGACGTATTGCCTCATGCGCTTCCTGAGCTCCTTTCGATTTGTTTTTATACTGTCGTATGTTCAGATATTTTTCTCCGTAATTTTTTGTAATCGCTTCTTTTGCCTGATTGATGGCAGTGTCAGAAAGGTTGACACTGTCGGTTCTCATGTAAGTTATCTTTCCTGATTCGTACAGTTTTTGTGCCACCACCATGGTTTGCGAAACACTAAAACCAAGTTTACGACTTGCTTCTTGTTGCAAAGTGGAAGTAGTGAATGGTGCTGATGAAGTACGTTTGCCGGGTTTTACCTCTTTGTTTTTTACAGAAAAGTTGGCTCCTTTTATTTGTTCTAAAAATTGTTCTGCTTCTTCTTTGGTAGAAAAACGTTTTGCTAAATCTGCTTTAAATGTTTTTCCGTTGGTATCGAAAATGCCAACTATCTTATAATTAAAGGTAACATTAAAAATATCTATTTCTCGTTCTCGTTCAACAATTAAACGCACTGCAACTGATTGCACTCTACCGGCTGACAAGCTCGGGCGAATTTTTTTCCACAACACAGGCGATAATTCGAAACCAACCAAACGGTCTAATATTCTACGAGCTTGTTGTGCATCTACTAAATGTTTGTCAATTGTTCTTGGATTTGCAATTGCATTTTGAATAGCCGACTTTGTTATTTCATGAAAAACAATTCGCTTGGTATTATTTTCCTTAAGCCCTAATGCTTCAAACAAATGCCAAGAAATAGCTTCTCCTTCGCGGTCCTCATCCGTTGCTAACCAAACTACCTCTGCACTTTTCGCTAATTTTTTTAATTCGGAAACCACTTTGGTTTTGTCTTCCGAAACTTGATAATCGGGTTTAAAATTATTTTCGATATCTACTCCAAAACCTTTTTTAGCCAAATCGCGCACGTGACCATAACTCGATTTTACAGTAAATCCTTCTCCCAAAAAACCCTCTATAGTCTTTGCTTTTGCAGGTGACTCCACTATTACTAAGTTCTTACTCATATCGTAAATTGTTTTATGGTTAAATTGCTCAACAGTTTAAATCATAGACGCAATTTTTAGAAAAATGGTTGCAAAGAAAAGAAAACTAATTTGAATAATGCAAAATTATTTTTTTGGAGGGGATAAAAATGCCACAGATTCACAGATTAAAAAAATAAAAATTTGTACTTAGATTTAAAGGATTAATGATGATAAAAATTGATTTTTGTTTTTATTATTGGAGTTATGATTTTTACTTCAAAAACGCATCAAATCCTTTTTTCAATTCAATAAATTCAGTATAGCAATTTTCGTAATTTTTTTTACTCTCCCAATAATCTGCCTGTGTTTTCAATGCTTCTTTTTCAAGGTTGTCTAAAAGTGTATTAGCATGTTGTTCTTTCAAACGTTGAATATTTATTCTATCTCTGGTGTTGCTACACGCTGTTGCCAAGTCCATCAATTTTTTTGATGCTGTTCCTGCTTTTTTTCCTGCAATTACATATCGGTTCGAAACTTCTGCTACTGCATTTAATTTTTGCATCAACTCTGCATCCAAGTCTTGCTTATCAATAATTACATTTTGTTTGTTTGCATCATTCGATTTTATTACTATCCCTTTTTTTTGCAATGCATCATAAAAGGTATTGTATTCTTTAAAATAAGTATCTGATGCCTCTATTAATTTTTCACAATCTTCACACACTTCCACATGAGGCTCTGCTATTGATAAATACCGTTTCCCTATTTTTGATTTTAATGTTATCTCACTCATAAATTATTTATGCTTTTTTTAATTAATCATTCCGAATCACTCCCAAATCTTTTTTCAATTTCTGTTAGTTCGTTTTCAAAAATTTCAAATTCTTTTTTGTATTCAAAATAATTAGTATGCTTTTCGGCTAACGCTTTTGCAAAATTATCAAGCAGTTTAATAGCATGTGCATTTTCGAGATTTGCAAGATTAATGCGGTCGCGTATGAGTTCAAATTCACCAACAGCATCATTCAATTGTTTTGCAATCACCCCATATTTTTTTACGCTCCGGTTCATCTTATGGCCATACGGAACAAAAACGTCTGCTAGCTCTCCAAACTCTTTACACTCATCAGTTTCGTCATCCGTCATTTTTTTCTTTTTCAAAATCTCTGCCACTTCATGCCCTAGTTCTTGCATCACATCATAAAGAATAAGATACCGCTCGTTGAACCGTAGATATAACTTATTAAACTCTTCGAAATCGGCTAACACGTTGGTATGTTTCTCCATAATAGGCAGGGCCCGCTCCAACACCTTTTTATTCATGATATTTTTTTTAAAATTTATAACCGATGTTTATTGCAAAGCGATTATCAGCAGTCCAACCGAGTTCGTAAAGGGCATAGGCTCCATATTTTATTATTTTATATTTATAAACATTACTTGCCCCATGCCCATACAAAAAATCAATGGTCCATTTATTTTTTATCCAGATTTCGTATCCGTTCAAAAGTCCGAAGGAATAGGAATACAAATAATAATCTGAAATTTTTTGTAAGCCTTCGCTCGAAGACCAGTTATTTTCCATATTTTCCTGTTGGCTATATTTTAAAAACAATCCGATATACGGACACGAATGTCGGTAATTTTTTATCACAAAAAATTTATACTCTGGTATCAACTGCATTCTTTTTTGCTGTCGCAAAAGGTGAGATTGTTTATCTCGTGAATTTATAAAAAGATAATTTCCTGTTATCTGAACACTGTGTCTTTTACCAAGCATTTTTTCTACAGTTAACGAATACCCGCCAAGTTTCCCGGTAATGGATAATAAGGGAGAAACGATTTCTGTTTTCACTATCAACCCCAACTTTTTCTTTTGCAACGAATCTTGCGCACAACAATTCATCACCACAACCACCATCAACACAAACACCAACCATTTCTTTATCATCCTCTTTCTGTTTTTATTCTTTATAAATACGTGTTTGAATTTTATGAATTACCTAAAAAAGTAAATGCTTACCATCACAGAAAAAACAACTATCATTTCTATTCAACTAATCAACCAATTCAATTCTTCAAAAACAATTCCCGCTCCCACAAATCAACTTCTCATAGAAGCTTTTGTATATAAATCGAACAATTAATATACAAAATTATTCGATTTAACACCATAATCAAACGTTTTTACACCAAAAACGTTTGATTTATAATAATAATCATTTCATTTTGTATAACAATCGTTCGTTTCTCCATCTTAATCACTCGTTTTAAAACCCAAATCGTTCCATTTATATACAAACACGTCCACTGCCACCCTCTTTGCTCTTCCGGTTCCTATAATTACTAATCCACCAATAGTCTAATCATCTGACTAACGCCTTGCCCTCCTTTCCTTGTCACCAATTCGTGAGTAAACCATACTTCCGTTCCTCTCACCAACTTCTTTACCTTTGTCTTACCAGCAATTGTTGGAGCCAACCGAGTAAAAGTAACACCATCCAGCGACATTTGCCAATCATGACATGTATTATGTTTTCCTCCCCCGGCAACCAAAATAACTTCGCCTCCAACCCCACTATTTTTTGCCGCAAATTTTCTTTTTTGTGGAAACCCCACCTTCTTCACCATAAATTTGCCCGATTGAATAATACCAGCCGCATGAAAGATATCATTGTTTGCAGCATTTTGAAACATACTCATCACCGACCTCAACGCATTTCGCAACTGACCATAAGCATCAGCACCCGCATCCGATTCAGAATTAGCATAAGCCGTAATCAACCCATTAATCGTATTAATCACCGATATCGAAACCGCAACATTCGCATTATTAGTACACGCCTTCACAATTTCTTTAGCCCTCACAATCCGTTTGGCCTTGCTTTGTGGCATATTAAGCACCGCCACCACCGAATGAATAGCAGTTATATTTGCCATCATCACCATCATTTTTTCTTTCCGCTTCATTTTTCGAAGCAATTTTTTTACCTCTTTTTTGTTTCCCTTTCCGTAAATTTTTTTGAGTAATTTTTTCATGGCACGTGAGTTTTAAAGTTTTTAGAAATAACAATAAGCAAATTTAGAAAAAATAATTTCACACAAAATAAAAAATAAACTTGCATCCATTTTACTAATCACTAATGAACCAATGAATAATGAACTAATGATTTGGGCGTGCCCCCAGATGAAAAATCGGGGGTCGGGCTTTACGCTTCAATCTTTTTTGCCCCCACCCCACTCGTACCAACGCAACAAAAAAGGATTTCCGCTGCAATCCCTCACGCAAGCTATCAGAGCTACGTCCTCCGAAATTGCTTCTTTGCAAGTTTTGAGGTTTCTCCATTCACTCGCACTAATGCAACTGTCAGAGTTTAAATCCTAAATCCCAAATCCTAATTCTTAATTCCTAAATCCTAACCATGTCATTTTGTCACACTCTAATTTTTATTACCTTTGCACTCCTTAAAAAACAAAATGCACGAAAACAAAGTAATAGACGAAAGCAAACAAGGCGAAGCCCTGATGATTGAATCAACTGTAAAAGGAGGCAAAAAACTCTTTCTCGAAAGTTATGGCTGCGCCATGAACTTTTCAGATTCTGAAATAGTAGCCTCTATTTTAAAAGACAAAGGCTTTAGTACCACACAAGATTTTTTTGAAGCAGATGTCATATTTGTAAACACCTGTGCCATCCGCGAAGGTGCCGAACAGCGCGTTCGCAAACGATTAACCGAATATCGCAAAGCAAAAAAAACAAATCCCGATTTAATTATTGGAGTATTAGGCTGCATGGCAGAGCGATTAAAATCGCAATTTCTGGAAGAAGAAAAACTAGTGGACATTGTGGTAGGACCTGATGCCTACCGCAGCCTGCCCGAATTAATTGAAATAGCCGAAACCGGACAAAAAGCAGTAAACGTACTTTTATCAAAAGAAGAAACATACGCAGACATTGCACCCGTACGATTAGGAAGCAACGGAGTAACAGCATTCATAAGCATTACCCGTGGATGTGATAACATGTGTGCATTTTGTGTGGTACCATTTACAAGAGGCAGAGAAAGAAGCCGAGACCCCGAAACCATTGTAAACGAAGCAAAAGAATTATTCGAACAAGGATACAGAGAAGTAACTTTATTAGGACAAAACGTGGACTCCTACCTTTGGACAGGCGGAGGATTAAAGAAAGAAAACCCATCGACAGAAGAATTACAAAACGCAACCACCTTTGCTCAACTGTTGGAAAAAGTGGCATTGATTCATCCCGATTTACGTGTGAGATTCAGTACATCTCACCCAAAAGACATGCTGGACGAAGTGCTTTATACCATTGCCAAATACGATAACATTTGCAGCTATGTTCACTTGCCCGTTCAATCAGGGAATTCCAGAATTTTAGAAATGATGAACCGCGGTTACACCCGCGAATGGTACTTAAATCGCATTGCTGCAATCAGAAGAATTATACCTGATGCAGGCATTTCGATGGACATAATCACCGGCTTTTGCTCAGAAACAGAAAAAGAACACCAAGATACCCTTTCGTTAATGGAAGATGTAAAATATGATTTTGGTTACATGTTCTCCTACAGTGAACGTCCCAAAACCCTTGCGGAGCGAAAATACAAAGACGATGTTCCTTCAGAAGTAAAAAGCAGACGATTACAAGAGATAGTAGATTTGCAGGTAAAACATTCCGCATTCCGCACCAAACAAGGAGTAGGAAAAGTACACAGAGTATTGGTAGAAGGAACCTCAAAAAAATCGAAAGAAGAATTGTTTGGACGTAATTCACAAAACACGGTGGTGGTTTTCCCAAAAGAAAATTATAAAAAAGGAGATTATGTAAACGTGATGGTGGAGAGTTGTACAGGTGGAACGCTGATTGGGAAGGCGGTTTAAACTCGGATTTGTAAATTTGTATTAATTCATAATTCGTAAAAATGACTATTCAGGATATAAAAAACCGATTCGGAATTATTGGTAGTTCCCCATCATTAGACAGAGCAATTGACATTGCAAAACAAGTAGCCCCAACCGATTTAACGGTACTGATTACCGGAGAAAGCGGAACAGGAAAAGAAGTTTTTCCACAAATCATTCATGCCCTGAGCGCAAGAAAACATGGGCAATATATAGCCGTTAACTGCGGTGCAATACCCGAAGGAACGATAGATTCAGAACTATTTGGGCACGAAAAGGGCTCGTTTACCAGTGCCCACGAAGCACGAAAAGGGTACTTTGAAGTAGCAAATGGAGGAACCATATTTCTGGATGAAGTAGCCGAAATGCCCTTGGCAACTCAGGCAAGATTGTTACGTGTGTTGGAGACAGGAGAGTTTATGAAAGTAGGTTCCTCCAAAGTCTTAAAAACAGATGCCCGTGTGGTAGCCGCCACCAATGTAAACATTCAGCAGGCAATCGAAAAAGGGAAATTTAGAGAAGATTTGTATTATCGTTTAAACACAGTGCCTATTAATGTACCTCCATTGCGCGAGCGTAAACAGGATATCTTTTTATTGTTCCGCAAGTTTGCTTCCGATTTTTCTACTAAGTACCGTATGCCAACCATAAAGCTGGATGCAGAAGCAGAACAATTGTTGATCAATTATTATTTTCAAGGCAATGTTCGTCAATTGAAAAACATTACCGAACAAATATCTGTCATAGAAAAGCAGCGCGACATTACTGCCGACATTATGATGAGTTATTTACCTCAACAACAAACCTCTCAACTGCCAATGGTAATGCCACATTCATCGCAAGGAGGAGATTTCAACGAAAGAGATTTGTTGTACAAAGTGTTGTTCGACATGAAAAAAGATTTGACCGATTTAAAGAAAATTGTGGTTGATTTGATTGAAAACGATAATCAAATGAATCAGGATTTTCAACCGGAAAATGCACAGATAATTAAAAAATTATATCAAGAAGTAGGTACTCCCGAATCGCCTATTCAGTTAGGGTATAACACCACCACACCTGCTCCTATTGTAAAAAAAGCACCTGAAAAAATACCTGTTCAAGAAGTCGTAGAAGAAGAACAACTTTCGTTGCAAGGAGTAGAAGAAGATATGATAAGGAAAGCACTGAAAAAATATAAAAACAAACGTAAAAAAGCAGCAGAGGAATTAGGCATTTCGGAACGCACGCTTTACCGGAAGATTACTGAATACGGAATTAAATAAGTTGGCAATAGTTAATAGTGAATAGGCAATAAACGATAGTTTAAAGTTAAAAGCAAACAATTAAAGGTTGAGATTGAATAGTAAAATAAAAAATTATTTTTGCAGAGTACTAGCTATTGCCTATTGCCTGTTAGCTATTACCACACTAAACGGTTGCAAAGTCCACTACTCCTTTAACGGTGCCTCCATTCCGCCCGAAGCTAAAACGGTTTCAGTTCAATATTTTCAGAACACCGCATCATTGGCTCCCCCAACTTTAAGTCAAACATTTACAGAAGCGCTACGTGATAAATTAAGTTCTCAAACACGACTAGGATTGGTTAATAAAGGCGGTGATTTGAATTTTGAAGGAAGTGTAACCAGTTATACCACCGCTCCCATTTCGTTGCAAAGCAACGACCAATCGGCTTCCAACCGATTAACAATTTCGGTGAACGTAAAATACACTTGCTCTTTTGACGAAAAGAAAAATTTTGAACAATCTTTTTCCCGTTTTGCAGATTACAGCAGTACTCAAAGTTTAACAACAGTAGAAAACGAATTAATCAAGAATATTAACGAACAACTGGTGCAGGATATTTTTAACAGAGCATTGAACGACTGGTAAATGAACAAAAATCAATTTATATCCTTCATCGAAAACCCTGATAAATTATCAGGGACCGAAAGTGTATTGCTCAATGATTTATTAAAAAATTTCCCTTATTTTCAAACGGCCCATTTGCTGTATGCCAAAAGTTTGCATAATCAAAACAGTATACATTATAATAATCAATTAAAAATTACGGCTGCTTATGCCACCGACCGTAAAATACTTCATCGCCTAATTACAAAGCAGGAAGAGAAGGAAGTAGAAATAGTTTTGACTCCAGAGGTGGTAAATGAAATTGAAGAAAAGAAAATCGAAGAAGCCGTTATCGAACTGATAAAAGAGGAAGTTATTCAGAATGCAATTGAAGCAGTTGTGGAGGAAGTAGTGGTGGAAGAGTCAAAAACGATAATAGTTGAATTGCCTGAAATTGTTCAAACAGAAGAAAAGGTAATAGAGAAAATTCTTGATAGAATTGAAGAGGAAAAAGAAGAGCAAAAGGTTGAAGAAAAAGAAGTAGTAAAAGAAGAGGTTGAAATTAAGTCCGAAATTGAAGTAGAAATCATAGATGAAAGGCTGGAAGAGTTGGAAAAAGAAATTCTGACAGAAGCGGCAAATGCAGGTTACGAAATAAAAATACAACATATTGAACCATTAATTTTGCCTCCTGAACCTCCTAAAGATGAGTTAAAAGTAGAAGTGGCAAAACCGGTAGTAAAACCAGTAATTGATGTTGATTCAATATCCTTTACCGATTGGTTGAAACACCTTAACGAAAGCGATATCATTACTGAAACAACTCCTTTTGAGGCTTTCTTTGAATCTGAAACAAAACCGCTGGATGCCTTCGACTTGATTGATAAATTCATAAAAGAAGAGCCAAAATTATCACGCCCTAAGGCTGAATTTTACAATCCAGTGAATATGGCAAAACAGTCGGTTGCCGAAGATATTACGTTTGTGAGCGAAACCTTGGCAAAAATTTATGAGCTACAAGGCAATTATAGCAAGGCTTTGAAGGCTTATGAAAATTTACATTTGAAATATCCAGAAAAAAGGCTTTACTTTGCAGCCCAAATTAAAAATTTAAGTAAATTAATTAATCAACAAAAGGAAAAATAAACAACAATAAAACAATGGGAACCATCATTTCAATTTTAATCGTAATCGTTTGCATACTGCTCATATTAGTGGTATTAGTACAAAATTCTAAAGGGGGAGGGTTAGCCTCATCATTTTCTTCATCCAATCAAGTAATGGGGGTTCGTAAAACAGCCGACTTTCTTGAAAAAGCAACTTGGACACTAGCAATTGCATTATTAGCACTTAGCCTTGTTTCTACTGCTTACAACAAGCCAGTTGAAGGAACAACAACAGGCGGTTCATCCACATCAAAAACTCGCGAAATAGGCGGTACAAAAGGTAATGAGCCTGGTGCAAATGCAACGCCAATGGCAACTCCGGGGGCACCAAAAACTGCAACTCCCGTTCCAGCTCAACCGGTAAAAAAATAGGATTACATCGTTTCTTTCAAAAAAATGTCAGAGTGTCACAAACCACTCTGACATTTTTTTTGTTTTGGACGGATTACGGAAAAAATGTCCTGTATTTTCCGCTGTAATTCGTTTGGTACAATATATGACAAGTAGCGAACGAAATTTAAAAATTCAAAAAAACTTAAGTTTAACTTTAAATAAAAAACAAAATGGCTAAAACAACAAGTAAAGGTGGAATCACACCATTGGCAGACAGAGTAATTGTGCAACCGGCAGTTGCCGAAGAAAAAACAGCAGGAGGAATTATTATCCCTGATACTGCAAAAGAAAAACCACAACGTGGAAAAATAATTGCGGTTGGTCCGGGCAAACCAGATGAACCAATGACTGTGAAAGTTGGTGATACAGTACTGTACGGCAAATACGCAGGTACCGAAATTGAGGTAGAAGGGAAAGACGTTCTTATTATGAGAGAAAGCGATATTTTCGCAATCGTTTAACAAACAATTTAACAATAAAACAGTTTAACAATTTAATTAAAAAACAAAAATGGCAAAAGAAATTTTATTTAACGTAGACGCACGCGACAAATTAAAAAGAGGCGTGGATGCATTGGCAAATGCAGTAAAAGTAACATTGGGACCAAAAGGTAGAAATGTTATTATTGACAAAAAATTTGGTGCTCCAATAGTAACCAAAGATGGTGTTACGGTTGCAAAAGAAATTGAGTTGAAAGACGCAGTTGAAAACATGGGCGCACAAATGTTGAAAGAAGTAGCTTCTAAAACAGCTGATTCGGCAGGTGACGGAACAACTACAGCTACTGTACTTGCTCAGGCAATTGTTACAGCAGGTTTGAAAAACGTTGCTGCAGGCGCAAATCCAATGGATTTGAAACGTGGTATTGACAAAGCGGTGATTGCTGTGGTAGAAAATCTACAGAAACAATCGCAAAAGGTGGGTGACGATAATAAAAAAATTGAGCAAGTGGCAACCATCTCTGCTAACAATGATAACACAATCGGAAAGTTAATTGCAGAGGCAATGAAACGTGTAAAAAAAGAAGGTGTTATTACAGTTGAAGAAGCAAAAGGTACCGAAACTACCGTGGAAGTAGTGGAAGGTATGCAATTCGACAGAGGATATATTTCTCCTTATTTTGTTACTGATACTGACAAAATGGAAGTGGTAATGGAAAGTCCGCTTATCCTAATTACTGATAAGAAAATTTCGAGCATGAAAGAATTACTTCCTGTGTTAGAAAAAGCAGTGCAAACAGGAAGACCTATTTTGCTTATCGCTGAAGATGTGGATAGCGATGCGTTGTCAACTTTGGTTGTAAATAAACTTCGTGGTGCTCTGAAAGTAGCTGCTGTGAAAGCTCCCGGTTTTGGCGACAGAAGAAAAGCAATGTTGGAAGACATCGCCATTCTTACAGGAGGTACGTTGATTTCTGAAGAAAGAGGGTATAAATTAGAAAACGCTGATTTATCAATGATGGGAAGTGCTGAGAAAATTACTATTGACAAAGACAACACAACTGTTGTTGGAGGAAAAGGTAAAAAAGCTGACATCACTTCAAGAGTAAATCAAATCAAAGTTCAAATAGAATCTACTACATCTGATTATGACAAAGAAAAATTGCAAGAACGCTTGGCTAAATTAGCTGGCGGAGTTGCTGTTCTTTATGTAGGTGCTGCTACCGAAGTGGAAATGAAAGAAAAGAAGGACCGTGTGGATGATGCATTGGCAGCTACTCGTGCTGCTGTGGAAGAAGGAATTGTACCGGGAGGAGGTGTTGCTTACATTCGTGCTATTGATGGTTTGGAAAAACTAAAAGGTGCAAATGATGATGAAACTACCGGTATTGCAATTGTAATTCGTGCTATCGAAGAACCATTACGCCAGATTGTAATCAATGCAGGTGTCGAAGGTGCTGTAATAGTTCAGAAAGTACGCGAAGGTAAAGGTGATTTTGGCTACAATGCACGCACCGATAAATACGAAAATTTGTATGCTGCTGGTGTTATCGACCCTACTAAAGTTACCCGCATTGCATTAGAAAATGCTGCTTCAATTGCTTCTATGCTATTAACAACAGAATGTGTGTTGGCGGAAATAAAAGAAGAAGAAAAAGGTGGTGGAATGGGTAACCCGGGAATGGGCGGAATGGGCGGAATGATGTAGATTTAACCTTTGATTAAATAAAAAAACCTCCTCTGAGTAGTTCATGGGAGGTTTTTTTTTGAATATAATTTATCCAATTGTCATGGTTTATAACTTGGTTTGAGTTTACAATACAGCTAACACATTTATTAGTAATTTTAATCCCAATAATTTTATCTCTTTTAAAAAATGAAAACTAAAAAAATATTTTTCTTCGCAGTGCTATTCGCTTTCGGTTTTCTATTTATCAACAGTTGCAAAAAAGAGGATACCACTAATACTAACACTACCTCTGCTTCCAATTGTGTAATTGCCGAAAACTGTTTCAGCGATGCCAAAAACATAGTGGATGAAGCTGGTTTTAAAAACGGTGCTTTCAACGGAACATTAAACGATACTGCAATTTCAGTAAGTTTTGATTCCCTTAATCATTCTGATGCAGATACAATCACGATTGATTTTGGAACCACTAATTTACTTTGTAATGACAGTCGGTTAAGAAAAGGGAAAATAATTACCACTTACTATGGTAAATATTCAGATACTTCAAAAACCCATACCACGACTTTCCTTAATTATTCAGTTGATAACGTCAGAGTAAATGGAGTATTAAAAGACTCCTATAAAGGTTATAATTCATCAGGACATCTTCATTTTCACGACACCATTAGTGGCAATATTACTTTGAGTAATGGAAAAAATATTGGGTGGACTTCGACCACTAAATTGGAATTTGCATCCGGTGACAGCACTGATACATGGTCGGATAATACAATGCTGATACTCGGAAATGCATCTGGCTCCACTTCCGATGGGGATGGATTCTCTATGTTAATCAGCTCTCCAATCAAAAGAAATTTTTCGAACGGATGCAGAAAATATTTGGTGAGTGGAACCATTCAAATTGCTCTTTCGAGCCGAACATACTTATCAGCCGATTTAGGAAACAGTGATTGTGACGATTTAATTTCTGTTACCATTGATGGCAATAATTATCAGGTTCATACTAATTAATAAGGGTAACAAACAATGTAGTTTTCCATTTCTTTTATTGAATTGAAAAAATTTAATTCTTTTATTACCTTACTTTCCAAACCATCGTTTATTCTGACGGTTTATCTTATGGTAGCTGCTGGTGCTGCCATTCACCTCGAACTATTCGATATTTTTTCTCCTTATCGCGAAGGCTCAGATGATTTTATAATGAACAGCTCCATGAATAATTACAGCATTTATCAGGATGCTTTTCTTCATCTCATTCACCACGAAATGATGTATGGCTACCATTGGAGCGAGTATTACGATTGGTATTTATATAGTCCATCTTTTGCCTTCCTTATCATGCCTTTTGCATTGCTACCCAAATATATTGGTGTAGTGTTATGGTGTATGTTCAATGCGTTGGCGTTGTATTATGCAGTAAAGTTATTGAACATCGACCAAAAGAAAAAAGTATTTATCTGGTGGTTTGTGCTTGAAGAGTTAATTACTTCCATTCAAAATGTGCAAGTAAACCCATTAGTTGCGGCTCTATTTATTTTAACCTTTGTTGCCTTCGAACGAAAAAACGTTGGGCTTGCAGCCTTAATAATTGCCAGCAGTTTGTTCATTAAAGTGTTTGGAATTGTTGGAGCAGCCTTATTTATTCTATACCCTCAACGATTAAAATTTATTGGCTATTTAATTTTGTGGTGTGGTGTTATTTTTCTTTTGCCATTAATTTTTATTTCCTGGGGCGAACTCCTAAAACAATATGTTGGATGGTTCGATATTATTATTAATCTTCATTCTACCAATGTAAACGACCTTTCGGTAATGCAACTTCTCTCCACTTATTTCCGTTTTAGTTTAAGCGATGGTTTAAGATATGCAATGCAAGCAACTGCAGTTATTTTATTTTGCATAAAATACGTTCGTTACAAATCGTATGGCGATACACAATTCAAATTACTCTTTTTAGCGTCCATATTAGTTTGGTCCACCATCTTTAATAATGCCGTGGAGTCACCAAGTTTTATTATTGCTATAACAGGAGTCGCCATTTGGTACATTGCTGATGCAAAAAGCAAATTGAATTTGGCATTGGCTGTGTTTGCATTTATTTTTACTTCTTTGTCTTACACTGATTTGTTTCCACGATTTATTAAACTCAATTTCTTTATACCCTACGTAATTAAATGTCTCCCTTGTTTTTTAATCTGGATAAAAATAGAGTACGAATTAATTTTCAGAAAAAGAACGTTATCTCAACCTGTAAATGTCTGAAAACAATTCTCCATTAATTGATTTGGATATTATCCAGCCGTGTTATAACCCTTTGCCCGATTGGGAACAATCAGTGTTGTTGCATTTTAATGATGTAGTAAAGTTGCTTCCAAGTGTTACGATTAATCTAATTATTGTTAACGATGGCTCCACAAAAAATATTGATGCGCAAGCAATAAAATTTTTGACAGAACGAATCACTAATTTTCAATACATCACCTACGAGCCCAACAAAGGAAAAGGTAATGCCTTGCGAACAGGCATAAACGCAAGCAAAGGGAGAGTACAGATATATACTGACATAGATTTTCCATACGAATTAATTCACATTAAAGAATTTTACGATTTACTTTTGAACGATGCAGATATTGTATCTGGAGTAAGAAAAAAAAATTATTACCAAACTCTTTCACCTCAACGTTGGCTAGCTTCCAAAATGTCGCAGATATTAAATCGTTTGTTTTTGAGGCTGCCCTTTAACGATACACAGTCGGGGTTAAAAGGAATAAACCGAAAAGGAAGAATGATATTTTTGAGAACTACAATCGAAAGATATCTTGCAGATACAGAGTTTCTGGCACTTGCTGCTAAAACTAGAAAGTTAAAATTAGTGCCTCACGAAGTTTCTTTGCGCGATGGAATTATTTTATCTAAAATGAGTTTCAAAACATTTATGCGCGAGTTCCGAAATTTTATTACTGTTTATTCCATTGTATTTAAACGAAAAGCCTAAACTATGCCAAAAGCTTTACTCACATTTGATGTAGAAGAATTTGATGTTCCTCTCGAATATGGAAACAATATTCCTTTCGAAAAACAAATAGAAGTTTCAACCATTGGTCTTCACAAAGTAATTGCTCTTATCGAAAAGCATAACATTGTTTGCACATTTTTTACCACCGCTACTTACGCACTTCAACATCCTGAATTAATAGTATCCCTCTCCCAAAAACATGAAATAGCATCTCATGGTTATTATCATTCTTCGTTTGATGGCCAAGACTTAAAAAGCTCAAGGCTTGTATTAGAAAAAATAATTAACAAACCAGTCACTGGTTTTCGCATGGCGCGCCTCGCTCCTGTCGATGATTATGAAATTGGGGTAGCGGGATACAATTATAACTCTTCTATCAATCCAACTTTTATCCCTGGAAGATACAATCATTTGAAAAAACCAAGAAAAGCATTTTTTATTGGAAAGGTGGTTAACATTCCCACATCAGTTTCTCCACTTTTGAGGATACCTTTATTCTGGCTGAGTTTTAAAAACTTTCCGTTGTGGTATTATAAATTATTGATGAAGCTAACCTTGAAACGTGACAAAGTAGTGTCTCTTTACTTTCACCCATGGGAATTTACAGATATTACTCATTACAAGCTCCCCAAATACATCACCAAACACAGTGGTGACGAAATGCTAATCCGCCTCGAAGAAATTATTGAAGTATTAAAAAAGAAAAACGCGAAATTTATTACAATGGCAGATTACGCGAAGTGGTTTCACCACTAAATCTTTTATTTGCTCAACATTTCTTTTACGATGGTCGAAATAACTCTCCCATCAGCCTTTCCTGCCAATTGTTTTGATGCAACTCCCATCACTTTCCCCATATCAGCAGGTGATGTAGCTCCTACCGAAGAAATTATTTTCGAAACCTCTGCTCGTATATCTTCCTCATTCATTTGTTTCGGCAAATAAGCTTCAATTACTGATGCCTGCAATATTTCTACCTCAGCCAAATCAAGTCTGTTTTGCTGGGTATATACTTCTGCTGTTTCTTTACGTTGCTTCACCATTTTCAAAAGTGCCTTTTGTTCCGTTTCGTCCGAATACCCTTCAGCCGAAGTTTTTAATAATATAATGGTTGATTTGATTGCACGTAGTGATTCCAATTTCGCAGCATCTTTGGCTAACATTGCTACTTTTATTTCCGAATTTATTGTTTCTTCTAACATAGTTTTTATTGTTTTTAATTCGAAACAAAATTAATAAAAAGCCAATCATAATCGCAATTAAAAACGCCCCAAATAACTTTTCAGCTATTCGAGGCGCGAAACCTTCGGGTGGTGGTTTTTGTAAAAATTTAATCTTCTAATCACTTATATAGACGCATTTTATACACAGAAGGTTGCATGGGCTTCTAAAAATGATAAAAAAAATGTAATTTTATGGTCCAATTTCAAGTGCTCATCGGCTTTAAAATGAATTTCAAAAAACTATTTTTCCTTAACTGCATAATCGCTACAAGCCTTGTGTTTACTTCATTCTACCTCACTTCAGGCCAATGGATTCTAAAAAAATACGACAAAGGGGTAGCGGTTTATAATCGCGATTTAGACACTTCTTCTATTAAAGAGTTAAAAGCAGTTACTCAAATCAAAACTTCTCTTTCCAGTATTATTGCCCTCCTGAACGACCGCGAAACTTATCCTCAATGGGTATATAAATGCGGAAAATCCTATCTAATAAAAAAGATAACAGATTCCGAAGGCATGTATTATCAAAATGCTGTCGCTCCCTGGCCCATCGATAACCGCGATTTTGCAGTTGATGTTAAAGTTGTTCAAGACCCCAAAACCAAAGTTGTTATACAAACAGGTACTGCTATGCCAAAATTTATTCCCAAAGTCGAAGGTCATGTCAGAGTTACTGTTTTCAAAGCAGTTTGGACCTTAACCCCCATCAAAAATGGTTTCGTTAATTGCGAATATGAATTGCTCGTAAATCCCGGAGGCAATATCCCTGCTTGGATTGTCAATTTAGCTGCCATCGATGGTCCTTGGGAAACCACAGTGAATCTGAGGGAATGGGTAATGAAAGACAAATATCAAAAAGCTACCTTTCCTTTTATTACCGAACCTTAGCAAAATATTCCATAGCATTGCACCTTAGTATAACATCTAAAACAGTTTACTTCACCTTTTTTATTAAAAATAAATTAGATTTGTGAACTTTTAAATCAATATGACAAGCAACCATTCTCAATCTTCTGATAATAATCATCCCGAAAAATTAATTGATGTCGAAAAGGCACTATCAATTAAAAATCCCCAATTATATAAAATCTTACCACGTTTTATTTTAAACTACATCAAACGAACCATCCACCAAGATGAGATGAACGATGCCACCTTCCGTAACAAAAACCGTCTTGGATTCGATTTTGCAACTGCCACCATAGAAGAATTCGACATCACCATCAAAACTATCGGACTCCAAAATGTACCAAAAACAGGTGGCGTCATCATGGTAGCTAATCATCCTTTAGGTGGGCTCGATGGCGTTGCTATGATTAAAGCAGTAGAAAATTGTAGAACTGATGTTCGATTTTTTGTAAACGATTTATTAATGGCACTCAAAAACTTCGACCCATTATTTGTACCCGTTAACAAACTTGGCAAAAACTCTTCCGAATACACAAAAACAATAGAAGAAGTTTATTCATCCGACAAATGTATCATGATTTTTCCCGCAGGCCTCGTGTCGCGCAGGCAACAACGCGGAGTGATTGAAGATCTGATTTGGAAAAAAAGTTTTGTTTCCAAATCCATTCAGTACACTAAAAACGTGGTTCCAGTTTACATCGATGCCAAAAATTCCAATTTCTTTTACAACTTTGCCTGGTGGCGAAAAAAAATCGGAATCAAATCGAACCTCGAAATGTTTTTTCTTGCTGACGAAATGTACAAACAGAAAGGGAAAACAATTACTTTTACCTTCGGAAAAGAAATACCTTGGCAAACATTTACAAAAGATCATACTCCCGAATACTGGGCGAACAAAGTGAAACTACATGTATATGCCTTGCATTCGGGTGATGAAAAGATGATGCTTGGAACTAAATAAAATTTCGGATTTCAAATTTTAGATTACTATCAACCTGACTTTTTTGAAGCTTACAAACTTTAAACTTATAAACTTACGAACTAAATAAATATGCAAAACATAATAGACCCTATTCCAACTCACATCCTCCAAGCCGAACTTTCTAACCAAAGATTTGTGCGCGATACCAACAATGGCGACAACCAAATTTATATTATCACCCATCACAACTCACCCAATGTAATGCGCGAAATAGGAAGATTGCGCGAAGTCACCTTTCGTGCCTCTGGTGGAGGCACAGGCAAAAACATCGACATTGACGAATACGACACTGCTGATGCACCTTACAAACAACTAATCGTTTGGAGTCCCGAAGAAAAAGAAATTGTTGGAGGATATAGATATATTAAATGTGGCGAAGCTCCTATAGGTCCCGATGGTGTAGTACAGCTCGCCACTACAGAGTATTTCGATTTCTCACCAACATTCATGAAACAATACTTACCCTACACCATCGAATTAGGTCGCTCCTTCGTTCAACCCAAATTTCAACCCGCCATCGATAATCGAAAAGGAATATTTTCATTAGACAATCTTTGGGACGGTTTAGGTGCCTTGCTGGTTGATAATCCCGACATCAAATACTTTTATGGCAAAGTAACCATGTACACCCATTTTAATGTCCATGCTCGCGACATGATTTTAGCTTTCATGCAATATTATTTTCCCGACTCCCAAAAATTGGTCTATCCCAAAACACCCGTGCCACTCAAAACAGATGTCACCCCCTTTCTAAACTCAATCCAAGGCTTAACTTACAAAGACGGACACCGCATCCTTAGCCAAAACGTTCGTGCACTTGGCGAAAACGTCCCCCCGTTGGTCAATGCCTACATGAATCTTTCCCTAACCATGAAAATGTTTGGCACCGCTCCCAACAGCCATTTTGGCGATGTCGAAGAAACAGGCATCATGGTCACCATAGCCGACATTTACGAATCCAAAAAAGAACGACACGTAGCAACTTATTTAAAGAAATAACACCTAATTGCCCATATCCACAGTCGGTAACCTTCTGATTTCAGTTATTTCTATGCTCACAAAATCAAATTCTTCTGTTACTTTGCCATTAAGCAAATAACAACCTGGTCCTACAATTGGATATTGTTTAATAGAAGACGGAAAATGTACCGTATCAACCCACATCCCTTCGGTATCAGTAAATGTACCAAAACACATCCGCTCGCCTTTTGAGGTAATTGTGTATTTATAAGTTACCAAATAACCCACAATGCTTACTGTTTTCCCGATATGATTTATTAATTCTCTTGCTGTTAAGCTTACCGTAGGTTTATCGCTTAAGATTTCGAATGGAGAACAGAGCGGAAAACCTAATAACTCCATTTCGTCAAAGGCATCGATAAACCTATTGCTTGAAAGCACTGGCAACTGCCAAGTCTTAGGTTTTACAACAAACAATTCATTTACAACTTCCTTTTTTTTAATTGGATTAATAAGTGAATATATTTCCCATAATAGTTCTTTTTTGTTTTTATTTGTAAAACTAAAGGCACCAACACGAATTAACAAACGTATTTGTTCTATCGATACAGGCACTCGTTTTACAAAGTTATATAAATCTACAAACGGACCATTTTGTTTACGTTCTTCTACTATATTTACAACATTCTGTTCTTCCAATTCACCAATCATACTTAAACCTAAATATATATTTTTTCCTTTTATCACACAAAGGGCATCACTTTTATTTATACAAGGCGGAAGAATAATTCCATTGTGCATACGTGCTTCGTGAATGTATAATTCTTTTCGATAAAACCCTCCGCCATTGTTGAGAGTTGCAACCATATATTCCAATGGATAATATGCTTTCAGATATAATGCCTGATAACTTTCCACAGCATAGCTTGCCGAATGCCCTTTAGAGAAAGCAAAATCGGCAAAACTTTCTATCTGGTTCCAAATATTTAAAACTAACGTTTCGTTATATTTTTTTTGCATGCAATTATTGAAAAATTTATCTCGCACTCGCAAAAACTCGCTTCGTTGCTTAAATTTCCAACTCACACCTCTTCTCAAATAATCAGCTTCTGCCAATGTTAAACCTGCAAAAAAATGCGCCACTTTAATTACGTCTTCTTGATATACCATTACTCCATAAGTTTCTTCAAGCAATTCGTAAAGCTCAGGTAATTGTTTTTTTGCTTTTTCTCTTAATTTTTCATCTCGAAACCTGATAATATATTCTCTCATCATTCCACTTTTAGCCACTCCTGGACGAATAATAGAACTTGCCGCTACCAATCGCAGGTAATCGTCTGCCTTAAGTTTTGCAAGTAACATACGCATAGCAGGAGACTCCACATAAAAACAGCCTATTGTTTTACCTACCCGCAAAAGGTTTTTTATCTTTTCGTCTTTTTTAAATTCTGCTATATTGTGAATATCTAATTCGACTCCCTCATTTTCTTTAATAATAGACAACGAATCTTTTATTTTTCCCAAACCTCTTTGACTTAAAATGTCGAACTTATACAATCCTATATCTTCTGCCTCTAGCATACTGAATTGGGTCACTGGATAACCTTTAGGTGGCAAATTAGTAGCACTATAGCAAGAAATCGGTTGTTCAGAAATAAGAATACCGCTCGAGTGTACACTTAAATGACTCGGAAATCCATGAATTAATTTGCTGTATTTCAAAACCATTTTCCCAAAATCATCTGTTTTTACTGACCCTTCAGAAGTTTGAAGTTTATCTATTTCAGACGGAGGCAAGCCAAATACCTTACCCATTTCACGAATTACAGAATCGTGCTTAAAAGTATTATATGCACCAACTAAAGCTGTTCGTTTGTAACCAAACTGATTAAAAATATAACTTGTAATATCGTCTCGGTCTGTCCACGAAAAATCGATGTCAAAGTCAGGAGCATTGTTACGATATATATTTATAAACCGTTCAAAATATAAATCCAAATCTATCGGGTCCACATCTGTAATTTGAAGCAAATAAGCTATGATACTATTCGAGCCACTTCCACGCCCAACGTAATAATAATCCTTGCTTCGTGCATATTTTATGATATCCCAATTAATTAGAAAATAAGAAGAAAAATTTAATTGTTCTATCACTTGCAATTCCTTTTCTACCCGTTCTAACACTTCTTTCGAAGGAGTTTTGTAACGATATATCAATCCTTTTTCTGCTTCACTTCTCAAAAGCAGAACATCGTCAGCAATGCTTCCTGCCCCTTTCCCTAAAGTTCCTGTATAACATTTTAAATTTTTGTTAGAAAGTTTTCCATATTCAAAATCGATATTACAAAGGTTTAAAATGTATTCTGTATTGGCAATAATTTCCGGGTGAGGGGCAAATAAAGCGTACAACTCTTTATGATCGATAATAATTTCATCTGTAGTAGTTTGTTCTATTAGAGGGAGTTTACTTAACAAAGTGTTTTTATCAATGGCTCTTAACAGTCGGTGTGCATTAAATTGAAGTTTGTTTGCAAAACTTACAGAATGGAGCACCACTAACTTTTTCATCTTTTGTTTGGATGACAAAAAAGAAAATGTACTTAATTCTTTTGCCGTAATTCCCACATATTCGTTTTCTTTTAATGTCCAACCCTTGTAGGATTTGAAAGGATAAATAACAAAAGAATTAGTAAAAGCTGGAGCCGTTTCTTCAAAGTTTTCTATGCGGTGAAGATGATGGGTAAGATGTTCGTTGAGTTCTCTAAACCCCTCATTATTCATTGCAATACCAATATATTGCTGCTGTACTCCATTTCTGAAATCAATACCAACAATCGGTTTTATTCCTATTTCTTTTGCTGCTGGAATAATTTGAAGACAAGCAGATGTATTATTAATATCACTAAGCACAAAAGAGCTATAGCCTTTTTGTTTTACTTCATTTATTAATTCTTCTACCGATAATGTTCCGTAACAAAAACTAAAGTAGGTATGGCAATTCAAATACATTATTTAACAATCTCCAACTTCTAATTCATTAATCCTTAATCCCAATTCCTAATTCTCGTGATTTTTGACACAGTTTATTGAACAACTTCACTAATTTAGATTCTTCATCAACTTATTTCTTAATGCGACCAGCTAATTTCGTGCCGTATTGAATTCATTTCGTTCCGTTTTTAACTGTCCCATCATTTTATATTTCCACCACCACCTACCTAATAAACTAGTTCGTAAGTACCGACACAAATCAAAAATATCCACTGCCCGTATTTGGTCTATCCTTTCCCAACTATTTTTCTTAACAAAAGGGCTCACAACTGATGTTTTCACCATCAATGCAAAAATTATATTACTTTTGAAAACCATTACCAGAAATAAAATGGGAGATGGTTCAAAAATTATCCAACCAATTTTTAGTTTACACCAGTTTATAAAAATAATTTATGGAAATAGGAATAGATAGTTTTGCAGCGGCAAAAGTGAGTTCAGATGCAGGAGATAATGTAAAAGCAATTTCAGAATTACTCGAACGAATAGAACATGCTGATAAATCAGGATTAGATATATTTGGTATTGGAGAGCATCACCGAAAAGAATTTCTTGATTCAGCACCAGCAATCATATTGGCAGCAGCAGCAGCCCTTACTAACCGAATTCGTTTGTCAAGTGCAGTTACTGTGCTCAGTGCTGCGGACCCAGTACGTGTATTTCAAAACTTTGCTACTCTCGATTTAATTTCGAAAGGCAGAGCCGAAATGATTGTTGGCAGAGGCTCATTCACCGAAGCCTTTCCGTTGTTTGGTTATAACTTAGATGATTATGATGAAGTTTTTACTGAAAAATTGGAACTATTACTTTCTATCCGAACAAACGAAATAGTTAATTGGTCGGGTAGGTTTCGCGCACCATTGCGCAATCAGGCTATCTATCCCCGCCCATTGCAAAATCCAATCCCCATCTGGTTAGGAGTAGGGGGCACACCCCAATCGTTTGTTCGTGCGGGCACTCTTGGTATGCCATTAATGGTTGCAGTTATTGGAGGAGAAACGCATCGCTTTCTCCCTTTGATAGACCTTTATCGCGAAGCAGGAACAAGAGCAGGTCATTCGCTAGAAGTATTAAAAGTAGGATTGCATTCGTTAGGGTATGTGGCAAACACATCTGATGAGGCAGTTGCAGATTATTATCCAGGTTATGCCGAAACCTTTACCCGCATAGGAAAAGAAAGAGGATGGCAGCCCGTAACACAAGCAAGATTTGATGCTCAAAACGGTTTGAGAGGAGCATTATTGGTAGGCAATCCTGAGGAGGTAGCAGAAAAAATACTTAGACACAGTGAGTCGCTTGGAGGCATTTCTCGATTTACTTTTCAGATGGATAATGCAGCATTGCCACATGATAAACTTATGAAATCAATTGAATTAATTGGCACCAAAGTAGCGCCAATTGTAAACAGAGGAACTAAATAAATACAATTTCCTTCAAATCAAATTCTTTTGTTTCATTTGATTTCATGAACACTTGCAGTTTGCCTGAATCAGAAACTCCAGTAATTTTGCCTTCAAACATTTCGTTGTTTGAAGAAAAATGATTCCAAGTATCCAACCTATACAGTCGTTGCAGATAAGCAAAATCAATATTTCCTAGTTTGTTAGCTTTGAGTTGAAGATAACGAGCTTCGATAAAAGCACACAATTGTTCAATAATATCCATCAAATCAAATTGTCGGCTGGCAATCAATGCCAACGAAATGGAATTATCTGTGGTTTTAAATTGAGTTTGATTAATATTGATACCGATACCTACAACTGAATTTTGAATTGAATTTTCTCTCCATGAGTTTTCAATTAAAATTCCTCCTATTTTTTTTGCTCCAATGTAAATATCGTTTGGCCATTTAATTTTAACTTTCCCGGTCTTTTCCGAATATTCTAAAATCTCTGCCATTAAGTCAGCAACCGCTAATGAGATAATTTTTGTTAGCAAGTATTGTTTATCAGCATTTAAAAAAGAAGGATACAAGATAAGGCTCAATGCTATGTTTTTATTGGGCTCACTCTCCCAATAGTTACCTCGTTGTCCTCTTCCGTTTGTTTGTTCAAAAGTGTAAATCAGCGAACCTTCGGGAATACTATTTTGGCGCAACAATTCAGTGGCATAACTGTTGGTAGAGTCAACCGATTTTAAATGAATTGCATTTTGCCCCATAAATAATGTTTTCATACAGTGTATATGCGAAAGTTTTGATTAATTTTGCGGATAATCAGTAAAATAGTTCTGCAAAGAACGATATAAAAAGGTAATAATTTACTAATGGCTAAAAAGAAAGATACGACTCCTGCAAAAAAGGCAGTAAAAAAAACAATAGTAAAGAAAGCTACTGCTGTAAAAAAGGTGAAAGTAGTTAAAAAGACTGCTACTAAGGTTGCTAAAGTTAAAACTGAAAAAAATGTAGCGACAAAAAAAATAATCAAAGATGCAAATCAGTTGCTTGCTGATGCAATAGTTGATGGAATTCTAGAAGTTAAAGGACGTAACATTTCCGTACTTAATTTAACAAACATTCATAACCGAGTTTGCGATTATTTTATAATTTGCCAAGCCGACTCCAATACACAAGTAAATGCCATTGCTGCATCAGTTGAAGAAACTGTAAAAAAAAAATTGGGAGAGAGACCTTACAAAAAAGAAGGCTTTGAAAACTCCGAATGGATATTAGTGGATTACGTAACAGTAGTGGTTCATATTTTTCAATCTCAAATACGAAATTATTATAATTTAGAATCGCTTTGGGCTGATGCCGAAGTGAAACAAATTGCATTTGATTAATTAAACAGTAAGATAAAAACAAAAATGAGCGAACAACCAGAAAAGCCAGAAAATACAGTACAACCAGAAAGTAATAATCCACAGGATAATACTCCAAAGAAACCAAAACTGCCTAAATCACCGTTTAATTTTTACTGGATTTACGGAATAATTGCTATAGCATTAATTGCTATGCAAATAATGAACAGTGTCTCTACAGGATTGGCGTCAAAAACCACTAATGAATTTATAGAAACAATGCTCAAACAACATCATGTTGTAAAAATTGTAATTGTTCCTTCTGAGAATATTGCAGAAATTACAATAGCACAGGAGTATTTTAAACTACCACAGTATGCTGGAGACAAACTTGACAAACATGCCAACGGACCACATTACAAAGTAAAAATTTCTGATGTAGCTACATTTAACGACCGGATAAAAGAAGCACAAAAAGATTTTGCACCCGAGCAACGAATAGATGCTGAAAATGAAAACCGCACTAGTTGGTACGACCAGTTGGGATGGATATTACCTATTTTGCTAATGGTGGTTATCTGGGTTATCATCATGCGCAGAATGGGTGGTGGCGGAGGTGCTGGACAAATTTTTAACATTGGTAAATCAAAAGCAACTTTGTTTGATAAAGACACCAATGTAAATATTACATTCAATGATGTGGCTGGTTTGGAAGGTGCTAAAATTGAAATAAAAGAGATTGTTGATTTCCTTAAAAACCCAAAAAAATATACTGTTTTGGGCGCAAAAATTCCGAAGGGTGCTTTATTAGTTGGCCCTCCTGGGACAGGTAAAACCCTGTTAGCAAAAGCAGTTGCAGGCGAAGCAAAAGTGCCTTTCTTTTCTCTCTCTGGTTCCGACTTTGTAGAAATGTTTGTTGGTGTTGGTGCTTCGCGTGTTCGTGATTTATTCCGACAGGCAAAAGAAAAAGCTCCTTGTATTATTTTTATTGATGAGATAGATGCTATTGGTCGTGCTCGTGGAAAATCGCCTGCACAGGGCGCAAACGATGAGCGAGAAAATACATTGAACCAATTGTTGACAGAGATGGATGGTTTTGGAACTAATAGTGGAGTAATTATTCTTGCGGCTACCAACCGAGCAGATATTTTGGATAGAGCTTTAATGCGCGCAGGTCGTTTTGATAGGCAGATATATGTGGATATGCCAGATTTGAATGAGCGCAAAGATATTTTCAAAGTTCACTTAAAGCCACTCAAATTAGACCCTTCAGTTGATGTTGATTTTCTTGCGAAACAAACTCCAGGTTTTTCAGGTGCCGATATTGCAAACATTTGTAACGAAGCAGCATTAATTGCTGCCCGTCAGAACAAAACAGAAATTCATAAACAAGATTTTCTTGATGCGGTTGACCGTATCATTGGCGGACTGGAAAAGAAAAATAAAATTATTTCCGTTCACGAAAAACAAGTTATTGCTTATCACGAAGCCGGACATGCTTCAGTAAGTTGGTTGCTCGAACATGCGAGTCCGTTGGTAAAAGTAACCATTGTGCCAAGAGGAAGATCTCTGGGTGCTGCATGGTATTTGCCCGAAGAGCGTCAGATTACCACTACCGAACAGTTGATGGACGAAATGTGTGCAACCCTTGGCGGCAGAGCAGCTGAAGAAATTGTGTTTGGTAAAATATCAACAGGTGCGTTGAGCGATTTGGAAAAAATAACTAAACAAGCGTATGCCATGATAACCATTTATGGTTTAAATGACAAGATTGGAAACATCAGTTATTACGACTCTACAGGAGCTAATGAATATGGATTTACTAAACCTTACAGCGAGCGTACTGCACAAACCATAGACGAGGAAGTGAGTAAAATGATTGAATTGGCTTATGTCCGAGCAAAAGATATTCTTACAAAAAACAAACATCTATTAAAGCTCTTAGCCGAAAAACTACTTGATAAAGAAGTTATTTTTAAAGAAGATTTAGAATCTATTTTTGGCAAACGCCCTTACGACAAAGAGGAAGTGCTAATTGTTAAACAGGTTGAAAATTTTTCAACTAACGCTGAAGTAAAGGTAGAACAAAAAAGTGAGCAGGAAAAAGAGCTGACGCAGATAATTGAGCAAGTGAAGATGGAAGAAAAGTTGGAGGAGAAAAAGGATAAAAAGAAAATAGAAAAAACCGAGGATAAGGCACCTGAACAAACAGAAAGTAATAACGAGCATCAAACTCCAAAAAATACTTTGTTTTAAGAAATGACAGACGTTACTTCTAGAGAAAAGATACTAAAGAAAATCCGAAAGGCTTTAACCAACAAATCCACTCACGAAATGGGTGATGTAGATTTGGAGTCAGAAATATATCATACATCTGACGAGCCGCTTGAAATACAATTTGCACAAAACTTTTCCGCTCTAAATGGTAAATTTATTTTCTGTGAAAACGAAACAGAGTTTATTGAAAATTTTGTTTTTTTCTCAAAAGACAATAATTGGAAAACTGTTTTTTGTCTCGAACCTGACATAAAAGATATTCTTAAAAAGGGGAAAATAAAATTTTCAGATAACGAAGAACAATTATTAAATACCGATGCGGGTGTCACTTTTTGCGAGTGCTTAATTGCACGTACCGGAAGCATCATGATTACTTCCAAACAAGCCTCCGGCAGACGACTTCCTGTTTATTCAAATTACCACATTGTTATTGCTTACACTTCTCAATTGGTGAATAATATTAAAGATGGTTTGAAATTGATTAAGAATAAATATGGAAGTAAAATACCTTCCATGATTTCTACCATTTCAGGTCCTAGCCGAACTGCTGATATTGAAAAAACATTGGTTCAAGGGGCACACGGACCAAAAGAGGTTTTTGTTTTTTTAATTGACGATATTCCTGTTGAGGAATAAAAACAAACGCTCTTGAAAAACTTTTTCACACGTACCTTAACCGCAGGCGCATTTGTAGCAGTTTTATTGGGATGCACTTATTACAGTCAGCTTTCCTTTTCCATTCTTTTTTTTGTTATCACCATTCTTGGTTTATGGGAATTTTATTCCCTCATCCAAAAAGGCGGAAGTTTTCCCCAAAAAATAATTGGAACCATTGCAGGTGCACTCTTTTTTTTAACCAATGTATTTATAGTAAACGAACATACCGATTTAGTAGCCAGACGACTGTTACTTTTTTCAATCCCTACCTTTTCTTTGCTTTTTACTTTTCTTGTTTTTATTTTTGAGCTGTTCCGAAAAAAAGAACATCCATTTCGCAACATTGCTTTTACTCTTTTAGGAATTATATATGTAGCCCTCCCTTTTTCGCTATTAAACTACATCACTATTTTTGATGACATTTACAGCTTCACTATTTTGTTCGGCATTTTTTTTATACTCTGGAGCAACGATGCAGGAGCTTACATTGTTGGCACTTTAACTGGCAAACATAAATTATTTCCGCGCATCTCTCCCGGCAAATCGTGGGAAGGCAGCATTGGCGGTGCTATTATCAGTTATGGCATTGTTTTTATTATTTCAGGATGGTACACTTCCATTTCGTTTACCGATTGGATGGTGGTTGCAAGCATATTAATTGTGATGGGTACATTGGGCGATTTGGTGGAGTCACTTTTAAAAAGAAGTATCAATGTAAAAGACTCAGGAACTTTATTACCTGGGCATGGCGGTATTTTAGACCGTTTCGACAGTCTTATCATGGCTACACCTTTTATCATTGCTTACTTATATTTCGTTAAAGAGTTCGTTCATTAATATGATTAAAATCAACAAAACCAATTTACTTATCTCTCACATTATTATTTTTTATAAATTCGCACCACCAAAAATAAAAACGGTTAAAAAGAAAGAGAAAATTAACTATAAATTATGGCAACAGAAACAAAAACAACAATGACCGAACAACAACACGACAGTATGTTTGATGCAGTATTAGCACGATTGGACGTAGCTGCAAAAATTTATGGATTATCTGAAGATGTAGCAAATGTGCTCCGTAGCCCTCAGAAACAAGTACAAGTGAGTATTCCTGTAATGATGGACAATGGCAAAGTACAAATATTTGAAGGGTTTCGTACCATACATTCCACTGTTTTAGGACCATCCAAAGGAGGTATCCGTTACGCAATGGATGTGTGCGAAGATGAAGTAAAAGCACTTTCGGCTTGGATGACATTTAAATGCGCTGTAGCTAACCTTCCTTACGGAGGTGCAAAAGGCGGTATTAAATGCGACCCACGCAAAATGAGTGTGGGCGAATTAGAAAGATTAACAAAAGCATATACCATAGCAATGGCAGATGTATTTGGTCCTGACCGAGACATTCCAGCACCAGATATGGGTACAAGCGGAAGAGAAATGGCTTGGTTGGTGGATGCGTATAACAAAGTACACCGTGGCGATTATCCTGCTGTTACCACCGGTAAACCAGTAGGAATGGGTGGTTCATTGGGTAGAGATGCCGCCACCGGACGTGGAGTAATGGTAGCTACACTTGCTGCATTAAAGAAAATGAGTTTAAGTCCTAATGATGTTTCGGCTGCTGTACAAGGTTTTGGTAACGTAGGTGCGCATGCTGCCCGGTTGCTTAGCGACCACGGAATTATTGTTTGTGCCATAGGCGACCATACTGCTACTTATTGGAATGAAAAAGGAATTGAGATTCATGCTGCATTACGTTATGTAAAAGAAAACAATGGAGTGCTTAAAGGATTTACTGGCGGGGTGGAAATTAAAAACGAAGAATTGTTGACTGCTGATGTAGATATACTTGTACCTGCTGCTTTGCAAAATGTAATTACTGGAGACATTGCTGCTAACGTAAAAGCTAAATTAATAATCGAAGGTGCAAACGGACCAACTACTCCCGAAGCAGACGCAATTTTGAAAGAAAAAAATATTATTGTTGTTCCAGATATTTTGGCTAACGGTGGAGGTGTTACTGTTTCTTATTTCGAATGGGTGCAAAACCGTTATGGTTACTACTGGTCGGAAGAAGAAGTGAATATGAAACACGATGCTTCAATGAACACTGCATTTGAACACGTTTGGAACAATGCACAACTATACAACACCACCATGCGAATTGCTGCTTACATCACTGCTCTCAAAAAAGTAGAATTAGGTATCAAAGCAAAAGGTATTTATTAAGATTGAAATAGCATTAAAAGTGACTCCTCTTTCGGCAACGAAAGGAGAATTATTTTTATAAGTTGTCTTCGACAGGATGCCGGTTAAACAGAATGTGGCGAAGACGCTTCGCTCAGCTTGGGAAGCGGATATTAATTCTCTGCATTAATTTATGCCTTATTGGATATACCCGAAATAATAAAAATGCTTCCCAAAAAATATTTTAAACCTGAAATCGAAAACATAAATTAAAATGGAGAAATAAAAGTAATGATGGTTTCATTTCTATAGCACTGTTCAGTGCATCGCCCTGCTCATGTTGCATATAATCGGCATCAATAAATTCCCCTCAACCCCTGCCAAAACAATTTATCATTTACAATTCAACTACCAAATTCAACAACTCATTAGTTTTCTGTTTCGCCATTTTATTTTCATCACCTACTTTTGTGGCGTAAAAAACAAACAAAAACAAAATGAAAAAAATTATTCTTGGATACTTCATTGCCATCTCTGCATTGGCAACTGCACAAAACCAAACACAAACCATTAAAGGAACCATTACCGACAAACAAAGTCAGGCAACTATTCCGGGTGTCAACATTATTATTATGAACTCCGACCCGCTCAAAGGTACTACTACCGATATGGATGGGCACTTTAAACTCCCGGACGTGAACCCGGGGCGTTACGATTTAAAAGTGACCTATATGGGATATAAAGAAATTGTGTTGCCCAATGTGGTGGTTACTTCGGGCAAAGAGGTATCGTTGGATATCGGGTTGGAAGAAAATGTAAACTCATTGAAAGAAGTGGTGATTTCGGGAACCAAAAAAAACGAAACCAATAATGAATTATCAACCGTTAGTGGCCGTTCGTTTTCTATGGAAGAAGTAAACCGTTATGCCGGTGGCCGTTCCGACCCTTCGCGTTTGGCAGCCAACTTTGCAGGTGTCAGTTCTCCTGACGATTCGCGAAACGATATTGTTATTCGGGGCAATTCGCCAACAGGTGTGCTTTGGCGAATAGAAGGATTAAATGTTCCGAACCCAAATCATTTTTCAACCATCGGTACCACAGGTGGGCCTGTGAGTGCTATTAATACTAACGTTTTGAAGAACTCTGATTTTTTTACATCTGCTTTTCCTGCCGAATATGGCAATGCCAATGCCGGTGTATTCGATTTAGGTTTCCGAACCGGCAATGCCGAAAAATTTGAACACACCATTCAGTTTGGTGCACTCACCGGTTTGGAAGCCATGACGGAGGGACCCATCAGCAAATCAAAAGGCTCATCTTATCTCATCGCCTATCGCTATTCGTTTACAGGTTTTGCTCAATCGCTGGGACTTAAAATAGGAACCACTGCTACTCCTTTTTATCAGGACCTTTCGTTTAAAATCAACAGTGGATACAGCAAAGCGGGGCGTTTTACACTTTTCGGACTGGGCGGAAAAAGCAACATTGAATTTAAACACGACAAGATTGACAGCACCGATTTGTTTGCCGACCCCACTAAAGACAGCTATTTTACAAGTGATATAGGAGTGGCAGGTGTAAAACATTTTATCCGTGTGGGTACCAAATCTTATTTTAATACCGTGATAGGCGTTACCTATTCGGCTTCGGGTTATAATGAAGATACCATTTCAAAAACAGAATCGGTGGCTATTCGCAGAATGGTGAACACTACCAAACAAATACATTATTCAGTTTCCACTTCGTTTAATTCAAAAATAAATTCAAAACTATTTATTAAAGTGGGCGGCATTGGCGAAATGATTGCGCTTGATTTGTTTTATAAAACGTTGGAGAGTAACAATACCTGGAATCAGAAATGGGATTTCAATGATTACACTTACCTGATTCAGGGGTTTGCACATGCTAAATATAATTTTACCGATAAGCTCACGATGAATATTGGTTTGCACGGTCAGTTGCTTACACTCAACAATTCTTATTCTGTGGAGCCCCGTGCAGGATTGAAATTGCAGGTAAACGAAAAGAATTCCTTAAGCATAGGTTACGGAATGCACAGCCAGATGCAGCCTACAGATGTTTACTTTTTTCGTACAATGAATGCTGACGGCACTTATAACCAGTCGAACAAGAACCTTAATTTTACACGTAGTCAGCATTTTGTTTTGGGTTACGATGTATTGCCCTCAAAAGACTGGAGAATAAAATTAGAAACATTTTATCAGATGCTGAACAATGTTCCGGTAACCACCACACCAAGTAGCTTTTCGATGCTAAATGTGGGCGCAATTTTTAACCCTACCGAACAGGGTTACCTCGCTAACACTGGCACAGGAACTAATTACGGAGTGGAACTAACATTGGAAAAGTTTTTCAGCAAAGGATATTATGGTTTAATAACAGGTACTTTATACGAAAGTAAATACAAAGGCAGTGATGCTAAAGAGCGCAATACTGCATTTAACGGAAATTATGTTTACAATATTTTAATAGGTAAAGAGTTTAAACTCGGCAAACAAAAAAGGAACTCTTTTAATATAGACGTTAAAATGACACAGGCAGGTGGGCGGTATTATACACCGGTTGATTTGGCTGCTTCGCAGGCTGCACATCACGAAGTACTGAAAGGAGATGACTATGCTTTTTCGGAACGCAACCCTGATTTTTTCAGGTTAGATATTAAAGCAGGAATTACGGTTAACTCAAAAAAACGCAAGCTTTCTCAATCTTTATTTTTTGATGTTCAAAATGTAACCAACAATAAAAATGTTTTTGCAGAGCGATACAATCCGGTGACCAATCAGATAAATACTGCTTACCAGATTGGTTTCTTCCCTAACTTTGTTTACAAGGTTCAGTTTTAAAAAATACGTTAGTCCTTGCTCCACCTCTCTTCGTTCCTTGAGCTTGTCGAAAGGAAGGAGAAGTCAGGGGTGAGGTCTTCGATTAATAAATTACTAATTTTACACCGTGCGTAAAAACAAAAGCAGGTTTATTTATATGATTTTAGCAGGGATTGTTATCTCCCTGCTTCTTCATTCGGTAATGCCCAACCCAGACATCAATCACAACAGGTTGTATGATTTTCTCACCTCCATAATTATTACCATCATCGTGTGGGAAGGTAATTTGAGAATAGACCATGTGATGAACCAAAAATTTCCGTGGGTAAAAAATCCCGGAAAACGATTGCTGACTCATACTTCATTGGGATTGGTTTTTAGTGTGCTCGCTATTTATTTTCCAATGGTGTTTTTCGATACGTATGTTTGCAGAATACCTGACGATAAGCGCGAAGGCCTGATGGTGGGCTGTTTGTTGATAGGCTTGCTCGTAACAGTTATTATTCTTTCCATTGAAATAAGCACACAGTTTTTCAGGCAATGGAAACAATCGTTGGTGGATGTTGAAAAATACAAAACCGAAAGTGTACAGGCACAATTGCAAAATCTCAAGAATCAAGTCAATCCGCATTTTCTGTTTAACAACCTAAGTGTACTGTCTTCTCTTGTTTATACCGACCCCGATAAATCAGTTGATTTTATTAATCAGCTTTCAAAAGTATATCGTTACCTTTTGGATAATAAAAGCAGTGAACTGGTAACATTGGCTACCGAGCTTGAATTTATTAAGTCTTACACCTACCTGCTCCAGATTCGATTCGATAAAAACATCCAATTTGATTTTACTATTGAAGACGATTGCCTTCGTCTGTTGATTCCGCCAATGTCGTTACAAATGTTGATTGAGAACACAATTAAACACAACGAAGTTTCTTCCGAATTGCCATTGGCGGTTTCAATAGTTGCAAAAAATAATGAACTGATAGTTGCTAATAATATTCAACTACGCACCAATCCGGAACCGGGCTCTAAAACAGGATTGCAGAATATAAAAGACCGGTATAAATTTTATTCTGAAAAAGAAGTAGAAATTATCATGGATAAAGAAAATTTTATTGTAAAACTTCCATTATTAAATACTAAATGAAAGCAATTATTATAGAAGACGAAAAGCTTTCTGCTGAGCACCTTCAGCGGCTTTTAAAAAAAATTGATTCTTCCATCGAAATTATTACAAGCATTGATTCAGTAAAAAAAAGTATAGAAACATTTAACAGTGGCATTAAAGCAGACCTTCTGTTTGTGGACATACACCTGGCAGACGGATTGAGTTTTGAAATATTTGCCAAAATAAAAATAGAAACACCTGTTATATTCACCACTGCTTACGATGAGTATGCCATAAAAGCATTTAAGCTGAACAGTGTCGATTATCTTTTAAAACCAATTGCCATAGATGATTTAAAAGTTTCATTGGATAAATTTAAAAAGTTGAATACCATTTATCAATCGAGCGTGATAGAGGATATTGCCAATGCTTACAACACTATTACCAAACAATATAAAAACCGATTTATGGTAAAGATGGGAGATACTATTTCTTCTATAAAATCAGAAGACATAGCACATTTTATTTTTGAAGACAGTTTGGTAATGCTTGTTACTGTAACTAATAAAAGATATACGTTAGATTACACGTTGGACAATCTGGAAGAATTAGTATCACCTGAACTATTTTTCAGGATAAACAGAAAAGTGATTATAAACATCAATAGTATTAATAAAATAAATCCGCATTTCAATAGCCGACTTAAATTAACTGCTGGTGACTTAACCGATGAAGATGCTATAGTAAGCCGCGAGAGGGTGAATGCTTTTAAAAACTGGTTGGATAAATAGTTTCAAAATTACTAGTTCAATTGTTTAGACTACTGCATCAACAACATCCAGGCCTCATTCCTATTGATATTAATTTGGATGAGTTAGAAGCTAATAGTAATCCATTAAATTTATATTCAGTTACAAAACCCGGATCGTTTTCTATCCTGTTTTCAATTTCCGAAATTTTATTTTCGAGCTCAGGTAAAAGTCGTTTCAATATCTTTTATTTATTATATCCCAAAAAAATGTACTTATTTAATAGTTGCTCCTTTATAAAAAGTATCCAACAAGGTTTTATTTAATTTTATTTTCAGTCTTGTTTTTCCCCCTTTAAAGTAAGCGGCAGGATGCCTGCTAAAGAGGACTGAACGAGACCCTACTCCCAGCTCGAACTGAGAATTTATCAACAATTTTTAATTTGCTACATATTTTAGCAATTATTTACTACATATATTAGTATTTTTGTTTAATGAATTTTGAACTAATATTAAAACTACCCGAAAACAAACTCCCTTGCATTTGTATCCTTTTTGAAAAGGAATACGATGCACAAAAACTGAATTACATGTTCGTAAATAATTATTCTGACCGCTTTTACAAAGTAACCTTTGATATAGCCGTTGATGGCAGTTTATCAATACTTTTTGTTCATTCTGATATAAGCGGTTTGAGATACAGGTACGAAAATGTAAAGTATGATACCGAAAAGCTAAAAAGGTTTATTGCATCCACTATACATAGCGAAATGTTCAACTTCTGCCATATATTTAACCACAACGATAAACACCATGTTGTAAAAACCATTATCGACAATAGATTGTGGGTACTTAAATTAGCTAAGATGGATGTAAATTATCATAGTGGTATATGAAATGAATTGTATTGTTGCGTTTTATTTAAAACATAAAAAGCAAACACCAGTTAAACTTAGCATCCCACTATAATTTATTTAATTTATTTTCGGTTTTATTTATTTTCCTTTAAAGTAAGCGGCAGGGTGCTGGTTAAACAGGACGTAGGGAGACCCTACGCCCAACTGGGAAAAACGGAAAACTGGCTCTGATAGCTGTAAGTAATAACTGACAAAAAAATATGTAGCAATTACGAGAACAGAAGTGCCTTGTGATGAAAAATATTTCTCTAAAAAAGCTTGTTTTTAATCACAGTCCTTGTTATGCGTTCGTTGTTCTTTTTCAGTCGTGTCGTGGCTGTCCGCAGTATTGTGTCTAAGTGAGTCGGCTTGCAGGTCCTTTTGATTTTTTTGCTTAGTTCTGTGTGATGGCAAAAAAGTACATGTGCCTGCAAAAGTATTGGGTTTATTCGATGATTCATTAGTCCTAATTTACTTTTCTTTCATTGTTTCATAATAGAAAACTCCTAACTAAAGAATCTGATCTAATAATGGTAAATTTTTCTCGTCAATACCAAATGAACCCTAATTCGGTATACATCTGTAATTAATAGAATTTCAACTTATTGAAAACAGAATCGACAATCATGTTTATTACCTATAGATAAAAAAAAGTGTGAATTATGTAACTTTTCAAAAAATTGTGTAATACTTATTGCAATTGAAACACTCACCTTTGACGCTTATGAAAATTAGTTTGTAGTGTCAAATGAGAAATAAAGACTTGTCTGAATTTGAAATTTCATCGTTATTACAAGCCATTTATCAGAAATATGGTTATGATTTTAGGCAGTATTCCGAAGCACACATCAGGCGTAGGATCATGAATAGGATGTCAATGTCGGGATTAAAAGATGTTTCTCAAATACAATCTATGGTGCTAAAGGATGAAACAATTGCTTCACAACTTTTACAGGATTTATCAATAACGGTAACTGAAATGTTTCGTGATTCCGGTTTTTATAAATCATTACGAGACTACGTGATACCAATTTTAAAAACCTATCCGTTTATAAAAATATGGCATGCCGGGTGTGCTACAGGCGAAGAAGCATATTCAATGGCCATTATTATGCAGGAAGAGGGTTTGTATGACAGAACCACAATCTATGCAACAGATTTTAATCAACAAGCCTTGAACAAAGCGAAAGAAGGAATTTTTTCGAATAAAATGATAAAAGAATATACTATTAATTATCAATTATCAGGAGGAAAAGAATCTTTATCAAGTTATTATACTTCCAATTATGGCAATGTGATTATGAATCAATCTTTGAAAAAAAATATTGTCTGGGCAAATCATAATTTAGTTACCGATAGTGTATTTGCAGAAGTACACTTAATATTATGCAGAAACGTTTTAATTTATTTTGAAAAAGATTTACAAAACAAAGTGCAAAAGCTTTTTTACAATAGTCTCATTAATGGCGGTGTTTTATGTTTAGGTTCAAAAGAAGGTTTACGCTTTACAGATTTTTATGAGGAATACAAGGACGTAGATAAAAAACAAAAAATATTTAAAAAGAAATATCAATTAGCTAATGCTTTGGAAGGATGAGTTACGAAGCAATTGTAATAGGAGTTTCATCGGGAGGAATGAAAGCGATGAAAATCATGTTTTCGCATTTGCCAAAGGGTTTCAAAACTCCGATTATTATTGTGCAGCATATTAGTGCACATTCAGATAGCCAATGGATACAACTGTTAAATGGAACTTATACTATTGATATAAAAGAAGCAGATGAAAAAGAAAAAATTGAAAACGGAAAAGTTTATTTCGCGCCACCTAATTATCATTTGTTGATCGAAAAAAATAAAACTTTTTCACTTACAATTGATGAACCGGTAAATTATGCAAGACCATCAATTGATGTATTATTTGAATCGGCTGCCGAAATGTATAAAAACAAGTTGATTGGAATAATACTTACAGGTTCTAATAGTGATGGAACAAATGGAATAAAAAGAATACAAGAATGTGGTGGCTTAACGATTGTGCAAGATCCGAAAACAGCTGAAGCTGATTATATGCCTATAGCTGCTATATCTGCTATTCAACCGGATTATATTTTATCGTTGGAGGATATAATTAAGTTATTAATAAAATTAGATAAACAATAACATTGACCCTTATGAATTTAACAATCAAGAGTAAATTAATTGGAGGCTTCACTATCATTTTAGTGTTACTCATTTCTATAGCAGTTTTTATGACTAATAAATTGTCTGAATCCAATAATCGGATGCAAAATATTGTAGATGTATATTCAAAAAAAGTAAATCTTTCCAATGAAGTAATGATCGCTATGCTGGAAGCTGCCCGCCATGAAAAGAATATTATTCTGAACAAAGATCTTACTCAAAAGGACTATTTTAAAGATAAAATTTATCGTCAAATAGAAACTATTGATAAAAAATCAAAAGAGTTGAAGGAATTGGTTGATGATAAAGGAAAAGTCATTCTGAAAGAATTTGAAACCACTTGGGCCAGTTATCAACCCGATCTCAGGAACATCATTTCATTGGTAATGAAGAATGAATATGAGGAAGCAACAAAAATTTCTAATGAGAATGGGTTGAAAGTAAGAGATGAGGCAAGAAGTCAGCTACAGAGGCTCGTTGATAAGAATCAATTGAGCATGGAGAATGCTAAAAAAGAAAATAATGCGAATTATACTGCGGCCATTAGTTTAATTATCGGTTTAATTATTGCAAGTCTCTTAATAGCGATTATCATTTCCTACTGGATTATTCAGAGCATTACAAAACGAATTTCGGTGATAGCCAAAGAAGCTGAAAAAATTGCCAGCCGTGAATTTACAAATGACAAACTGGAAGATTCTACAAATGATGAATTAAAACCTTTATTTAATTCATTGGTTAGTGTGAATGAAAGTTTCCGCGAAATAACCGAAAATGCCAACAACGTTGCTTCGGGAGATTATGCCAATGACCTGACACCTCGTTCAGATAAGGATATCTTAGGTAATTCTTTAAAGAAGATGACACGCTCATTACGTGAAACAACAGCCGCAAATGAAAAACATAATTGGTTAACTGCCGGGCAAAACCAACTCAATTCAACCTTAAAAGGTGACCAAAGTATTGAAGAGCTTGCAGGCAATACCATTAGTTTTTTATGCACCTACTTAAAAGCGAACATTGGGGCTGTTTATCAGTTTAATGATAACGAAAGTGCACTGGTGCTCAGCGGACAATATGCTTTTTTGTCTCCCGAAGAAACCAAACGAAAATTTACACTAAATGAAGGCTTGATCGGTCAAGCTGCCCGTGAACAAAAACAAATTTCTTTAACAGATTTAACCGAAAATCAAATCCGCATCACATCATCCGTTATGAACGCCAAACCAAAGAATTTGCTCATTACTCCATTTATTTTTGAAGGTAAAACAGTAGGTGTAATAGAAATAGGAAGTCTTAATGATTTCAGTGAAACGGAAAAAGAATTTATAAATGCTTCTATGGACAGTATCGCTATTAGTGTTAATTCAGCAGTTTCAAGAAAACGAATACAGGAATTGCTCGAAGAAACGCAGGTTCAGACTGAAGAACTTCAATCGCAGCAGGAAGAGTTGAAACAAATGAATGAAGAGTTGGAAGAACAGGCGCAAAATCTGAAAGCCCAACAAGAAGAATTACAGATGTCAAACGAAGAACTGGAAGAACAGACGCAATCGCTGGAAGAGAAAAACAAAGAGGTGGAAGCTTCAAAAAATGACATTGAACAAAAAACAAAACAGCTTGAAATAAGCAGCAAGTATAAATCAGAATTTCTTGCAAATATGTCGCATGAATTAAGAACACCGCTTAACAGCTTACTTATTTTGTCAAAAGATTTATCGGAAAACAGAAAAAATAATCTGGATTTCATTCAGGTTGAAAGTGCAGAGATAATTTATAAAAGTGGTCATGATTTGCTTGTGTTAATTAATGAAGTGCTTGATCTCTCTAAAATTGAAGCCGGGAAAATGGCAATAAATATTGAAAGCGTATCATTGAAAGGTTTTACAGATAATCTGATGCGCGATTTCAAACATCAAGCTGAACAAAAGAGATTGAAGCTGACTTGTACATTGGATAAAGGACTACCCCAATCCATTCGCACTGATTCACAACGTTTGAATCAGATATTGAAAAATCTTATCTCCAACGCCATAAAATTTACAGAAAAAGGAAGTGTAAGTTTAAGTATTAACCGAAATTCGGAAACCACGTTAATCATTTCTGTTACCGATACCGGTATAGGAATAAAAGAGGATAAACAAATGGCGGTATTCGAAGCCTTTCAACAGGCGGAAGGAGGCACTTCCAGAAAGTATGGTGGTACAGGTTTAGGTCTCTCCATTTCACGGGAACTCGCAAAATTATTGGGAGCTGAAATTAAATTGAGTAGTAAATTAAACGAGGGCTCTACTTTTTCTCTCATTATTCCATTGGAAATTCATCCTGAAGAACAAGCTATCAGAACAGATACCTTGAAACCTGTTTCGCATAAACTCCGTACTGCAAATGAGGCCGAATTTCTGAATTATCCGAGCGTAGCGGATGACAGAAGTACAATTACCAAAGACGATAAGGTCGTACTCATTATTGAAGACGATCTTGAATTTGCTTCTGTACTTTTAAAGCAAGCCAACAATAAAGGATTCAAATGTTTGTCCGCTGCAAGCGGGGAAGATGGTTTATTGCTTGCCTCCAAATACAAACCGCAGGCAATCATTCTTGATATTGGCTTGCCGGGTATTAACGGGCATAGTGTATTACTTGAATTAAAAGCAAATCCAAACCTAAGGCATATACCAGTGCATATTATTTCGGCAATTGAACGTTCACTGGAACCAATCAAAGAAGGTGCAGTTGAGTATCTCATGAAACCAATAAAGAAAAAAGATCTTGAAGAAACGTTTACAAAAATTGAAAATTTTCTCAGCAGGAAAATTAAGAATTTGCTGATTATTGAGGATAGTGAAAATTCCAGAAAAGCCATGCGAATAATCATTGGCAATGGTGATGTAAAATGTTTGGAAGCAGGAACCGGCAAAGAAGCATTGATTCTGTTTGAACAGAACCATATCGACTGTATTATACTGGATATTGGCTTGCCTGATATGAGTGGATTTGACCTCATACATCAGCTGGAAAAACTAAAAGGTCAAAGCATTCCTCCTATTATTGTGTACACCGGCAAAGAGCTTACAAAAGAAGAAAACAATGAACTTCAGAAATATGCCGAAACAATTATTATTAAGGGTATAAAATCGGAAGAGCGATTACTGGATGAAACCGCACTCTTCCTTCATAGGACAATCAGTAATTTACCGAAATCAAAACAAACTATCATACATAATTTGTATGATAAAGAAACCGTGTTTCATTCTAAAAAAATATTATTGGTAGATGATGATATGCGCAATTTATTTGCATTATCAAAAATATTAACTGAACGCGGAATGGAAATAATAAAAGCGGAAAATGGGAAAAACGCGCTGGAACTGTTAGATACACATCCTGACATTGACATGGTATTGATGGATATTATGATGCCCGAAATGGATGGTTACGAGGCTATGCGAAAAATAAGATCGCAGGCGAAATTCAAGAACTTACCGGTAATTGCACTCACAGCAAAAGCGATGAAAGAAGACAAACAGAAATGTATTGATGCGGGAGCCAACGATTACATTACTAAACCTATTGATATAGAACGCTTCTTGTCCTTGATGCGTGTGTGGTTGAGTAAATAGGATAACGTCATTGCGAACGTAACGCAGTGGAGTGAAGCAATCTCACTTACAAGAATGAGATTGCTTCGGGCGAAAAACCCTCGTAATGACGTAACAATAAGAACAATAATTTAAATTAAAAATGAAAACAAATAACCCTGGTAAAATTTTATTGGTAGACGATAAGGCGGAAAATTTATTTGCTTTAGAAGTAATTCTTTCCAGCGAGCATTATATATGTGTGAAAGCAAATTCAGGCACTGAAGCATTAAAGATTCTTCTTCAACAGCAAGATTTTTCCATCATTTTGATGGACGTGCAAATGCCTGAGATGGATGGATTTGAAACAGCAGAATTAATTCGCGGAATCGAAACACTTAAACATATTCCGATAATTTTTTTAACAGCGAGTATGGATAGTCATGTTCATATCTTCAAAGGATATAAAGCGGGTGCAGTTGATTATATGATTAAACCATTTTCTCCTGAAATACTAAAAGCAAAAGTGGCTGTTTTTGCGGAACTATATAAAAAAAATTATGAATTATTGCGTCAAAAGGAAGAAATGGAAAGGCTTATTCGCGATTTAACAAACCAAAAGCGAATAGAAAATGAATTGATTGAAAGAAAAAATATTGCGGAAAAAGCCACGCAAAAAGCCGAAGAGTCAGCTAATTTAAAAGATGCTTTTCTTTCTATTATAAGCCACGAAATACGTACTCCATTAAATGCGATTTTGGGGTTTTCGAATGTTTTATTAAAAGGGAAATTAGGCGCAACAGAAAAAGAATATGTGGGCATAGTGAAAACAGCCGGAGAAAATCTGTTGACCATTATTAACGATACAATTGATATGTCAATGATCGAAGCGGGAACAATGACCTTTACAGAAAACAATTTCAGTATTCGGGAAATTTTTCAAAAGATTAATATAATGTTCGAAGAAAAGGCCGAAGAAAAAAATCTTGCTTTACTATTTACCATTGATAAAGATGTCCAAGATATTTTGGTTGGCGACCAAACACGACTTATACAAATTATAAATAATCTTATTGATAATGCTATTAAGTTCACAGAAAAAGGGACAATAAATGTGTGTGTCCGGGTTTTTAAAAATGAAAATTCTTTATTAGAGTTTTCGGTGACAGATACCGGAATAGGAATATCTGCAGATAATCTGGACACCATTTTTAACCGATTTAAACAGGTTGAAGATCATAACAATAGAAAACATGGCGGTTTAGGGCTCGGGTTAGCTATCGCAAAACGATTAGTTGACATTCAGGGCGGTGCTATGACTGTTGAAAGTAAATTAAATGAAGGCTCTATGTTTGCTTTTTCAATTCCAATCAAAAAATCAACATAAGTTCAGGCAAAATTTGCGATTGTTGAGAATAAATATAATTTGAAGAACAGGGGCCGTTAAGATAGTTGGAACGAAAAAGCAAGGTATTGGTTGCAGCATATAACAGCTCATGCATGAAATTGGCGGTTTAGTCGTTAAATGAAGCGTTGTGTCCCGAAACTTCGGGATTCAATGCTGGCAGACAGTTTTGGTCTTCGAAATCGCCTACCTCTTGTAGCTGCGAATACGTTATCGGTAAGCAAAATTAAGACCCTGCTTTTTTATGCATCTTTGTTCAGAGTTAGTAAATCTTAACGCGATGCTCTACCGAAACATATCCTTACAATCTTTTGCGAAGCGTTGGTGTTCTTTCCTTTTGAGTTGTGGCCGAAAAACACCAATAACAGCATTAAATTATTTGAGAGTGGCAATTTTGCCACTCGTAAACACTTTAGATTATTACCAAAACCTCTGAAAACACTCAATTGTTTTGAAAAAAGACTACATTTATTATTTTTCATTTTGACACTTAAGTGTCACGCTTTTTTACTTTTATTTGTTTATATGGCCCAGATTATCGTTTTGAAGGTCATATATAAAGTATCCCGCAAAAAATTTAACATATTCCATTTGGAGTACGACTTAATTAAATACAGGCCTATATTCTGCCCCTTAAACAAAAAAACCTTTGAGTAGGCAAAGGAAGACTTCTTCAATTTCCAGTCTCGTTAAGTGCTGCGAAACCTAAACATACTATCTACGGAATAACAATTTCCCCACATTTCCAAACAATTATTTTTTCTTAAAAATAAAATTCAGCCTTTTACTGGTGTTTCCAAGGCAAAAAAGGGTAAAAAATAAGGGAATCGCCTATAGCTCTGAAACCCAATAAAATGGTTTTGGCACTATGGCTATTGGGTTTAAAAGGTAATTGGCTCTTTAACAATTAACTATGGCTTGTTTCAGGTTAGGGATTCTGAAAAATAAAGACACTTTAAAAGTGATTTTTATGTCCTTCGATAAACTCAGGATAACAATTTGGATGCAATAAAGTGGTTTTGGTACTGTGAATAGGCTCGTTCAACTGACACAGTTTATTGAAAAAACCCAAGTTGTTCCAACTCTATAAGGAGTTGCTCCAACTCTATGAGGAGTTGCTCCAACTCTATAAGGAGTTGCTCTAACTCTATGAGGAGTTGCTCCAACTCTACAAGGAGTTGCTTCAACTCTACAAGGAGTTGCTTCAGCTCTATAAGGAGTTGCTCCAACTCTATAAGGAGTTGAACAAACGCTGGTTTTTGGCAAAAAAAATCCCAGTAAAAACGCTGAAATTCTTACCGGGACTTAAACCTTACCTACCAATTAACTCTTTGGAATGGTTGCTGAAATGGAGTCGGACCAAGCGGGTTCTTCAGTAATAATGCTAACCCTATTGGTTTGTTCCCCTTTCATGGTTGTTGCATGTTCAAAATAAGCATCTTTTGCAAGAGGCAAATCAACAACTACAATACTCACCACTTTGGTGTCAGGCAAACGTGTCCAGTTAATGCCGTCAGGCGAATACCTCCAGTGATGTAAATACACATCGGTATTTCTTTTAACACGAACATAAGCAAGACCAACTCCTACCTTATAAATTTCGAA
>CANIQT010000012.1 GCA_947469885.1 Bacteroidota bacterium
ACTCCATTAGTTCCGTTTGTACCATTTGTTCCTGTAGCACCTGTAGCGCCTAATGCTCCGTTAGTTCCATTTGTTCCGTTCGAACCATTTGTTCCGGTTGCGCCTGTTGCACCTGCTACTCCATTAGTTCCGTTCGAACCATTGGTTCCAGTTGCGCCAATTGCACCATCATTTCCTGTTGCACCTGTTGCTCCTACTGCTCCATTTGTTCCATTTGAACCATTCGTTCCTGTTGCACCTGTTGCTCCGTTAGTTCCATTAGTTCCGTTTGTTCCTGTAGCACCTGTAGCGCCTAATGCTCCGTTAGTTCCGTTCGAACCATTTGTTCCGGTTGCACCTGTTGCACCTGCTACTCCATTAGTTCCGTTTGTACCATTTGTTCCGGTAGCACCTGTAGCGCCTAATGCTCCGTTAGTTCCATTTGTTCCGTTCGAACCATTTGTTCCGGTTGCGCCTGTTGCGCCTGTTGCTCCTAATGCTCCATTGGTTCCGTTTGTACCATTTGTTCCGGTTGCACCAATTGCGCCATCATTTCCTGTTGCACCAACTGCTCCATTGGTTCCATTTGTTCCAGTAGCACCTGTTGCTCCTATTGCTCCGTTGCTTCCATTCGAACCATTTGTGCCTGTTGCACCAATTGCTCCATCATTTCCTGTTGCACCTGTTGCACCTACCGCACCATTACTTCCATTAGAACCATTTGTTCCAGTTGCGCCAATTGCACCATCATTTCCTGTTGCACCTGTTGCACCTGCTACTCCATTAGTTCCATTTGAACCGTTTATTCCAGTAGCGCCTAATGCTCCGTTAGTTCCATTTGTTCCGTTCGAACCATTTGTTCCGGTTGCGCCTGTTGCGCCTAAATCTCCTGTAACCCCTGTCGCACCTGTTGCACCATCAATTCCATTGGTTCCATTTGTTCCTGTAGCACCTGTTGCTCCGTTGGTTCCATTCGAACCATTTGTTCCGGTTGCACCTGTAGCACCTAATGCTCCATTGGTTCCGTTTGTACCATTTGTTCCGGTTGCGCCTGTTGCTCCTAAATCTCCTGTAACCCCTGTCGCACCTGTTGCACCATCAATTCCGTTGGTTCCATTTGTTCCTGTAGCACCTGTTGCTCCGTTGGTTCCATTCGAACCATTTGTTCCGGTCGCACCTGTAGCTCCTACTGCTCCGTTAGTTCCGTTCGAACCATTTGTTCCGTTTGTACCTGTGGCTCCAATTGCTCCGTCAATTCCTGTAGCTCCTGTAGCTCCTAATGCTCCATTCGTTCCGTTAGTTCCATTTGTTCCGGTTGCACCTAATGCTCCATTGGTTCCGTTTGAACCATTTGTTCCAGTGGCTCCTGTTGCTCCTAAATCTCCTGTAACCCCTGTCGCGCCTGTTGCACCATCAATTCCGTTCGTTCCGTTACTACCATTAGCTCCGTTCGCGCCATTAGTTCCAGGCGCTCCAGTTGGGCCAACATCTCCTGTTGCACCCGTTGTACCGTCAATTCCATTTGTTCCGTTACTACCATTTGTTCCATTAGTGCCTGCTGCTCCAGTTGCTCCAACATCTCCTGTTGCACCCGTTGCACCATCAATTCCGTTCGTTCCGTTACTACCATTAGTGCCGTTGGTGCCATTAGTTCCTGCTGCTCCAGTTGCGCCAACGTCACCGGTTGCTCCTGTTGCACCATCAATTCCATTTATTCCATTTGTCCCTGCCGCGCCTGTTGCTCCGGTATCTCCGGTTGCACCGATTACACCTGTAGCTCCTGTGTCTCCAGTTGCACCTGCAGTTCCATTGGTTCCGTTCGTTCCATTTGTACCGTTGGTTCCTGCCGCTCCGGTAGGTCCAGTTGGTCCTGTTCCTCCACCAACAACATTGCCAGCATACAAAGCATAAGGAACACTCATCATTTGTGTCGTTCCCATACTTACATATCCTCCTCCGTCATCTACTTCAACTTCTAAATATTTAGATCCAACTCCCCAGTTAATTGTAGGAAAAGTACCAGTAATAACTGTTCCATTACCAATTACCAGTGTAAATAATCCATACACGTTGGTGATAGTAGTATGCGTTTCTTCATACACAATAGTACCTGCTGCTGATAAATCGTGAATGGAAAACCGAACAGTGAGGTTGGTGGACGACAAAGAATTTCCAGAAATATTTCTTGCCACTGCTTGATAATTGATTCCTTGGGGTGGGGCTTGTGCAAATGCTTTTATTGTAACAACTGCAAATGCAATGAGTAGTAGTACCGTTTTTTTCATGTCTCTAATATTTTATAAGTTACTTGTTGTACGCACATTTGAAATAAAAGTTTCAAATGTGTTTAATTATTTTTTTTATTTATTAAAACACCTCTCGGAAATATTTGTCATCAGCAGAATTGCAAAATTGACAACTTTGAAAAAAAACTGAACACCCTTACAAATGAGTAAACAAAACAACTTCTTTTTTTTTCGGTTTAAAAATAGGAATATTTTGGTAATTACCAACCAAAATTGTTTAAAAAAGAAAGGGGATGCAAAGAAATAAGGTGGACAGAGCTTTATATTTTCACTCCAATAATCAAAATATCATCCACTTGGTCCAGATGACCACGCCACTCTTCTATAGTATTATTTAGAATTTCCTTTTGATTATTGATTGGCTTTTCAAAGATACTCAATAATAGATCTCGGAAATTTTTCGCCATGAATTTTTTGCCATCAGGTCCGCCAAACTGATCAGCATATCCGTCAGAGAAAATATACACACAATCATTTTTTTGTAATTGAACACTATGATTCGTAAATTTTTTTCTTTCCTGACCAACAAATAAACCAATTGGAAATTTATCTGCTTTGGTTTGAAGCAACTCTCCGTTTCTAACAATATATAAAGGATTATATGCTCCCGAATACTCCAATTCAAAAGTTTTAAAATTTATTGTACAAAAGCTAATGTCCATACCATCTTTAGCCTGAGCCTCTTCGTGACCATGATGAAGGGTTTCGCTTACGCCTTCATTCAATCCATCCAGAATTAAGGATGGTTTTGTGAAATTATTATTGTTCACCACATGTTTCAAAAGATTATAACCTACAATTGACATAAATGCTCCCGGAACACCATGCCCAGTGCAATCAACTGCTGCAAACATTGTTTTGTCTTCTTTTTCATCTATCCAATAAAAATCTCCACTTACTATATCCTTGGGTTTATATAATACAAATGAATTTGGAAGCAATCGCTTCACCAAACTATCAGGAGGGAGTATTGCTTCTTGAATACGTTTTGCATATCTGATACTATCTGTTACATGTTTATATAAAACTTCTAACTCCTGGTTCTGCGTTTCTATTTCTTCTTTTTGGCGAACCACCTGCTCCGTTCTTTCAATAACTTTTGCTTCCAATATTCTTTCATTCTCACGAAGGTCTTCACGCATTTTAAGCAAAGCGGCTCCCAAAGTATCTTCGTTACTTAATGGCTGATAATGTGAAATAAAATTACCCGAACCTACCTCTCTTGCAAACTCAGTTGTTCTAGACATTCCATCCACCAAGTCGTTTAAGGCAACTGACATTTCTCCAATTTCATCTTTTCTGTTCTTAATTTTCTCCTGAGGCAAAACTCCTTTCCCCATCAGGATTAGCATCTTCTTCAATTGATATATCGGACGAACAATAGAACGTACCGTGAAAACTGCAATCAATATCCCACCCAATACAAGGATAAATCCTAACCCAATAACCACCTGTTGCAATGTGCTGAACGAATCCAGCATTTCTGTTGAATTGTCAATTGCATTAGCTTTCTGCTTATCTATAAGGCTGGCAAGATTATCTTTTATACTTTCAAACTTTAAATTCAATTCGTCAAAAGGTCCCCGAACAACAAATATTACTCCAGCATCATCATAGGTAGCAAATGAATTTAGCTGACTCATTATATCATCCTTGTAACTCGCAAACATCTGCTCTGTTTTCAAAAAGATATCTTCAATAATTCCCTTTTCCTCTATACTCCAATTCGCAGAAAAACTTCTTATTTTTTCTCTAAGTTTAGGATATTCTTTGTCAAGCAGATTTCGTAATTCCTTTTTATCCGATGCGTCCTCTCCCGTTTGAACATAAAACCATTTTGTTATTAATAATTTAGAACGCATCAGTTGATAGTTCAACTCCTTAAGGGATTCAACCGAAGGATTAATTTTTTCTGTTACCTGGTCTGTCTTTGTACGACTATTAGAAAGTGTAGAGTTTGTGAGAACCGAAGCCACAATAAATAAGAACAGGATAATGCCAAATCCTAATCCTATTTTTCTTCCTATTGTAAATCTAAATTTCATAAATGCTGTTATTGCTTTTTTTAATTTCCTAATTCTTGTAATTTTTTCTTGTACAGGTTCGATTTTTCGGTATCATTCAGACTAAAATATATACCAGATAATCCTTGTAAGGTTTCTCTCCGCATTGGCTCCAACTCATTTGCCTTTTCCATAAATGGAACCGCATCTTTAAATAATTTCATTGAATTATCCTGTATATCATTTAACGCAACAATATCTATATCATATTCCGATTGTGTAATCAAATTAACTGCCTGATTGTAATATAATATCCCCATGTTAAAGAAAGCCTGATAATTCTTAGGGTCCAAGGCTAATACCTTGTCATAGGTTTCTTTTGTTAAGTTCAAGAATTCCGATTTCCCTTTCCTGTCATTTTCATAAATCTGAGAATAGACAGTTGCTAGAGCTAAAAGAAACTTAATATCATACTGCTTCCATGTTGCTTTTGAAGTATCCACCAATTTGAGATAGTCTTTAAAAATATCATAATTCTCCATTGCGATTTTATAATTTATTGTATCTAGGCTTGTAACAACATCATTAAAAAGTGTTGAAGAAAGGTATTTGATTCCACCAATATTTCTAGTTACATTCTCAGTAGCTGTATCAATAAGCAATGACCTCTTAAATGAGTTTAGTCCTTCCAAACGCAATGGTGATTGCCTGTTTCCTTTTTCTCTAAGTGTGTATATCGATTTATACACAAACCCCCTTATATACCAAGCTTGTCCATCGTTAACAGATTCAGTATCTGCAACAGCTAAATCAATAACAACCTTTGCACTATCCAAATTTCCATTCTTCAAAAAGTTATATGCAACAATAACCTTGTCCTCCTGAGCAAAAGAAAGCACTGCTTTTAAAAGCAATATTCCAATAATTATTATTTTTCTACAATTTAACATTTTTACTACTTTAATGCACCGCGAAATTTACCAATGCTGAAGCTACTTTCAACTTATGATTTTCTATATTCTGTTTATTTAATTCGAATTTCAATTTATTTTCAACTATCACAAAATTTATCCCTGCTCCCAGTTCTGTCATTCCAGGTTTTTCTGTTACAATCAAAGTGTTTTTATTTTTTACCTTTGAAACCACATCACCCAATTGGGTTGAATTGTCAGGAAGAATATATACGATGTGACATTTACCAGCATCCGATGTTGCTGCCAGGTTCATTATTTCTATTTTTCTGTTTTCGGGTTTCTTGTTATTACTTGCTGCTGTTTTTTGAAGTTCAGTATTCAAAACCGAATTAGTGCCCAAAACACCAAGAATAAAATTACCCGATTTTGCTTCTTCGGGCCACTCAATGTATTTAATAAAATTATTGATATAAACTGCCTTGAGGTGTGTGCTGGCTTCCTCAGATTGGTCGGGCAATACAACCATCCAAGAGGTGAGAAAAAAAGAAGATAAAAGTATGAATAAAAATTTCTTCATTTAGCAAAATGCCACTGCTGATTTGTTACTGATTGCCTAAGTTTGCAAATATAGAAATTTTTTAGCTTTCTTTTTACAAAATATAAACCAACAGAAACCTTACTGTTGATTGATTTCCTTTCCATTTTCATGCCACTTTTAGGATATCCCATAAGTCGAAAAATTACCTACTTTTGTAGCTTATTAATGCAAATAAAAGACATAGAGACATATACTAATTTGGAATTGGTAAGGCTTTTTAAGCAAACCAATAATAACTATTATGTGGGTGTTCTTTTTCAAAGACATACTCATCTCATTTTAGGACTTTGTATGAAATACCTAAAAAATGAGGAAGACGCGCAAGATGCAAGTATTTTAATTTTCGAAAAACTTCTTAATGACCTTCCGAAATATGAGATAACGAATTTCAAAACCTGGCTCTACTCTTCGTGCAAAACTTTTTGTTTGATGTATATGCGATCTGCGGCTTCAAAATATAATATTGATAATAAAATCAGAAATAATTTTGACGAAATTATGGAATCTGAATTAAAACTGCATCTATATAATGAAGACAATTTAGAACAAGAAATTCATCTTACATTTATGGAAGAATGTATGGAAGGTTTAAATAAAGAACAGAGATTATGCTTAGATCTTTTCTTTCTGAAAGAAAAAAGTTATTTGGAAGTAACAGAACAAACTAAGCTAACTATTAACAATGTAAAAAGTCATATTCAAAACGGAAAAAGAAATTTAAAAAACTGTATTGAGTCAAAAATTGAATGACAATTAATAATTGATGAGTCTCGAATTAAAACATACAATATTTTCGCCTACTGAATGTCTTTCGGAGCAAACGATGTTTGACTACATAGATAATAAGTTGACTCCAAAAGAACAACATCTGGTTGAAAAACATTTGCTGAGTTGCGAACTATGCACTGATGCTATGGAAGGGCTGCAACAGTTCAAAAACAGGAATAGAATAAATCTGATTAACGAAAAAATAAATCAACGTATTATTCCTGCTATTAGTGAAGAAAGGAAAATTATTTCCATAAATTACAAACTTATTTCATCCATTGCTGCTGGTTTATTATTATTGATAGGTGGGGTGTTTTTCTTTAATAATTTCGTCACTAAAGAAATGAAAGAAAACGATGTTGCCGAATTAAAACAACCACTAATGCCTCCAACTATTTCTCCCGTTGGCAACCCAACTGCTGCAGACTCAGAAGCAACAAGTATTGCTACCGGAAAGGACGAAGAAGGAAAACTGGAAACAGAAAAAACAGAACAACAAAATCAATTGGCTTTTGCAAAAGAAGAAAAACCAAATCCGGATTCTAAAACAATAGTTGTTACCACTGAAAAAGAGTTAAGTAGCAATTTGAAGCAAGTGGTGGTTACTAAAATTGACGAGGATAAAAAAGCAAATGATATTCCAGCACAAACCGATGACACAAGAATTGTTTTAGCAGAAACTCAAAAAAACATAGCTGACAAACCAAAAGAAAAATCGAAAGATGGAAATGGGACTTTAGCAGGGTATGCAACAACAGCTCAGCCTAACTCCCCATCAAAACAAAATGAATTCGACACCGATAATGCAGGTGCTGCAGTTGGCTCAGGTTCGAAAAGAACTGGAAACAAAAACATGGAAACAAACAGTCGATATAAGCAACAAGCATCCCTTGGAAAAAAAGATGTAGCAAAAAAAAATGACGACAAACAAACTGCAGTTGCAGGCAATGCCTCTTCCTCATCTCAATCGGTTGCTGCTGCATTTGAACAAAAAGATGAAATGGTAGTTACTTCAACCACTAAATCTACGATTCTAGCAGATTCGCTTTCTGTTCAGATAATGCCCTTGGCAACATTCCCGGGAGGTGTGGATTCGCTGAACCAATTTGTAATTCGAAATTTTAATTATCCATCCGCTTATTATTCAAGAAATACAAAAGACAGTGATAATAAAATAATAAGTGAATTTACTATTGACGAAAGTGGTAGAGTAGTAAGTCCAAAAATAATAAAAGGTATAAATTCTGAATTGGACAATGAAGCATTAAGGGTTATTAGGTCTTTACCAAAATGGTTTCCAGCAATTAAAAATGGCAAACCAATTTCATCTAAATACACTCTTCCCATTCAATTGGACAATGGTAATAACTTAAAACAGGTGAATGAAAAATAGCACTCTGATATTAACACTTCGTCTTTGATAACCTTTTTGAAACGATATTTTTAAAACAATTTTCTATTGTAAATTTGAAGAAATACATTTTTAAATGCTTCTTCTTAAACGTACCTCTACTTTAGTCAATGCTATTTATTTTTTCGTTATTGCGCTATTCATAGCCTCTTGTGGTCCTTCCAAAAACATTTCATCCACCAAAGAAAAAGAAAACACTTCATCGTCCTCTAAAATAAAAACAAAATACGCTCAACTATTAGATGTAAACGAAAACAAAATTGACAACCTTCCGCTATTTACCTTTATTAATGAATGGTATGGTGTAAAATACAAATACGGAGGCAAAACAAAAAAGGGGATTGACTGTTCTGCGTTTACTTCTGTTCTTTACCATGATGTTTATAAAAAACAACTGGACGGGACAGCTGCAAGTATTTTTTATCAATGCAAAAACCTTTCAAAAAATAATTTAACAGAAGGTGATTTGGTATTTTTTAAAATTGAAAACGATAATATTAATCACATTGGTATTTATTTGCAGAACAATAAATTTGTTCATGCAAGCACAAAAAAAGGCATTATGATTGATGATTTAGATGAAGCTTATTACAAAAAATACTTTTTCAAAGCAGGCAGATTAAAAAATTAACTACTAATTTTTTTTCATCATTCAAAAAACATTTATCTTTACGCTAAGTTTACATTTATAATCTAATCTTAACATTCAAAAACATGAAAAACATTTTCTCTCCTACGCATTTTCTTTTTACATTATTCATTTTGTTTGCAAATTTTTCTTTTGCTCAATGGAACTCCAATCCATCAATAAACACGCCTGTTATAAGGGAAATAGGCAAGCAAATTGATTTACGGATGAGTGAAGACGGCAAAGGAGGTACTTTTATTTCATGGAAAGATTACCGCGCAGGCCTGCCCGACATTTACATTCAATATATGAATGCTGCTGGTGTTCGCATGTGGGACACTGCTGGTGTACCGCTCTGCACAGACCCTGCCGACCAAAGTACTCCTGCTATAACAACCGATATGGCTGGTGGTGCAATTGTTACCTTTTCTGATTGGCGCAGCGGCATTGAGCGTGATGTATATGCTCAGCGAGTTGATTCATTAGGCGTTATTCAATGGACACTAAATGGTGTTGGTATTGCTACTAAAACTGTTCGCGAACACAACGAAAAAATAATATCTGATGATGCTGGTGGTGCTATAATTGTTTGGGAACAACAAAGTGGTGGTCAGTGGGACATTTGGGCACAACGGGTTAATCACAATGGAGTTACCCTTTGGACTTTTGGAGGAGTCCCTGTTTGTACGGTGAATGCAAATCGCCTGAATCCAAAAGTACAAAGAGACGGAAGAGGAGGAGCTTATATTACATGGCAGGACTATCGCAATTTCACAGATTATAATGTGTATGCCCAACGCATAAGCCCTAGCGGAAACCTACTTTGGGGTACGAATGGTATTGAAATTTGTAATGCTGTTGGTCCTCAAACCGACCCAAAAATAGACCCAGATTCAATTACTGGTGGGGTTTACATTGCATGGGTGGATGGCAGAAACCTTGGAGATTACGACATCTATGCACAAAAAATAGACTCAACAGGTACTATTCTTTGGGCAAACGATGGGGTGCCTGTTTGTAGTATTGCCGGAAATCAAACAGCACAAGACATTCTTAGTACCACTTCCACCAATGGTTTAATTGTCACCTGGAAAGATATACGTTCTGGAAATTACGACATTTATGCACAGCGGCTTGACCAAAATGGAGTTCCTCAATGGGCTCTAAACGGCATTGTTGTCTGCAACTCAAACAACGATCAGCTAAATCCAAATATCACTACCGACCATGCCGGAGGAGCTATTATTTGCTGGCAAGACTCTAGTTTTGTGGATTGGGATGTGAAAAGCCAACGTATCAGTAACAGCGGTACTGCCCAATGGACGCCAAACGGAGTAAGTGTTTGCACAGCTGTAAACAATCAAACAAGCCCAAAAAATGTTTCTGACGGACATGGAGGTTCTATCTTTGCATGGCAAGATAAACGAAACGGAGGCATTCAGGACATCTATTGCCACCACCTTTTTTCAGATGGTTCTACCAATATGGGGATTAGTGAAAATTCATTGAATGAGGGGATTTCTGTTTCTCCAAACCCTTTTACCAACAACTTTACACTCACGATTAACCTGACAACCGATGAAAAAACAAATTTCACTATGACGGATGTGTTGGGACAACAAGTACCTATAACCATTTACGGTGCATCTGTTCAAACAAAGGGAAAACACGTTATTAATTTCACCACCGACAAAGCTGAACTACCAAAAGGGGTGTATTTTATTAGTATGATTGGAAACAATTGGATAAAAACCATTAAGGTGGTGAAGTCATAACAAAATTGGTTCTACAGGGTTTACTGCGGAACCTGTTAAATATCTGCTAAAACACTCAAAACCTTACTTAAAGGTTTTGCCCACCCAACAGGCACCTCGACCCTGTGCAGCAAAGGCGAAAAAGTACACCGCCAGATGCTGTCCGAAAACCGATATTTTGATGGGACCTTCTGAAAACAGTTTACTGTTCATATACATAGAAATATTGATAATCAATCATTTTAGTTTGTCCCAATGACCGTTTCCTAAATGAGATATCTCACTTCCTGTGTGAAATATCTCATTTCTTTTATCCGAGAGCTCCCTTCCCAAACAAGTGAACTCATTTTGGAAACGAAGGTGCTCATTTAAGTAACCACGAGCTTCATTTCCTAAAGGAGCAATCGCATTTGGCAAACCGGCAGGGAAACCTATATAATCATTTAATAAATGACGTTGACCATTTGCCAAAGGAGCTCTCCGATATAGCAAAGGAGATATCTCCGAAAGGAAATTCCCGAAAAATTACTGTTCCTTAGAGTTTTGGGCTATTCTTAATATAATCATTACATTTTACGGTTCTAGAAGACACTTTAGAGTAGTAAAAATGAAAAGATTAATTATCTTCTTTATCAAAGGCTTGATTGACATTTGTTGGTAGATATCAAAAAAAATCCCTCCCGAAATTAATCGGGAGGGATTCTTTATTAATATAGAATTTCTTCTATTGTTTTATCACCGTTTGAGAGTGAATTACATTTGAATCAACATCCAGTAATCTTACAAAGTACATTCCGTCTCTGTATTGTTCAATGTTTGTTTTCATCGTAGTAGTTCCACTCAACACCTGATGTCTTTCATGTATCACTATGTTGCCAAGCACATCATACACCTCAACCACCACATCCATATCTTTTTCAGAAGTTACGTCAATTGTAAATTCAGAAGTAGCAGGATTTGGATAAATATCGGTGAAAGTAGCACTCGATTCAACTTCATTATTCATTGCATTAGGATCTAAACATCTTGTGATGGTTTTTTGGCTTGCCGCAGTAGTAGTACAACCGTTTGAAGCAGTAACCTTCAATAATGAAGTCGCTGTGGTGACACCAACACTAGGAGCAATATTCACAATTATAGTGCTGTTACCTTGTTGTGAGCCATTGATGAAAGATTGACCTGTAGCTAAAGTCCAAGTGTATGTGTGGTTTGCAACAGCTGTAACAGAATAAGTAGCTGTTGTCATACCGCAGGTGTTAGCAGGACCCGTTATAGTGCCAGGTGCAGTTGAAGTTATTATCAAGTTCAATGTTCTTGCAGTTGGAGAATTTCCACAAGAGTTCACAGCATATACTGAAATACTTCCTGCTGTGGTACCAGACAAGTTAACTGTTACAGAAGTTCCTGTGTTAGAACCTGTAATTGTTCCTGCACCTGTAATTGACCATAGATAACTAGTTGCACCAGCTACAGGAGGAGCAGAATAAGTTGCTGTAGTCATACCGCATACATTAGCCGGTCCTGAAATTGACGCTGGTGGTGACGCAGGTGCTGCTCCTGTTACTGCCAATGTAGCAGCAGGTCCTGGGAATGAACATGCGTTATTTGCAGTTACTTTCACAGTTCCTGAAACAAACGAAGTGTTGTACTGAGCAACAATTGAAGTTGTTCCTTGTCCACTTACTATGGTCATACCAGCAGGCACTGTCCAAGTGTAAGCCCCATTAGCTCCGTTAGCAGCTGCACCAACAGTAGTTGTAGTAGAATAAGTTACCTGTGTTCCAATCATTCCACACAAAGAAGCTGGTCCTTGAACTGGTGTTGGAGTAGCTGGTGATTTAGATACCCCTATTGAAGCAGTTCCACTGTTACCACAATTGTTAGATGCGGTGCAAGTCACATTTCCAGAAACAGTTCCTGAGAAGGTAACTGTAATAGAAGTAGTTCCTTGACCTATACCACTCAATGTCATTCCGGTTGAACCAGCAGACAATGCCCAAGTATAATTGGTTGCTAGTGGTACCGCAGCAACTGAATATGTTGCGCTACTCAAACCGCAAACTACTGACAATCCTGAAATCACAGGGGTTGCTGGTATTGCGCCAACCGTTGTGTTCACAACAAGTGGTGCACTTGTACATCCACCACCGTTAGCAACTATTGTGTATTGAACCACACCATAAACGTTTCCAGAATTAGATAAGACATCCTGAATAGTTGTTCCGCAGTTGCTTGCACAATTTGTGCTACCCAACACTCCTCCAGCAGTTACCAATGAAGTCCAAGTAAATGTACTTCCTGATACTGTTGAATTGAGAGAAAGCTGAACGTTAGCTCCATTACAGATAACTCCTGTTCCAGGACCTGTTGCTGTTACAACAGGCGTAGGGGTTACAGTTACATTTTGAGTAGCTGTAGCAGTGTTACCACTTCCATCAGTTACTGTCCATGTTACTACTGTTGTTCCCACAGGATAAGTAGATGACGGATGGTTATTGGTTACCGTATAAGTACAGTTGTCATTAGCTACCGGAGTACCTAATACAACTGGTAAACCATTACAAACCGTTACCGCTGTTGGTGCTGTGATAGTTGGTAATTCTGCATCATTAACAGTAATGTTGAATGAGCAAGATGCCACACCACAACCATTTGTTGCAGTTAACGAAACTGTTGTCGTTCCTCTATTAAATGCAGTACCACTGGCGTTTCCGCTTCCACTTCCTGTAGTTGCACCACTTAATACATAAGTGATGGTTGGAGTGGTTCCACTAGTTGCACTTGAATAGGTAACCACACTGCTGCAAAGACCCGTTGCAGTGTTTGCATTTATAGTAGCAGGACAGTTAGTGAACAACGGAACCGTACAGTTAGATTCAAAGGTAGCACTGATGGTATGAGTAGTGGTTACATTTGTAAATGTATAAGTTCCCGAAGCAATTGCTCCTGAGTTAGAAACTCCATCCACCAATACATCAAGAATATGGAATCCTGGATTGGCAGTAATAACATAGATTTGACTTGTTCCTGAACAAGTTGCTGTTGTTCCATTAGGAGTGATACTTCCATTAGCACCTGCCGAAGCAACCATGTTAAAGTATGGCAACACTGTTACGTTTTGAGTAGCCGTTGCAGTATTTCCATTTGCATCTTCTGCTGTCCAAGTCACCACCGTGGTACCTACACCAAATGTTGCAGGAGCATCACTGCTGTAAGTAACTGTGCCGCAGTTATCACTTCCAGATGGTGTTCCTAACACAACAACTGTTGCGGCTCCTCCACAAACTGTTATTGAAGCCGGCGCAGAAACTAAAGGCAATTCATCATCAGTAACGGTTATGTCCTGATGACAAGTTGAAGTATTTCCAGCAACATCTGTCACGGTCCAATTTACAGTGGTAGTTCCCACCGGATAAGTTCCGCTGGCATCGTCTGTATTTGTATAATCATTGATAACAGTAGCACCTGCAACATTGTCTCCGAATACTGGGGTTGTTACACTAACAACAGCATTACAAGCTCCCACATCAGCAGTCTGACCTTGAGAACCAGAACAGGTTATGGTAGGTGATTCGTCATCTGTTACAGTGATATCCTGATGGCAAGTTGATGTATTTCCATTTGCATCCGTTACTTCCCAATTTACAGTTGTTGTTCCTACAGGATAGTTACCACTTGCATCATTTGTATTTGTATAATCGTTAGTAATGGTTGCACCAGTGCAATTGTCACCAAAAATTGGTGCCGTAACTGTTACCGCAGCAGTATTTGTTCCTGCATCCGCTGTTTGAGTTTGTGAACCCGAACAAGTTATTGAAGGGAATTCATCATCTGTCACTTGAACATCCTGATGACAAGATACGGTGTTACCATCAAAGTCGGTTACTGTCCATTCTATGGTAGTTATACCTACAGGATAAATTCCGCTTGCATCATCTGTACCTGTTATATTATTAACAATATAAACTCCAGGAGAGTTATCTCCGAAAACAGGTGTAGTTACCACAACTGCTGTTTCACACAAGCCTGCATCTGCACTCAGTGTTATAGTTCCATCACAAGCAATAGTAGGCATTTCTCCATCTGTTACCGAAATGTCCTGATGACAGGTAGTTGTATTTCCATGTACATCGGTAACCGTCCATTCAATAGTTGTTGTTCCAACAGGATACACGTCAGTTGCATCGTTTGTACCATTATAACTATTAGCTATTGTAACGGCAGTACAGTTGTCTGAGAAAGTTGGAGTTACCACTGATACAAAGGCTGAACTCTGTCCTGGGTCATTTACCTGAGTCTGTGCAACGGCACATACAATCATCGGCAATTGATCATCTGTAACAGTAATATCCTGATGACAGGTAGATGAATTTCCATATCCATCTAATACCGTCCATGTCAAGGTAGTTGTTCCAACAGGATATATATCACTTGCATCATTTGTATTATTATAATCGTTAGTGATAGTTAAGCCAGTACAATTATCAGCTGTTTGAGGAGTTGAAATCGAAACAAAAGCTTCACACATATCCAATTCTGCAGTCTGAAATTGTTCAGAAGGACAAACAATTGTTGGCAACTCATCATCTGTAACTGTAATGTCCTGATGGCAGGTAGCGGAGTTTCCGTTTCCATCCTCAACCGTCCAAATAATAGTAGTAGTTCCAACTGGATAAACATCACTTGCATCTGCTGTATTATTATAATCATTCGAAATTGTTGAACCAGTACAATTATCTGCAATACTTGGCGGAATCACAATTACAAACGAAGAACACTGATTCAAATCTGCAGTCTGAAATTGTTCAGGAGCACAAGTTATCAGAGGCAACTCATCATCTGTTATTACAATATCCTGGTGGCAGGTTGCGGAATTGCCATGATCATCAATTGCAGTCCAAATTACAGTAGTAGTACCAACAGGATAAATACCACTTGCATCTGTACTATTATTATAGTCGTTTGTAAGTGTTGATCCAGAACAGTTATCTGTAAACGAAGGAGGGGTTACTGTAATAAAACCGGTACACTGATGTAAATCAGCAGTGTGAGTTTGTTCAGGCGCACAGGTGATGATTGGTAATTCGTCATCCGTAACAACAATGTCTTGATGACAAGTTGCAGAGTTTCCATGTCCATCCGTCACGGTCCATATTACGGTTGTTGTTCCAACAGGATACGTATCACTTGCATCCGGTGAATTATTGTAATCATTTGATATGGTAGATCCGGTACAATTGTCTGAGAAGGTAGGCTGAACAACCGTTACAAAAGTAGTACATTGACTTAAATCTGCCGTTTCATCCTGCTCAGGTGCACAAGTTATTAAAGGCAATTCATCGTCCGTTATTACAACATCCTGATGACAAGTTACACTGTTTCCGCTTCCGTCAGTTACTGTCCATATAATTGTAGTTGTCCCAACAGGATAAACATCACTTGCGTCTGCTGTAAAATTATAATCATTTGAAATTGATGCCCCTGGTGAGTTATCGGAGAAAGCCGGAGGAAACACCGTTACATAACTTGAACACTGTCCTAAATTCGCTGATTGTGTTTGAGAAAGCGAACAAGTAATAATTGGATCCTGAGTATCTGAAACGGTAACTACTTGCGTTCCTGTTGATGCATTACCACATGCATCGGTTGCTGTCCAAGTTACTGTTGTTGTTCCAACTGGATAAGGACCTTGAGGATCGTAAGTAATTGTTACAGCCGAACCAATATCAGTCCCGGTTGCTGTTCCAATTGGCTCTGTTGAAGTACCATTCCCTGTGTTTTCCTGAATTACGATAGCAGGTGGAACTGTAATAACCGGAGCAATATTGTCTATAATTTTAAATTCAGCATAGGTAGAATTTGAGTAATTACCAGCTTGGTCATATACCTGGAATCCAACTAAACCACTTCGACCTGTAGTACCGCATTGATTTATCCAGTTGGCAGAGTTATAATCATTTACCCAATAATTATCAAGATGTAAAGCATCAGTACAATTGTCTGTTGCATCTGCATCTGCCCAATTGGTAATCAACCAATCATAAAACTCATTTACGTTTCCTGCACCGTCAGATTGTACTGTCATATTCTGCGCTGGCACAGTTATTACTGGAGCTTCTGTATCGTTTATTGTAATATCAAAATCACTTGTAACTGTTCCGCAGAGATTGGTAGCAGAAATGGTGACAGTGGTGATTCCCAAGCTAAAGAAAGTTCCAGAATTTTCTGAATAAGTAACTGAGGGCGAAGGAATACCTGCAATTGAAGCAGAATAATTAACTATTGCTCCACAAACATGTAAATCATTACCAACTGTTATCGGAGAAGGAGGTGTTATTACTGGCATAGTACAATTCAATGCAAATGTCGCATTAATGGTATGGTCTGCAGATACGTTTATGAATGTATAAGTGTAACTACTTAAACCAATAGCAGCATTAACGGTCACCCCATCCACACTCAAATCATCAATGTGATAATTCGAATTTGCATTAATTGCATAAGGTGCGTCAGTTCCGTGACATACACCATTATTAGCTCCACTTGGCGAAATAGTTCCATTTGCAGCAGCCGAAGCATTAATGGTAAAGTTTCTTGGAATAGTCACCGCCACATCCACTGTACTTAATGAAGGACAAGCAGAAGGCTCAGTTGAATTTGAACCTACTGTATATATCACTACCTCGTCAGTCGTTCCCGAATTGGTTAAAAAGTCAGTAATTGCATTCCCGCATGCACCAGCGCAATCCAACGGTCCATTCACATTGGTAGAATAATTCGGATCCACTGTCCAGTTAAAGTCAGGGTTACCAGCTGCTGTGATAGAAATATTTGCATTTGTACCACTGCAAACAACGGCAGTAGGAGACACAACTGGGTCAGCTGGTGTAATACCTAATGTTGCATGGTGTGTTATCGGTGCTCCAGCACAACCCAATAATCCTATTGTTGAAACAGGAGTAATGATGTATGTTACTGTAGCGTCAGTAGAACCATTATTAACCAAAGGCTGATTAGTAGTATTTATTTGGTTACCACAACCTGACGTACATGCGCTCCATCCTGTTAAACTAGGAGAAGAGGAAGATGCTGTCCAAGTGTAAGTAGTACCCGGAGCAGATGCATTAAGCAATGTTACTGGTGCATCACCCGGACAATAGGTTATATCACTAACGTTAAGACCTGGTCTTGGATTTACAAGCACTGTTCTTGTCAAGGCAGCTCCCGTACATCCGTTCGAAGTTGGTGTTACAGTATATGTAATTGTTTGTTGTGTTGTCACACCATTATTACTTGTTACTGTATTATTTAAAGTAGAACTATTTTGTGTAATCAAACTCTCCCCGGTTGTATTAGCATTATTTGCCGCAACCCATGTAAATGTTGAAGCAATATTTGCTGTTAAAGGAACACTGATTGCGGAACCACTACAAACTGTTGCCATTGGAGTAACATTGGTTACCGTTGGTTTTGGTTTTACGGTTACCGTTACTGTAAATGGAGTACCTGCACACACATCTGGGCTAGGACTTATAGGAGTCACCGTGTAAACCACATCCTGATTTGTAATCACACCTGTATTTAATGCAAGTGTATTGGTAATAGTACCAAGGGTTTGATTACTTGTACTTTCTCCGGTTACGTTTGTATTATCAGCCGCCACCCAACTCCAAGTTCCCCCTGGAATTGAAGAGTTAAGTGCAACAGATGTAGTGGCTCCAGTACATATACTAGCTGTAGTAGCAGTAGTTCCATTGGTAGCTATTGGTTTAATAGTTACCGGAACAGTTCCCGAAGCATGACAACCGCTACTTGCAGTAGCTGTTACCGTATAAGTGGTAGGCGATGTAATGTTCGATCCTGTTACACTTGGTCCTGTAGTTACACCGCCAAGGAATGTAACCGGAAGCCAGGAGTAAGTAACTGCAGGGGCTACACCACCTGTTACTGTAATAGTAAAGTCGATTGTAACACCTGAAGTGATGGCACTAATACTCGAAACACCTGCTATAGCGTTTGCTGTGATATCCGTATTTCTTATTCTCAAACGGTGATTACCGTTAGGACAAGATGCCGGAATGGTAAGAGCTGTTACTAATGGATTAACTCCAACAGAACTAGTACATAAAAGTTCAGAAGCATCTTCAAAACTACCATTGTCGTTCATATCAATCCAAACCTTGTAAGAGTCATTAATGTTAGACTGAACCGAAACAGATGTTGCTGAGTTAGCTGCAAAAGTTCCAACAGTAGTTGTTCTGTTCAAATATCCCGGACTAACAGTAGGAGTTCCATTGGTATAAGCGAACCCTAAACCTGTAAAATTGGTTATTTCATGGCCTGTACTACCACCATTAGATGATACCGGAGTAGTATAAACTGGAGCTGCCGCTACACCTGCCGCAAGCACCGAACTGGTGTTGTTACAAATAGAAGCAGGAGTTGCAGTTACATAATTCAAGGTAATACCGGCTGCAACAGTGCTGATAGTTATTTGCGGAGAAGTAACACTACATCCAAATTCAGTAACAATTACAGAATAAGCTCCTGTAGAACTAGGCGAGAAAGTAGAAGATGTTGCTCCGCCTATATTACTTGCTCCAAGTTTCCATTGATATGTTGGTGAACCTGTTGTAGTCGCATCCAAAGGAGCACCTACACCCGAACAGAATGTTGTGTTGTTTGGAGATGTAATAACTGCAACTGGAGCATTCGCTGTTGTAATAGGACTTGTTGATGATGAACAGTTTGTTCCACAAGCATCCGTAATACTGCAAGCATAAGTATGTGTACCCAATCCTGAGTTTATAGTTGCTGTATTACCACCAAATGCTAATCCATCCTGAGTCCATACATAAGTATATGGTGTATTGCCTCCTGTAGGATGAGCAGTAACCGTTTGAACTCCAAGACAAGTGCTTACACCACCAATTGTCAACGCGCCACATGTTACAGGAGTAGCTCCCGCAACAGTAACCGTTTGAACCGCACAAGCACCTGCTGATGTAGCAGTTACAGAATACGTATTTACCGGCAAGTTTGGAGGTGTTACTCCAGTTGGGTTTTGCAATGACGAACTAAAACTATTTGGTCCTGTCCAAGCATAGGTTGCCACTGGTGGAGTACCTGTTACAGAAACATTATCTACTGCAGGATTTGCAAATGGAGTAACTCCATTACTCTTGAAAGTAAATACTATCCGAACTGTTGTACCAGCAACACCACTCAATGGAATAGATTGTAAGGTATAGTTAGCAATAGCAGTAGAAGTATTAGTATATACCTGCGTAAACCCTCCCCCAGGTAATGTTGCTGTTGTATTATAAACAGGGGTATTAGAAGGTGTTGTCGTATAAACATAAAAAATGTCATTATTCGGATCAACAGTTGGCATTTTATAGTAGAAACTTAAATTCACATTGGTGTAATCAGCTGGAACAACAACATCCCTGTAAAAATGCCCAACACTGTTTGCTGTATTGTTACCATTGTAATTATTATTTGTTTCACTGCCCTCATAAGCGGCATAAGTACCTCCCTGAACGCCAGGAGCAGTATTAACACCCCATTGTCTATTTACCGCACCCTGTGCTTCACTCCAACCACTCGCAGCCAAACCAACTGTGCCACCTTCAAAACCACCGTTTGTGGTAGGATCCAGTAATGTAGGACTCAATGTAGAAACACTTGCCAACAAATTAATAGTTCCCCCTGCACAAATAGCAGGTGGATTCGAACTAGCTGTTACACCAGAAAGGAAAGGACTCAACGTTACCGTAGCCGTTACCGGTGTTGCAGGGCAACCTCCGTTGCTTGCATTAATAGTAAATGGCACAGCTGTAGAGGTTCCGTTTGATGTAGTAAAGTTACCACTTATAGTTGTAGCAGTTCCACTTGCAGCCGCTGTTGTAGTTATTCCAGATGGGCTTGTTCTTGTCCAAGAGAAAGTAGCACCAGAAGGTGTACTTGTCAGAACAAATGGAGTCATACTAGCACCAGAACAAATGGTTTGAGACAATGATGGACTCACATTGATGGTTGGAATGGCGATGAACGACAACGTATTATTAGAAGTAGAACCACAGGTAGTATTCAAAGAAACAGCAACATTGTTTCCTGATACACTTGCATTTGGAACTACTGTAATAATTGAATTACTGATAATGGTAAGTCCTGTAGTTGCCAATCCTCCAATGGTTACACTTGTGGTTGTACCTAAGTTGGTACCGTTAATTTGAACAGGAGCACCCGGACAACCCGCATTGAAGCTGGAAATACTTGGTGGTGTACTGTTCACATTCACTGCCACCGTACCCGTATTCGTACATCCGTTAGAAGATGTAGTTGTTGTTACCGTATAAGTAGTAGTAGATGAAATACCAGTTACTGTAGGATTTTGTAAAGTGGATGTTCCACCCAAGAAGGTAGTCGGACTCCAACTGTATCCTAACGTGGCTGCACCTGTAACGGATAACGCAATTGACGAGTTACCAGTAGCACAAAGTGTAGCAGGTGTAGCTGTTATCGAATTGATAGTTACACCCGGTAACGGAGTTATAAGCTTGGTTGCTGTTGCAGTACATGAATTAGCATCTGTAACTGTAGCTGTATAGGTAGTTGCTGAAGAAGGCGTTGCCGTTACGGCTTGTCCAAATGTCGGAGTTAAGCCGGAAGTTGGCAACCAAGAATAATTAAGTGTACCTGTTCCTCCGCTTCCTGTAACGTTAAACGAAGCAGAACTTCCTGGAGAACAGAACTGACCGTTTGAAGGTGCTGTTATCAAAGAAATGGATGGACTAGGGTTCACATTTACAGTAACCGAAACCCTTGTTGGGTTAGGACAGGTTGCTGTATTTGCTTCTGCCCAATATGTGGTAGTTGTGGTTGGAGACACAGAGAAATTAGCCCCTGTAGCCGAAGAACCCACCAATGTTCCACCAGTTTGCTGAGTCCACCATTTAATAGTAGAGCCGGTAGAAGAAGTAGCATTCAGATTAGCTGAAGTACCAGAACAGATAGTGGTAGGTAAAGCAGTAACACTTGTTGGAGTTAAAGCGCCCGGCAACACTGTTTGATTTACATTGGTTGCCGTAAGTGGGCTACATCCGTTTAATGATGGAGTAACTTTGTATCTTACCGTTCCGTTTGCTGCTGTAGGATTATTTAATGTCTGAGCAATAGAGGTACCACAACTTGACGAACAATTACTATAACCTACCACACTTCCCGCAGAAGTAAGTAATTGTGTTGTCCAAGTAAAGGAAGCACCGGAAGGAGTACTGCTTAAGTTAATCGCAGTAGTATTTCCACCGCAAAAAGCAGTAGGAGCTGACGGAGAAATGGTTACACTTGGCACCGTATTCACGTTTACTGCTATTGTAGCGGATGGACCTGAGCATCCTGCACCGAAATAAGGAGTAACTACATAATTTACAACACCAGTACCTGTTAAGGTTTGAGCTATTGAAGTAACGTTAGCTAGACTTGAATTACTGAAACCTGTTGTGGTACCCGAAGCAAGCGATGCTGTCCATTGATAAGTGGCACCTGCAGGAGTACTTGTTAAAGCAATATTACTTACCTGCCCACTGCAAGCCTGTTGAGGAGAAGTAGTAGCCACATTTGGTATTACCGGTGAAGTAACAGTAATTGTATAAGGAGAACCAACACAGTTGTTCAAGGTAGGAGTAACAATGTATTGAATTGTTCCCGCACCACCCAACAATTGTTGAATTGCCGAACCACAAGAACCTGCACACGCACTGTACCCAGTTGAAGTACCGGTAACCGTACCAATAGTCCACGTAAACGTAGAGTTAGCAGGTGCAGTAGTTAATAATATATTTGAAGTTGCGTTGTTACAAGCACCCACAGCACTTGGAGTAGTCATCACAGGAGTTGGTTTTAATGTAGCACTACCATTCATGGTAACGGTACAACTTCCAGATGTAGTTTTAACAGTATAAACTCCAGGAGCACTTTGAACACCAAAAGAAATTGGAGAACCAGTTCCTGGTAAAGAAGCTCCTGTAGCCACACCATCTAAATATAAATCATAGGTTAAACCGGATTGAGAGCCATTTAAACCTAATGAGAAATTGCCAGCGGCTGAACAATCAGAACCAGAAGTAGTGATAGAGAAAGCTGTAGGCGAAGGTGATACTACCACAAAGAACGAACAAGTTGAAGTATTACCTGAAGCATCTGAAGCTATAAATGTATTGGTAGTTGTTCCAACCGGGAAAGAAGACCCGGAAGGTAAACCTGTAGTTTGAACAATGGTTGGGAAAGTAAGATTCCATGTAATTACCACCTGGCCATTACCTGAAGGATTAAATCCTGCTACATTATTCTGATTTGTACCTGAATTATAGGAACCTCCTCCTCCACCATTGGTAGGATTATTCCACGAGGCACCACCACCAGAATATCCACCACCACCACCACCAGCAGTGTTTCCACCGCCTCCGCCACCACCAAATCCACCATTACCGGTTGCAGTACAAACAATACCTCCTGTAGCACCATTGACAAAACCGTACCCATAAGTATTAGGGCAGCAACTGGCGTTTGCTTGTCCATTAGACAATAAACCTCCTCCATTACCACCGCAAGCACCTCCACCTCCGCTGAAAGTGGTCGCTCCATTACCATTTATACCACCCAAACCATAATTAGCAGGGGTACCTCCCAAGCCGCTGTATCCATTGACACCAGACGTAGTAGTAACTGCATCCGCACCAACAGGTGTATAAGCATTGGTACTTACTGCAATTCCGCCACCACCTCCGGCAACAATTAAAGGGGTATTAGTACTTGTGGTAACAAATGAACCACCACCACCACCACCGCCTGAACTGGTAGCCCCATCAGCACCAACTCCTCCAACGAGTACTTTAAGTACCTGACCTGGAGTAACTGCAATATCTCCTTGCATTTTTGCTCCTTTTCCCCCTGCCGGAGTAAATCCAGTGGTAATTCCACCATTCGCACCAATTGCAGTTATGTTCACAGAATTAACACCTGGAGGAACCGTGAAATTAACTATTCCACCTGTATAATTAAATGTTTGACTTCCTCCACCTGTTGAAACACAGTTATCACTAACTGTAGGAGTAGCAAATGTTACTGTTGAAAAATTGCAATTTGTATTTGTCGGGAATGCATTAATAGTAGAAGGGCATCCTGAAATAGTAGGTGCTGTTGCATCATTAACCGTTACTGTAAATACAGCTTGTGTACTACAAACTCCAGTAACTGAAGTTACTGTTACTGTTGTAACACCATTGTTGAATACAGAACCTGAACCTGTACCGTTTCCACTAGCAATAGTAGCACCTGTTAACGCATAAGTAACCGTACCTGCACTAAAAGTACACGTATAAGTAACTGTAGCATCGCAACTGTTCGAATTCGTATTTGCAGTTAAATTGCCTGGATTAGCTGTAACAGTAGGACCAGAACCGCTAAATATAAAGGTTTGACTTCCGGTACCTGTTCCTGAACCGGTAACAACGGTAATCACTCCTGAAGTACCTGTACCTACCACTGCAGTAATTTGAGTAGCAGAGTTAACAACATAAGATGCCGCATTGGTACCTCCAAATTTAACTGAAGTTGCATTAATAAAATTAGTTCCTGTGATTATAACAGTTGTATTAGAGCATGCTGAGGTAGGACTGATATTTGTAACAGTTGGCGCACCCGGACAAGCTGTAGTGGTCACCGAAACAGGACCTACCCATGAACCATGAGTAAATGCAGCACAATTAGAACGAACATATACCTCTCTAGTTGAATTACAAGGCAATCCAGTTAATACATAATTAACATTTGAACTCGTTGTTAAGATTGTACCTGTACCTGCTGTATGACCCACTGCACCAAATTCAACATCCCAAGAAGTTTCAGTACAACCCGCAGCCCAGTTTACGACTGCGTCAAACTGACCAGGAGAAGTAACCGCTAAAGCGGTTGGGATAGGGCAAGAAGTTGGTGCAGCTATAGTTACTAAATAATCTTCTACTTCTCCAAATGTAGTAGTTGCGCATGGGTCTATTGTTGACCCATTTGCTAAACCGAAAATACATCTTACTCTCAACCTGTGCTGACCAACCGGAGGATTACAAGCTAAAGTAACGGGGAATCCAACTGTTGAATTAGCTGGAACAGTAGTAAGAGAATATCCGATTCTCTCAGCTGAGGAGAAAGACCCATCGTCATTATAATCTATCCAAGCAGCATAATTTTCGGAAAACGATGATGTTGAAACATTGACTGTATAGGAAGTGCTCGCCTGAAGAGTACATGTAAAATTTGCACCCAATGCTCCAAAATTAGTATAATCATTATAACCGGAAACTCCTGCAGGACAACCAAGACCGCTAACATTATTTAAAGTAGTGCCTGGAATCTGAACCTGTCCAATAACATCGTTATCGGTGCATCCGAATGTAACGTAAAGATTCGAAGTACAATAGCAAGTCTGAACATTATTCATTACCACTTGTGTTGGAGTGGAAGTACCCACATTACCCTGACAGGTAACCAAACATTGGTAATAAGTTGCAACAGATTGCGTAGTTACATAAGTAGCCGAAGTAGCACCTGAAATATTAACAAAATTAGAGTTGGTAGGTGACGATTGCCACTGATATGTTAAGCCACCACCGACAGGAGGGGTTGACAAAGAAAGTGTTAATGAACTAGCCGGACAAACACTTGCAAGCGAAGCTAAAGTAGTTCCCGGTGAAGGAGTACCAACACAAGGTGTAGCTATCGTAGTTACAGAAGAAGATGCTCCTGGTATATAATAACAATTAGTTATTGAGTTATAATCATAAATAGTAAATGTATAAGATGTTAACTGAGTTAAACCAGTTACATTAACTGTATTGTTATAACCATCATACACCACAAAATTACCTCCACCTAAATTACTACCAGCACCAAAAACAGAGCTTGCTGAATAGGTCAACCCACCAATTGGGTCAACAGCAGTGGTAGAAGTTAAACGAGCAACCACAATTTCTCCGGCAGTCCCGTTACCTTGAATCCAGTTAACTGTAATACCTGTTCCGGTAGTGTTATCTGTATATGGTTGAGAAATAGCATTAGCAGAAGGGGCAGAAATGGTAACTGTAGCACCTGTACCACATGTATTAAACCCAGCACAGTTTTCGTAATTTGCATAATAAGTAGTAGTAGCAGCAGGTCCGTTTAGTCCTGATAACGTAAGCGGACTTCCTGTTCCAACCAACGTTCCACCATTACCTGTACCACATCCTCCGTTATACCATTTAATCACAGCACCAACACCCGGTGTTCCACCCGATGCAGTTAATGTTACGGTTGGGAATGGAGTACATGATAATGCAATGTTAGAAGAAGCATTAGTAGTTCCTGTTGACAAGGTAGCCACAGGAATAGTAGTAGTGCTGCTAGGAGCACCCGCACAGCTTCCTGCCACATTAGCTGTAACAGTATAGTTTTGTGGCGGTGTAATGATTCCGGTTGTTTGAGTTTCGTTTACAGAAGGAGCAGGAGCATTAGAACCTGACCAAGTGTATGTATAATAATTGGATGTAGTAGAAACTGGAGCACCTACGGAAGTCAAAGGGAAAGCTCCTGTTTTTGAATCCGCAAGTATATTGCTCGAATTCATTTTATAATAGGCTACTAAATTGCTAAAATTAGGGTGACTTGCCGTTACTTCCCTATTCATCCAGCTTTGAATATCTGCATTTGTTAAGGCTGAATTCCAAACTCTGAATTCGTCAACCTGACCATTAAAATACGCACCGCTACCCATATTGGTTCCATCGTTACTACCGATAGCATAATATAAAAGACCGGTATTAGGATTTTGTCTTGGACCTCCGGCTGTTGAGGTACCAGACGGTACTCCATTTAACAATCCATCCAACGTACCTCCATTGTATCTTATTACAACATGATTCCAAGTGCCAAAAGAAACTGTTCCGATTTGAAGAGCAGTCATTGACCAAACCCGAACCATCACTTGTCCGGAAGCAAGCACCTCTATCTGGCTATCGTGCCAACCTGAATTAACAGGAAGATTTCCCTGTTCAGATACTATAACTCCGGGACCTACTGCCTTGAACCAGATTTCAAGAGTTGTGTTAGCTATTGCCGCATTAGGTAAATTGGGTGTAAGTAAATAATCTGTTGTCCCATTTAAAGTAACGCCACCACCAGCAGGAGCTAAACCACTTGCAGTTAAAGTAGCGGTACCGTTAGCACACATTGAACCGCTATTAGCAACCACAGCTGCAGCTGGTGTAGGAAGTATTGAGAATGCAGTGGTTGCTGTTGAAGTAACAGAGCATGCCCCGTTGCTAACCACTACATCATAAATAGCACCCGATTCAGACAATCCAGGATTAGTAATTGTTAATGTAGCAGAAGTAGCACCGGAATATGGAGCAACATTCGATAAATTAGTTCCATTTTTTCTCCATTGATAACCTGTAACAGTTCCTGTTGCAGTAACAGAAATAGTTCTGGTTCCGTTACTAACGCAAACAGGTGCAGGAGATACCGGTTGAACGGTAATAACAGGAGTGTTTACTGTAACTGTAACCGGAGGACGTGTTGTAGAAGCGCATCCTGAGATATTCCACGAAATAACAACCTGTCCGTTTCCGGTTTGAGCACCTGCAGTGTTAACCTGGTTAGTTCCGGAATTGTAGGAACCACCGCCACCACCACCGGTATAAGGTTGAGTACCGGAAGTACTACCACCGGAGTATCCACCTCCACCTCCACCTTGTCCACCTGTCGACCAACCGCAACCTCCGCCACCAAAACCACCTATTGAAGTACCATTATTGGCACCTGTACCGCCATTCACATAAGCAAGTGGATTTGCAGACCCACCTGATCCATTTGTTAAAAATCCTGCTCCACCACTTCCGCTTCCAGTAACATTGGTTCCACCATTACCTGCGGTTCCACCAGCAACTAATCCGTTTCCGCTGGCTGTTCCAGATGTGGTTATTGAGGCATTTAATCCGTCTAACTGACCCGCACCACATGTTGCAATATTATTAGAGGCACCGCCTCCGCCTCCGGCAATTATTAAAGGTGTGTTTCCTGAAGCAACAACGAATGAGCCACCGCCTCCGCCACCTTCAGAACCATTTGTTAAGCCCTGCTGACCAACAAGTACAGACAGTATCTGCCCCGGAGTTACCGCAAAAGTACCCTGCATACTTGCTCCTAAACCACCTGTGTGAGGACAAGTAGTAGTTACGGAGCCACCTTGAGCTCCTTTGGCAAGAATTGTTACAGTTGAAACACCAACAGGAACTGTAAATGTACTTATTGAACCTGTGTAATTAAAAGTTTGAGAACCCACCGCTCCGTTATTTGCTTCCGCATAATAAGTAGTGGTTACAGCTGGTGTAACACCAAAATTGGCTGCCGAAGCGGAAGTACCTAATAGGGTACCATTTGTAGCAGCGTTGTACCAGAAAATAGAACTTCCTGCAGAAGTAGCATTAAGATTAGCTGCTCCGTTTGCACACACCGAAGTTGGAGTAGCTGTAACCGGTGAAGGAGCTGCAGGAACTGTATTTACAGTTAATATTCTTGCAGTTGAAGTAACAGTACAAGTTGTTCCATTACCAACCACACAAGTTAAAGAAGCATTATTCTCAGCTGCTGAAGGGTTTGTAATGGTTAAAGTACTAGTATTAACACCACTATAAGGTGCTGTGTTGGTTAAAGGAGTTACACCTTTATACCATTGATAAGTAGTGGCATTGGTGGCAGTAACACTTAAAGTTGCTATTCCGGCACCACAAATAGGAGCAGGCGTTACAGGTTGTACTGTAATTGCAGGATAAGTATTAACGTTAACGGTAAGTGGCACACGAGTAGAAGCACATCCAAGCACATTCCAAGTAATTACAACTTGACCGTTACCAGCATTATTTCCAGCAGTATTAACTTGCGAAGTTCCACCGTTGTAAGAACCACCTGCATTTCCAATAGTATTAACAGCTACACCCCATCCACTACCTCCGCTATATCCACCACCACTACCAGCTTGCTGATTACAACTTCCTACATAATTAGCAGCTGTTCCTCCACCAAACCCACCGGTTTGGTAAGAAGCAGCATAAAGTGCAGCAGGAGCACCTCCGGCACCACCTTGTCTGAAACCTGCACCTCCAAAGAAACCATAAAGCACGTCATTTCCACCCGAAGTGTAGAAACCACCACCACCACCAACACAACTCATTGCAGGAGCTCCGTTTCCACCTGTTCCTGGGTTTGTTCCGGTACCCGAGGTTGTAAAAGGAGCACCAGTTCCTGTTGCACCACTATAAGCACCACCACCTCCACCAGCAACAATCAAAGGATTTGCTGTTGCGAAACTTGCACCATCTGCAACAAAGGTTCCTCCACCTCCGGCTGGATACAATGTAGTAAGACCTGGACTTTGACCAACTAATATAGAAAGAACCTGACCTGGTGTAACCGCAAATGTTCCTTGCATGGTTGCTCCATTACCTGCTGTTGAACCAGATGTAAAACCTCCTGATGCTCCTTTAGCAGTTATATTTAATGAGGTTACAGTAGCAGGTACTGTAAAATTAACTATTGAACCTGTATAATTGATAGTCTGAGAACCTGATCCGCCATTGTTTGCCTCAACATAATAAGTTGTGTTTACTGTTGGCGTTACAGGAAAATTAGCTGCAGATGCAGAACTTCCATACAATGTTCCGCCAACTGATTGGCTATACCAGTTAATGGTATTACCCGTTGATATAGCAGAAAGATTAGCAGTACCACCTGTACAAAGTGATGAAGGATTTGAAGAAACTCCTGATGGAGGAAGCGGAGCTGATGATACCGTTACATCCACATTCACCGGGTTGCCCGGACAAACTGCCGAAGCAGGAGTAACCACATATCTTACTACACCTGAAGACCCTGAATTGTTGGTTAATGTTTGAGCTATTGTTGAACCACTTGACGGAGTAAATCCTGTGATAGTTCCTCCCGAAATTTGAGAAACTGTCCATGAATAGGTGGTGCCTCCGGTTAATGCAATATTAGTGGGGATACCACTACATAAAGCTTGAGAAGAAGGAGTAGCTGTTGCAACAGGCGCTGCTTGTAAGGTTACGGTAATTGTTTTAACAGTACCCGGACAAGAAGCCCCAAAATAAGGTGTAACATTGTATTGAACAGTGCTGCCATTAGCACCTGTTAAAGTTTGACCAATAGTACTATTGCAAGACGTAGCACAAGCACTTGCACCTGAAACACCACTAATTGTACCAAGTGTCCATGTATAAGTTGCTCCCGCAGGAGAACTAGCTAATGGAATATTTGCCACCTGACCCGCACATGCTGGTTGAGCAGCTGCTGTGGTGATTGTTGGAGGGGTACTTACTGTAACGGTAATGGGATAAACAGAACCAGTACATCCGTTAAGGACAGGTGTAACACTGTAAACAGCGGTTCCACCTAATCCTACAAGCGTGTTGGCAATAGTACTTCCACTTCCGGAAGTTCCACCCGTTACTCCTGTCATCACTGGTGCAGGCCAACTAAAGGTTGCTGCCCCTGAAGGGTTGGTTGTTAAAACAATGTTTGAAAGTACATTATTACACGAACCTGCACTGCTTGGTGTTGTTACCACAGGAGTAGCAAATAAAGTTACATTGCCTGACATTGTAGTAATACATGCTCCTGATGTTGCTTTTACGGTATAAACTCCTGCAACTGTTTGTGTACCGAAAGTGATGGCACCTCCTGTTCCTGCTACAGTTGAGCCGCCAACAAGAATTCCATCCTTATATAAATCATAGTTTACACCTGATTGAGAGCCACTAAGGTTGACAACAAAGTTTGCTGCCGCAGTACAAGTTGAACCTGTTTGAGTAACATTAAATGCTGTTTGGGTTGCTACCGTAACTGTAAAAGATTGGGAGGTAACATTACCCGCAGCATCAGTTGCTGTAAATGTATTGGTAGTGGTTCCTAAAGGATAGTTAACACCTGATGCCAAACCTGCTGATTGAGTAGGGGCAATAGATGGTGTCAAACCATTCCAGGTAATTACGATTTGTCCATTTCCTGTGTTCCCAATAGAGTTACTTTGAGCAGTACCTCCATTATAAGAACCTCCTCCATAACCAACATATGCCAGACCACCACTGTTCATACCACTGCCGCCACTATATCCTCCACCAGCTCCCGCTTCCATGTTACATGAACCATAGTAATTTGGAGAAGCTCCTCCTCCAAATCCACCAGTTGAGTAATTTGTTCCACCACTTCCTCCGGCTCCTCCCTGCTGAAATCCTGCTCCCCCGGTAGCTATAAAACTAGGTGATGTTAAGTTGTCATTACCACCAGAAGTATAATAACCTCCTGCACCACCTCCGCAAGAGGTTGTAGGCGCACCATTTCCATTTGTACCCGGTGCTGGTCCGTTACCACTTGTGGTTAGAGATGCATTACCACCAAGACCTGAAACAGAACCACCACCGCCTCCGGCAACTATCATTGGTGTTGCCGTGGTATTTGAAGCCCCTAATCCCACAAAAGTTCCGCCACCTCCGGCAGCAAAACTATAATTGTTTGGTGGCTGTTGCCCAACCAAGTAAGACAATACCTGTCCGGGAGTTACCGTAAATGTACCAGTCATGATTGCTCCCAAACCACCTGTTCCTCCATTCGACCCACCCTGTGCACCTTTGGCTGTTATATTTATTGACGTTACACCGTTAGGAACCGTGAATGTTCCGATTGATCCTGTATAATTAAATGTCTGGCTTCCAACCACTAAAAAACCACAATTATCTGTAGTAGTAGGAGCGGTATAAGCTACCACTTTTCCATTACAAGTTGCATTATCTGCAACAACAGTAATATTAGCAGGCACATTCACTACTGGTGCTGTAACATCGTTTACAGTAACTGTAAACGAAATATTGGCTGTACACCCCCCAAAGGTTGCACTTAGAGCAACAGTAGTAACACCTCTGTTAAAAGTAGAGCCCGAGCCATTGCCGGAACCGCTACCAGTTGTTGCACCAGTAAACACATAAGAAAGACTACCCTGTGTGGTAGTAGCAGTATAATTAACTACTGCCTGGCAGGAATTGTTTGCAGCCGCTGTTTGAGGACCTGGATTAGAAATAACAGGACCATTAACCGTTACAGCAGAAGATGTTCTTGTTAAAGAAGTACAACCTACAACATTAGGCCATGAAATTATTACTTGACCATTACCAGAACGAACACCACCTTGAGCAAGTAATGTTGATCCATTAATAATGGAACCACCTCCTCCACCAACACCATAATAGGTACCACCTCCACCACCGGAATAGCCACCTCCGCCTCCGCCTCCTGTCCAGCTTGACCATTCTCCGGCACCTCCGCCACCAAATCCTCCATTACCTGCACCAACTGAAATACCTCCTGCACCTCCATTTGTAAATGACCTGCCTCCTGTGCTGGCAGCTATACAATCAGAGCCATTTCCGGTAAGACCACCACCACCTGCACCTTCAGATTGACCAACATAGGCAGGAGCACATCCTCCACCTGATCCAGCTGCTCCTCCCACTCCTCCTGTAGTACTTAAATTGGCATAAATACCGGCATTACCCGCTGTAGCGGTAGAACCATTACTATTAGCAGCAGAATAAGCGCCACCTGAATAATAACCACCGCCACCGCCTCCGGCAACAACTAAAGCCGCATTTGCATTGGTGGTTACAAACGAACCACCTCCGCCACCACCTTGATTGCCGGAACCACCTTGGCCCCCAACCAGTATTTTTAAAATATCTCCGCCATTAACAGAAACTGTACCCTGCATTCTAGCACCCAATCCACCTGCACCACCGATTCCTGCGCCACCTTGTGCACCATACGCATCAATGGTAATGGAATTGACACCGGCAGGAACTGTAAAATTAACAATAGAGCCTGAATAGGAAAATGTTTGTGAACCGGCTTGTGTTCCACTCTGAGTTTCTGCCCAATAAGTTGTTGTTCCGGCAGGGGTTACCGAAAAATTTGCTGCGCTTGCAACAGTTCCTAATAATATACCACCTGTAGAAGCATTGTACCAATTAATAGAGTTACCCGCAGATGTTGCATTAAGATTAGCTGACTGTCCCAAACAAATGCCCGCAGGAGTATTTACTGAAGGCGCGGCTGGACTTAGCAAACCGCTACCAGTTGCCACCACATTTATATTTGGAGCACCGCCTCCGCTAATAACGATATTACCAGTATAAGACTGAACAGCAACAGGGCTGAATTTCACAAATATGGTAGTATTGGTAGTTCCTGCCCCCGGAGTAAAAGTTAAAGAAGAAGTATAGGTACCATTTGATGTTAATGAATACGAAAAGCCTGAAAGTGCAGCTAAAGTAACACTTGCTGCAGTAAGGTTGCTGCCCGTTAATATAAAAGAGTTAGGACCAGCTGTTGAACCGGAACATACATTTCCGAATGCCGCAGGAGGAATGGATACTTGCAGAATAGGAGATATAGAAAGTGTGGTAAAGGTACCTTGGGTACTATAAGAAATACCAGCACCGTCTTGTGCTTTTAAGTGATAATAATAAACAGTGCTTGGAGTGAGTCCTGTAATAGTGGTCGTATAATTAGCAGGACCTCCTGTTCCGGCCGTAAAAGTTCCTGTACCATTGGCAAAACCATTGGTAGTACTCCTTTCCACACCGTAAGAAATAACTGAAGAACACCCTTGAGTATAAGTTCCTGTAATCACTGCTCCATTTGAATTAGGATTTACACTGCCCAAGGTAAGGGCAACAGGAGTATTGACCCCTGTACCTGAAGCAGCAACGTTTATAGTTGCAGCACCACCACCACCAACCGGAATATTTCCGGTAAATGTGCCGGCACCCGGGGCAGTAAACTTAACGAAAATAGCTTGAGAATAAGCCCCTCCTGCCTGAGCTAAGGAAAGAGTGCTGGTATAAGTACCGCCAGCAGTGGTTGAATAACTAAAATTTGCTAAAGCACCAACAGTAACATTGGCAGTTGACAAAGATGTACCAGTAATGGTAAATGAATTAGGTCCGACTGTTGCGCCCGGACAAGCACCAGTGAGCGGAGCCAAAGCCGTGGCTGAAAGACTGGAAGCAAATGCTCCGCTAATCCATGTAATTGTAGTAGTAGTATTAGCGCTTGCTGTACCACAGCTAACGTTAGTATTAGAGTGGCAATAATAAGTTCCTGCTACTGTAGATGTAAAGATTAACGGTGTACCACCTGAAGCAACAATAGGACCGTTAGAAGAACCAGAGTGAATAGTAATCCATGAGGTTGCAGTACTATTGGTATATTTATAGGTTGTAAGCGCAGCTATACCAGAGATGGTAGTATATTCAGATTGATAACTAGCTGTACTTATTGTTACTGGTCCTGGTGCCACTGAGGTTGGAGCAGTAGCTGAACCATAAGCTGAAGCATTTGTACAGCCTCCTGTACCAACAGCACCGCAGGTAACACAACCAATTGCGGTTGTAGTATTTACAGAGGCGGTCCCGCAAGTAGCATTGGTATTAGAGTGACAATAATAGGTACCGGCTATTGGGGCGGTAAACACCAATGGTGTTTTTCCAAAAGCAACAACAGGTCCGTTAGATGTGGTTGCATGAATTGTTATGTACGAAGCTGCAGCACTATTGGTGTAAATATACTTATTCCCAGCAACAATACCACTGACAGTAGTATATTCACTTTGATAACTTGCGGTTGAAATAGTAACTACAGTTGCATTAGTAGGTGCAGTTGCACTACCATAGGCACTAGCATTAGTACACTGGGCACTCAACCTAGAAGTTGTAAATCCAACTAAAAGAACTGCACAGATTAACCAACGTGTGATAGTGTTAATTGTTTTTTTAGAATTTGTAAATTTTTCCATTTTGTTTTGTTTTAGGATAGTAATTTAATTTGTAATTTTTTTGTTATATGTTTTGTTATTTGTTTTTGTAGGGATACCGAATTATTACGAATTTACGAATTTGTGTTTGTTTTGTTTTTGTACGGATAACTAATTATTACGAATTTACGAATTTGTGTTTGTTGTTATAAATTATTTATTTATGAAAAAAATAGGCTAACATTCCTGCTACCACTGCCACTTGTCCAATCCAAAATATAAACATCCATTTAATAATTTCTGCTTTTGTATTTGCTAATTCCGTTCTTAATTTAGCTAAGTCTTCTTTTGTTGATAAAATATCTTTATGTTGAGTTACCTCATTTTTTACTTCCTGCTTAATTCCTTCTACTATCGCCTGAGCTTCCTGCTCTGCAAACTTTCCTTTTAATATATTGTAGAGTGTAATTTCTGAAACTTGCATTGTTGTTTTTTAACTAATTATTTCACTCAGCTTCAATTCAAATCCGGGTAAAATGTTTTCACCAGAAAGTGTTGTTGTAAAAGGTTGTTCAGTAATTTCGGTATTTGGTTTATAAATTAATGTTGTTTTATTTTCTATGTCAATAAGCCATGCAAAACGGCAACCATTGGTTATCCATTCTTCCATTTTTTCTTTTTGTTGTTTTAACGAATCGCTGTCGGAGCGTACTTCAATAACAAAATCAGGACATACATGTGCAAATTTATCTTTCTCTTTTTCTGATAATGAATTCCATCTTTCATTCGAAATCCAGGAAACATCTGGTGCCCGCATGGCAGTATTTGGAAGGGTAAAACCTGCACTGGAATCGAATACAATTCCTGATTTGTTTTTTTTATTCCATACATTAAGTTCGTAGCCAATATTGGAATGGTACATACCTGTTTTTGAAAATGAAGGTGTCATTACTATAATATTTTTATCCTTATCTCTCTCTAGGCGCAACTCATTGTTATCAGCACAAAGCATATAGAACTGCTCCTCGGTGAGGTTGGCAGATTGTGTATGTATGGCTATTGGTTGCATTTTTTATTTCTTCTTTTTCTTAATTATAGATGACATTTATTGTTAAATGGTTGCATTGGTTAGACATATTGTATATTCTAACAAATGAATATCAAAATATGTATGATGTATGCTTTGCTTTGTTTTGTGTTGTAATTACTATATGTTTACGCGTTATTTATTTTTATTCTTAACAATAATTTCGTGCAAATTCACTCCACCCCTAATTTCCGAACAGCAAAGTAATAACATTCTGATTGAAAAAACAAATCTTTCATCTCTTTTTTTACACCATCCTCTCATTTTAAGGGACGTCCATTTTGGCTTTTTTTAACTGTTTTTTGTTTCCAAAAAAACGTTTGGTTTTATTTTAGAAATTAATAGCACAGCCTAATTGCCCATAAACAGTACATTATACAGCTTTACAACAAACACATCATCCGTTTTTATTTCAAACAATCATCTGTTTTAATGAAATAAAATACCGAAATAAATTTTTTATTTTTTTTATTAAAAAAGCATTAAACCAACCAATTATAACAAAAATCTGGCTTGTTCGCCCCATTTCAATTTCTGTTTGTGTTACACATTTTAAATTATTTTTTATACTTATTATACTTTAAAAACTCAAAAAGGTTGCGGATTTGTTTGGTGCAAAAACAAAAAAAATCCTGCTCCGAATTTCGGAACAGGATTTTTTGTTTTTTACGCTTGATTTAACCTACAAAAAATCGATGGTAAATTCACCTTTATTAATAGTGTCGGGATTGAACACCATTAAAAAATGTTGCGTTGTTACATCTCCCAAATCGCTTGCCAACACAGTGATGTGACCACCTGCCGGAACAATAATAAACATTGCACCAATGGCTCCATCTCTTACATCCGAAAGATAAATACGCAATTCTGTTACTCCATCGTTTTCAATCTCCAACTGATCAGTTGCTTCAATGGTGCGCTCTACAACCGTATGCACTGCTTCTTTTTTTACAGCATGTTGAAACACCATTTGTGTAATGTTTCGAATGGTTAACAAATCGAAAAACGTTCCAATAAACACTTTGTTGCTTACATAATGTGCCATCAACGAACCTAAATCAACATACTGTGCATCGCACATTTCAACTCTTGCCGCTTCCAATTCGTTGCTTTTAACTTTTGTAGTTTCGATACTTGTTTTTTGAGTATCCACCGCAAGCGTAATGGCAATGTAAAAATTGTCAACATCGAGTTTCACAGCAGCCAAAGCGACATCAGCTCCAATGGCAATACTAAGCGAATTAATTGCTTCCACCTTTTCGTCCTGTGTACCATGCTGAAACGGCCCATGTCCATTAGGAAACATTTGCTGATATCTCACAGTTCCTTTTGCATAAACACTTGCAATGGCAACATCCCATGCGTTTATTTTTTCAAATCCAAGCTGAGCAAACATTTCATATAATGCTGCTGTCAAACCTTTCTGAATCCCAAGTTGTGCTTTCCATGCACCATACTTTGCAAGATAAGCCAAATGAAATGGCTTATACGCATTATACAATGCAAGCACAACTGCATCGGCAATATTTGCCTGAAGCGCGTTGTAGTGTATCCTTGATACACGCAATGCCAATCTGAAAGAGCTACCTGTAGCTATTTCGATGACATTCATTAAAAAACTCCATAATCTGGTAGTCATGATTTCTATTTATTTAATTGTTATTACTATATTAATTTCTCCGCTTTACAATTTAATGTAATTTAAAAACTCCATAGAGGCGGTTGAATCTAAAGAGTAGTTTCTGTTTTTAAAATAAGTTGAACCTGCTTATTACAGGCAAAATACTGTTTCTTCATGTGTTTAAGTATTAAAGATTAAATCAAAGGAACACTTTCCTCTGCAAAATTTTTGTTTTTCAGTTTTTACTAATCAGGATATATGCAAAACAGTTGTCCGAACACTATGTCAAGCTAAACAATACACTCAGACAGTTGTCTGAGCACATTCGTTAGTTAAACATTAGATTAAGACAAGTGTCTAAGCGTATTTCCAAGATAGATAATACGCCCAGACTACTGTATTTGCGAATTCCCATAATAGGTAATTGGCTTAGACAGTTGTCTAAGCCAATCCCTAAGATAGCCTAAAGGCAAAAACAACTGTCCGAACGTATTCCCTTGCTTGACATAAAGCCCAGACAACTGTCTGAATGGGTTCCTAAATTGGGAAATGCTAAAAGTGATAGTTAATGATGTTATCAAAAACGAGGGAGAAGGGAAAACCAACCGTTATAGCGTATCCTCCAAATCCAAGAAAAAGAATACCAGTTGATTTTGCCCTTTCCCAAATAGGAGAAAACATCAAACTATTAAAAGTATTTCAAAGAACTAATGCGTGAATGGTAAGCGTAATTGTAAATGTTGTAATTGTAATCTGTTTGAGAGTAAAGTTACTTCATGCAGGTAGGGGTTTTTGTGGTTTTTTTGTTGGTTTTAAAATTGTGTTCGGGTATTTTGTTGTTGTCTTTATTGTGCTTTGTTATTTTATTTTTTTTGATGTTTATGAGTAAGACGATTGAACGTATTAAAAGTTACATCTGAACTTAACTATTTTTATTGTTGTTTACTATCATAACTCAAAAACTTAAAAAAGATACAGAAATATCGTAATTATTTTTTGAGTAACAGAAATTATGCCAAAAAAAAAGTCCCGTTCTTCAAAAAGAAGAACGGGACTTTTTATTAATCCTCCCACCTTTCGGTGAGGTATGTTACTGCTTAATCACAGTTCCAGAGTGGATAATATTAGAATCAGCATCTAACAAGCGAACGAAATACATTCCGTCATTGCTTTGTTCGATGTTTGTATTCATAGTACTAGTACCACTTACAACGTTGTGTTTTTCGCTTATTACTAAGTTACCAAGTATATCATATACTTCAACAGTTACCACCTGAGCTTTTTCTGTTGTCACGTCTATAGTGAATACAGTTGAAGCAGGGTTAGGGTAAATGTTAGAGAATGTTGCACTTGATTCTACACCATTGTTCATAGCAATAGGGTCGGCACAACGAGTAATAGACAGAGTTTTTTGTGCACTGGTACTTCCGCAAATGTTAGTAGTACTAACTTTTATTGAACCTGCAGCAGAATTGATGTTAGACAACGGTCCGGTGATGGTGATACTTGAAGTACCCTGTCCGGAAGTAATTGTCCAACCTGTAACCACTATTGCCCAGTTGTAAGAAGCTATTACTGCTCCCAAGTTAGGAGTTGTATAAGTAGCTGAAGTTAAACCACAAAGATTAGCCGGACCGCTTATAGAAGCTGGTACAGGTGATGTAACCACTAAGTTAGCAGTTCTTGGAAGACCTTCTCCGCAAGCACTAACCGCTTTACAAGTTAATACTCCTGTAGTACCTCCAAGTGTAACTGTAGCAGTTGTTCCGCTACCAACCACCGAGTTTCCTGCTCCTGTTACAGACCAGTTATAACTTGATGCTCCGGCAACTGCTGCCACAGAAACGTTGATAGATGACAATCCGCATACGTTAGACGGCACACCTGATATAGCAACCGGTGCAGCTGGCACATTTCCGGTAACCACTAAAGTGGTTAAAGGACTGTTAGAACAACTGTTAGTTGCTTTTACAGTTACGTTACCAGTTACAAACGAAGTGTTATAGTTAATAACAATCGAAGTTGTTCCCTGACCACTAGCTATTGTAGTTCCTGTTGGTACTGTCCAGGTATAACCTGTTGCACCTTGCGATGTACTGCAAGTGTAAGTAGCTGCACTTAGCGTTCCAACTAAACCACAAAGAGTAGCAGGACCTGAAGTGATGGTTGGAGTAAACGGAACTTTAGATACATCAAGAGTTGCTGTACCACCGTCTCCACAGTCGTTAGAAGCATAAACGGTTACCTGACCTAAAATAGTTCCGGCAGCTACGTTAACAGTAATAGAAGTACTGTTCTGACCACTTGTGATGGTCATACCAGATGGTACTGCCCAAGTGTAAGAAGTTGCCTCCGCTACTGTTGGTATAGTATAAGTTGTTGCTCCAACAAAACACACTACCTGAAGACCTGAAATAACAGGAGTTGCTGGTAATGCACCTACTGTAGCTGTTACAGTAAATGTTGAACCACTACAAGTTGCATAAGTAGGAGTAACAGTATAAGTTACCACACCATGAACAGGGTTACCATTGTTTGATAATGTATTAGTAATAGTAGTTCCGCATCCAGATGCACAATTAGTTGCACCTGTTACAGTTCCTGTAGTTACTGATGAATTCCATGTAAATGAAGTTCCTCCTATGTTAGAAGAAAGCGCAATGTTTGCAGGGCTTCCATCACAAATAATAACGTTAGATGCAGAACCAACTGGCGAAGCACTTACCACAACATTTTGATTGGCTGTAGTTTGGTGACCAGCAGGGTCGGTAGCAATCCAAGTGATTACTGTAGTTCCAACAGGATAAGAAACCAACGCACCTGTGTTTGAAATTGAAACAGAACAGTTATCGTTTGCAGTAGGAGTACCTAAAACAACCGGTGAACCGAAACATACATTTACATCTGCAGGTGCTGTAATTGTAGGGAATTGAGTATCCTGAACGGTTACATCAAAATTACAATTAGTTGAACCGTTAATGTTAGTTGCTGTAACAATTACATTGGTAGTACCCACAGGGAAAGATGTTCCCGGATTCTGACTGTAAGTAATTACCGGAGCAGGAACACTTGAAGAAGTGGCTGCGAAACTCACTGAAGAGTTTGCACACAAACCTGTTGAGTTACTTGCAAGAATGTTAGCAGGACAACTTACAGAAGGAGCACTTATGTTACCAATTGCAAATGTGCTTGGAGTACCCATTGCGGTAACCCCTGTACATTGAGTATTGGTTGCATTTTGAGCTCCATTTGTTGTTGCTGACCATGTACTTACATCAAGTTTTCTCACAACCATTGTTGAAGTTACAGGGCTACCTACTAAATCACCCGCTACAAAATTAAATGTAGGGCTGTAAGAAGTAAATCCTGATACTCCGTTGTTGGTTAAGTTCCACTGTCTGTTAACATACTGAGTTTGGCTGATACCTGAAGCTACTGCCGGTGTACCTGTTACAGTAGCTGCATCAATACTTCCTGAACCTGATGGCGTTCCCGCGAAATCAAGAGTTACAGGTGTGTAATTAGACGCATCTCCGATACAGAAAGTAGTAGATAAACTGGCAGTTGCAGGGATAAATCTGCGCATGTTACCGTTTACATATTTTCCTGTACCTGCACCGCTAACTGTAGCAGCACTGCCAAGTATCACATAGAAACTTCCTGTGTTGATTTTTCCGGAGGTAAATGTCAATGTTCCGTTTACAACAATGTTACCGGATAAGGTAATACCATTACTGTTGTTAACTACCAGGTTGTTGAATGTAGTGGTAGTAGTTCCGCCTAAAGCCTGAACTGCTGTTCCATTAAACTCAACTGTACCCGGACTTGCATTTACAAGACCATTCGCATCGTTTGTCCAGTCGCCTTTGATTTGAACAGCACCGCTGTTATCAATAGCTCCTGAATTCTGGATGTGAATACTTCCATCGGTGTTTATGTAAGCACCTGAACCAACGTTTATTCTTGAGTTGTCCACATTAATATTTTGTGCACTCAAACGTAAACTGAAAGTAAAACCAACTATCATCGCAGCCACCAAAAGTGCTGCACGGGACAATCCTCTAAGGATTGTGTCCGGTGATTTGTGTTGTTGTTTTTTCATTTTTGATTATTTTATAAATTTATAAAATTATGTTTCCTGCCGTTGGTTTGACAGGAAACACAATTAATATTAATGAACGTTTGTTGTATATTCAATAGCACCACTTGCATATACAGTAGTTGTACCTGCATTGATACCATACATTACTACAATCCAATCTCCTTTAGACAATGCTGTTGAAGCAGTCACTTCCCAGTTATAGGTAGTGTTTGCAGCAGCAACGATACTTGTGCTACCGATTAAAGTAGGAGTCATGCTTGTTAATACTGCTGTAGCGTTAGACGGAGTATATTTGTAAATATAAACAGTTACGGTTTTAGCACCACTAACATATAAGTTACCAACTCCTTTAGAGAACGTACCATCGCTGGTAACATAAGTTCCCATTGAATTCAAATTACCTGCTGCTTTTTGGTTTTGACCAAAAGTTGCTGGAGTACCATATTGAACTTGGTTGTAATAAGTTCCTGTAGCAAATTGTGTAGAAGTAGTAGTGTTAGCTGCAGTAACCGAAGGAATTGCCATAGACACAATAGATACCGGTTGAACGAAAGCCGAACTAACACCAGTACCTTGTAAATATAATCCGTTAGGACCAACTGACATAGAACCAGTAGCACCTACCGCACCTGTTGCACCTGTTGCACCTGTTAAACCTTGAATACCTTGGATACCTTGATCACCGGTTGCTCCTGTAGCTCCTGTTGCACCGGTTGCACCGGTTGCACCTGTTGCTCCTGTTGCTCCTGTTGCTCCTGTATCACCAGTAATACCTTGTATACCTTGGATACCTTGACCACCAGTTGCACCTGTTGCACCTGTTGCTCCTGTGTTACCTTGAGGACCCGGTACTGTTGAAGCAGCACCTGTTGCACCTGTTGCTCCTACTGCTCCTGTTGCCCCAACTGCTCCTGTTGCTCCTGTATCACCTGTTAAACCAACGTTACCTTGTATACCTTGTATACCTTGGCCACCAGTTGCACCTGTTGCTCCTGTATTACCTTGAGGACCTTGTGCTCCAGTTAATCCTGTATCACCTGTAGCGCCAGTTGCTCCTGTTGCACCTGTTGCTCCTGTATCACCTGTTAAACCTTGGATACCTTGACCACCGGTAGGACCTACTGCACCTGTTACTCCGATTGGACCTTGAGGACCAGTATCTCCAGTTGCACCAGTTGCACCTGTTGCACCATCAAGACCATCAGCACCGTTTAACCCATCAACACCATTATTTCCAGCAGCACCATCAGCACCAGTATCTCCAGTTGCACCAGTAGCACCAGTTAAACCAATAGGACCTTGAGGACCTACCGGACCATCGTTTCCTTGAATACCTTGATTACCTTGAGGACCTTGTGCTCCCTGAGGACCAACATTACCTTGAGGACCTTGGATACCTTGAGGACCTTGAGGACCTGTTGCACCTGTATCACCCGTTGCTCCTGTTGCTCCTGTATCACCTGTTGCTCCTGTTGCTCCTGTATCACCAGTTGCACCAGTATCACCTGTTGCTCCTGTATCTCCTGTATCACCTGTTGCTCCTGTTGAACCAGCAGCACCTTGGTCACCCTGAACTCCCTGAGGACCTTGAATACCTTGAGCTCCCTGAGCACCAGCTGAACCAGTTGAACCTGCAGGACCTTGAACACCCTGAGGACCAGCTACACCTTGAATACCTTGAGTACCTTGAATACCTTGTACTCCTCCTGAAGGACCTTGAGGACCTGTTCCGCCAGTAGCACCTGTTGCTCCTGTTAAACCTATATTACCTTGAGGACCCGGTACTGTTGAAGCAGCACCTGTTGCACCTGTTGCACCCACAACACCTTGAATACCTTGAATACCTTGACCACCTGTTGCACCTGTTGCACCAGTGTTACCTTGAATACCTTGATCACCAGTTGCACCAGTTGCACCTGTGATACCTTGAATACCTTGAATACCTTGACCACCAGTAGCACCTGTTACACCTATATTACCTTGAGCACCTAAAGGACCTTGAGAACCTTGAGGACCTACAACACCCTGAGGACCTTGAGGACCTTGAGAACCTGTAGGACCTACCGGACCTGCTGGACCATCGTTACCTTGAGGACCTTGAGGACCTTGAGGACCTACCGGACCACCAGAAGGACCAATTGGACCTTCAGGACCTGTTGCACCATTAGCACCTGCTGGACCTGGTACAACTGACGCTGCACCTGTTGCTCCTACTGCACCAACTGGACCTTGAGGACCCATTGGACCAACTGCACCAGTATCTCCTGTTGCTCCTGTAGCACCATCAGCTCCATCAGCTCCATCAGCTCCATCAGCTCCATCAGCTCCATCAGCACCATTTAATCCGTCTGAACCATTATTACCTGCAGGACCAATATCTCCTGTTGCTCCTGTTGCACCTACTGCACCTTGAGGACCTACTGGACCTGTTGCACCTGTATTACCTTGAATACCTTGATTTCCCTGAGGACCTGCTGGACCTTGAGCACCTTGAGCACCTGTATTTCCTTGAGGACCTTGAATACCTTGAGCACCAACAGCACCTTGAGGACCTTGAGCACCTTGAGCACCTGTTGCACCTGTAGCACCTACAGCACCTGCAGCACCTGTGTTACCTTGAATACCTTGAATACCAGCTGGACCTTGAATACCTTGAGGACCTTGAGGACCACCTGGATCACCTGTTGCTCCTGTTGCTCCTGTTGCACCGTTAGTACCATTAGCACCTGCCGGACCCGGTACAGTTGAAGCTGCACCTGTTGCACCCGTAGCGCCTGTTGCTCCATTAGCACCTGCTGCTCCGTTTGTACCATTTGTACCATTAGTTCCAGCAGCACCTGTTGCTCCTGTTGCACCGTTAGCACCTGCTGCACCATTAGCACCTGCAGGACCTTGAGGACCTGCTGCACCGTTTGTTCCAGCAGCACCTGTTGCTCCTGTTGCTCCATTAGCACCTGCTGCTCCGTTTGTTCCGTTTGTTCCGTTTGTACCAGCAGCACCCGTTGCACCTGTTGCACCGTTAGCACCTGCTACTCCTGCTGCACCATTAGCACCTGCAGGACCTTGAGGACCTGCTGCACCATCATTTCCATTAGCACCTGTTGCTCCATTTGCTCCTGCTGCTCCGTTTGTTCCGTTTGTTCCGTTTGTTCCAGCAGCACCTGTTGCTCCTGTTGCACCGTTAGCACCTGCTGCTCCTGCTGCACCATTAGCACCTGCAGGACCTTGAGGACCTGCTGCACCGTTAGCACCTGCAGGACCTTGAGGACCTGTTGCACCATCTGCACCATTTACACCATCTAAACCATCATTACCATTGTTTCCGTCAGCACCTGCTGCACCGGTTGCGCCAGTTGCTCCGTTAGCACCTGCTGCACCTGCTGCTCCATTAGCACCTGCTGCTCCTGCTGCTCCTGTTGCGCCAGTTGCTCCGTTAGCACCTGCTGCTCCATTTGCACCTGCTGCACCATTAGCACCTGCTGCTCCTGCTGCTCCTGTTGCGCCAGTTGCACCTGCAGGACCTTGAGGACCTGTTGACATTACCCATGAAGTTCCATTAAAATACCAAAACCCGGCAGAACCGTCAGTTTGATAAATTAATAAACCTGTAGCTGGAGAAGCAATTGCATTTCTTTGTGCAACTGTCATTCTTGGAACCAACATACCTTTAGTAGTTGACGACACGTCCATCATTGCTGAAGGATCGGCCGTAGCTCCCGTTGAACTAACACCTACACCGTTCTGGCTATAGGCATTCTGAAACGCTACCATAAACGTGATAACGCCTAAAGTAATAAAAAATCTCTTCAGACTTTTAGATTTACTTTCATTTGAATTTGTAATTCTTTTCATTTTTGATTTTTTTAGTTAATAATTAATTGATTGATTTTTGTTTTTAATTGATTGATTTTTGTTAATTGTTTTTAATTGATTTAATTGTTAAACTTACTTGTTACTTATTTTATTTACTATTTAATTTAATTTTTCGGGCACTCTCTTCTTCAATTTTGTTTTTCCATCTCGTTTGGGTTTTAGAGTTAAATTTACAACTATTTGAATTATCCTTGCTTAAATTTTTACCTAATACTAAGTGTATATATATGTATGTTTTTATCGTGCCTTTCCACCTGCATTTTCCTATTATGGAAAAGACAAATTTATGGTTTTAAGTGGCAAAGTAAAACTATATATTCCAAAAAAACAAATTTATTTTCTACAAAACTATATATTGTGATGTAAAAGATTGAAATATAATAGTATAAAAACGAGACATTTTTTTTGAAATTTTATTAATTAACGTTCATTTTGGTTTGTTTGTCGTATACACATTCAACTTTTTACCTAAATAAATTGTGTTAAAATAATTAATAATTTCACTTTAAAAAACAGATGACATTTATTAATCCCTTTACCTTAAAGACGCAAATCGGTTGCAAATAGTTGCATGGCATTTAACGTTTTTTTGTAATTAATATAAACTAAAAACGTATGAAACTCACAAAACCCTTTGTTTTCAACTGTTTCAACAGGATAAGGGTAATGATAAAACGATATGTTGTTTGTCGCAAATATTCTAAAACGCCCAATTAACGCAATAACATAACACTTCCCTGCTCTTTCACCGTTTCTCCATTACAAAAAGTAACTTCGAGCATATAAGCAAACTCATCATTGTTCATTGGTAACCCTAGAAAGGTTCCGTCCCAACCCTGCAATATATTTGCTGTTTCGAATACTTTTTCGCCAACACGATCATATATTTTCAGATTAATAAAGTCTATTCCTCTACCATGAACAAGTAATAAATCATTATTATTATCTCCATTAGGTGAAAAACCGGTAGGCATAAAATAAGTGAAGATTGGATTCACAGTTACTACTGTGGTATCAGAGGCAGGGCATCCATTCACATCTTGATAGGTAACATAGTATTGCTGAGTGGCAGAAGGCGAAACTGTTGCTATCTGGCAGGTATTGCATGAAATTTGTGCATTAGATGGACCCCACAAATAAGAAAGTCCAGAAGGTTGAGCGGTTAACTCTGTAAATTCACACGAATTGATAGAAGTGTTACCAGTAATGGCAACTGGAATAGGAGTTACAATATGAATATAATTAAGTCGGATAAGTGTATCTGCGCCCCCCGAATTGGTAACAATTAATACGACCGTATAATCACCAGGAGCGGTGTAACAAACGTTTATTGGTCCGCTGGTATTGGCTGATGCAGGTACTCCACCTGGAAATTGCCAACTCCAAGTAGTAGGAGGACCAGAACTTAAATCAATAAAATTAACACATCCACTATTACAGATAAGTGTGTCGTCAGCCATAAAATTAGCAGAAGGTGGTGTACAACTGTTTGCTGTAACCGTTGCAACAGCAGTGGCAGAACATCCATTTGATGTTCCTGTGACCGTATAGGTGGTTGTTCCTAAAGTTCCAGGTGTAGCAGTTGCAGTGTTTACACCTGAGGCAGTAGCACCTGCACTCCAACCATAAGTGGTGGCCCCTCCAGCGGTTAATGTTGCCGAGGTACCTAAACAAATGGATGGAGAATTAACCGTAACAATAGGGATAGGATTTGCAGTTATTGTTACCTGGGAAGTGGTTGGTGAACAAGGTAAACTGGTTATGGTCCATTGAAAAACATTGGCACCAGCTCCAAGACCAGTTACTCCGGATGTAGGAGAAGTTGGGGTTGTTATTGTTCCTGTACCACTTATTAATGTCCAAAGTCCTGTTCCAACAGTTGCAGTATTTCCAGCAAGAGTTGCTGTAGTTCCACAAATAGATTGATTAGCCCCTGCAATTGCAGTAGTTGGGGCAGGATTAACCGTAATGGTTACTTGAGCAGAAGTGGAAGGGCAAGGGGCATTAGAGATGGTCCATTGAAAAACATTGGCTCCTGCACCCAAACCAGTAACAGTAGAGGTAGGAGATGCAGGTGTAGTAATAGTTCCAGCACCACTTATCAATGTCCATAATCCAGTGCCTATAGTAGCCGTGTTCCCAGCTAATGTAGCAGTAGAAGTACAAATAGATTGATTTGCACCGGCAGTAGCAACTGTTGGGGTTGTAGCAGAAGTGATGGTAACCTGAGATGTAGAAGCAGGACAAGGAAGGTTATCTATTTCCCATTGAAAAACATTGGCACCTGCTCCTAAACCAGTAATGGTGGTGGTTGGAGATGTAGGTGTTGTAATTGTTCCCGAGCCGCTGATTAAGGTCCAAAGTCCAGTTCCAACAATAGGTATATTTCCAGCCATGGTTGCAGATGTCCCGCAAATGGTTTGATTAGGTCCTGCAACAGCCGTAGTTGGTCCGCCTGTGTTCGTAATTGTAACCTGTGATGACGAAGCAGGACAAGGAGAATTGGAAATGGTCCATTGAAAAACATTCGCTCCTGCTCCTAAACCAGTAACTGTTGATATTTCTGATGAAGGAGTAGTAATTGTTCCAGCACCACTAATTAATGTCCATAATCCAGTACCCAGTGTCGCTGCATTTGCTGCAAATGTTGCTGAAGTTGAACAAGCTGTCTGATTTGGTCCCGCTACCGAAACTGTTGGTGCACTTACTGATGTGATAGTTACCTGAGAAGTGCTGGCAGGGCAAGGAAGATTATCTATTTCCCATTGAAATACATTTGCTCCTGCACCTAAACCAGTAATAGTTGTTGTTTCAGATGTTGGAGTGGTGATGATTCCTGTTCCACTAACCAATGTCCAAAGTCCAGTTCCTACAATAGGTGCATTTCCAGCCATGGTTGCTGTGTTTCCGCATACAGTTTGATCGGCTCCAGCAACTGCTGTTGTTGGTCCGCCTGTGTTAGTAATGGTAACCTGCGATGATGATGCAGGGCATGGAGCATTGGTAATGGTCCATTGAAAAACATTGGCTCCTGCACCTAAACCTGTAACTGTTGATACTTCTGATGAAGGAGTAGTTATTGTTCCTGCTCCACTAATTAATGTCCAAAGTCCAGTGCCCACTGTTGCTGCATTTGCTGCAAATGTTGCTGAAGTTGAACATAAAGTTTGATTTGGTCCTGCAACGGACACAGTGGGCACTCCTACTGAAGTTATGGTTACCTGCGAAGTAGAAGCAGGACAAGGAAGATTATCTATTTCCCATTGAAATACATTTGCTCCTAATCCTAATCCTGTTATTCCAGATGTTGGTGAAGTTGGAGTGGTGATGGTTCCTGTTCCGCTTATTAATGTCCAAAGTCCAGTTCCTACAATTGGTGCATTTCCAGCCATGGTTGCTGTTGCTCCGCAAACTGTTTGATCGACTCCTGCAACTGCTGTTGTTGGTCCTCCTGTATTTGTTATTGTTACTTGTGAGGATGAAGCTGGACAAGGAGCATTGGAGATTGTCCATTGAAAAACATTGGCACCAACTCCTAATGCAGTAACTGTTGATACTTCTGATGTAGGAGTAGTAATAATGCCTGCTCCACTAATTAATGTCCAAAGTCCTGTACCCACTGTTGCTGCATTTGCTGCAAATGTTGCTGATGTGGAACACAAAGTTTGATTTGGTCCTGCAACGGACACAGTAGGTGCCCCTACTGATGTTATGGTTACCTGAGATGTGCTGGCAGGACAAGGAAGATTATCTATTTCCCATTGAAACACATTGGCTCCTGCTCCAAGACCTGTTATTCCTGAAGTTGGTGATGTTGGTGATGTAAGTGTTCCTGTTCCGCTTATAAGTGTCCACAAACCAGTACCAATGACAGGTGTGTTTCCAGCCATGGTTGCCGTTGTTCCACAAACTGTTTGATTAGGTCCTGCCACCGCAGTAGTTGGTCCTCCAGTATTAGTAATAGTAACCTGTGATGATGATGCTGGACAAGGGGCATTGGAAATGGTCCATTGAAAAACATTGGCACCAACTCCTAAAGCAGTAACTGTGGATGATTCTGAACTAGGTGTAGTAATTGTTCCAACACCACTAATTAAAGTCCATAATCCTGTTCCGGTTACGGCTGTATTTCCTGCAAGTGTTGCAGTTGTTGAACAAAGTGTTTGGTTGGGCCCAGCAACAGCAACCGTTGGTGCAACTACAGTGGTAATAGTTACTTGAGATGCACTTGGAGCACATGGCAAATTATTAATTTCCCATTGAAACACATTTGCACCTGCTCCTAAACCTGTAATTGCAGTTGTTGGAGATGTTGGAGTGGTAATGGTTCCTGCTCCACTTATTAACGTCCATAAACCAGCACCAATAACAGGTGCATTTCCAGCCATGGTTGCTGTTGTTCCGCAAACAGTTTGATTGGTACCTGCAAGTGATGTGGTTGGTCCGCCTGTATTTGTTATTGTTACCTGAGATGATGATGCAGGACAAGGAGCATTGGATATGGTCCATTGAAAAACATTGGCTCCTAATCCTAACCCCGTCACTGTTGTTGTTGGAGAAGCAGGAGTAGTTATTGTTCCGGCTCCGCTTATAAGAGTCCATAAGCCTGTTCCTACAACGGGAGAATTACCTACCATAGTTGCTGTTGCCGAACAAAGACTTTGATTGGGACCGGCAACGGATACTGTTGGCGCTGTTACAGAAGTAATAGTTACCTGCGATGTACTTGCAGGACAAGGAAGATTATCAATTTGCCATTGAAATACATTTGCTCCTAAACCTAATCCTGTTATTCCTGACGTTGGAGAGGTTGGTGTAGTGATTGTTCCCGTTCCACTTATCAGTGTCCAAAGTCCGGTTCCAACTACTGGTGCATTTCCAGCCATAGTTGCAGTTGTTCCACAAACTGATTGATTAGTTCCAGCTACTGAAACTGTTGGTGCGGCTGTTACATTAATAGTTACTTGAGAAGTTGATGCAGGGCATGGAGCATTCGAAATAGTCCATTGAAAAATATTGGCTCCAACCCCTAATCCAGTTATTGTGGTTGTTGGAGATGTTGGAGTTGTTATCGTTCCTGCACCGATAAATAAGGTCCATTGTCCTGTGCCGACAACAGGTGCGTTACCAGCCATTGTTGCCGTTGTGCCACATACCGATTGATTGGCTCCTGCATTGGCAATGGTAGGACTAGCAACTCTTGTAATGGTAACTTGTGATGAACTGGGAGCGCACGGAAGACTCGCAATTGTCCATTGAAATACATTTGCACCTATTCCTAACCCTGTAATGGTTGTTGTTGGAGATGAGGCCGTAGTAATTGTTCCTGCACCGCTAATCAGTGTCCATGTTCCTGTTCCTACCACAGGTGCATTGCCTGCCATGGTTGCATTAGCGCCACAAACCGTTTGATTAGGTCCGGCAATTGAGGCTGTTGGTCCTGGAGTAATGGTGATGGTAACCTGAGAAGTAGATGCCGGACAAGGTGCATTCGTTATTGACCATTGAAACACATTGGCTCCGGCTCCTAATCCTGTTATTGTTGTGGTTGGAGAAGTAGGAGTTGTTATAGTACCTGCACCGCTGATTAACGTCCACAAGCCTGTTCCAACAACCGGTGCATTGGCTGCCATTGTTGCTGTATTAACACAAACAGATTGATTTGGACCTGCTGCTGCCACTGTTGGAGCTGCAACAGAAGTAATAGTAACTTGTGTTGAACTTGCCGCACAAGGCAAATTGCTGATGGTCCATTGAAATACATTTGCCCCAACTCCTAGTCCGGTAATTGTTGTGGTTGGTGAATTTGATGCTGTGATAGTGCCCGTTCCGCTCACTAAGGTCCACAATCCTGCACCTACCAATGGAGCATTTCCAGCCATTGTAGCAGTTGTTCCGCAAACTGTTTGATTGGGTCCAGCTACCGAAGTGGTTGGTCCACCAGTATTTGTTATCGTTACTTGAGAAGACGAAGGAGCACAAGGCGGGCTTGTAATTGTCCACTGAAACACATTGGCTCCTGCTCCTAACCCAGTAACGGTAGTATTTGGTAATAAAGGATTTGTAATGGTTGCTGTTCCACTTACTAATGTCCATGTTCCCGTTCCAGTAACAGGAATATTACCTCCAAGGGTAGCCGTTGTGGAACAAACAGATTGATTTGCGCCTGCAACAGAGGCAGTGACGCCAGGACTTACGGTAACAATAACAGGTTTACGAAAACTTCCGGGACAAATCCCAACATAATAAGTAGTAGTAGCAAATAAAGCGGGTGTTGTGTAGGTTGTTCCTGTTCCTAAAACAGCGCCACCTGTTGGAGCAGCATACCATGTTACGGTTCCAGGTATCGCGCCAACAATAGTAGCGGTAAGTGTTGCTGTGGCACCTGCACAAATTGTTACATTAGCAGTAGTAAGTGTATCAATAGTAATAACTGTTTGAGTTGGAAGCCCAACACCACCTTTAGTGGCACCATTAGGAGGAAACTCAGTTAACGAATTAGAATTGGTAGTCCCGTTTGTCCCTGCATTTGCTGTTCTGGCAATAGCTCCATTTGAAATTCCGATATATCCTCCTCCTCCTCCTCCTCCTGGTCCTTCGGCTTCACTCACTGCTCCAACTACCTGACTTCCTCCATTTCCACCATTAGTTGAAATTGAAATTCCTGAAATTGTACCAACAGAATTAATGATTACTGTACCACCAGCTCCTCCTCCTCCTGCTCCATCCACTCCTGAATTGCCTGCTGCCACCCCGTCTGATTTTACGGTGCCAGTACCAGATACAGTCCCATAACTTAAAATATAAATCAATCCCCCTCCTTTTCCTCCGGCAGTACCTGAACCATTATCGTGATCACCAGCACCTCCACCACCACCCATAAAAATTCTACCTGTAGAATAGTCCAATGGACGACCGCCCCATCCACCTAAATTGCATCGTGCATATCCACCCCAACCATTAGCCACGCCAACAGTGCCAGGACCCAGAGTGGTCGCATTTGCATTCGCTGAAGAAAAAGAATACCCTCCTCTTCCTCCGCCTGACGAAACATTGGCCGAAAAACCAGCCGATTCAAGGTTCCAGGCATTTGTCCATCCTGCAACAGCATTATCAGGATTACCGTTACCATTCCAACCAGCAATATTTCCGGCATTTCCACCACCACCACCACCACAGTTCCACACGTTTCCTCCACCGCCCGCATTTGCACCTGCACCTCTGCAATATTTTCCACCGAAAGGTGTATAATCAGTATCATAACCAGCCACTCCTTCTCCTTTATTAGTGCCTACATCCAGACTAATACAAGAAACTAAAACTGTTTGTGTGTGTGCACCATTCGCCATTAACGCCCCACCCCGAAAGCCTGTTGCATCTGCAGTAATAATAGCAGGAGCATTAATTACAATTGTACTTAATGCTTCTATAGCCACTACTCCTCCTGTGGTTCCGTTCCAAACTTGTGTAGTAATGGTTCCAGGAGAGGTAACAGTAAGATTATTATATCTTGGAACACGCACTATCTGCACCTTTCCGGTTGAAGTATAACTTTTTGTTAATCCGCAATCAATTGTTATTGTTGTTGCATTTGGCATAGTAGCCACTTGGCAAAATTCGTAATTTCCACAGTTGTTGTAATTGGTAATACCACCCCATGTAACATCATTAGGATTGCTGATGGTTGGTGAAAACGTATCGGGCTGACCAAGAATAGTAGCACCTTGCATTTGAATAATCATGATTAAATCTCCGGGAGCCAGTGCAGCGGCAAATCGTGCATTGGCATTTAGTCCTGATGCAGCTACTGTGATAGATGTAGCCCCGGCTGCGGCATTAGCAGTGAGGGTAGTAAATTCATTTACTATTTTATTGGCTGTATTAACCGTTTGGCTTCCATCTTTTCCTCGCTGCGCGAAAGAAAATAAAGAGGCAAAAAGAAAAATTACAACGAGGTATTGTTTACTAAATTTCATTGTTTCATAAAGTGCTGAGCTTAAAAAGTGTACCAAATTAGAACATTTTTTTGGTTCACAAAAATAATAAAACATTTAATAGATTAATAACCCTTATCTTAGGATAGAAAAACGTAAAAAGGTATCTACGACATAAATTCAGGCAAGTTCGGCTGTTTCTTCTTTAAATGGATTTCGTGGAATCCAATCTGTTGGTTTCAGATAGTCAACAAATGGTTTGATAATTCGGTTGGACAATGGATTTCTATGTCGCACGTAACATCTGAGTTCATGGGCCTTTGCGCCTATTGTACTTTTTATTTCGGATGCAGTTCTGCCCAGAAAAAGTTGTTTCGCTTTGTTGTCAATTGCTTCTTTCACATAATCGTAAAGTATGTTTTGATACAACTCTATTTCCTTGTTTACATTATAATCCAATCCTATGAAATGGGCTTCCACATCATGTTTCAGAATGTAAGTAGTTTTAAAACCTACTAATTTTTCATTAAAATAATAAGCAACAAAATTAAATTTATCCTTCAATTCGTTTTTCATTTCCACAAAATATTCCGGGGATAAAGAAGCCATTCTGAATTTTGCCTTCAGATGAACATTGTTGTATAACTGTCCGATTTGTTTTGAATTTGCTTTTATTTCTTCAGTCGAAAAATTTCTGCGCTCAATCGCTGTTCCTTTCTTTACAATACCTTTGGCACGGTTGCGATATTTTTTGCTCATCGAATTCAAATAGTCGTCAAATGTTTTCCATGCTATGTCAACAATCATACTTGGCTCCACCAAAAAATCGTGGTACTTAAATTCTTCTAGTTCTTTGGAGTGTTTTATTGTATCAGCATAAAAATCTTTAACAAGCACAGCTGCAATTTTTCCTCGTAGTTTTTCTGCTCTGCTGATTCTATAAATCACATCTGCAAGTGCATCGAAAGCTAGTATTTTATCTATTTCGGGACTAGCTGTAAACCCGTTTTCGCCACTCAAACAAGCGTTTCCACAAATTAACAACCGCATGTTGATATTGTCGGCAGTTTTGATAAGATGTCGTGTAATATGTCTCTTAATATAATTTGTAACAACACATCTGAATTCTTCCGATTCGCTTTCAAGCATGTTTGAGAAACTTTCGGAAGAAAAATCAATTACCTGAAAATAAGCAATGGCAAATGGTTTACGAGCATCGTAAATAATTGAGTAATGAAAACGCATATTTTCAGGAGGCGTTTTTTCAAGTACGTTGAGATAAGTTAATTGTAAAAATTCGCTTCCGTATTTTACAATTGCATTCCAATGTTCTTTGTTAATCATCGACACAGAATCATAAACAGCAAACGAAAAGTCAGACGATTTTTTTCTGACTTCAGATTTCTTTTTATTTGGAATTTTATTGCAATGGATTAGCATAGTTTATTTCGAATTCATTTCAGCCAGCATCAACTCTTTGATATATTTAACAGGCGCGCTGCCATAGCTCAAAAACTTTTCGTGAAATTGTTTAAGATTAAATTTATCTCCCAACTTTGTTTTCATCTCTTCGCGGAAATCATAAATTTCGGTGAAGCCCGTAAAGTAGCAACACAACTGTACTTGTGTAACCGATACTCTTCTCCATTTATTTTCAGCTTCTGTTTTTTGTTGAAACGCCTCATTAATCAACAGGTTCATGGCATCTTCTTTACTCATATTTTTGGTGTGAACACTGTAATCCAAAATAGTATTGCATGTGCTGCGCAAATTCCATTTGTAATACATCAACCACATTTCATCTTCATTATTTCCGTAACCACTCTCCAACATCATTCGCTCTCCATACACCGCCCAGCCTTCAATCATGGCATTGTTGCCAAACAACGATTTAATTAAACTTGGCGATTGATTGCTGTAAACAAGTTGAGTGTAGTGTCCCGGAATGGCTTCGTGAATATTTAATATTTGCAAAATGTATTTATTATACTCTCTCAAATAACTTTCTGCTTTGTCTTTTTCCCAACCAGAAAGGCTGCCCACATTGTAATACGTGTTGCCTCCTTTATCATACGGTCCGGGAGCGGAAATGGAAGCACCTGCTACACCTGCCATATAATCAGGTTCTCTGCGAACCACCAAAGGTTTTGATGGGTCAATATAAATTAAATCTTTGTCTTTGATAAATTGGATGAGCACCGGCATTTGCTGCTCTATGGCTGATTGAAACGAATCAGGCTTAACATGTATCTCCGATAATTTATCAATCACACTTTTTATTTCCACTAATTTATCAGCAGGTTTAGGAGTTTTGTCCATGTACTTTGTCCAGAGTTTATCAGCCAGCTCAAACATTTTTTCGTGCAATTCTTTTTTATGTGCAATGGCTTTATCATAGATTTGGTCGATAGTGTAGCCACTTTGAATATCGTACTCAAACTTTTTTACATACAATTCTTTGCCTAAACGAAAACTTCTTGGCTTATCATTTTTCATTTTCTTCAACCAATCAGTAAAATTTTTAATTGCCTTTACCGCATCATCAGCGCGTTCCAGCATTTTACTTTTTTCTTCGTTACTGAGTTTCGATTTTTTTAATGCTTCTTTCAAATCTTTTTCGAACACCGAAATACCACCAAGATTTTGTTCAATAGCCAGTTTGGTATGCTCTTCGGTTGGGTCTTCAATATTTTTTTTTGCGGCTTTATAGTATTCAGGAATGTTTTTCATTTTCAAATTAAAATTATGCAAACGAACATCCAGCGAATCGTAATTGCCATTCAACATTTCGGCAAAAGCTCCACAAACATTGTATTCCGTAGGGTTCCATTCCCACGACTTCATTTCCTTCACCGACCAAATAGCAGACAACAATTGATTTTCTATCATGTGATAATCTGTTTTATTGTTATCCGATAGTGAATCTACACTAAACAATTTCAGCGAATCTAAATAAGCAGCCGCAAATTTTACTTCCGCATCGCGCTCCTTTTCGTCAGGCACCACCAACACATCATCATATTTATGATACCCCTGACTACTAGCCCAACCCGGATAAACCTTCCACAGTGCTTCAATAAAACGATTTTTATAATTTTCGAAATGCTCATCCGAAAGTGCATTGTTCGAATTGTTTTTATTTACATCACCTCTACCACACGATGCAAGCAAAATGCAAATGATTGGATAAATTATTTTTTTCATTTTTTATTTATTTTTATTGGGCGATAAAGGTAGATATTTTTGCGGAGTGATACTTCCAGTTTTATGTTTCATTTTTGAATTGTTTTTTTCATATAATCTATTTTCAATTCTTTACCACCACTCATCCTCCCCAAACACCAACCATCAAATAAAAAATATCACATCATTTTATTTTCTACTTTTATCGCCACAAAATAAAAACGCAATGAATAAAAAACTATTCCCAATTATTTTACTTTCCGCACTGGCTGCATGTAGCAGTGACGAAAAAAAAGAAACAACCAACACTATGAAATACGTGCAAACAAGAAAATGCGACACGGTGGATACTTACTTCGGCACCAGAGTTCCTGACCCTTACCGTTGGCTAGAGGATGATAAATCAGTAGAAACAGGCGAATGGGTGAAAGCTCAGAATAAAGTTACGTTTGATTATTTAGCTACAATTCCTTTTCGTGATAAAATAAAAGAACGATTAACGAAGATATGGAACTTCGCAAAGTGCAGCGCACCAAGCAAAAAGAAGAATTATTATTTCTATTCCAAAAATTCAGGAGTGCAAAATCAAAGTGTGTTGTATGTACAGGAAGGATTGACAGGAACTGCAAGAGTTTTGCTCGACCCAAATACATTGGCTGCTGATGGCACAGCATCATTGGGAAGTAGCTCTGTGAGCAAAGATGCCAAGTACATGGCATACACCATCAACCGTGCAGGAAGCGACTGGTCAGAAATTTATGTAATGGAAATAGCTTCAGGAAAAAAATTATCAGATGAAATTAACTGGGTAAAGTTTTCTGACATAGCCTGGAAAGGCGATGGATTCTACTATTCCGCTTATGATGCCCCTAACAAAGATGCACATACGCTTTCTAACAAAAATGAATTTCATAAAGTGTATTACCACAAAGTGGGCACGGAGCAAGGCAAAGATGAGTTGGTATATCAGGATAAAGAACATGCACAACGTAATTTTTCGGCAGGAACTACAGAAGACGAAAAACTACTGTTGATTTATGGTTCTGAATCAACATCAGGAAACTCGCTTGCTGTAAAGGATTTAACAAAACCTAATTCTCCTTTGGTAACTCTTGTGGATAATTTCGAAAACAATTATTCTGTGGTAGGTAATGAAGGAAATAATTTATATGTGGTTACTGATAAAGGCGCACCAAAATATCAATTACTAAAAATTGATATTACTAAAAACCCAGTGTACGAAACATGGGAAAAATTAATTCCGGAAAGCAGTGATTTGTTAGAAAGTGTTTCGTTATGCAACGGAAAATTTGTTGCTAAATATTTGAAAGATGTAACCACTCGTTTGTATGTGTATGATAAATCAGGAAAGAAAGAAAACGAAATTGAACTACCCGGCATTTGCAAGGTGGATGCGTTTGACAGTGATAAAGATGATAGTCTTGCATTTTTTTCTTACAAAACATTTACCGCACCTGACGTGATTTATAAATACAATATTGTAACCAATAAAATGAACGTTTGGTTCAAGCCCGAAATTGATTTTAAGAGTGATGATTACGAAACCAAACAAGTATTTTATACAAGCAAGGACGGACAAATAATTCCGATGTTTATTACAAGTAAAAAAGGGTTGGTGTTGGATAGAAACAATCCTTGTTTCTTGTTTGGTTACGGTGGATTTAATGCTTACTACTCACCCGAATTCAGAATCGACAGAGCTGTTTTTTTAGAAAATGGTGGAGTGTATGCTATCCCTGGTTTGCGCGGTGGTGGCGACTATGGCGAAGACTGGCACAAGGCAGGAACAAAATGTCAGAAGCAAAATGTGTTTGATGATTTTATTGCAGCAGCCGATTATTTGGTAAAAGAAAAATATACATCGCACGAAAAATTGGCTATTCACGGGCGTTCCAATGGTGGTTTATTGATTGGAGCAGTAATGACTCAGCGCCCGGATTTAGCTAAAGTAGCTATTCCAACAGTTGGGGTAATGGATATGCTGCGTTATCATAAGTTCACAATCGGCTGGGCTTGGGCAAGCGATTATGGCAAGAGTGATAACCAGGAAGAATTTAATTGTATCATAAAATACTCTCCCTTGCATAATATCAAAGAAGCGGAATACCCAGCTACTTTAGTCACTACAGGCGACCATGACGACAGAGTAGTACCTGCACATTCGTTTAAGTTTATTTCTACTCTACAGGAAAAACAAAAAGGAACAAACCCTGTATTAGTGCGCATAGATACCAATGCAGGACATGGAGCAGGAAAACCAACTTCAAAACAAATTGATGAGTACGCTGATATTTGGAGCTTTGTGTTTTATAATTTAGGGATGAAGTACTAGGGATACGGATAGCGACTATTGCCCTGAATTTACTAATTGAAATTATTTGTTTAACAATAAATTTATTTTCAAATGGCAGAACTAAAAACAAAAAAAACAACCGTTAGTGTTGAAGACTTCATCAACACGATTGCTGATGAACAAAAACGAAAAGACTGTTTCACCATTTTAAAAATGATGGAAAAAGCCACCAAGGAAAAAGCAAAAATGTGGGGACCAAGCATCATCGGTCTTTGTGATGTTCATCTTAAATATGAAAGCGGCAGAGAACTGGATTGGTTTAAGATTGGTTTTTCGCCACGCAAGGCAAATCTTACTTTGTATATTTCCGGTGCAGTTAATGGACAACCTGAATTGATTAAAAAACTAGGGAAATATAAAACAAGTAAAGGTTGTTTATACATTAATAAACTTTCAGATGTCAACTTGGATGTTTTGAAACAAATAATTGAAAAAGGTCTCAAGGAAAAGCCTTTTCATAAATGATGATAAGGTTCGTTCTTTAAAATAGTCATTGCCCTGTAAAGCTGCTCTGCAAAGAATAACCGGACCATTTGATGAGAGAATGTCATTTTAGATAAAGAGATTTTTCCGTTGGCTCGTTTATAGATTTCCTCCGAAAAACCATACGGGCCTCCCACTACAAACACCACATTTTTTATTCCTGAATTCATTTCTTTTTGAATCAATTCTGAAAATCCGACTGAAGTATATTCTTTCCCGTTCTCATCCAGCAAAATTAATTTATCAGACGATTGAATATTTTTTAGAATCAATTCACCTTCCTTTTGCTTTTGTTGGTCAATGCTCAGGGCTTTTGTGTTTTTTAAGGCAGAAATTACAATGGTTTCAAAAGATATATAATGTTTCAGCCTCTGTTCATACACCAAAAATCCTTTTATGATATAATCATCTTCTGTTTTTCCGTTTAGAATAAGTGTTATTTTCATATTTTATTATTAAATCAATTCAAAAAAAATCTATTTTTGTTTCCGATTAACAATTAAAGCAATTATTATTTAAAATTATGGCTTAATAATTGCACCTCTTGAGGAAACAAAATTAACAATGAAAACCAAATCGCTACTACTATTATTTATTATATCTTTTTCTTTGATGTCTTTTCGTTTAGATATAATTGATGATGTAGCTTCTGCCATCCGTTCGGGTAACCCGAAAAATATTTCCAATTACTTTATTGAACGCATTGATATGAAGATGATAGACAAGGAAGATGTATACAGCAAACAACAAGCTGAAATGATTCTGAAAGATTTTTTTGATAAACATTCGGTTAAGTCATATACAGTTGCTCACAAAAGCGAACCCAAAAGTGGTTCTCAGTATGTGATTGGAACTTTGGAAACTTCTAACGGAAAATTCAGAACTTACTTCTTAATAAAAACTACTGGAGACAAAACGCTTGTTCAGCAATTCAGAATTGAAAATGAGTAAAAAGTTAGTACCCGAATTACTCTATCATTTCGATATCCAACAATTTATTACTACAGCATTAGCCGAAGACCAAGGCGATGGCGACCATACTTCACTTGCCTGTATTTCTGCATCAGCTCTAGGGAAAGCACAACTGTTAGTAAAAGAAAATGGAATTCTGGCAGGAGTGGAACTTGCTTTAGAAATATTTAAAACAGTTGATAAAGCTTTAAAAGTAAAAGTATTTATTACTGACAGAAGCAAAATAAAAACAGGAGATTTAGTATTAACAGTAGAAGGAAAATCACAATCTATATTATTAGCAGAACGGTTGGTTTTAAATTGTATGCAGCGAATGAGCGGCATTGCAACAAAAACAAATCAGTTAGTGCGACTTTGTAAAGGCACGAAAGCAAAAGTAATTGATACAAGAAAAACAACTCCTAACATAAGAGGATTGGAGAAATGGGCAGTGGTGCTTGGTGGAGGAGCGAATCATAGGATTGGTTTGTACGATATGATTTTAATTAAAGACAATCATATTGATTATGCAGGAGGAATAAAACAAGCGATTGATGCTGCCAATAACTATTTGAAATCGAAAAAGAAAAAACTCAAAATTGAAATTGAAGCACGTAGTTTAGATGAAGTAAAACAAATACTTGAAATTGGAAACATACATCGAATTATGTTAGACAATTTTTCAATTACAGATATTAAGAAAGCTGTAAAGTTAATTGATGGCAAGTATGAAACAGAAGCATCGGGAGGAATTACAGAGCAAACTATAAATAGTTATGCAAAGTGCGGAGTTGATTTTATATCGGTTGGTGCACTTACTCACAATATTAAAAGTTTGGATTTAAGTTTAAAAGCAATTTAGAAAATGCGACATAAACATATAAAACGATACATCCATTTTCGTCCGGTTTATAGTTTAATAAAGGCAAGCAAACGAATTGTTTTAACCGGCTTTGAAGGACTTTCGTTTTATGTTGTATCCAAATTTTTCATTAGCGGAATACGAAATGGCACATTAAATATTAGAGCTTCATCATTATCATTTAGTTTTTTTCTTGCCCTTTTCCCAACAGTTATATTCTTATTTACACTAATCCCTTACATTCCAATTGCACATTTCAAAGAAAATCTTTTTAGTTTGATGCAGAATGTAATGCCGAAGTCTGCATTTGAAGCAACCAAAGATACAATAGTGGATATTATTCAAAAACGAAGAGGCGGATTATTATCCATAGGATTCTTGTCGGCTTTATATTTTTCAACCAATGGATTTAATGCAATGATTAATGCATTTAATGAAACTTTCCATGAAATAGAAGCACGTAATTTTTGGCAACAGCGTTTGGTATCCTTATTTATGCTTGTTGTTTCTTTCCTCCTGATTTCAATTACCATTACTTTATATATAGCAACTGAATACGGGTTGCATCATATTGCACATACTCATCGTGTTTGGTATTTTATTTTGCATTTCCTGAAGTGGCTCATTTTATTCGGACTTTGTTATTCCATTATTTCCTTCAATTATTTTGTAGGACCGAAAAAGAAAAAGGGATGGAGTTTCTTTTCGGCAGGCTCCATGTTTGCAACTATCCTCATCATACTAGCGACAGTTACTTTTTCTTATTACGTAAATAATTTCGGGAATTACAACAAACTCTACGGCTCAATAGGAACGTTGATTGTGGTGATGATGATAATTTATATCAACTCTTTGATTTTGCTTTTAGGATTTGATTTGAATGCAAGTATTCATCATGCAAAAAAACATCACGAAATTCACAGAAGAAAGTTAAAAACACCCTAAATAATATCCCGCTTATCTTCGTTGGTATCTCGCTTTCGTTTGATTTCCTTCCTTCGCATTCGTACATTCGTCATCTCCACAAAAAATGAAAATGCAATAGAGATATATACAAATTTTTTGTCAACCTCTTGGTGAAAAGATTCAAGAACAAGCATCACACCTATCATTAATAAAAAGGATAATGCCAATATTTTTATTGTTGGATTGTCATTGATAAAATCGCTTACTTTTCCTGAAAACAAAATCATAATTATCATTGCTATTATAACAGCTGCGATCATAATTAATAAATTGCTTACCAAACCAACTGCTGTTAATATAGAGTCAAATGAAAAAACAATATCAATTAAAACTATTTGCAATACAATAGCATTAAAACTTTCTTTATTTGTCTTTATTCCACCTTCGTCATAACCTTCAACTTTATTATGCAACTCTATTGTCGTTTTATATAGCAAAAACACTCCTCCACAAAATAAAATTAAATCGCGACCTGTAACACCAAAATCAGCAATAGTAAACAAAGCATCTTTCAATCCTGCAATCCAGCTTATGCTAAATAATAATAAAACACGCATAATTAAAGCAAGCATCAAACCTATTGTACGCGCTTTGCCTTGCTTTGTTTTTGGCAGTTTACCTGAAATAATAGAAATAAAAATAATATTATCAATTCCTAAAACAATTTCTAAAACAGAAAGTGTAAGTAAACTAATTAATGAACCTATTGTAAAAAGTTCGGAAAAATCTTGGGCTAAGTGCATATATAATTTGTTTTTTGCAAAAATACAGAGATTTTAACCATTTCCTCAAAATTTTTTCTCCCTATCAATCAATGAATTAAGAATTATTTTATATATTTTTAGTACTATGTGATACATGGTACTACATTTTATATATATCTTTGCATCGCCAATTAAAAATAATTGTTTCTAAGAGTAAATTAAATTAAAAAATAAAATAAAAATTATGAATATAGAAAACACAAAAGCTCAAATGAAAAAAGGGGTACTTGAGTTTTGTATTTTATCAGTGCTTTCAAGTGGTGACCAGTATCCATCAGAAATAATTGAAAAGATGAAAGAAGCAAAACTCATTGTAGTAGAAGGAACTCTTTATCCTTTATTAATGCGATTAAAAAATGATGGCTTGTTAAGTTATCGGTGGGAAGAATCGTTATCGGGACCACCCAGAAAGTATTATAAACTAACTCCTGTTGGTAAACAATATTTAAAAGAATTGAAAACCACCTGGACAGAATTAGTGAATGCAGTAAATAAAACAATTGAAAAAAAGTAAATAACAAATAGTTAATAGGTAATAGCGAATAGCCAACAGATAATATATTTTAATAATAAACAAAAATTTAAAACCAAAAACCAAACAACATGAATAAGACAATAACAATGAACTTAGGCGGCATCATTTTTCATATCGAAGAAGATGCATATGACAAATTGAATAAATATCTGAGTACCATCAAGGGATATTTTAAAGACTCCGAAGGCAGAGATGAAATAATGACTGATATTGAATCACGAATTGCGGAGATGCTTCAGGAAAAAGTAAGCAGTGCAAAACAAGCAGTACTATTAAGTGATGTAGAATCGGTTATTGCTATAATGGGCAAGCCAGAAGATTTTGCAGGAGAAGGAGATGGTTCTGAAAGCAAAATTAATACTGAATCTTCTTCGGAAGAAAATAAATTTTCGTATCCAAATAATAAAAGAAGACGTGTGTTCAGAGATGAAGACAATAAAATATTAGGTGGCGTGTGTGCAGGTATTTCTAACTATTTTGACTTTGATCCGCTTTGGATACGTGCTGCTTTTGCAATTAGTTTTTTTGCATTCGGTTCAGGATTTCTGTTGTACCTTATATTATGGATAATAATTCCAAAAGCAAAAACTACTGCTGAGAAGCTAGAAATGCATGGAGAAAAAGTAGATGTTAATAACATTGGCAAAGCAGTAAACGAAGAGTTTGAAGATTTTAAAAAAAGAATGAACGATTTTGGTGACAAAGCAAAATCGCCTGAAACAAAGGAAAAAATAAGAACAACTGCTCAAAAAGCAACTGAGTTTTTGGGAGATGTGTTTCATAACATGATTAAAGTAGTTGGAAAAATAGTTGCCTTTTTACTTGTATTTATTGGTATTGCGTTGATGGTGGGGTTGCTTGCTACTATTTTTGGAAGAGGAACAATTTCTGTTTTTAACTCGCCAACCAGTAATATCCATTTTTCTATATATGAATTTAGTTCCGCAGTTTTTCCTGCCGATTTACCTGTGGTGTTAGTTATCATTGCGCTTATTCTTTTCTTTGGTGTGCCCCTATTATCATTGATATATGCAGGAATCAGACATTTGTTTGGAATAAAACAAAAAAATAAAATTGTAAAATATACTGCCAATTCCTTATGGTTAATCGGACTTGGATTAGTAATATACATTGGTTTTCAGATTGGAAATGATTTTTCGGAAGAAGCTACTGTAAAACAAAAAATAGAAATCACTCAACCGACTAGCCAAGTTCTTTATCTTGATTTAAAACCTATGCCGGATGATGATATAGATCTTACTTACCATCGCAAACGTCATAACATTAATATAGGCGACTGGACAATGATTTCGAAGGATAACAATAAATTCAGCATTGGCTATCCTATGATGGATATTGTGAGAAGTGAAACGGATAGTTTTCAGATTGTAATAGTAAAAACTGCCAATGGTTATGATAAAAAAGAAGCAGTTTATCATGCTAAAAATATTGAATACAGCATCGCTCAAAAGGATTCAACAATATTTTTCAACAGTTTTTTTGATATAATGAATGCGGATAAATTACGTGCCCAGGATGTGAAAATAATTGTAAAAGTTCCTTTGAACAAAGTGATTTATTTGAGCAAACGAATGGAAAAAGTAATTTATAATATTCATAATCTTGAAGACGCCATAGACTATGATATGGTAAACCGCAGATGGATAATGGCAGAGGAGGAACTTAGATGTATTGATTGCAATGGTTTGGTAACAATAAGGAAACATAAAATTGATACCACCATTCCAACACCACCTATTGCACCTGTTCCGGCAGAAGTAAAAAAATAATTTAATAATACTGTAACTTTTAATAATTACCAATCGTCTTAATACAAAACAAATAAACCAAATTTAAAAATGAAAAAAATAATTATGATTATTGCTATTGTGCTGACAGGCTCAGTGATAGCGCACGCAGGCAACGGAACAAAAATCAACTCCGTTTTATCTAAACCTCTTCAGATTCCTTCGCAATTAAAAAGTGAGAAGCTGAATGAAAAAGTAAATGTTCAGTTTAAAGTGAATGCCAAAGGCAAAGCCACAGTGATGAATGTGGAAACCAAAAATCAGGATTTAAAACATTACATCACTGAACAACTTCCTCAAATTGATTTTAATGATGTGAATGATAAAGCGGAAGAAATATATTTTGTTGACATTAATTTTAAAGTGCTGTAACTTTTTGTTACTCTTCATCGTCTTAATGGTACAGATACGAATTAATCGAATTTACGAATCTGCACATGTAAAAAAGAATTAATATTTAAAGAGGGGTTATAAAAATTCGTGCAAAGAAAATAAAGGGGAACAGGTTCGTAGCATTTCCTGTTCCCTGCCCCTTTTACTTCTATGGTTACCAATAAACGAATAAAGCTAATTTACTAAACTGTACATCAATGTGGTTTCGTAAATTCGTTTTGATTAGTTTATTCGTAACCCTTATTTTTAGTACTTTTGTTGAAACACAAAATGCTATGAAAAAAATAATTTTCTTTTCCATCACTCTTTTTCTTTGTCAACTATGTTTTGCTCAGGACACTATTGTGAAATACAATGGTGAACAAATACGCGCCAAGGTTACTGAAATTAACAGTACTGAAATAAAGTTTAAAAAATATGATTTTCTGGATGGCCCTACTTATGTAGAAAAAAAATCGGAGATTGAATCTATAAGATATTCGACCGGACTGAAAGAACATTTTGAAAAACCAAAACAAAACAACAGCACTTCAAATCAGCCGGATTATTATGGAGGTCCGGTGGCAACTAATCCCGGAAATAAAATTTATGAAGTAGGCTCGCGATATCGTTATCAATATGCAATGCTTGGTGAGCGAGAGATGCAGGGCATTTTGATGCAAACCAATGATAAGCATATTATGGGTTTGGTAACACAAGCCAAACAAGCTAAAGGAATGCAATACATCGGTTTTGGAGGTATTGCCTGTGGTATTGCTGCGGGTTATTGTTTAGTGCAAAGTATGACTCGTCAACAAGTTTATACTTCAGGTTATTCTACCTACAGATCCAACCCAAACGAAAAGGCGCTTCAAGCTGGTGCAGCTCTCTTTGCTATTGTAGGTATAGCTTGTCCGGTGGCATCGGGAGTGTATAAAGCCAAGCGATCGAATTACAACCGCGATGCTATTAAATTGTATAATCAAAAATATTAAGTTAGAAATTTCAAACAACTACTTTTAATTCCATATTCGTAATTTTTAATTTCTGCCCTACCACCCCTGTCTAGTTTTTGAACTATGACAGGGGTGTATTTTTTTCTTCCCTTTTCCTTTTCAATAAAAATATTTTTTCAGATTTTAGTTTAATTATTAATCAATTAAACTAAAATAAAAATGAAAAAATTAATTATCAAACATCCTGTAGAGTTTACACTTAACAAAGTTGCAAACGGAACCAACTGCCAACACATTATTTATGATAAAGGAAATGAATCTTTTTTAATTATTCGACAAAAGTTAGATGCAGGCGTGGTTCAGCGATTGGAAAACGGTGAAGAAAAACTTATTTTTGATTTACAGACTATTAATATGACTGATAGCCCGAAGATGAAACTATTAAAAGAACAAAAATTTTTATTAAAAAATCCTAAAGAAGAAAAGGAGGTGGAAGCGCAGCATATTTTATACGCTAAATCAGATAATATATATACTGACATCTATTTATCCAATAGTAAACCTTTTACTTTATCAAAGCAGATGAAAGAAACGGAGGCATTTTTAAATTCAAAATTATTTATCAGAATACAGAGATGCTATATTATAAACCGATTGCATATAAAGAGCCATAGTAAAGTTCGGGGAAAGTATATTTACATCCCTGATGGTTTAAAAATAATGATTGGAGGTAAGTATAAAGAGAGTTTTTTAAAAGAGTTGGATACCAAAATTGATTAATTCACAAGGTTTTCTTCAAATTCACAAGGTTTTACTTTTTTATATTTCAAATATAAATATGTTTGCAACATTATTTATAAAATGTTCTTAAAAATACAGGAAAGGCGGAGGTTTAGGAGGAAAAACTGGAAGTTAGTTTTCAAAACCCTAAACCTTTTTCTCAAAGTTCAGGGAAAAAATTAAAATCTTCCGGGAAAAAAGCGAAATCTTCCAGAAAAAAGTCAAAATCTTCCGGGAAAAAAGTGAAATCTTCCGGAAAAAAAGCAAAATCTTCCGGGAAAAAAGAGAAATCTTCCGGGAAAAAGTCAAAATCTTCTGGAAAACTTTGGAAAAAGGTTGGAAAAATGAAAGTAAAGAATGCCGGGATGAAGCAAGAGGTTAAAATAAATCATAATAACAATAATAATTAAAAACAAAACAAATGAGAGAAACAGTAAACTGCCTTCGTGAATATAAAGGATTGCCCGAAGGAGACCAACCAGCCTATCTAATAAGGATGGGGGCAGCATTAACCACCAACACAGCTACATTTCCTGACATTCCTTTTGCCGGAACAGTAATTACTGCAAATGCTCCCACATTGCTTACCAAGTTTGGTTTGAAAGACACAAGCGATGCCGCAATGCTTGCTTATACTACCCTGCGCGATTTAATGGTTACAAAAGTAGAAGCTAATTATGACGATATTGACCTTGTGGCACAAGGCGATGGAGCCATTGTAGCACAAGGCGGTGTAAGAGGAACCAGTGTAAACACCACCAGAATTGGTACTCCACCGGTAGCTTCGGATTTAAAATTTTCAATTTCTGAACATGCAAACCAAATGATTATTAGTCATGCTTTTGAAAAATTGGCAACAGGAAGTGTGTATATTACCTTTATAGACCCTTCAATAATTGTTGAATATGCCGGAGATACTCAATTAAAAATTACTGTTGGAACTGATAGAACAGTAATTTTAATAGATTTAGATACGGCAAGTAAAACAGTGATTAAAAATGTACTTAAAAAAACAGAGATAATTACTATAGCCGCCTTGTTTAACTCTAATGGAATTTCACCTTTGTCAAATCCTATTTCTATGGTGGTACCAAAATAAATTTCAAGTTTCAAATTTCAAATTAAAAAAGCCTCGCAGCAATGCGGGGCTTTTTTGTTTTGGATTTAACCACAAAGAACACAAAGGCTCAACACAAAGTTCACAAAAAGCTTTGTGTTCTTTGTGTATTTTTTTTCTTTGCGAACTTTGTGGTTAATCTTTTCTGCACATCTTTTTTTGTTTAAAAAATAAAATGTAGTTTTGTTGAAGATTAAAAATACTACAAATGAAAAACACCTTCATCATTTCCCTTCTTCTTTTATTTTCAACTAAAATTTCTGCACAAGACACAATCATTAAAAACACCGGAGAACAAGTAATTGCAAAGGTGATGGAAATAACTCCTAAAGAAATAAAATATAAACGATTTGATTTTGTGGATGGACCAATGTATGTAGAAAAGAAAACAAACATTGATTTTATTAAATTTTCGAATGGGGTGGTGGAGCATTTTGAAAAAGAAAATAGTATTCCTCCTTCATCCGATAATGCCTATACCTATTACGAAGGAAGACCTTACATAAAAAATAGTAAAATAACACCTTTCGGACAAACACGGTGGAACTACAATAATAAACTTGTTTTCGAAAAAGGTTTACTGGCTGTTTTTGAACAAACAGGCGACCACGAAATAATGAGCCTAGTGACCAAAGCACGAATAAAAAAGAAACAACAATACATTGGTTTCGGAATTATACCTTTAGCAGCAGCATCCATAGCCTTTGGGGCATTAGCTTCCGATTCAGGCAATGGTAGTCAAATAGTTTATGGCGTTTGTTCAGGACTTTGTGCAGTGGGAGGAGTGGGTTGTATTGTGTTTGATATAACAGTTAGTCAGCAACGGAGAGCGTATGTAAACAATGCTTTGCGGTTGTATAACGAAAGGTATTAGGATGAAAAAAATTGTTTACATAGGTTTTACTCTTTTAATTATTACTTCCATTTCTTGCAAAAAAGAAAACTGGTGGTTTGCAAACACCACTGTTCACGGTAAAGTAACCAAGTATTGCTATGGAATGCCAATGGGGGGCTTTACTATAAGTTTGATACGTGGAGATAAACTATCCCATAAGGACCAAAAACTTATTCGAACCATCACAACAGGTAGTGATGGATACTACGAAATTAAATTCTATCATGGAAGTGGTACATACTTCCTGGATATAGGAGCGTATTCCATTGTAAATTCCAATGGTAACAACGACATATTTGTTAAAGAAGGAAATGATGAAATTAATTTACCATTGGTGCCTTCAAACGGGAATACAGGTATTCAAGTAAACATTAATAATACTAGTCCGTTCAATGTTAATGATAGTATTCATTTCAATATTACGGAACCTAATAATCCTTTTTACTATCAGTTTTCTCCCTCTAATTTTCCATCTTCTTTTACAGGGCAATCAATTGATACCACTTGTTTCGCTACCATTTCAGGATGTCATCCATTATTAGTAAAGCTAAACTGGGAGGTTACAAAAAATAATATTACAACTAATCATGTTGATACAATTGTTTGTACGGAAGGTGTAACTACGCAGTATAATCTTAATTATTAAACAAGCTATTTTATTCTTCTTAAAGCTCGTATTTTTGAAGGCGCTCTGCTGGTGTGAATGATTGCTAAAATAATTATTTCAAAAGGTTTCTATATTTTTCAATTCGTTCATTCACTTGTTCAATTCCTTTATCAAAATCAACTTCTCCACTCTCCTCAGAGTCATTGATTAGTTGAACAAACTCCCCTTTACTCATTGGTTTCCCCTGAATAGTATAGTTTTTCTTTTCCTGTTTTTTCTTTGCTAAACCCATTTTGTTTAAATTTTATATAAAATTACAAAGAATAAGAATACACTACTATATTTATGTTAAACATCTTTTAAAATTAATTCCTTTGTGCATCCCCGCCTTAGCGGTTATTCTTTTTATTATATTTGTAAACATAGAATTTAAAAACAATCATCATGTCGAAATCAGAAGAAACAGCCATTGGAAAAACAAAAGTTTCCGATTATATAAAAATAGTATTGAACGATTATCGCATTGCCTGCGAAAGCCGTGAAGCAAGTTTGATGGGCCGAAGAGAAGTACTTACAGGCAAAGCTAAGTTTGGAATTTTTGGTGATGGAAAAGAAATTGCTCAACTGGCAATGGCAAAAGTATTTCAGAATGGAGATTTTCGTTCGGGCTATTACCGCGACCAGACCTTTATGTTTGCTACTGATAACTTGACGTTGCAAGAATGGTTTGCTGGTTTATACGGACATACAGATGCTGATGCAGAACCTATGAGTGCAGGCCGACAAATGGGAGGACACTTTGCTACACGCAGCATTAATACAGATGGAACCTGGAGAGATTTGATGAAACAAAAAAATTCTTCTTCCGATATTTCTCCAACAGGTGGGCAAATGCCTCGTTTGGTTGGACTGGCATTGGCTTCCAAACATTTTAAAAACAATCCTGAATTACAGGCCGAACAGTTTCATAAATTCTCTGACAAAGGAAACGAGATAGCTTTTGGAACCATTGGTGATGCCAGTACTTCGGAAGGTTTGTTTTGGGAATCAATCAATGCAGCCGGTGTAATGCAGATACCCATGTTGATTTCTGTTTGGGATGACGGGCATGGAATTTCTGTTCCTAAAAAATATCAGACCACTAAAGAAAGTATTTCGGAAGCACTGAAAGGTTTTCAGAGAGAAAACGGAAGTAATGGGTACGAAATATTTAAAACAAAAGGTTGGGATTATGTTCATTTATGCGAAACGTATGAGAAAGCAGCAAATGTTTGTCGCGAGCAACATGTGCCTGTTTTGGTTCATGTGGAAGAAGTAACACAACCGCAAGGGCACAGTACTTCCGGTTCGCACGAACGATATAAATCAAAAGAACGTTTGCAATGGGAAATAGATTTTGATGGAATAAAAAAGATGCGGGAATTTATTTTAAAGAATAAACTAGCTACTGAAGATGTGTTGAATGAAATGGAAGAGAGTGCAAAGAAAGTGGTTCGTGAAGCAAAGTCGGCTGCATGGAATGCATATCTTACTCCTATTAAAAATGAACTGAAAGAAGTAAATACGTTGATGGATGAAATAGCTGCACAATCCGAGAATGCAACTTTCATTTCCAAAATAAAAAATGATTTGTATTCTATACTTGAACCAATCAGAAGAGATATTATAGTGGCTGCAAAAAGCGTTTTACGATTAACAAGAAATGAAAACATAGCAGCAAGAAAACAATTATCCGATTGGTTAAGCGAATCTAAATTAGCAAACCATGACCGTTATAGTTCTTATCTGCAAAGCGAATCGGAGTTCAATGCTTTAAATGTAAAACAGGTAAAAGCTGAATTTGAAGGAGAAGAAAAAATAGTGGATGGAAGAGAATTGTTAAGAGAAAATTTTGATGCTATACTTTCAAAATATCCTGAAGTAGTCATATTTGGTGAAGATTCAGGAAAGATAGGAGGAGTAAATCAAGGGCTTGAAGGTTTGCAGGCAAAGTATGGAGAGATAAGAGTTTTTGATACAGGCATAAGAGAAGCTACGATTATGGGACAAGCTATAGGTTTGGCAATGCGCGGAATGAGACCTATTGCAGAGATTCAATATTTAGATTATTTATTGTATGCTTTGCAAATTATGAGTGATGATTTGGCAACTGTTCAATACAGAACCAAAGGCGCACAAAAGGCTCCTGTAATTATTCGCACAAGAGGACATCGTTTGGAAGGTATCTGGCATAGCGGTTCTCCGATGGGAATGATTATTAATACCATTCGCGGAATTCATGTTTGTGTTCCAAGAAACATGCAACAAGCAGCAGGTTTTTATAATACTCTTTTGGCAGGTGACGAACCTGCTTTGGTTATCGAACCGTTGAATGGGTATCGTTTAAAAGAAAAACAACCTTCTAATTTAGGTGAATATAAAACTCCGTTAGGTGTTGTGGAAACTATCAATGAAGGAACAGATGTTACTTTAGTTACTTATGGTTCTTGTTGCAGAATAGCAATGGAAGCTGTTAAGATGTTAGCAGAAGCAGGTATTTCAGTTGAAGTAATTGATGTTCAAACATTACTTCCTTTCGATTTAAATCATTCAATAGTTGAATCTGTAAAGAAAACAAATCGTTTGGTAGTATTAGATGAAGATGTTCCCGGAGGAGCTTCTGCATATATTTTACAAAAGGTTTTAGAAGAACAAAAAGCATATAAATATTTAGATTCTGAACCAACTACTATCTCTGCAAAAGACCATCGCCCTGCTTATGGAAGTGATGGAGATTATTTCTCAAAACCCAGTGCAGATGATGTGTTTGATGTTATTTATGAATTAATGCAGGAAACAAATCCGGGGAAATTTCCGGGAATTTATTAATTAATAAAATTGACTCCTTTAATTTTGGAAATGGTTATCAGGAAGCAATTCCCCTCTTGAGAGGGGGTAGGGGGTGTGTCCCTAGTAATAATGAATAGAAGAATCATCCCATACAATCCAAACTTAAAACAACTTGCAAGGGACCTTCGCAACGACAGTACTCTAGGAGAAATCATTTTATGGAAAAAATTAAAAGGCAAACAAATCTTTGGTTATGATTTTCACAGGCAAAAGCCTTTGTTAGAATATATAGTTGACTTTTATTGTGCTGAATTAAATCTGATTATTGAAATTGATGGGTATAGCCATCAAAATGAAGAAGCCTATATAAAAGACAAAAACAGACAAGAAGAGTTGGAACAATACAACCTTTACTTTTTAAGATTTACAGACAAAGAAATAAAAACTCAGATGCAAAGTGTGTTAAGGGCAATTGAAATTTATATTAATGAGTTCGAACAACACACCCCTAACCCCTCTCAAGAGGGGAATGGCGCATCCTAATCACTTCAGAATAATTTTAATTTGTTCTGTTACCAATTAGAAAAGAATATTAATAGAAAGAACATCAAAATTCGCATACACTAATTCCCCTCTTGAGAGGGGCTAGGGGTGTGTAATAATAACAAATGAAAACCACCACCGAATCTTCTTCCAAATACAATTCCCTCGAAAAAATGAGTGTGAAAGAATTGCTAACTAATATAAATAAAGAAGATAAAACAGTTCCTTTTGAAATAGAAAAAGCAATTCCAAAAATAGAAAAGCTGGCTAATGTAATTGTAAAACAAATGAAACAAGGTGGACGTTTGTTTTATATCGGTGCTGGCACAAGTGGAAGATTAGGAATTGTAGATGCAAGTGAATGTCCTCCAACTTATGGAGTTCCTCAAGGTATGGTTATTGGGTTAATTGCAGGAGGAGACAGGGCAATAAGAAAAGCAGTTGAATTTGCAGAAGATGATAAAGAGCAAGCTTGGAAAGATTTATTAGAACATAAAATAAATTCTAATGATGTAGTGATTGGAATTGCAGCATCTGGTTCTACACCTTATGTAGTTGGTGGTTTGGAACAGTGCAATAAAAATAATATAGTAACAGGTTGTATAGTTTGCAACAAAGGAAGCAATGTTGCTAAAGTTGCAAAACATAAAATTGAAGTAGTTGTAGGACCTGAATTTGTTACAGGAAGTACACGAATGAAATCAGGTACGGCACAGAAACTAGTTTTAAATATGATATCCACTTCTGTAATGATAAAGTTGGGAAGAGTGAAAGGAAATAAAATGGTGGACATGCAGCTAAGCAATAATAAACTTGTGGACAGGGGAACAAAAATGATTGCTGATGAAATAAATGTTTCTTACAAAAAAGCAAATGAATTATTACTGAAGTATGGCAGTGTAAGAAAGGCTGTTGATTCAACAAAGAAATAATGCAATGTTATATAAGGGACGAAATAAACATACACTGGAAGAACTCGAAGATATTATAGAAGACTATAGAGAAATAGTTTTTGATGCTGAGTTAAGATTGAAAGAAAAAAACAAAGTATATCAGGAACTTATTGAACTTGCAAGAGACATACATAATTCCTGTATTGATTTAGAAAAGAATCCAACTGAAATTGAATGCTTGAAAGTAGTAGAGAATATTAAAAAATATTTAGAAGGATTTGCTCATGATAATAAACTGGAACTTAAAAAATAAAATTCACTTCTAATGAACAAAGATTTGTAAATTCGTATTTATTCGTTATCCATACCCATGCAGGACATAGAACCTTTTTATAACTGGCGACATCATTACATTGCTTCGGAAGATGAGCGTTCTCCTTTCTATGAAAGAGAGTACAGTGAATTTGAATACACCAATGCTATTTACAATTACCTCATACATCCGCAATGGGATGATATTAACTCTCCAACACTTTATATAAAAATTCTTTCCGTTGATTATGACCAAAACTTTGCAATCATAGAATTGATAGGCGAATGGAATGATTGTATCAACAATGATATTATGACTTTGAAAAGAGATATAATTGAGCCAATTATGGAAAACGGAATAAATAAATTTATCTTGATTGGAGAAAACGTTTTGAACTTTCATTCGTCTGATGATTGTTATTATGAAGAATGGTTTGAAGAAGTTGGAGATGGCTGGATTGCATTTCTAAACTTCCGTAAACATGTTCTGGATGAATTTCAACAGGCGAATATTGACTACTATATTGTTTCAGGCGGACACCTGAATGATATTGCCTGGCGAACTTCTTCCCCGCAACAACTTTTTGAAAAGGTAGAATTGTTTGTTCAAAAAAGAATAGGGGCATAATGAATAAAACCGTTTTATTCATTCTCTTTTTTTCTCTTCCTTCTTTTATATTTTCACAAATAGATACACTTGAATTTCAAAAAGGTTATCCTAATAAAAGCAGTGATGCACTAACGCAATTAAAAAACTATCCCTCCCCAAGATATGTTCCCAATAATAATTTTCTTAGATTATATAATTGGATGAGTCCTTATTTTGCCGGAGGTGCAGGGCAGGAAGGAATAAAGATTCCAGATGCAATAAAAGCAGGAACAGATATCCAGGAAGAATTAGCAATTAACTGGTATTATTATTTAGTCATTTCAAATCCAAGATTTGCACCTGGTGAAAAAATATTAAATGATCCAAATTCTCCTTATGCATCATTTATTAATCTAGCGAATAAACATCCCGAAATACCTTTAAGTGTTACCATTTTCTGGTCACAACTAAAACCATCAGCATTTGGTAGCAAAAACAGTGAACCAAATTTTATGCGACAAGATTATCCGGAATCTTATTATTTAAAAAATGCCAGAGTAAATAAAACAAAAAGAGTAATCAGTTATGTTGCCCCCGATTCTGTATTTATTAGCGATGGTATTGTTCAAAAAAAACAATTGGAAAATTTAATTAAACATCTTACGAGACCAATAAATATTATTAATGAAAATGGAGAAGAAGCTCCAAAGGCTTATCAAAAAGATATTTTAGCAAATGATGATTTGCTTATTAACGATATGAAGAAATTAAAAATTGATAGTTGGGAAAAGTATATAGCCAATAAGAAAAGAAATATGCGCAGTTTATATTCCTCCCAATTCATGAAAGATATTCCTCAATTAAAAAATACTTTGTTTACCATTTACCAGATTGAAGGTGGTCCATTAGACCGATACGACTGGGATATATCAAAATCAACTTGCTCAAAAATAAATGGTAATTATTATTCTACTTCAGATTTCTATCCTCGCTTTCCGAACAATTGGAAGAACTGGAAAGGTGCATGGCATGGATGGAAATGGATAAATGATGGAAGAGAAGTTGAAATTGCTGCCGGAGATAAATTCTTTTCTCCTTATGTAGCTGCTGGCTGGTCGAACAATCCGGAAGCAGACATTAGACCCGCTCAATGGTTAGGACTTTTAAAATGTCTGTCTGTAGTTGGTGCCGAATTTTATTATACAGGATATTTTAATTTAAAAAAACCTTATTCTAAACCTGAAGATTATATTTGGCAAGCTGCAATGCCATCATACGCACAAGCAGTCACTACACATTTTGCTGACATATTTAGAAATGGAAATGTATTGATGGATGTTGATGGAAAACCTATAGTGACCTATCCTGTCAAAGATGAAGACGTTTTGGTAACAGTAAGAAAACTTGATAAAAAAGAACAATATATTATAGCCGCAACGGTTCAACCTTTTTCTAACAAAGAAAAATTTCCATTGTCTAAAAACATTGAAATAAAAATTGATGGCGAATTAATTTTGTTGAATGTGAGAAGACAAGGCAGTGTTTATTATTTTGATAAGTCTGTAAAGCCCTATATTTTTTATCAATTAGACAAATGGCAGGAATACAAACATCCCGAAAGATGGAGAAAAGAATTAATTTATGAAGCAGAAGTTTTTGATACTTCCCGTTCAAATGTTTTCATTCATTCAGATTATAAAACCGTGTACAACAAAACTGACTTCACTGGTTTTGTGTCTTACATTTCTTTAACACCTAAGCAATGGGTAGGATATACCATTTATTCAAGGGATATTCAGCAATTAACCAATAAGATATATGTAAAGATTTATGCCCAAGGAAATGAAAACGGTGAAGGTGAAATAAAAATAAATGACTGGAAAAAAGATTTCATTTCAGCCAAAAGTGAAAAATGGAATTGGATTAATATAGAAGTACCAAGGGAAGTTATTGTGAATGAGAAAAATTCATTACTGAAAATTGTTTCTACTTCAGGTAATTTAGAAATTGATAAAATAATCATTACTGATTCTTCGGCTATCCCTGACTTGAAAGATTATTAAACCAAAATCATTTTTTGTTCCACACTCCATGCTTCTGCTTTTGCGGAAAACAAAATTTTGGTTTTACTCCATACTGTTTTAAATAATTCGGAGTTGCGATAGTTTTCTAAATCAATTGAAGATTGCCAAAAACTGTAAGTGAAATAAACATTTGTCTCATCAATGCTGTTTAATAATTCAAGATGAGTGCAGCCTTCAAAGTTTCGTATAAGGTGTTTGGACGAATTGAATAACTCTAAAAAACGTTCCACTTTATCTTTTTCAAAAGTCATTTTTACAATTCTAATTATCATACAAATTGAATTATAACAGTTGCGTTTACCTTTAGCGAAAGCAGATTATCAGCTCTCCCTTGGTTTAATGCAATTTCTAAATAATCGGAAGTATTAAATAAAGCAAGCATTTCTCCATGCGGAACATCGTTATACGAATTACTGATTTTGGTAATGTTGTGATTTTTCAATTCAATCATAAACCCCCTACCTTTTGCTGTTTGATTGAACAATGATTTGGTAATATTGGTAATCGAATTTCCATATACATCCACATAATTAACTTTTCCCCGAATAGAGTCACCCATAGGTGCAGCATTAAATGCGAGCATTTGGGTAACACTTTCTTTTTTAGCTCCTAATTCTTCTATCGCCTTGCCTTTTGCAATTTCACATGCCACTTTAGCAAAAATATCACGGGTAGGAAACACCGAATTAATTTCGGGAAGTGCAATAATTTTATCAATATCGGTTTCGAATAATAAAGAAAATATTCCATTATCAGCACCAATAAAATAATGCCCTTGTGCATATACAATAAGATGGGGCGTTTCTTTGGTTTGATTTGCTTTCACACCAATAATATGAATGCTTCCTTTTGGGAAATTCACAAAAGCATTCTTTAATATAAAGGCAGTGTCAGGCAAATGATATTCTTCAATCACATTCGAAATATCAACAATAGTAGCCTCTGGCAACTGACTAAGAATTGCACCTTTAACAGAACTTACATAATGGTCTTTCAATCCAAAGTCGGTTGTAAGGGTGATGATTGGCATTTGTTAGTAATTTGTAATTATTTCAGCTGTGCATTTACCTTTTGAATAGGCAAAAATATATTATTTTCGTGCATTAAAAGAAAAAAGTTTCAAGCAGAAAGCTAAAAACCAAATAAAAGTTGATAGAAAAAAAAATTGTTCTCCAAGATATTGCACCCATAGATTTATATGGTGTTAATGATTCTAAGTTGGAATTAATTAAAAAACGTTTTCCAAAATTAAAAATAGTTGGTAGGGGCGAAACCCTTAAAGTAAGCGGGGAAGAAGAGGATGTGAATCAAATGGAAATGGTGGTAAATGTATTAACGGCTTACTATAACAGATATGGAAACCTGACAGATAATGCAGTGGAGCAAATTCTTGGAGGCGGAGCAAACCGCAATGGAAATAAGGAAAACGGAAAGGAAGAAACAGCAGGAGATGATGTATTGGTTTTTGGAAATAGCGGAGTAATCATCAAAGCAAGAACAGAGAATCAACGAAGAATGGTGGAAAGTATTACCAAAAATGATATGATGTTTGCCATTGGTCCGGCAGGAACAGGTAAAACATACACCGCAGTAGCATTGGCAGTTCGAGCATTAAAAAACAGGGAAGTAAAAAAAATAATTCTTACTCGTCCTGCTGTTGAAGCAGGGGAAAATCTTGGTTTTCTTCCAGGTGATTTGAAAGACAAATTAGACCCCTATCTTCAACCTTTGTATGATGCACTTGGTGATATGATTGCTCCTGAAAAACTTTCTTATTATTTAGAGAATAGAGTTATTCAAATTGCACCCCTTGCTTTTATGAGAGGAAGAACGTTGGACAATGCGTTTGTTATTTTAGATGAAGCACAAAATGCAACCGAAGCACAACTGAAAATGTTTTTAACCCGAATGGGAAATTCTGCAAAGTTTGTTATCACAGGAGATGTCACTCAGATTGATTTACCAAAACATCAGCCTTCAGGGTTACCTCACGCACAAAGGTTATTAAAGGATGTGGATGGAATTGACTTTATAGAATTGGATGGGACAGATGTGATACGACATAAAATTGTAAAGAGAATAATTGAACAATATGATAAAAAATGATGTGCTGAGTTACTAATGTGATGATGTGGAGATAAAAATATAATAACTATTAAAAAAAATTAACCATATAACAATAAAATAATTTTAAAAATGAACGCAATAACAGAAACAAAATTTAATTTTCCGAAACAAAAAAGTTTTTACAAAGGTAAAGTGCGCGATGTATATAACATTGACGACAAAATGCTGGTAATGATTGTAAGCGACCGCATATCTGCTTTCGATGTAGTGTTGCCTCAGGGTATTCCTTATAAGGGACAAGTGTTAAACCAGATTGCTGCCAAGTTTTTAAAAGCAACTGAAGACATCGTTCCCAATTGGGTGATTGCAGTTCCGGATCCAATGGTAACTGTAGGACATTTATGTGACCCTTTTAAAGTAGAGATGGTAATACGTGGTTATTTATCAGGACATGCATGGAGAGAATACAAGTCAGGAAAACGAATGGTATGTGGAGTTTCAATGCCGGATGGAATGAAAGAAAATGATAAATTTTCTGAACCTATACTCACTCCTACCACAAAAGCATCTGTTGGACATGATGAAGATATTTCGAAAGAAGAAATTTTGGAACAGGGAATTGTTTCAAAAGAAGACTATGAGCAACTAGAAAAATATACCCGTGCCATATTTCAAAGAGGAACAGAGATAGCTGCAAGTATGGGGTTGATATTAGTAGATACTAAATATGAATTCGGAAAAAAAGACGGAAAGATATTTTTAATTGATGAAATTCATACTCCTGATTCATCGAGATATTTTTATAAAGAAGGATATGAAACTCGTCAGCAAAAAGGAGAAGCACAAAAACAATTGTCGAAAGAGTTTGTTCGCGAATGGTTAATGGATAATGGTTTCCAGGGCAAAGACGGACAACAGGTTCCTGAAATGACAGATGAAATTTGTTCTTCCATTTCCGAAAGATATATTGAATTGTATGAAAATATTGTTGGAGAAAAGTTTGTAAGAGCTGATGTAACCAATGTTTTGGAAAGAGTGGAGAATAATATTAATTCGTTTCTTTCGAAGTAATATTTTATCTCGTTACCCTGTCAGGGTTTAGAACCCTGACAGGGGTAGTACTTAAAGAGTAGTACCTAAAAATGTTCTTCAAGAAAAAAACGACCTGGTTTAAATTATTTGAATCTTTAACTGCTGCCAATAACCGGATTGCTGAAGGAAAAGTTACAACCATTTTAATAAACAATAAAAAGATTTGTGTAGCACATACCAAAGAAGGTTTTTTTGCAATGCAGGATAAATGTCCTCACAATGGTTCCTCACTTGGTAATGGTTTTTGCACTGCAGAAGGAAGTGTTGTTTGTCCCGTGCATCGTTATTCATTTGATTTGAAAACAGGAAGGGCAACAAGTGGTGGAGGAGATGCTGCTAGAACATACCCCTTAGAAACAAGGGAAGATGGAATTTATATTGGTTTCGAAAAAATTGTCTTGTTTTAACTTTATTATTAATTATTCCTATTAAATAGAAAATTTAACTTCCCAATTTTCTAATCGTCTCAGTGTTGATGCCAAAATTTGTTTTTTGATTTATAAATAGTAGTTTTGTTCTTTATAATTTAAAATTGATTGCAGTATAAATATAATAAACCTTAACCAACTACTAATTACATGAAAAAACTTTACTTCATTCTATTCTTGTTTACAGGAATTATTTCCGGCAATTCATTGAAAGCACAATTTGAATACAAAGATGTTGCTCATATATTTTACAGCAGATGCACTTCGTGTCATCACGAAAACCAACATGCACCACCTTTTATGAATTATTATCAAACCACATTGCCTTCGTATGCTCTGCTTGGAAATTTAACTTCCAACACGATGCCACCTTGGACCCCTGATACAACTTACACCCGTTTTCAACACGAGCACATTATTACAGACCAAGAAAAAAACGATTTGATTAACTGGATTAATCATGGTGAATTGGCTGGGGACACTACACTGGCACCTCCTGCTCCAACATATCCTCAATACCAACTTTATGGAACACCCGATTTAATTTTAAGAACTGGAACCTTTGTAAGCAATGCAAGTACGGACGATGCTTATAATTGTTTTTCACTTGCAACAAATTTAACACAAGACAGAATTCTTCGTGCATATGAAATAGTTCCTGGCAACGCTCCAATAGTTCATCATGTGGTTGTTAATATAGATTCCATGGGAACTACCACAAGCAGTTTAAATGGAAGTTGTTATACCATAACAGGTGACGTTGGAATTGGTGGATACGCGCCCGGTGCACCTCCTACTGTGTTTCCTGGTCAAGCACATTTGAAAGCAGGAATTAGAATGAAAGCTGGCTGTAAGCTTGTTTTGCAAATACATTATCCAGCAGGAACTGCTGGTCAAATAGATAGCACACAAATAAGATTATATTTTTATCCTGTTGGTACCACCGGTGTTCGCCCTGTTTATGCTTCTGTTCCGTTGCAAAACTGGAGTCTTAACATTCCTGCAAATACCACAAGAACTTTTACAGCCAATGCTACAAACTTATTCAACACCTCTGTTTTTGCAACATTTCCACATTCGCATAAAATATGTACTAGCCTAATAAACTATGCTTATCAAAACACCGATACTATTCCACTTATTAAAATAAATAACTGGAGGTTCGATTGGCAAGGGTATTACACGTTCCGCAATCTGGTAAAAATACCTGCAGGATATACTTTATACTCTAGCCACTTTTATGATAACACGGTTGGCAATCCTTATAACCCCAATAGCCCTCCAATAAATGTGTTTGCAGGAACAAGCACAACCGATGAAATGCTGTTTGATTCTTTTCTATGGTTGGTTTATCAGCCGGGAGATGAGTTGATTGATGTAGCAGCTATATTAGCAAACGACCCGTTGCTGGCAGGTGTGAATGAAAACACAACACCAAATCTTATATCAAATGTATATCCTAATCCTACTTCTGATAAGTTGAATATTTATTTTTCCAAAAAGTCGGATTATAAAATAAGTATTTCAACCATTGAAGGAAAAAATATGTTAACAGCTAAAACAAATGAAGACTATTCGCAACTGGACGTAAAAAATATTTCATCAGGATTATATATTCTCCAAGCACAAGATATAAAATCGGGAGAAAGTTTTTCGAAGAAGGTCATCATTACCCATAAATAGGTTTCACGCAAAGACGCAAAGTTCGTAGAGAAAAAAGTGTTTTAATCTTTTCGTTCTTTGTGTCTTTGCATGGAACAAAACCATTGTCCATGAAAACAAAGTTCCTTACTGCATTTATTACGCTTGTATTTATTTATACAAACACCTCCAAAGCACTTGTCGATTCTATATTTCATCAAGGAGGATACCGAACATTTATTGTTCATCTTCCAACGGGATATAATCCTTCTCTCTCCTATCCGCTGATTTTAAATTTTCATGGATTAAATTCGAACGCTGCTGAACAGGAGCTGTACACAGGCTTTGATGCTATTGCTGATACTGCAAAGTTTATTGTGGTATATCCTCAGGGGTTAAATAATTCGTGGAACTTATTGCCCGGAGCTCCTGATGATGTTAATTTTGCAAGTGTTTTGATTGATTCGCTTAAACAAATGTATTCAGTTGATTCGGGATGTGTCTATTCCACAGGTTTATCTAACGGTGCTTTTTTATCTTTTAATTTAGGTTGTTATATTTCCAACAAACTTGCTGCCATTGCTCCTGTAGCTGGCAATATGGCTCAGTTGCAACAAATACTTTGTTTTCCCGCTAAAGGAATGCCCGTGATGGAAATTCATGGAACCGCTGATGCAGTGGTTAGTTATAACGGAACAAGTGGTGTGCCGACTGTGCCTGAAACAGTTCACTGGTGGGTAACTAAAAATGCTTGTGATACAACTCCTGTTATCTCCTCCTTGCCAGACATAAATTCTACTGATGGTTGCACTGTTCAAAAATGCACTTACAGCAACGGACTTGATAACAGCGAGGTAATTCATTATAAAGTAACGGGTGGCGGTCATACATGGCCCGGAGCGGTGCCTTTTGCTCCTTTAGGAAACACGTGTGGAGATTTTAATGCAAGTGAAACAATCTGGTTGTTCTTTCGTAAATATTGTGCACACATTACTTCTGTTGATGAAACAGCCTTGAATGGATTTAAACTTTTTCCTAATCCTGTGGTGAATGAAATTACAATTTCTGTTTCTTTTGGAATGAAAACTCCTATTCAAGTTGAAATAATAAATACATTGGGGCAAAGTGTTTTGAAAAAAATTACGGCAGTTAAACCACTTGATAATACAATTACTTTAGATGCTTCGTCTTTTTCGGATGGATTGTATTTTATCCGAGTGAATGATACTTCTTCGCGTTTAATAAAAATTAGACAATAGTTTTATCCGTGTATAGTTTCCTGCTTCCCGTAGTTGGCAATAATAGAGGCTTCAAAGTCTATCCATTCTTTCCATCGTTTGTCCACATCAATTCCTTGACCATACTCGCGGGCAAAACCAATAAAAGTGGTGTAATGTCCGGCTTCCGAAATCATTAAATCGCGATAAAACTTTGCCAGCTCTTCATCTTTTATGTTTTCGGAAAGCACCCTGAACCGCTCGCAACTACGGGCTTCTATCATTGCTGAAAATAATAACCTATCTACAAGCGAAGATTTTCGGCTTCCTCCTTTTTGCATAAACTTATAAAGTTCGTTTACATAATGGTCTTTGCGTTCCATGCCCAGTGTTTTGCCTCTTGCTTTTATTAAATTGTGAACCTGTTCAAAATGTTCGAGTTCTTCTTTGGCAAGTGCAATTAAAGCAGTAACCATTTCGGTATAGTTGGGATTATTGATGATGAGCGACAAGGCATTGGTTGCTGCTTTTTGTTCGCACCAAGCATGGTCGGTTAATATTTCTTCAATGTTTGATTCTACAATGTTCACCCATCGTGGGTCGGTTGCTAGTTTTAAGCCGAGCATAGTTATATGTGTATGATTTCGTTTTTTTATCGGCACAAATTTACTTTTTTTTAATGATTGTAGAGTGAGCCTGATAAACTTGGCTTATTTTGCATTATCCAATAATTGATTGTGTTTGACTATCTTTGCAAAAAAATAATGTAATGGCAAAAGTGTATAAAAGCGAAAAGAAGAGCGGTTTTAAAAAGAAAAAAGATTCCGGTGAACGGAAAGAAAAAACTGGAGATGCAGATTTTAAGAGAAAGGATTTTGATGATTCTAAAAAATCATATTCAGGTAAGTCTGATAAAAAACCTGTGTTTAAGCGATATAGAGACGAATCGAAACCTTCGGATTTTGGAAGTGGTAAAAAAGAAAATTCATTTCGGAATGATGATTTCAGGAAAAAGAAATCGTTTGATGACAAACCTACTTTTAAGAAAAAATTTGATGGCGATGACAAAAAACGTCCTTTTAGAAGAGAGGATAGCGATGACAAACCAAGAACTTTTGAGAAAAAAATTTTTGACAGAGAACGAAGAGATGACAAGCCAAGAAGTTTTTCAAAGCCAAGACCAGCTGCTAATCCAAACGATTTGGATGAATCGGATTTTGAATACGGAAAACCAAAACCAACTTACGATAGCGACAGAGGTAGAGATTTTAAGAAAAAACCGTACGAGAAAAAACCATATATAAAAAAAACATATTCGACCAACAAACCTAATGTGAGTAAGCCTGCACGGGAAGAAGAGGATGGCAAAGTTCGTTTGAATAAATACATTGCCAATGCCGGAATTTGTTCGCGAAGGGAGGCGGATGATTTAATTTCATCGGGCGTGGTGCAGGTAAATGGTAAAACAATTACCGAAATGGGCTTTCGAGTTTCGGCTACTGATATTATAAAGTACGGAGGGCAAACGCTGAGAAAAGAAAAGTTGGTTTACTTGGTGTTGAACAAGCCGAAAGATTATGTGACTACCAGCGATGACCCACAAAAACGCAAAACAGTGCTTGAACTTATTCAAGGTGCATGCAAAGAGCGGGTTTACCCTGTTGGGCGGTTAGACAGGGCTACTACTGGTTTGCTCATGTTTACCAACGATGGCGATTTGACTAAAAAACTCACTCACCCAAAATATGGTGTTCGCAAAATATATCATGTGGAACTGGATAAACCCCTAAAACATACTGACCTTGATAAAATAAAAGAAGGGCTGGAACTGGAGGATGGCCCCATAAAGGTGGATGATGTGAGTTATTCGGGCAACGGTGCTGATAAAACAATAGTGGGTGTGGAAATTCATTCGGGCAAAAACCGCATTGTCCGCAGAATTTTTGAGCACCTTGGTTACAATGTCCGTAAGCTGGACAGGGTAGTGTTTGGCAGTTTGACAAAGAAAGATATGCCCCGCGGACGTTGGAGATTTTTAACAGAAGCTGAAATAGGTATGCTGAAAATGATTAGTGCTGAGAAGGATTAATTGTAATGCGAGTGTTAACACCTGTCTTTATTAAAATTTAATTTAGAACAACGAACCCCGAATAATGAATTTCGAGGTGATTCGCTCATTTCGATATTCATCATCATTTTTTTCTTTGTATGATGAAATCTTCCATTCACCCTTGACCAATTCTACTTATTTTTCCTCCCCTTACCTTTGGTGCGCGAAAGAAAGTTCATTGAAATAACACATTAAAAAATCAAAAGTGGCTGTTTTAGCAACAAACCGGAGTAAGACGCAAAACAACTCCAGTGATTTTGAAAAACACTCCAATGATTTTAAACAATACTCCGGTGGTTTTACGCAACACTTCGATGAGATGCTAAAGTAAGGGGAAGAGGGCTAAAATTATCTTGAAGACATGATAAACAATTACTATATTATTAATAATTAATACTTTATATTATAACCAGGCTAATTACCTACCAATTAAAGAGCCAAAAACAAGGAAATACAGCAACAGGTGTTGAATGACCAAACACAGAAACCAGTATAGTAAACAGTACTTAAATATGACTTTAGAATAGCTTTTAGAGAATGCTGAAACAGCAACATTTATTAGTTACGATATTGCAGAAAGCCGATATCGTTAAGTTAAGAAAAAAATAATTTTGAATAATAAAACCGAATAATGAATTCGGAAGTAGTTAACAACCTTACAACTTTACAAATTTAATGGTTTCGCCTTTGTCGGTTTTAATAAAATATACTCCGCCTTGCAGGTTGGTGATGTTGATGTTGGTTACTACTTCGGCTTTTTGGATAAGTTGCCCATAACCTTTATAGATAGTAATGTATATTGTTTCATTAAAAAAACATCCTATCGGAATGAATGGCAGGATTAGGATAAACTGCCATTGGAATTATGTCAGCAAAACTATTTTACACCACTTTTTTTGCCTCTTCTTTTGTTTCCGCTGTCGGGAGTAGAAAATCCGTCACCGTCCACTTTGTTTTTGTTTTGTTTTCTGCGTTTGTTCCAGAAAGCGGTGCCATTGTGTTTCATGTTGGGGTCTTTTTTGGGACTCGCAAAATGGTGCATTTGTTGGCGGGGTTTATTGTCGCGATGAAAAATACGGTGAAAAAAACCTTCTTTTTTGGCTTTTGTTTCTTTGCCTGCTTCTTGGGCAGAGGCGGTGGTTGCAAGTCCGATAAAAAATAAAGCAATGACAATTATTTTTTTCATTTAACTGGTATTTGTTTTTGTTGTGACAAACGTAATTAAATAATGATACGAAAAACAAATAGATGAAAATAAGTTTTCAAAAATTTCTAAACAATTATTTGTTAGAAATTTAAAAGTAAGCCCTGAGTTGTGCGCCACCTATGTGTATGGCTTTGGTGCCTTCAGACTTTCGACCATCATAAGTGATGCTAAGTTGAAGATTGGAAGAAAGATTTCGTTGGTAAGCAATGCCCCAAGTAATGTTTTGTCCTATTCTAAGTGCATCCAACATTTCGAAAGCGAGAGAAGTGTTTTCAGCCCCGTTGAATTTAATTTGAATAAAATTTGCTTTTAAATTAAAACTGCCTTTGTTTAATACGTTCCATTTTATTTCGGTGCCATAGTCTTGCATCGTGGCACGAACAATGGTATCGTTTACAGGATTACTTTTATCAGTGTATTTGAAAGCAACACTTATTCTAAATGAAGTATTTGGCTGGTAATTAAATTTTGGTTCGAGGGAATAATAATCAATGTCAAAATTTCTGGATTCGAACGAGCCCGAATTACTTTTTTTAACTCCAAGAATGCCATCAAAATTCCAACTCAGCTGCTGAACAATATTCCACCGCACCCTCACTTCTTCATAAGTGTTTTTTCGTGAATCAATGCCGTTGACATTTAACACTTTGTTTTGATTGTCCTGATACGATAAATCAACACCAAACACCGAGCTTTGCTGATTAATGGTTAACGTGTTTCGGAATGAAGAGTTAAGTGTTTTGATGGTACTATCGTTTAGCAAAGAATCGTTAATCAATCCTAAAAAAGGATTGTAAGCACTAGCCAAACTATCATTGGTTGATTTTCTGTCCACACGATACGAAGTTTGATTGGAGAATCGAGAAACAAACTTTTTAAAACATGTTTTGGTTTCCCACACCGCAGCAGGTTTCAGGGTAAGTACCTCGCTAAACTGATTGTTGTACGTTTTGATGTAACTGTTTGAAGGTGTAAATACTTTAATATATTCGCCCTGACTTGGAGTGGGAGCCACTTCAAATTCGCCTATCGTTTTTATCCCATCGTGATTGTAATCTATCCACATATACACCCCAAGTCCGGGGTCCACTTTAATGAATGAGTATTCTTTTTTTACTTCTAACCCCGAACCAATTTCGTAAAAAGAACCGGAAGAAATTAATCCTTTAAATAATTTGAAAATGTATTCCACCCTTCCAACTAATGAATTGTCGGGCAATTGAGAAGTAACAGCATCAGGCTCTATGGTCAATTTTCGATACGTTACATTTAGTTTCAATTGACTGTTAGGATTTTTATTTATTTCAAAAAAGCCGGTGTAGTTTTGTGCATGTGTAGATTTTGAAAAGTAATTTGAATGTAACGTGGTATCTGATTTAACAGCAAAGTCGGTGCGCTCTTTATAATTAACACCATAACGGATTTTGGTAGTATCTGCATTTTGTGCATAAGCCTGCCATTCCCAGAACTGATAACTGTTTGTCATTAACAGCTTGGTTGAATCTAGAAATTTATTTTGTTCGTATTCATCTTTCAAACCAATAGTAATCCGTTTTATTTTTTGAGAGATACCACTTTTGTGTCTATAGAAATTAGTATTGGTGGTACTTTGGGAAGTAAGCAAACTTCCATCGTAATTTATATTGAATCCTTTTTTTGAAATATTAAAACCAGCATTGTGCTTAAATCCGCTGTAACTTCCCTTTTCAAGGAAGGTGTTGAATCTGTATCCTATTGTACCTAAATCCTTTTTTACCAAACCAACACCTGCTCCAATTATGTGCTGGTCGTTCGCTATGGCTGTGTTTCCTCTGTTCCAGTCGCGCTCAAATTCCACACTTCTGTAACGCTCAATAGGAGAAAAATATTTTTGAACGTATTCGTAATTGGCATTGGTAACAAGCACAAATCCTTTGCTAACCGTATCCGAAGAGTTACTGTGCGACAATGGAAGTTTGTTATCAATATTCATTTTCAATCCATAACCTATATCATCATAACTATCCACCGAAGAAAATGTGTTCAGCACATTGTTGGTGAAAGCAGCTTCTATAGCAAGGTTCGTATTTTTATTTATCCTGTATTCCACACCTGCCGTTACCATTTGTTTTTTCTTGGGAGTAATAAGTTGCATCACGGGCTCGTAACTTCCATGCAGTGTATCACCATTTAAACTGGGAGCTACCCACTGAAATACTTTTCCGTTTGCAGCACTGGTAAGCTGATTGTAGTTCCCCCTGCCTGCACCTACATTGCTAAATGTAACCCTGTAATAACTATATAAACTATTGCTGTCCGGAGTGTAAACAAGAATATCAGGATAAGTAAACGCACCAAATGTGGTATCCATTTTCCGGTACAATATTTCTTTATTGTTGTAAGGAACACTGTCAATACTTGGAGTAACCGCTCTTGAAAGTGTATCACCTATATTTGATAGCAACAGTTTATCTTCGTCTGATAGTGTTTGTTGCAAAGGCTGGTTTTTACTGTCCTGCTCCGAATATACATGGAGATGAAGTTTAATTTTATTTTGTTCGTAATCATTTCCGAAATGAACCAATGAGCGGGCATAGTTTTTATCTGAATACTGAAATTCTACCACTATCCTCTTATCTTTTGTAATTAATTGTTTGGCAGTAAAAATAATTTCTCCTGTGTTGTAATTAATAGTATAGTCATTCTCCTGCCCTCTCTCCATCAGCCTTCCATCAATATATACTTTTTCGGAGCCGGATAAAATAATAATAAATGTTTCGTTTTCGGCACCTCTTAATCGGTAAGGACCTTGGTTGCTTTCAACTCCTTGTATGGTATTTTTAGCAAACTTTCCTCTCGACACAGCAGCACTAATTGATGTTTTGTAAATGCCTTGTTTTGTTTTGTCTTTGTTTTCCGCATTGGTTTTTACTGCCGTTGAAAAACTAACTCCTTGTGCTTTTTTATTGAAGTTCATAAAATATCCCGTTGGTCGGGTGAGTTGAAAATCGCCTGCAATAAGTTTGGAAGTGGAATTGGACAACTGAATAAATACCTTATCAAACTCTTGCAATTGCTGGGTATTGCCTTCGGGCTGAATGGGAATGTTGTTATCGGTGGCAGCCATCAGGATGTCGATATTATTATTTAAGTGACCTGATAATTGTAAATTCAAATTGGAGTTCACCACCATGTCCTGATTGTTACCAACCGTAAACCCTCTCGAAATACTTCCGCTTTTATTCAGCCCGTCCATTTTAAATATATCATCATTTTTCGATTCGATGTTATAACTGAAAGGGTTTACATTGCCAAACAAATCGGGCTTTATACGGCTGATGTCTTTGTGTTTGGTTGCCTCCGAAAATAAATACGGAAATGTTTTGTAAGAAGAAATGATGTTGGAAGTGGCAAGATTATTTTCTGTTAATTTTTTTCTGTTGAATATTATTTTGCCTTCGGCATACTTTATTTTATAAAAAGCAGTGTCCAATAATTTGCCATCGGTGGTAGCTAAAGTAACCGAGCCGGGAACAATACTAAGCGTATCGAGTTGAATGGTATCGTTGAGTACAGACAGTTGTTTGGTACGAACGGTGCCTGCAACCTGCGAATAACTGCTGTTGCAGCCCCAACAGATTAATAAAAGATATATATATATTCTAAATTTCACAGATTTAAAAGTACTAATTATGTGCAAACAAAATCCTTTTTATACTTTTGTTCTCTACTACTAACGAAAAAAGATGAAAAAAATTGTGTCGTACAACTTAAATGGTATTCGTTCTGCCATAAGTAAAGGTTTAATGGATTGGGTCAAAGTTACAAATCCTGACATACTTTGTGTGCAGGAATTGAAAGCAGAGCCCGGACAACTGGATTTGAAGGTGTTTGAAGAGGCTGGATATTATCACTACTGGTTTCCTGCACAGAAAAAGGGATACAGTGGTGTGGCTATTTTTACAAAACAAAAACCCGACCACGTAGAATATGGTTGCGGTATTGCTGAATATGATTTTGAAGGTCGGGTTATTCGGGCTGATTATGGTAATGTGTCGGTGATGAGTGTGTATCACCCAAGCGGAACTAGCGGAGAAGAGCGGCAGGCATTTAAAATGAAATGGTTGAGTGATTTTCACAAATATATTGACAACTTAAAAAAACAACGTCCAAATCTTATCATCTGTGGCGATTATAATATTTGTCATCAGCCCATAGATATTCATAACCCTATAAGTAATGCAAAAAGCAGCGGGTTTTTGCCCGAAGAAAGAGCATGGATAGATGCTTTTATGAAGTCGGGGTTTACCGATAGTTTCCGTCACTTTAATAAAGAGCCGCATAATTATACATGGTGGACGTTCAGGCAAAATGCACGTGCACGAAATTTGGGGTGGAGAATAGATTATAATTTAGTGAGTTCACCTCTTCATGATAAAATGAAGCGGGCAGTGATTTTGCCTGAGGCAAAACATTCTGACCATTGTCCGGTGGTATTAGAAATTGATTTTTAAATACCTTTGCACCGATAAATAAAAACAAATTTAACTACATAGTATTTCACACCACGGCTCCCCTCCCCTTTTTTCAAGAGGAGGGGTCGGGGGTGAGGTCTCAAAAAAATGAGCAAACCAACTTTTGATGATATATATATGGAACTGGCCGAAAACCTTTCCAAACGTTCGCATTGTGTGAAAGCAAAAGTAGGGGCGGTGCTAACCAAAGACACTCGAATTATTTCGGTGGGCTATAACGGACCTCCCGCAGGAACACATAATTGCGATACTGAATTTGGTGAGCAGGGTTGCCCTCGCGATAGTAAAGGCAGTTGTTCGTTGGCATTGCATGCCGAACAAAATGCTATTTTGTATGCTTCCAAAAATAATGTTTCAATACAGGATTGTACCCTCTATGTCACACTTTCGCCCTGCATTGCCTGTGCGCGAATTATATTTACAATTGGTATTAAAAAAGTGTTTTACATTAATTCGTACGCTGAATATAAAGGACTGGCATCGGACGAAGGGGTTGATTTTCTGAGGAAGTTTGGTGTGGAGGTAGTGAAATATCTGCCAACGGCACACGAATGAATTTGTTTTCCAAAAAAATTATAAGTTGGTTCCATACCAACAAACGCGACCTGCCCTGGCGAAACACAAAGGATGCTTACCTCATCTGGCTGTCCGAAATTATTTTGCAGCAAACCAGAGTGGATCAGGGAATGAGTTATTACCTCAAATTTGCAAAAACATTTCCTACGGTTAAACATCTTGCAAAAGCAGATAACGATGAGGTGATGAAGCTCTGGCAAGGACTCGGTTATTATTCGCGTGCAAGAAATTTGCATACTACCTCCAAAATAATTTCTCAAAAGTATAAAGGTAAATTTCCAAGTGAGTATTCCGAAATCCTTGCGCTGAAAGGAGTTGGGGAATATACGGCTGCTGCCATTGCTTCGTTTGCTTTCGATAAACCGCATGCGGTGGTAGATGGCAATGTGTTTCGATTGCTTTCAAGAGTTTTCGGAATTGAAACTCCTATTGATTCATCGCAAGGCAAAAAAGAATTTACTTCACTTGCAAATGAGTTGCTGGATAAAAAAAATGCGGCAGCGCATAACCAAGCTATAATGGAATTTGGGGCGATGCAGTGCAAACCTGTCAGTCCCTATTGTGGTGTTTGCCCGTTGAATACCATGTGTGTGGCATACGAGAAAAAGTTGGTTAGTGTGTTGCCTGTGAAAGAGAAAAAAACAAAAGTGCGCAACAGGTATTTTAATTATGTGGTGTTGAATTATAAAGGGACAACTGCAATAAATAAACGAACCGGAAAAGATATATGGACCAACTTGTATGATTTTCCTTTAATAGAAACAAAAAAAGAATTTTCGGAAGAAGAATTTTTGGGGAGTAAAGAATGGAAAAGTTTTATTGAAAAAAATAAGTATTCTATAAAAAGTGTTTCAAAAGTTTACAAACATATTTTGAGCCATCAAAAAATATATGCCCGGTTTTGGGAAATTGTTTGTACTATTCCTCTCGAAAAAATAATTGGTGATACAGCAATTGTTATTAAACAAAAAGATATTCATCAATATGCTGTTCCGAGGTTGATAGAGAATTATTTGGAGGGGAAATAAAAAAAGCTCCGAATTTCTTCGAAGCTTTTCCTGACTCTTGGTTCTTATCTTTCTCTTAAATTATCGGGCTTGCAATAATTGGCGACATTGGACCATCTCCGCTGTCGTTGCTGAAACAAACAGCAACATAAGCAATTTTACCAATCTGGTCTTCGGTAAAAGGAATATCAAAATTCATTGACCCCACTGTCATATCCAGCCTGAGTAAATCAATGGTTGGAGGAGTGGCGGTTGCAATAAGCACCAGCAAAAACACTTTTATCCTTCTCACATCTGTAGGTTTTCCTGCTTTTGTGGGGTTTGCAGCATCCCACACGCGGTATTCATTATTCAAATGATGAGCTGCTTTTAAGGCAACTATTGCCTGTTGTTCGGGTGCAGGTATGTTGGCTCTTGGTGAGGCATCTTTATGAATATCGAAAATAATATAATCCATTTCGGTGAGCACCAATGCAGGATTATTTTTTAGCTGTTGTTTCAAACCATCGCAGTAAGCTTTGGTGTTGCGATACAACAAATTAATTTGAGCTACCGTTAATCTTCCATAGGTGGCAGGTGCAAGATAAGCACTGTAAGCCGGACTCCATGCCGCCAGCAAAGCGGTTAAATCTGTTACCTGTTGTGCGGTTAATCCAAGTCGGGTGGCAGTACCTGCCACAATAGCATAAGGTACCATTAGGGTAATGTAAATGTTGTAAAATACGATTGTTTTGGAATAGTTAATCATGGTCTTTGGTTTTGGTTTTTAGTTTATTTATTTGTTTGTTGTTATTTTTAGCTTGTCGAAGTATCATTATCTTCTTTTTGTTTTCGCAAAAAATCCTCTTCTATTTTTTTGCGCACTTTGGCAACTACTGTAGTGTAATATTTGCCAATGTCGGAGTTGAGATAAATCAAAATATCTACCAGAGTTTCTCTTCTTACATTTTCTCCTCTTTCATACCTTCCATATTGCCCCTTTGTCATCCCTTTGGCTTGTTCAAAAGCATATTGCGTTTTGTGACCTGCTGCTATCCGCAACTCTTTCATCACCTCTCCCGATTCAATTTTAAAATATAATTTACCTTTTTCCGAATTCATTCGGGGCAAAATACAGGATAAAAAAAATTCTAGTTAGTGACTTATAAGTAGTATTTTAAAAACAACACATTATTTCTGAAAGGTGTTTATCAAAAAACAGAAAACCCAAAACACTAACACATTGATTTTTAGCAAAAATCCCATTAAAACTCGTATAAATACTTTTAGAACCAAAAGTTCAAACTTTGGTTTCAAACATTCCATCTTTGGCTTTAAATGTTTCAACTTTCGTTTCAAACACTCCACCTTTGGCTTCAAATGTTCAACCTTTCACACCAAAGTTCCAACCATTCACACCAAATGTTCGACCTTTCACACCAAAGTTCCAATCTTTCACACCAAAGTTTCAACCATTAACACCAAATGTTCAACCGTTCACACCAAAAGTTCAATCTTTCACTTCAAAACATTTTATATGGGAATTAGGGGGAGGTTCGCCATTGTTGGTGTTCCATTTTTCTTTTAAAGTTAGCAGAAGCGATGCCTTTGTTGGTGATAACACCACAACTGTTCGGAAGAAATTATTATAAAAATTCCGAAGGAGTTAAATGTGAATAGCCCCTAATGAAATTAGGGGTAAGAAGGAACATTTATCTCAACAACTCCAAGGGAGTTGAACAAACAACATTGAACCCTTTCAGGGTTCGTGCTTCCCAATTCGTATGTATACACCGCATTTCATGCGATACTATTCAAATTAAATCCTTTCAGGATTTTTCTTCCGAACAGTTATGTTGATAAAAACAACAACGGCTAAAGCCAGAAGAATATCCATTTTCAAGCGCGAGATTTTATTTGTCAGAAAACACAGATTATGATTTTCTGATTAGGTACAATGAAATAATGTAACTTTGACTGATGGAAAAAAATCGGGATATAAAGTTTGGTTCGTTTGTTGGTGAAAAAACACCAACAAAGGCAGGCTTTTTGCAAACTTAAAGAGAGGAAAATGGAACACCAACGAGGGCGAAATTATGTGTAAACGGAAATATAAGAGCAAAGAAAATAGTAGTGGAAACAGGCTGGAGCGATTTTGTTTTTGAACCAAATTATAAACTTATGACATTTAAAGAATATGAAAAATTTTATAAAACAAATAAACACTTACCACATTTTCCAAGTGCGAAAGAAATTGAAACCAGAGGTGGTGATTTAGGCGAATTGGTGAATTTGCAACAACAGACAATAGAAGAACAGGCTTTGTATATTATTCAACTGCATAAGAGTATGGAAGCTATGAATAAAAGAATTGAAGCATTAGAAAACAAAAAATAGTCATACCCAAACAAAATGAAAAAAATATACACCTTCCTTCTTTTTACAATTGCTTTTTTGAACGTTAATGCCCAATTTACAGGCATCCAATGGCAGAAAGCATTGGGAGGAAGTGCTACAGATATTGCAAAGGCTGTACAACAAACCACTGATGGAGGATACATAGTTGCCGGATATACACAATCGAATGATGGAGATGTAACTTTTAATCATGGCAATTCGGACTATTGGGTGGTAAAATTGGATGCTACCGGAACGATACAATGGCAAAAAACGTATGGAGGCAGTGATTATGAGGAGGCAACTTCTATCCAACAAACTACTGATGGAGGATATATCGTAGCTGGTTTGTCCGAATCTAATGACGGAGATGTAACAGGGCATCATTTGGGTTTTGCTAATTCTGATTATTGGGTCGTTAAATTGGATGCTTCCGGAACATTACAATGGGAAAAATCTTTGGGAGGAGATGACCAGGAAAGAGCTTATTCTATATATCAAACCAATGATGGGGGTTATGTGGTTGCAGGATGGGCTTATTCTTTTAATGGTGACGTAACAGGACACCATGGCGTGCCGGGGGATTATTGGGTTGTAAAATTAGATTCTTCAGGTATCATTCAATGGCAAAAATCTTTAGGTGGAAGTGATAATGATATTGCATCTTCTGTTTCACAAACTACAGACGGAGGTTATATTGTGGCGGGTGGAGCGGGGTCAACTGATGGAGATGTAACCGGAAATCATTTTCGTGATTATTGGGTTGTAAAATTAGATAATGTCGGAGGACTTCAATGGGAAAAATGTTATGGAGGAAGTTCTGTGGATGGTGCAAATTCAATACAGCAGACAACTGACGGAGGTTACATTGTTGGTGGTGGTTCAGCTAGTACAGATGGAGAAGTAACGGGAAATCATAATAGTTTTGACTATTGGGTGGTAAAAATTGATTCGTCAGGCACGCTTCAATGGGAAAAGTCATTGGGAGGGAGTTATAATGAAAACTGTACTTCTATTCACCAAACTACTGATGGAGGATATATTGTGGCTGGAGGCACCCCTTCTAATGACGGAGATGTAACAGGGTTTCACGGTACAGCTATGACTACTAACGACTGTTGGATAGTAAAATTAAATTCTTCAGGCACCATTATATGGGAAGAAGCACTTGGAGGAAGTGGAAACGATGGTGCATCCTGTATTCAACAAACATCTGATGGAGGATATATTATGGCAGGTGGAGCTAATTCTAATGATGGAGATGTGACAGGGAATCATGGGGGAGGTGATTGCTGGATAGTGAAACTTAGCCAATATACCGGAGTAGAAGAAAACACTTTTGACAATCAGGTTGGTATTTATCCAAACCCGTCAAACGGAGTGTTTACAGTAGAGACAAATGGGATAGTCGGGACAACAATATCAGTTATTGATATTGTTGGCAAAGTGGTTATTATTCATAGAACATTGGGTAGTAACAATGTAATAATTAATATGAGTGATGTTGAGAAAGGAATTTATATAGTGCAGATGCAAACGGAGAAGGGAAATGAAAACAGGAAAATAATTATAGAATAAAAACATTTGAAAATGAAAAAACTTATAACAATATTGTTTGTTCTTAAAGTAGCAATAACATTTGGACAAACACCGGCAACAGACCCAACCTGGGAATTGATGGTTCCCCTCAGTGATGAGTTTAATCCAGGGGAGATATACACGATCCCCTCTCCATCTGGGAGATAAAGGATAAGTTTGACCAGTATGGTGCAGTAGAGATTTATCGCGATTTACCCTCTAATGTATATATGGATTTTACTACTCCAGTTGATAATACAGGTGCTACAGGGAGTCTTGTATTACAATTAAGGAATGATGAGCCTTTTACCCCAGGTCCATTAGATGATCCAGGATGGTTATATAATGGTATATATTCAAATTTTCAACATCCTTATTCATTAGGAACTTATGCTTATCCTTATACTTCAGGCATGATATCAACGGACTTACCTGTTGATACCTATAAATTCGGATATTTTGAGGCACGTATAAAATTTCCATATAGTCCCGGGTACCACTCTGCATTTTGGGTAGCGGGCGGTCCAAGTTCCACCAGTACTGCCGGGTATGAAGCCGCAGAGATTGATATTTGCTAACCAATTAATGATAATATAAATACGAACCAAACAATGGGTATGTATATTCACTATGATTATTTGCCCTGGAACGACCCAAACCACATCAATGGTCCCGGTCATGAATCTGACATAGGGGTTGATTATTCCCAGGATTTTCACAAATATGCAGTTGAATGGTCACCAATAAGGACTATTTGGTATTTTGATGATCAAGTTGTATGGCAGGCGTTTACTCATGTTGAGGATGCGGTTCATGTAATATTTAATTTAGGAGTTATGAAGTACGAAACAGGTACAGACCCTCCAGTCCCATTTATCATTCCTTCCTCCACTCCATTTCCCGCTAAAATGTATATTGACTATTTTCATTATTATACATTAAGGCGGGATTGTAATGCTATAATTAATACCTGTACTTATGATTTACCAAATCATGATAACGAATTAAAAAATCAAATTACTATAGGAGGAGATGGTTGCGAAAATGTTGCAGGGGCTAACACTTATTTACGTGCGTCAGATTTTATTTCTTTCCCAAGCGGTTTAACTGTTCCATTAGGTTCTACTTTTTTTGCCACAACAGGAGATGACTATTGCGATAACCCAATACTACCAACTTATACCAATCCAAGTTGTGGATATATCTATAACCCTTGTAATATAGATTTTGGGAGTTATAATAATACCGTTAAAAAAGAAATTATTCTTGGAGGCAATAGTTGTGTTTCAGAAGTCCTTACTAACACATCGATAGATTTCAGGGCAACTGATAAAATAACCCTTTTACCCGGATTTTCAACTCAAACCGGAAGTAATGCAACCCTTGAAATAATACCATGTCAATAATAATAATAAATTTTCTAAAAAACAATTAAAAAAATTAACTAAAAATAAAATAAAATGAAAACAAAAATTCAACTAATAGCAGGTATAATTTGCTTAGCATTAAGCGGAGCATTTGCACAATTAAAAGTTAATAATACCGGAGATGTTGGTATTGGTACTATCACACCAACTGAAAAATTCCACTTAGCCAATGGCAACTTGAGGGTTGATGGAAGTTCATATTTAAATGGTAATTTATTTATTCGCAATTCCACGTATGAATTAAGGCTAATTGCACGTAATGGCGATGACAATCCGGAAATTGGCGGAACTGGCACCGAAATTGATTTTTATCATCCTACATGGGGGTGGCAGTCTATTATGATTGGAGCCCTGTTGTTTAATACTTCCGATTCCACATTGAAAAAAAACATAAAACCCTTGAACAAAGGAATAGAAGTAATAAAAAAAATAAATTGTTATCAATATCAATTTATAAAAGATGAGTCGAATAGGAATTGTTACGGTGTTCTTGCACAGGAATTAGAACGAACATTACCAGATTTGGTTAAAGAAGCTAAAGGAAGTAAATTAGTAAATTATCTTGGATTAATACCAATACTAATTGAAGGGATGAAAGAGCAACAAAAAACAATAGAGGATACAAAAGCAAAAACAGAGAAACAGGATTCTATTATTAATGCTCTTTCAGATAAAATAAATGCCTGTTGCTCCAATCACCCATTGCAGCAAAATAGTACTACAACAGGTACTGCTTCAATTGATGTAAAGTTAACAGATTCGCAGAGTATTGTCCTTTTTCAGAACGACCCCAACCCCTACAGCGAAATGACAGTTATTAATTATATTTTACCGGATAATGTACAAAAAGCGCAAATGTTATTCTATAATTCAAATGGTAAATTGATACAATCTGTAGAACTTATACAAAGAGGTCAATGTGCATTAAATGTATTTGCTTCTGATTTATCGAATGGATTATACACTTATACTTTGGTTGTAGATGGTAAAATATTTGAAACAAAAAAGATGGTGAAGCAATAAAACACCCCTGGCCTCTCTCAAGAGAAGAATTGCTGACGCACAAAAAATCCCGCTCCTCAAAAAGAGCGGGAGTTTTTTTGCGTGTTTACTTAAACATAAATACGAAGAAAGCCGCTTGCAAACTGCACCCGATTGTAGAGGAAATCCTTTTTTTATGTGTGGCACTTCGACAGGCTCAGTGTGTCGGCTTGGCGAAAGAGGAAAAAAGATTGGAGCGGAAAGCGGGAAGGCATTTGAATACGAAGCGGTAAGCTGCCTGCCCAAAAAAGAAAAAAAAGAATTTTAATAAAGCACCTCTTTATTAGCCAAAATAATATTTTTTACCATTCCTTTCAAGGTTTGTCCGGCTTGCAGAATCATGTCGAAGCTGGGCGGAAACGGAACGGGTTTTCTGCCTAACTTTTCTCTTGTTTCGGGTTTCAGTGCATTAAAGTCGCCATTGGCAACAGCTGAGCGGTATTCAAAAAAATTGTCGGCAGCTATGGGGTCGGTTTTTATTAACTGGTTGTTGGCATTGTTCACATAATCCAGCGTACCAGCAATGGTTGCTTTTTTGTTTTGATAGGTTTCTTCCACAATGCAGGTAATTACTTTTGTTTTGGGAACTTTAATGTCGTTGCCCAGCGAATCTTTTCTCACATTACCATGAGCATCCAGCAAATATTGCCAACCATCGGGCACGGTTTTGCTTTCAGTGTACTGTATTTCTTTCACCGCTTCGGGCGACACCATAATGTTTTTCATGTTCACCACAATGTTGTAATCGTAAGTGGTGCCGGTGGTTTTGTGGGTGTGGTAACGAATCCAGTCGGCATCCAAATCGGTGAGGCTTATTTTTGTCAATTCCGTTTCAAAGTTGGGAGGCAGTGGAGTGCCGGTGTTGTTCTGCATTTTAAAAAGCACATAACTGGTACCCATGTTTCGTGCCTGATTTATTTTTGCATCCACATCACGATAGTTAGCATAAAAGTTTTTGACAGCTAAAAACTCCGTGTAAGCTTCTCTTGCACTTGTTTTGTCTTTTTTGTCGAGTAGCTGAAGAGCACGAGCATATTTGAATTCTGCGGCTTTCTTTTTTGCATTAATAATTTCGTCATCATAATTTTTAAGTTCGAAAACAGCATTTCTATTTAAGGAAGTAATGTATAATGGCAAAATGGGTTTGATAGATTCCTGACGGTTTTTCATACTATTATAGGTATCATATATAGTATTCCAATTTTCGGGATTACCTTCTTTGTTGAGGAAATTAATTTTATCGCGGTCGCGGTCGTTGGCTTTGCGGTAAGCTTCTTCGAGCACCAGCATTTCTTTTTCCGATTTCTTTTTTCCTTTTAATTTGCGAAGCGAAACTTGGATAGCACTGTCGTAATTGCCACTTTGCATCAACTTGGTGGAATTGGCACACGAGGCAACAAGGATGGTAATTATTAAAAAGTAAATTGTGTTTTTCATTTTTATTTTATGAATTTTGAGTGATTAACCAAAACAAATGCCAATAATGTTATTTACATACTAACATAATGGTGCAAATTTATATTAAGTTTTATAAAAGCACTTAAAACAGACTCAAAATACCTTTGCAAGGTTGCAAGACCGATAAACATGCCTGCAAAAACAGTTTTGCAACGCTGCAAGCCCGACAAACATGCCTGCAAAAACACTTTTGCAGGTGCAAAAACACTTTTGCAAGGTTGCAAGACCGATAAACATGCTTGCAAAAACACTTTTGCAGGTGTAAAAACAGTTTTGCAAGGTTGCAAGCCCGCCAAACATGGTTGCAAGACATTTTTGTGATTTAATCAGGCTTTTTACCTCAAATCCTCTTGCTCACATAATTAAACCTCAAAAAAAGCAGCGCAGCAGCAATGCCGAGCCCTAGCGAAAGACCGTACCAAACGCCCTCCACCCCTAGGTGAAACGTAAAACCAAACACATAACTCATTGGCAAACCAATAATCCAATACGCAAAAAGAGTAATGAATGTAGGAATTTTTACATCCTTCATTCCCCGAAGGGCACCCAACCCTACCACCTGCACCCCATCGCTAATTTGAAAAAAAGCAGCAATAACAACTAACGATACCGAAATGCGAATGACATTGGACTCGTTGCTAAAAGCAAGGGGAAGATAATTGCGAAACACAATAAAACAAAAGGCCATTAAACTCATAAACGCCAATACTATTATAAAAGCACTAAACCCGGCCATCCGAACTCCTTCTCTGCTTTTTAGACCTAACTGATTTCCCACCCTCACCGAAGCCGCAGCCGACAAGCCAGAAGCCATCATATAAGTGGTGGCGGCAATGCTGAGTGCCACTTGGTGGGCCGCCTGCGCATCGGGACTAATCCATCCAATCATGACCACAGCAAAAGCAAAAGCGCCTACTTCGAACACCCATTGTAATCCCGAAGGAACCCCAATAGCGAGTATTTTTTTGGTCCATGCTTTTGTAATTTTGAGAGCATTAAACCCTTTCCAATACACCTGAAAATGTTTGTTGTAAAACACATACAGAAACATGCCCAATGCCATAACCACGCGGGAGATAAAAGTAGCCCAGCAAGCTCCCATCATGCCCATTCGGGGAAAACCCCAATGTCCGAAAATCATGGTGTAGTTGAGTACAATGTTCACTAAATTGGAGCCTAAAGTAATGAGCATTGCCACACGGGTAAACGAAAGTCCTTCGGTAAATTGTTTGAATCCCGAAAAAATACAAAGGGGAATCATGCCCAGCATCATCACATTTAAAAATGGAATAGCAAGTTCCACCACTTCTGCTTTTTGCCCAAACAGATGTAAAACGGGAGAGGATATAAATAACAACAAAAACAACAAAATGCCCATTACGGTGTTGATAATGATGCTGTGTTTGAGCAACAAAGCATTTTCCGAAAAATCTTTTCGACTATCGGCAGCAGCTACCAATGGGGTGATGCCAAACGAAACCCCTAACCCAAAAACCAAGACGAGCATATACAAACTGTTGGAAAGAGCCACTGCTGCCTGTTGCAAACTACCTATTTGCCCCACCATGGCAGTGTCCACCACCCCCACCATAATATGCCCTAACTGACTAAGCACTACCGGGTAGGCAAGCAGTAAAGTTTTTCGATAACTCGATAAATAATTTGGTGAAAGAAGTGATTTCATAAGGGGCGCAAAGATATATTTTATACCCTTAACTGTCTCATAAATAAATAATCGGAAAAATAGTTGGTGTTTTAAAATTGATCATGCAACCTTTTTGCCTAAATATTCGTCTATATAGTTAGTATAAACAGATTACAATTTATATTTTTGTGCCTTAAATAAATAAGTACTTAATTAATTTAAAATTTATTATGAAAAAAACGTTACTCTCCATTATTGTTCTCTCAGCCATTTCGTTTTGCGGATTTTCTCAAAACAAATTAATACTTCCTGAGGTTCAATATCAGGATTTAAAAGCCAAAGGACAATTAAAAAAAGATATTCAGTATCTTCCAATTGCGGACGTACACCCAACAGGATTTCAGCAAAAATCAGAAAAACCTGAATCATCTTTCAAATCAACTTTGGGTGGAAGTTTGGCCTGCAGCTGTCTGGCTCCAATAGATGCCACTTTTAGTATAGGTGAATTTACCAATGGAATTCCACCTGATTACAGAAATGACGATGGTTCAACATTGGCTAAGACTATACCTTTCAACTTTTGTCTTTATGGCACTAATTATACTCAATTCTACCTAAACAATAATGGCAATATTACTTTTGGTGGACCTGAATACACATTTTCTGCAGTAGGTTTTCCTTCGGCAAGTTATATAATGGTTGCACCTTTTTGGGCTGATGTGGATACAAGAAATTTATCTAGCGGTTTGGTTTATTACAAAATCACACCAACCTATGTTATCTGCGAATGGCCTGCTGTAGGCTATTATAGTTCGATGGCTGACAAAGTAAATACTTTTCAATTAATCATAACTGATGGTACCGACCCCATTTTACCAGCTGGTAATAACATTGCCTTCTGTTATGGAGATATGCAATGGACAACAGGAGCAGCCTCTCAGGGTGTAAACGGTTTTGGCGGAATTGCAGCCACAGTAGGTTGTAACAAAGGAGATAATATTTCTTACCTTCAAATGGGGCGCTTCGACCAACCTGGTCTTGCTTATGATGGCGGTTATGGAAATAATGACGGAGTTAGTTGGTTAGATAATCAATCTATGTATTTTAATGTTTGTAATGCCACCAATATTGCTCCTATTTCAAGTGGATTAAATAATTGTGATACTATTAAAATATGCGGAAGTGGCGATACGCTCTATTTAAACGGATTATTTCTTGCTCCTGAAATTGGACAGAACACCACTATTTCTGTAAATCTTAATGGAACACCTAACGCTACTGTCATCAGCAATACCCCCGGAAACACTGCAGATGCTATAGTTATGATCATTGCAACAGCGGCCAATGCAGGAAACAATCATATAACCTTTACTGCAACTGACAACGGTATTCCAATTGGTACTACCACTATTGATGTAAATATTTTTGTTGACACAACAGGAATTTCTAATTTTAATCCAATTATAACAGGAAATCTAGAATTCTGCGAAGGTGGAAGTTCAGTTCTTAATGTTACTCCAACCAATTACGATAATTATGTTTGGAACAACGGTACATATGGTACCACTTTAACGGTGGATTCTTCGGGTACATATTATTGTACAGCAAGCCAAAATGGTTGCTATAAATCAGCTTCAGTTGTAATAACAGAAAATCCTAATCCGATACCAACTATAACAGGTGCTACTTTTACATGTAACGGAAATCCTACTATCATTTATCTCGATAATTCTTATTTGTATTCAAGTTATACTTGGAACAACGGTAGTACCAACGATTCGTTGGGAACACCTGGCGGAGGCCCTTATACAATAACTGTTACTGATTCTAATGGTTGTGTAGGCACTTCGCCACCCATCACAGTTACCAATGTAACTCCTGTGGTTACTGTTCCCATCCCTTCCCCGTTTTGTCCCGGAACTAGTACAGGTTTAACTGCAACTCCAAGTCCGGTATCAGGTGCAAGCTTTGCCTGGAGTACCGGTGCCACCACACAAACCATACAAGCCACTACAGCTGGTACTTACACGGTTACAGTTAACTATCTTGCAAACGGTTGCACGGCAGATACAACGGTCACGGTCACCACTTTCGATTCCCCCAATGCTAATTTCTCGTCCAATCCTAATGGGCAGTCGGGACCAAACATCAATGTTCAGTTTACTGATTTGTCAACCGTACCTACGGGAAGCATTGTAAGTTGGATGTGGAATTTTGGCGATTCGGTAGGGGTTTATCATTTCGGACAAAACCCAACTCATGCTTACTTGGTAAACGGAACGTATATGGTGTCTCTTGTTTCATGTAGCAGCGATGGATGTTGCGACACTACCGAATTCCCTTACACCATTGTGTCGGATATAGAAGTGCCAAACGTGTTTACACCAAATGTTCCGGGAGCCAGCAATGTGAACCAATATTTGTTTTTCAAAAACTTGGAATATTTCCCTAACACAAAACTAATGGTTTATAACCGCTGGGGCAACAAAGTGTTTGAAAGCAGTAATTACGATAACAAATGGAATGGAGGAAGTCAGAATGACGGAGTATATTATTATGTATTAGATGGTCCGTTGTTTAAAGAGCCAAAATATGGTTTTGTCCAGATATTGAGGTAACGCCTAACCTCACCCCTCTCCAAAGGAGAGGGAGCAGGACTTGAAATAGTAACTTAAAAACCCCTTGCAAGTAATTGCAGGGGGTTTTTGTTTTTGGAGAAGAAATGACATTATTTTGTTCTTTAAATTTCAAATAAAGGGAAATCAGAAAACTGTAAAGAGTGACAAAGCCAAGATTAGCCGAAACGAATCTTAGGAAAGGGAGAGCAAACCCCGAATTAGCAGAAGCAAATCTTAGGAAAGGGAGAACAAACCCATGGAAAGTGACAAGAATCCCAAGATTAGCCGAAGCAAACCTTGGGAAAGGGAGAACAAATCTAAGGAAAGTGAGAACAAACCCAAGATTAGCCGAAGCAAATCTAAGATTAGCCGTGGCGGGCAGTAGATTTTATGCTTGGAACGAACTAATTCCTTAATTTCGCCCACCAATGGCAAGCAGTTTTATACATACTCCCATAGAATACCTCAAAGGAATATGGACAGCAAGGGCAGCAATGCTGAAGCTGGAACTCCGCATCTTTACTTTTAATGATTTACTGAAATTTTATCCTTTTAGATATGTGGATAGAACCAAGTTTTATAAAGTTAACGAAGTAAACGATACCCTGGCGTATGTTCAGTTAAGAGGAAAAATTGTGGGCACTCAAATGTTGGGCGAAAAACGAACACTGAGATTTGTTGCCAAATTTATGGACGATACCGGAAAACTGGAACTAATATGGTTTCAGGGAGCAAAATATTTTTCTGAAAACATAAAACCCGATATTAATAAGGAATATGTAGTGTTTGGCAAACCTACCGAATTTAAAGGGAAATACAATATTGCTCATCCCGAAATTGAACCTGTATCGGACGAAAACACCACCCTTGCATCCGCCTTGCAGGGAGTGTATAACAGCACTGCCAAACTAACTGCAAAAGGTTTGGACTCCAAAGGCATTGCAAAATTACTTCGCACCATTATTTTTTCTAACGATTATAAAATAGATGAATGTCTTTCTGCGGAAGTTCTTTCGCGCTATCAGTTGATGGGCAGACAAGAAGCAGTAAGGCAGATTCATTTTCCGCAAAATACGGAACTGTTAAAGAAAGCAGAATTCAGGCTAAAGTTTGAAGAATTGTTTTTTATTCAATTAAAATTATTGAAACAAAAAAGCATGAGAGAAACCACTACCAAAGGTTTTGTGTTTTCGAAAGTGGGAGATTATTTTAATAATTTTTATAACAACCATCTTCCGTTTGAACTGACAGGAGCGCAAAAGCGAGTGACCAAAGAAATTCGAATTGACATGGGCAGTGGCAAACAAATGAACCGCCTTTTGCAGGGCGATGTAGGCAGCGGAAAAACATTGGTGGCATTTCTCAATATGCTGATAGCAATGGACAATGGTTTTCAAACCTGTTTGATGGCTCCAACGGAGATATTGGCAAATCAACACTTTCAAACCATTTCGGAATTAACCAAAAACCAGAATATTACGGTAGGTTTACTAACCGGCTCCAAAAAAACAAAACACCGGAGAATGCTCCATGAACAATTACAAAATGGCGAAATGAACATACTCATTGGTACACACGCTTTATTGGAGGATGAAGTAATATTCAAAAATCTTGGATTGGTGGTGATAGATGAGCAACATCGATTTGGTGTGGCTCAACGGGCAAAAATGTGGGCAAAAAACACGCAACCACCACATGTTTTGATTATGAGTGCCACTCCTATTCCCCGAACACTGGCAATGACGCTGTATGGCGATTTGGATGTGAGCACCATTGACGAAATGCCGCCTGGACGGAAATCAATTAAAACTATTCATAGTTTCGATTCTCACCGCGACCGTGTGTTTGGTTTTATGAAAGAGCAAATTGCCTTGGGCAGACAAATATATATAGTATATCCTTTGATTAACGAATCGGAGAAAATGGATTTTAAAGATTTAATGGATGGGTACGAAAGCATTGCAAGGGCTTTCCCCATGCCGCAATATCAAGTAAGCATTGTTCACGGGCAGATGAAAGCAGATGCAAAAGACTACGAAATGCAACGCTTTGTGAAAGGTGAAACCCATATTATGGTTGCCACCACGGTGATAGAAGTGGGAGTAAACGTGCCCAATGCTTCGGTAATGATTATTGAAAGTGCCGAGCGGTTTGGTTTATCTCAACTGCATCAATTAAGAGGCAGAGTGGGCAGAGGTGCCGACCAGTCGTATTGCATTTTAATGTCGTCTTACAAATTATCTGCTGATGGAAGATTGAGAATGGACACAATGGTGCGCACCACTGACGGTTTTGAAATAGCAGAAGTAGATTTAAAACTTCGCGGACCAGGCGATTTGTCGGGTACCACCCAAAGCGGAATTTTAGATTTATCTATTGCCGATCTGGCAAAAGATGCTCAAATACTTTATGCTGCAAGAAATATGGCTCAAGAAATTTTATCGGACGACCCGAGTTTGATAAAACCTAAAAACACCCCGATAGCCTATCATTTCAATAGTTCGAACCGAAGCCAAACCAATTGGAGTAAGATTTCGTAACCCAAAATTAACCTTTCTTTGTATTTATTTAATTATTTTTTAACACTCGTGCAACCTTTTGTTATTGAATTGCGTCTATATTATTGAGGGGTCTATCTATAAAATAATTTGTTTGACTTACAATTTAAGTAATTCATCTTAATTTAGAAAACCCAATTTGTGTAACCCAAAATACAATGTAGCCTATGAAGTCTTTATTTTTAGTTGTGTTTGGAATAATACTTATTTCCACCCATAGTTGCAAAGAACCAACAGTAACTGCCAAACAGATGACTGCAGAAGACCGATTATTTATTGAAATGCTAGATTCGATGACCACTGTCCATGCCACCGTGTTGAGCGCAATTGATAGTACTCACAACGATTCGTTTGCCGCTTCTCGTTAATTATTTCACCTCAACTTTTTCAAGTCGTTTGCAAATTAAAAGCACAAAATCGTTACAATCCAAAAAATTATTATATTTGCGGCCAGTATTAATTAAATAAATTTCAATAAAATGAAAACAGGTACAGTAAAATTTTTTAACAATGCAAAAGGTTTTGGATTTATTACTTCAGATGGTGATGGCCAGGAATTATTTGTTCACGTTTCAGGTTTGGTTGACCAAATTCGTGATGGAGACAAAGTAACCTTTGAAGTAGCAGAAGGTAAAAAAGGTTTAAATGCAGTGAATGTGAAAAAAGCTTAATCGTTTTAAATTACAATCATTAAATAAAAAATCCCGCTAATAGCGGGATTTTTTATTTTACTTCACTTCTTCTCCTTTTACCCATTTTTCTTTGGTGGCTTTTCCTTTTTCGTCATAAGAAATCCATTCTCCATCTTTCTGGTAATCGTATAAACTAGTGTTAAAAAACATCGGTCCTTCTGCCTTAATACTTCCATTTTCGTAATATTCTTTTTTCGAATACATTTTTTTCTTTTGATTCACCATTTCAAAAATCTCTTGTGGTTTCCCATCTTTGGCATACGATTTTCGGAAAATAAGATACTCCATGTCCTTCGAATTTTCTTCGGCATATTCTATTTGTCCGTTTTGATAATAATCGGTTTCGGACTGAGGATTGTTTTCGAAAAAAAGAATCACTGATTTCAATTTACCATCCGAATAAAAAATCTGCATACTGCTTTTTTTGTATCCTGAAACAAAAAACGAACGCTCTACTTGTCCGTTTGGATAAAAGTTTTTGTAAACCGTTAAATGTCCATCTTCGTAAAAGCCTTTGTGAATCACTTCGCCACTTTCATAATAATCTTCCTCCCACCCCTGAACGGCATATCCCTTTCTATCGTTTCGTACACTATCACCACCAGTCTGAAAATTTAGTTTTTCATATAATCGTATTCCATAATCAGGGTCAATTACTTTTGCGGCATTATATTTTTTAGCTTCTGGTATTTGTCCTTTGAACTGAGCAAATGAAGATTGAATAGATATAAAAATAAGAAAGAGGGCCAGTGTTTTTTTCATCGTTACCTGATTTCGGTGTTAGTGAATTCCGTTACTTGCCAAATACCGTTCGGCATCCAAAGCAGCCATACAACCACTGCCGGCAGCCGTTACCGCCTGACGATAAATTTTATCTTGGGCATCGCCCGAAGCAAACACACCAGCAATATTTGTCTTGCTTGTTCCGGGAGTAGTGATTAAATAGCCTGTTTCGTCCATATCCAGCCAGCCTTTAAAAATATCGGTATTGGGTTGATGACCAATTGCCACAAAAAATCCGGTAACAACAATAGTTCTTTCTTCGCCCCTATTATTCAACAATAATGCGCCTTCCACAGTTTTGTCACCCAAAATTTCTTTGGTAGAAGTATTATAAATCAATTCGATGTTGGCTGTATTTTCTACCCTGTGTTGCATTGCCTTGGATGCTCGCATCTCATCTTTTCTCACAATCATATATACTTTCCGGCAAAGTTTGGCAAGATACGTTGCTTCTTCGGCAGCCGTATCACCAGCACCAACAATCGCTACATCTTGTCCTTTGAAAAAGAAACCATCACACACCGCACAAGCCGAAACACCAAACCCGTTTAGTTTTTGTTCCGATTCCAAGCCCAACCATTTGGCTGATGCTCCTGTGGCAATGATAACGCTATCGGCAGAAATAACTGTTTTTTCGTCAATCATCACTTTGTGTTTGGGTCCTGTAAAATCAACTGAAGTAGCCAGTCCCCAGCGAATGTCGGTACCAAAACGTTCTGCTTGAGCTTTAAAATCTTCCATCATTTCCGGTCCCATCGTACCTTTAGGATAGCCCGGATAATTTTCTACTTCTGTGGTAATGGTTAATTGTCCGCCCGGCTGCAAACCTTGATACATCAACGGTTTCATATCTGCCCGTGCTGCATAAATAGCTGCTGTATAACCTGCAGGACCACTTCCTATTATTAAACACTTAACATGCTCTGTTGCTTCTTCCATAAATTTATTATTTCTTTTTTTCTTTGCGAAACAAAAGTACTATTTGAAACCAATTAATTAATTATATTTTATTCACAATAATCAGGGAGGAGGTAGAATGGTATCGTACACAGCCCCAAAACCAGCCCACACACCCAATCCTCCTTCACCTTTTATGTTCGACAATATGGTAACTGGTGACGCAAACGGATTTCCATTATTAGATATTGCTTGGTCGTAAGTATTGTAAAATTCTGCAGCTGCAAAATCAATGGCGCAGAATTTAATATAGATGGTATCTGTAATTTTATAATATCCTCTTTCCTCCTTTGGTTCATCCTTCACGTATGTTGCTTCGGTGGCATCGTAACTTCTGTCGTAAGCAAAATCAAAACTTTTGCCATCAATAAATTTATCATCAAACGTTCCACCGTTTGGCGAAGTAAATCTTCGGTTGAGAATAATTGGTTGCCCGTTAAAAGTGGTATGTTTGGTGGGGCGTTTGGCAAACCATTTATAGGCATTACCAAATCCGGCAGGCTCAGATAGATGTGCATACGCAAAACCAAGGTCGGTGTGAGGTGGTTGTGCTTTCCACCAAACAGAATCTAATTTAACAAGCCCAGGAATAGTAGTAGTTGCAGTAAATGTTTTGCCATCGGCTACCACTGTTAATGTATAGGTTTCTCCAGCAGTGCCAGTAATAATGTTTCCTTTATAAGCAAAAGGAATGGCAGCAAACGTGTCGATGGTTTGGCGAAGTGTATCAACCATACCACCCCACGACACCCATGCTTTTGCATCAGTAACCAATATGCTCGAAAAATTAACCGCATCTGACAGTGCACTGTTTCGAGTAACCATAATCTCGGCATATTTTCCGTTTTCAATGTTTCCTTCAATTACAATTTTAGGGTCGCCTTTGGCAACCGTTAAATTTATTTCTTCTGAACAGCTGGAGAATAGTGTTAAGAAGGCGATGGTGGTTATATATATATATTTCATTTTTAAAATTTAAAATTCCAAGTTATTGACGGCACAAACCCAAATAGATAAACCCCTTTTGCTTTTATCTGTAACGAACCATCGTAAGCACTGCCTGTGTTTGCAAAATACATGATGTAATAATTATGTCGGTTATAAGCATTATAAATACTAAGGTTCCAGCTCGACTCATAATCTTTTGCCCAATTTCTCGGAACTTTTATGGTAGCAATATCTTTTCCTTTGCGCTCGTAACGTTTGGTTACTCGTGCCTTTTTGCGCAACCAATGTTTTTCTTTATCAGGAGTAAACGTGGTAGAAAAATCTAAGCGATGATATGCCGGCATCCGGAACGAATTTTTATCACCATACTCTGTCACAAAAGCTCCATCAATAAAATAATACGAAACAGGAAGCGTAATAGCATTACCGGTACCATACACCCACACAGCCGAGAACGTCCATTTTTTACTCAAATCATAACTCAACACAATAGATACATCATGTCTTCTGTCGTATTTTGCATAAAATGTTTTCCCCATGTTAAGGTCCGGAAAGGTTCGTTTGGTGTAGGATAGCGTATAGCCCACCCAACCATTAAATTTGCCCAGCCGTTTTTTAATAAAAAATTCTGCTCCGTATGCTTGTCCTTTTCCGAACACAAACTGATTGTCCGAATTGTCGTTAACGCCTGCTCCGGGTAGTGAGCCGTCTTTGTATTCAATCTGATTTTTCAAATCTTTGTAATACAACTCCACCGATGTTTCAAACATATTGTCATGAAAATTTCGGAAATACCCCAACGAATATTGTGTTCCTTTTTGAGGTTGCACCAGCTCTGAGCAAGGCACCCAAGTATCGGTTGGCAATGTTAAAGACGATAACGATGCAAGGTGAATGTACTGCAAATTGTAAGTATAAGATGCTTTGATGGATGATTTAGAGCCTACCTGAAACCGTACATTCACACGTGGTTCCAAGCCTCCATAATCAGCCACTTTTTGATTAGAGCTATAATGTATAACCCCCGAAGTCTGCCCTGTTATAGGGTCTTTCTGATAACGGTCAAACGGACCAATCTGCATAAAATACGAATAGCGTAGTCCGGCATTGATTTTTATTTTTTCTGTTAAATCAAAATCATCCGACAGATAAACCGCCATTTCGTGGGCTTTGTCTTTTTTTACAGCACCAAAATCAAATTCTGTTTCCCCCGATTTTGCAGATACCGAAGTAGGCGTAAACGTATGAAAAATATAATTCACTCCAAATTTAACCTGGTGACGAATGGTTGGATAATACCCAAAATCTACTTTAGCATTCCAATCTCTGATACCCGAAAACAATTTAAACTCAAACCCACTTTGCTGAGCAGCAAACGAAAATTTGTAATCACTAAAAATGGCAGACACATTCATAAACAATTTAGGACCGAACAAGTGATTCCAACGCACTACACCTGTTCCGTTTCCCCACGTAATGCCCAATTTAAAACCTGCAGCATCATCATTGAACGACATCACATCCCTCCCAAAATAACCACTAATAAAAATCCGGTCTTTATCCGACAAACGATAATTTACTTTCGCATTCACATCGTAAAAATAAACTCCTGAATTTTTTTGAGTAGTCCCCGGTTTTGCCGAAAGATTAACCAACGCATCAGCATACGTTCTGCGGGCCGAAACAATAAACGATGCCTTATCTTTTTTAATAGGACCCTGAACAGTAAACCGCGAAGAAATAAGCCCAATGCCCCCTTCCGCATGATACGATTTGTTGTTTCCCTCTTTCATACTAATGTCCAGCACCGAAGCCAATCGCCCTCCATACTGTGCAGGCATACCGCCTTTTATCAAATTCACACTACTAATCGCATCCCCATTAAAAACCGAAAAGAATCCTAATAAATGCGAAGCATTATACACCACCGCCTCATCCAGCAAAATCAAATTCTGGTCAGGACCACCGCCACGCACATAAAACCCCGCATTTCCATCTCCTGCCGATTTTACTCCCGGCAACAATTGTATCGTTTTCAAAATATCAACCTCTCCCATAAAAGCCGGAATCTTCTTTATTTCCGCCATGTCCAGCTTCACCGTTCCCACATTTGTACTCGAAACATTTTTATCCGACCGCTCCGAACTCACCTCCACCTCCTTCACATTAATGGCTACAGGCTTCAAATCCACGTTAATTCTAAGGTCTTTGTCCAACACAACATCCTGCTCAAAATTCTCATACCCTACATAAGATACTATCAAATGATACGTCCCCTTTTCCACCGTCACCGAATAAAAACCATACACATTCGTGTTCCCTCCCTTCTGCAACTCCTTCAAATAAACAGTTGCACCAATGCTATACTCCCCATTGCTCGCATCTTTCACATAACCACTAATAGTAAATTTTTGTTTTTCTTGAGCCAAAATAAAAGAAGTCGTACCGAAGAAAAAAAGGAAGGAAATAAAAATTATTTTTACTGATTTCATATATTGGGTAAGCAAATTAAATGTGTTTTTAAAATTGCGGGTGCAAATATAGTCATTACTTCAATCGTTTATTAAGCATTAAAACGCAACCATCAATTCCTAATTCCTAATACCTAATTCCTAATTATTATTTGGGCAGACATCTTTCCGCTTCGTATTTAAATGCCTTCCCGCCCTCACGCGGTATCTTTTTTTTTAAAACATTTTTTCCCTGCGGGGCAATGGACATAAAAAAGGATACTTCGCGCGGGTCGGGTGCAGTTTGCTAACTCCTCTCTTCGTATTTACGTTTATCTAAACACTCAAAAAAAAATCCCGCCCTTTTCCAAGAGCAGGATTGTTTGTGCGTCAGCAATTCCCCTCTCGAGAGGGGGTAGGGGGTGTGTCAATAGTTCATTTATTCTCAAACCCTCACCTCAACAATTTTTTTTGCCGTATACAAAATTTCCCCCCGCAGTCGCGAGTGTCCCACTCGCGACAATTATTCAGTGGCGTCCCGCCACCATTCACACAATTTAATCAAATTATTCATTAAACCCATCATAATTTGACATCATCAAAAAATCATATCCCCAATCAAAATCCTTTTTTATCCTAAACAATCCATTCAATCCGCGTTCCCATCTTCCCACATCCTTCCCCGTCAAAATAATGCTAAAGTAACTTGCTTCCTTCCCTTCAATTTCCCCCAAAACATCATAACACATTACAATTCAGTGATATAATACACATTTACCCCATATTTCGGACAAAGTTGAACGGCATATCGGACACAGTTAGACGACATATCCGACATAGTTGGGCGGCATATCCGACATAGTTGGGCGACATATCCGACATAGTTGGGCGGCATATCCGACATAGTTGGGCGGCATACACTATATAGTTGGGCGACATATCGGACATAGTTAGGTGGCATACAGGATGAAGTTAGGGGACATACCTACCGAAGTTTCACGCCATTGTTTGCAGTTAATATTGCGGCAGTCATTTTAGCCATTCTTGGTATTTCCACCAACAACCTGTCATCCTGAGCCTGTCGAAGGAAATGAACTAACATCCAACAACCAATGACAAATAACCAACAACCAACAACCAACAACCAACAACCAAAAAAACCTATCTTTGCACTCCAAAAAAATAAAAAAATGATATCAGTCAGTAATCTTTCCTTACGATACGGCAAACGAGTATTGTTTGACGAAGCAAGCATAAAATTTACCCCCGGCAATTGTTATGGAGTAATAGGAGCAAACGGTGCCGGAAAATCAACCTTCCTCAAAATACTATCAGGCGAAATAGAACCCACCACCGGGCAAGTATCCATCAATCCCGGAGACAGAATGAGTGTCCTCAGCCAAAACCACTTTGCATTCGATGCCTTCCCCGTGTTGCAAACCGTAATGATGGGCAACAAAAAACTCTGGAAACTCATGGAAGAAAAAGATGCCATCTACGCAAAACCCGATTTCAACGATGCAGACGGAGTAAAAGCTGCCGAAATGGAACATCAGTTTGCCGAAATGAACGGATGGAATGCCGAATCAGATGCCGCCAATTTACTCTCCGATTTAGGAGTCAAAGAATCTTACCATCAAAAACTAATGGCAGATTTAAACGGAAAAGAAAAAGTCCGGGTATTATTAGCACAAGCCATTTTTGGCAATCCCGATATACTTTTGCTCGATGAGCCTACTAACGATTTGGATGTAGAAACCATAGGGTGGTTAGAAAACTTTTTAGCCGATTTTCAAAACACCGTCATCGTTGTCTCCCACGACCGTCACTTTCTCGATGCTGTCTGCACCCACATTGCCGATATTGACTTTAATAAAATTTCGGTTTACACCGGCAACTACACCTTCTGGTACGAATCCAGCCAACTCGCCCTCCGTCAACGCTCCGACCAAAATAAAAAGATGGAAGACAAACGCAAAGAGTTGCAGGACTTTGTGGAACGATTCAGTGCCAATGCCTCCAAATCAAAACAAGCAACCAGCCGGAAAAAATTATTAGAAAAGCTTGTCATTGAAGACATAAAAGCAAGTACCCGTAAATATCCCGGCATCATCTTTAAAGCCGACCGCGATTGTGGCGACCAAATTTTGGCGGTAGAACATCTCAGTGCCCATTCGTCCGAAGGAGATTTATTGTTCAAAGACATAACTTTTACCATGACCAAAGGCGACAAAGTGGTGATACTTTCCAAAGAGCACATTGCAATCACCACTTTTTTCGAAATCATTATTGGCGAACTAACTCCTGATAAAGGAAATTATACTTGGGGAAGCACCATCACCAAATCATATTTACCAAACGAAAATTCAAAATACTTTACAGGCGATGATAACCTGATTGATTGGTTGCGCCAATTTTCGAAAGATAAAGACGAAACCTATGTGCGAGGTTTTTTAGGCAAAATGTTATTTACAGGCGAAGAATCTTTAAAAAAATCGAACGTACTTTCCGGTGGAGAAAAAGTAAGATGTATGGTTTCGCGCATGATGCTTACCAATGCCAATTGTTTGATATTGGACGAACCCACTAACCATTTAGATTTGGAAAGTATTACGGCATTTAATAACGCACTCAAAGACTGGAAACATGTGGCACTATTCACCAGCCATGACCATGAGTTTGTGCAAACAGTAGCCAACCGAATTATTGAACTAACTCCAAACGGCATTATTGACAAACGAATGACGTATGACGAATACATAAATGACGAAGCAGTAAAAGCACTGAAAGAAAAAATGTATTTGCAAAAAACGAATGTAAAATAGCTCATTACACAACTACCCCTGTCAGGGTTCAGAACCCTGAAAGGGGTAATACATAACTCAACTTACCCTGGCAGGGATAGCTCGTAAAATAAGTACCTTTTCAAAAATGAAAAAAAGCAACGTAAGAGTAATTACTATTTTAGCAAGTGTGGCATTAATCGGATTAATTGCCATACAAAGCTATTGGGTAAGTAATGCCATTACAATAAGCAAAGAACGCTTTGACGAAAATGTAAGTTCTGCGCTCAACAATGTGGTGGTTCGATTAGAAAAAAAATTAACTGCTGCTAATCTCACAAAGAAATTTAATTTCCGCAAACAAGGTATCCGTTGGTTCACTCCACCCGATTCGCTTAAAAAAAATTCGAAACTATTGAGACGTAACTCTGGCGACAAGAGGATGTACGGTATGCAAAAAGACCGAGTGAATGTAAAAATATATGAAGAATACGAAGCCGATAGCAGCGGATTTCCGGTCAAAAAAACAAGATTCAAAAGTTATTCCAGCGATTCCATTTCACGTAATCTCGATTCGCGGGTTGATAATGACGGACCGCTTTATATACCACAATTAGATTCAGGAGAGTTTCGCAACAAGTGGTTTGCCCATAAAAAAGAAATGGTAAACGATATTTTTGATGAACTCGTGAGTGTCAATATTTACAACGATAACAACCGAAAATTAGATACACTGTTGTTAGATTCTGTGATTCGGGTAGAGCTGTTGGAAAAAGGAATTTCAGCAAATTACATTTATGGTGTTACTCCCTTAAAAGAAGCCCCTGCCGATTCAATCCAGATAAGCGACAATCAAAAAAAATTATTTGCTTCCGATTATAAAATAAACCTTTCGCCCGACAATATTTTTATCAAGCCACAATACCTTTCGCTTTATTTCCCGAATCAAAACAAATACATTCTCAGTTCCATGTGGTTTATGCTGCTGGTGTCCATCATGTTTATGATAATACTTGTGTTTTCGTTTTATTACACCATCTCTACTATTTTTAAACAAAAAAAATTGTCGGAAATAAAAAATGATTTTATTAGCAACATGACCCACGAATTTAAAACACCTATCTCAACCATATCACTAGCCTGCGAAGTGCTGAGTGATAATTCCATTGAAAAAACAAAAGAAAAAACCGGCAATTATGTGAAGATGATAAGCGATGAAAACAAGCGGTTGAGCCTGCTGGTAGAAAATATTTTGCAAACTGCTATATTAGATAAAGGGCAATTCAAATTAAAAGTTCAAAGCACCGACATACATGCAGTGATAGAACAAACGATTGAAAATATTAAGTTGCAAGTAGAAAATAAGCAAGGCGAAATAACCACCTCATTGAATGCCGAAAAACACATTATTAATGTGGATAGGATTCATATCACCAATATTATTTTCAACCTGATTGATAATGCCCTAAAATATTCAACCACCCAACCAGTGATTAAAATATTAACAAAAAGCAATAAAAACGGAATTTATATATTTGTGAAAGATAACGGAATGGGCATAAGCAAAGAAAATCAGCAGCGCGTGTTCGACACCATGTATAGGGTGCATACAGGCAATGTTCACAATGTAAAAGGGTTCGGATTGGGGTTGAGTTATGTGAAAGCCGTGGTTGAAAAACATGGGGGATTAATAAAAGTAGAAAGTGAATTGAACAAAGGGAGTACTTTCATCGTATATTTGCCAACAAATCCAATTGTATAATTAATTTAAATAAAACAATATGACAACAGAAAAAGTAAGAATTTTATTAGCCGAAGATGATACAAATCTTGGGGGCATAGTGAAAGAATTTCTTGAAGCAAAAGGATATACAGTTACATGGACCAAAAATGGAGCTGAAGCGTACGATGTGTTTGCGAAAGGAAAATTTGCCATTTGTTTGCTCGATGTAATGATGCCGATTAAGGATGGTTTCACATTAGCAAAAGATATAAGAGTGATTGAAAACGATATTCCCATTGTGTTTCTTACTGCAAAATCAATGAAAGAAGATGCCATTGAAGGCTTTAATGCAGGGGCGGATGATTATATCACAAAGCCGTTCAGTAGCGAGGAATTGTTGCTTCGTATCAAAGCCATTTTGCGCAGAACAGATAATAAAATGGTGAAAAATACCGACCAAAAAGAATTTGAAATCGGAAAATTTAAATTTGATTACCCACGCCAAATATTGGAAATAAAAGGCATTCAACAAAAATTAACTACCAAAGAAGCGGAGCTTTTAAAATTACTTTGCCTTAACAGAGAAACATTTTTGGACCGAAATTTTGCACTTAAAACCATCTGGAGTGATGATAATTATTTTAATGGAAGAAGTATGGATGTGTACATTGCCAAACTTCGCAAGTATTTAAAAGCAGACGATTCTATTGAACTGATAAATATTCATGGCAAAGGGTTTAAGATTTTAAACAAGAAATGATTTTATATTTAGGATTGTTGTAATCCTAAATCCTAAATCATCAAATGGCATCGTAGTTCAATGGATAGAATAGAAGTTTCCTAAAAATTTTTTCAATTTTGTCGCCAAGAGAGAAATCTCTAACCCCTTCTAAAATCAGCACTCTGATTAGAACAGGTTGGAGATTTTTAGTTTGTATCTCTAATAGTTACAAATGAATCTCACAAATACCTCACAAATTTGTAGCGTATAAAAATTTAAAAAATAAATCAATGAGACACTCAGTAAAATTGGATTGCAAAACGCATCACATCAGTAAAGACGGAACATTTCCTATCCTCCTTCGTCTAACCTTAAATGGAGAACAGGATTATATTAATATCGGTAAACGAATTAATAAAAATGAATACGACAAACTAATTGACAAAGAAAAAAAGTGGAAGGGTAGTAACTGGATATTTCGGTGTAATTGAGCACCCCATTTCGGAGTAAATTGAGCAGTGGAAGTTAACATCTAAATTAGATACGATAATTGTTTGCAAAATTAGTTTAATTATTATTTGTTTCTGTATTTATTTTAACAATTGTTGTTTTTTTTC
>CANIQT010000013.1 GCA_947469885.1 Bacteroidota bacterium
CTGAACAGTTGTCAGAAGATGAAGGGTCAGCAAATGTTACTACTGCCGAACACATTCCTGCATCAGTACTAACTGACATATCAGAATTGGTTCCAATTGTTGGATTTTCCATATCAGCTACCGTTACCATAAATGAACTTGAAGCAGTATTACCACTTGCATCAGTTGCTACACAGTTTACAGTTGTTGTTCCTGTTGGGAAAGTACTTCCAGAAGCTGGAGTACAAACTACAGAAACTGAACAGTTGTCAGAAGATGAAGGGTCAGCAAATGTTACTACTGCCGAACACATTCCTGCATCAGTACTAACTGACATATCAGAATTAGTTCCGATAGTTGGCATTTCACCATCAGTTACCGTTACCATTTGAGTGCCTGTTGAAGTGTTACCGCAATCATCCATTGCTGTCCAATTTACTGTGGTAGTACCAACAGCAAATGTTGAAGGAGCATCACTTGTGATAGTGGTTGCTGAACCAACGTCAACACCAGTCGCCATTCCGATAGATGCACTTGAAGTACACATACCTGCATCTGTAGAAATAGTGATATCTGAAGGTACAGTTATTACCGGTGGTTGAGTATCTATAATTGTAAATGTTGCAGCAGTTCCTGCTGAATAATTACCTGATCCATCATACACATAGAATGTAACTAATCCAGAGTTACCTGTAGATCCACAAGCAGCATTCCAGCTTGAATAGTCATTCACCCAATAGTTATCTAATTGAGCTGCTGAAGTACAGTTGTCTGTTGCATCAGCATCTCCCCAATTTGTAACTAACCAATCATAAAATTGAGCAGTGTTACCTGAGCCATCAGCTTCTACTGTCATGTCCATTGCTGGAACAGTAATAACTGGAGCTTCCACATCATACACATTTACCATAAAAGTACTAACAGCAGTGTTTCCACTTGCATCAGTAGCAGTACAAGTTACAGTAGTTGAACCTGTAGGGAAAGTACTTCCTGAAGCAGGAGAACAAACTACAGTTGCTCCGCAATTGTCAGTAGCAGCAGGGTCTGAAAAAGTTACAACTGCTGAACACATTCCCAAATCGTTATTAGCATCAATGTCTGCATTGGTAGCAATAACTGGTGATTCATTATCTACTTGAGTAACATTAATTGCATATGTCCCAACACTAGTACTCCATCCTTCCACTACTATATAATATGTAGCGCCAGGAGTTACGGCAAAATTGGTTATTGATGAAGCTGTTCCTGCACATAAAGGACCACTATCATCATTAAATCCAATGGAATTACCACCTGCATCTAAAATATGCAAATAAGTATCGAAACCTGAACCACAAAGACTAACATTCATTAAGTTTCCACATGGTGTAACCTGATACCACACATCTGGTGAATCAGAACCATTGGTGTTTGCCGAAGTATAAGCATTAGTATAACAAGATGCTGTACTGCCTCCACTTGTATAAGGTAAAGAAGCAATCATAATTGGGTCAGCCATATTATCACCTGTTGGAGTAACTCCTACTGCAATAAATAATGCGTCAGAAGAAGTGGTGTTACCTGAGCAGGTTACATCACAATAGTAAAAATTATCAGCGAATAATGCAGGAGTGGTATAAGTAGCAGATGTTGCGCCACCTATTACCCCATTCATATCATACCACTGATACGTTACTCCACCACCCACTGTTGCATTTTGCAACGAAAGGGCTACTGAACCACCTGTACAAGTAGATGACATACCAACTGTACTTCCAGGAGCTGGGGTACCTGAACAAGGACAAATGGTAGTAGTAACCGAAACAGGACCAAACCATGCACTTGTTCCGTTACCACCTCCGCAGTTTGCGCGAACAAACACAGTTGAAGTTGCACCGCAAGCTAAACCATTTAAAGTATAACCAACATTAGTATTTGCAGAAACAATGGTTCCAGAACCAGCAGCATGACCAACAGTACCGTAATCAACATCCCAGGTTGTTTCTGTACATCCTACAGCCCAGTCAAGAGTTGCAGTGGAAGTACCAGGATTTGTAATAACCAACGCAGAAGGAGTAGGACATGGAGGAGGAGCAGCTACAGTAATTAAGTAGTCTTCCACTTCACCATAAGAATTATTTGTACAAGGAGTAACTGCACTTCCACTTAAATTATACATACAACGAACTCTTAGTCTGTGAGGACCAACAGGAGGATTACAAGCCAATGAAATAGGGAAAGTAGCTGATGAGCCTAACACTCCAGCAGTACCACTTCCAGCAACTTGTCCGTTTGAAAAACCAATTCTTTCGGCCGGATTAGCAAAAACTCCGTCATCATTATAATCAATCCATGCTGCATAACCCTCACCATATTGACCTGCCCAAACCTGGCAAGTATATGAAGTTCCCGCTTGCAATGTAGTGGTCAATGCTCCATTTCCTGTGTAATCAGAATATCCCGGACCATTTTGTCCAATACCTTGATTTCCAGGTACCGGATCGCTCGGACAACCTGTACCCGAATTATTATTTAACGTATTTAAAATAACTTGTGCAATAACATCACCATCACCACAACCATAATCAGTAACCGGCATACAATAACATGCAGTATATGCATTTTGAGCCACAGAAACAGGATTAGATGCCTGAACACCACCTCCTGAACAAGTTACTACACATTGATAAGAAGTAGCTACTGATTGAGTAGCTGCATAAGTAGCAGAAGTTGCACCGCCAATATTTGCGAAGCCGCTACCTGTATTAGCTTGCCATTGATAACTAACACCAGAACCTGATGTAGAATTTTGTAAGCTTAAGTTAAAACTAACTCCTGTGCAAACAGTAGATACTGATGCAATGGTATTGCCCGGAGCAGGTACGCCAACACAAGCAGCACCTGTATAAGTTACCACCAAACGTGGACGGATAGTAACAGTTCCTGTATTAGTTAAAGAAGCTGTACCACAACCTGTAACATTATCTGCTCTGTAAGTGTGCTGTTTTGTACCAGACAAACCAGTTGTCCATTGAACTGCCGGATTATTTGTATAATCATTAGTCGCTAAATACGTATGGCAAACCTGAACTACTAAATCACCACCGGTATAGGTAAACCCGGAAACAGGAAAAGTAATATTTCCGGAAGACCCTGACGGATAATTATAGGTAGTTGGACCATAAACCACTGATAAACCTGTTTCCCAGGCAGCAGTACTAAGGTTAGCAAGTGTTGCGTTTTTCAAACTAATAGTAAAACCAGGTTGGGAATGACCTGCAATGGTGGTAGCATTTACCACCCATCCGATATTTGTAATTGCATTACCATTTGAAATACCAGCTGCCGCAAGTTCTGCTGCTGTGTAAAGGTACTGCGCTCTTTGTGAAGTGTAATAATCTCCCAAAGGACATGGGTAAGAAGTGGGAGTATTGGCAGCACTATTTGCACCAATAATAACCGTTTGCGCACTCACATTTGTTGCCGTTATTCCCAAAAGAACAACAGCGCATAATAACCATCTCCATATAGAAGTAGTCATGATTTTGTTTTGTGTAATTTTTTTCATTTGATTTTTGTTTTGGTTAGTAATAAAATTTTAATTGTTTTTTTGTTTTGAAATTAATTTTAACTACAAAATTTTAATCTTTTTTTAATTAAGAAATTGCAGCCATTTTTTTCGGGTAATCATTTTGTCTGTTCTACTGTTTCTTGTTTTAAAAGGGTTTTAAGGGTTAGTAAACTAATTTTAGATTTGTTTTTTGTGTTAATGATTGTTAATAAAACTGTTTGTAAAATTGTTTTTATTTTTGATGTAACCATCGAAATTTATATATCATTTTAAATTTCGAACTGCAAAGCAACATAATTAAAATTGAAAATGCAAGAATTTTTAACATTTAAACAGAATTAACTTATCAACAACACACAACCTGTTCGACTGACATTATTGAGCCATCATGGCTCGTTTTAGTACTTTCAGGCAAAATAACTGCCCACTAATTGATTGTTAGAGTACGTTTTCGGATTGCTTTCTATGAAGTAAGAGTAGAAATTTAACATTTTAGGCAATTTCTAATTCAGTAATATATTAAGACAAGTGTCCAAGCACTATGTCAAGCTGAGGAGTAGGCTCGGACAAGTGTCCAGGCGTATTGTCTTATTAGACATTACGCTCCGACAAGTGTCTGAGCGTAATGTCTAATTTGGGAATTCGTTCGGACAGCTGTCTAAGCCCATTGTTTAGTTAAGGAATTCGTCCAGACAACTGTCTAAGACAATAGTCTTGCTTGATAATGCGCCTGGACAACTGTCTGAGCCAATAGTCTTGCTTGATAATGTGCTCGGACAAGTGTCCGAGCATTATTCTGATTTTAAAAAAACGAAAAACGGAGGAAAACAGTGCTTTTTATCTTACAAGTACAAAGAATCCTTTGTCTTCGTGCTCGGTGCCGTCAAAGCCTGTAGTTTTTATAACATAATAATAAGTACCTGCAATTGCTGGTTGTCCGGCTATGGTTCTTCCATCCCACCCTTCTTTGGGTGCATGAAAGGTAAATATCTTTACTCCCCAGCGGTCGTAAATATCGCCTTCCAGTATTTCCACCCCTGTGGCGGTGATATAGAACAAATCATTTATTCCATCACCATTTGGCGAAAATACATTACAAGTAGTTATAGTATATCCTTCGTGCACAATAATGGTTTCGGAGGCAGTGTCGTTGCAGCCCAAAGTATCACTCACCATTAGTATTACCGTATAGGTTCCTGACAGGGTGTAAATATAATTAGGGTTCAACACCAGTGACGTATCGCCTGTGCCGAAGGTCCAGAAATAATTGTTTCCTCCTGTGCTGGTGTTCGTGAAATTAACCGTAAGTGGTGCATCACCAATCAGCGAATTAGCACTGAACGCTGCCGTTGGGCCGGCACTTCCGGTAACAGAAACACTGTCGGTAGCGGAGCAGTTGGAAGCGGTATCGGTTACAGTTATAATATAAGTACCAGCCGAATCAACTACAGGAGTGGTGGTGGTACTGCCTGAAACAATGTGTCCGTCAGGGGTAGTCCATAAATATACAATATTGACTCCGCTGCTCGAAAGCGTTCCATCAAGTGTATCTGTTGGTGTTCCGCATACAAAATTGCTGTTAGCACCTGCATTGGCAATTGGTAGTGGAGAAATAACAATGGTAGCAGTGGAGCTATCAGCTGGACAAACCCCTGCTGCAATGGTATTGGTAATGGTGTAAGTACCCACCAAACTGGTTGTTAAATCAACCGTTCCTGTTAGGGCATCTATGGTTAATCCTGCGGGAGTAGAAGTATATGTTCCAGCTGCGGCACCTGCAATTAAGGTTGGAGAAGGATTGCTACCACCTATGCAATAAGGACTACCGACATAACTAAAACCTGTTGTTGGTGCAGCAACAATGGTGATGGAAGAAGAATCAACAGCGGCTGCACAACCACCCACTGCAGCAATGGTATTGGTAACCATATAAGTTCCTGCTGTGCTGTTTATCAAATCTACTACCCCTGTATTCACGTCAACAGTTAATCCTGCGGGAGCAGTAAACGCACCTGCTGTTGCTCCTGCTACAAATGTTGGAGATGGATTAACCGCATTCTGACAATAAGGAGTTCCAGTATAACTAAACGTACCAACAGGCACACAAAGTATGGTTACGTTAGCAGTAGCAGTTACCTGAGGACAGCCACCTGCTGCTGCAATAGTATTAGTAACTGTGTAAATTCCACAAGTGCTGGTTGTTAATGATATTAATCCGGTAACCGAATTTATGGTTAATCCAGGTGTAGAACTAAATGTTCCTGCTACCCCTCCCCCACCGAATGTTGGCGATGGGTCGGTTCCGTTTTGACAATAAGGAGTAGCCGTATAGCTAAAGGTAGCTACTGGCAATGCGGTAAGTGTAACAGTGGATGTAGCCACTACATCAGGACATGCACCTGCAAGTACTGTATTGGTAACAGTATAAATTCCCGCTGAACTGGTAGTTAAATCTATTTCTCCGGTTGAAGTAGAAACAAAATTTAATCCCGGTGTCGAAGAGAAGGTACCCGCTACTCCTCCTCCACTGAATGTTGGAAGTGGGTTACCTCCATTCATACAATAAGGAGTGGCAGTGTAACTGAAAGTTGCAACAGGAGTACATAATATAGTAATGTTAGTTGAAGCAGTTACCTGAGGGCAACCGCCCGAAGCCGCAACAGTATTGGTTACGGTATATGTTCCGCAGGTGCTGGAAGCAAGCGTAATTAAACCGGTAACCGAATTTATGATTAATCCAGGTGTGGAACTAAATGTTCCTGCAACTCCTCCCCCACTGAATGTAGGTGATGGGTCAATACCATTTTGGCAATAAGGAGTAGCCGTATAGTTGAAGGTAGCAACAGGCAATGCGGTAAGTGTAACAGTAGAAGTAGCCACCACATTAGGACATACACCTGCAAGAACAGTGTTGGTTACAGTATATATTCCGGGTGTGCTGGTTGCTAGGTTTATTTCTCCTGTTGCAGTTGAAACAAAATTTAATCCTGGTGTGCAGGAGAATGTACCCGCTACTCCTCCTCCACTGAATGTTGGAAGTGGGTTAGCCCCATTCATACAATAAGGAGTTGCAGTATAACTAAAGGTAGCAACAGGGGTTGCTGTAATAGTTATGGTTGTAGAAAAACCAACAGCACTACATCCGCCAGTAGCGGCAATGATGTTGGTAACAGTATAAGTATTTGCCAGACTAGAAGCCAAGGTTATTAAACCCGTAGCAGGATTAATTGTTAATCCCACAGGGGTAGCAGTAAATGTTCCCGCAATACCACCACCATTAAATGTTGGCAATGGGTCCACACCACTCTGACAATAAGGAGAGGCAGTGTAGCTAAATGTAGCAACAGGAATTGCAGTTATGGTAATGGTGGAAGTGGCGGTTATTATTCCACAACCGCCTGATGCTGGCAATGTGTTGGTTACCGTATAGGTATTTGGTAAGCTAGTAGAAATGGTTACTTGTCCGGTAGCAGCATTAATGGTTAATCCCGCAGGAGTGGCAGTAAATGTTCCAGCAACACCTCCACCGCTGAAAGTTGGCGATGGGTCGGCAGCATTTATACAATATGGCGTTGCAGTGTAACTAAAGGTGGCAACGGCAGGACAAGTAATAGTAACAATTGTAATGGCAGCCACCTGGGCACAACCGCCCGATGCCGCTACAGTGTTGGTTACAGTATAACTACCACAAGTACTTGATGCTAATGTTATTTGTCCGGTTACTGCGTTAATGGTTAATCCAGCAGGGGAAGAAGTAAATGTTCCGGCAATGCCACCACCATTAAATGTTGGTAAGGGGTCTATTCCGCTTTGGCAAAAAGGTGATGCTGTATAACTAAAACTTGCAACCGGCAAACAAGTAACGGTGATAGTAGTTGTAGCAACCACATTAGGGCAACCACCTGCCGAAACAGTGTTGGTTACTGTATAACTGCCACATGCACTGGTTGACAAGGTAACTACCCCTGTTGATGAATTAATGGTTAATCCCGCAGGGGAAGCAGTAAATGTGCCTGCAATGCCACCTCCACTGAAGGTAGGAGATGGGTCAACTCCATTAATACAATAAGGAGTGGCAGTATAACTAAAAGTAGCCACAGGAGTTGCAATTACGGTGATGGTTGTAGAAAAACCAACAGCACTACATCCGCCCGAAGCGGCAATGATGTTGGTAACAGTATAAGTATTTGCCAGACTAGAAGCCAAGGTTATTAAACCCGTAGCAGGATTAATTGTTAATCCCGCAGGGGTAGCAGTAAATGTTCCCGCAATACCACCACCATTAAATGTTGGCAATGGGTCCACACCACTCTGACAATAAGGAGAGGCCGTGTAGCTAAATGTAGCAACTGGGAGAGCTGTTATGGTAATGGTGGAAGTGGCGGTTATTATTCCACAACCGCCTGATGCTGGCAATGTGTTGGTTACAGTGTAAGTATTTGGCAAACTAGAAGCTAAAGTTACTTGTCCGGTAACAGCATTAATGGTTAATCCCGCAGGAGTGGCAGTAAATGTGCCTGCAACTCCTCCTCCACTATATGTGGGCAATGGGTCTGTTCCGTTGATGCAATAAGGAGTTCCGGTGTAACTAAAGGTAGCAACAGGCGCACAGGTAACAGTAATGGTAGCTGTGGAGGTAACAATAGCACAACCACCTGATGCTGCAATGGAATTGGTGACAGTATAAGTACCGCAAGTGCTGCTTGCTAATGTAATCTGTCCGGTAGACGAATTAATGGTTAATCCGGCAGGAGAAACGCTGAATGTTCCAGCAACTCCACCTCCACTGAATGTGGGTGATGGGTCAATTCCACTTTGACAATAAGGAGTGGCAGTATAACTAAAGGTGGCAACTGGCAAACAAGTTATGGTAATATTAGCTGTTGCCACTGCATTCGGACAACCCGCTGATGCAACTGTATTGGTTACCGTATAAGTTCCGCATGTGCTCGTAGATAAAGTAACCACTCCTGTTGCAGGATTAATGGTTAATCCCACAGGAGCGGCTGTAAACGTTCCTGACATTCCGCCTCCACTATAAGTTGGGGGAATGCTGCCACCATTGGAACAATAAGGAGTTCCGGTATAACTGAAAGTAGCAACAGGGGGTGGAATTACTGTAATGGTTGATGTGGCAACCACCTGTGGGCAACTTCCCGAAGCAGCTATTGTATTGGTTACTGTATAGGTATTTGGTGTACTGCTTGCCAATGTTATTTGTCCGGTAGAAGCATTAATAGTTAATCCAGCGGGAGAAGCGGTAAATGTCCCGGCAACTCCTCCCCCACTATAGGTTGGTGATGGGTCGGTTCCGCTTTGGCAATAAGGTGAAGCTGTGTAACTAAATGTAGCTACCAATCCTGAAACAATGGTAATAGTATTGTTTGCACTCGATGCAGAACAACTACCTGATGCAGGCACTGAGTTGGTAACCGTATAGGTTCCCAAAGCACTGGTTGACAAATCTACTGCTCCTGTTGAAGGATTAATTGATAATCCAGCAGGAGTGGCAGTAAATGTTCCAGCAATTCCTCCTCCAGTAAATGTTGGAGAAGTAGTACTTCCAGCCTGACAATAAGGACTGCCAGCATAATTGAAAGTTGCACTTTGACCTGTCGTAATAATTACCTCAGCCGAATCTAAAACATCAGGACATCCGTCAGCTGCTGGCAAAAGGTTATAAACCCAATAATTTCCAGGAGTACTGCTCGAAACATCTACATCTCCTGAATTAAAATCCATCACTAAGTTAGGTGATGAGCAGGTAAAAATACCGGGTTGACCAGCTCCTATAAAATTAGCGGAAACAATACCAACTCCAATACAAAAAGAAATTCCAGGATAATTAAATGTTGCCACAGGAAGTTCTGTGATGGTAATGGTGGACGAAGCATTTGCAGCCAAACAACTGGCAGTTGCCGGAACGTGATTAGTAACAGAATAAGTCCCAGGGGTGCTGGTAGATAAATTAACTTCTCCCGTGGTAGTGGAAACAAAACTCAATCCCGCAGGTGATGAAGTAAATGTTCCTGCCACTCCACCCGGATTAAAAGTAGGGAAAGGATTGGCACCAAACTGACAATACGGATTGTTGGCATAAGTAAATCCTGCAACTTGGTTTTGAATTATAACAATGGTTGCAGTGGCACTTGTACCTGCACATCCGGCAGTTGCTGGAATGGTATTGGTTACTGTATAAGTTCCGACTGTGCTGGTACTTGGTGTTACTACTCCTGTTGATGCATTAATAGATAATCCCGCAGGAGTGGAAGTAAATGTTCCACCTCCACCGTTACCCGTAAATGTAGGTGGTGGATTCATACCTCCTGTTCGGCAAAACGTGCCTCCAACATAACTGAAAGAAGCATCGGGTGCTGCCGTAATGGTAACTGTGGAAGTAGCAGTAACACTCGGACAAGCACCTGCTGCGGCTAAGGTATTGGTTACTGTATATACTCCTGCTGTGCTTGCTGATAAATTAATTTGTCCGGTGGCCGCTGATACAAATACTAATCCTGCTGTGGAGGTAAACGTACCTGCCACTCCTCCCCCATTAAATGTTGGAGATGGGTTGGTTCCGTTCGAACAATATGGTGTACCTGTATAACTGAAAGTGGCAACAGGCAAAGGAGTGATGGTAACTGTTGTAGTATTAGAAGCAAGGCATCCGGCAGTGCCTACCGCATAAGTAATGGTAACGTTGCCCGAAAGTCCTGTTGGATTAAAACTATTGCCCGCCACCCCGGAACCCGAAAACGTACCTCCTGCCGGATTACCCGACAAAGCTACCGAACCTCCATTGCTACATACCGGAGCCACGGGGGTGATGGTGGGTGGTGTACCTGCCACATATATAAAATGTACTGAATCTGTTTTGGTACATCCATGATTACTGTTCACGGTTAAAAAGAAAGTAGTATTAGTCAAAGGTGCTGTTGGTACAGCTGGTGTGAGCGATGTGGTGGAATTAGAAATACTAATAATAGGTACGGCTGTCCATGCAAAAGTGTTAATGTTGGTTACTATAATAGGTGTAGTATCAAGCGGTGCCGAATAAATAGAAGCAGTGCCTGGTGTGCAGGTATTGTCATTGATAGGCGAATTCACAATACCTGAATAGTAAGAAATATAATCTTGCCCACACAAACCTATTCCAGAAAACGAAATGGTAGCATCAGTCAAAGTACCTACATCCAGATTGGTACAATCATACACTTGCACTGTCCAGCCTCCGTTCGAAGCATTGCAACCATACAATGGCGACCAGTTAATCAGCGTTCCTGGTATTGGTCCGTACGAATCGTAAGTACCTGTAAGTGTTACCGGTGCAGGATTACAGACATCAAGGTTAGGTGCTGGTAGTGATGTAAAACATAAATTAGAGGTATTATCGCCACTGTTGCAAGTAGCCGATTCGCCTATTGCTCCTGGGTTGGGAGATAGTAATATATCAGGACTACCACAGGCTGCAGGTCCTACCAAATGAAATGCTAAATCGGAAACATAGGTGTGAATTACATTGAAACAAACACTAATGGCAGTTGCCGAGTTAATTATCATTGAATCTGCTTGCGGGTTGTAATACTTAAATGTAGCAGTAGAGTTCATGTTGATGCTGCCCGAAAGGCTGAACGGAGCACATCCCGAAAAGTCGTTTCCTGCATCGGTACTCATGTTGAGGTTCCATACCCATGCTTGGTCGCAACCCATTACTGTACCATTGGCATCAGTAATCACTACCTTGTATCCACCTGAAACTAGCCCCGAAATAGTAGAAATAGAAGCATTGACCACCGTTGAAAAAGGTGCAAGTGGAAAAATGTGCGAAGTAGTATTATACTGATACCACTTAAAAGTGTAAGGTGCCACCCCGCCTGTCATGTTCACTTTCAATATCGGTGATGCTGATGGGGCACAAAAAACAAATACGCTGTCGTTGCTCGAGCCGTTGGTGTAACTGGTTAAAAATCGTGACGATTCTGTATTTGAATAAATAATATTTCCAAAAACAACACAAGGGGTATAGTGCAACGAATCAATAACCGAGCAACCATGGTTGCTGGTTACTGTTAAAAAAAATGTAGTGTTTACAGCAGGTGGTGTAGGAACAGTAGGAGATATAGTAGTAGAATTAGTGATGGTGGTGGCTGGCACTGCTGTCCATTGAAACGAATTGGTATTAGTAACAGCAATACCCACCGTATCTGTCGGAACGGTAAATGTGGAAGCAGAACCCGCAGTACACGCATTGTCGGTGATACTTGAATTTACAATACCTGTGTAATACGAAACATTATCAGGACCACACAAGGTAGCAGGATTGGAAAACGAAATGGTTGCATCCGTTAATGTGCCTACATCAGCCGCAAAACAATCGTAAATTCTTATTCTCCATCCACCAGTAGCTGCATTGCAACCAATGAGTGCAGACCAATTTATTGCTGTTCCTGCTCCTGCTCCATACCTGCCGTATGTTCCCGTGAGTGGAGTTAAGGCAGTACACACGTTCAAATTGGCAACCGAAATATTCGAAAAACAAAGGTTACTGCAATCAGCGCCACCGTTACAAAAATTGCCCTGACCATTACTACCCGGATTGGGCGACAACAAAATATCAGGACTACCACACGATGCAGGACCAATTAAATGAAACGACATATCCGAAACAAACGTATGAACCACATCGAGGCAAACCGTAATGTTGGTAGAAGCTCCAATTATCAAACTACTTGCCTGAGGATTGTAATACTTGAAAGTAGAAGTACTTGCCGAACCAGCCATATTGAAAGCCGTACACGAAGCAATGTTTGCACCTGCGTCAGCCGTCATCGTCATGTTCCACACCCATGCCACATCGCAACCCATCACCGCAGCAGTAGCATCAGTAATCACCACCCTGTATCCTCCCGAAGCTAATGCCGAAATAGTAGAGGTAGAACCATTTACAATGGTAGCATACGGAACACCGGGATACACATGCGTGGTAGTATTATACTTATACCATGTAAACGTATAAGGTGCAGTGCCACCCGTCATGTTAGCCGTTAAACTAGCAGTGCCAGGTGTACAGAAAACAAAAATAGAATCGTTGGGAGCGCCATTAGAATAAGCAGTCAGAAACCTCGAGCTCTCGGTGCTCGACCTGATAATCTGACCTTGAGAAACAAAGGGAAGAATAAAAATAATAAGAAAAAGAAAACTTTTCTTCATATAAAACACTGCGCCATTTTATGCAGTCACAAACGTAATAAATTTTATTTGATTTCATTGATTTTTGCGATAGAAAGTTGGTTCATTGGTTCATAAAAATGAATTACCCCGAGGAAGAACCCAGAGGTATCTAGTTGCTATAATATATGTCACAGATTCACAGATTTCAAAAAAAAACAAACAAAGAATTAATTTTTAATCTGTAAATCTGTGGGGTTTAAATTTTCAAGCCGTTGTTGGTGTTTTAAAATTAGCAGAGGGCAAGCCGTTGTTGGTGTGTTCACCAACAAACATTTGAAGAAAAAAAAATCGGTATATTTAATTTAGTACGCTTGCAGGTGAAATAACACCTGCAAAGGCATCTTTTCGTTAATATTTTAAGAACACCAACAACTCAGAACAAAAAATCCCACTCTTCAAGAACAAGAGCGGGATTTTTTTATTTCAACACCATCACATCACACTTCACATTAAACTCCGGAACATCTGCACCAAAGTTGCCAAACAAATCATCGAAACTAAAATAAAGCAACTGCGGATACCCTTTGGCAGAAGTAAATTGTTTTAGCTGCATTTTATAATCCGTCCACTTTTTGTTCAAACTTTCGTAGTCAGGATTTTGTTGAAGAATAATACATTGAAAGGTTTTTTCATTTGCAGCAGTGCAGTACTGATTTACTACCTTGTTTGTAAACTCCACCATCTCGGGCACTGTTAGTGTATCACTTCCGAACACATAAGAGAAGTTTATTATCACCACACGATTTTTTAAATATTCGTCAGTTGGTTTTTGTTCAGGCGCAAACAAAGTGTTTTTATCAGACGAAGCCCAACCAGAATTATAAAAATAATCGGGAATATTTTCAATAACATCTGCCGATTTTTTTAACATCGACTTGGAGGTATCTGCACCAAAATAATCAATCTTACAATTCGATGATTTGGCAAAACGGGCAACCCATTGATTAAATGCCAAACCCGAAGTAAACGGACCACAGCCGATGTCAATAAACAAAACATTTCTGTCTTTAACAAACAAATGAAGAAAACCCGATTGATTTGCATAAAAAGCATAACTGCTCGAAAAGTGCATCTGAAAATAATAATAACAATACAGGTCAACCAACTGTTCGGGTTTTATGCCTTCCACCGAATTCTTAAAATCTCCTCTCCCAAAGTTGATTAATGTTTTGCGGTGCTCGCCTCGTATTGCAATTGCTTCTACCGAATCGCTGTCGTAGTCAGTTGGGTTTCCAATTTTTCCTGATTCAAATAACTCATTGGCAGGTTTCAAAAACTGCTCTTCAAAAAGGGTTACAAGGGCAGCGCTAAGTTCTACGTGTATCATATAATACTTCCTATTTTATGCAAAACTAATCTTTTTTATTAAGCATGTCACGTCCAAACGTCAGGCATTGGCTCCCCTCTCCTTTTTTCAAAGGGCAAACAGCCTGTGGCTGTTTGAGCCAGTCTGTGTGATAGCGGTCGGGGGTGAGGTCCCGAATTAATGCTATCTTTGCAAAAATAATTACATCACCAAATTTTCAAATCACCAAATCATCAAATCAATTAAATGTCAAACATAGTAGCAATAGTAGGCCGACCAAACGTAGGAAAATCAACACTTTTCAACCGGTTAACAGATAGTAGAAAAGCAATAGTTGATTCCGAATCGGGCGTAACCCGCGACAGGCATTATGGAAAGTCGGAATGGAACGGAGTGGAGTTTTCTGTCATTGATACCGGTGGTTATGTAAAAGGCTCTGACGATGTGTTTGAAGGAGAAATTCGCAAACAGGTAAAGCTTGCAATTGATGAAGCCAATGTAATATTATTTGTACTAGATGTTTCGGAAGGAATAACAGGAGATGATGAAGTGGTGGCAGATATGCTTCGCAGAGGAAAGAAAAAGGTATTTGTAATTTCAAACAAAGTAGATAACCATGTTCGCCAAGGTTTGTCGGGCGAGTTTTATGCACTTGGATTAGGCGAGCCATACAACATTTCTTCCATCAGTGGCAGTGGTACTGGCGATTTGCTAGATGATGTGGTAGAAGCATTGGAGAAAGATGTAAATGTGGAAGAGTTGGAAATACCTAAGTTTGCTATAGTAGGCAGACCTAACGTTGGAAAGTCTTCATTCATCAATGCCTTGCTTGGCAAAGAACGAAACATAGTTACCCCTATAGCTGGAACCACCCGCGATTCCATCAATACACGATACACTGCATTTAATCACGATTTCCTTTTGATTGATACCGCAGGTATTCGTAAGAAATCGAAAGTGGAAGAAGATTTGGAATTTTATTCGGTGATGCGCTCCATCCGTGCCATCGAAGATTGTGATGTGTGTTTGCTTTTAATTGATGCAACATTAGGTTTGGAAGCTCAGGATTTAAACATATTTCACTTGGCAGAAAAAAACAGGAAAGGAATTGTAGTAGTCATTAATAAATGGGATTTGGTTGAAAAAAACACCAACTCCACAAAAGAATACGAAGAAAAAATTCGTGAAAAATTACAACCGTTTAAAGATGTTCCTATTGTGTTTACATCAGCATTAACCAAACAGAGAGTGTTGAAAGCAATTGAAGTAGCCGAGAAAGTAAACGAAAGCAGAACTCGGACTATCAAGACAAGAGAACTGAATGATGTGATGTTACCAATCATAGAACACTCGCCACCACAAGCACTCAAAGGCAAACACGTGAAAGTAAAATTCATCACTCAGTTGCCAACACATGCTCCTTCGTTTGCATTTTACTGTAACCTGCCCCAATATGTTTCGGAAGCTTACATTCGTTTTCTTGAAAATAGATTAAGAGAAAACTTTGATTTTAATGGAGTACCGATACAGGTATTTATGAGGAAGAAATAAATTACCAATTCCATTTTTAATGTATTTTTGTCTGGTCAAAATAAATCAACACAGAGTTTTATGATGCAAAAACTGATTACATTAATTGTGATATTATTTTCCTTTCAAAATAATAGCTATAGTCAAACCTGCCAAGATGTGAGTGTTGAACTTACGGCAGTGGTGCAATCGAATCCTGGTCTCATAACATTGAATTGGGTGGCAAATGCAGCAGCCAATTCTCATGTTGTTTTCAGGAAACTAAAAACCGCATCCTCCTGGGGAACCTTTGTAGCAAGTCTTCCGGGCACAACTACACAATATATAGATTCAACAGTTGCTGTTGGTGTCAGTTATGAATATCAAATTATTCGCACAGGCACAGGGTTTTCGGGCTACGGATATATTAATTCAGGAATATTAATTCCGGCAACGGAACAAAGAGGAAGTTTAATTTTGTTAGTTGACAGTTCATTTGCTTCTCCGCTTTCTCCTGAAATTACAAGACTTCAAAAGGATTTGGAAGGAGACGGGTGGAAAGTAATAACACATACTATTTCTCGAACAGCTTCTGTACCATCTGTAAAATCAATCATTGCAGCAGATTATAACAACGACCCGACAAATACTAAAGCATTGTTTTTACTGGGACACATTCCTGTTCCGTACAGCGGAGACCTTAATCCTGACGGGCATCCCGACCATGAAGGAGCCTGGCCTGCAGATGTATTTTATGGAGATATGAACGGCACATGGACAGATGCATCAATAAATGTTTCAGTTGCTTCCGACCCCAGAAACATTAATATTGCAGGTGATGGGAAGTACGACCAATCAATGGTTCCTGGAAATGTTTCATTACAAATAGGAAGAGTAGATTTTGCAAACATGCCTGCCTTTGTTTCTTCCGAACAACAATTGCTTCAGAATTATTTAAACAAAGATCATGATTACCGAAACAAAGTTTTCACTGCTGTTCATCGTGCAGTAATTGATGATAACTTTGGATACTTTGGCGGAGAAGCATTTGCAGCAAGTGGCTGGAGAAATGCAAGTCCATTGGTTGGCACTGCTAATGTAAGCGCAAATGATTATTTTACAACCATGACAGGCAATAGTTACCTCTGGTCTTATGGTTGTGGAGGTGGTACTTATACAAGTGCTGGAGGAGTTGGAGCAACTACTGATTTCACAACATCAAATCTACAAGGAGTTTTCTCTATGTTGTTCGGCAGTTATTTTGGCGACTGGGATTCGCAAAACAATTTCTTAAGAGCTCCTCTTGCACAAGGAACAACATTAACTAACGTTTGGGCAGGCCGACCTCATTGGGTTTTTCATCACATGGGATTAGGAGAAAACATTGGTTATGATGTAAAAGTTACGCAAAGCAATAATAGCCTTTACTCCTACAACTATGGCGGTCGCTTTGTTCATATAGCCCTCATGGGCGACCCAACATTAAGAAATGACATTATTGCACCGGTTTCAAATGTTGTTGCCACATCAACCGGAACCAATGCAATCATTTCCTGGACTGCTTCTGCGGATACTGTACTTGGATATAATATTTACATGAAAAATGATTCTACAACAAATTATGAGAGGATTAATTCAACTCCAATAACCGGAACTACTTATACAGATATGTGTTTGCTTTATCCAGGAGTTTATACTTATATGGTGCGTGCAGTGGTATGTCAGGTTTCTCCTAGTGGTTCGTATTACAACATGAGTGAAGGCATAAGCGATACCACCTGGAACAATAATTATCTTGCAATAAACATAAATGCAACTTATACAATCGCAGGAAATGCAGTAACATTTACAAACACTTCTACTAATGCTACGAGCTATGAATGGATTTTTGGAGATGGTAACACAAGCACCTTTGCTAGTCCTGTACACACGTACCCAAGCGGAAATTACAATACATTACTAATTGCAACAAACGGATGTAATACAGATACACTGGTTATTTATATTCCACTTTCTGCCGGAATAAATGAATTGAGAACAAATGATATATCAATTTTTCCAAACCCAACAACCGGGAAATTTCAACTAACAACTAATAACAATCAATCAACAACTATTACAATCAGCAATACATTAGGAGAAATAATTTTGGAAGTAAAAGATTTAAAATCTAATTTTGAAATTGATTTGTCAAATCAACCAAAAGGAATTTATTTTCTAAGAATAGGAAATATAAATAGAAAAATAATAAAACAATAAGTAACACATTTCAGGCTCCGTAACCCCTCCCCTTTTTCCAAGGGGAGGGGAAAGGGGTGAGGTCTAACAAATAAAATATTTATGAAATTACAAAACTATGCCCTAGGTAAATGGCAATCAGGTGAAGGCGAAGGACAGACACTATTTAATGCCATTAATGGTGATACAATAGCCACGGCATCAAGCAAAGGATTAGATTTTGCTGAGATGATGAACTATGCTAGAAAAGTGGGAGGACCAGCATTACGTAAACTTACTTTTCAGGAAAGAGGAAGAATGTTGAAAGCATTAGCTTTACATCTTCAATCAAAAAAAGAAGTCTTTTATAAATTAAGCTGGGCAACCGGAGCAACCAGAACTGACAGCTGGGTAGACATTGAAGGTGGAATCGGAAATTTATTTGCTTATGCAAGTCTAAGAAGACAATTTCCTGATGAAACATTTTGCCTTGAAGGAGATGTTGCAAAGCTTAGTAAAAATGGCACGTTCATAGGTCATCACATCTGTGTACCGAAAGAAGGAGTGGCCATTCATATCAATGCATTTAACTTTCCTGTGTGGGGAATGTTGGAAAAAATAGCCGTTAACCTTTTTGCAGGTGTGCCTGCAATCGTAAAACCAGCAACCGTTACATCGTTTTTAACTGAAGCAGTAGTAAAAGAAATAGCAGATTCAAAAATACTTCCTGAAGGCGCTTTACAATTAATTTGTGGAAGCGCTAATGGAATTTTAGACCATGTAGAATCACAAGATATCGTAACATTTACAGGTTCGGCAAGCACAGGTAAAATGCTGAAAGCACATCCCCGTTTACTGGAAGAAGCTGTGCCATTTAATATGGAAGCAGATTCTTTAAACTGTTGTGTACTTGGTTCAGATGCGGTTCCAGGAACTCCGGAGTTTGATATTTTCATTAAAGAAGTTCTAAGAGAAATGACTACCAAAGCAGGGCAAAAATGTACTGCAGTAAGAAGAATTATTGTTCCTGAAAATTTAGTGGAGGATGTACAAATAGCTATGGGTAAGCGATTAGTCACCACTACTATTGGCGACCCAAATGTGGAAGGTGTACGAATGGGAGCATTGGCTGGCAAATCACAACAAAAAGAAGTAGCAGAAAAAGTAATGCAATTAGCCAAAACACAGGAAATTGTTTTCGGTGATTTAAATAACTTCTCGGTAACCGGTGCAGACAAAGAAAAAGGAGCGTTTATGTCTCCTATATTATTCTTAAATAAAAATCCATTTAAGAATTTGGATTGCCATAGCGTTGAAGCCTTTGGCCCTGTAAGTACTATTATGCCTTATAAAACCATTGAGGAAGCAATTGAATTAGCCAAGATGGGAAAAGGTTCTTTAGTTTGTTCGATTATAACAGGAGATGATAAAATTGCAAAACAATTTGTAATCGGTGCTGCGTGTATGCACGGTCGTATTTTAGTTTTGAATGCTGATTGTGTTAAAGAAAGCACTGGTCATGGTTCTCCAATGCCTATGCTTACTCATGGCGGACCAGGAAGAGCTGGTGGTGGCGAAGAGATGGGAGGCAAAAGGGGAGTGTTTCATTATCTGCAACGAACCGCTATTCAAGGCTCTCCAACTTCGATTACAAATATTACCAATAATTATCAATACGGTGCAAAATATATTCAAAAAGAAATTCATCCCTTCAAAAGATATTTTGAAGAACTCGAAATTGGTGAAACTTTAATTACGGATACTCACCTTGTAACTCTTGAAAATATTGAAGCATTTGCAGAGTTAAGTGGCGATAAATTTTATGCACACATGGATGCAAACTCACTTGAAGGTACCATTTTTACAGGTCGAGTAGCTCATGGATATTATATTTTATCTCGCGCTGCAGGTTTATTTGTGGATGCTCCTAAAGGTCCTGTGTTGCTAAATTATGGAATTGATGAGTGTAGATTTACAAAACCTGTTTACCCAGGAGCAACTATCGGAGTCCGATTTACTTGTAAGGAAAAAGTTGAACAGGAAAAGAAAACAGAAGAAGATATTGCAAAAGGAATTGTAAAATGGCTGGTAGATGTGTTTGACGAAACAGGAGAAACAGTTGCTATAGCTACAATTCTCACAATGGTGAAAAAGAAAAACCAGGATTAATAAATTATGTTAGACAAAAATGTTTTAAACGGAAAAGATTATTACGCTGTAATTTTCTCAAACACAAAATCGGACGATATGGAAGGTTATGCAGAGATGGATAATTTGACAATGGAACTAGCAGCAAAACAAAAAGGCTACCTTGGTTTCGAAGCTGTATCGAACGGGAAGAATACTGTTTTTGTTTCATATTGGGAAACCAAGGAAGATATTAATGAATGGAGTAAAAATGCCGTCCACCTTAAAGTAAAAGCGAATGCTCACAAGTGGTACACACGGTATTTAAGCCAAATTTGCAAAGTAGAAAATTCTCGTTATTTTGAATACTAATTTAATACCATGGAAAGAAAAATTTACAACCCGATTCAAAAAGATACAGTAACTTTTTTAAAAACGGCTGAAGATACCAACGGTGAATACACTCAGGTGGAAGTAGAACTTACCAATGGAGGCGGTGTCGGACTACATTATCATAAAACATATTCGGAACGATTTACATGTTCAGAGGGTGAAGTGCAAGTGCAGTTGAATAAAAGTATTCTTACCCTTGCACCTAAAGAATCCGCAATTGCACATCCTAATGTAAATCATTTTTTCAGAAACAGGTCGGGCAAAACATGTAAATTTATAGTAGAACTTCGCCCGGCAAGCCGGGGATTTGAACAATCTTTGCAAATTGGTTACGGACCGGCTCGAGATGGACAGACAAAAAAGAATGGCTTCCCAAAGGATAAATTAGCTTTAGCCTAGCTGTTTGATATTAGCGAAAGTAACTTTCCAGGCTGGATGAGCATTTTTGAATTCATCCTTCGAAAACAAGCTAAGAAAGCCAAACTCAAAGGTATTAACCAATTTTTAGATAATAAATACGTCAAATTTTAATCGGTTTATTTTCGTCTTTTAATAATCTAATGTTTCTACCCTTAATGGCAGATTCATCGATGATTAAAAAATAATCCACTAATTATTTCATTTCTAACGATTTATTTGTATATCTTTGTACTCTTGCCTAAATAATAAATGTCATGTTTGAAATATTAAAAAGTTTTGAAACTAAGTTTGGTCATCTAAAGAAGAAAGGATTGACCATTGAAGGATTATCTTTGATAGACGTTAAAAAGAAGAAACACGTAATCAAAATTTCCCGCCCTTTAGTATTTGATAATCGTTTGCTTCCAAAGCGTTTCGAAGGTTTGGATATCAAGACAAATATTAAATTAACGGATGAATTGCCAAAAGAATTTAACGTAGACCGTAGTCAACCTGATTGGCATAAAAAGCAATACATCTGGGCTCCTGAACGATTTGTAAAGTATGTTAATCGTTGCGAAAAAGAAATTAAAGCACAATTAAATAGTCCTTTAATGACCAAGCCGGAATTGCTAGATGCATTGTGTTTCGGTAATTACGAAGAGCACAAACAAAAAAGTATGCAATTGATTAAAGAAGGTAAATTGCCTGCATATAGTGAGAATTAATTTATTTTAATTTTACAGATATAAAAAGCACGTTGAGAAATCAAGGTGCTTTTTTATTTTACTTTATTTACCTTCGCCTCAAATATTAAATACGAAATTCTAAATCAGTTTATGGAAGGTTACGTTAAATCAGCTACTACAAACAATATTACAACAATTACTTTTTTTCATCCACAAAGCAATTCTTTGCCCGGAACATTATTAAGACAATTAGCTGAAGAAATTACCAACGCAGGAAATGATTCAAATGCAAAAGTTATTGTTCTTCAAAGTGAAGGTGAAAAAGCTTTTTGTGCAGGTGCATCATTTGATGAATTAATTATTATTAAAGATTTTGAAACAGGAAAGAAGTTTTTCTCCGGATTTGCATTAGTAATAAATGCTATTCGGACCGCCCCAAAGTTTGTTCTTGCAAGGGTCCAAGGAAAAGCAGTTGGTGGTGGTGTTGGAATTGCAAGTGCAGCTGATTACACATTAGCACTTGAATCCGCTTCAGTAAAATTAAGTGAATTAGCAGTTGGAATTGGTCCGTTTGTAGTTGGTCCTGCCGTTGAAAGAAAAATAGGAACATCTGCTTTTACTTCTTTATCCATCAATGCAACTGAATGGCAAACTGCTGACTGGGCTAAAGAAAAAGGATTGTATGTTGAAATATATAAAACAGTTGGTGAAATGGACACAGCTATCGCCACTTTAGCAACTCAACTTTCCAACTCAAATCCAGAAGCCATGCAGATGCTTAAAAAAATATTCTGGAAAGGAACTGAAAACTGGGACACACTTTTAATTGAACGTGCGGAAATGAGCGGCAAATTGGTGCTTTCAGAATTTACTGTTAATGCAATAAATAAATTCAAATCAAAATCTTAATATGCTTAGCGATTCAACAACTACTATGAAACGGCTTTTAAATGTAGGCGTTGGTGAAGGAATATCATTTATTGTTTTACTTGGAATTGCAATGCCATTAAAATATATTGCTGGCATGCACACTCCCGTGCGTATTACAGGAAGTATTCACGGTGTATTGTTTATTTGGTATGCAATTGTGTTGTTACAAGCAAAGTTTGCTAACGGATTTTCGAATAAAAAAACGGCAATCGCTTTTCTCTTGTCTTTTCTGCCTTTCGGTACCTTTTTCCTAAAAAAAATAGTATTGATGGACATTTAAATTCTATTTCGAAATCTCCATCTTTACTTTCTTGTTTTTTATTTTTTCATTCTTAACTAAAGAAAGGACTAAATCAATTTTTTTTCTGCTTATTGCGGCATAAGAAGTAAAATCTAATACTTCAATTAAACCCAAATCATCCTTATTTAGCTTCCCTTTTTGCAATAGCATCCCTACTATATCCATTTTATTTATCTTATCCTTTTTTCCAGACCCAATATAAAGTGTACACCAAGAAGTATTTTCGGGGATCAAGTTTTTTTCGGAAAGCTTTTCTTCTATAGGTTTTTCTTTTATAAAGGCTGGAACATATTCACCCTCTGATAAAATTAAATAAGAAGTTCCTGATGCATTCATTCTTGCCGTGCGCCCGTTTCGGTGAATAAATATTTCCTCGGTATGAGGTAATTGGTAATGAATAATGTTTTTTATTTCAGGAATATCAAGTCCTCTAGAAGCTAAATCAGTAGTGACTAAAATATTGTTAGTACCGTTTCTCAGCTTTATCAGTGCCCGCTCTCTGTCCTCCTGTTCCATCTTACCATGAAATGTACCATGCAACAATCCTTTCTCTTTAAGCAAATCACTGATACGGTCCACAGCATCCCGGTGATTACAAAATACAAGAGTTCCTATATTACCTAACTTACAAATTAAACCAAACAAAGTATCCAGTTTGTCTTTTCCTTCTGATTTTACAATTCTTAATTTTAATCCTTTGGGTTGAGTTGGCGAGTTGTTTAGAAAATTTAATTCGAAAGGGTTAGTAACCCCAGTAAATTCAGGTATTTCCACAAGGTTTGTAGCAGAAGTAAGTATCCTTTTTTTTAATTTTTTTAATTGGAAAATTATAAACATCATTTCCTCTTTGAAACCGAATTCCAGTGCTTTATCAAACTCATCAAGGACTAAAGATGTAATAGATGAAGTATCAAAATTATTATTCCTAATGTGATAAGCAATCCTCCCTGGTGTTCCGATAAGCAATGCTGGAGGATGTTCTAGGTTGTTCTTTTCTGTCTTTGTGGAATGGCCGCCATAACAACAATTTACCTTAAATCCCGTGTTCATTAATTTAAATACTTGTTCTATCTGCAATCCTAACTCTCTTGAAGGGACAATTATCAATGCTTGAATACCTAGACAATTTTTATCTAAAGAAATCAATAGCGGCAATAAAAACCCAATTGTTTTTCCAGAACCTGTAGGTGAAAGTAAAACTATATCATTATATTTTTTACTTGCCTCAATAGTTGAAAGTTGCATTTCATTCAGCTTTGCAACATTTAGATTATCAAGTATTTTTTGTATCATAATTTGTTTTTAGGAGGCAAAGGTATTGTTAATTTACGTGGTATTGGGAGATATACTTGGCTTTAAAACTTGACAACACTAATAAAAGAAAAAAATTCTTTTATGTTATAGAAAAAATTGACAAGCGAATAGTTGACAGAGAAAAGGTAATACTGATTTCCAAAAATTATTTCTTTTCCCCAATTTTTTCTCGTAAAAATTTTCATTCATTCAATATTATTATATTTGCACCTAAACCAATCGTTAGCAAATGACAATTCATAGAGAAGGTTATCCTTCAATAGCCATTACAATTTGTATTGTAGCCATTATTAATGGAGTAACACATTATTCGTTTTCCGATTTTCCTATTGTTTTGTGGCTGGGATATGTGCTTTCAGCATTTTTATTAATTATCATTCTTCAGTTTTTTAGAAGTCCTAAGAGGGATATAACAGTAAATACAAATAACATTATTGCACCAGCAGATGGCAAGGTTGTAGTAATTGAGCAAGTTTCTGAATCTGAGTATTTTAACGAAAAACGATTACAGGTATCTATTTTCATGTCCCCATTAAATGTGCATATTAATCGTTTTCCCATTTCTGGAATAATTAAATATGTAAAGTACCATCCTGGCTTATTCCTTGTTGCGTGGCATCCAAAATCGTCCACCGATAACGAAAGGACAACCATTGTTGTGAAACATGATAATGGTCAAGAGGTAATGTTTCGTCAAATAGCAGGAGCTATGGCGAGACGGATTGTGAATAATGCTATGCACGGTAATGATGCAATACAAGGCGAAGAGTTTGGTTTTATCAAATTTGGTTCGCGAGTAGACTTGTTGTTACCTTTAGGAGTAAAAGTAAAAGTGAAACTAGAAGAAAAAGTAACTGGAGGAGAAACGGTAATCGCCACTTTTGTTTAAGTTTAACTAATCTTAACACAATTTTAATCGATGTTGAGATTTTTGGTATCTTTGTTGCACTATTAACGAAAATATAAATCAACTAATAAAAAACAAAATGAAAAAACTATTTTTAATGCTTGCCTTCACAGGAATTGTTGGAGCAGCAACAGCAAACACATTAGTAACATTTTCTAAAAGTACAATTATATTTGTAGGAGATGATAAAAAGGGAGACGACAAGAAAAAAGAAGGAAAATCTTGCAGTAAAGATGAAAAAGCAGGTTGCAAAAAAGGAGACGGCAAATCTTGCTGTCATGCAAAAGCAGAAGGAGATGCAACTGGCAGCACAAAATCAACAGATGCAAAAACTAGTACTAGTGCAACTGCAACGCCCGCTAAAAAATAATTAATAAGTAGTTCTTAATTTAGAATCCCTACTGTAGAAATATAGTAGGGGTTTTTTTTTGAAAATTTATAACAAATCAAAAAGCTGCTTCAGGCTTGTAATTTCATAAGTAATTTCTTCCGAATGTTTTTCTCTTTTAGGATTAAAAAACAATTGATGGATCCCTGCTTCACGTGCACCAATAATATCAGCTTCCAGATTATCACCAATCATAAGGCTATTGTCAATTTTAGCATTCGCTAATTTAATGGCATAATTAAAAATGCACACATTCGGCTTTTTATAACCTGCCGCTTCTGAAGTAATCGTATTTTTAAAATAGTGATCGATACCAGAATGTTTCATTTTAATATGTTGAACCTCTTCGAAACCGTTTGTAATAATATGTAAAGAATATTTTTTTTGGAGATAGCTAAGTATTTCAATAGTATAAGGAAAAAGATTGGTTTTTAAGGGAGCATTTTTTACATATTCATTTCCAATTGTTTCCGCTAATGTTCTATCGTTGATATCAAACAGTTGAAACACTTCATAAAAACGAGAATAACGCAAAGTATCTTTATCAATTAATCCTTTTCGATATTCGTCCCACATTCTGTTGTTGATATGAAGGTATTTGTTCAGAAAATCCTCAAAGGATACAATTCCTTTTTCCTTCAGATTGTATTTTTCGAAAAGTTCAGCAAATGTTTCTCTTGAATTTGCTTCAAGGTCCCAAAGAGTATGATCAAGATCAAAAAAGATATGTTCGTATCGCATTAATTAAAGGTTTGTATAAAAAATAAGAGGTAACAGACCAAATCAATACGGAAGAGAACATATAAATTAAAATAGTTTGTTTGTTTTTATAATAACGCACGGCAAGAAAACAACCAAGTGGGAGAGAAAAAATAAGTGGAGTCAAAAAGGAAATACCTACCAAACCAAAACGTTTTTTAATTTTAACAATAAATCGTTTTTGCTTTGTAAATATTTTGGGAGGAGGAAGATGTGGATGAGTAATCCTTTTTCGAGCTTGTCGTTTTTTATAATTGGCAATAATTATTTCGCTCAAAAAAGTAAAAACGGTAATACCTGTAAAACCGCCAAGAGAAGTAACTGTAACAGCTTCAAAGAAATGAAACCCCATTCCTAATGCCATCGGAATGCCGCCAAACACAAATTTAATTGTGCTTACCAAAAAAACAGAAAGTATTTCCCACCAGGAGTCCAATATTGTACGGATTAAATTTTTGTGCCGTATGCTAAATCCCCTGCATCGCCAAGTCCAGGAACTATATACGACTGAGCGGTTAATTCATCATCAACAGCACCACACCACAAGGTAACATTTTCGGGTAAATGTTTTCGTGCATAATCAATCCCCTCAACTGATGCTATCAAAGAAACGATATGTGTATGTAAAGGTTTGCCTCGTTGCATCATGGCTTTGTAAGTAAGCACCATTGAAGTCCCTGATGCTAGCATTGGGTCGCAAAGAATTAACACCTTGTTATTTAAATCTGGGCATGCTAAATATTCCACTTTTACATCAAAGGTTCCATCTTTATGATGTTTACGATAGGCGGATATAAAAGCATTCTCAGCTTTATCAAAATAATTTAATACACCATGATGAAGTGGTAAACCTGCACGCAAGATGGTTGCAATAACTGGCTGTTCCTTCAGTTGCTGGATAGAAGCTATACCTAACGGAGTAGTAACATCTCTGGATTCATAACTTAATGTCTTACTTATTTCATATGCCATTACCTCACCCATCCTTTCAAGATTTCTCCGAAACCGCATACTATCTTTTTGAATATTTTCATCTCTTATTTCTGCAATAAAATGATTGAAGAGAGAATTCGTAGCTACTAAAATGTGTACCATAACTTTTATGATTTTAATTTTTTAATCCATTTTGCCACCTGAGGCAAAGTGTTTTTTTCGACTTGTAAATATACATAATCTTTTGCTCCAAATTTTTTATAAAACTGAGCTACTGATTCAACTGACGAACCACCGAAGTCAAGGTCATATTTATTTCCTGAATATTGTTTCACAAAATAATCAATTAACAGATACATAGCCCCTTTTGTTTTTCCATTCACTGTTATTCCGTTTTTTAGATAAGTAAATTTATTATTGCTGAACATAAAAAATGCTGCTGCGCATAATTCGTCACCGTCATAAATTGCAATTGATTGCCCCATTTTATTTTCAAGACAAGCGTACATAAGATTAGTAAGTACTTTATAATCATTTGCATTAAATATCTCTAATTCCCCACCCTTTGTAGTTTTAAAAAGGTTAACAATCTTTTCTGGTTCAATATTTAGGTGAATTTGCAATCCCGCTTTTATTGCTTTTTTAATACTTCGTTTGGTGTTTTCTGAATAGTTTTTCTGTATGGTTTCATACGATGACTTTAAATCTAACAACTGAAATTGTTTTTCTGTGGTTTGTATTCCTTCAATTTTAAATGAATTTGTTTCATGCAGACAGAATTCAATGTATTTGAATTTAGAAGGAATAGCTTCAAAAAATTCATATACTAATTGATGTGTAATTTTAGATTTTGAAAAGACACCAAAATAACGGGTAAAAAATGGTTGATAGATATAATTGATTTTATATTTGGATTTAGTAGCAACCGGAAAAACTGTTTCGTAATCATTTAGAACCAATGCTGACCAGTTACCTGCAACTATATCTAAATACCATGAATAAACAAAAATACAGGTATTAGAACTGTTGGCAATACACTTATCCCACTTTTGTTTATTAATATTTCTATTTTCGATGAAAGCAATCATTTATTTTTAAACATTTTTGAATATGTCGCAAAATTGTAGTTGGTTTTATTCTTTTCCACAAATTTTTCCAATTCTTGCAAGGAGTAACGCGAAAGTGATTTTGGGTGACCTATTACCACCATATTTTCAAATTTTTTTCTTTTCAATTTTTTTAAAGCTTTTTCCAAAAGACTAGCATTATACCCATCTATACTAACAGTGCAATCTGTATATTGTGTGAGCATTTTTTTTCTTTGACCGGGTGCAGATATGGCTCTCCCATCACCTAAAGGTTTGTGAAGATAAGGATTCTTACGGCCCAATAAAAATAATTTCCAAAAGAACAAAGGTGAATTTCTAATTGAACTAATTGGTAATTCGGTAAAATATCCCGTGGGGTTTTCTATCTCTGGCTCATCTTCAAACTTGTAAATATCTTTATCTGGTGCGTTTCTAAAATCATAACTGTAGTGTTCTGAAGTATAAAATCCTTTTCTAAAAACACTGCTGTCAACAGTGATGTTGTTCTGCTTAAATATTTTTTTAAGTTTACTGAAAGGCTGTAAACACCATCCACCTGCACGATAAGTAAAAATTGTTTTTCCTGTTAAATCAGTCAATACCTTTTTGTAGTTCATTACAATGCTTTCAATTTCATTTTCACTGAAATCAGTCAACTTATACCTTTTTACATCAATTATCCAGTGTTCTCCATTGTAATAGCTATCTTCCCAATGTGGATGAATATGTAATTGTATATCGTGTCCTGAATTAGATAAATATTTTACCTGCACAGTAATTTTCTTGTAATCATTTTCTAATTGCGGGAATTGTTTTCTGAATTCGTCCAGTTTTAAAATAAAGCCACAATCAACAAAAAAGCAAAAGCGAACATTGTGTTTTTCGGCAATACGAATTAGCTCAGAGGTGGGATAAATGATACATTTTTCAACCGTTCCATGGATTTCGCCAAAGAAAATTTCATAGTCAAGTGTAATGTATATATTCATTTAAAGATTTCTTAACTTCCAAATGGGGTGTACATAGTAATACCTCTTTCATTGTAATTTTTCATCATTACTTCAAGCATTTTGTTTGCGTCAATCAGCATACTTTGTGCTTCACCAATGGAACCTTTTATTAAAAGACCTTCTTTTTCAAACATTGGTTTTAGTGCATCACAATTTCGTTTGGCTGAATATTCAGGATTATGCACTTTCGTTTTCATAATTGATTTATTTCCTTTTTCATCAATCATTTCAACTTCAAATATCTTGTTGTCATAAACGGGAAACTTAAAATCAACAGCATCTTCCAAAGTATGTAAATTTGTACAGGCTCCATTTAGTGTTGTTCCCAGCATTAAAATTTTCCCATTCATCAAACAAAGTTTTCTGAAAGGAGAATATTCATTGTAAGGTGTTAATTGCCCAAAGTGAGAATTAGTGTAATATTCAGCTAATCTTCCTTTTGCGCAAACTGAATCCGTTGGGTGAAAACTTCTGAATACATCATTTAATTTTCTAAAATATTCAGTAATAATTCCCATTTGTGATGGAGTGTTCTTTCTATCAAAATAAGGATTTTGTTCAAGGTATGTTTTGTTTCTTCCACTAGCACTGAAAGTTGGAAACAGTAAAGTTCCATTCTCTCCAACACATTCAAACAAAGCATTTACAACTGTTTCAGCTCCACCATCCACAAACCCAATTTTACTTAAACTACTATGAACTAAAACTGAATCATCTTTTTTTATTCCTATTTTATTAAAGTCATTTATTAGTTTTTGTTTTGAAATTCCTTTCTGAGCAAGTTGTTGGTCATGTAATTGTTTTCTTCTCTGATTTTTCTTCAGCCTTTTTCCCAATTCAAGCAGAAATTCGGGAGTGTATTTTAATATAAACTGTTTCATATTTCTTATGGAGAAATTTACCTTGTTGCGTATTCCACCATTTCTTCATATACAGCACGCCATCCTTTCCATAATTTTTGGTCATTAATGGTATCATTGTGCCAAAGACTAATAAATACACCATTCACTACTTTTACCTCATCAATCATTGGTTTTATTTTCTGCATCGCATCTTCTGGATGCACTTTCATATAATATTTCAGAGTACCTTCCATAATAGCAAATGGATGAATTTTTAATTTTGTTTCCATCTCCATATCCAAATCATAAAAATTGAAGGGTGTACATATACTTGCTCTGAACCCAATTTGAGAAGCGAATCCCATTGTGTAATCATCTGTTATATCAATATCAATCAGGTTACGATAAGTTTCCGGCAAGGTTAATTTCAAGAAGTGTTGGCGACTTTTGGTAACATCTCTGTGTAACACTTTTGCCAAACGGCTTACTTCTTTTTTTAATTGGGCTTTACTTTTGTTGGAGCCATAAGAAGGGTGAATTCCAATCTCTGCATAGTCTCCAAGCATTTTTATAAGTGATTGAAAACGTTTGCTTTCAATGGGCAAATTTTTATCGTTTACTCCATAATCTCCAAGAAGAAAAAAGTAGATGCTTTTGAAATTGTATTTTTTTAATATTGCTAATTGAAAATCATAAGTGTCGTAAGGATCTTTCTCTAGTCCAAATAATACGCGGTTCCTTTCAGTTATTTCTTTAAAATTTAAAGTAGATAATGATTTGAGATAACCACCAATGCTTCTTGTGAAACCTTTTTCGCGATAGGCATAAGCATTATCTATATCTATTGTTGAGATGAATTCGTATTTCTTTTCAGGAAACGAAAGTTCGGGATATCTTTTTTGAAGTAAACCCTTTATCCAATTTGCCCAGATATTCACTATAGGTTTCTGTAAAAAATTGTTTAAAAATGCCAAACTGTCCTTTGCCTCAAATCTTCCATGCTCATCTCTAATGTGTGGTAAGTATTCTTCGTATCTTGAAACGAGATAAAAGGATGCTGCAAAAACATCAAAAGGCAAAGCGGATAACTTTCCAGTGGCATAAAATACTTTGTTAGAGTTGAATTCGAAAACTGAAATATTTTGTTCCGTTATTCCTGATTCAAACAATAAATTTCTCGAAATAAAAAACAATTCATCATTAATTGGATTGTTTGTATAGCTTAGTTTAAAGTCTTGATAATTTTTAAACTCTTCAATATTTGATGTCAAAACGAAATTAATTCCAAGTAAGTCTCTGAAAATTAAATTGAATATGTACTTATTACGATGAGTAATATTATGTGTATAAATGAGTAGCATCCTTATTTAATATTTTCAATTATTTGTTCACAAATAAATTCTGCTGCCTTTCCATCTCCAAATAAATTAGGAAAGTATAGTGTATTGTTTTCTGCAAAGTGATTAAAGGCTTCTGTAATTCTATTTTCATCAGTGTCTGTAAGTTTTGCTGAGCCACATGTTACAAGCTCAGTCCATTCGGTTTCGGGACGAAGAATAATACACGGCTTGTTGAAAAAGAAAGCTTCCTTTTGAACTCCACCAGAATCCGTCATTATTAGACTTGCGTTTTTCTCCAACGCTATCATTTCTAAATACGAAACTGGAGGTGTTATTTTAATAAAAGGATTGGTTTTTATTTGACAATAAAGTTCAGATGAAAGGTTTTGCACTAACAGTTTGGAAGTTCTTGGATGCAAAGGAATAATTATGTTGATTTTTTTTTTAGTTGCAATTTTATTTAAAGCATTGAATAAATTATTTAATCTGGAAGGTTCATCTGTATTATTATTTCTATGAATAGTTGCTAAAATAAAATTATTACTTTCTAAATTATTATCTTTTAAAATGGTTGTTTTTTGTTCAGCTTTGGTAGAAAAAAAGAGGCTGTTGTCCAACATTATATCTCCACAATGATAAATTTTAGGATTATCATTTGAATAAGGAGAAGTGTTGTTTTCCCTAAATCCTTCTTTAACTAAATTATTATAACCTGTAATTGTAGGTGAAAATAATAGAGTCGATACATGATCGCAAATAATGCGATTAATTTCTTCAGGCATTGATTTGTTAAAAGAGCGCAAACCCGCTTCGATATGAATTACAGGAATGAAAATTTTTGAAGCTGCAATTGCACCTGCCAATGTTGAATTGGTGTCGCCATATAAAATTATACAACTGGGTTTTTCCTTTAAAAGGATTTCTTCGATTCCTTCAATCATTAATGAAGTTTGTTTTCCGTGCGTTCCCGAACCGACATTTAAGTTATAATTCGGATTAGGAATTTCTAATTCTTCGAAAAAAACATCTGACATATTATCATCGTAATGTTGCCCTGTATGAACAATTATCTCCAAAATTTTATCAGCAAATTTATTTTTGATGGCTCTGCTTAATGCAGCAGATTTGATTATTTGCGGACGGGCACCAATTATAGTAAGTATTTTTATTTGTTGCATTCTTAATTTTTGAACTTTACTTATAGAATTCCTTCATCTGCAAAACTGTAGTAACCTGAATCAGTCATAATTAAATGGTCAGACAAAGGAATTTCCATTATTTTTCCTGCTTCTTTAATACTTCTTGTAATTTTAATATCTGCTTCTGAAGGAAGTTTGTTCCCCGAAGGATGATTATGACAAATAATTATTGAACTTGCATAATGTTCAATTGCTGTCTTGAAAATTATTTTTGTGTCCACCACAGTTCCTGCTACACCACCTCGACTTATCAATTCTTTTTTAATAACCGCATTTGCTCTGTTCAGAATTAACATCCAGAATTCCTCATGAGGTAAATCTAAAAAGGATGATTTCATCACTGCAAAAACATCTTTACTCGAAATAATAATTTCACGTTTTAAAGTTTCTGAGTCTTTTCTTCTTCTGCCTAATTCCAATGCTGCAATTATACTTATTGCTTTGGCTTCACCAATGCCTTTAAATTTCATTAATTCCTGAACGGATAGTTTCCCTAATTCATTCAAATTATTACCCACACTTGATAATATCCGTTTTGATAATTCAACAGCAGTTTCCTCTCTATTTCCTGAACTGATTAATATGGCAATAAGTTCAGCTTCGGTAAGAACATGTCTTCCTTTACTCAAAAGCTTTTCACGAGGGCGGTCTTCCTCAGCCCACGATTTAATTCCAAAAGGTTGTTTATTATCTTCCATAATTTAAAACAGATTATAAAGGTAACATAAAAACATAAAAAAAGTCCCGCAATACTGCGAGACTTAAAATATTTTAACTGATAACGATGCTAGACTTAATTATTTTTTAAGTGCGTTCACTTTTTTAGTCAATTTGGACTTCAAATTGGCTGCTTTGTTTTTGTGAATAACATTTTTCTTAGCCAATTTATCAACCATAGCAATAACTTTAGGAAGTTTTGTAGCAGCAGATTTTTTACTTTCATCCTCTCTTAAATCTTTCATTGCATTACGCATTGTTTTTGCTTGGTAACGATTTGTTAGTCTTTTAGCATCGTTCGAACGAATTCTTTTGATACTTGATTTGTGATTTGCCATTGTTTTTTATTTATTTTTATTAATAAGATAATCAAATTTATTTTTCGATTAGCCCTTGTACCTACTACTTTCAGTAGCCCGTAGGGGAATCGAACCCCTCTTTCCAGGATGAAAACCTGGCGTCCTAACCCCTAGACGAACGGGCCCAAATACCCTGTTTTATTTTTTGGGAGTGCAAATGTAGATTAAAAATTGAAAGTAGCAAAACATTTTTTACTATTTAGCCTATTTTTAACTAAAATCGTCATTATCTGCCTGAAAGCGGAATCCTAACCTTTTGCCAGTTTTTATCTGCATTCCTTCACTTGCAGTCTGCATATCGGCAACAGATATTTCTTTAATAGAATCGAAGGGAGGTGTAAACAAATCAAAATTTAAACAATAAAGAATGGTGGACTCAAGTACTGATTTTATTGCATCTTCATCGATTACAGAGTGAATAAAATCATTGTATAAAAATCCTAATTGTCTCTTTCCTTCTACAAAATAGTGATTTTCTTTATTTACAAATATACGTCCAATAACATAACCCGAATCATTAACTCTATTGTAAGTAAACGAATCATTCAGAAAATTATAAATATTGATAATTCCGCAAAAGGAGCGAAGATGGTCTTCTTTAACATAGGAACTCTTCCAGACATTGTGAGATTTATCAAATTCGAATATATTAGTGTGCATATTAAATATTAGCAAATCACCAGCCACTCTTAATTCGAATTCAAAAGCACCTTTTTCTTTATAATCAATAATAACACGCTTATCAATAGCTGTTGCTTCTTTTTTTAATTCAGCAGCCACTTGTTTTGCAGTCGATTTCAAAATATTAAAAGCATGGAGAGTATTTGCATATACATCCTGTTTCATACTCGATTTTTCTTTGAGGGTTCTAACAATCAACTCTCTTGGTGTTGGTTTATCCATTATTATTTATTTTAATATGCTTTTGCAAATACGACTTTTTGTGCTGAAGGCTTTCCACTGTAAATACAAGTCCCTGTTTCCAATTTATTATTTAAAGGAATGCAACGAATTGTTGCTTTTGTTTCTTCCTTAATTTTTTGTTCTGTTTCAGAAGTCCCATCCCAGTGGGCCATTACAAAACCAGGAGTTTCTTCTAATATTCTCTTAAATTCATCATAAGTATCAGCTGAATATGTTTTGGTTTCACGCATTGCCAAAGCTTTTTGAAACAAATTATCCTGTATTTGTGCTAAGAGATGTTCAATTTTATTTTCAATATCTGCTTGTTGTAGCGTTTCTTTTTCCATCGTGTCGCGTCTTGCTACTTCCACAGTTCCGTTTACCAAGTCTCTTGCTCCAATGGCTATTCGAACAGGAACACCTTTTAATTCGTATTCTGCAAATTTCCAACCTGGACGTTGATTATCCCTGTTATCATATTTTACAGAAATGCCTTTGGCCTCCATTGCTTTTTTCATCTTGAAAACCACTTCATTAATTTGTGCTAATTGCTCTTCTCCTTTGTATATAGGTACGATTACCACTTGAAAAGGAGCCAATTTGGGAGGCAATACCAATCCCTTATCGTCCGAATGTGACATTATTAATGCTCCCATTAATCTTGTAGAAACACCCCAAGATGTTGCCCAAACAAAATCCTGTTTGCCCTCTTTGCTTGCAAATTTTACATCAAATGCCTTGGCGAAATTTTGTCCTAAAAAATGTGAAGTGCCTGCCTGCAATGCTTTTCCATCCTGCATCAATGCCTCTATACAATACGTTTCTATTGCTCCTGCAAATCGTTCGTTAGCAGTTTTAATTCCTTTTATTACTGGCATTGCCATAAATTGTTCAGCAAAATCAGCATATACATTCAACATTTGTTCTGTTTCTGCAATTGCTTCATCAGCTGTGGCATGCGCTGTATGTCCTTCCTGCCAAAGAAACTCCGTGGTTCTCAAAAACAATCTTGTTCGCATTTCCCATCTCACCACATTTGCCCATTGATTAATTAATAATGGTAAATCTCTGTACGATTGTATCCATCCTCTATAGGTATTCCATATAATTGTTTCAGAAGTTGGGCGAATGATTAATTCTTCATCCAGCTTGGCTGTTTCGTCCACAACAACACTGCCATCAGGCGCTGTTTTTAAGCGGTAATGAGTAACCACTGCGCATTCTTTTGCAAAACCTTCGACATGACTTGCCTCTTTGCTGAAAAACGATTTTGGAATAAATAAAGGAAAGTAAGCATTTACATGCCCAGTATCTTTAAACATTTTGTCCAATGCTTGTTGCATTTTTTCCCAAATAGCATATCCATAGGGCTTAATAACCATACAACCTTTTACGGCTGAATGCTCAGCCAAATCAGCTTTTACAACCAACTCGTTGTACCATTCCGAATAATTCTCCTCGCGGGTTGATAATTCCTTACTCATAATAAATTTTTGTGGTATAGTATTTGTATTTTTGCATAATAATAACTTTACAAAAATAGAAAATAAACCTTTTGTTTATCCATTTGTCAAAGGAATATAAAAAATAAGAATTCAAATAAATTTAATAAAATGAAAACCAGATTAATTGTTTCAGTTGTTGCGTTAATTGCATTGGCATCTTGCAATTCGCCTAAAAGTGCTACTAAGAGTACTTATGATGACGACATTTATTATACTTCAAAAGACGCTGCTGCTGACAAAGAAAAGCAAAAGCTAGAAGCAGAAAATAAAAAACTGAGAGAAGAAAACGAACGAAAATCGGCTCAGTTGGACGAATATGCCCGTAATCAAAATAAGCCAGAACAACCTGCTTTGAGTCAGAAAAAAAGCACTTATGCCAATTCCAATGATGATGATTATTATAACCCATCACAGAGCTCTACTTCATCTACCACAGATGAAAATGGTGCTGTTGTGAATAATACCACCAACAATTATTACGAAAAACCGTTTAATTATGATGATTATTATGACGATGAATATGCGGTACGTTTAAGACGTTTCCATAATAGTTGTGGTACTTCTTATGGATATTACGATAACTATTACACCAATTCATATTGGTATAATAATGACCCTTATTATTATGGTTCTTCTGTTTATATGGGTTACAATTTTTGGGGACCAAGTTATGCCACTTTTGCTTATTGCCCAAGCTACAACTATTATTCTAACATGGGTTGGGGATACGACCCTTGGTATAACCCTTACGGATATTATGCTTACAATAATTACAACCCTTACGGTGGTTATTATGGTTGCAATCCTTATGGTTATAACCCTTACGGTTACAATCCCTATGGCTATAACTCTTATGGATACAACCCTTACGGATATGACCCTTATGGTTATAACCCATATGCGTACAACAATAATTATTTCAACAGTTACGACAACAATAGTTATTATTATGGTCCGCGAGGTGGAAACTCTGGTGCAGGAGGTACTGGTCGTACTACAACGCAACCAACATTAGCAAGCCGTTATATTGCTGCTGTGGAAACTGAAACTCATAAACCTTTTGAAGAAACAAAAGGAAGAACTTCTAATCCTCATTTGCTACATACCACTGTGGCTGATTATTCAACAAAACCAGCAAGTCATTCAACTAATTACGAAAAACCGAATGGTCCGGTTAATCCTAATCATAAAGTGGATGATTCGGAAATTCGTGATAACAATAAACCTGCTGCCAATGAAGTTAAACCGAGAGAACATGCTGAGGACTATTATCAAGGAAAACCGATACGTGTGGAGCAACCAAATAATAACAATACCATTCATAATGATCAGGCTAAACCGAGAAATGAGGCGCCTAGAAACGAGCAACCAAGATATGAAGCACCAAGAAATGAACAGGCGCAGCCACGTAACGAACAACCAAGGAACAACCAGTCTCAACCTAGAAATGATGTGCCCAGAAATACGGAGCAGTCAAAACCAAGAACTGAGAAACCTCGCTTTGCACAGTCTTCGCCTGTTTTTTCAGAGCCAAGAAGCAATTCTCCTTCTCTATCTCCTGCAAGCGGAAGCAATAATGGTGGCAGTGTGAGAAGCAATTCTTCAAGTGGCACTCCATCCAATAGTTCGGGTGGTGGTAGAAGAAAATAAATTCTAATAAATTTTTAAATGAAAAAGCTGTTTATAGTTTTATTTATAGGCATTGAGGTTTTATGTTCCATTTTGGGAATGGCACAAAACGATGTGGATGCCATGCGTTATTCACAACTTACATTTGGAGGGACTGCTCGATTTGCCTCTATGGCAGGCTCTATGGGTGCATTGGGTGGCGATATTTCTACTCTAAGTTTCAACCCTGCTGGTGTTGCGGTGTTGAGAAGGTCCGAACTTTCCATCACTCCTTCGTTTTATGCTGCTGGCTCTTCGTCCACTTTTAATGGATCCAATTCGGGTGATAGTAAATTAAATGTAAACCTGGGAAACATTGGTTTAGTGGGTGCTGTAAAACTAGACGAAGAAAAAAACGGAGGATGGCAGTTTATTAATTTTGGATTTGGTTACAACCGCACTGCTAATTTTCACAAACGAATTAATATTGTTGGCGATAACACATCAAGCTCTTTGTTGGATAGTTATGTTACTGCTGCAAACGGGCACAGCTCTTCCGACTTCGATGTTTTTTCTACAGACCTTGCTTATCAAACTTATTTGATAAATCCGAATTTAGCCACAGCAGACACTAATGATTTTAATCATGTAATACGACATTATGGTGAAAAACAAAAAAAAGAAATTGAATCAAAAGGCTCGATGGGTGAAATGTTTTTCAGCCTTGGTGGTAATTATAAAAACAAAGTATTTGTCGGTGCCACAGTGGGTGTGGTTCATGCCGCGTATTCGGAAGAAAGCAACTATTCGGAAGCGGACACGGAGGATACCATTCCTAATTTCAAATCGTTTACGTATTATCAAACTTTGTCGTCAAAAGGAAGTATTTATTGGAATGGAATTAATTTTAAAGTCGGTGTGATTGTAAAACCAATTGAATGGCTTCGAGTTGGAGTTGCGGTACACGCACCTACTCACCTTAATTTTAATGACAATTACACCAGTGCCATGCATTCGGATTTAGATAATGGGGTGGCTTATCAATCGGATACTGTGAAAGGTAAATTTAGTTATTCGATTACCACTCCATATCGTGCTATTGGTAGTTTGGGCTTTGTGATTAAAAAAATTGGGTTGCTTAATGTGGAGTACGAATATGTGGATTATAGTTATGCTTCGCTCAATTCTCACCCCAATGTTTTTGGTGATGTAAACTCGGGCATCCGAAGCAAATATACTGCTACAGGAAATTTAAGAGTTGGTGGTGAAGTGCGACTAGACCCTGTTGCTTTCCGCATTGGATATGCGTTGTATGGCAGTCCGTTTAAAAAAGGCGACAACAAAAATGCCACTCGCAGTAGTTATACTTTTGGTGCTGGATATAGAAGAGATAAATTTTTTATTGATGGCGCTTATATTTTTTCTGCTTATTCTGAAAAAAATTATTTGTACGATTCGTCAACCTTAGAACCTGTTTCCACCGATTATAGAAGTTCAAGTTTTATGGTTACTGTTGGAGTTCGGTTTTAGTTCTTTTGTCATTATTTGTTGCACAACATCCCCAGAGTGAAAAAAAATCCAGTTCTTGAAAAGGGCGGGATTTTTTTGGTTAAGGTTTGGATATTAGAATTCAGGATTTAAAATTTGAAATTTTTACTCAACAACATTTAGCAATACACAAGCATCGCTTTGTTCCACTTTTACTTTTTTTAGTATCTCCATCGATTGCTCTCTTGTTGTCACATAATCAACAAAAACATAATGATAATGAAGGGGTGCATAATATATATAGGAAGAGTTTGGATACCCTTTGTTTTTAAAAGTTTCGATAAAAGCTAAAGCATAAAAGTTGTAATAAAATGTACCAATTACTACATAATATCCCACTTTAACAGGCTTTCCGTTCTGGTCTTCAAAATCTTTTTTGCTGATTACTCTTATACCATCTTTATCTTCGATACCAATTTTTAATAATTTTCCCGCACCATTTTTGCCTGTCATGTCGGTGTTTTTCGTTTCATCAATTTTTACATTTTGGGGTTCAGGAGCTCCTTGTTTTTCCATTGCATCTACTCTTCCGTTGGTTTTTTTTAAGTCCGATTTTATTTTTTCAATTTCCATTTTCAGACTATCTATCTTTAAATTATTTTTATTTTGCAATTGATTGTCATCGGTAACCTGCTTTTTCAAATCGGCAATATCCGCCTGCAACTCTTCCAGCTCTTTCTTTTTCTTCGAACCGAAAGTATAACCAAGCAGCAGTTCGTGGCTAGTACCTGCATACGAATTTATATTACTTGTAATAAAATCGTAAGCATAACCGATAGTAAACGACTGATGAATTTTTACAAAAGCACTCGCGCTGATGGCGTAATTGCTTTTATAGGTAACACCAATTCCTGCTATTTTTTTCCAGTCGAATAATAAATTAATATCGTATTGAATAGGCGCACCAGGAATGTATCTTACTAATACTAAAGGAGAGCAACCGATGTTTTGCTGTTTAGAAATATCAAAATTATATTTTAATGAAGCCAAATAATGGCGCGACATTTCGTAAACCGAATGAGAATAATTATCCATATAAGTAATTTTATTTCCTAATAATTGGGGTACAGAAATTCCTACTTTTAATTTTTTCCAATTGAATAACAAGCCTGCATTTCCATCAAAAGAAGTTTTGCTTTGCGACTGACTGAACAAAGATAAATCATTAGCATCTTTCACAATAAATTTTGAAAAATCAATTTTATTTTCAATAATGCCTAATGCTACCCCAAATGTAAGAAAGGAATTTTCGCTCGTTTTTATACGATAGGAATACGAACCGTAAGCCCCAATTCTGCTGGTAATATCGGTAATGTCATTATAAATAACTGCACCTAGTCCTGCTTTTTTATCCTGTATAGAACCGTCAAGCGTAATCATTCGGGTAACGGGACTGCTGGGCATATCAGTCCATTGCGAGTGATTAACCAGAAACGCATTGGTATTGTTTGTATTACCAGTGTATGCCGGATTGTAAACAAACGGAGTTTGGTAATACTGGCTGAACATCGGTATTTGCTGACTTTGAGCAATGCTTCCGATAAAAACAGAAATGAGTATGAGTGTAATTTTTTTCATTTGACTTTTGTTTATCTGATAAATAAAATTTGTTTTTAATTGTTAATTCCCTCCACTGATAATGGTAACTCCTCCCTTAAATATTTTTTCAGAGCCTGTAAATTTTAATACATAATAATAGGTGCCATCGGGCAACAATTCTCCGTTATAAGTTCCTCCCCAATCATTTTTGTAAGGCGAAGCGGTATATACTTCCTGTCCGTACCTGTTGAAAACAGCAAGTGAATTATCAGGATAGTTTTCAATATTCTGTATGTTCCATAAATCGTTCAAGCCATCGCCATTTGGCGTTAAAGCATTTGATGCGTTGAATAAATAATCATTCCGCACTTTGATTAAAAGCGAACTACTATTGCTGCAACCGTTGTCATCAGTCACAGTCAGCAAATAAGTTGTTGTAACAAGTGGTTCTGCAATGGGATTATAAATATTCGAATTACTTAATCCTGTGGCGGGCAACCACGAAAAAATAACACCTTGTTGTGCGTTCAATGTATATGAAAATCCAAGACTGATAATTGTATCATTGCCCGGATAAGCCACAGGCAATGGAAATACTTCCACTACAATAGAATCTGAATTGACACAACTGGTAGTTGGATTAGTTACAGTTAGATGATATGTTCCGGAAGTACTTACCACAATGCTTTGTGTGGTATCGCTTGTGCTCCATGAATAGGTTAATCCGTTCTCGCCAGACAAAGTAACATTCCCTCCAAAGCAAAAGGAGGTTGGTCCGGAAGGTGTAATGGTTGGGTTGGGCAGTGGATTCACAATCGCATTGTTTGTAATTGTACTTACACATCCCATGTCGGATATTACTTTTAAAGTAGTTGGATAAGTTCCGGCAAGAGCATACAAATGAATCGGATTTGTTGCAACAGATGAAGTGCTGTCGCCAAAATTCCAGATTATAAATTGCAATAACCCTGTGCTTACTGTTGAACTATTAACGAACACCGATGTTTGCCCGATACATACATCAGCAACACTGAAACCGGCTACAGGTGTTGGATTTACAGTAATAACTGTAATTGAAGAAGTATCGGTAGAACACACTCCGCTTTGTACAATCGCACTATATGAAGTAGTTGAATCTAAGTTTGAATAAACTAATGAAGTAGTTGTGTCTACAATGTTCACCCAGGTTATTCCACCGTCAGTAGAAGAAGCCCAGTTTAATATATTTCCTGTAAATCCGCTGAGAGTAATTGTTCCACCATTTGCACCGCTGCATACTGTGGCTGCACCGGCTGTAGTTCCACCGTTAGATGGAGGGCTCACAGTAACAATTGCCGTGTCAGAAAATGTGGAGGCACAAACCCCGTTTTGTATAACTGCACGAAATGCAGTAGTAATTACAAGGTTGTTATAAGTTTGTGTGTTTTGAGTATTCCCTATTGAATACCATGTAAAACCACCATCAGAAGATGATTCCCAACTAATGATGCTTCCGGTGTTTCCTGAAAGTGTATGTGTTCCTGTATTTGCACCCGAACAAACTGTTGTACTTCCTGAAATGTTCCCTCCAACAGAATTAGGAGTTACTAAAATAGTTGCTATAGAAGAGGTATCACTTCCGCAAACACCATTCTGAACAATAGCAGCATATTCTCTTGTTGCATTTAGGTTCGTATAATTTTGAGTTGCACTTGTGTTGGGAATGTTTGTCCAGGTTGCACCCCCGTTAGTAGAAAACATCCAGTTTAAAACAGCTCCCGAATACCCAACTAACGAAAGTGTTCCCGAATTAACACCATGGCAAACAGTAGCACTTCCGTCAATAATGCCGTAAGGATTTGGCGGTTCCGATACAATGACTGATTCCACCAGAGGAGTGCAGGGCGTTGCATCGTTGATAGTCAAGGTATAAGTAATCCAAGCCGATAGCCCAACAGCTGTTTGTGTTGTTTGTCCTCCTGGCATCCATAAAAATGTATAAGGTAGCGTTCCTCCCGAAGGGTTGGCAGTTGCTGTTCCGTCATTTCCACCAAAGCAGGTTACATTGGTAATGCTGGTAGTATTAATAATTGGGCATTGTCCGATACATGCTCCAGTGTATACCAGCAAACAAACAATTGATAGGGATATTTTCATGTGATATAGTATTTTTTCTTAATTCTAAAAACACCAAACACTATAAATTTGTCCAATTCTTAATGTTCAATATTTTCTTTACAATCTTTAGAGTAAAATTAAGGTAAGTTATGAAGGGAAAAATGTTGTTTTAATAAAATTATGAACTATGATTTGTTCATAGCCATTATTTTATTTTCTAAGGGATGTTGTAAAATTATTTATTGCCTCCACACAATTGTTTAATCGCTCTTCTCCTACTCCATTCACAATAAAATACTTTCCATTTATATTGTTTATTTCCTTTAAATACCAATCAAAAAAGAAATCTCTGCGGTGCGGATTTTCTCTCAAAACATCTTTCACAAAAGGCAAATCGGGGCAGGTTAATAAATACAAGTCGTATTTATTTTTAACCAAATTATCAGAAATAAATTCAGGGTAAACATTAAATACATCCAAACACCATACTTTAGAAATGATTAATTCCGTATCAGCAAAAATAAATTTATTTGCGTTTTTTATCAATTCGTTTTCTTGTTTCAACTGTTCTTTCGCAATCAAAATAATATCATCTAAATTATATTTTCTGTTGATGGAAGATAAATAGTTGCGAGAATATTCAGGAACCCAAACAGTGTTAAAGTGTTTTGCGAGTGCTTCTGAAAGTGCACTTTTTGCAGTACTTTCAGGACCAATGAGTGCAATACGGATTATGCTATTTTTTTCTTCCATTGTATATATCCAACTACTGCAAGAAGGGTGTAAATAAAATAAAGTAACGCAATTAAATAAAAATCTCTAAACGAATAAAGAACAATGGCGAGTACATCAATTACAATCCAGAACAGCCAATTCTCTATTATTTTTTTTGCAGTCATCCAAGTGGCTACTAAACTAAATGCGGTGATAAACGCATCCAAATAAGGCATTACCTGTGTTGAATAAGTATGCGCAACAAATCCAAACGGAATCCATACAAAGCAAGCGATTAAAATCAAAAATAAATTTTTGATGAATGAAAACGAAACAATTTTTAGTTCCTTCTTTTCTTTCGAGCCATGCAACCATTGATACCAGCCATACACACCTATCAATACATAAAATACCGACAAGCCACTTTCCAAAAACAAATTGCCTGAAAAACAAAAATAAACGGATAAAGCAGAAGAGATGATTCCGAACAACCAACACCACACATTTTCAATAGCCGCTAACACCACATACAGCAAAGCAGTAATAAAAATAAGCCATTCGGTAAAAGATGTTTGATAAAAAGTGGAGAGGAGAGAATCTGAAAATGAAGATAAGAACATTTTAATAAATACAATGTAGATAAATTTTACTCCTGTCAGGGTTTAGAACCCCGACAGGAGTAGGAAAGAAAATTACTCAATAGGAATATTTAATTCCTTAAACTTTTCAACGATTTGATTGAACTCCACATTTGGTTCTTTGCGTTTCCAAACCGAGGTATAAAATGCCAATCCATGAAACCCAATTTTCTCCGCCTTTTCAATCGAAGATGCATCCACCCCTCCCCTAGCAATTACTTTAAAATCACTTTTTCGAATGGCAGATGCTAAACTGTGCTCTGTAAATCCGCTTTGAAATTTACTACTCAAACTATCGAAAACAGGGCTTAAAAAAACATAGTTATAACTATATTGACTATTTTTTTCTAGCAATTGCCCAATGTTGTTAAACGAAGTGGTAATTTCAATTTCGGGATTTACAAAACGAATAATTTTAATCGTAATCCAAGTTTTTAATGCATTTTTTTTGTGCGATTTGGTAAGATGAATTCCTTTCAATTTAAATTTGCGAGCAAGGTTGTGATGGGAGTGGATAACAATTCGGTTATGAAAATGCTCAGGAATGCTCTTGATAAACTGTTTCATCGTGTAAGTTGAATATTTATGCTTTCGGAGATGAAACGTTTCGAGCCCCGATTCGAAAAGACGGGTCACCATTTCTGTTTCGTTTTCAATATTTTTGGAATTGGAAATAACAATTACTTTCATTGTTTATTGTTTTATAATTTATGAATTGCTGAAGAAATATTTTTTATTAATGAAGCATCTTTTTCAATTGCGTTGCCTACTACTATTATATCTGCACCTGCTTTGCAAGCAGCCACTGCTTTTTCGGAGCTATTAATTCCTCCACCCACTATCACCGGAATATCAACAGCCGAAGCTACTTTTTTAATCATTGTATCGGTTACGTTTTTTTGTGCCCCACTTCCTGCATCCAGGTAAATTAATTTCAGCCCCAGCATTTCGCCTGCCATAGCAGTACACATGGCTATATCATCTTTATCAGTTGGTATTGGCAAGGTATTACTCATATACGATGCAGCCGTTTGCCGTCCGCTTTCTATCAACATATACCCCGAAGGAATAACTTCTAATCGAGAAGATTTTAATAAAGGAGCAGCTATAACATGGTCGCCAATTAATAAATCGGCATTGCGACCAGAAATAAGAGACAGTAAAAAAATAGCATCAGCACTCTTGCTTATCTGTAAATTATTGCCGGGAAAAATGATAACAGGAATAGTGGTCATTTCTTTTATCTTAACAATGCAATCCTCGAAACTTCCATTAGTTATAAGGCTTCCGCCAACCATAATAAAATCAACCCCAGCCGCTTCGGCAAGTTTTATTATTTTTGTTGATTCAAATTTATCAGGGTCAATTAATAATGCAAATTGTTTCTTTCCTTGTTTCTTGCTTTTTAAAATTAAAGAATATATCGATTTCGGTATCATCAAATTTTATATATTTACACCGCAATATTAATTAAATGATTCAAGCAGAAAAGAAATTTGTAATAAAAAAGTAATATTTAATTTATTAAAAAATATTTTCGGTTCAAAAATTTTTAGATATTTACACAAAATTTAAAGAAATAAAAATATGAAGTCAATTAACCTAAACATCAAATTATCTATTTTAATTTTATTCGGATTGTTATGCCAATCTACTGTAAAATCACAAGAGTCTCTTTACCCTTTTTCTGATAAAGGAAAATACGGCTACATCAATAAAACCGGAAAGGTGGTTATTCCTGCTACATACGAGTTTGGCGAAAAATTTTATGAGGGAATGGCAATAGTAAAAACCGGTGGGAAAAGAGGTTTCATTGATGGAACGGGAAAGTTAGTTATACCTGCACAATACGATTCAAAAGTAGATAGTTATTTTTCTGATGGATTGGCTTGTGTTAAACAAGGTGGAAAATTTACCTACATTGATAAAACTGGTAAAGTAATTATAGAACCTAAATGCGATTTCGCCTACAAATTTTCTGAGGGCATTGCTCGCATTCAAATTGACAATAAATTTTCATTTATCGATAAAACCGGAAATCAAGTTATTAAACCTTTGTACGAAGGCGGGTTTGATTTTAAAGAAGGATTGGCTCGTGTAAAACTAAATGGCAAATGGGGCTTTGTTGACAAAACGGGGAAAGTTGTAGTTGATTTTAAATATGACGAAACATTTGAATTTTCGGAAGGGTTGACCAATGTAAGAATTGGAGATGAAAAAACAGGTAAATGGTCGTACATTGACAAAACTGGTAAAACGGTTATCCCAGGACCTTTTGACAGAGCTTATACATTTTCCGATGGAATGGCTTGTGTTCGTGTGGGAGATTATAAAACAGGAAAGTTTGGTTATATTGATAAAACAGGTAAAATGGTGATAGCTGCTAATTATACCGGTTCCGATTCTTTTTATGATGGCATGGCTTGTATCACTTCTTCTCCTTTATCAGGAGGAACATTAAAAGATGCAAAATGGCAGTACATTGACAAAACTGGTAAAATTGTTGTTTCGCGCGGGTCGGATTTTGTTGCTCATTTTGAAAAAGGATTGGCGTATGTTAGCTACGATGGTCAGTTAAATTACATTGATAAAACAGGCAAAGCAGTTTGGACTGCCGGAGATAAAAAATAGATAACGATACTATATATTCATAGTGCGAAATTTTTTTGTTATGGAAATAACAAGTAATTTCGCACTTTCTTTTTTAATACTAATCAATAATCAATAAAAAAATGTCAAATACATCAGTGGAAAAATTTGTGAAATACAAAGTAAAAGATATGTCCTTAGCAGAATGGGGACGTAAAGAAATTAAATTAGCAGAGGCAGAAATGCCGGGCTTAATGTCGTTGCGTGCCGAGTTTGGTGCTTCCAAACCCTTAAAAAATGCACGTGTTGCAGGTTGTTTGCACATGACTATTCAAACAGCAGTATTAATAGAAACCCTTGTGGAACTGGGTGCAGAAGTTACTTGGAGTTCGTGTAACATTTTCTCGACACAAGACCATGCTGCCGCTGCAATTGCCGCTGCCGGTATACAGGTATATGCTTGGAAAGGAATGAACGAGCAGGAATTTGACTGGTGCATTGAACAAACATTGTTTTTTGGTGAAGACCGCAAACCATTAAACATGATTTTGGATGATGGTGGAGATTTAACCAACATGGTGTTCGACCGTTTTCCTGAGTTGATAAAAGAAATTAAAGGTCTGTCGGAAGAAACAACAACTGGGGTTCACCGTTTGCACGAGCGCATGAAAAACGGAACTTTACATGTTCCTGCTATCAACGTAAACGACTCTGTTACCAAATCAAAATTTGATAACAAATACGGTTGTCGCGAATCGTTGGTGGATGCTATCCGCAGAGCTACCGATTTAATGCTTGCTGGAAAGGTGGCTGTGGTGGCTGGATACGGTGATGTTGGAAAAGGTTCGGCTGAATCTTTATCTTCTCAAGGAGTAAGAGTAATTGTTACCGAGATTGACCCTATTTGTGCATTGCAAGCTGCAATGGACGGTTATCAAGTAATGAAAATGGATAACGCCATTAAAGAGTCTGATATTATTGTTACTGCAACAGGAAACAAAAATATAATCTCTGAGCGTCATTTCCGTGCCATGAAACACAATGCTATTGTATGTAACATTGGTCACTTTGATAACGAAATTGATATGGCTTGGTTGAACAAAAACTATGGCACTACCAAAGATGTAATTAAACCACAAGTGGATAAATACACCATTGATAAAAAAGATATTATTGTTTTAGCTGAAGGTCGTTTGGTAAATTTAGGTTGCGGTACAGGACATCCGTCTTTTGTAATGAGCAACTCGTTTACCAATCAAACATTGGCGCAATTGGAGCTTTGGAGCAATGCAGCCAATTACGAAAACAAAGTTTATACCTTACCAAAACACTTGGACGAAAAAGTAGCACGTTTGCACCTTGCAAAAATTAATTGTGAGTTGGATATTTTAACTTCTGAACAAGCTGCTTATATTGGTGTAACCGTTGAAGGTCCGTTTAAAAAAGACGATTACAGATATTAATCCGATTTCAGATTTCAAATTTCAGATTTGAATATTAAAAAAACTCCCCCGATAAACATATCGGGGGAGTTTTTTTTGTGTAGCAAGACTTACTTAATTATTTTACATAGTTAACCTGCTAATAAATAAAATTCTATCTTTGAAAAAACTTAAATGAAGAAACTCTTTCCCCTAGTTATTGTTATTAATCTTTTACTGTGTCCGGCTTTTGCTCAAAACAAAGTCATTGATTCTCTTCAAGCAGAATTAACAAAAACAACGGATGATACCACCCGCCTTAAAATATATTTGGCACTTGGCCAGGTATGCAATGTAAAAGATAATTTGAAATATGCTCAACCTGCACTGAAGCTTGCAGATAAACTTATTGCTCATACATTTCAGAATAATAAGAAAAATGAATTTTTAAATCAGAAGGCGGAAGTTTGTATTTTCTTTTCCAATTACTATTTTTATATTAATGATACCGCCAAAATAGCAGAATGGCAGCAAAAACTTATATCTATTTATAAAGAAACAAAAGATACAAATAGTATTGTGGATACATATTTGGGGTACAGTAGTTATTTTAAGAGTATAGGCAACTTTCCAAAATCATTAGACTGGAGCAAAAAAGGATTATCCGTATCCACAGAAATGAATTACAAAAAAGGCATTTCAAGGGCGTTATGTTATATCGGAGATATCTATCGCGACCAGGGCGAAAAAGGTCAGGCACTTCAAAACTATACCAAGGCGTTAAACCTGTTGTACGAGCTTAACGACACCACTTTACTGGTGGATGCATTGTTGGCAACAGGAGGACTTTTCCGCACTCCTCAATATTATAATCGGGCCCTTGCTTTGTGCGAAGCAAAAAAAATGAATGATAAAGTAAGTTATATCTATCGATTTTTAGGGCAGATATATCGAGAACATAAAATTTACGATACTTCATTAATAAATTATCAAAAAAGTGCATCACTCTTTGAAGCGATGAAGAATAAAGAAATGGTGAAAGATATTTTGGATGATATAGGGTTGGTGTATGAGGAAAAAGGAGATTTGGAAAAAGCACTTGACTATCATTTAAAGGCATTAAAATCAGCCAAAGAACTTAACTATGAATATGGAATTGCCTCGTCTTATCTTTGTTTGGCTCGTACATACAACAAACAAAAAAATTACAAGCTCGCTAAAGACTATAGCGACCGTGCGCTGAAAATGAAAAACCAGTTTAATATTGAAACTAACCGCAATGCCGAACTAACTGCTTCACAAATAGATTCGGCAGGTGGAAATAAAAACGAAGCTTTTGAGCACTATAAGCAATACATCTTGCTTCGCGATAAAATGCAAAGTGAAGAAATACACAAAGCAGCAGCTCAAGAGAAATTTCAAAACGAATTTGATAAACAACAGACAATTGCTAAATCGGAACAAGAAAAAATAAAAGCAGTGGCAAATGCAGAAAGTAAAAAGCAAAAACTTATACTTCTTTTTGTGGTGCTTGGTTTGATGTTGGTATTGGTGTTTGCAGGCTTTGTGTTTCGTTCGTTACAGATAAGAAATAAACAGAATAAAATTATCACTTCGCAAAAAGCAGAAGTAGAAAAAGAAAAACAAAGAAGTGATGAACTATTGCTTAACATTTTGCCCGAAGAAGTAGCCGAAGAGTTGAAACAAAAAGGAAGCGCAGAAGCAAAACAGTTTGATAATGTTACTGTTCTGTTTACCGATTTTGTTGGCTTTACCTTGATAAGCGAAAAACTAACACCAAAAGAATTGGTTGCCGAAATACATTATTATTTTACCGAATTTGATAAAATAACAGAGCGGAACGGGTTGGAAAAAATTAAAACCGTTGGCGATGCTTACCTTGCCATTTGTGGTTTACCTAATGAAGATAAATATCATGCAAAAAAAACGGTTCAAGCAGCGCTGGAAATAATTGAGTTTATTAATAGGCGGGCAGCAGAAGGAGGAAAGTTTAATATTCGCATAGGTATTAATTCAGGCTCGGTGGTAGCAGGTATAGTTGGTGTTAAAAAGTTTGCGTATGATATTTGGGGAGATACGGTAAACACAGCTGCAAGAATGGAACAAAACAGCCAAAACGGTAAAATAAATATTTCAGAATCTACTTATCAGTTAGTAAAAAACGACTTTAAATGTGTACACAGGGGAAAAATAGAAGCAAAAAACAAAGGCGAAATTGATATGTATTTTGTGGAAAAATAATACCCAAATAAAAAAAGCAATGTAGGCATTGCCAAGCCCCCCGCCCTGTTGACCATAGCCTCTGACTAAATTCGATTTAACAAGACTTCCAGTCTTTTTAGCCTTTGTTGGTGTTTTTCACCAACAAACGTGTGAAGAAAAAAATCGGGATATTTAATTTCGTACGTTTGCAGGTGAAAAACACCTGCAAAGGCATCGTTTTCGTTAATAATTAAGAACACCAACAACGGCTAAAAACGTGTGAAGAAAAAAATCGGGATATTTAATTTCGTACGTTTGCAGGTGAAAAACACCTGCAAAGGCATCGTTTTCGTTAATATTTAAGAACACCAACAATGGCTAAAAGGCTTTCAGTATTTTTATTTATATGGTTATCTACACCTTTCTTCAAATTCATAAAACAAAGATAAGTATAATTGCTACAGAGCAAAAGTTAAAGGCACAAAAATAAATTAGGGCTTTAATAATTTATACTTCTGTTTGGCATACCTTCTGATGTAGGCTCAACTATATTTTCAAAATCCTTGTATCTTTTTTAACTTTTTGCGTTATTACTATAAAAACAAAAAATATTTACGGAAAAATGTAACCTTTTATTTTATCTTTCGTAAAACTAGATATAACCACAAAACAATAAGCGCATGAAACACCCCTACCAACAGTAAACATCAAAAAATCAGTGCGCTTAAAATTTTTTAACCATTAACCATTATCACTTAACCATTATCCATTAATCACGGCTATCGGTTCTTTCTTGTTTGCTGTCCATTCCGTCCACACGGGATTCGTAAATTCGTATTTATTAGTTATCCGAACCAGAATGACAAAAGAACAAAAAAGAGAGGCAGAGCAACTTAGAGATGCGCCCCTCATTCAGCAACACAGAGATGGCGATGCAAAAGCATTTGCCCAACTTGAAAAACTTTACAAAACTCCCCTTTATTGGTATAGCTATAAAAAGCTGGGCAATCGCCCGGATGCTGAAGATGCCGTGCAGGAAGTATTTATAAGAGCAGTGGAAGCTATCAACAATGGAAACTACAGGGAAGAAATGCATTTTGGCGGGTGGTTGCACACAACAGCCCGCAATTATATAGAGCATATTCAGAAAAAGAAAAAGCCAACTATAAAAAATGTGGAAGAATTACCAGAGGTGATGATGGAAGAAACAGAAAGTAAAGAAGAAATTAAAGAAAAAAGAAAACGGGTACGCAGCCTGTTTAAAGGGTTATCGCTCAGTGAAGCTAAATTAATGTTGCTTCGTTACTGGCATAAACTAAAATGGAAAGAGATTGCAAAACGACTTAAAATAACTGAAAAGTATGCATCAGGGCTACATTCAAAGATTATTAAGAAGTTTCAAAAAAAGGCGGGTGAAAATATTTTTTTGAAAAATGGTGGGATTTTTTGAGTTTTGTGTATTGTATATATAAAGGGTGTTATCGTTCTTTAAATAGTAAAATTGATTTCAAGTGAAATCTGTCGCGTTTCCGAAGGAATGCGACACGTTTCCGAAGGAATGCGACACGTTTTCGAAGGAATGAAACAAGTTTCCTTGGAAACAGAACAAATTTTAGTAGAAACAAAATAGTAAATAAAATTATAATCAATTAAAACAAGAAAAAGATGAACAGCGTATTATTTCAAAGTTTCGGGATTTTTAGTCTTTTATCCTTGCTGCAGTTATACAGCGTAAAGAAGCAAAAAAAAAGGAGGTGTAAAATGTCATGGTAATCGTAAAAAATGGTTTAAAGGGAAAAAATCCTTCACAACGGGCAACATACTGTTTGAGAGTGAAAACAAAAACCACGGGAAATGCGTTTTTTCCTGATGCGGGTCCGTTTTTGGCACCGCTGGGAGATGCAGCAGCAGCAGTGAACACTGCATTGCAAAACCCGTTGGGGACAGCCGCCACAGTGAGAGAAAAAAATGGCGTGCTTAGGGTAAAGATGAACAAGTTTGTTGCTCACGTGCAGGGTGTGATAGATGAGGTGTCGGACGACCTGGCTTTGGAAATGCTTTCTACAATTGATTTGGAAGCAAAGATAGAGACACCAGTGCATATTCCTGATTTGTCGGCTAAGCAAGGTAGAGAAGCAAATTCAATAGCGGTGCGAAGAATTGCTGAAAGAAAACGGGTGACATACAGATTTCAAATCTGTACCGACCCGTCTTTGGAAGAGAACTGGAAAGATGCTAAAACATCGAGCAGGGCTAAAGTCGTGATTCGGGAATTAATTTCAGGTACCAAGTATTATTTGCGTGTTGCAATTATACGGGGCGATGTTCAGGAAGATTGGTCAGATTACATTTCTATCATTGTTGATTAAGAAATGTGTGTGGTCTAGATTGAAAAAACTCACTGAGTGATGTAAATGGATAAAAGTTGGTTACACAGTAACCTTCTCCGCAAGCATCAAAGCAGTGAGTTTTTTATTTTAATACTTTCGAAATAAAAAAATTAATTATAAATATGCAACGTGGTTCCGTCAAAGGTGGTGTTGTAGGTTTTAAGCGGCACAGAGGCAGGTCCGTTGGTTACGGTGCCATCATAAAGCGAAAATTTGGAATGACAACACGTGTCGGTAGCTAATATATGAGTAGCATCCACCACCACTGTGGCGCAGGGTTGAGAAGGCTGGTAGGTACAGTTGCGCTCGTAAGCTATAATTTCGGAAGTAGTTTTGCGGTACAATAATATTCCTCTCACTCCTCCTGTTATATAAGTATATCCTCCAATGGCATTCAAATCAATAAAACTAGGGCTGCTGGTGTATATATAAATATCTACACTGGCTAAGGGCACATTGTTGTCTTGTTGTTTTTTGCAATTGAATGCAAACACAATAACCGAAACAAGAAGTAGTAGTTTAAAAACCGATTTCATTTATTGGAAAATTATAAGCAACAAAATTAAGCAAATTTATTTAACCTGATAAATAAACGGTGTGGGCATTATATTATTACTTTTGTTGCTCATTAATAGATTGATTCTACCATATTTCATGTGAAATAGAAAAAAATTAAACACATAGGTACATAACTCAACTTGCTAGTGGTGAAACTGTTTAAAAGTCAATAGCCACGACCTTTAGGTCGTGGTAACATTTGATTATAAAAATTGGCTTTAGCCAAAAAATTGTTGTTTTTGTTGGGCTGAAGCCCAATTACATCTTTAATTATTTTCCCCCGACCTAAAGGTCGGGGCTATTGTTAGTAGTCCAATACAAGTGCTTTTTCAACTATCAACTTGAGTTACTAGAAGAAAGAAACCTTGCAGAACTTATATATGTATAGAAAAATATTCAGAAAATTAATTTTACTCCTTCTTTGTTTGTTACCATTCACCATGGTGGATGCACAAGAAAAGAAACAGGAAAGCAAAGGAGCTATATCAGCAAAAGTGCAACGGAGAGCAGCAAGGCAAAAATGGAAAGACCAGCGCAAAACAGAAAGAGCTCAGAAAAAGGCTGTAGCAGCACATCACAAGCGACTTCAAACAAAAAAAACATTGAAAAGCATGAAGCAGCAGAAAAAAAAGAGCGACCGACTGAGAGATAATAAGCGAGAACCCTTTTTTGTCAGATGGTTTAAATTTAAGCATTGACGGGCATTACAGTCAATATTTTAGGTATTTAAAAAACTTTTTTAAAAAATAAATGAAAAAAAGTTTGGTGAATCAAAATTAATGTCGTAATATTGCAACATAATTTAATTAGACAGCATCCCCAAACGTTTAAATTAAGTACTCAGACAGTTTCTGTGTCTGCGTTTAATAATTTCCAAAATCACGTATTGTTAATTAATTCTTAATAATTATTTAAAAAATTAATTATTATTAATTGAACTGAATTTTAGCACATTAAAATTCGAAAATAGTTTTATAAAAAGAATTAAAAAAAAATATTTGTTAATGAAAATTAAAAAATCATATATTTACGCGCTTTTAAATTTTGCACGAGTTTAAATAATAAAAATAATACAATATAATATGCTACGAAAATTACTATCTACCTTATCAATCGTTGTTGCAACTTCCGGCTGGATGATGGCACAAAACGAATCAGCAATTAAAGTTAAGTTGACCGACAAAAACAGTCATGAAACCATTCCGTTTGCAAACGTGATTGTGGAAATGGGCGGTATTCAGGCGGGTATCGGAACCACCAATATAGATGGTGAGGCAATGATAAAACCATTGAACCCTGGTAAGTATGATGTGAAAGCTACTTATGTAGGCTATCAAACAGTAGCCATTTCTAATATAACAGTTTCTGTTGGAAAAACAGTTTACTTAAATATGGAAATGACCGCAGGTCAGGAATTAAAAGTGGTAGAAATTACCGAATGGAAAGAACCATTGATTGACCCGGATACAAAATCGGGTGGAACAGTGACCCGCGAAGAATATGAAAATATGGCTTCGAAAAACATTAACTCTGTGGCTGCAACCACTGCAGGAGTTTATCAGAAAGATGAAGGTGGTTCTTTAAATATGCGTGGTGCCCGTGATAATGGTACTGCTTATTATGTAGATGGTCAAAAAGTAATTGGAAGTGCAGGTGTGCCGCAAGGTGGTGTGGAGCAGATTACTACTATTGTGGGTGGTACTCCGGCTGAATACGGAGATGAAACAGGAGGTATTGTGGCAATTACTACCAGAGGACCTGCAAGTAAATACACTGGAAGTGTGGAATTAATTACATCAGGTGTTGGCGAAAAGAAAGGATTGGATGCTTACGGATATAACTTTATTGGATTTTCGGTAAATGGTCCTATATTAACCAAAAAAGATTCTGCCACTAGCAGCAAAAAATCAGTTTTAGGTTTCTCTATTTCCGGTTCCGCGATAACTGAAAAAGAACCTAATCCATCTGCAGGAGGTTTTTATAAAGTAAACAGTGATAAACTTTCTGAAATAGAACAAACTCCGCTTCGGTCGAACGGACAAGGTGGTTTGATACCCAATGCTGAGTTTGTGACCAAAGACGACATGACCAGAGTGAAAGCGAAAACCAATGTTGGTTCCAACACTTTATTATTAAACGGAAAAGTAATTTACCAACCTACCACCAACATGGGAATTACGTTAGGTGGTTCGGTTGAATACAATAAACGTCACGATTTTGTTTACGAATACGCCTTGTTTAATCCAAGCAACAACCCTCAAACCACAGCAAGCACTTGGAGAGCTTACGCAAAATTGACTCAAAAATTTAATTCCGCTACATCAAAAGAAGAAGAAAAATCAGGATCTATTATCAAGAATGCTTATTTTACCATGCAGGCAAGTTATGCTAAAACCCACAGCAAAACATGGGACGATGACCACAAAGACAATATTTTTGATTACGGTTACATTGGTAAATTTGTACAGGAAAAAACGGTTAACTACGACTACAAACCCGAACAGGCTATTTATTTAAGACACCCTGATGGAACTATTTATTTAGATACCGTAACCGGAGCTATTATGAATGGATGGAGAGATAGTATTCTTTATTTTACTCCTTCAAATGTAAATCCGAATGGAGTAGCATATACAAATGAATACTATGCCAATCAATATGCTCAGGGATTGTATCCTGAAAATGGAGTTGATGTTCAAGGAGGTTTAGGGTTGATGAATGGAGACAGACCTTCCAATATCTACTCATTATGGTACAACACTGGTCGTCAGTACAACGGCTATAGCTGGAGCGATGAAACACAATTTAGAGTATTTGCCAACTTTTCGGCAGATATTAAAAAACATGCCATCTCTTTAGGTTTTGAGTATGAACAGAGATCACAAAGAGCCTATTCATTAGCTCCAATTGGTTTATGGACCTTGATGCGTCAGTTAGCCAACTACCATTTAAAGAATTTAGATTCCGTTGCCACAGCTTATGATACTCAATTTGGAACCTTTTATTACTACGACAGAAAAAATGACGGAACTCAAAACCAGTTCGACCGTAGTTTCAGACAAAGTTTAGGAATGGATGTAAACGGAACGGATTGGATTGATATTGATTCGTACGACCCGTCTAAATTTTCGATTGACATGTTTAGTGCTGATGATTTGTTAAACAATGGTAGTTCGTATGTTAGTTATTACGGATACGACCATACCGGACAAAAAATAAAAGGAAAACCAAGTTTGGATGATTTCTTTACCGCTAAAGACGATAAAGGAAATTACACCCGTCAGATAGGTGCTTATCAACCTATTTATATTGCTGGTTACATTCAAGACAAATTTGATTTCAGAGATTTGAAATTTAATGTTGGTTTGCGTGTCGACCGTTTTGATGCCAACCAAAAAGTATTAAAAGATAAATACTTATTATATGAAGCACGAACAGCAGGCGAAGTTAGTTCAATAGGTGGCAGTAATATTAACCACCCATCAAACATTGGCGATGATTATGTAGTGTATGTGGATAACAAAGATAATCCAAGCCGAATAGTTGGTTATCGTGATGGAGATACCTGGTACAATGCGCAAGGAACTACTATTACCGACCCTTCGTCATTAACAGGAGCGAATACTGTGGATGGTGCTATTAACCCTTACCTTGTTGACCCATCTTCGGCTAAAAAGAAAATAATTAGTACAAAAGTATTTCAAGATTACAAGCCTCAACTTAACTTTATGCCGCGTATAGCTTTCTCTTTCCCTATTTCGGATGTGGCAAGTTTCTTTGCTCATTACGATGTGTTGACACAACGCCCTCCGGGAGGAAACAGATTAGATCCTATTGCTTACCTTAATATGGAAAACCTAAGCGGAGGATTTATTAATAACCCAAATTTGAAACCTGAAAAAACAACAGATTACGAATTAGGATTTCAAGAGGTATTGAATGAAAAGAAAAATTCAGTGTTGAAAATTACTGCTTTTTATCGCGAATTAAGAAACATGGTACAAGCAGTTCAGGTTTTCCAAGCGTATCCTACTACTTATAATACCTTTGATAATATTGACTTTGGTACGGTAAAAGGAATGTCGTTGACCTACGAACTAAGAAGAATGGCAACAGGAGTTGCTCTTACTGCTGGTTACACACTTCAGTTTGCAGATGGTACAGGGTCTTCTACCTCTGACGGAGCAAATGTGGTGGCTGCGGGAGAGCCTAATTTAAGAAACCCACACGCTTTGGATTTTGACCAACGTCATACTATTACCATAAATGTGGATTACCGTTTTGGAGGAAGCAAAGATTACAAAGGACCAACCTGGACTCGCAAAAAAGGAGACAGCGAAAAAATTATTAAGATATTTGAAAATGTTGGAGCCAATTTAACTGTTAGAGCAGGTTCGGGTACTCCATATAGTAAACAGGCAAACATTACTCAAGATGGAGCATTTGGTATTGCTGACCGTAGAATATTAAAAGGTAAAATTAATGGTTCGAACTTACCTTGGAATTTTAAAATTGACTTAAAAATTGACAAAGACATAGAAGTGACTTGGGGTGGTAAAAAAGAAGGACAAGAGAAAAAGCACGGAAATTTGAATGTTTATTTACAAGTATTAAATTTGTTGAACACAAAAAACATCAATGGAATTTATAAAGCAACTGGTAACCCGGATGATGATGGTTATTTGGCTTCTCCTTCCGGACAGGCATCGTTGGCAGGCAGAAATGATGCTACCGCATTCACCGATTTATATGATATCAAAATTAACAATCCTGGAAATTACAGTCGCCCGAGGGTGATTCGTTTAGGTATTGTTCTTGAATTTTAATTCATAAAAAAACGACAAATAGAATAGTAAAAAAATTAAAAATATCCCCTATAACGAATAAATAAATAAATTATGAAAAAGAAAAATTTTAACGTAATCGTTTTGTCAATTTTCTTGGCATTTGCATTCGGTGCATTTGCAAAAGAAAACATTGGAGGTGGAAGTCATCCAACAAACCCTCCGGGTAACAATTCAGCCAAGTCGGTAAATGCTCAATGCGTAAATGCTACAGCACAAATAGATTTGGACATCAACAATGTAAGAGCCAAAATTATGAATGGAGGCGACATGTGGTGGGATATTTTTGCTTCCACGAACGCTAGGTATCAGGTACCTAAACCTGCAAGTAGTTCTACCATCGGACCAAGCTCACAGTTCGCAAGTTCTGTGTGGGTTGGAGGTTACGATGCTGGTGGTCAGCTAAAAGTAGCTGCTCAAACGTATCGCCAGAGCGGAAACGACTATTGGCCCGGACCATTGAAAGATGATGCAACTACCGATGCAGGCAGATGTTTGCTTTGGGATAGATTCTACAAATTGAACCGTAAAGATGTTCAGGCTTATTACGAATGGGTAATGGGTGGTTCTATTGGAGTAAATCCTATCATTTCGGGAGCATCATTGCCTGATGCTTGGGCTACTATCACAGATTGGCCTGCTGTAAGTCCTGATAACCATCCTTTAGCTCCTTTTTATGATATTGATGCCAATAATGAATACGACCCAAGTGTGGGTGATGTTCCTGATTTTGATGTTACTGGTACAAGAGGTTGCAATGCTCAGCTATATGGCGACCAGTGTATTTTTTGGGTGTTTAATGATAAAGGAAATATACACACCGAAACAGGAGGTGAAGCCATAGGATTGGAAGTACAGGCACAGGCATTTGCTTTTCAGACCAACGATGAAATTAACAATGCTACCTTTTACAAATATAAATTAATTAACAAAGGTTCGTTTGTATTAGATAGTACGTTCTTCGGATTGTGGGATGATGCCGATTTGGGAGATTATTCTGACGATTATGTAGGTTGTGATGTTGGTCTTGGGTTGGGTATTCTTTATAATGGAGATGCGGTGGACGGTACCGGTGGTGCTACGCACTATGGAGCTAACCCTCCTGCAGTGGGTGTTGACTTTTTTGAAGGACCAAAGGCTGATACGAATGGTTTAGATGATCTTTCTAGTTCAAGACCGGCTTCATTCATTAATTATGGAAACACTGTGGTTGATGATGAGCGTTTAGGGATGTGTCGTTTCATGTATTTTAATAATGACTTTACTCCCGTTAACGGAAACCCGGAAGCAACAGATGATTATTACCAATACTTATCAGGAACATGGAAAAATGCAACTCCAATAACTTATGGTGGAGATGGTACAACAGGAAGTGTGCCATGTGCGTATATGTTCCCTGGAAGTTCGGATGCTCCTGCCTTTTTTGGAACAAATGGAGTAATTCAGCCAGCATGGAGCGAAACAGCAGTGCCTGCTGATAGACGTTTCCTTGAAAGTGCTGGTCCTTTTAAATTATATCCTGGTGCTGTCAACTACATTACCGTTGGTGTTCCTTGGGCAAGAGCCACTCAAGGAGGTCCTTTGGCTTCTGTAGCACTTTTGAAAGGTGCTGACTCTAAAGTTCAGCAATTGTTCAACAACTGTTTCTCTACGTTAAATGGTCCTGATGCTCCTAACTTAACGATTCAGGAATTGGATAAAGAATTAATATTAACCTGGTCCAATCCTTCTAATTCAAACAACGCAAACGAAAGATATACTGAAGATTACGATAAATCCTCTGGGGCAGATTCGTTGTACCGCTTTCAAGGGTACATGGTGTATCAGTTAAAAGATGCTTCGGTGAGTGCCACCGATTTATACAATGTGGACAAGGCACGTTTAATTTTCCAGTGCGATAAAAAAGACAATGATAAACCAAATGGTGCAGCTCAGATAGTGAACTATACCAATGATATTACTATTTCAGCATTGGTTCCACAAGAAATGGTGAACGGTGTTGATAAGGGTATCATACATTCTTTGTCTGTAAAATCAGATAAATTTGCAACTGGTAGCGATGTGTTGATTAATCACCACACCTATTATTTTGCAATTATTGCTTATGGTTACACACCAACTCAAGTGCCTACTAATCTTAACCAATTGCAAGACTACAAACCATTTATTGCAGGAAGAAGATTTATGGATGCTACTTTTTATCATACTGCTATTCCTCATATCCCTTCGCCAGAAGCAAATGGAACACAGGCACAATCATCGTATGGTACAGGTCCAAAATTAACAAGAATAGAAGGACAGGGTAATGGTGCAATGGTGTTGGATTTAACTTCAGGTACTGTGGACGAAATAATGAATTCAGGTTCTGGATGGCGCTCTATTCATCCTCAATATGAAAACTCTCACGGTCCAGTAAACATGAAAGTGATTGACCCATTGAATGTACCAGCCAACAGAAATTTCAGATTCATTATGAACGGAAGGGTTGTTACTAATTTATCTTCCATACCTACAACTGCTACATGGGATTTGATTGATATGGATAATCACGATACTGTTCATTCCGAAACAAGTATTGCTTTGCCAAATGAGCAAATTATCAATGGGCAATCATCTGGTTCTGCTGCGGTTTCTATTCCTCGATGGGGGCTATCTGTTAATTCAGTTTATACGTATGATCCAGGATTAGCAGGTTGTGTTGATAATGGCTATTTGGAAGCTACAATGACTTTTGCTGACCCTGTTAAAGCATGGTTGACGGGAGTGCCCGATGCGGAAGGATTGGATTATCATAACTGGATTCGTTCAGGAACTTTTACTTCTAAAAATCCGTTAGGATTTGACGATTATGCAGGAAAAGACGATCAACAGTTTTACGAAAAAATGATTGGCGGCACATGGTCTCCTTATCGTATGGCTTCTATGGTGGTTCCAACCACTGCAACAAACCCAGTAATTATGACGGGTAGTCCGGCATGGAACAGTTCTTCTGCCATGGGTCAGGATTTATTATCCAACCTTGCAAGTGTGGATGTAATTATTACCAGCGACCGCTCTAAATGGACTAGATGTCCGGTTATTGAGTTGGAAGAAGCTACTAACTTGGCAATAGGCAATACTCCAAAAATGAAAATGCGTAGTTCTGCTTCAGTTGATAAAAATGGTACTGCCAACTTCCCTTCGACAGACAATAGCGATTACTCTACAGGTATGAGTTGGTTCCCTGGGTATGCAATTAATCTTGAATCAGGAGAGCGTTTGAACATGGCTTTTGGAGAAGATTCTTGGTTGGTAGCTGACCATGGTGCAGATATGATGTGGAATCCAACTACAACGGACCTTTCGGCAACAGACAATACTCCAGTTTTTGGAGGGAAACACTATATATATGTGTTCGGGCATAATGGTAACAAATTGTTCCCATCAAACGACCCGCATTTCCCAAATCAAATAAAAAACATGCCTCGTTACGATGGTGGTGCTTTCACTCATAATATGTTGTCGGTGGCTACCATGTCAGATGCATCTAACCTTTATGCACGTGCGGTTTATGGCGATGCTATGTGGGTAAATATTCCTTTACTTGTACCTGGGCACAGTTTATTTGAAACTGATGTAAAAGTACGTTTGAGAGTTGCTAAATCGTACCAGTTTGGTTATGCAGGTTTAATTGCCCCTTTAACTGATACCTCGTTAACTGCTACCAATCACAATTTACCGATGTACGATTTTAATACAGCAGATATTGGAACCAAAACAAGTGATGCAGATGCTGCGGCTAATGCGCTTGACTTGATTAATGTAGTTCCAAATCCGTATTATGCGTACTCCGGATACGAACTTTCGACAGCTGAAGTGAAAGTAAAAATAACCAATCTACCAGAAAAATGTACTGTAACTATTTATACTTTAAATGGCACATTGGTGAGAGCATTTAAAGTGGATCAGCCTGGTTATGCAAGAGACAAAATGGGGGTAGCGGTTACCTCTATTGACTGGGATTTGAAAAACCAAGTTAGAATTCCAATTTCGAGCGGACTTTATATTATACATATAGATGTTCCTGATGTTGGAGAGAAAAACATTAAATGGTTTGGTGTGATGCGTCCGATAGATTTAGAAGCTTATTAATCCATTAGATTCGCACAATAAGAATAAAAAAAATAGTATTGAACAACGAAAAAAAAAAGATATGAAAAAACGTTATAAATTAGTAGCAACTTTGGTTATTGTTGTCGTGTCATCGGTTATTCCTGGCAATATGCTAAAGGCTGGAAATCCTGACCGTGTAGGACAAGCCGGAGCAACAGAATTGTTAATAAACCCATGGGCACGTAGCTCTGGGTGGGCAGGAAGTAATGTTGCCGGAGTTAGAGGATTGGAATCCATATTTTCGAATGTGGCAGGTACAGCATTCACCAAAAAAACAGAGTTGATTTTTGCACGTACTCAATGGCTAAAAGGAACTGATATTAATATTAATGGTTTTGGTTTAACCCAACATGTGGGCGAAACAGGAGCTATTGGATTGTCGGTGATGTCGATGAGATTTGGTGATATTCCTATTACCACCACAGATGTGCCTGAAGGCGGATTGGGAACTTTCTCTCCTCAGTTTATGAACATTACTGTTTCATATGCAAAAGGGTTTTCGGATAATATTTATGGAGGATTAGCCGTAAAAGTAATTACCGAAAAAATTGCTAACGTGGGTGCTAGAGGTGTAGCTTTGGATGCAGGTATTCAATATGTAACCGGAAAGCGCGAACAATTGAAGTTTGGAATTGCGCTTCAAAACTGGGGACCTAAAATGAAATACACTGGAGATGGTTTAGGTTTCAAAACTCAAGTTCCGGCTAGTACCACTACTGCTACCATGACAGTTGAACAACGCTCAGAGCAATTTGAATTACCTTCGTTATTAAGCATTGGTGCAGGGTATGACTTTTATGTAAAAAAAGACAGTGCTTCGATGAAAATGCATCGCATTACTGCAATGGGAACTTTTACTTCGTGCGCATTCGACAAAAACCAATATAAATTAGGTTTGGAATACGCTTGGAAAAGTATGCTTATGCTTCGTGTAGGTTATACTATCGAAAAAGGAATTACTAAGGATTTGGATTATTCTTCGGAATCTTCTAACACAAGTTTGACCACTGCATTAAAAGGACCAAGCGCAGGTTTTACTTTTGAGATTCCGTTTGGTAAAAATAAATCAACTTTTGGTATTGATTATTCTTACAGAGCAACCAATACTTTTGGAGGCACCCATTCGATTGGTGCACGTGTGAATTTATAGTATTTTTTTATAATTTTTGTATTCATAAAAGAGAGTCCCGCTATTGCGGGATTCTCTTTCTGTTTTATCACTGACTAACTAAACAATAATAATTATGTCAAACATTTCTTATTTTACAGAAGAGGGATTAAAAAAAATTCAAGAAGAATTGCACCAACTAATGGCAGTGGAGCGCCCTTCTATTTCAAAACAAATTGCTGAAGCTCGCGACAAAGGCGACTTATCAGAAAATGCGGAATACGATGCCGCCAAGGAAGCGCAAGGCTTATTGGAAATGCGAATTTCGAAACTGGAAGCAGTGGTTAAAAATGCGCGCGTTATTGACGAATCGAATATGGATGTATCGAAAGTATTGGTGCTTTCGAAAGTAAAAATTAAAAACAAAGCTACGGGAGCAATGATGGCTTACACACTTGTGGCTGAAAACGAAGCTAATTTTAAGGAAGGAAAAATTTCTGTTGACTCGCCTATCGGTAAAGGTTTGCTAGGAAAGAAAAAAGGAGATACTGCCGAAATAAAAGTGCCTTCGGGAGTGATGCAGTTTGAAATTGTGGAAATTTCGCGTTAATTATAATTCTAAATCCTTAATCAAATTGGCTAGTATTTTTTCAAGAATAATTGCAGGCGAAATACCTTGTTACAAAATTGCGGAGAACGACAAATTCTTTGCTTTTTTGGATGTGTTCCCATTGGTTCATGGTCATGTGTTGGTGGTTCCAAAAACGGAGACCGATTATATTTTTGATATTGCTGATGCCGATTTGGCTGAAATGATGGTGTTCGCTAAAAAGGTTGCTAAAGCCATAAAATTGGCTGTTCCGTGCAAACGCATTGGTGTTGCAGTTATCGGTTTGGAAGTACCTCATGCTCATATTCACCTGGTGCCTATGAATACCGCCAACGATATTAATTTTACCCAAGCTAAGCTAACACCTACTGCTGAAGAGCTTAGTGTCATAGCGGTAAAAATACGTTCAGTGTTTTAATTGGTTTTAAAAATCACCACTACCCTTTTACAAGCAATTCTGTTATTAACGAAAAAGGTCAAAAAAAGAGTTTGGGACATATCCCTGATTGGGGAATGCGTCCACACAAATGTTTGGGTGTATTCCCAGTCAGGGATAGGTTCCACACAAGCATTCGGTAGGATTCCTCAGCCGGTGAATATATAGGGTATAATTTATGGTGCTTGTTGTGGGATTTAATTGATTCTATACTGATTAACAATAAGTTCTTACAAGAAAAAGGTTTTTAGCAAAATGTTTTTGCTCACTTTTGCCAAAAAAAAGGTTATTTTATTTTACTAAAATCATCTTTTATATCAAATTATATTATTAATATTGTAGCATGATTACAATGCTCTTAAATATAATGCTCCTTGCATTAATTATTGTAATTATTAAATTGCACCGCACCGCACCGCACCGCACCGCACACAAGCGCAGCAGCGGCAGATAATAAATTATATTTATTTTTTTCAAAGTCCATTCGCATTTTGCGTTTGGGCTTTTTTTATTCCCCTTGAGAGAAGCAAGGGGTGTGTTTAAAAAAAACAGAACGCAGATGACGCGGATTAGGCGGATGAACACTGATTATGAATTTCAGATTACAAATTATAAACCCTAAAACAAAAAACGAAATGAAAAAACAATTACTTAAATTAGTGATGCTCGCCTGTATATTTATAGGAGTGGGAGCAAAAACGATGAATGCGCAAAGTGGTGATAGTTGCACCACGGCAAAAGATTTTTTACCAGATACCAGTATGGTACCTCAGGTAGAAATAATGAGTAATGGAACAGTGTGGTACAAGTTTACTGCAATTGATTCTAATTTAACAATAAAATTGGTTGAACTTTTTTCTTCTCCGGGTAACAAAGTGCTTAGTGTAAAAGTGAGGATAGCTAATTGCAGTAATCCAAGTATTATAGCCAGCGATACCATTACTGATTTGTATGATTCAGCACTTGTAATTACAACCACATTGCTTGATTCGGGTAGTGTTTATTATTTGGAAATAACAAAAAACAACAGCACTGAAGAAGTTAAAATGTTGATAGTGGTTGATAATAATCCGAAAATAAATTGGGGCTGCACAGTACCACCTCAATGTGAGTATGTTTTTAATGGAGATTTTGAAGATTATCTTTCAGTGCCAACCGGAGGGCCAAACCAATATAATCCCGGACAAATTTTCAGAACGTGTAATTGGTCAACTGCAAATATTGGAACCCCTGATTATTTTATGACAATAGCTCCTGCAAATTCAAATTTTGGAGTACCAAATAACGTGGCAGGAGCTGGTGCTTTTTCAATTAATTCAGCAGGCACAACCCCAAGTGGGGGAGCGTATGGAGGAATAAATGCCTGGTGGGGAGGGCAGCCAGCAGGTTTGTCTGAATGTATTCAAGGAAATTTGGTGTGTCCACTCACAGCAGGAGTAAATTATATTGTTTCATTTTATGTACATCAGGCAAGTTTTTCTCATTTTACAGTCCCAATGCTGGGAGCCGCTATAACAAACGGCAGTATAGCTACAGCAACTGTATTTGCCCCTGTTCCCCCAGCAGGCTCGGTAATAGCAGGAGGGTTGACAAGTACAAATAACTGGCAACTTATTACAGGAGTCTATTGTGCAACAGGAGGAGAAGACCATATTACTATTGGAGATTTTTGGCCCCTGCAACCACCAATTCCAAACGGCTTTGGGCAGGCACAGGCAGCTTATTATTACATAGATGGTATTTCTGTTTCGCCCATGCCATTAGCTGTTACAACTTCAACTATTTGTTCGGGCGAAACACCCGTACTGAACAATAACTATTGCGGTGCCCAAATGGACTGGACTTCAACCTACCCATGGTCGTGTGCAGCTTGTATAGACCCTAATCCAAGTTTACCTTTTCTATCGAGTAGCGAATCGTTTACGGCTACTCTTACATTGTGCGATGGATGTGTTCAAACTTCAACAGCTGTGGTAACTGTTGCTCAGCCTCCTGTTATTATAATTACAGGAAGTATAACATCGTGTACCGGTGCGGGTACGGTTTATACTGCACTTCAATTAGGAGTTACCCAATCGCCAGTGACTTATAGCTGGACAGCAAGTAACGGAGCATCTCAATCGGGCACAAGCAATACTTTTACTCCAGGGTTTTCATCAGCGGGAGGTACTATCTATTGTACCATTACAAACGCTGCTACAGGCTGTAAAGGCACTGCTTCGTTATATGTTGGCAGCTGCTGCGAGCCACCTACCCCCAACATTAATTTTACCAATACAGCTGTAAATGTGTTGCCGGGTAGCCTGGCAGCAAACAGTATGGGAACCTGGAATAGTTCCACCTATGAGGTGAAAGGCAAAACATTTTCGATTAACGGAACATTTACCGTTAATATGGATTTGACCTTGATGGGATGTACCGTATTGATGGGTTATGGTACAACCATTAATATCAGTCCGGGAAAAAAATTAATTATTACCGATTTGGTGGACCCAACTTTACCTTGGCTTATATCTCATTTGTATGCCTGTAAAGAAATGTGGAGTGGTATCAATGTTATCTACTCTAACAGTTCATTACTCATAGACCATGGAACCACTATTGAAGATGCTGAAACAGCTGTATTTGCAACCAATGGAGGGGATGTAACTATTGGAGGCTACTATAATCAAACAGGGCAATTAAAAGTAATTTTTAATAAAAACCTAAAAAATGTAGTTATAAATAATTCCGGCACACATGTATATACTACCAATACCATTACGGCAACCGATTTTGAATGTATTGTAGGGCAAATACCACAAGGCGGAAGTAATGTGAATGGAGGTAATTTTTTAATGTTTCCTCATGCTAACATACGTCCTGATGTAGGGGTGGATTTGAATATGGTAAATAATATAACCATTGGAAGTGCTGCCAGTGCCAATTTATTAAACAAATTTGAAAACATGGATTACGGCATACGGTCGGATAAAAGTAACCTGATTGTTTACAACAACTTGTTTCAGGACATTACCATGCCTCAGAATATATTTATTGGTAGTTGTTTGCCGGGTACTGCTATATGTGCCAAAGGAAACATTTCCAGCAATTATCCTCCTTATATGATTGTGGGCAGTTCATCTGCCGGAAATTACATCAACACGTTTAACAATTGCGGAGTGGGCATAGATGCAGGAAAAACAATGAACCAAACCATTTGGGAAAACCATTTTAATAATATTAAAAAATGGGCAATACGTGAAAATACCAACCTGACGTGCAGTATTGTTATTGCACAAAATCATATTGTTAATGCACAGATTGGTATTGACTGTTTCAACAGCTTGTTTTCGTATGTAGATATTTACAATAATGATATTACAAACAGTGGGGGTTTGGCAAATGTAATTGGCATAAATGTGAACGAGCCCACACCTTCTCCGACTGGATATTACAGAATACATTACAACAACATTAACTATGTTCGCTCTGGAATATTGGCTAACGGACTAACAGGCTCCAACATTGATAGGAACAATATTCGAATTACTCCTACTACTATTAATAATCCTCTGCCTTGCTATGGTGTGAAGGTGGACAACAGCCGTAAGTGCAATGTGGTGGCAAACTGGGTGCTGGGCACCACCATCGACCGTTGGGTGTATGGTATTGACCTGAATTCAGTATGCAGTAGTAATCAAGTAACCTGCAACGAAAGCCATACCGTGGGGCGTGGGTTGTTTTTTGGAGGAAACCAACTGCCCGGTACGTTAATAGCAAAAAACATGATGGATAATAACCTGGAAGGGTTTGTGATAAATGGAAATAATGGTCAAGTTGGTCCTCAGAGCAGTTTTTTCGGTGTTTCGTGCGATAATACTTGGTCGCCTAATATGACCTTTAACACAGCAAATTACGGTAACGCTCCAGGGAATCTCTCTATCTTATATGTTAGAACTCCATGCGGTACTCCTTACTGCCCTAGTCCTTGGAATATGTATCCAGGTTCTTTACTTTATAATATACCTCAATTTGTTGCTGCAAGCAATTTAAGTTACACCTGTCCTGTGGTATTGCATCCCTTTGCAAATGCAGCAACTCATGCCATGTTATTAAAAATAGCAGGTGATTCAATTCCTGTTGAAGAATACGATTCTGCAACCATATTTATGATGCACCAAAACCTGTATAGATACTTAGCCTCCGATTCTACTTTTTTAACCAACGACAGTTTATTACAATCGTTTGTTCAGGAAATGAATGAAGGTAATCTTGGAAAGTTAGATTCTATAGAGCGTATGTTTGCTAAACCAGCCACAATGGATACCACCCAATTGCTTAGTTTGCTGGCACTGGTCAATTCTATTACTGCCAGCAGCAGTGTGGAAGCAAACAGTGCATGGCTATACAAACAAATGCTAACCAATTTGCTTCAACGCAAAGAATGGGACAGCACTCAAATATACAGCTTGAGAGACTTGGCATGGAAATGTGCTCATACCGATGGGGCAGCAGTGCTACAGGCAAGAGCCATATTGTCTCAGTTAGACACTGTTGAATATTATAATATTTGCGAACTTGGAGATGAGTTGACTCCAAAAATCCATTGGACAGTTAATCAACCTACCAAAAGGAATTCATTCAAATTGTTTCCAAATCCAAACAATGGACAAATGAATTTGATTTATTCATTAAGTAAATCAGATAAGGGTGAATTAAATTTATATGATTTAAGAGGGTTACTAATTAGAAAATACTCATTGCAATCTGGCGAAAATAATCAATTGTTCATTAATGAATCAGAATTAGGTAACGGAGTATATTTTTATAAAGTGATGGTGAATGATGAATTAAAATCAAGTGACAAGATTGTAATTATTAAATAAATAACTTTAAACAATAACTTCTATCAAATGATAGAAGTTATTGTTTATCTTTGAAAGATGAAAAAAATATTAAATCTTATATTTTGTGTTTTGTGTTTCGTGAATAATCTCAAGTCGCAAAATCTTGTACCTAACGAATCATTTGAAGTTTTGGACAGTTGCCCAAACAATCAGGGAAGAATATATCTTGCTCTGCCGTGGTTTCAACCTTGCATATATTCAGGTAATACCCATAACTCTTCAAGCTCCGATATTTACAATCCATGTGCTTTATGGGCTCCAGCTGGAGTTCCGGTCAATATGGTTGGTTCCCAATTTGCCAGAATTGGTGTTGGATATGCAGGTATTCACCCAGATGTTGACACTTTTAATTACCGCGAATACATTGAAGTCCCATTATTATCGCCATTAATTGCCAATAAACTGTATTGTGTAAAGTTTTATGTTTCCTTGGCTGAAACGTCACATCATGCCATAAGTAATATGGGGGCATATTTTTCAAATGATAGCTTATTGGATACTTCGTATTATCATGCCATAGATTATGTTTTTCCGCAAATAGAAAATCCTGGAAATGTTTTTTTAAATGATACTGCAAATTGGGTGTTGGTTTGGGGTAATTTTATTGCTACTGGTGGAGAGCGGTTTATGACAATAGGAAATTTTCATAATCATGCAAATACAAATGTTCAAAATTTGAACGGAGGTTCTCTAGGCAACTGGTCGTATTATTACATAGATGATGTAAGTGTTATAGATTGCGATAGTATAAGTGGGGTAAAAGAAATGAATGATGAAATGGAAGTGAGCATTGCGCCCAACCCGGCAAAGGATGAATTACGAATTAAGAATTATGAATTAGGAATTAAAACAATAAAAATATATAACCTGCTAAGTGAATGTGTCTATAACACAACAATAAAACAATTAAACACTATAACCATTGATGTTGCCTATTTACCCAAAGGCATCTATTTTATTGAACTGCAAAGTGAGAAAGGAACTGCGAGAAAGAAGTTTATAAAGGACGGCAAATAGCCAGTGGTTATTTGAGCGAGTATGTGTGAATGCAGATTCCACTTTTTTAACCAACGACAGTTTATTACAATCGTTTGTTCAGGAAATGAATGAAGGTAATTTAGGAAAATTAGATTCCATTGAGCGGATGTTTGCAAAACCAGCTACAATGGATACCACCCAATTACTTAGCTTACTGGCATTGGTCAATTCCATTACTGCAAGCAGCGCGGTGGAGGCAAATAGTGCCTGGCTGTACAAACAAATGCTTGGAAATTTATTAGCTGGAAAAGATTGGGACAGTACTCAAATATCCAGTTTGAAAGATTTGGCTTGGAAATGCGCCCACACCGATGGGGCGGCAGTGCTGCAAGCAAGAGCTATTTTATCGCAATTAGATACTGTTGAATATTATAATATTTGCGAACTTGGAGATGAGTTGACTCCAAAAAGCCATTGGACAGTTAATCAACCTATGAAAGGGAATTCCTTCAAATTATTTCCTAATCCCAATAATGGTAGTATGAATTTGATATATACTTTGAATAAAAATGAGAAAGGGGAATTATATCTTTATGATTTGGCGGGAATACTGATTAAAAAATATACTTTACAAGTAGGTGAAAACAATCAACTTTTCATCAATGAGTCAGCATTGAGTAATGGTGTGTATTTTTATAAAGTAATGATAAACGATGAATTAAAAACAAGTGCAAAAATTGTAATTATTAAATAAATAACTTTAAACATAAACTTCTATCAAACTGATAGAAGTTTATGTTTATCTTTGGAAGATGAATAAAGCATTCTTTCTTTTCGTAATATTGAACTTGACTCAGAATCTTTCAATGAATGGACAAAACCTTGTACCTAATTCCTCTTTTGAAGTAATTGATTCTTGCCCTACTATAGATGGAAAGCTATATTTTGCGCAACCATGGTTTCAGCCCTGCATTTATTATGGGAACACGAAAAACTCTTCTAGTTCCGACATCTTCAGTTATTGTGCGTCATACATGGGTGTTCCTACTAATGGAGAAGGTTCTCAATTTGCAAGGACAGGTAACGGATATGCAGGTTTTAGTCCTTACGCTGGTATTAATAATGGTCGCGAATATAACGAAGTTCAACTATTATCACCGTTAATAGCCAATAAACTCTATTGTGTAAAATTTTATGTTTCATTAGCTGAAACCTCACGATACGCAATTAGCAAATTAGGTGTGTATTTTTCCGTAGATAGTTTATTAGATACTTCCTATTATCATGCAATAGATTATGTTTTTCCGCAAGTAGAAAACCCTAGTAATATTTTTTTAAATGATACATCTAATTGGATGTTGGTATGGGGAAATTTTGTTGCAACTGGTGGAGAGCGGTTTATGACAATTGGTAATTTTCATAATCCCGCAAATACAAATGTTCAAAACGTAAACGGAGGTTCTTTTTATTGGACATATTATTATATAGATGATGTAAGTGTAGTAGATTGTGATAGTATAAGTGGGGTAGGGGAAATTAATGGAGAGGTGGATGTGAGCATTGCGCCTAATCCTGCAACGGATGAATTACGAATTAAGAATTATGAATTAGGAATTAAAACAATAAAAATATATAACCTGCTAAGTGAATGTGTCTATAACACAACAATAAAACAATTAAACACTATAACCATTGATATTGCCTATTTACCCAAAGGCATCTATTTTATTGAAGTACAAAGTGAGAAAGGAATAAAGAGGAGAAAGTTTGTGAAAGAATAAAAACACGATTAACCCACCAACATCCTCCTCGTCATAAATTTCTTATTTCTTCGATTTGCGATATAAAAATTTTTACTACTTTGGTGCAACCATTTTAATGTTCTAAGCATCCTTATAGATGGGTGGTGGAATTGGAACAATTTATTGTTAACCATTTTAGTTAATTTAAATCTACTTTTAGATGAAAAAAATAATTTTAGCATGTGTTGTATCTGTTTTTTTTGTGGGTGTTTCTATAAGTCAAACCACTGCTGAACCTGCAAAACTAACCGCTGCAAGCATAGAAGGAACTTACCAAATTCAGGTGGTTAATTCGAGAAATCAACCTTACATACCTGCTAACCTTAACCAGTTAGTGTTAGACAACAGAGATGCCACTGAGGTAAAATATGTGACTTTAGGAACAGAAGTACGTTTGAAAGTACTTCCACTTTCCGAAATAAATAAGCCTGATTTTAAACCTTTACAAAAGATTGCGCATGTTCGTAATTAAATTCATTAACATGAAAAGAGTACTTTTCCTTGTTTCCTTATTTGTTTTCAATTTTGCATTTGGTCAGGCTCCGCCAAATGATAACTGTATAACCCCACAGGTTATTGTTATTCCTGCATCTGGTACAATTTGTGTTAACTCAACCAACATAAACGCCACAAGCGATGGGTTTCTGAACACTTGCGATGTAGGTGTTCCGGGCAATGAAGTATGGTTTGCATTTGTTGCAACCGGAACTTCCAACACTGTTACAATCACACCAAATGGCGGGACTCCTGCACAGTTTGCGGTGGTTTCGATGCAAAATACCAATTGCGCTTCGGGCTCTTATAACATTTGTAATGCCAGTGCAACAGCAGGTGGTGCGGCATCGGTTACTTATTCTTACACTCCGGGTTCCCAAATATTATTTTCGGTAGAAACAGAAGGGGCAGACGGAACCTTTCAGGTGTGTGTAACCTCCACTACTCCACCTCCCGGACCAGGTAGTTCGTGTGCTACCGCAACATCTATTTGTACAATGGCTCCGTTTACTCAAAATCCAATGCCGTCCAATGTGACTGCATTGTTACCATCTTGTTTTTTTGTTAATCTTCAACAACCGGTGTTTTATCAGTTTACAGCTGGTACCACCGGAACTTGTGCTTGGTCTGCTACTCCGCTTGGAGCGGTTGAATACGATTGGGCAATGTACAATATTACAGCTGGTTGCCCAGGAGTGGAAGTTGCTTGCAATTATGATTATAATTTCAGCGCAGGTTCACCTGTAGGAATGGCTATAGGTTCGCCATCCCTCTGCCCAACTAGTTCAGTGGCGGTGAGTGCATCTGATGAAATGTGCCCTCCCATTGTTGTCACAGCCGGGCAAACCTATTTGATTGTGATAGATAATTTCGACTTTAATGGTATCGGATTTGATTTTGCTTGGGGCAATGGAACTTTTCAGATGCCAAGTTCTTCGTTTACTGTAAATCCAACAAATGCCTGCAATTCGGCACTTGCTACATTTGTAAATAATAGTGTGCCTGTTGCTGCTGCTTCTCATTGGGATTTTGGTGATGGAACTACTTCTAACCTTCACAGTCCGCCACCACACAATTATCCTACACCCGGAACTTATTTGATTTCGTTAACCACTACTACCGCTAACGGTTGTCAATATATCAGTTCGAACAGTGTTACGGTAAATACGACACCAACCATGACCACACCACCCAACATTTCGGTGTGTGCAGGTACAGCCATTGCAGCAAGTAATTTTGTGAGTAACCCTACGGGAGCCACCTTCGCATGGACCAACTCAAATAACGCCATCGGATTGGCTGCTAATGGAACAGGAAACACCCCTGCTTTCACTTCCACTAATGGTACAGGTTCAAATATTGTTTCTACCATCACTGTTACTCCTACTCGAAATGGATGTGCGGGAACACCAGTAAATTATACTATTACTGTTACACCTGGTCCAACCATTGCTAATGCAGGTCCCGCACAAAGTGTTTGCGGTACAACAGCCACACTTGCCGGAAACACAGCAACTACAGGGGTAGGAACATGGACACTCGTTAGCGGTGCAGGAACAATTACAAATCCGAATTCACCAACATCTGGTGTAACAGGGCTTGGAGTAGGTGCCAATGTTTTTCAATGGACAATTATTAGTGCACCTTGCCCAAATTCTACTAGCCAAGTAACTATCACCTCTGGAAACGCCACCAGTGCCTCGGTTGCAGGTCCTAATCAAACCGTTTGTGGCACCACAGCAACACTAGCAGGAAATGCTCCTGCGGTTGGTGTGGGTACTTGGACATTAGTAAGCGGAGCAGGAACTATCACTACTCCCGGTTCTCCAACATCAGGGTTAACCGCCCTTGGAGTAGGTGCCAATGTTTTTCAATGGACAATAACCAACGCAGGATGCCCTTCTACTTCTAGTCAAGTAACTATTACTGCAGGTGCTATACCAACTGTGGCAGTTGCAGGAGGTAATCAAATTGTATGTGGAACAACTGCTACATTGGGTGGTAACACCGCAACTGTTGGTGTTGGCACATGGACACTGGTTTCGGGAGCAGGAACCATTACCAGTCCTAATTCACCATCATCAGGTGTAACAGCACTTGGACCCGGTGCCAATGTATTTCAATGGACGATTGCACTTTTACCCTGTCCTGCTACGTCAAGTCAAGTAACCATCACTTCGGTGCAAGTACCCACTGTAGCTGCTGCAGGACCTAATCAAACCGTTTGCGGAACGAATGCAACATTAGCAGGAAATGTTGCAGCCATCGGAACCGGGCTTTGGACTGTCGTTAGCGGTTCGGGAACAATTGCCAACACTGGATTAAACAACTCTGCTATAACAGCACTTGGTGCAGGAGCCAATGTGTTTCAATGGACTATATCGAATGCACCATGCGCTTCCACATCAGGTCAGGTAACCATAACAGGAGTTACACCACCAACGGTGGCAGCTGCAGGACCTAATCAAACTGTTTGTGGAACTACCGCTACATTAGCTGGAAACCTTGCTGCATCAGGCACAGGGCTATGGACATTGATAAGCGGTACAGGAACAATTACTACCCCGTCTTCTGAAACATCAGGATTAACAGCACTTGGAGTAGGAGCCAATGTATTTCAATGGACCATATCCAATGCGCCTTGCCCTACATCCACTAGTCAGGTAACCATTACAGGAGTTGCGGTGCCTACTGTAGCTGTTACGGGACCTAACCAAACAGTTTGTGCCACTACCACCAACTTAGCCGGAAACATTGCAGCTGCTGGTTCAGGGCTTTGGACATTAGTAAGCGGAGCAGGAACAATAACAACACCAGCATCCGAATCAACTGGAATAACAGCACTTGGCATAGGAGCCAATGTGTTTCAATGGACCATCTCAAATGCACCTTGCCCTTCCACTTCGAGCCAGGTAACCATTACCGCAGGCACACCTTCTACAGTTGCAGCTGCCGGACCCAATCAAACCGTTTGTGGAACGTCAGCAACACTTGCAGGAAACGCTGCTGTGGTTGGAGTTGGAGTGTGGACACTGGTTTCAGGAAGCGGAACCATTACCAATCCTACGTTACCTAATTCGGGAGTTACGGGTTTAGGATTTGGAGCCAATGTGTTTCAATGGGAAATTGATAATCTTCCTTGTCCTCCATCCACTAGTCAGGTAACTATTACAGCTGTTGATGTTCCTACTGTTTCGGTGGCAGGTCCTAATCAAAATATTTGCGGAACTACCGCCACATTAGCCGGAAATGCTGCAACAACAGGCACGGGACTATGGACATTGGTTAGTGGAAGCGGAACTATTTCAACACCTTCGCTCGCAACATCAGGTATTACAGGGTTGACAGTGGGTAACAATGTTTTCGACTGGACCATTTCCAATGCACCTTGTCCTGCTTCTTCTACACAAGTAACTATTGCTGTTAGTTCCATACCAACGGTTGCCAATGCAGGACCTAATCAAACTGTATGCGGAACAACAGCTACATTAGCAGGAAATACTGCTACAACAGGTGTTGGAACCTGGACATTAATTTCAGGTGCCGGAACAATTACTAATCCTGCATTGGAAAATTCAGGTGTTACAGGTCTTGGACCGGGAGCAAATGTGTTTCAATGGCAGATAGATTTATTGCCTTGCCCGCAAACAACCAGTCAGGTAACTATTACATCCGTTGCTACTCCAACTGTGGCAGCAGCTGGACCTAACCAAACAGTTTGCGGAACAACTGCAACATTAGCAGGAAACCTTGCTGCCGTGGGTACAGGAGTATGGACATTAGTTTCAGGAACTGGAACAATTACCAATACAGGATTAAATAATTCAGGTATTACAGCACTTGGAGCAGGAGCTAATGTATTTCAATGGACTATTTCGAATGCGCCTTGTCCTGCTTCTACTAGTCAGGTAACCATTACAGGCGTTTCTATACCAACTGTTGCCAATGCAGGAGCTAATCAAACAGTTTGCGGAACCAATGCTACATTAGCCGGAAATGCTGCTGCTGTTGGTACAGGAGCATGGACAGTCGTTAGCGGAAGCGGTACATTTACAAATTCTACCTCTGAAACATCAGGTATTACTGCACTTGGAGTAGGTGCCAATGTTTTTGAATGGACGATATCAAATGGTATTTGTCCTCCAACATCAAGTCAGGTAACCATTACAGGAGTAGCTACTCCAACCGTTGCTGCTGCAGGACCTAACCAAACCATTTGTGCTACTACAGCTACATTAGCCGGAAATATTGCCACCACAGGCACAGGAGTGTGGACAGTAGTAAGTGGTGCAGGAACTATCACTAATCCTGCTTCTCCAACTTCAGGAGTTACTGGCTTAACTGTTGGTACAGATGTGTTTCAATGGACGATTACTAATGCACCTTGTCCTGCAAGTTCAAGTCAAGTTACAATCACAGTAGGTGCCCCAACCACTATTGCTAACGCTGGTGTAAATCAAAACGTTTGCGGAACAACAGCTACTTTAGCAGGTAATGTGCCTGTTACCGGAACAGGTGCATGGACAGTAGTTAGCGGAGGAGCAACTGTTACAAGTCCATTAGCTTTCAATTCAGGTGTTACCAATCTTGCACCTGGGGCTAATGTTTTTGAATGGACTATCTCTAGTGCTAACTGTCCTCCAACTACCAGTCAGGTAACTATTACAGCTACTCCAATACCTCCTGCACCGGTTGTTGTATCGCCTCTCAACTATTGTCAGTTTGATGTGGCAGGTGTTCTTTCAGCTACAGGAACCAATTTATTATGGTACACCAATTCCACTGGTGGTGTTGGAAGCCCTATAGCACCAACTCCTTCTACTACTTTATCTGGTACCACTAATTATTATGTTTCGCAAACAATAAACGGATGCGAAGGTCCGAGAACTTTTATTGCGGTGATTGTGGCTACCTTTCCTGTTGCAAGTTTTTATGCTCCGTTAACAAGCAGTATCGAAAATCCGGTTATTCATTTTACAGACGAATCAGTGGGTGCTACTTCATGGTCGTGGAATTTTGGTGATTTTTCATCAGGAGCAAATAACACGAGTACTTCTCAAAACCCAACCCACGCTTATGGAGCTGTTGGCAGTTATTGTATTAACTTAATTGCTGCCAATGGAGTTTGTATTGACAGTACCACGCTCTGTTTGGTAATTAATCCCTTGTTTACCTTCTATGTTCCCAATGCATTTACTCCAAATGAGGATGGAATAAACGATGAGTTTTTTGGTAAAGGTGAAAACATAAAAGAATTTGAAATGTCCATTTACGACCGCTGGGGCAACTTAATTTTTTATGGAGATGATATTTCCAAACATTGGTTAGGCAATGTGCATAACGGAAACGAAATAGCTCAAGAAGATGTTTATGTATACGTTATCAAGATAAAAGATAACATGAAACAAGACCACAAATATATAGGCAGTGTGAGCCTTGTAAAATAAGCAAGTGCCTCAGCCTCTCTCTATCTCTCCCCGAAGGGGAGAGGAAATGGTTGCTTAACCCAAAATAGTTAGATTTACGAGTAAACGTTACGAAGCGTTGCGTGAGGGATTGTAGCGAAAATCCTTTTTGTTCTTCACAAAAAAGATTGAAGCGGAAAGCCCGACCCCGATTTTTCATCGGGGGCACGCCCAAATTATTTTACCAAAACTACTTCCTGACATACATCACTTCCTTCACTGCTTTCACCACTCGTGCCACGTTTGGCAAAGAAGCATCAATCAAGGTAGGGGCATAAGGCAACGGAACATCAGCAGCAGTAACTCTCAGTACGGGCGCATCCAAATAATCAAACGCATCTTTCTGAACTTTGAAAGCTATTTCGGAAGAGATGGAAGCAAGAGGCCAAGCTTCTTCCACAATTACCAAACGATTTGTTTTTTTGACAGAAGCAATTACTGTATCATAGTCAATCGGGCGAACGGTACGTAAATCAATCACTTCAGCACTTATGCCTTCTTTTTCCAATTCAGCTGCAGCACCTAATGCCTGTTTCATTATTTTGCCAAACGAAACAATGGTTACATCTTTCCCTTCTCTTTTAATATCTGCAACACCAATAGGGATAAGGTATTCTCCTTCCGGCACTTCTCCTTTGTCACCATACATTTGTTCACTTTCCATAAATATAACAGGGTCATTGTCACGAATAGCTGATTTCAAAAGCCCTTTGGCATCTGATGGAATAGATGGAACCACTACTTTTAATCCCGGACAGTTGGCATACCAGTTTTCGAACGCCTGCGAATGCTGAGAACTCAACATACCTGCAGAAGCAGTAGGGCCACGAAACACCATAGGGCAGCTGAACTGTCCGCCACTCATGCTCATCATTTTTGCGGCACTATTTATTATTTGGTCGATGGCAACCAATGAAAAGTTAAACGTCATAAACTCTACAATGGGGCGCAGGCCGTTCATGGCAGCACCTACAGCAATACCAGCAAAACCAAGTTCAGCAATGGGAGTATCTATAATTCTTTTTTCACCAAACTCAGCAAGCATACCTTTACTTACCTTATATGCACCGTTATATTCTGCTACTTCCTCCCCAATTAAAAATATTTTTTCATCTTTGCGCATTTCTTCGCTTAATGCTTCGCGCAGTGCTTCTCTGAATTCTAAAGTTCTCATTTTTTTATTTCATTTTTTTGAAGTGCAAATGTAATTGTTTTTTCAACACGGAGATTTTTTTCAACACGGAGGACACCGAGAAGAAGGAGAGTTTCACAGAGAAAGAAAATAGTTTGTTTGCTGTTTTTATTTCTTAATTTTGAAGGATAAAATTTTTAAATCCATTTGTGATGAAAAAAACTATTCTATCTAGTTTTATTGTTTACCTAATTACTGTTTCACTATCTCAAATTACTTATGGACAAACAGGGAGTTGGATTTGGGCAAAACAATCGACATCGACCACTTCGGGAGGAGGAGAAGGGACTAGCTGTGCAACTGATGCATCGGGCAATCTATATGGAACAGGACATTATGGCGGCACTACTACTTTTGGTTCATTTACAATAACAGGAAGTACATGGGATGTGTTTTTAGTTAAGTACTCCTCAACTGGTGTGGTACTTTGGGTTAGAAGTGCAGGAGGTAGTGGTAGCGATCTAGGCAATTCCGTTGCAACTGACGCATCAGGGAATATATATGTTACAGGGTATTTTACCAGTCCAACCATTGTCTTTGGTTCCACAACACTGACGAATTCTGGAGGTAAAGATGTGTTTATTGTAAAGTATTCACCTACAGGAAATGTTCTATGGGCAATAAGTTTTGGTGGAGTTGGAGATGATGAAGGAAATTCTATAACGACAGACGCATCAAATAATGTTTGCTTAACAGGCTATTTTTATAGCCCTACGATAATTTTAGGAGCTGATACCTTAACCAATACTTCTACTTCGGGTGCCTATTGTGATTTATTTGTGGTTAAATACTCTTCTTCGGGAACCCCAATTTGGGCAAAGAGTGCAGGCGGTACAAGCTATGATATTGCAAATTCCATTGCTACAGACCATTCAACAAATGATGTTTATATTACTGGAAAATACACAAGCATTCATCCTGTATTCGGAACGGATACATTGTCCAATTACGGAGGATATGATATGTTTATTGCAAAATATTCCTCATTAGGAGCCTTTGTATGGGTTAATAGAGCAGGGAATAGCTATTACGATGAAGGTACTGATGTTGCTATTGATAACTCTGGACCAAGCTCTGGTTCAGTTTACGTTACTGGTAGTTTTGTTAGTAATACAATTATTTTCGGAACAGATACATTGATAAATGTCGATGGATATTTACCTCCAATGGCATCTCATCATAATGATGTTTTTGTTGTTAAATACTCATTAAATGGAACAGTAATTTTCGCGAAAAAATATGGAGGAGCAAGCATAGATAAAGGGTATTCAATTGCCACAGACGCTGCAGGTTTTTATCTATCTGGGCAATTTGATTATGATAATATTATTTTTGATACTGATACTTTGTTTCAACCTGCTGTTTCCTTTCACCCTTTGTTTTTAGTTAAATTTGATTTTAATGGGAATGTTATTTGTGCTTCCGAAGTAGCTTCAGGCTTAGATGAGCAAAGTGATGTAATGACTTCGGATATTTTTGGGAATGCATATGTTTATTCTGAATTTGGATGGATTACTCCATTTATGATTGGAGGAACTTCACTTATTCAAACATTAGGAACGGAAGAATTATTTGCGGCAAAATATAATTGTAGCAGCTCAACAGTATATACAACTGAAATTTTTATTCAATCCTCCCTCCAGCTTTTCCCCAACCCAGCCACTTCCTCCTTAACAATTCAAACAGAAAAATTAAAGCTAAAAGAACTACTTATATATAATGTTTTAGGAGAACTTGTTCAACAATCATCGGTCAGCAATCATCCATCATCAGTCACATTAGATATTAGCGGATTGAAAACAGGAATGTATTTTATTGAAACTACTACCGAAACAGGAATAGTAAGGAGTAAATTTATAAAGCAATAATCGCATTTTGTGAGAATTAATCCAAGAGTGTTGAGAACTGGACGAGGAGTGTAGAGAATTCATCTAGGAGTGTTGAGAACCAGACGAGGAGTGTTGAGAATTCATCCGGGAGTGTTGAGAACCGGACGAAGAGTGCAGAGAATTCATCCAGGAGTGTTGAGAACCGGACGAAGAGTGCAGAGAATTCATCTAGGAGTGTTAAGAACCAGACGAAGAGTGTAGAGAATTCATCCAGGAGTGTTGAGAACTGGACGAAGAGTGTAGAGAATCAGATGAAGAGTGCCAATTCAGTAGCTTTTAAAAAAAAAGTCCTGTTCTGAAATTCAGAAAAGGACTTTTTTATGATGTATATAATCTAAATGTTTAGAATTTATACATTGGAATTTAGTATTTTTAAAACTACCAGCTTGCCTTAGTGATTCCCGGAAGGGTACCATCCAATGCCATTTCACGAAACGTGTTACGCGAAAGACCAAACTGACGCATATACCCTCTTGAACGACCAGTTAATTTACAACGGTTACGCTGACGACAAGGAGCAGATGCTCTTGGAAGTTTTTGTAATCCTACTGAATCGCCAGCAGCTTTTAATGCTTTTCTGCGGTCAGCGTATAAGTCTGCAAGACGTTTACGTTTCACTTCTCTTGCTTTCATTGATTCTTTTGCCATTCTATTCTTTTATTTATTTTAATATGTTAGTTTGTTTGCTATTAACTATTGGTTATAGCCTATTTCTTTGGTTGATTTTTGAAAGGCATCCCAAACTCGCTCAACAATGCCAATGCTTCTTCGTCATTAGGTGTGTTGGTTACAAATGTAATGTCCATACCCATAATCTTATTTACTTTGTCAATATCAATTTCCGGGAAAATGATTTGCTCGGTAACACCAAGGGTATAGTTTCCGTTTCCATCAAAACCTTTATCGTTGATTCCTCTGAAATCGCGGATACGAGGCAAGGCTACAGAAATTAATCTGTCTAGGAATTCATACATAGTATCTCCTCTCAAAGTTACTCTAACCCCAACCGGAACCCCTTTACGAAGTTTGAAGTTAGAAATATCTTTCTTAGAAATAGTTGCAACAGCCTTTTGTCCGCTGATAGTAGTCATTTCCTTGATAGCTCCTTCAATTAATTTTTTATCAGAAACCGCATCACCAACTCCTTGGTTAAGGCAAATTTTTTGAATTTTTGGTACTTGCATCGAACTGCTGTAACCAAACTTTTTTTGTAAAGCAGGCACTACATCTGCTTTATATTTATCTTTTAAACGTGGTGAATATGCCATTTTTTATTTTATTAATTCTCCTGATTTTTTTGAATAACGAGATAGTTTGTTTGTTTTCTCATCTAATTTACGACCCACACGAGTAGGTTTTCCTGTTCCCGGTTCAATCAACATTAGATTAGAAACGTGGACAGAAGCTTCCTGCTTCACAATTCCACCATTAGAGTTTTGAGCAGATGGTTTGGTATGTTTAGATACCAAATTAACACCTTCTACAAATGCTCTGTTTTTTACCTTGTCCACCGAAAGCACTTTGCCTTCCTGACCTTTTGAATCACCGGCAAGAACTTTTACCGAATCTCCTTTTTTGATATGTAATTTTGTTGACATTTTCTATTTTTGAATTCTTAATTCCTAATTCTTAATTCCTAATTCTTAAAGCACTTCAGGTGCTAAAGAAATAATTTTCATAAAATTTTTATCTCTCAATTCGCGGGCAACGGGGCCAAAAATACGGGTACCTCTCAACTCGTCAGTAGCATTTAATAATACCACTGCGTTATCGTCAAAACGAATGTATGAACCATCAGCACGGCTGATTTCTTTTCTTGTTCTTACCACCACTGCTTTCGACACAGCACCTTTTTTAATATTTCCTGAAGGCAAAGCGTGTTTTACAGTAACAACTACTTTATCGCCAATAGAAGCATATCTTTTTTTGGTTCCTCCAAGTACACGGATAACGAGTACTTCTTTTGCACCGCTGTTATCAGCCACTAATGATCTTGATTCTTGTTGTAACATCTTTTTTTATTTAAATATAAAATTATTTTACTTTCTCCAACACTTCAACCAATCTCCAGCATTTGTTTTTGCTGATGGGACGAGTTTCCATAATTTTCACTGTATCCCCAATACTGCATGCATTCGCATCATCATGAGCAATAAACTTGGTAGTTTTTTTCACGAATTTACCATATTTCGGGTGTTTCACTTTACGTTCCACCGATACAACAATTGATTTGTCCATTTTGTTGCTGGTAACCAAACCAATCTTTTCTTTTCTTAAGTTTCTATCTTCCATTTTTTATTATTTTTTCGCTTCAGCTATTTCTCTCGAGCGAAGTTCTGTTAATAATCTTGCTACTGTTTTTCTACTGTAAGTTATCTTAGCAGGGTTTTCGACTGGAGACACGGCATGGTTCAATTTAAGTTTTGCCAAAGTACCTCTTTCGTCTTTAATTCTTTCTGTCAAATCTTTTGTAGAAAGCTGTTTAATGTCTGTTTGTATCATTTTTTTTATTCTATTCTATTAGTATAATATTAAGCTGTTTCAGCCGAATAATCTCTTCTTACCACAAACTTAGTAGTTACCGGTAATTTAGCAGCTGCCAAACGTAATGCTTCTTTTGCAACTTCCAACGGCACACCTTCTGCTTCAAAAATAATTCTTCCTGGTTTTACCACCGCTACCCAATATTCCGGGCTACCTTTACCTTTACCCATACGCACCTCAGCTGGTTTTTTGGTAATTGGTTTGTCAGGAAACACACAAATCCATATTTGACCTTCACGTTTCATAAAACGTGTCACTGCAACCCTTGCAGCTTCTATCTGACGAGCTGTTACCCAACATCCTTCAGTAGCTTTTAATCCAAATGAACCGAACGAAAGTTGATCGCCACGCTTAGCGTTTCCTTTCATCTTCATTTTGTGCATTTTTCTAAACTTGGTTCTTTTCGGCTGTAACATTGTATTTCTTTTTTATTTCAATTTACTGTTCACTATTAACTATTCGCTATTAACTATTTTCTCGGCTCTCTTCTTTCTCCGTCTCTTCCTCCTGGTTTTCTAGGTCCGCCTGGTCCGCGTTTATCAAATTTTCTATCTCCTCCTCTATCATTGCTTTTTCCATCTTTTGGTCCAACGGTAGAGTTACCCACATTTGGCGACAAATCGCGTTTACCATAAATCTCTCCTTTGCAAATCCAAACTTTTACCCCAATACGACCATAAGTTGTATGAGCTTCTGCCAATGCATAATCAATATCAGCACGCAATGTGTGCAATGGAGTACGACCCTCTTTATATCCTTCTACACGAGCCATCTCTGCTCCAGCCAAACGACCTGAACATTTTACTTTTATTCCTTCAGCTCCCATTCTCATGGTGGAAGCAACTGTCATTTTCATCGCTCTACGGAAAGAAATACGTCCTTCAATCTGACGGGCAATACTGTCTGCTACTAAACGAGCATCCAACTCCGGTCTTTTTATTTCAAAAATATTTATCTGAATATCTTTTTTTGTAATTTTTTTCAACTCCTCCTTAATCTTATCTACCTCTTGTCCTCCTTTTCCAATAATAATTCCGGGACGAGAAGTATTAATGGTTACAGTAATTATTTTTACAGTTCTTTCAATCACAATTTTCGAAATACTAGCTTTCGTTAAACGTGCTTTTAGATAAGTTCTGATTTTGTGGTCTTCAACTATTTTGTCAGAAAAATCTTTCCCTCCGTACCAGTTTGAATCCCATCCTTTGATGATTCCTAAACGTAAGCCTATTGGATTTGCTTTTTGTCCCATTAATTATTTTTTATTTTATGATTTAGTTTCTTCTTTGTTAGTACTTTTTGCAGCAACTGGTTTGCTGTCAACAATTATTGTAACGTGATTAGAGCGTTTTCTTACTCTGTTTGCACGTCCCTGAGGAGCAGTTCTCAAACGTTTCATTTGAAGGGCGCTGTCCACAAATATTTCTTTAACTATCAGGTTGCTGTCTTCAGGACGGTTTCCTGTTTTTGCTTCGTAATTATTAATTGCTGAAGCAAGTAATTTTTCTAATCTTATAGAAGCTTCTTTTGGATTGAATTTCAAAATATTCAAAGCCATAAATACTTCTTTGCCTCTGATTAAGTCAGCAAGCAATCTCATCTTACGAGGAGATGTAGGGCAATTTTTTAACTCGGCAAAATACCGTGTTTTGTTTGCCTCTTTGCGTGCATCTGCTGCGTTTTTTTTTCTAACACCCATTGTTATTATTATATAAAATTCCTAATTTTTAATTCCTAATTCCTAATTGGACCTATGCTGCTTTATCTCTGTTACCTGAGTGACCTCTGAACGTACGGGTTGGAGCAAACTCACCGAATTTATGACCTACCATATTTTCTGTAACATACACAGGAATAAATTTATTACCATTGTGTACAGCTACTGTCAAACCTACGAAATCCGGAGAAATCATTGATCTGCGCGACCATGTTTTGATAACTGTTTTTTTACCTGATGCTTGAACAGCCATCAATTTTTTTTCTAATTTCCAATCTATAAAAGGACCTTTTTTTAACGAACGTGCCATTTTTTGTTTTTTTTGTTGTGAACCCCTTCCTTTCAGTTGGGCCAGTAAACTATATTAAATTATTTTTTTCTTCTTTCGATAATGTATTTATTCGAAGCTTTCTTCGGATAACGTGTTTTGTAACCTTTAGAAGGCAACCCTTTGCGAGAGCGTGGGTGACCTCCTGAAGCTCTACCTTCACCTCCACCCATTGGATGATCAACCGGGTTCATAGCTACCGGACGTGTTCTTGGTCTGCGACCAGCCCAACGTGTACGACCTGCTTTACCACTGATTTCCAAATTATGGTCGGCATTAGATACTGAACCAATAGTAGCCATACAAGTAACCAAAATCATACGAGTTTCGCCCGATGGCATTTTTACTACTGCATACTTACCATCTCTTGCACTCAACTGAGCAGCCGAACCAGCACTACGAGCCATGATAGCTCCTTGCCCTGGACGTAACTCAATATTGTGAATAGTTGTTCCCAACGGAATATCTGACAAAAACATTGCATTTCCTACTTCCGGAGTTGCAGTGCTGCCTGACATTAATTTTGCACCTACCTGTAATCCTGCAGGAGCAACAATATAACGTTTCTCACCATCTGCATAATGCAACAAAGCAATACGTGCAGTACGATTAGGGTCATACTCAATTGTTTTAACAGTAGCAGGAACTCCTGCTTTATCTCTTTTGAAATCAATAATACGGTATTGTTGTTTGTGACCACCGCCTATGTAGCGCATTGTCATCTTACCTGTATTGTCACGTCCTCCCGATTTTTTAGAAGGAACCAACAAACTCTTTTCAGGAGTATCGGAAGTAATATCAGCGTTATCGCTGACTAATTTAAAGCGTTGACCGGGTGTTAAAGGTCTTAATTTCTTTAATGCCATTTTAGTTTATTTATTATCACAGGTCACTAACCTGTATAGTTACTTAATATTAAATACTTGCGTAAAAATCAATTGTTTCGCCTGCTTTCAGGGTAACAATTGCTTTTTTGTTTTGTTTCACTCTTCCTATTGCTGTACCTTGAGTGGTGTTGCGGGTTTTTACTTTCCCCACATAGTTTTGTGTGTTAACTGAAGTTACAGACACTCCGTATAGCTTTTCAACAGCACTTTTTATTTGAACTTTATTAGCAGTTTTTGCTACTATAAAGCCATAGCGACCCATCTTCTCGCTTTGTCCTGTCATTTTTTCGGTAATTACCGGTTTTACTATTATGCTCATGTTCTTAGTTGCTTAACAAATTTTCAATTTCCTTAACCGAACTTTCAACAAGTAATAAACTACTTGCATTTAAAATATCGTAAGTGTTCAAATCCGAAGCAGTAACCACTTTTGCATTGGTTAAATTTCGGGACGACAAAAGTATATTTTTATTCAATGCACCCAACACTAACAGTGTTTTTTTATCTGCCAGCTTCAAATTGTTCATCAAATCAGCATATTGCTTGGTTTTTGGAGCATCAAAATTGAAGTCTTCCAAAACAGTAATATTGCTTTCTTTTGCTTTATAAGCCAATGCCGACATACGGGCAAGGCGTTTTAATTTTTTATTCAATTTAAAAGAATAATCTTTCGGACGCGGTCCAAAAATACGACCTCCTCCTACTTTTGTTCCCGACTTAATGCTTCCAGAACGTGCACCACCTCCACCTTTTTGTCTTCCTAATTTCTTAGTAGAACCCGAAACTTCATTTCTTTCTTTCGATTTATGAGTCCCCTGACGTTGGTTTGCCTGATGTTGTTTCACATCAAGATATATCGCATGGTCGTTTGGCTCAATGCCGAATATGGCATCACTCAAGCTCACTTTCTTAGAAGTAGCTTTACCGCTTATATTTGTTACTGATACTTCCATTTCTATTTTTCGATTGTTACGTAACTACCTTTTGCTCCTGCTATCGAACCTTTGATTATCAAAAGATTTTTTTCAGCAATCACTTTTACTACTTCTAAGTTCTGAATTTTAACGCTATCTCCGCCCATACGTCCGCCCATTCTCATTCCTTTGAATACGCGTGATGGCCAAGAAGAAGCTCCCAAAGAACCTGGTGCACGCAAACGGTCGTGCTGACCGTGAGTGGTACCACCAACACCGCCAAAGCCGTGACGTTTTACAACCCCTTGAAATCCTTTTCCTTTTGATGTACCTGATACATCAACAAAATCGCCTTCCACAAACAAATTGACATCAACAGTACCACCAAGGGTTTGTTCTGTTTCAAAATATTTGAATTCAGCAATTTTACGTTTAGGAGTAGTTTTAGCTTTAGCAAAATGACCTTTCATGGCAGAAGAAGTATGTTTTTCTTTCTTTTCATCAAAAGCAAGTTGTACTGAAGCATATCCGTCTTTCTCCAAGGTTTTTACTTGTGTTACCACACAAGGACCAGCTTCGATTACTGTGCATGGTATGTATTTACCATTGGCACCGAAGATACTGGTCATTCCTACTTTTTTACCTATTATTCCAGACATTATTACTTATTTATTTATATAAATTCCCCTCATTATTTTTTTTAGGGACGGCAAAAGTAGAAAATTTATTTATATAAACAACAAAACGTTGAAAATATTTTTAAAACTGCCACTCAGATATCGAAAAAAGACTAAAAAAGTGTTTTGGGGTGCTCCCCGACTGGGGGATGGGTACAAACAACTGTGCGGACGTATCTCCAAGTCTGGGGGTAGATGCAAACAACTGTACGGACGTATCTCCAAGTCGGGTGGTTGATGCAAACAACTGCACGGATGTATCTCCCTGTCGGGTGGTTCATGCAAACAACTGTACGGACGTATCTCCAAGTCGGGTGGTTGATGCAAACAACTGCGCAGACCTATCTCCCTGTCGGGGAGCGGGTGCAAACAACTGTACGGACCTATCTCCCAGTCGGGGATTTGCTTCAACAATTTTCTATTACAGTATGTTTTTAAGGGAAATACCTTTGAAAAACAAAAATAATGACACTTCCAAAACAAGAATACTCTACAACTAATCATTTTATTAATACATTTGTTTCCCTAAAACCAAACATTTTATGAAACGACTTTTATTACTTCTCCTCATTCTCAATTGTCAATTCTCCATTATCCATTGCACCGCTCAGACTTTTACCCAAACTATTAACACAAGCGGGGGAGGATATTACCAGCAAATAAATGGCAGTATGCAGTTTACAATGGGAGAACCACTGACCGAAACGTACAGCAATTCAGGAGGAAAACTAACCCAGGGCTTTGAGCAGGGCAGTTATTTAATATTGGCAGTGGATGAACTGCCAGCCATTTCTACTATTTCCATTGATTTGTTCCCAAACCCTTCTAACGGTATTTTTGCTGTTTTTATTAAAGCAGACGTAAATTCGCTCTTTACTATTAAGGTGATGGATGCGCAGGGGAAATTGATATTGAATAAAGAAATAAACAACAGACAGCAGGAAATCTTAGATATTACTGCATTTACAAACAGTATTTATTTTGTGGTGATTACAGATGCTGATAAAAATAATTTAAAAACGTATAAGATTATTAAACAATAAAAAATAAATGGAACGCAGATGACGCTGATTTTTATGATTTAAAAGGATTTTAAAAATCATATTTTATCCGCCTAATCTGCGTCATCTGCGTTCCAATAATTAAACAAACCAAACAATATGAAAAAAATAATCTTTTTTTTATCTGTAACACTACTCCTCCCCTTCGGGGAGGCTGGGAGGGGCTTCGCCCAAGCCCCCCAATCCTTCAAATACCAGAGTGTGGTGCGCGATGCTACGGGTGCATTAGCTGTAAACCGTGTTATTTCTATCCGTACAAGCATATTGGCTGGCAGTGCAAGCGGTAGCATTGTTTACATGGAAACTCAAACATTAAGTACCAACGACTATGGGGTGGTGTCTTTAAACATAGGTGCAGGCACAGTAGCAAGCGGAAACTTTGCAACCATTAGCTGGGGTGCAACCACCTACTTTGTAAAAACCGAGTTAGACATTAACGGTGGCAGTACATACCTGTTTATGGGCACTTCCCAGATACTTTCTGTGCCCTATGCCCTCTATGCCGAAAAAGCAGGAAACAGCAACAACGACCATGACACCAGCGCGACCAACGAATTGCAAAACCTTTCTGTTGTTGGTAATAATTTAAGTATTTCTAATGGCAATACCATTGCTTTGCCTCCTGATGCAGATAGCAACCCAACGAATGAATTGCAGAATCTTTCTTTAATCGGTGATTCGTTGCATATTTCTAATGGTAATGCAGTTTATTTAAGTGGTGTTGTTGACCTAGATGCAAGCCCTACCAATGAATTGCAAAATTTAAGTTTGAATAATGATACTTTAAATATTAGCATGGGAAACAATGTGGTGTTTCCTCATGATGTTGATAGGGATACCACTAATGAGATACAGAGTCTTTCTATTAATCAAGGAACAATACATATTTCAAAAGGAAATTCTATTTCTTTACCTGATAGTTCTATAACAAATGAATTACAAGATTTAAGCATTAACCAAGGGGCGATTAGCATTTCAAGCAGAAACTCAATTCATTTGCCTGATAGTTCTGCAACTAATGAATTGCAGAACTTGAGTATAAATGCAGGAACAGTTAGTATTTCAAATGGTAATTCGATTACATTGCCTGATGCTTCTTCAACTAACGAACTTCAAAATTTAAGTAATAACCAAGACACTATTTCTATTTCGCAAGGGAATTCAATCTATATTAATACTACACGCTCTTTAAAATTCCCGGAAGGTACTGATGGAATTCCTGTTGTTTTAAAGAAAGCCGGGGCTGGACCAATAGTAACATATACTGTCCCTTCAGGTAAAAATTTTTATTTAACCAATAAATGGGATAACCAGACGGGAAATATTTATGGTTTTCCCGTTTTCCCTACCGGTACAACAATATCACTTACAAATCCATATTACTTATGTGGTGTTATCGTTAATCAAACATCCGGCATACAAATAATTAATACTCAAGTTACAAATACCCTAACCTATACTGTACCTTCTGGCAAAACCTTTTATTTAAAGAGTTTTGGAAGTGGTTTCAAGGCTCAATTTATTAATGGAGATACATACACAGGTTCAACCACTGATATTGCTGAAATACTAATGTTTGATGCTGGCACTATTATTATGAGTACAGGCACTTCTCCCGTTTCTATTTCAGGTTATTTAAAATAGAAAATGGAAATAACACGTTACATTGTAACAGTATTAGCGGGAAGCTCCACAATTGGTGTAATAATTGTTTTTCTAGGAAAAACAATTATTACTAAAAGTTCAGACATAATTCTTGCGAATCATAAAAATAAATTAGATTTATTAAAGATTGAACATCAAATAAGATTTTCAAAATTAAATGAAGAAAGAGGCAATGTTATCAAAGAAATATTTCAGTCTTTATACAATTTAGAAGAAAAACTTAAAACACTCACAACAACAGCTCAAGGACCAGATTGGATTAACGATAATGTGCGAGAAGAAAGTGCTATAAAACAATTAAATCAAACAAAGGATTTGTTGGAAGTCAATCGGATATTTTTTAGTGAAAATCAATGTAACAGTATTGAAAAGACTCTAAATGAATGTTTAGATGTAATTGATAGAATGTGTAAAGCGAAACAGAATTATACATTTCGCGAACAAATAAGAGTATCTGGAGGTGCTGATACTTTCACTAACGATGATGAAAACCCTCTTAAAATATGGCAAAGTGCTGAAAAGAAAGTCAAAAAGGAAATTAAAGAGGAAAGACTGAAACTTGCTAAAGAATTCCGAGATTTAATCGGAGTTAAATAAAAGTGATTTTTTTTAGCCGTTGTTGGTGTTCTAAAAAATTAGCAGAAAGGCTGCCTTTGTTGGTGTTTTTTCACCAACAAACGTAAGAAGGGAAAAAAAATAAGAAGACATGAGTGTAGATTTTTTAGCCATTGTTGGTGTTCTGAACTAATAGCAGAAAGGCTGCCTTTGTTGCTTTCACACATACTGGCTCAAATGTATACTATACATTTGCCCTCACCAACAAACGAATGAATAGAAAAAATAAGAAGGGAAGAGTGTAGATTTTAATGATGGGAAAGCAGAGCAAAAAAGAATAAGAGACAAACAAAACAAAACATATACAATGAGCAACATTAAGCCATTGTTGGTGTTCAGAAATAAAAGCAGAAAGGCTGCCTTTGTTTAGCCGTTGCAGGTGTTCTGAAAAATGATGCCTTTGTTGGTGTTATTTCACCAACAAACGCTGAAAAGGAAAAAATAAAAATACTATGGCAGAAAAAAACTTTTTCAATTTAAAATTAATACATCCGGTAATCAACCGATTTGCCGAAGACCATTATATATGTATAAAATGTTATCAGGAGGCATATGCTTTTTTGGATGATATAGAGTCGGAAGAACCAGAGGATGAAGGGGAAGGAATGGAAGTAATGATAAAATTGTACAGAGGAATATGTCAACATTATTCGGATTTGCAGGAAGCGTATCACAACTTTATTATATCCTATTTTGAATTTAAAGAAACAGCCAAAAGTAACGAATTGGTAAAAGCAGAATTTAATAAACTACCAATTGATTTTGCACCTGTTAAAGAACATTTCGAACAATTAATAGACGGCTACGCAGTATCTGTAAATCGAATGAAAAAACGAATTTGATGTATTTGTTGGTGTTTTGTACCAACTGAAATTTTTTATAATTCCAAATTGGAATCTTAAAGCAGAAGGATTAAAAAATCTCTAAAGTCACAATTTGTGACCTTAGAGATGGTATCTCAAATTACGATACCAATATGGTTAAAGTATTGCAGATATTGGAGGTCGCAAATTGCGACCTCCAATAAAGAAGAACAAATATAAATCTTTGAGGTGCCAATTTGGTACCTTAGAACTTGAGGTCACAGTTTGCGACATCAAGATGGAAACAAATAAATACAATTCAGCCCTTGTTGGTGTTTTTTCGCCAACAAACGAAATGCAAAAAGAAAAATTTAATGAGCATCTATTCAATTTTAGGTATTGCAACAGGGATAGTAGTAATGTATTTACTTTATAAAAGTGATGCTATAAAGGAAAATCAAAAAAACTATATGAGCAGTAATGAAGAGGATGAAACTGATTTAATAGAAAAGCCAACAGCAATAGGCAAAAACAAATGGCTGCATACAACAGATGATTTCGGTAAAATGGAAGAAGGAGTAGCAGATTATGAAACGAGAGAAAAATATAAAAGGAGACATATATAATGAGCAACCTGAAATTATTTGAGAGCAAAAAAATTCGTTCCGAATGGAATGAGAAAGAAGAGAAATGGTATTTCAGTATAGTAGATATTATTGAAATACTAACAGGCTCAGACCGTCCTAGAAAGTATTGGGGAGATTTAAAAACCAAGATGAAAGCGGAAGGAAGTGAACTGTCCGAAAAAATCGGACAGTTGAAAATGGAAGCAACGGATGGTAAAATTAAACTGTCGACAAATTGTCTACAGTTGAAAACTTGAGGTCACAAATTGTGACCTCCAATTTTGAAGTGAAAATAAAATCTTTGAGGTGCCAATTTGGCACCTCAGAACTTGAAGTCGCAAATTGCGACCTCAAGATTTGGAAAATAACATAAACCAATAATAAAAATATGGCTAAAAAAGAAACATCTATCACCGTACCCGATGAAATAATAATGAATAATATTTACTACATCAGGAAACAAAAAGTGATGTTAGACCAAGATTTGGCAAAGCTTTATGGAGTAGAAACAAAACACTTGAAAGAATCTGTCAAAAGGAACATCGGTAGGTTTCCAGAAGATTTTATGTTTGAACTCACAAGAGACGAGTATAATTCTCTAAGGTCGCAAATTGCGACCTTAGAGAATGGGAGAGGAAAATATAGTAAATACAATCCTTTTGCTTTCACCGAACAGGGTGTAGCAATGCTTTCATCAGTTTTGAAAAGCAAAAAAGCAATAGCAGTAAACATTCAAATAATGCGCATCTTTACTCGAATAAGGCAAATGTTTATTGACAATACCGAACTAAGATTAGGATATGAAGAACTAAAAAAGAAAACAGATAACAATACTAAAAACATAGAAGTGGTTTTTCAATACCTTGATGAACTGCTTGTAAAGAAAGAGGAGCCGAAGAAACAAAAACAAATTGGGTTTAAAATAAAAGGAAAGAAATAAGGTATATGAAATTAAGAATTACATTTACACTTTAAATAAACACACAACTGTTGAAACAAAAACACCATATATTATTTTTCGCATTGCTACTTTTATTTTCATGTAAGAAAATAGAAATAAACCGTATTACTAAAATAACTACTGATGAGGTTTCAATTGCTAACACAGCAGTAACTGTTGGCGGAACCATAATAGATATTTCAAAACAAGGTATTACCAAGTACGGGCATTGCTGGTCGACCAATGCAACGCCTACTATAAATGATACCAAAACAGAGTTTACGAATGCAAGTGCTGGTTTTGCTTTCACAAGTTCAATAAATAATATTTCGGCAAGCACTATTTATTATGTATGTGCGTATGCTACCAATGGTGATGAAACAGTGTATGGTGAAATAAAAACATTTACTCTTTCTGCTTATACTGCAATAGCAGTTACCGCTACTAATCTTACTATTCAAAACGAAACTACTCTTTCGGTGGATGGAAGCATCACTAATATTGGAGCATTGAGTGGCATGGAGTACGGGCACTGCTGGGCAACACATGCCGCACCAACCATTGCTGATAATAAAACAAACTATGGTACAATTGCAACAGATAGAAATTTCAGTTCCACATTAACCAACCTGAGTATGGTGACTACTTATTATGTTAGAGCATATCTGAAATTAAACAATAGCATAATTATTTATAGTAACGAATTAACTATTCTCATTCCTGATTTAGTGGTGACTACAAATAGTCATTCAATTGCAGGGAATACCGCCTCATTGCAAGGAACGATAGTGAACTTAGGTGTGTTGCCTGTTACTGACCATGGTATGTGCTGGTCGACTACAACCTCGAATCCTAACTTTAACGATAATGTAATTTCGCAAGGGGCAGCATCAACAACAGGGCAATATTATTCCAACCTGAGTGGCTTGGTTTCGGGCACTACCTATTATTATAAAGCATTCGCTAGAAAGGGAAACACAATAAAATATGGAATTGTAAGGTCGTTTACTTATTAAAATGGTGTCTGGCAAAGACGCAAAGAGCGCAAAGAAACGGGAAATAAAAAATGAAACTGGAAATAAAATATAATTTACTCATTTGTTTTGTGTTGCTTGTTGGTTTTGTGAAAGCACAAACCAGTGGTGTGAATACTGCCAACATTGACTTTCGATTTTCTGACGGGAAAACAATTATCACTTATGATATTATTAATTCTTCTCCGAATGAATTATATACTATTACTGTTTCTGTATTTAGAAAGAACGGAGCGAAACTAAATGCGGTTTCGTTAAGTGGAGATTTAAAAGAGATAACTGGAGGTACAGGTAAAACAATTATTTGGGAACAAAAGAAAGATGGTTATGTGCTGGATGAGGAAATATATGTAACCCTTGACATTGCTACCAAAGTTACTATTCCGGTTACAACGCATTTGTTAAAGTCGGCAGTAATTCCCGGCTGGGGCGATTACAGAATACGAAACGGTAAATACCATTTTATTTATGGATTGGCAGGATATGGAGCAATAGGGGCTTCCATTTATTTTAATTCTCAATCAGTAAAGAGTTATGACAGTTATAAAAACTCTTTTGATGTTTCGGCAAGCAATAATTTTTTTAATAAAGCAAAACAACAACAAACCCTATCGTATGCCTTGGCAGGTGCTGCCTGCGTAGTGTGGACCGTTGACTTGGCTTGTCTGTATCGCAAAACAAATAAAGTAAAAAAACAAATTACTGTAGAAAATAGTAAATATTATTACGACAAATCGGTGCAGACAAATTCGTTTACCAGTGTGCCGAATTTCATTAATACCAAGTTGCCTTATGATTTAGCAATGGAGAGGGGAGATAAATTAATGAACGAAGAAAAATATGAAGAGGGAAAGAAAGCATATTTAGAAGCAAAAGCCTATGCTGTTGCAAAAAATGAATCAACCGCAACAGTTGAAATAAAATTAGCATCTGCAAACGATAAAATAAAAGAAGAGCAACTGAAAGCATTGGCTTATGCAGAGGCAATTAAGAAGGGCGAAGATTTATTGAAAGAGAAAAATTATAAAGAAGCGAAGTCGTTTTTTGAAAATGCAAGTTCTATAAAGCCAAAAGAAAAATATCCGAAAGATAAAATCGAAGAAATAAATATGACACTTGCTCAATTAGAAAATGAAAGGTTGTACAATGAACAAATGGCACAAGGCAATGCCCTATTAACAAACAAAAATTACAGTGAAGCAAAAATAAATTTTGAGAAAGCATTAACGTATATCATCAAAGATATAACTGCAATTAATAAATGTAAAGAATGTGATAATGGAATTGAAAGAGAAGAACAGGAAAGAATTGATAAAGAGTATAAAAACTTGATGGTACAGGGAAATAATTTGATGGTGGCAAAAAAGTATGAAACAGCAAAAGCAATGTATGAACAAGCAAAAAGTTTGAAACCAGATGCAGTAGATGTGAATAGTAAACTTGGAGAATGTGATGCAACAATTGCTGCCATAGAGCAACAAAAAGCAGATGAAGAATACAAAAAAATGATTGATTTAGCAGATGCTGCTTACAAGAAAAAATTATTTGACGATGCATTGACCTTTTATCAAAAGGCATTAGAGATTAAGCCTGGACAAACCTATCCAAATAATAAAATAGTTGCGATAAATAAATTGAATGAGGTAGATAATTTAAATACATCGCTCAGTTGGGAAACTATTTACGAAAATAACAAACCCGGAGTGATGTTGATTTTTGATACTGAATATAATTATTTCAAGAAAGAAGATGACATCATACCAATCGGAACCGGTTTTTTCATTTCTTCAAACGGCTATGCGATAACAAACCATCATATTTATCAGGCATTAAAAACACAAGGTGTTGTTTATACTGGTGATAAAAAGGTTTACGAAATTGAAAAATGGTATACTTTAAACGAAGAGTTAGATTATGCAATATTCAAAATAAATACAAAAGGTGAAAATGTTAAATCCTTAAAGATTTCAAAAGATAAAATAAAAGAAGGGCAACCCGTTTGTATTATAGGAAATCCAAACATACATTTATTCTCCATAAAAGATGGAATTATTTCTTCTTTCCCAAATGACAATGATATTGAACATTCTGTACCAACTGAAGGCGGAAGTAGTGGCAGTCCTTTAATGAATAAAAAAGGTGAGGTGGTCGGTTTACATAAAGCAGGCGATAAAGGAAAAGGGAATAATAATTTCGCAACAAGAATTACAAAAATTCCTTTAGCTCAGTATACAAAGTAATAATTTCGATAAATCCCTTTTCAATAAAAAAATAAACCTAACCAAAATTAATAGTAGTTTTGTTTCGCATTTAAAAACCATAACAACATGAAAAAACTACATCTATTATCAGCACTAATTTTTACAACCTTTCAGTTTGCGTCAGCTCAAATACTGTGCGTTCAATGTTTCAATCAAAACGACTCGATTGGAATGAATGTGATCAATCACATTGTAAATGGTAGTTTCGAAAACACTACTTGTCTTTCTAATCAATACACGAGTTCGTTTTGTCCTAACTCCAGTTATTATTCGTGCTCTGTTGCTAACTGGACTTGCACCGGAGGAGGCACTGCATCGTATGCAAGCATTGATGATAATACATTTACAGTAACACCCCAAGGAACCAAAGCAGCATATTTTGGTAATGGCAGTAGTGCTTATGCCTGTTCTGGCACATTTAATGACACGTCTTGTCTTGCTACTACCTCTTGCGAAATAACAACTATACCAACTGGTTATCCTACTAACGATGCAACTTATGGAGGCATCACAGGAGTAAGTATGTCGCAAACGGTTACTGGATTAACAGTAGGTACAGCTTATGTTTTAGAATTTTGGGCAGGTGGAGAACCACAAACAAACGGATGGATGCTGCCCGGAGTGTTTGCTGTTGATATTGGTTTTGGAAATACTTTTTTAAGATGTAAACCAACACAGGCAAATCCTGTTCACATTGGCACACGATTCATTATTCAGTTCAAGGCTACTTCTACTTCTCATACTATAAAGTTTACCAATTGGGGACATATCTGTATTCCTTGCACAGAGTTGATTTTGGACCATGTTCGTTTATATACCACCGCAGAATTACCTCCTTTTGTTAGTGTTTGTAGCACAGATGCTGTGAGCGAACTAGAAGAAAATCAAATAACAGTTTTCCCAAATCCGGCTACCAATCAACTTACTGTATCATCAAATAGCAGTTTGGTTTCTGAAATAACACTTTTTGATATTACAACTAGGCAATTGCTTCACCAAACTTTTACCGGCTCGGTAATTCTCAATACTGAATCGTTTGCTAAAGGAATTTATTTTTACGAAATAAAAAACAAAAGTGGAGTTATTCATACAGGAAGATTGGAAAAACAATAAAAGCTTTCTCCCCTCCAAACTCGCAAAAGAGCAAGTTTGGAAGTTTATGTATCAATGAACAAATTTATTTTATTATTCTTTTTTATTTCTATTCATTGTTTTGCAAGTGATACCTTGCTCACCAAAACCCCAGCCCAAAACCTTTCTGCACTCTTACAATTTCGTTCCCTTTCAGGGCACGAAAAACAGGCTGGTGATTTTTTATTAAACAAAGCAACAGAAATGGGGCTCTCTGTCCATGTTTTCAATAATCAGGATTCTGCATTTAATTTTTCTGCTTCGCTTTATCCGCTCGAACAACATAAACCAAACATTGTTTTTCTTTGTCACATAGATGTGGTTCCTGCTGTGGATAGCATAGAGTGGCGTTTCCCTCCTTTTTCAGGAGCAATTGTAAATGACACCATCTGGGGCAGAGGTTGCCTCGACATGAAAGGTATCGGGTTAATGCAATTGCATGCAGTAGCTACTTATTTGGAAGAAGCAAAAAAAGAATCACTCCCTTATAATTTTTCTGTGCTCTTTGTTTCTGGCGAAGAAAGCGGAGGACAGAACGGTGCAAAACTGATTGTAGAAAATAATCTGCCTCTTTTAAATCCATCACTTATCATCGGGGAAGGAGGTGCAGGGCTGAAAGGAGTGCTGCCATCCAAACCTGAAAAAGAAATCTTTTTTCTTTCGGTAGTGGAGAAAAGAAGTTTGTGGTTAAAACTTTCTGTTCACCAAAAAACACACGGACACTCCTCCCTTCCTTCTTCCAATTCGGCAAATAACATTATGATAAAAGCAATTGACCGAATAACGAGTGAGAAACCAATCATTACTTTTAATAAAACCACCCGCCACATGTTTCGTGATTTAGGAATTCTGAATGGAGGACTTACCGGTTTTGTATTGAAAAATATTAATAGTTTTTTGCTTCGACCTTTCCGTAGAAAAATTTTAAGTTCAGAACCATTATTGTTAACCGAAGTAACCAACACCATACAATTAACCAACTATTCCAACCCAAACGGACCGCCCAATGTAATTCCGGGCAGTGCAGTGTCGTATTTCGATTGTAGATTAGTGCCCACTGTTTCAACCAAAAAGTTTATCCGCAAATTAAAATTACGAATACATAATCCAAAGGTGGAAATTGAAATCATTGACCAAAGCCCGGAGGAAAAGGCAAGCAAGCAGAATGAAAAATTTGGAGCTATTAAATTAGCTTTAAAGAAAACATATCCTGGTTGTGAGGTTTTGCCAGTACTGTTTCCTGCCACCACTGACAATAGTTATTTCCGTTCGAAAGGAATAAAAGCGTATGGTTTACTTCCTCTGGAATTGAACCAGCAATTGATTGAAACTGTTCATGCTACAAATGAGTGTATCCCTGTTTCTTCACTTAATAAAGGTATAGAAGCATATAAAGAAATAATAAGGGAATTGATAAATTTAAATTAGAAAAATTAATTCGCCCAAAACTATTGATTTCAAAGAGTTTTCGAAGGGTTTAGAAAAACATTATTTTCCAATTCTTTGTCAATTCAAATAATAGTAGTACTTTTGCCGCGGTTTTAGTCAAAAGAGGATTTTTGCTGAGACGAATTTACAACTGGTAATCCTTTGCCGAAATAGCTCCAATACCAATGATGGTGAGCTTCTTAATACAGTTGTCGAATTCAACTCACACATACTTCCTGGTAAGTTGACAACTGTAAAATAAACAAAATAAATTATTAAATGAACAATTTTGAAGCGTTAGGGCTTAACGATTTTATCGTTAAAGCTGTAACAGAATTGGGTTTTGAAACCCCAACACCTATTCAGGAAAAAGTAATCCCTGAATTATTAAAAGGTAATACCGACCTTGTGGCTTTGGCCCAAACAGGTACCGGAAAAACAGCTGCCTTTGGGTTGCCGCTTATCCAGATGATTGATTTTAATTCGCGCGATACACAGGCATTGATTATGTGTCCTACACGTGAGTTATGTATGCAGATTACAAGAGATTTGCAAAGTTTCACCAAGTATATAAAAGATGCCAACATTGTGGCGGTATATGGTGGAGCAAGTATTGACACACAAAGCAGAGAGATTAAAAGAGGTGCACAAATAGTTGTGGCCACTCCAGGACGTATGAACGACATGATTGACCGCAGACGTGTAAACCTTAGCAGTGTTCGTTTTGCTGTGTTGGATGAAGCAGATGAAATGCTGAATATGGGATTCAAAGAAGATTTGGATACTATTCTTTCGCAAACACCTGAAGAAAAAAACACTTGGTTGTTTTCTGCAACTATGCCTGATGAAGTACTTCGTATTTCTAAAAACTATATGACCAGTCCGGTGGAAATAACTGCAGGTACTAAGAACGCAGGGAATGTAAATATTGACCACGTTTATTATATTGTTCATGCACGAGATAAATATCCGGCATTGAAACGTATTGCAGATTCGAATCCTGATATTTTTGCAATTGTATTTTGCAGAACAAAAATTGAAACACAGGAGATAGCTGATAAATTAATAAAAGACGGATATAATGCTGATGCATTGCATGGAGATTTATCACAATCGCAACGCGACCATGTGATGAAACGTTACAGAAGCCGTTCTCTTCAAATGCTTGTTGCTACTGATGTTGCAGCCAGAGGAATTGATGTGCAGGATGTAACTCACGTTATTAATTACACATTGCCTGATGAGATAGAAAATTATACTCACCGAAGTGGTCGTACTGCACGTGCGGGAAAGACAGGTGTTTCCATTGCTATCATCAACATGAAAGAGATTGGAAAAATAAGAATCATCGAACGTATTATTAAAAAGAAATTTACGGAAGGTAAAGTACCAACTGGTTTTGAAGCGTGTGAAAAACAACTTTTTAGTTTGGTGAAAAAGATACATGATGTGGAAGTGAATGAAAAAGCAATTGAAGGTTATATGCCTAAAATTTATGATGAGTTGAAAGACATGAGCAAGGAAGAAATCATCAAACGTTTTGTTTCTACTGAATTTAATCGTTTCCTTGAATATTACAGAAATGCACCTGACCTTAATGCTAGTAGTTCGAGAGACAGAGAGCGTTCTTTTGCAGCTGCTCCTGGCATCACTAAATTATTTATCAATCTTGGTGAATTGGATAGTTTGGATTCAGGTTCAATGAAAGAATATATTTCTGAAGTTTCAGGAGTTGATATTGCTTCGATTGTAAACATTGAAGTAAAAAGCAGTTTCTCCTTTATTGAAGTAAAAACAGAAGCAGCCGAAATTATACAAGGAACATTTAAAAATGCACGTTACAATAATCGAAGTGTAAGAATTGAATCTCGCGGTGCATCAGCTGCTAGTGGTGGAGAAAGAAGTGGAGGAAGAAGTGGAGAGCGCGGAGGATATGCAGGAAAACGTCCGTACGGAGGTGGCGGAGGCAACAGCTATGGCGAAAAAAGAAGCTATGGTAATCGTTCTGACAGAGGAGAAAGAGGTGGCGATAGAGGTGAGCGCGGAGGAGACAGAGGAGGTTATTCAAAACCACAAAGCGATAACGGAAGAGGATACAGTGAGCGTAAAAGTTATGGAGATAATAATTCATCAGGAGAACGCAAAACGTATAGCGACCGCTCAGAAAGAAGCTCAGAAAGAAGTTATTCGAAACCATCAAACTCTGATTCATCAACAGGAGGAGGAGAAAGAAAGAGTAATTTTACGAGAGAGAAAAGACCGAGGAAAAAGTTTTAGGCTTACGAATTACGAATAGATACGAATCGTTACTAATAAAAAAGGAGAGCTTTCCATGTTGGAAGGCTCTTTTTTTATTTTGCCTTCCTTTTTTATTTTTGGTCAATGATAATTATTGTAAAATATTTAAAGTTCGTGCAACTAAAAATGTTATTTTTACGTCTATTAAAGTAACATGACTAAACTAATGTCCCGATTTCTGTTTACCTTTATTCTTCTTGTGAAGTTGAATACAATATTTGCACAGGGAGAAGCCAACTGGTGGTATTTTGGAATAAATGCAGGTTTGCATTTCACTCCAGCTCCAGCAAGTGTAAGTGGTGGTATGGTAAATACTACAGAAGGAGTGGCAAGCATTTCGGATGCTGCTGGTAATCTTTTGTTTTATACCGATGGTGTTACTGTTTACAATTCACTTCACGCTGTAATGACAAATGGAAGTGGTCTTTTCGGGGACGGGTCTTCGACACAATCAGCCATTATAGTTCAACAACCAGGGAGTACTTCCCTCTATTATATTTTTACGGTAGCCTTACCCGGTGCAGCAGCAGGTTATTCTTATTCGATTGTTGATATGAGTATGAGTGGAGGACTGGGAGCAGTTACAGCCGTAAAAAATGTTCTGATTTATTCTCCTTCTACAGAAAAAATATGCGCAATAAGACATTGTAACAATGTTGATGTTTGGATTGTAACGCATTTCTACGGGAGCGATGAGTACCGTTCTTTTCTTCTTACTTCGGCTGGCTTAAATACAACCTCTGTATCGAGCAATGCGGGAACTGCAATTACAGGAAACACACAGGCAATAGGTTATTTACATGCTTCTTATATAGGAGATAAATTATGTTGTGTAATGCGTTACACCGCAGCAGGAAGTCCGGCAAGTGATGTTGAATTGCTTGATTTTAATAATTCGACTGGAGTGGTTTCGAATGGTCAGAATTTAGGAGGGGGGTACAGTCATGGTTATGGGTGTGAGTTTTCGGTTGACGGAAGATTTCTTTATACGAATTGTGATTACAAAGTTTATCAGTATGATTTATGTGCAGGAAACATTGGTCAAATAGTTGCATCTCAAACGCAGGTTGGAACTTCGGCTACCATGTGGATAGGGTCGTTGCAAACGGGACCGGATGGAAAAATATATATGGCAGGATTTTCGGCAACAACACTTGGTGTTATTAATAATCCTACGGTGGGCGGAATGGGATGTAACTATGTGGACAACCAGGTTCCTCTTTTAAATACAAGTAATGCAGGGCTTCCAAGTTTTGTAAATTATTATCAGCCGCCTGTACCACCTGTAATAACTGCATTGATGAGTTGCAGTGTTGGAGATTTTAGTTATCCTACCCCTTGCAGTGGAAGTGGTACTGTTGCACAATCCGCAACCTGGGATTTTGGGGATGCCGCAAGCGGAGCAGCTAATACCTCTACCCTCCAGGCACCTTCGCATACTTTTTCAGGAATTGGAACTTATACTGTTCAATTGATTCTGGATTATGGTTGCGTTATTGATACTGTTTCAACCACAGTAAATGTTACCACAGCAATGACCGTAACCGTTAATTCACCATCTATATGTGTTGGACAAACAGCGACTTTGACGGCTATTGGTGGTGCAACATCCTATACATGGAGTGCAGGAGCAACAGTGACAGGAATTAATACTGCTGATGTGTCACCTGTAGTAACCACCAGTTATACAGTAACAGTTACTTCGGGAACATGTACCGGCACTGCACTGGCAACGGTAACAGTGGGTGCATCGTTATCTATTAATGTAACAAATGATTCGATATGTCCTGGACAAACAGCAACACTAACAGCAAATGGCGGGACCAGTTATACGTGGAGTGCAGGTGCAACAGCAACAGGAGTAAATACAGCAGATGCGAGCCCTGCCACTACAACAACATATACAGTTACAGGAACTTCGGCAGGGTGCAGCGGGACAGCAATAGCCACGGTTACTGTAAATTCTGTTCCAATTATATTAGTCAATTCACCATCCAGTTGCCCTGGAGTTATCAACACACTTACTGCAACAGGAGGAACTAATTATACTTGGAGTGCAGGTGCAACATCAACAGGCGTAAATACGGCAGAGGTGAGCCCTGTTACTACAACAACTTATACCGTAACAGGCACAACAGGAGGATGTTCTGCTACGGCTGTTTCAACGGTGACCATAGGAGGAAGTTTGACAGTAACAGTTACTAATGATTCTATATGTTCGGGACAAACTGCCACACTTACTGCAAGTGGTGGAACTTCCTACACCTGGAGTGCAGGAGCAACAACAACAGGAATAAATATGGCAGATGCCAGCCCAGTAACTACCACAACATATACCGTAACCGGAACTTCGGCAGGATGCAGCGGAACAGCAGTAGGAACTGTATTTGTAAATTCGTTACCAACAATAACAGTCAATTCGCCTTCTATTTGTGCAGGTGATGTTGCAACACTTACTGCATCAGGTGCAACAACTTATACATGGAGTGCAGGTGCAACAGCAATTGGACTAAATACTGCAGGGGCAAGTCCTGCCAATACTACAACCTATACTGTGACGGGTTCAAATATTGGCTGTTCTGCAACTGCAATTTCAACTGTAACTGTAAATCCTATTCCTGTTATTACTGTTAATTCGCCAACAATATGCGGAGGAACAACAGCTACACTCACAGCCAACGGAGGCGCTACTTATAGCTGGAGTGCAGGGGCTACTTCGACCGGTATAAACACGGCAGGGGTGAACCCAGCTAATACAACTACCTATACCGTAACAGGAACAACACTTGGATGCTCAGGTACTGCTGTGTCAACGGTTACAATGGGAGCGAATATTATTTTAACAACAATTGGTGATACTATATGTTCAGGAAATGTAGCAACGATAACAGTTTCAGGAGCCACTAATTATGTATGGACTCCAACAGCGATAGTATCAGGAGCGGATACAGCAACAGTTTCTCCGAATGTAACCACCACTTATACCGTAACTGGCAGCTCAGGAGGATGCAGCGGAACAGCTACGGCAACTGTTACTGTGTATGCTACTCCCGTAGCGAGTTTTACTGCACCGCTTACTAGCAGTGAATTTGAACCACAAATAAATTTTATCAATCATTCAATTGATGCAACTAATTACAACTGGAATTTCGGTGATTATAGTAATTCTACCACTAATACCAGTACGCTGGAAAACCCCACACATAACTATTCACAGCCCGGGGATTATTGCATTATGTTAATTGCGAGCAATAATAATTGTGTGGACACTTCTCAACAATGTATTGCGATTATTCCGGAATTTACTTTCTATTTCCCTAATTCCTTTACTCCAGACGAAGATGGTATTAATGATGAGTTTTGCGGAGAAGGAAGAAATATTTTATCGTACGAAATGTTTATCTATAATCGCTGGGGAGAACTGGTTTTCTACTCTGATGATATTAATAAACGATGGAATGGTGCATTAAAGGGAAGTGGTGAAGTGGTGCAGCAAGATGTTTATGTTTGTGTTTTTGATATTACAGATATTGGAAAGAATAAACATAATTACATTGGAAATGTGACCTTAGTTAAATAATTTATTTCCATTTATCGGAAATAAAAAACTCCTTCAGAAAATAATTCCGAAGGAGTTTTTTTTAACCAATTCATCTTCTATTTTTTGCCTCCCTCTCTGCCACCATTTGTATCCCTTGGCTTCATCAGGTTATTCATTGCCATCATTTCCTGCATGGTGCGTTGCATATTGTCGCTGGAACCATCGAGAAAAATAACATTTCCATTTCCATATTCTGCAAAGTTTTTTATGGCTTCTGTCCACATTGAGAATAAAATAACCGATGTATCTAGATTGGCTTGCTCCATTTCTTTTGCCGCCTGGCTCATTCCCTTGGCGACTTCTTCGCGGAATAACGCAACACCTTGTCCACGCAACTGAGCAGCCAATCGCTCTGCTTCGGCAGCAATTTTAATTGCATTACCATCTGCTTCGGCAGCTTTTGTTTTAGTAATTAATAATGCTTGCCCTTCGTTTTCAGCAGCGGCTTTCAGGTTACTTGATGCAACCACCTTGGCCATTGATTTGATAATTTCTTCATCAAATGTAATATCATTTAATTGTAAATCTATAAGGTGATAGCCCCATGTTTCAAGGGTTTGGTCAATCTGCCCCTTCACATCCTCTACAATTTCTTTACGCAATGATAGAACTTCCGATTGTTTTTTGGTCGCCACAAAACCTCTGATAGTACCTTCAATAGTACGAACCAATGCCTGCATTAAATTTCTATCATCAATAAATTTAAAAGCAACATTTTTAATACTTTCTTCGTTAGTATTAATTACTGCATAAAGCAACATGGCTTTGAAATACACATTTGCCTGGTCAACAGTTATAGCCTGAAACTCCAACTCTACCGAACGATTTTGAATGGAAATTCTTTTATAAATAGTTTCAATGAAAGGGATTTTCATGTTTAATCCCGGTCCCATTATTCTTCGATATTTACCGAAAACTGTAACCACACCAATTGAACCTTGAGTGACTGTTACAAAAGAAAGAAATATTAATAGGACGATTAATCCTATGATTACGATTGGAAATACAGGTAGTACCATGACTATGAGATTAAAATTATTTTTGCAAATGTATTATAAATAAAAGAGCGAAATGAAGTATTTGCTTTATATATTTCTAAAAAAAAATTATTGCATTCTATATATTAATGTTTTGATTATCTTTGCACCGCTTTAGAGCAAAATGGTTGCGTAGCTCAACTGAATAGAGCGTCTGACTACGGATCAGAAGGCTAGGGGTTTGAATCCCTTCGCGACCACATCAAATAAAGGGGTGCTTTTATTAATTAGGAATTAATAAATAATAAATGCTGAGATTATACCCAATAGATAAATTTTTCCAACCAAATTTATTTATGCACCTGATCAGGATAATGCCTGCGTAGGGAAGGTAAGTTAAATGAATGATAGCTGTTTACTCCTTTATGGCTATGGGTTTAACTAATAAACTAATCGAATGAAACTGATTAAAAAAATTGTTATTGCAATGCTGATTGCATTGCCATTAGTGGCATTTCCGCAATATATTATTACCGGAAGAGTTAAAATAAATAATTCCAATGATGTAATAGAAGGCGCAACTGTAAGAATCGGTACTACTTATATAGCAGCTTTAACCAAATCGGATGGAAGTTTTGAATTTAAAAATTTAGCTAAGGGGTCCTATATTCTTTATGCGTCTTATTTAGGATTTCAAACTTCCAACGACACTATTTCTCTGGAGAAAAACACTTTTGTAGAAATTGAACTGATTGAAAACACTGTGTTAATAGATGAAGTGGTGGTTACATCTACACGCGTGGATGATAAGTCGGCTATGGCTTACAGCAATATTACCAAAGAACAGATTGCAGAACAGAACCTTGGACAAGATTTGCCTTACCTGTTAAATCAACAGACATCAGTGGTAACTACTTCGGATGCAGGAGCAGGAGTAGGATATACTGGTATTCGCATTCGCGGTTCGGATGCTAGCCGGGTAAATGTTACTATTAATGGTATTCCGGTGAATGATGCCGAATCGCAAGGAACCTACTGGGTAGATTTGCCAGACATTGCATCGAGTATTGATAATATTCAGATACAGAGGGGAGTTGGAACATCTTCCAATGGTGCGGGTGCATTTGGGGGAAGCTTGAATATTCAAACTACTAAACTAAATGCCAAGCCATACGGAGAATTTAATTCTTCTTACGGTTCGTTCAATACCTTTAAAAATACCATAAATGCAGGTACCGGATTAATTAATGATAAATTTGTTTTTGATGCACGTTTATCAAAAATAAATTCAGATGGATTTATAGACAGAGCTACTTCTGATTTGAAATCGTATTATTTGTCGGGAGCTTATTACGGTAAAAAAACAATCATAAAGTTTATTACCTTTTCAGGATTTGAAGAAACGTATCAGGCATGGAATGGTGTACCTGAATCGCGCCTCATTGGTGAAGTTCATGGAATGAATGATTATATCAACAGAAATTATCTGGATGCTGAAGATGCTGATAATTTATTGAATTCGGACAGCAGGACATACAATATGTTTACTTACAAAAACCAAGTGGACCACTATAAACAGGATTATTATCAGCTTCATTTTTCACATGAATTTAACCGAAACTGGAATGCTAATATCGCATTACATTACACAAAAGGAAAAGGATACTATGAAGAATACAGGAAGGGGGATGCCTTTGGCAGCTACGGTTTGGACAATGCTATTATTGGTACAGATACAATTACCAATACCAATCTTGTAAGAAGAAAATGGCTGGACAATGATTTTTACGGAACCACTTTTTCGTTGAACTATAACAACAACCAGCAGTTTTCGGCAACACTGGGTGGTGCTTGGAATCAATATAGGGGGCTTCATTTTGGAGAAATAATATGGGCGCAATATGCAAGTAACGGAGTGCTTCACACTAATTATTATTGCGATACTGCTAACAAAACTGATTTTAATATGTTTGTAAAAGCAAATTATAAAGTGGGCGAAAGCATTAATTTTTTTGCTGATTTGCAATATCGAACTGTTGATTATTCCTTTTTGGGATATGACAGTGATTTGAAAAATGTGCAGCAAGGTGCTTCTCTTGGTTTCTTTAACCCTAAACTTGGAGTAAATTACACTATTAATAACAAATCTGCAGTTTACGCATCTTACAGCATTGGAAACAAAGAACCGGGTAGGGATGATTATACGCTTAGCACCCCAGAAAGCAGACCCAAGGCGGAAAAGCTAAGAGATATTGAAATGGGTTATAAATATAAAGGCCAAAATTTGATGTGGGGTGTGAATTTTTATGCAATGAAATACAACAATCAACTAGTGCTAACCGGTAAGGTAAATGATGTGGGTGCATACACCAGAACCAATGTGGAAGACAGTTACCGACAGGGTGTAGAAGGAGAGTTAGGAATTAAAATTTTTAAACAACTAACCTGGAATGCGAATGCAACATTGAGTCAAAACAAAGTAGAGCGGTTTGAAGAATATATGGATGAATATGATGATATGTTTAATATCATTGGACAAAGACATAATACCTATACCACTACTGATATTGCATTTTCTCCGAACTTTGTAGCGGGTAGTACCTTTACTTATGAGCCAATAAAGAACCTGAAATTAAATTTCATTAGTAAGTATGTGGGGCAACAATATTTCGATAATACTTCTGATGAATCGAGAAAACTGAATGCTTATTTGGTAAATGATTTCAGGATTAATTATTCCATTAAAACAAAACTGATTCGTGAGATTGGTTTTGTTGTTGCAATAAATAATTTATTCAGTGAAAAATATGAATCGAACGGATATTCCTATTCTTATGTTTATGACGGAAAGCCAGTCACAGAAAATTTTTATTTCCCTCAGGCAGGGATTAATTTTATGGGAGGATTGGTGTTGAAATTCTAACTATTAAAATGTAGATGAATCATCATCGTTCAAACTTTCGTACCTTTGTAATTCAAGATGAAGCAAATTCTCTCTATACTATTTCTTTTTGTCTTTTGTATTTCTATGTCTGCGCAAGAAAAAGAGGAAGAACACCACGGAACGTTTAAAATTCAGAAAACAGGGCAATTATTTAAGGTAGTATTTGATGATGTCAATTATCGCTTGATTGGCATTGACCAATATGGAAATGTACTGGATACAGCTGTTGTAGCGTTTAAAATGGGAGTTACCATTAAAGGAATATATAAAGAAGAATCAACTGTTGGTTACAAACTTTCGCGCGAAATGCAGCAACTTCTTGGTACTTGCGACCAGACTTCCAAAATATTTTTTGATAAAATAAAAGCAAAAGAAAGAAGTGGGACAATTGTGGAGATGCCTAAGTTTACTTATTCTATTGGCTCCGTAAATAAAGATTACGATAATTAGTTTTTTAATTTCTATTCCAATATTACCCCTAACAGGGTTCTAAACCCTGTCAGGGGCAAAGAAATCTTTATTAAAATTAACCAAAAACAATTTCTCTTTTGCTCGCGAAACGGCTGTATATAACCACCGCATGTATTCTGTGTTAATCATTTCATCCGTTAAATATCCTTGCTCCACAAACACACAATCCCATTGCCCGCCCTGTGCTTTATGGCACGTAACCGCATAGGCAAACTTAACTTGAAGTGCATTAAAAAAGCCATCTTCCTTTACTTTCTTCATTCTTAATTTTCTGTCGGGAATATCGCTGTAATCCTCCATCACACTATTATACAATCGCCTGTTGTCTTCGTTAGAAAGTGAAGGAGAATCACTCATAATTGTATTTAAAAGCAACCGTGTTTCCAATTCCGGTTCATCAGGATAATCAATCATTTTCATTCTCACATCTGCAAATTTAAAACCGTGCATCTCTTGAATTCTACCTACAGAAGTCAATTGAATAATATCACCATTGGCAATAAATCCTGCTTTGGATTCATCCTTTAACCAGAAATAATTGTTCTTCACCACCATCATATAATCACCCGTTGATAGCTCATCTTCCTGCCAACGAATACGCGCCCGTATCTGTTGATTAAAAATATTTGCGCGTTTATTACTTCTGCAAATTATCATGGTGTCCTCTGCTCCATACTTGCTGTAAGCAGCATTCAACGCATCTTCCAGTTCATCACCTCCCAAACGAATTATGTCTTTAAAGTTATTCAACGTAAAATGTGGCTTTGCTTCTTTCTCATTTTTTATTTGATTACGGATAATGGTCGCATTGGTTAATATTCCTGAATTCTCTGTCTGTCGCACTACTTCAGTTAATTCAAACCCATCCACTTTAAAAGAGAAAGTTGCTTTTAAATATTCAAAATCCAAAGCAGGACTTACATCTAAACCAACAGGAGGCAACTGTGCGGTATCACCAATGAAAATAAGTTTACAATTATTTCCGTTAAAAACATACGAAATCAAATCATCCAAAAGACTACCACCCCCAAACATTCCGCTGTCTCCCAGTCCGCCACTATTGGAAATCATAGATGCTTCATCAATAATAAAAACAGTGTCTGCATGAAGGTTTTGTTGTAAGGTAAATCCGAAACCACCATCAGCATTTGGTTTTCGGTAGTATATTTTCTTGTGAATAGTGTAAGCAGACTTCTCCGTATAATTAGAAAGCACCTTGGCAGCGCGACCTGTAGGAGCAAGTAAAACGGTTTTACCATTAACAGCAGGCATACTTCGCACAAGGGAACGAACAATGGTGGTTTTACCAGTACCCGCATATCCTTTGATAACAAATATATTATCCAGATTGCTTCCAAGTATAAATTCGGAAAGTTTGGATAACAAAACCCTTTGCCCGCTTGCAGTTTCAAAAGGAAAGTGTTGTAATAATATATTGGAAAATTCTTCTGGTTTCAAGGTTTACGAATTACTAGTTACGAATTACTCCCTTTGACAATCTCAGGGTGACAATATGAATTTACAAATCTATATAATTTTAAGGAAGGATACAGAGTAAACAATTCAACAATAAAACAATTCAACAATAAAAGAAAAATTTATCTTTGCGGCAAATGCAAACTGAAATAAAAAATAAAGTAACACAAGCGGCATCCTTTATTGATGAAGCCTTTAATCCGGCTTATACTTCCACGTTCCAACTGATACTTCAAATCAGCATGGACAGTATATTGATTGCTGTGAACGACAAAACCAAAAACAAATACATTGCGTTTGAAAATTATACGTTTCAAAACATTTATAATTTTGATACTGTGGCGGATATATTGGAAACATTGATAAAAGACAGCAAATTGATTACACATAAATACAAATCTGTGGTTTGTGTTATGGTCAATAGTCTTTCTACTCTTGTTCCTAATGCTTTGTTTGAAGAGGATAGAAAAAAGATGTATTTAAAATTTAATACTGCCTTACAGGGAGATGAAATGGTGATGGTGGATGATTTAAAAAGTATGGATGCAAAGAATGTATTTGCAATTCACCTCAGCATAAAAACAAAACTGGATTATCAATTTCAGAATATTAAATATCATCATTATTCAAGTGCGTTAATTGATACTTTAGTATCTCAAAATAAGAATCAAACCAATAAAAAGCTATTTGTTCATGTTCAGCAATCGCACTTTGAAACAGTGGTAATTGATGGCAAGAGTTTATTGTTTTACAATACCTTTAATTATCACAGTGCCGAAGATTTTGTTTATTATTTATTATTTGTTTGTGAGCAATTGCAATTAAACCCTGAAACAATTGAAGTAGTTTTGTTAGGAGAAATAGAGCGCAACTCTACTATTTATGCCCTTACTCAAAAATACATTCGCAAGTTAACTTTTGGTGAGCGCAATGATGGGGCACAATACAGCTATCAATTACAAACCTTACCTACTCAATATTACTTTACATTGTTTAATAATTATTACGCATAATGCGCATTGTCAGCGGAACGCACAGAGGAAGGGTGATTCATCCACCCAGGAATTTAGATGTTCGCCCAACAACTGATTTTGCAAAAGAAAGTATCTTTAATATTCTCAATAATTATTTTGAACTTGATGGATTAAAGGTTTTGGATTTATTTTGCGGGACAGGTAATATGAGTTATGAATTTGCTTCCCGCGGTTGTGGTGATATTACCAGCGTTGACAACAATTATTCTTGTTGCGAATTTGTAAAGAAAACCATTGGTGAATTTAAAATGAATCAAATAAAAGTAATTAAATCAGATGCGTTTGCTTTCCTGAGAAGAGAAACCATTCCTTATCATATTATCTTTTGTGACCCGCCTTATGATTTAGATAAAATAGAAACTATTCCTGAAATTGTTTTTCAAAACAACCTGTTAAAACCACAAGGATGGCTGATTGTGGAGCATGGAGAACAAACTGATTTATCGAAGATGAAACATTTTAATCAACACCGAAAATATGGGAATGTAAATTTTTCGGTGTTTATTGCAGATTAAAATGGGTTGTTGCCATTCCTTCTATGGCAGTACCAATAGCTAATGAAGAGGTTGCAGCCGGTGATGGTGCATTGAGAACATGAATTGCATTCCCATTCCATTCAATTTTAAAATCGTCTATCATTTCCCCTTGTGGAGCCAACGCCATAGCACGAACCCCTGCCCTACCCGGTTTTAAATCGTCCATTTCTAAATCAGGAACTAATTTTTGTAATCGTTTCAGGAAAAAAGATTTTGAGAAAGCACCTCTGTATTCATCCCAACCAAATTTCATGTTTTTTGCAAAGAACTTCCAAGTACCTCCAAAACTAAGTGCTTCGGCAGTATCACGTAAAGAGAAATCTGTTTTACCGTATCCTTCGCGTTTAAAAACAAATACTGCATTGGGTCCGCATTCGGTGCCACCGTGTATCATCCTTGTAAAGTGAACACCAAGAAAAGGGTACTTTGGATTAGGAACAGGGTAAATTAAATTCCGCACTTTACTTAATCCCTTGTCCGACAAATCGTAATAATCGCCCCGAAAGCCAACAATAGCAGTATTTATCTTGGCTCCTTCTTTTTTGGCAATCCTGTCGGATTGTAAACCTGCGCAAGTAATAATATGTGTGCCTGTAAAATTTCCTTTGTTAGTAATCACATGTGTATGTCCTTCGTGCTGCTCAAAACCGGTCACTTCATGTTCACACAACACTTTGCTTTGAGGAAATATAGCTCGGATAAGTTCTGCATATTTCTTGGAAACATCAGCGTAATCAATAATTCCGGTGCAGGGAACCCAAAGCCCTTCTATTCCCACACAATGTGGTTCAATTTCTTTAATTCGTTTTGCATCTATCTTTTCGATGCCTTCTACTCCATTTGCAATTCCGTTATTAAAAACTTTGTTCATGTGTGCCAGCTCGGAAACATCAGTAGCTACTACTACCTTACCACATATATCGTGTGGGATTTTATGTTCCTTTGCAAAAGCAACCAGTTCTCTTCTGCCATCCACACAGTTTTTAGCTTTGTAAGAACCCGGTTTGTAATACAAGCCTGAATGGATAACACCGGAGTTATGTCCGGTTTGGTGGGCGGCTACTTGCTTTTCTTTTTCGAGAACAAGAATTTTTTTGTCAGGGTATTTTAGGTTTATTTTATAGGCAGATGCCAAGCCGACAATTCCGCCACCTACTATTATAATATCGTATTGATTGTTTTCCACTGAAAAAAATTTTGGCAAAAGTACTATTAATACAATAGACGGCTTTCAAATTTAATTGAAAAAAAAGATTGGAACGCAGAACTTACGCACATGCTGGCTCAAATGTCCACTGGACATTTGCCCTGTTTAAGATAAAAAATGATTTTGTATTTAAACTAAACATAATTTATTAGAAAGCCAACGAATGGATTGGGTGTATGATGATTGGCTTCGCCAATTATGAAAGATGTGTAATTGTGAAAGTGAAGAATTGCAGATTGAAAAGTTTGACACGGAGTGATAACTATTAAATGCTATAGAATTTTAACAATTCAATTGATTGGGAGGATACCAGTAAAAAAAGATATGATGCTCAATTAATTTCGGAGAATGCTCGAATAATTTCGGAGAATGCTCGAATAATTTGGGAGGATGCTCGGAAAATTACTGAGGATGCGCAAATAATTACGGAGGATGCCCAAATAATTACGGAGGATGCACGGAAAATTACGGAGGATGCACAAATAATTACGGAGGATGCTCGGAAAATTACGGAGGATGCCCAAATAATTACGAAGGATGCTTGGAAAATTACGGAGGATGCACAAATAATTACGGAGGATGGTTTTGTAAATTTGAATGAAAGGCCTGTAAATAGGTGATTTTCTGAAAGATAGTAGCGGGAAGGCAACAGGAAACTAAACGATATTGGGAATTAGGGCTTTCGGACCTCACCCCCAGCCCCTCTCCTTGAAGGAAGGAGAGGGGTGACGGAGCGTGACGTATTTTGCAATAAAAGGATACTGGAGAATATTTATGAGAAGCTATTTGTTTTTAAACCCTCTTATTTTGACTTTTAGGATGGACGGTCTTTCTTTTTAGGTCTTGTGAACCTGATAAGAGCAAGTTCGTGGGAAAGTAGCCTTTGAGAAGGTAATGAACGAATGTACCTGCGGACTGCCCGTTGAATATCGAAAAGTCCTGAACCATCTTTGTATAATACAATATTACGGGTTTTGCGAGCCTGAAGGAGTGTTTCGGCAGTAGCAACTGCATCGGTATTGGTGGAAACAAGGGTTGCAAGGTAAGCTGTAAGCCCTGGAGCACCTGCCAATTTAAGGTCGTCTTCGTTTGGCACGTATAAAGGTTCGGCACCTAAGAGGATAAGCAGTTTTCCGAAATTTTCGATACGTGAATCGAACTGCATTTGTGATGCTGAAATGTTGACAGGCGCATTAGGGTCTGGAGGATTAACAGCAGGAGTTTTAGGAGTAATGCGGGTTCCGTGA
>CANIQT010000014.1 GCA_947469885.1 Bacteroidota bacterium
AGCCGTTACACTTTTGGATGCAGTCAGTTTTCTTATTCGCTTTCCCTCCGAATAGGTTGCAAGAGTTAAAGCGAAAAGCATTAACCCTTGCCGGTAGTGCGCATCTTCTTACAGTCGGTCAAGGCGCAAGCCACAGGCGTATGGTATTTTAATTTGATTAAAGAATATGGAATTTTTATTTCTTTATTTTGATAAACAAAAAGAAAAAGTTTTTTCAATTGATTTAAAAAATAAAAAACAAAGCAAAGGTATGGGGCGCACACAAGCCAACCCTGATTGAATCAGTCAAAAGACTACGGCATAATGAAAAGAAAATTTTTATTTTATTTTTTTGAAATGTATTTTCTTTTCACACTTCGTGACTTATTCCGTTTCCTTTTGTCTGATTCGCTTTCGCCCCATCCTGATTTGCTTTCTTTTTTCTTTTTTTTTGTGGTTTTTTTTCTTTTTTCTTTTGGTTTAGGTTTGTGTGGGTGGATTTTTTGAGCAGTGGAGTGGGGTATTAGTCGTATTTGTTCCCTATATGTCCCGTAGATGTCCCCTATATGAGTGCACCAAATATGAAAACAAAAGCAAAGCAAAGCGAGAAATTACGGTGAATTTCGGGGTGTTTTTGTGGTGTTATCGTGGTGTTATCTCGGTGTGTGCGAAAGTTCGGAACAAAAAAAGAGCCCCGTCCAAGATTGGTAGAGCTCTTTTTAGCAATTGAAAATTTTTAGAATACACTATCAATTCTCATTGCATTGCCTGATGCAAAAAGGTAATAGTTCGCTCCTACTTGCTGATAAAATTCAATTCCAATACAATTTAAAACGCTTGTGCTTCCGGTCATAGTCGGAGAGCCAGGCAATGTAGTTGTAATTGATATTGCTGATGTGGTTGCAGTTAAATCAGTGTAATGTGAAAATTGAACATCTGACAACTCATTTAATGTTGGGTCGCTTGCTTCATATTGTCCGGTAGTGCCATTATACACATAATCGGAAACAACTGAAATTGCATTCATCAAGCGGAAATGTGTTGCACCTGATGGAGCATTAATTAAATTCATTGGGTCAAATGCAGGAATATCAAATGTTGCGCTATCTCTTCCTACAGTATTTGTAAGAGTGAAAGGAGCATTAAATATGCCTGACAAATTTGTGTTTATATCAAAATTCAATCCTGCTAAAAAAGATTGATTTGCAGACACTAAAACACTTCTTTGCCCTCTTGGGTTTCCAGTGTCTTCCCTGTTAATTTCCTTCATAATCTTCGTTAAACGACCTGTTAAACGAGGGTCTGAATACTGTTTAATTACTTGCGCCAATCCAACACGGATTGATTTTGCACAAGATGCGCTTCCACCAAATTCGCTCATATTTTCGCGCGTTCTGATAAATGCAGGGTCGTTTTTAATTTGTGCATCCGTAGGACCACCGATTAATCCAGCGAAATCACCCGCAAGTCCTTTAATTTTGAAGTGTCTAACACCTCCCATTGTGCCGGAGTATTTCACCAGCCCTTTTTGTTTTGCCATTTTTTAGTTTTCTTTAAATGATAATTAATAATAAATTCTACGTGACAAAATTAATGTATATTTGACTACTAAAAACCTTTAAACAAGCTGATAATAGTGCAATACAGAGCAAACGCATCCAATATTATTGAAACACACTTGAAAATCTCTCAAGTGCTGGATGGAGATAGTATAAAAGTCATTTCACTTTTTAATAAAATTGAAAAAGAAATTCGGCTTTACGGACTTGATGCCCCCGAAACAAAAATTAACAGAAAGCTAAAAGAGGACGAAAAGAAAACTCAATTGGCAGGAAATTTTTTAATTCAGTTAGGAATGCAGTCTTTAAAATTCGTTTTAAAGGTGGCTCCACCTGAAACAAATATTACAATAATAACCGAGAAAGACAATTTCTTTGATTTTTACGGAAGGCAGTTGGCTTATGTGATTTTGCCTGATAACACTTGCCTGAACGAGCTTTTAGTAAAAGAAGGATATGCAAAAGCTTTTGATGAATATGCTTGTAGTGAGTTAGCCAATTATCAGAAGCTAAATTTCGCTGCAATGCAACAGGGACGGGGCTTATACAAGTTTGCGAAAAAATACTAAAATGTTTACCCTATGTTTACCCCGAAAGAAAAAATCCGCTGTAAATACTTGATTTACAACGGATTTGATGGCTGCTTTGTGATCCCGCTGGGATTCGAACCCAGGACCCCTACATTAAAAGTGTAATGCTCTACCAGCTGAGCTACGGAATCTAATCTACACTAATTTTGTAGTCACCTACCCCTTTTTTTGGGAGCGCAAAGGTATAATCAATATTCTATTCTGCAAAGATTTTATTTAAAAAAACGCATTTATTTATTAAACATCCTCTGTGTCCATATTTTATTGATAGTTCGGAGGATTTAAGCTACAAAAAATAACTACTTATTAACAAAATTTATATGTCGAAGCTATTTAGAAAAATAGTAATATTGCACATCTTTAATTAAAATCATAACCTTGGAAATAAAACCCGGAATAGGAATATCAGCACTTTTGTTTGGTATGTCAATGGCTGAAGTTGAAATGGAATTGGGCAACCCTCAAGAAATAGTTAAGTTGGATGATATAAAGGAATTTCAATCCACAGTTTGGCATTATTGGGACAAAGGATTTTCTTTATTCTTTGATGAACAGGATAATAAACGATTTTGTTGTGTGGAAATCGACAATTCGGACACTACAATATGGGGTAAAAATATATTTAGCTTGAACGAAAACCAGATTATTGAGTTATTTAAAACAAAAGGCATTTTTCATTATGAAACCGAAATGGAAGAATGGGGCGAAAAAGAGTGAGTTTCGATGAAATAAATTTTGATTTTTATTTCGAAGACAATAAATTAGTTTCCATCAACTATGGAAAAGTAGCAGTTAACAAACCAATAATTCTATCTAACTAATGGCAAAATTTTTTCTTACAGGTTACATGGGCAGTGGCAAATCCACGGCCGGTAAAAAGCTTTCAGCAAAACTAGGCTATGAATTTATTGATTTGGATAAATTAATAGAAGCAGAGTATCAACAAACAATTCCTGAAATATTTGCTTCAAAAGGAGAAAAAGAATTCAGGGCAATGGAACATAATGCGCTCAAAAGAGTGATGGAGAGAGAAAATATTGTGGTGGCATGTGGTGGTGGAACTCCTTGTTACTACAATAACATGGAGTTAATGAATAATCATGGAAACACTGTTTATTTAAAAATGAGTGCCGATTCTCTTGTTTCTCGTTTATTGAATGCAAAGGATAAACGACCTATAATTGCAAATAAAACGGAAAAGGAACTTCGCGAGTTTGTTACCCGTCAGTTGGAGAAACGCGAGGATTTTTATCATCAGGCACAATACGTAGTCAAAGGAAAGGATTTGAATGTGGATGAGCTTGTTTTGTTTGTAAAAGAAAAAGTGGGTGTAAATTAAAATTAACTTAAATACACCGTTTCTTTACCTTTTTCATCAATTTCTACCGAAACATGTTCTTGCAGCGTGGTTGAAAGAGACAATCCAACAAAATCTGCTTTAATTGGATAACGGTTATGCCCCCTATCAACAAGAACAGCTGTTGTAAGCCTCTTTACAGGGGAGGATAAAAATGGTTTTGCACCAAATATTAATGTTTTCCCCGAATTCAAAACATCATCCACTAGCACGATCACCTTATTTTTTAATTCCTTATCGTTCAGAGAAATTTTAATTTCTTTTGATGATGGATTTTTTTTGTCAATAACTATTTCAATTAATTTTGTTTTGATGGGGGCGATTTTTTGTAACACAGAAGTAATACGTTTAGCAATAAAAAAACCATTTCCACCAATACCGGCTATAATAATTTCCTTTTCATCATAACTATTTTCGTAAATTTCGTAAGCAATCCGGTTTATTTTTTGCTCTACCTGCTTGCTGGTTAATATTAACGTTTTTGTCATTTGTTCATTTATTTAGTTTACAAAGATATGGAAAACAAATTTTAGCTTTTTACTTTATGTTGTAATGATTCTTCTGCAGCTTTTTTAATTATCACATTTGCTTCTTCGTCTCCTAAGTATTTTTCAATTACGTTATGCCCCACATATATAAGTGGAGTGAGTGCCACAGCTATTATTAATTTGAATGTATATCCTGTAAAGGCCGCATTCAGAAAAACAGATGTTGTCATTTTGCCAGGAAGCCAGAATGCAATGCCCAAAACAACAAAAGTATCAATCAATTGTGAAATAACTGTAGAGCCAGTGCTTCTTAGCCAAATCATTTTGCCTCCTGTTTTATCTCTCAGCATCCAAAAAATGAAAACATCTACAAACTGCGAAAACAAAAATGCCACAATACTTCCTGCAATAATCCACAAACTTTGCCCGAAAACTGCATAAAACTGCTCATCAGTAACAGTGGAGATGCCAACAGCAGCAGGGATTTTGATTGCCAGAAGTAATATGACAAAAGCATAAGCGATTAATGAAGCGGTAATTAAAGATAGTTTCCTAACACCTGCCTTTCCGTAATATTCATTTATTAAATCTGTTGTCAAAAAAACAATAGGCCAAGGAATAATGCCGATGCTCATCACAAAAGGTCCTATTTGTATCAGTTTGCCACCTATTAATTCCGCTACCACAGCATTAGTAATAAATATGCCCGCCATTATTATATAGACTAAATTTCTTTTCGAAGTAAAAATCATAGAAATTAAATTAATTGTTTTTGTCAATGTTTTAGAAATCTCTCAACTCCTAAAACGATTTTTCGGAACAAATTTAGACAAAATAAAAGCCACAAAACAATAACAATTTTGTCGGATAAGAAATTAATTCTAAATTTGTCATCGATGGAATATCAAAAAGCGGAAAAGTTTATAGTTGACAAACTAAAAAAGGAACTCCCTAAGAGGTTATTTTACCACAGCATTAATCATGTGGAAGATGTTTTTCAAGCCGCGGTAGTGCTTGCCAAACTTGAAGGAATCAGTGATGACGATTTTCAACTTTTGAAAATTGCTGTGCTGTTTCACGACTCTGGTTTTATTGTTCACCCAAAAGAACACGAAGCAACAGGGTGTAAAATCGTACGCGAAAATCTTCCCTTTTTTGGGTATAGCACCCAACAAATTGAAAAAATTTGCGGAATGATTATGGCTACAAAAATTCCACAAGACCCTCACAATTTGCTTGAAGAAATTATTTGTGATGCTGATTTGGACTATTTGGGCAGAGATGATTACGATTCAATTAGCAATAATTTATTTAAAGAAATAAATGCAAACGGAAATCTAGACGAAGAAAGTTGGTTGAAACTACAAATTAGCTTTTTGGAAACCCATCATTATTATACCGCATCTGCTCTTAGAATGAGAAAACAGAAAAAAGAAGACAAGCTTAAGTCTTTAAAACAAACATTAGCCGGACTTAACGTAAAATAATACTACACCACTGAATTCATGGAAGAAGCAAAACATGATGAGTCGAAAGCTCATTTTCAATTAGAACGTCTTACTTGTTTTATTGACGGTGTTTTTGCAATTGCCATTACCCTTTTGGTAATTGAAATTAAGGTACCCGAACTGGAAGAATTTACCGACAAAAATTTGCTTCACGACCTTAGTAAAATGATATTCAAATTTATTGGTTTCTTTATTAGTTTTGGTATCATTGGTCATTACTGGTCTGTTCACCATCGCATTTTTGGTTATGTAAAAAAATATACCACCACCTTGTTTTGGGTAAATCTTGTTTACCTGCTGTCTGTAGTTCTTTTGCCTTTTAGCTCAGGGCTTTTGGGAGAATACAGCACACATATGGAAATGAATATTCCTTATACCATTTATGTTATTAATATGGTATTTACAGGTTTCGCTAACTGTTTACTTTGGATTTATGTTGCAGACCCCAAAAGAGACATGTTAACCCGCAAAATTTCTAAATCAAGAATTAAATTAGGACTTTACAGGAGTATCATAATTCCAATTGTATTTATTATTTCATTACTTGTTTCGTTTCTAAATCCTACTATTGGGCGTTTTATTCCTCTGTTGATTCCATTTGCCTTGCATTGGGGAATGAGAGGTTTAGAGAAGGCAGCCAACAAACAGGAAGCGCCAATTGATGAGGCATAACTAAAATCCGTTTTCTCTCTCCCTCAAAAGTTTCAACAAAATATTACCTTTGCGCCATGCGTATAGATATTATTACCGTTTTACCTCAGTTATTAGAAAGCCCCTTTCAACACAGCATTCTGCAACGTGCCATTGATAAAGGTTTGGTGGAAGTTAATTTGATTAACCTCCGCGATTATTCAACTCACAAACAAAAAAGTGTGGATGATTACGCATTCGGTGGTGGTGCTGGAATGGTTATGACTATTGAGCCAATAGCCAATTGTATCAATGCCTTGAAAGGACAGCGAAACTATGATGAGGTGATTTATACGAGCCCTGATGGAGAAGTATTGAATCAGAAAATGAGTAATCATTTATCTACTTTAACTAATTTAATTATCCTTTGCGGACATTATAAAGGAGTGGACCAACGCGTGCGCGACCATTTTATTACCAAAGAAATTTCAATAGGCGATTATGTTCTTTCAGGGGGCGAACTGGCAGCTGCTGTTATTTGCGATAGTGTTATTCGGCTTATACCGGGAGCTATTTCGGATGAAACATCTGCTCTAACCGATTCTTTTCAGGATGGGTTGTTAGCTCCCCCTGTTTACACCAGACCGGCTGAATTCAACGGATGGAAAGTGCCGGATATGCTGCTTTCGGGGCATAATGCCAATATTGAAAATTGGCGGCACGAACAAAGTATGGAGCGCACAAAGCTGTTGAGACCTGATTTGTTAGAATAAAAATTTTCCTCATTCTGTTCCCCATCTTAATAAATAAACTATATTTGCACTCCTTTTTAAAAAAAATAAGTAAAACAGAATAAAAAATAAAGTCATGAGTCTATTATTAAAGTACGCAGAAGCACAGTTAACTACAAAAGCAAACCATCCGAAATTCAAGGCTGGCGATACAGTTACTGTACATTATAAAATCAAAGAAGGTGATAAAGAAAGAGTTCAGCAGTATCAAGGTGTTGTTATTCAACGCAAAGGAAGCGGAACTACTGAATCTTTCACAGTTCGTAAAATGAGTAACAACGTGGGAGTGGAAAGAGTATTTCCTGTTCATTCTCCTTATATTGATAAAATAGAAGTAAATAAAGTAGGGGTTGTTCGCAGAGCACGATTATTTTATTTGCGTGAACTTACTGGTAAAGCTGCCCGTATTTCTGAGAAAAAACAATAATTGAATAAATATATTTATTAAAACCCTCTCACATTTTATGTGAAAGGGTTTTTTATTTTATGACATTACAAGAAGAAATAATCAGACGAAAAACATTTGGCATCATTGCTCACCCCGATGCAGGTAAAACCACATTGACCGAAAAGTTATTGTTGTTTGGCGGAGCTATTCAAACTGCAGGTGCTGTAAAATCAAACAAAATAAAAAAACACACTACTTCCGATTTTATGGAAATAGAGCGGCAACGTGGAATTTCGGTTGCTACTTCGGTAATGGGTTTTGAATACAGAGGCATAAAAATAAATTTGCTGGATACTCCCGGTCACGAAGATTTTGCTGAAGATACTTACCGGACGCTGACAGCTGTTGATAGTGTAATTATGTTGATTGACTGCGCAAAAGGAGTGGAGCCTCAAACCCGCAAATTGCTTGAAGTTTGCCGGATGCGGAATACTCCCGTTATTGTTTTTATCAATAAATTAGACAGAGAAGGAAAAAATCCCTTTGATTTGTTAGACGAAATTGAAAAAGAATTACGAATTGATTTGCGCCCTTTCAGTTGGCCTATTAGTATGGGTAAATCGTTTAAAGGCGTATATAATTTGTACGAAAAAAGTTTGACCATTTTTAATTCTGGCGAAAAACAAACGGATGAAAATTCGATTGAAATAAAAGATTTGAATGATGGTACACTGGATAGATTGATTGGTGAAGATTATGCAATTACATTGAGAAGTGATGTGGAGTTGATAGAAGCTGGTTATCCAAAATTTGAAAAAGAGGAATATTTGGAAGCAATGGTTTCGCCTGTGTTTTTTGGTAGTGCTGTCAATAATTTTGGAGTGAAAGAATTGTTGGATGCCTTTATTGAAGTGGCTCCTGGACCCCTTGCAAGAACTACCGACACAAGAGAAGTGAAACCTGATGATAAAAATTTTTCAGGATTTGTTTTTAAGATTCATGCTAACCTCGACCCGAAACATCGCGATAGGATTGCTTTTTTAAGAATTGTTTCGGGTAAGTTTGAACGAAACAAAAATTATTTTCATGTGCGCGAAAACAGGAATCTGAAATTCTCTAATCCTACTGCTTTTATGGCTCAGGAGAAAAACGTGGTGGACGAAGCTTTTCCGGGTGATATTATAGGATTATACGATTCCAATAATTTTAAAATTGGAGATACATTAACCGAAGGTGAAAAGATGAATTTCAAAGGTATTCCTCAATTTTCGCCCGAACTGTTTAAATATGTGGTAAACACTGACCCATTGAAAACTAAACAACTAAACAAAGGGCTGGAACAACTTACGGATGAAGGAGTGGCACAGTTGTTTACCAAACGAACCGATAACCGAAAAGTATTGGGAACCGTGGGAGCCCTGCAATTTGAGGTGATTCAGCACCGCTTGAAAAGTGAATATTCGGCTTCGTGCAGTTACGAACACATTGACCTCTTCAAAGCTTGCTGGATTGACAGTGCTGACAAACGAAAACTGGAAGAATTTATTCACGATAAGTTACATCACATTGCTTCGGACAAAGAAGGGCGACCGGTGTTTCTTGCCGAATCTTCTTGGGCATTGCAAATGGCTCAGGAAAAAAATCCGGACATTAAATTTTATTTTATTTCGGAGTTTAAGGATTAGTTTTTTCTTTCTCCGAATGGGCTTCTTTGCGAGTTTGGAGGTTATGTTTTAATTCCTAATTTTATTTCCAGACACATTCATTATTTTTCTTGTTCTTTTTATTAAAGGAGATTTTTTGATAATTTTGTAAAAAATAAAACTATGACAACATTAGCTATCAGAAAAAGTTTGCAGGACTATATTCGTTTTGCCGATGAAAAAAAAATAAAAGCTCTTTTTACTATTGTGGAAGATGAAATTAATCAGAAACGCGATATTTGGACAAATGAGTTTATGAAGGAAATGAAACAACGCTCCCGCGAAATGGAAACAGGAAAAGTGAAAGGTGTGAGTTTTCAAAATGTGCAGAAAAAGGCAAAAGCCACCCTTTCTGTTTTTCACACCAGCCGAAACCCTAAACAAAAGTTCCGTAAATAAAAAAACTCCACGTATTGCTGCAAAGAGTTTTTTTGTTTACATGGAAGTGAGACGTTTCCTAATAATCGTCAAGAGTGGGAAGGACGCTCGCGACTGAGGAAAAACTATCTAAAGGATAATTTAGTGAAAATATAATCCTTCTTTTCCCTCTGAAACGAAATAAAACTTTTTCCTGCTGTTTTTATCACACAGTCCGTTCTAAAACCCAAAGGTCCACCTTTCTCATATTCTATAACTTTTTTTGAAGTATAATCTCCTGACTCATTAAATATTCCCGCTGTTAAATTTATTATCCTTCCTTTTCCATCTTCGCCTTTTAAGTTATATAAAAGCATTAATTTATTATTCACAACACTGGCGTAATGCCTGATTCGGTCTAATTCAGGAAAATTATAATAAATTAATCGTTCAACCTTTTTTTCCCATTTAAAGTTATTGTTTTCATCATAGTTAAAAACAATAATATTTCCAACTACAGTTGCTACCTGAGAACGCTCAGCCGGTCCAACTTCAAATTCCCCCCTCTCTACAACAATTAAATAAAATCCTCCATTCTCCTTCATTTTGAAATTGGAAAGCTGGAAATAATCTTTTTTAATAGCTAATGAACTTTGTATTGCTTTAAGAGGATTTGAGTTAATAACACCGGTATTAATATCTAAAACCGAAACACAAATATTTTGTTTATCATTAGCAGCACCACACAACCCTGCAAATAAAACTTTACCTGTAATTACATTAAAAGACATATCATTAATTTTGCAGGAACTAAATTCAATATCAAAACTCCTTTGACTATTTTTTTTGATGTTTTGAATATAAAACTTGTGCATTGCAGGTATATAAAAATAAATTGAACCATCTGAATTAAAACTTATATTGCCAATTTCTGCACCTGCATTAAGTTCAACAGTAAAGTTTCCTGTCGATACTATTTCATTATTGAAATCAATTACCTTATAATTAAAAATGTTATCATTGTTATTATGTGTTAATATTAATACCTGTGTCCCGTCTCCATCTGTTGATTGGATAAATAGTATTTCGAGAGGTTTATTTTCTACTACTTCCTGTTCCAATAGCGTTTTTGGTTGGCTTAGACTCTTGCCGGTATTAGCTGCAAATGACTGACTCAAGACTTGTTGAGTTTTCTTTTTATCAAAATTTTCTCCTAAATAAAGTAGTTTGCCGTTGTTAGTGAATAAATGGCAGTTGCCTGTATAAATGCTACTACCAGCAACTAAAAACTGACATGGAATATTTATATACTCTTTATAAACAGTTACTAATGATTCGATGTTAACACATTCTATTTGTGAAAGAGCGAAACCTTTATGCAAAAAGTATATTTCCTTGCCATCCTGAGCTATAACTTCATGACTGTCCCAAATTCTATCCTAAGCTGATTTGGGACCACTTTCAACTGCAACGTCCAATGTTTGGCATTTTACAATTGCATTAATTGATAATATATTAATCAATATTAATGTGTAAATTTTTTTCATTTTCTGTTTGTTTTGGTTGTTGAGTTTATCGAAACATTAATTTGTTTGTAAATATATTTAATTTATTAAAGGCAACTAAAAAAAACAATCCCGCCATTTTTTAAAAACGCGGGATTGTTTCCATTCTAAAATTCTAAAAATTTTAAACCGCTCAATTTTTGCCCTTCCCAAAAATGGTTGTTTCTGAACGGAAATCTGTCATACTGTCGTCCTGTTTCATCATTATTCCATCCCATTCTGTCATATTGGCATTCCTTTCCATCATTTTCCTCTCCCGTCCCATCATTCTCCTCTCCCGTCCCATCATTCTCCCATCCGTCCCCATCATTCTCCCATCCGTCCCCATCATTTTCCTCTCCCGTCCCATCATTCTCCCATCCGTCCCCATCATTTTCCTCTCCCGTCCCATCATTTTCCTCTCCCGTCCCATCTTATTCCGGGTTCATATTTGTAAATTCGTATTTATTCGTAATTCGTAACCCCTACCTCCTCTTCCCCCTCGTAAACTTAATCCTCGTTATCAACCTTGCCTGCGCACTTGTCGCCCCATAAAGCCCCTTCACATAATTCTTAACTTTCAATGCCGTATCCACCATCCCAGTTCCCGCATCATACAAAGCCTTATTCCTTACCACCCTCGCCCCGTCCACAGGCGCAATCACAGCCCCAATCCCGTCATTCTGCCCCTTCAGGCTCGTGTACAAAGCCTGCAAAGTCACCACCTTTATCGGCACCTCATTTGGCGCATAATTACCATCCAAACTCAAAAAAGTCACAAACTCATTAAAAGTATCTGCCTTATTCACAAAACTCTGGTGGCTTGTCGAAACATGAGCCGGGTCAGGCGTCCCGTCAGGCAACCTCACCACTTTTACCCCAAAACCTCTTATTTTATCAGCCAGCCTCTTCGCATCCTTTTTCGCCTGTGCACTCGCATTCGTGCTGTTAAAATTATTAATCACCTTAGTCACCAGTTTATTCAACGGTGCAAAAATAATATCCCGTGCATTTATCAAACCCGCTGCCTTAGCCAGTGCCGTAGTCAGCGTACCCTGTGCAGTATCACCCGTTCCCCATTGCGTAGTCAAATTCGCAATCGTCAAAGCAGTATTACTCGGTGCGTAGTCTGCACCAAACCCGGTACACCCGTCAATAACCAATTTAAAATTTGCAATATTTATTGCATGTCCTGTTTCTCAAGTTGAAGCCATTTTGTTTTTGTTTTTTTAGTTAATAATAATTGAATTGATTTTTCAAATTGATAAAAGAGATAAAATAAAAAATCCGGTTCCAAACAATTTGAAAACCGAACCTGTTCTTCCGTTTAAAGAACGCTATTATATACGTATAAAAAGAAAGTTGATTAAATAAACGCAGTAAAATAAATGAAGATAAAAACAACGAAACCTCTGAAACTGCCGTCAATATAGCGTTTGTGGGGGGGGGGGGGGGGTAAACAAATTTCCGTTTTTTGCACTTCGTGCAGCAGTGGCGGTGTTTGGGGGCAATAATGGCATTTTAAAAACCATGTGTGAGTGTTTAAAAGTTTTCGAGTGTAAAATAACTAAATCTAAATTTAAAAAGCAAATTTATTTATAGGAAATTACTTAACGGTTGCCCGAGGTGATACACTGTCAAACTAAACCCGATTGTAGTGGAAATCCTTTTTTCGTGAGTTAGCATTTTTTGGAGGGGTAGGGAAAAAGATTGTAGCGTAAAGCGGGAAGGCATTGACGAACGAAGTAGTACGCGTTCTTTCCAAATAATTTTTAAATTCTACGAATAACGAATTTTGCCGAATAACGAATCCCAATTGCTTATTGCCTAATGCCTAATGACCAATGACCAATGACTAATGAACTGATGAACCAATTATCAACAATAGAATGTGAATGTATTTTCAAATCCTTTCGTTTCCCTGTTTTAATTACCACTATTTTTACGCAAATGAAAAAACAACGACCGCTTATTTTAGTAACCAACGATGATGGAATAACAGCTCCCGGCATTGTTGCGCTGGTGGAGGTGATGAAGGGGCTGGGTGATGTAGTGGTGATTGCGCCCGACAAAGCCCAGTCGGGCATGGGGCATGCCATTACCATTAACGGAATTTTGCGATTGCACAAAACCAAAACACATGGGATTGCGGAAGAGTACAGCTGCACGGGCACTCCGGTGGATTGTGTGAAGTTTGCGGTGAACAAAATTTTGAAACGAAAACCCGATTTGTGTGTTTCGGGGGTTAATCATGGCAGCAATATGTCTATCAATGTCATTTATTCTGGAACCATGTCGGCTGCTGTAGAAGGGGCTATTGAGGGTATTCCTTCCATCGGTTTTTCGCTTTGCGATTATGCGCATGATGCTGATTTTGCTCCGGCAAAAAAAATCATTAAAACCATTGCGGAAAGTGTTTTGAAAAATGGTTTGCCAAAAGAGGTGTGTTTAAATGTGAATATTCCAAAGGTGAAGTTTGCAAAAATAAAGGGAATTAAAATTTGTCGTCAGGCTCGCGCCAATTGGATTGAAGAGCTAGACGAACGGCTTGACCCAAGCGGAAAGCCGTATTATTGGCTCACAGGTAAGTTCGAAAATTATGATAAAGGAAAAACGGATACGGATGTGTGGGCGATAGAAAATAATTATGTTTCCGTGGTGCCTGTTCAGTTTGATATGACTGCACATAAAGCAATTAAAGAAATTGAAAACCGATGGAAGTATTAGGAATTAAAAGTGCAGCGGCAAGTGAGTTAGCAATTCCCTCTCGAGAGGGGTAGGGGGGGATTACAATTTGTAAATTCGTTTTGATACGTTTATTAGTAACCCGTAATTCGTAAAATGAAAGAATTAGATTTTGATAAAGTTTGGTTGGGAATTATTTATGGAATACTAATTCCTCCATTGGTATTTGGGCTGTATTATTTATTTGTGAACGAGCATAATTTGAAACGAATAAATGTGAGTCTTTGTATGGTGGCAAATCTTGCTCCGTTTTATTTAACGTTGAACAAAGAACTGTACAAAGCCACCAAAGGGGTGTTGATAGGCACTTTTATATGGGCAGGAGTAATTGCCTACCTTAGTTTTTTCACTGATTATCTCCGCATTTTATAAATGAAGTACTACATCATTGCAGGCGAAGCATCGGGCGATTTGCACGCATCCAATTTAATGAAGGAATTGAAAGTGTTGGACACAAGTGCCCGTTTCCGTTGCTGGGGTGGCGATTTGATGCAGGCGCAAGGAGCAGAGTTGGTAAAACATTATCGCGATTTGGCGTTTATGGGTTTTACGGAAGTGTTGATGAACCTGAGAACTATTTTAAAAAACATTGATGTTTGTAAAAAAGATATAATTCAGCACAAACCGGATGTATTGATTTTGGTGGATTATCCGGGGTTTAATTTGCGTGTTGCTGAATTTGCAAAAGCAAATGGCATAAAAGTGTTCTATTATATTTCTCCACAAATATGGGCTTGGAAACAATCACGCGTTCATAAAATAAAACGGATAGTGGACAAGATGTTTGTTATTCTACCATTCGAAAAAGAGTTTTACAAACGCTTTGATATGGAGGTAGATTTTGTGGGACATCCGCTGTTGGATGCGGTTGCAAATTATGCTGCTCAATCCAATTCATTATCTGTAACCACTGAAAAACCAATTATTGCCATATTGCCTGGCAGCCGTAAACAGGAAATAGCAACCATGCTTCCGATGATGCTGGCAATGAAAAAACAGTATTCCGATTATCAGTTTGTGATAGCAGGTGCACCTTCGCAAACCAAAGAATATTATCAAACATTTATTGCAGGGGCGGATGTGAAAATTGTTTTTAACGAAACGTATCAGTTGTTGCAAAAAGCAGAAGCGGCATTGGTTACTTCGGGTACTGCCACTTTGGAAACTGCTTTGTTCAACGTGCCAGAAGTGGTGTGTTACAAAGGAGGAGCAATATCTTTTGCGATTGCAAAACAGTTGGTGAAAGTAAAGTACATTTCACTTGTCAATTTAATTATGGACAAGGAAATTGTGAAAGAATTAATTCAAAACGAATTGAACGAAAAAAATTTGAAAGAAGAATTGGATAAATTATTAAATCCATTTCCAAGAAAAATGATGTTAACTAACTTTTCGGAATTGAGAGCAAAATTGGGTGGTTCGGGTGCATCAAAAAAAACAGCAGAATTAATGATTAATTATTTAAAACAAAACAAATAAAAATTAAGTACATACTTCAAGTCCTGGCTCCCCTCCCCTTTTTTCAAGGGGAGGGGTCGGGGGTGAGGTCTAAAAAATGAAAAAGCTGCTCATTATATTTATCTCATACATTCTTTTCACTTCTTTTGTAAGACCTGAAAACCTTACTTCGGTGAGCATTCGGATAATGACCACAAGAGTTATTACTACTGTTGTATTTTCTCCTACCTCTGGCGATTACCTGGTGTATGGCGATGGAGAGTTATTAAAAGATTACGACCCAACAGGAATTTTTCAAATGAGCATTGACAAAGATTCGATTCTTTTAAAAACTTTTGAACGCACCATCGGAAAATTTGCTTCACTTAAATTTTATTCAAAAGAAAATGTGGGAGAGTTTAAAATAAAAGCAGTTGTTCCAACAAGTCGAGTACGAACCTATGATGGTAACTTGGAGGTATCATTAACACCCGATAAAGCACAGTTTTTATTAATCAATAAAGTAAGTCTCGAAAATTATATTGCAGGTGTTGTGCAGTCGGAAGCGGGTAAAAATATTAGTTTGGAATACTATAAATTACAAGCAATTTTATGCCGTACTTTTTTGTTGTCCCACCTCAATCGTCACGAACCGGAAGGTTTTCAGCTGTGTGATGATGTGCATTGCCAGGCATATTTAAACAAGGGAACCGAAGCAAACATTGTGAAAGGAGTTTTTGAAACCAAGGGTTTGGTAATTGTTGATAATGATTTAAACTTGATTACATCAGCATTTCATTCCAATTGCGGGGGAGTTACCTGCAACTCGCAGGATGTATGGTCAATTTCTACTTCGTATTTAAAATCGGTAAAGGATACCTTTTGTTTGCATAGTTTCAATGCAGTTTGGCAACGTACTGTTCCGCTCGAAGACTGGAAAGCCTATCTTCAACTCAAACATAAATACCCTGTGGATGATAGTTCAAAATTTGCAGGTGCCACATCTTATTCGCAAGCTAATGGCAGGAATATTTTTTTCATGGATAGAAATTTAAAAATTCCTTTAAAAACCATTCGTGCTGATTTTAAATTGCGCTCCACTTATTTCTCCATCGAACAAATTGGTGATTCGGTTCGGTTCAACGGGCGTGGTTATGGTCATGGTGTGGGGCTATGCCAGGAAGGTGCAATGCGCCAAGCAGTACTTGGTTATTCTTATAAAAGCATTCTCAATTTTTATTACAAAGACGTTCATCTTGTTGACTTATCAGCATTGAGTTATTTCCGGCAGGAGTAGGTTTGTCATTGGTTCATTCGTCATTAGTCGGTCCCTTCAAAATAATTTCTTTGTGTATCTTCGTGCCCTTAGTGCCTCAGTGGTATATTCATGAATAAATTTTTCGTTTTTATTTTCCTTTTAATGATGAGTTGTATCGTATTATCCCAATCGGATAGTTCAAAGACAACATTTACAAGCGTTGCAAGGGTAACGCCCACGCCTATTGATTCTGCTATGAAATACAGGGGCTACAACAAAAAAAGATTGACTCTTGTGGTTGGCACCGAAGTGGCTTTGTATGCAGGTTCCATGTATGGCTTAAACCAACTGTGGTACAAAGATTATCCCCGCTCTTCTTTTCATTTTTTTGATGATAATAATGAATGGTTGCAAATGGATAAACTGGGGCATGTTACCACAGCTTATTATATTGGTCGTGTTGGTATTGGTTTAATGAAATGGAGCGGGGTGGAGCGAAAAAAAGCAATTTGGTATGGTGGCATGGTAGGTTCTGTATATCAAAGTACAATCGAAGTATTCGATGGATTTTCTTCCCAATGGGGTTTTTCGGTTGGTGATTTTGCTGCCAATACCGTGGGCTCATTGATGGTAGTAGGGGAGGAGTTGGCCTGGGACGAACAACGAATTGTTCTCAAATTTTCATTTCAACCCAGCATGTATGCCTCGTATCGAACGGATGAATTAGGAAAAAATATGCAGGAAAATATTTTGAAAGACTATAACGGACAGACCTATTGGCTTTCTGTCAATCCTGCATCGTTTATGAGAAAACAAACTAAATTTCCCAAATGGTTAAACATTGCAGTTGGTTATGGTGCTGAAGGTATGACAGGTGCTTTCTTCAATCCTCTCTACATTGATGCTGGTGGCTGGCAAATTAATTTCGACCGTTATCGTCAGTTTTACTTATCTTTTGATGTGGATTTGACAAGGATAAAAACCAAATCGAAATTCTTTAATACAATTTTTTATACTGTTGGTTTCATCAAAATCCCAGCCCCTGCAATCGAATTCAACAAGTATGGGATAAAAGGAAGCTTGTTAGGTTTTTAACTGTACCTAATGAACTAATGAACTAATGAACCAATGACTAATGACCAATGAACTAAAACCCCATGCCAAACTCCCCTAAAATAAATATTTTTTTACGATTTAAAAGAGAATCATTTTTTCATATACATTTACTGCATAAAATTGCACACCATTAATTAACTCCTAAAAAAACTTCTTAGACAAATGTCAAAACGACTGTTATTACTCATAGTTGGGCTTGTAGTCCTGGCTTTGATAGCTCTTACTGTAATCAGTAAAACAAAAAACACTACCTCAGAAATCAAGGAAAATCCTGCATTTACTGCGTATATCAGCGCGTACACTTCAGGTATGATTTCAAACGAATCAACAATCAGAATTTTGTTGACCAACGAAATGGAAACACCAATTGAAGTTGGAAAACCCATTGACAAAAAACTTTTTGATTTTTCTCCTTCCATAAAAGGAATCACTGTTTGGATTGATAACAGAACGCTGGAGTTCCGACCTGATAAGCCTTTGCCAAGTGGAACTGATTATAAAGCAGAATTTTATTTGTCAGATATTTTGAAAGTTCCAAACGATTTGGAAACATTTGAATTTGATTTTCAAACCATGCATCAATCATTTGAAGTGATGATAGATGGCATGACTACTACCGATAAAAAAACGCTACGCAGACAACGATTGGACGGAACACTTGCCACTGCTGATGTTGCCGACTCTAAGCTAATTGAACAAATAATTAATGTAAGTCAGAACGGAAAAAATCTTGCCATCACCTGGACACACGACCCTAATAAAACTACTCATCGCTTTTCTGTTGAGGGTGTGGAACGTGCCGAAAAACCTGGCACTGTAGAAGTATCATGGAACGGCTCACCCATTGATGTAGATTTACACGACAAAAAAATAATTGATATTCCTGCTCTAGGAGATTTTAAAGTGGTGGATGTAAAAGTTATTCAAAGTCCTGAACAGTATGCGGTGTTGCAGTTTTCGGACCCATTGCAAGAAAAACAAAACCTTGATGGATTAATTTCATTGACCGAATGTGGTGGACTTAAATATATTATTTCGGATAACGAAGTGCGCGTGTATCCATCATCACGACAAGTGGGAGCCCGCACCATTACTGCTGAAGTGGGAGTTAAAAATATTCTTGGAATGCCATTAAAAGAAAAATATTCGATGGAATTGATGTTTGAAGAATTGAAACCCGAAGTAGATTTAATTGGCAAGGGAGTAATATTACCCAACTCCAATGGTTTGATATTCCCTTTCCGCGCGGTGAGTTTAAAAGCCATTGATTTAAAAATAGTAAAGATTTACGAAAAAAATATTCCGCAGTTTTTACAAGTTAACTCGATGGATGGCGACCGCGAATTAAGAAGAGTAGGAAAAGTAGTTTTGAAAAAAACAATTCAACTTACACAAAAAAGCAAATTCGATTTAGGCAGATGGAATACGTATTCATTGGATTTAGCTGATTTAATTAAAACAGAACCGGGTGCGATTTACAAAGTAGTGATTGCATTCAAAAAAGAATATTCCACCTATCAGTGCACCGAAGCAGCAAAAGTAGAAGCAAATAAAAATTTGAATGGAGACGAAGCAGATGCAGAAGGAGATGAAGAGATGCAAACTGTTTCGGACAACGGAAATGAGGAGGAGAAAGATTGGGATTATTATAGTGATTATTATTCGGATGATGATTACAGATACTATAATTACAATTACGAAGAGCGCGACAACCCTTGCAGCGCTTCGTATTACCGCAACAGAAATTTAAGCAGAAATATTCTGGCTTCTGATTTGGGTTTAATTGCAAAAAGAGGAACAGATGGTTCAATGAACTTTGTAGTAACTAATTTGATTACTACCAAGCCTGTATCAGGAGCAACGGTTGATTTATTAGATTTTCAATTACAAATTATGAAAACGCTGCACACCAATAGCGATGGTATGTGTAATGCTATCTTCAAAAAGAAACCATTCTTGATGGTGGTGAAAAGCGGGGCACAGAGAGGATATTTAAAACTGGACGATGGCTCTTCTCTTTCTTTGTCCGGCTTTGATGTATCGGGCGAAGAAGTGCAGAAAGGCATCAAAGGATTTATATATGGAGAACGTGGTGTGTGGCGACCGGGCGATACCTTGTTTTTGTCTTTTATATTAGAAGACAAACTAAATGCGTTGCCAAAAAATCACCCCGTTGAATTTGAATTGTTGAATCCGCAGGGACAAGTGTTCAGGAAAATGGTGAAGACAGGAGGACTGAACGGTTTCTACCAATTTACAACTACAACGGATAAAAGTTCTCCAACTGGCAACTGGACAGCAAATGTGAGAGTGGGTGGTGCATTCTTTACAAAGTCAATAAAGATTGAAACCATCATGCCAAATCGATTGAAGATTAAACTTGATTTTAAATCAGATAAGCTTTTGGTTACAAAAAAGGATGAAGCCGGAACCCTTGAAGTGAAATGGCTGGCAGGTGCCATTGCAAAAAACTTAAATGCTAAAGTAGAAGTAACGTTGAACCAGATGAACACTACATTTAAGAAATACGAAGATTATAATTTTGATGATGCTGCACGATATTACTCGTCTGATGCGCAAACAATTTTTGATGATAAGACCAACGACAAAGGTATTGCGATAATTAAACCAAACATTAATGTTAAAGATGCAGCACCGGGTATGTTGCGTGCAAGCTTTAAAGTAAGGGTGTTTGAGCAGGGTGGTGCATTTAGTATTGACCAGTTCTCTTTGCCATATTCTCCTTACAAATCGTATGTAGGGATGAAAGTGCCTGAAGGCAATAAGTTTACAGGTATGTTGCAAACAGATACCAATCACATTGTAAAAATTGTAACTGTAGATGATGACGGGAAACCTATATCACGCAAGCATTTGAAGGTGCAGATATATAAAGTTTCATGGCGTTGGTGGTGGGATAGTTATGATGGCGATCTTGCTAACTACACCGGCAGCAATGCAAAGGAGTACTACCAGGCAATGGATGTTTCTACTGTAAGTGGCAATGGACAATTTGTGTTGCGTGTCAATCGCCCTGACTGGGGGCGTTTCTATGTTCGTGTTACGGATGAAGAAAGCGGACATTGCACAGGGCAAACAGTTTATATTGACTGGCCTGCATGGGTGGGCTCTTCTCCGAAAGGAAATGAGGGTGCTACCTTATTATCATTTAGCAGCGATAAAAAGAATTACAATGTTGGCGATGATGTGAAGCTAACCATTCCATCATCTGAAGGAGGTCGTGCATTGGTAAGTGTTGAAAGCGGTGCTAAAGTAATTAATGCGTATTGGGTGGAAACGAAGAAAGGACAAACGAATTACAGTTTTAAAGTCACTCCTGACATGACACCGAATGTATATGTGAATGTAACTCTGATTCAACCTCATGCACAAACGGTGAATGACTTGCCAATTCGATTGTATGGAGTTATTCCTATTTCTGTGGAAGACCCTACAACGCATTTGAATCCGGTGGTTACCACTCCTGAAAAATGGAGCCCTGAAACAAAATCAAGTTTAACCGTTTCGGAAAAGAACGGCAAAGAAATGACTTATACCATTGCCATTGTGGATGAAGGATTGCTTGACCTTACCCGTTTCAAAACTCCTGACCCATGGGGCTCTTTCTATGCAAGAGAAGCATTAGGTGTAAAAACATGGGATATGTTCGATATGGTAATTGGTGCATTTAGTGCAGAGTTGACAAGGCTGCTGGCTATTGGTGGTGATGGTGATGTAAATAATAAAGCAGGAAATAAAGCCAACCGTTTTAAACCAATGGTGAAATTTATGGGTCCTTATTTCCTTAAAAAAGGAGAAACTGCTCATCTAAATTTTATGATGCCGCAATATGTTGGCTCTGTAAGAACCATGATAGTGGCAGGTTACAAAGGTGCTTATGGTTCGTCCGACAAAACAACTCCTGTTCGTAAACCTTTGATGATATTGGGTACATTGCCTCGTGTGGTTGGACCGGGCGAAGAAGTTGATTTGGCTGTCAATGTATTTGCAATGGAAAAACAAGTGAAGAATGTGAAAGTGGATGTGCAGGTGAATGGCATGTTTACTCCGCTTGATGGTATTTCCAAATCAGTTACATTTAATGAAGTGGGTGACGAAGTAGTCAACTTTAAATTGAAAGTAAATTCTGCTTTGGGAATAGGCAGAGTAAAAATAGTGGCAACAAGCGGTGCAGAAAAAGCAAACTATGATATTGAACTTGATGTTCGAAATCCAAATCCAAAAGTAGTGAATACAATAGAGAATGTGGTGGAAGCGGGTAAAACTTGGAGTTCTCCTTTCACTCTTCCCGGTATGGCAGGCACTAATAAAGGAACAATTGAATTGTCTTCCATACCTCCAATTAATCTTGGGCAGCGATTAAAATATTTAATTGAATATCCTCACGGATGTATTGAGCAAACAACATCTTCGGTGTTCCCTCAATTGTATTTGAGTGATATTATGGAGTTGAACAGCGATTTCAAAATTGCAATTGATAAAAATATCAAAGCAGGAATTGAACGTATTAAATTATTCCAGACTGCAAGTGGTGGTATGAGTTACTGGGCCGGACAATACGATGCCGATGATTGGGGAAGTTCGTATGCGGGGCATTTCTTATTGGAAGCTGAAGCAAAAGGCTATGCGCTTCCATCAGGAATGATGGAAAACTGGAAACGTTATCAGCGAAATACTGCAAATGCATGGTCACCAAAATCGAGAGATAATTATTATTACTATAATAACGATTTGACACAGGCGTATCGCTTATATACCTTGGCATTGGCAAAATCACCTGAGTTAGGTGCAATGAACAGATTGAAAGAATATGGTCAACTTTCGATTGCTGCAAAATGGAGACTGGCTGCAGCGTATGTAAAAGCAGGGCAACCGGAAGTTGCGAAGAATTTAATTTCCAACTTAACCACTATAGTTCCTAAATATTGTGAAATGGGCTGGAGCTATGGTTCTGATGACCGTGATGAAGCAATGATTTTAGAAACGCTTACATTGCTCGATATGAAGGCAAAAGCAGCACCTCTGGTAAAATCTGTTTCCAAATCATTGAGTTCAGGGTATTGGATGAGCACTCAAACCACAGCTTATTGTTTGATAGCAGTTTCTAAATTTGCTGGTGCAGGTGGTGCTTCAGGCGAAATGAAATACAACGTTAAAATCAATAACGATGCACCAATTGCATTGAACACAAAATTACCTGTTAAACAAATTGACATGAAACTGAAAGGCGCAGGTGCTGGTAATATCTCTGTTACAAACAGCGGAACAGGCATTATGTTTGCCCGTGTTATCATGGAAGGTATTCCTGAAACAGGTGATAAAACTGATGTTGACAATGATATCAAAGTAAATATTAATTATACTAACATGGAAGGTAAAGCTATTGATGTAACCAAACTGGAACAGGGAACGGACTTCATAGCCGAAGTACAAATTAAAAACCCGGGAACACGTGGCGAATACTTTCAGATGGCATTGACACAGATATTCCCAAGCGGTTGGGAAATTCATAACACCCGCATGGATGATGCCGAAAGCACCATCAAGAGTGATTATCCGACTTACCAGGATATTCGTGATGATAGAGTTTATACGTACTTTAATATTTCACCATACAAAACAAGTACATTCCGTATTGTATTGAATGCGGCTTATGTAGGAAGGTATTACTTACCTACCATCTATTGCGAAGCAATGTATGACAATACCATTAACTCGCGGAAGCCGGGCAAATGGGTGGAAGTGGTGAAGGCAGGGCAGTAAATCCAATTGATAATTGACAATGGAGAATTGATAATTAAAACTCTCCCCGTGCTAAATTTGTGCGGGGAGTTTTTTATTTTTCAGGTTCGTAAATCACCTCAATCTTATATTTGTATTTTGGAATACCTCCTATAGGATACGAAAACATTGGTAAAGGATGGTTTGCTTGGTCTGTAATATTGAAAGTCATATCATTTGGTGTGAGTCCTTTTTTTATAAACTGGATATCTACGGAGGTATTTTTTTCATCGTTTGTAATCTCCTGAGTGTTTGTTTTCCAATCACCTTCATCAGATAAAGTAAGTTCACGACATTTTTTATTTACTGAAGTAATTCGCACATAACCATCTTTATCAAAATCATAATTGTTTAATTTTACAGAAGTAACAGTACTGTCAATAAAGGGATACAGATGACCTGTCTCTACTTCCTTATTTTTTAATCTGAAACTTACTTCGTAAGCAAATGCATTTCCTCCTTCCACAGGCAGGTTCATATTTTTATCAGTACTAAAGAAAAAACGATATTCGTTTCCATCATCACCTTCTTCTCCTTCCACAATAATTTTAAAAACATTTGCTTTTAATGTTGCATCAATCTCACCATCCGTAGGATTGAACGGACCAAAGGCATACCAATCGTTGTCCAGCTTTGAGTCGTCACCGGAAAATGTTTTTGTTACCAGATGTTTACCGCTTTTGTAATTTCCTTTTGGTTCTGCCGTTCTTCCAGCTTTGTTTGAATAGGCTTCTTTGCCTCCACATATCATAAACTTAGTTGTAGAATTATAACTCCCGTTTACCATATCATTTGGTCCGCTTACATCTGGGTCGAACACACGAATGTAAAATGGATTTTTATTTTCAACAGGAATTTCAAAAAAATAAATATTTACATGGTCGTCATCTCCCCATGTATTATTAGCTTGTTTGCTAAAGGTTACAAGGTAGTCAGTGTTTTCGGCAATAGATGGAACTGCTTGAGAAAATGCAATCGTGTTTATTGTAAAAAAGAAAAGTGTAATGATAAAAGTATTTTTCATTTCTATAAATTTATGGCTTCCTTCCATTTCTCTTGTTGGTTGCTAACACTGTAATTGATTTTGAATAACAATATTTTTCTGTTTCTTTGCAAGTAGGGCATTTAAAATCTGCCTGCATTTTAACAGTAAAAGTTCCGGAGTTTTTAAATATATACTTCAACTTATTTTCTGCATTCACCACATCCTTTTCATCTATCATCCACGAAAATTTATTTGCAAGTTTTCCTTTCATTATCGTTGATGTTCCATCAAACATTACCGTGTCGTTTTGAAAAACAGAATCAGGACTAATAAATTCAATATGAGAAACAAGAGGAATGGAAACATACACATACGCATCATGAATTTCTTTTCGGGTGGAAAGCGAATCTATTGTGGTGAGCCATACATCATACTTTCCGGGACGGTAATAGTTATGCGTAAATTTTGTTCCGTATTCTTTGGTACCATCTGCCATGTTCCATTCGTAAGTAAGTTTAACTCCTGCAGTATCCACTGTTTTCCGTGCATCTATGGTTACAGGATAAATTTTATTGTCAAATGTTTTGCATTCGTCAACCACCAGTTTTGTAATTTTATAGATGTCCATGTCACCATAACCTTTTATTCTGCCTGATGAAAAATAACCTATTTCTCCTGCTTTATTAAATTTTAAAAACAAATCATCGGCAGATGAATTGTACGGACGCCCCATGTTTTCGGGCTTAAAGTAAACATTATCTTTTATTGCTGATTTAAAAATATCAAAGCCTCCAAAACCAACATGACCCTTAGAAGAAAAATACAATGTTTTTCCATCGGCTGAAACGGATGGTCCTTCTTCATCAAACGGAGTATTTATTTTTGAACCTAAATTGATAGCAGGTCCCCATCTGCCGTTTTTTTGAAGTTGACATTTGTAAATATCAGTGCCTCCCAAACTACCCGAACCACTGGATGCAAAATAAATTGTTTTTCCATCGGGTGCAAGAAACGCATGGTTTTGTGTATATCCTCTGTTGACGGAATCGCTCATCATTACAGGAATTCCCCATGTTGTGTCGGCTCCGGTAGAAACATATAGCCTATCATCTTTGCAAACATAAAAACGATTATTGTCGTACGAAATAGAACCTGCAGAAATTTCTCTGCTTCCCAATTCCAGATTGCCAAACATATTGTAGTGGTGTGCATTTACAAAATTGTCTTTTGTTTTGCTGGCAATATAGAGTACTTGTTGCACTTCTCCATTGGACGATTTGGAAGTGTCTTGTGGACGAACGGAAGTGAAATATAAATTATTTTCACTGTTGTCTATCACAGGGTCGAACTCAGGATAGGCAGTGTTTACGCCTCCTCCTACGTTCACGCATTTTATTCCTTTTGCACCTTTGCTGTGGTCTTGCGCAAACATGCACTGTTCAATGTATCTATCGGTTTCTTTTTTCAAATCGTTTCCTCCATCGTTTTCTTTCAACTTGTTTTGAAACGATTCGTAAAAAATTATTGCCTTATCATAATTTTCGACAAACTGATAGCATTGCCCCAGTGCATTGCATATTTCGGGCAGGGTATCTTTTTTGTTTCGATGGAGCTGAATGTATTTTTCGAGGTAAGGTATGGCTTGTTCTTTTTTCCATAAAAAAGTGAACTGCAACATTCCCAGTTCATAATATACATCTTCGTTGGTGGTGTCTTTGATAAGATAAACTTTGTAAGTGGCTTCGGCTTGGTCGTAAAAGTATTGCTCGGTAAAGTCTCTGGCTCGTTGCAATATTTTTTTTGCAGAAACGGTTGACGTATCGCCTTGTGCATTAGCAGAAAAAAGAAAAGCAAAAAACAGGAAGAATAAAATTACTACATTTTTAAATCGCATACATTACCCGCCTTTTATTAAGGCGAACAAAAATACAAAAATATTTATACCTCATCATCCCGACCCCTCTCCATACTTTAGATAATCTAAAAGAGTAGGAGAGGGGTGCGATGCGTGGAGTGATACGCAAAAAAATGCAGGGAACTTTATCAGTTCAACGCATTTAGCTGGGTGATGAAAGCGGAGGATGTTGTTTGTGTGAGTGTAAAATTAACAGTCATATTGTTTGATATAGTGATTGGTGTGAACGAAGAAAATAAATTTCCGTTTCTTGTGGTTATAGCCACTGCCGTGCATTGCAGCCCAACTGGTGCATAAGGATAAATGAAATTGGAACTATATTGATAAATATGAATTACTGAATTAATATTTGAAAAAACTAAATACAACTCAATATTATCAGTTGAATCAGCAGTATGCAATGTTAAATTAGTTTGTGGTAAAGATGAAAAAGGATAAGGGTTATCGCAGTTGCTCCAAGTTCCATTTTGAGGAGGATTTTGAAATTGATAAAAGCTATACATATAACTGCCGTTTCCAATAAAATTTATTGTATCAAATGGTTGTGGAACCCAATCTGCATTTTGCCCTGCACCTGCACCTAAGCCTAACCCCATACTATCAGCTACTGTAAATGCAGTCATTGTTGTATCCGCAATTCCTCCTGTTAATGCAACAGGTTGTTCTACAGTAATAATTTTGCCGGATGCTAACGTTACTGCATTTCCATTTTCGGTAGCTTTCATAAAAAATTCTCCACCCGAATTTAACGGTGTTCCCCACATTGTCATTGTTACTTTATTTGATAAAAGCATGTCGCTTTTTTTATAAATGTCTTCAAATGAAATTATAACATTTCCGGTAACGGGAATGCTTCCGGCAGTTACAAAAGCATTGGGTGGAACAGATACAATGGTTCCTTGTGCAGTGGTAAAAGAGCCTCCTGTTGTTCCGTTGATGGTGTGCGCTACCGGCTGTTGTCCATATCTGTTTTGAAAATCAATGATGGAACTAAATGTTTCGGGTGTGGCTGAAGTAGCAGGTGTTGCTGTGTTTTCTTCTTTTTTGCAAGAGTAGATGGTTATTGTTGCAGCTATTGTTGCAAGCAATAAAATTTTTGAAATTGATTTCATAGTTTGTTTTTTTTAGGTTGGTTCACTTGTATAACTGCAAAATTGAAAAAGGTTGCCTGGGAATTGAAAGTATTTTTTTTGAAAGGGAGTGGTGATGTTTGTTTTGAGTATAGTTGTCAGGGTGCGGAGCGTGAGGGATTGCAGCGAAAATCCTTTTTTGTGTGTTGGAAAAAGGGGGAGAGAAAAAAAGATTGTAGCGTAAAGCCCGACCCCCGATTCTTCATCGGGGGGCACGCCCAAATTATTTTAATAAAAAAGCTTTACATCTTAGGACCTCACCCCCGACCCCTCTCCTTGAAAAAGGAGAGGGGAGCCATTGCGTGAAGTGCTGTGTAAAAAAAAGCCTTGCATTACTGCAAAGCTTTCCTAATACTTAATACTCAATACTCTTACAAAAATTCTACGGAATAATGTCCTTGTGTGGTGAGGCTGAGATTATGAATTTGAAAAACACGGTTGGCTGGGTTGCCAAGTGCTGGAAAGGCAGCTATTGTTGGCACTCCGGCAGGAATAAAAACTCCGGTGGGGTGTATTGGATTTTTTGCTCTGTCGTTTACCCAAATCATTAAGTCCACATCGGAGGTTACTTTTACTGTGCTATTTTGGGTAACTGTTTTGGTTGCTACTTTGCGGATTTTATTTTTGTTTACCACTCCTTCATACACAGGGCTGTGAACATGGTTTTGCAGGGTAGCCACATCAATAAAACTTCTGATTCTAACGGGGCTGTTGGCAAATAAGTTTACTATGGTGCCATAGTCGGCAAACATTTGAATACACATGGCTTCAATGGCTGCCTGTTGGTCGCTGATGCCTACTTCCACGGTAGATTTTTCGCCTTCCTGATCGTTTCTTGCATTATTTATAGTGGTATAAAATGCTGTAATTAGTGAGGCTACTGCTGCAAGACTTGCATCGGCAGTGCATTTGTCGCGCAGGGTGCGGAGGTTTATTAATTTATTTTCGATGGTTCCGCTATAAAAAGGGTCGAGATTAAAGGGAAACAAGGCTTTAAATCCAGCAGTTTTTCGGGCATATACGTTGCCAATCATTTGTTGCCAAAGGGGAAGTCGCTGTTGTGTTAACTCCAAAAACAATTCATCTTTGGTTTGTGTGTCGGCTATTCTGTCGCCAAGGGCACTTAGTTTGGCTGTGCTGGCACTTATGAGTCCGTTATGATAAGGTGTATAGAGCACCAAAATGTCTGCTATTGCTGTGTTGGAGCTTTGTGCAGTAAGTGCATCGATATGAAATGTGCTTACTTTTAATGCTACGGTGTAGTTTTGTTTTACACCGTTTCTAACGAAATTTTCGGCTGGTAGCCATTGATTTGCTGCTGGCATTTTGTTTAATTTTAGATTAACACTTATATTATTATACTATTTTTTTTCGACTTCATTTAAAGCAATCCTGTTTTATATACTTTCCGATATGGGATACTATTTAAAAGCTTCTTTTCATATACCTTCCGATATGGGATACTATGTAAAAACTTCTTTTCATATACCTTCCGATATGGGATACTATGTAAAAACTTCTTTTTATATACCTTCCGATATGGGATACTATGTAAAAACTTCTTTTTATATACCTTCCGATATGGGATACTATATAAAAACTTGTTTTTATATACCTTCCGATATAAGATAGGATGCAAAAACTTTTTTCTGCTTTTCTCTTTAAAGAAATCATTTAATAGAAAATAAAGAACTGAGTGATGATTTTAAATGACGATTCAAAAGTCTTAATTATTTCTTTTCTGAAAACTTTGGTCACATAAAACTGACCAAACTCTAATGGGTTTTATTTTAGAAAAACTGTTATTTTTGAAGATATAAACTAATTAAAATAATATAAATAAAAATGAAAACTCAAAAACAATTAACCAACAAAGAATTAGTAATTCGTCAGGAATTATTAGCGTATGATTTAATCAGAATTCTGTTTTTCTCAAAATGGAATTTTGAAATTTTAAGTTGTCTTATTGCAGTGCCACTGTATTTTACAGACATTAAAAAAAAACCTCTTACATGGAGGAGATAAGAGATTACAAAGTGCATAATATTGGAAAAGTGATAAAAGTAAAAGGAATTAGTACTCAGGTATTAAAAGATAAATTAGCGTTGCTGATAGCTTGCGGAATAATTGAAGAAGTTGTAATTAATCCCGCTAAAGTAAGGATGGGATATGGGATTACAAAAGATGGTTTAATTGCTATAAAAGAAAATTTACCGGTTATTACATGGGCAATTGCTCATAATATAAAATTGGGTGTGAAACCATGATTTTTTGCAATATAACGCACAATCTAACTTAAAACTAATTTCACTATCTTTAAAAAGAGTAAAATAATTAAGGGTAGGTTATAAACGGTGCATTGTAATTGAAAAAGTCAATAATTATCATAAAAAATTGTTTATGAAATAGCGGGATTGTTTACGAAATGCTGGATTATTTAGTAAACGCATGATTTTTTTTGTGGGAATATACTACCTAAACAAGTTAAAAAATTCACACTGACATTGATGTCAGAAGTGAATTTTATTTCTTGAAAAAAAACATTTGTTTTAATAATTATTATTACTTTTACAAAAAAACATACCGCCTATAGAAGAAACTTTACTCTCATTAATTAATTAATTTTTTATTGTTAACTATTTAATTATTTATGCAAATGAAAGCTAAAGTTTTAGTTCCGATTATCTTTTTGTTTATTGTTGTTGAATCATTTGCTAAAAATGATTTTCATTTGAATGTTACTGTTTCGGGTAATTTAACATATTGCAATGAAACTTCAATTCATACCGAATTTACTTTTAACGCTATTGAATCGACTGATATTTGGGGAAGTGTTACAGCCACATTCCCTACAAGTAGTTGTACAAATTTCAAATGGTACCAGAATCAAATAATTGTTGCTACAAATCATAATTATACAGCTACTGATACCGGCAAGTATGGATTTAGTTGTGATGTTAATGGATTTCCGCGTTCATTTTATGTTTGTCATATCACCAGAATTGAAGCCCCTATAATTAGAATTTCAAACGATACTTTAATTAGTTCGAACGCGCAACAATATCAATGGTATTGCAATAATCAGCTAATAAATGGAGCGACATCACAAACATATATTGTTAATGAATATGGTAATTACAAGGTAGTTGCCACAACAAATGAATGTTCCAAGTCTAATGAAATCAATTATTCCTCTCCTTTTAATCCTATCTCCGATTTAACCCTCTTCCCCAACCCAAGCAGAGGAAGCTTTACTGCAAAACTGCCAACTGGTACTACTCAAATTGAAATAGTAAATACGTTAGGAGAATTAATAGAAAACAAAACCATAGAAACCCAAACTACTGTTGATATTACTTTGATGAATGATGGAATTTATTTTATTTCTGCGGTTACAGTGAGTGGTGTGTTGAGGAAAAAAGTAGTGGTGAGTAGGTAGTGGTGTAGATTGTAGCTTCACTGCCATTTATATCTTCTTTTAGCCAATTAGTCTAAAAAAATGAAGTGACTTCATAATTTTAACCGAACTTCGCGTAAAATTTTATTTTCTCTAAAAACAATTCATAAAAAATAAATCATGTTGCGAATATTTGTTACCGAAACATTTAAAGAAGTACACCTGGATGCGTCACTAAAATTGCGTTATGCAATATCTAATTTTGGACGATTAATTAGTTTTAAAGAAACATTTGAAGATGGACGTTTGTTGAAAGGAACTACCATTAACGGATACAGGATATTGCACTACAAAATACGAAAGGATGGTGAAGTGAAAACGCAACATACTTTTTTTTATAATTTGGTGGCACAACAGTTTTTGGTAAAAACAAACGAAGAACAATTGTTTGTTTTGCACCTGGACCGCAACCGTGCCAACGATTGTGTGGACAACCTGAAATGGGCAACCCGCGAAGAAATGCTGGAACACAGCCGAAACAGTTTTTATGTAAAAGAAGGTAGAAAAATTACAGCAGAAAAACGCACCAAAGCAAACGGAAGTAAATTAACTCAAACGGAAGTAATATTGCTTAAAAAACGGATGTTAGACCCTAACCGTAAAACACGAGTAAAAATGCTTGCCAAACAATTTGGTGTGAGCGAAATGCAATTGCACCGCATAAAAACTGGCGAAAACTGGGGACATGTGAAAGTGGAGTGAAATGTAGGTAGAGGGTAATGCTTGTTACTTCTTAATTTCTTTATTAAAACTCATCCAAAAATTCTCTTGCAGGAATTCCTTTCATTTTACCAGCTTTAATTAAATTTACTTCTTTTACAGCCTGTCGAATTCCTTCCAGAATTTCTTCTTTGGTAGGTTCTTTTTCTACTTCCACTTTTTTAATGAAACTAAAATTTTTTACCAACTCCATAAAAAATGCAGCCTTGCTGTCTTTTACTTCTAATACTACTTTCATGTTTTTATTTTTTTACAAAGATAATTATTTTATGAACTACAAATCATTACACTGATTTGTGAATTCCTTATTGTCATCCTGAGCTTGTCGAGGGACGTAACACCTAAAAGGAAAACTCCAGCCCAACTTTAATTCCCCAGTTGCTTATTTTATTTCCCGGATTTGCTTTTTCGTAATTCTGCAAATAAAAATCATCGTTGTAAGTTAAGCGATACAGAAAATCGACACGGATAACATCCAGAATATTTTCAATTCCCAAATCGGCTTCAAAATAAGGCACATCGTCCATCACTGTAAAATTATTGTTGAGATTAAATTTTTTATTTTTCGCGCTCAATGTGCCGTAAGCCATGTTCATGCCCACCACTTCGCGGAAACCCCATTCTTTTAAAAGCGGAACACGGTTAAACAGCAAACCGTTAAAATGGTGCTGCCAGAAAGCCTCTATGTATTGGTCGCTTACAAATTCAAAATAATTCATCTGGTTAAATGTGTTGTTTGCATAAATAGAGGTCTGGTTGCCTCTTGGAATTTCTAACAACGTGTATGGAATTTCGGAAAACACTTTGCCCACTTTTACAAACACGTTCGAATAGCCTAGTGTAGCCATTTTATAACGATTCGAAAACGAAAGTGAAAGTTTGTTGTAATTAAAATCGCCACCAATAAAGTTTTTTATTCCCAAGGTATAGTAAAGTGTAATGACCGGAGATTTCTTATTACCAAACGAAATGCGCTCGTTTCCGTTTTGCACATATCGCTCTTTTGCCGAAAAGCGGGATTCAAATAATACTTCCGTTATCGTATATTTTCGCTGCTGAAATATATTAAAATCATCTCCATACTCAATCGGAAAAAGGGGAGTGGTTCGCACATTGCGGAGAGTGATAGTGGAATTTAAACCACGATTAAAATCTTTTTCGTACCAAATGCGAGCTTCTTCTTTTCGCAACAACTTAGAAACATTGCCAATATGAGAAAACGTGTTGTATAAATTATTTGGCGATTCGCCAATGTTGATATTTGAAACCGAAGCAAAGCCAGTGCCTATTTGGTCAATATCATCACGATACTGAATACCTGCACTGCTCCATGGATAGCGGGTGATGATCCGCTCTAACTGCAAATTGTATTTAAAGCCTTTGTCCAAAAAACCATAAGCTCCATATCCTCTAATGGTCCAGTTTTTACTAAACTTTGCATTGGTTCGTGCCCCAATTTGAATCCGCGAACCTTCGTACAAATTGTAACCATACATGTTAATGTAATGCCCAAAATCAACTGGTCCCACGTCTTTATACCCCGAAAACAAAAAGTACAAAACATTAACTGCACTTTTAACAAATCGGGTACTTCGTACCGTGTCAATCATGTTATAGGCTTCTTTATCAAGTCCGGTAAGGGGTTCGTGCCGTTTGTCTTTCCACCAGGTACTGTCTTTGGTTATGGCATCTTCAGCAAAAGTGATACGTGTTTTATAAAAATCATTTTCTTTTGGCTTATTCACTACATAAAATTTATTGGAGTTGTAATTTCGTACCGTTACACCAATTAGTTTTTTGGCAGCAGTTGCAAACTCAATAAGTACCCTTGTTTGCGAAGGCACCCACGGACCAGCTTCAGTAGGAATCATTACCTGTTGTATGCGGGCATGTTTCACCAGATTCACATTAACATCTTTCGAAACTTCTAAATCTAATTGTTTAATTACAAAGGTTGTATCAGTAATCCAAATGTTGCCTGCATAAGCAAGGTCGTGTTTGTTCTTAGGCTGGCAATTGATTTGAAAGCATCGGTATCCGTCAATCAAGGTGCTGTCAATCAAATAGTAATTATAAAACAGTCCGGCATTATCGGCAATGGGCGAAAGAAAATCTTTGTTGATAGTGGCAATGGGCACAATGTTATCGCAAAAATTATAATTCTGAAAATCGGTGCCCTGCAATTGCGACATGGCACTGCCATCTTTCATTCCAACAAAATTAATTTTAACAGCAGTTACATCTTCATGCTTTTTTTCTGCGTCTTTGTACGAATAAATTTCTGAAACAATTTCGCTCATCCAAACTGGAAGGTCGGCTTTGCTTGCCTCTCCGGCAATAGAATCCATGCGGTCCCACAAATCGGAAATGGCATGAAGAAAACGAAACTTACGAAACCGAGCAGTAATATTATTTATATCCCCTTCCTGTTTGGTGTAGCTGATGTACTGCACCGATGTAAGGTTATCTCTGTTGTATTTCGATTTGTTGACAGTTGCATTTTTAATAATCCTTAAAGCAGGATTGATACCAGGGCGCACTTCTACAGTGTTCAGGTTCATTGCTTCGGGGCTCAATTGAAAATTGATAACCTGTGTTTTTCCTTTCTTCACTGGTTTTGAGCGGGAGGCATAACCCATCAACCGGATATAAATAGAATCGGAAGGAGTAAGTGTTTGGATAGAATAGTTTCCATCAAAATCGGTAACTGTGCCCACAAAAGTTCCTTTAAAATAAACGTTGACAAAAGGAATTCCACTGTTGGTGCCTATTTCTGTTACTCTTCCGGTAATAACTGTTTCCTGTTGTGCTTGTAGCAGAACACCTGAAAATAGTAAGACGAAAGAAATAAATAATTTTTTGAAAAGCATTAAAGGGTAAAAATTTTGAGGGGCAAAGTTCGTAAAATAGTTTGGTTTTATTTTCTAAATCGCTTTCTGATACTATGTAGCATTGTTTTTTTTCCAATTATTCCTTTCCATCCCTGATGAATCAGGATAAAACCAATAACGGAAATAAGAATAAATGGCTTGGGCCAATAGTTGTTAAACGTTCCGAAAATGGAAACAAATGAAATTAAAAAGCCAAGAAACATGCCACTTATAAACAAAAGATTATAAATATATGGCGACTGGCGGAAATAGTAATCATCATCTTTTTCTTTGTAAGCGGTTTTGTTGAAGCTGTTCCAGTCGTAATGAAAATTGGTAGGATTCGTGTAAGTATTGTTTTTTACTGACGAGCCGTAGTATTGTTTTTTTCGCTCTGCATTGGCTTTGGCGGTATCAGCATAATTCAGTTTCATATCATGCAAGTAACGTTTATTGTTATCCAGCAACGTTTCGTATGCTTCATTTACCACCGCAAATACCTCATTTGCCTTTGGCGAATTGTTGACATCTGGGTGCACTTCCTTCGCTTTATTTCTATAGGCGCGTTTAATGTCATCTACCGAAGCATTGCGGGGTATATCCAGTATTTTGTAAAAATCGTACACTGATTAATTAAATTATTTATCAACAAATTTATGGAATTTTTCAATCTGTGCATCTTATATATAAAGAGGAGGTCCAAATGAAACAATTCTATTTAGTTTTTATGATGGCAGTACTGACCATAAATTCAGTTCAATCTCAAAAAACGTATGAGTTAAAAACTGCAACGGTTTATGCCCACAAAAGCCCCGATACCGTTTTTGGTACTTGGAAATTTAGTGTGGAAGATTATGAGTTTTATGACAATAAATTAATCTTGCTCACATTCGAATGTAACCTGGAACATGCAAAAGTAATGCTCACCGATACGTCTCAAAAAGTTATTTCCACCTTTGAACTGCCCGATGAAGCAAAGCGTTTGTACAAAGATTATCTGGGGTATGTAAATGTAATTTGTGTGAATCATATTTACAGAATCAAAATTATCAATGATGTTATTCACCTTGCATCAATGCCGATGAAGGATTATCAAAACTACATTATGCCTTGCATTGATACAATTGGCAAGGATATTTATTTTTCGAATTATCAAAGAGATTACCCTGAGTTTAATTATTATTGTTACAATACAGAAACCAAAGTAACTACACCTTTCAAAACCATTATTGATGAAGAAAACAGGCGAGGATACAACATGGAATATTATTTTTTGAATTCTCACGATAAATTGGTTGCCCGAAAACTGGCAGATGAATACAAGATTGATAAGCATAGAATAGCTGCAACAATGAGCGGACTTACCACCAGTGTTTTTTATACTCCTTTGTATGCTCCATTATATGTAATGGATGATACCGTTTATGTGTTCGATCATTATAGCAATGCTATTTTGAAATACGCTGGCAATCACCAATTAGTGGATTCGATTCCTGTCAATTATCATCATCCTAAAAACTGGAGGGAATGGAAACATCACATAATAGTAGATAAGGAAACAAAAAACATTTACGCGCTATACGAAAAATTCGGATACTACACATTGATGCACATTGACCGTTACACTGGAAAAATAACTGGGAGTTTTAAACTCACCAATAAATATGTGAAGCAAATTAAAATTAGAAATGGTGAGGTATTTTATGTTTATCGTCCGTTCGAATCGCTTCAGCAACCATTTATTTATAAAGAATTGGTAATAAATTTGTGTAGTTTGGATTGATAATTGTAACTTCACGTTCAAATTAAAACTAAAAACTATGAAAAAATCAATTCAAGTAATTGCAGCAGTTGTTATATTTTCTGTTGCATCAGCATTTAAACCTGCAGTAAATCCGGAATTAGAAATAGGTAAAGCAATGCCTAACCCTGCAGCAAAGATGATGGACATTGGCGGAAAAGAAGTTTCGTTAACGGATGTAAAAGGTGAAAACGGATTATTGGTCATCTTTTCGTGCAACACCTGTCCGTATGTCAAATTAAGTGAGTCGAGAATAAAAGAGTCGGCTGCGCTAGCAAAGAAAAATAAAATAGGAGTTATTCTTGTTAATTCTAACGAAGCACAACGAAGTGATGATGATTCGTTTGATGCGATGAAAAAATATGCTGCATCGCAAGGATATGATTTTAATTATGTGGTGGATAAAAACTCACAGCTAGCTAATGCTTTTGGAGCAACAAGAACACCGCATTGTTTCTTATTTGATAAAAAAGCTTTGGTATATCGCGGAGCAATTGACGATAATATTAAGGATGCGAAAGATGCAAAAGAGCATTACCTAAACGATGCTTTAACAGCAGTGGGCAGTGGTAAGCAAGTAAAAACCAATTCTTCAAAATCGGTTGGATGTTCCATCAAACGATTGGAGGAATAAATTATTATCCGCCTCTATGTGATAATTAATGTTACCTTGCGCTAAATTTAAATTAATAAAACATGCAAAAAGGTACAGTAAAATTTTTTAATGTAACAAAGGGATTTGGTTTCATTACGCCTGAATCAGGTAACAAAGACATTTTCGTTCACTCTTCTGGTCTTATTGACGAGATTCGTGAAAACGATAAAGTTGAGTATGACGAAGAAACAGGTCCGAAAGGATTAAACGCTTGTAACGTAAAAGTTATTCGTTAAAATCAACAACAATCTTTAAACAAAAAAACACGCTGATAGGCGTGTTTTTTGTTTTACTGAAGTTGGTAAACTATTTTTTCTTATGCAGAAAACTATAATAAAATCCGATTCCGAAACTAAGATAAGAAGTATTGCCTGTAGGGTATTTATCAAAGGGTGCCCATTCGTCTAAATTTAGTTCGTAAGGGTCGAATGTGTGATTGTATGAAGAATAAGTAAAAGTGAATCCCACTCCCATATTGTCATCTACCAAAAAGTAAATATCCAATTCGGGCTGGTAATAGGTTGTGGTGTATTTTGAATTCTCTATCGGAATGGGAATGATATTGTGCTGGTCTCGCGGGTCTTTTCGCACCAAACTATAATAGTGCGTCCAGTTATAACCCACCGAAAGAGCAGGAGAAAAGATAATTCTGTTTCTATCGCCCACATAAAAGTCGCAACCAATTTTACCCGCGGCATTGTCTATTTCCATACTGGCATTGTAGTTGGCTATTTTATTTCCTGTAATTTTTAATTGTCCATTGGAACCGCTTGCGCCTATATACAGTCGTTTGTATAGCATAATGTTGATTCCTCCTGTTACTTCATACACTCCCACAAAACACTTGCGGAACGCTTTGTTGGAAATGGGGTGGGGCACGGTGACACTAACCCGCGTGCTGAATACATAATATTGTTTTTCACCATCTTCTTTCAAACTATGTTTATTGGGAGTATCATCATCGTCATCATTTTCTTCGGTATCTTGCGAATAAAGAGAAAGAGATAACAATGAAAACAGGAAAACAAAAATATAGGAGAAAGGGATTTTCATCTATTTATTGACGCTACTTGCAAATGATAATAACGATAGGGAATTGCAGGGAATTATTTTTCCAAGGTTACGTTGCCTATATAACTATGTTGCTCTTTTTTGAAATCAACAATCTTAATCATATATACGTAAACATCCTGCTGAACTTCGTTACCGTTCATTCTTCCATCCCAATGCTTGTTAATATCATCAGAATAGAATACACTGTTTCCCCAACGATCGTATATCCACATTTGGTAACTGTTGAAGTTATCGCCTTTGCCATAAAATTCATCGTTTATTCCGTCTTCATTTGGCGAAAACGAATTAGGAACATAGAAAGTAAATTCAGGTTCTATTACTACACACACCTCCGAGGTGTCTGTACATACCCCGTTGGTGGCGGTAAGCAACACACAATAGGTTCCTACTTGTGCATAATGATGTGAAGGGTTTTGTAAGTTGCTGGTATTGTTGGTTGAAGAACTGTAATCACCAAAATTCCAGTTCCATGCTGTTGTGTTGGTGGAATGGTCGGTGAAATGAACAGAAGAATTAAAAATACTTGTTACAGCTGGTGCTGTGAAATTGGCGACAGGAGTAGGAGTAACTGAAATCATATTAGGAACGGTAACAATTGAAGAACAATTAGCATTGGATATAGCCGTCATGGTTACAGAAAACAACCCGGACTGATTGAAACAATAGTTAGGATTCAGAGCACTTGAGTTTCCTCCATCGCTAAATGTCCATGAACAATTGGTGATAGAGCCTGATGATATGGTGCTTGTATTATTAAAATTGACACAAAGAGGCTCGCACCCTGTTAATGGAGATGCTGTGAACAAAGGGGTTGGCAATGGATTGATTACTACTGATGCGCTTCCCGATGCAGTACCTGTGCAGTTAACATCGGCTACAGAAGTAATTGAATATGTTCCTGCAGGCGGATTATTAATGGTATAAGTAGATGTACTTGCAGTGATGCTTGTTGAGTTAGTACCATTATTATAAGTAATGTTCCAAGGACCAACTCCAGTAAGTACAATTGTTATTGGAGGAACAGAAGCTCCTGCACAAACACTACCACCACCGCTAATCAAAGCTGTTGGTAATGCATTCACTGTAACAGTAGCTATTGCAGTATTGGAACAAACAGCCGACATACCTGTAACTGTATAAGTGGTGGTAGTGGTTGGAGTAGCTGTAGCAGTAGTTGCTCCTGTTGATGTAGCACCTGCCGACCAAGTATAAGAAGTTGCACCGCTTGCCGTAAGTGTCGCAGTTTGTCCTGAACAAATGGTGGATGAAGTAACAGCAACATTTGGCAATGGATTAACTGTAACAGTTGATACTGCGGTGCCCGAGCATCCTAAAGTGGTTCCAGTAACCGTATAAGTGGAAGTAACCAATGGTGTAACCTCTGCGGTGGTTGTTCCTGTTGATGTAGCTCCAGCTGACCATGTGTAATTGGTGCCTCCACCTGCTGTTAGTGAGGCAGTTTGTCCTGTACATATTGTTGGGGAGTTTACCGTAACTGTAATGTTAGCAGAAACAGTAACAGTTGAGACAGCTGTATTATTGCATCCTACGGAAGTTCCTGTTACAGTGTATGTAGTAGTAGCTATCGGTGTTGCATCTGCTGTTGTAGTTCCTGTTGATGTTGCTCCGGATGACCATGAATAAGTTGTTGCTCCACCTGCAGTAAGATTGGCAGTTGTTCCTAAACATATTGTAGGAGAATTAACAGTAACCACTGGTATTGGATTTATTGTAATTGTAAATGTGGTGGCAGTGCCTGAACATCCTAACGAAGGAGTAACAGTAATGGTACTTGTTATGGCTGAACCGCTTGTGTTGGTAGCGGTAAAGTTGGCAATGTTTCCAGAGCCGTTTGCTGCAAGCCCAATTGCTGCATTGCTATTGGTCCAAGTAAATGTGGCACCAGCAGGAACACTTACAAATGCAGGAATAGATATGGTTGCACCTGCACAATCGGTAATGTTGGGAATAGCATTCACTGTAGTTCCGGGCGAATAAGTAACATTCATTGTATCTGAAATAATTCCACAACCTGTTGTAACTTGCACCCAATATGTTCCTGCGGCTGTAACAGTGTAAGTAGAGTTGGTCGAATTATCTTGCCACAGATAAGCTGTAGCTCCTGCTGTGGTTGCATTTAACGAAACATTTTGTCCGGAGCACACTGCTGTATCGTTTCCTAAATTGAGCGATGAAGCACTAGCAACGTTCACTGTAAATGATAATGTATCACTTGTTCCGTAAACTAAATAAGTAGTAGTAACGGTTGGAGAAACAATAAATGTGGAATCATTAAATAAAATAACTCCGGGGTTCAAACTGTTTGCCCATTGATAAGTAGAGCTTCCTGTGGCATACAATGTGTCAGCATCGCCACTACAAATATTAGGATCTCCAGTTACATTCATCGTAACGATTGTAGGAATCACAAATACTTCATCAATATAATAATAACCCCAACCGAGCGTGTTTCCAGGATTTACAAGTGGTGCTTGTGTATTTGCATCGTCACTAAAATTTCCTAGTGTAATATAATTTTCTCCACCTACTGCTGTATAAGTTCCCGAAACAAGTGTCCAGTTAATCATATCTGAAATCACATTTCCTGAAGGATTATCTATTTGCGGTGTGTAGGCTGTCATGGCGCCAAATGTACCAGGTCCATTAACTGGACCATTAGATATATAAGCACCAAAATGGTCGGTGGCATACATAAAATTATCGCTCAAACTTACGTGGAAACCCACGTTGTAAACAGTACCTGCCACTAAAGGAGAAGTTAGTTGAACGGATAAATATTCTCTTACCTCCACACCATTATAATAAGTAATTAAACCATAATAACCTCCCGGATTGTAAGGAACCTGATAACCATAAAAGTTAGTGGGTGCGCCTTGTTGTCCTCCTGTAAAGCAGGCATTCATATAATCTGGAGAGCCTGTTGCTCCTGCGGGATTAAACCAAGGAGGTGTTAGTGTTACCTGACTGGATGTGGAAGGGCAGGTGGTGTAAGTATCGAAACCCGGATTGGGTACTAAGTTTTGTGCTGTTGCACTGGTAGTGAAAACGCAAACAATACCTGTTATAATTGCAAACGTTAAGAGTAAAAGTTGTTTTTTCATGTTGTAATTAATTCATTGTTAAGACAAAGGTAAATATTATTATCTACTTACAATAATTTTTTTGTTCACACTATTTTTGTTGTTATCCGTAATCTCCACAAAATAAATTCCATCTGCAAAACCACTCATATTTATTGTTGATTGGCGATTGGTGATCGTTGATTGCAAAATTACTTCTCCCAAATCATTTGTGATTTTTATAGTTCTGTTTACTGCTTTATTATTGCTAAACGTTACAGTTGTTTCGGTTGATAAGGGATTAGGTGAAATACTGAAATCATTGTCAGAGTCTGCTATGGTGGTTATTCCTGAATTTGCATATTGATGATAATAGGCTTCCCATTTATATCCGTTTATCCAAGACGAGCCCGACCAGTTTTCTCTATATTCTAAAACCTCCACATTGTTTGCATCATATATCAACGTATCTTTAGCAGAATTGCTAAAGGCGGTGCCAGTCCAGTATTGAAACAAACGAGCAATTAGTTTATTATTTGCATCATAGGAATTAAAAGTTTGGCTAGCGTTGTCATAAAAAGTTCCATTCCATGTTTGATAAGTGTCCGTAAGTTGATTGTTATTTGCATCGTAAGTGTAATTATCCTGATCCGAATTGTTCCAACTTGTTCCGTCCCATCCTTTGTTTTCGCTGTGAATTAAATTATTGTTTCCATCGTAAACAAAAATAGTTTGCGCATTATTAACCCACGAAGAGCCATTCCATATTTGAAAAAGATAATTCGTCAACAAATTTAAACTATTGTAAGTATAAGTATCGAAATGCGAGTTGTCGTATGAAGTTCCGTTCCATGTTTGCGAATAGGTAGTGATGTGATTATTGTTGGCGTCATACGTGAGCAAACTTTTAGCCGATGGCACCCAAGTGCCTCCCCAACTGTAAAACATGTGGCTGGTGTCGTTTCCATGATAATCATATTGCATTTGGCTTTTAGTGTAATTATCCCATGCTGTGCCATTATAAATATGAACTACATTTTGTGTCATCAGGGCATCGGAGTTATAAGTCATGCTATCTTGCTTTGTATTGTACTCCCAGACATGAGCGGTGGAATCCCAGATGGAAAAAAGCAAAGAGTCGTAAAGCGGCAGTGCAACACGGGCAAAGGATTTAGAAGTAGGCTTTACTTTTTGCATTCTATGGCTTGCCACAATTTGTGCATCACCAAAATGATGGATGGTTGCACATAAAAAAAGTAAGATTATTTTTTTCATCTTATTAAATTGTTTTATTGTTTTGTAACTGGTATATCATTAAACTTAATATCAAACAAATGTTTGTATCCTAAAGATTCCCCGGTCAATTTTTTTATTGAATCAATATCAAACGAAACAAAACTAACTTTTCTTGTTAATGAAAAATTAACTGTATCTATTTCAATTGTTTCATGGAAACGCATTCGCGAAATATCACATCCAAAAATTTTAATATGGATTGGAGCTATAATCTTTGTTCCTGGTTTATTAAAGTCTTCCACAAAATGAGTTGAATCCCAACGTTCTACAATATTTTTAAAAGCATTAATTGATAATTCTTCTTTCGGATAATTTTTATAAGCTTTCAATTTTCCTGAAAGGACACCCCGTTTGAAAGTACTAAAAACAGTATCATTGTGTTGACAGATTTTATCCATTTCTGTCCAATTAACAATGTTTGTATCAAAAGGAAACATTACGAGACTTGTTGCTGCTTTTTTTTCCCAAACGATAGTATTGTCTTTTGCTTTCGTGTCAGTGTTTACATTCTTAGTGCATGCAATCATTGTCGCACATAAAATAATAAGTGTAATTTTTTTCATTGTTTTAAATTGTAGAATTGTCAAATGGGCTAATTACTGGAGTGTTATTTATTATTTAGTTTTACATCAAATAAATGTTTGTATCCCACTACTTCTGCCGAATTTTCTATTCTTTTCTCAACATCAAACGAAAGAAAAGATATTTCTTTTTTGATGGAATTAGTAGTAGTGTCCATTTCTATTTTTTCGTGAAAACGAATACGAGAAATGTTTACTCCCGAAATAGTTGTGCTTACAGGTGTTGATTTTACAGTGTCCCAGTTGGTGAGCAAGGCATTAAACTCATCAATTGTCAATTCATCTTTTGGATAATTTTTATATGCTTTCATTTTTCCTGATTTCACATTGGCGGTTATTTGATTGTATAAAACATTTCGTCTAAACCAATCGTCAATGTTCAGTTTCATTTGACCAGTTATTGGGTCGGGCTTTGTGTCAAAAGTAAGAACGCTTTCTGCGTCATAACTCAATAACAGCAAAGGGCTGCTTTTATCGATGGTGTGATTGGTGTTTTGGTTACAGCTTACAATGGTGGTTGCAACCAAAATAATAAAATTTTTTTTTTCATCCCAAGGGTTTAAATTTCTTATTGCAAAAATACAATTTTTTAATGTATTCTTACTAATTGCAAGCTTATTCGTCTCTTATTTTCTTTCTCTACAAAAATAATTTAGTATGAAAAAGGATACTAAATTATTTTTGTACTTGTTTGTGTCTTATATTTCTCTCGCCAAAAAATAGTTGTTCTGTTTTGTAAATACTATCCTCCAATTTATATCCTTGTTTTGCCACCAAACAACCATTATTATATTTAAAAAACAGAGTTTGTCCCAAATTACAAGTAATGTTTTGTTTTCCAAACAAAGGTTGTTGCATGTAACAGATAAAGTTTAGAATATAAATCTAAAAATGTAACACGTAACAACTAGTATTTTGTTTACAAAACATAATCTGTAATACGTAACAAGTGGAATTCTGTTAACAGAATGCCACTTGTTACGTCTGTATTTCAATATTTTAAGTAAAATAGGTCTTTTGTTCCCTTTTTTGTATTATTTTTGAAATTCATTAGAATTAGGTACAATAAAATGAACTCTTTATTGAATTAAAAACGAAGAAAAAGCAAACAAACAACACTCATTTATTTATAAAAAACGAATCAATAACTCCTATGATTATCAGAAGATTTTTGTCAAGAACAGATGATGAAATTACCATTGCAATATACAGAGCATTTAACGCAATGGGCATAGTTATTCCATCCGAAATTACCCTGCGACCAACCACCAAAACTAGGCTCATAGCCTTGAACAATAATTGGAAAGAGGCGCAAAGGAATAGAATAAAAGCAATGGCTCTTAAAACCATGGCTACAGCACAAGTTGTGACTACTAAAGCCGATGCTGAGTTATACATTCGTCATTTTATTATGGTATATAATCTTGGTGTTGACCGTACTATTTATACAAAACCGCAACGTATTTTTTTTCATCTTGATAAGGATAGCGATAAGTTGCCTGATGTTGGAAGTACTGAAAATATTATACTTTGGGGCAAACGCATCGTAAATGGAGATGCAAAAAGAGTAGCTGCTGGAGGCGCGCCAATGGCTAATCCTTCGGCTGCCGAAGTGGATGAAAAACTTCGGGCTTTTATAAATGCAAGTAATAACCAAAGTTTGAAAACCTCTGTCTGGAAAGATACTTTGCAGGTGTTGGTGAGATTAAGAAAGGAAGCAAAAGTAGTGATAAAAAAAATATGGGACGAAACCGAAACATTTTATAGCGAACTGCCTCCGCCTGCAATGCGCGACAAAGGCAGGTTGTGGGGCATCGTTTATAAATCGGATACCGAAATGACAATTAATTTGCTAGTGATAAACAATGTAACCAATCTACCTATACAAGGTGCTGTAATCAGTTTTGCGCAAAGCGGCACCACACACATTACCAACCAATTTGGCAATTCTCAATTTAAAACCACTGTTGCCGATGTGGCTACTTTAACAACTATTAAAGCGGGTTTCAAATCAATAACAACAGAAATAAATTTTGAAAACGATGTGGTGGATTATGATTTAGTAATAAGAATGGAGCCTGTATAATAAATCATGACCTATTGCTTGGTATAGTTGATTAACTATTGAACCAAAACATTTCTTATATTTGCACGAATTTTATTTATAAAAATTCAAACCCCCAACCACATGTCATTAGATTCAAGCAAATTTGTAGGCGAAGGCTTAACCTACGATGATGTATTGTTAGTACCCGCATATTCGGAAGTACTGCCCAGAGAAGTAGATATCTCTTCTTATTTCACCAGAAAAATAAAACTAAACACCCCTGTTGTTTCGGCAGCTATGGATACGGTTACGGAGTATCGCCTTGCCATTGCTATAGCGCAAGAGGGTGGGATAGGAGTGCTGCATAAAAACATGACCATAGCCGAACAAGCAGAGCAGGTGCGGAAAGTAAAGCGTTCTGAAAGCGGAATGATAGTGGAACCCCTTACTTTGCCCGAAACAGCAACGGTAAAAGATGCGGTGGCACTAATCAAAGAGCATAAAATTGGTGGTATTCCAATAGTTACTACTAATAAAAAACTAATGGGAATTGTTACGAACAGAGATTTGCGTTTCGAAAAAAACATGAAGCGTCCTATTTCGGAAGTGATGACAAGCAAAGATTTGATAGTGGCAAAAGAAGGAACAGATTTGAAAAAGGCCGAAGAGATACTTCAAAATCATAAGATAGAAAAACTTCCGGTGGTAGATAAAAATTTTCGGTTAGTTGGATTGATAACCTATAGAGATATTATTAATGTAAAAGTTCACCCCTTTGCAAACAAGGACCAATTGGGGCGTTTGAGAGTGGCTGCTGCTGTTGGTGTTACTGCCGACATGATGGAAAGAATAGAAGGACTGGTGAATGCTGGCGTGGATGCGGTGATAATTGATACTGCTCATGGGCATTCGAAAGGGGTGATAGATGCACTTAAACAAACAAAGAAAAAATATCCTAAGTTAGAAGTGGTGGTGGGTAATGTGGCTACTGCCGAAGCTGCTTTGGCATTGGTTAAAGCTGGTGCCGATGCGGTAAAGGTGGGAATTGGTCCTGGCTCTATTTGCACCACCCGTATCATTGCCGGTGTGGGAGTTCCGCAATTTACAGCTGTTGTGGAGGTGGCAAAAGCTTTAAAAAATACAGGAGTTCCTGTTATTGCCGATGGAGGAATTCGATTTACAGGTGATATTGTGAAAGCATTGGCAGGTGGAGCAGATTCAGTAATGATGGGCTCTATGTTTGCAGGAGTGGAAGAAGCCCCTGGTGAAAATATTATTTTTGAAGGAAGAAAATTTAAGTCTTATCGTGGAATGGGCTCTATCGAAGCCATGCAGAAAGGCAGTAAAGACCGTTATTTTCAGGATGCAGAAGACGACATTAAAAAATTAGTTCCCGAAGGTATCTCTGGCAGAGTGCCTGTTAAAGGCAATTTGGCAGAAGTGGTATTCCAGTTTATTGGCGGTTTGCGTGCAGGTATGGGATATTGCGGAGCAAAGAATATTGACACATTGCAAAAAGCAAAATTCATTCGTATCACCAGTTCTGGTATCCGCGAAAGCCATCCACATGGAGTTTCGATAACCAGAGAGGCTCCTAATTATAGTAGGTAATTAAGGATTAAGGGTTGAAGATTAATCGTTAATCTCCAAATCCTAAATCATTTTATCGGAAACACATTGTATATCACATCTTGTATCTTCGTCCTGATGCCGGATTTAGCCAATTTGTTTTCAGTTGCATCAGGATACACCCTATTAGAAAGAAATACATAAACTGTTCCATTCACCGGGTCAGCCCATGTTAAAGTGCCTGTAAAACCAGAGTGTCCGAAACTTTCGGGAGTACATGATGAAGCCACCGGGCTTTCTTTTCCGGCACTCATTTCGGGTTTGTCAAATCCCATTCCTCTTCTATTTTCGAAACAATACTGACATTTGGTAAACTCATGAACGGTAGAAGAATCAATGTATTGTTTACCTCCATACTTACCATTATTCAAATACATTTGCATCATCACTGCCAAATCATTTGCATTCGAAAATAATCCTGCATGACCTCCAACACCGCCAAGCATGGCTGCTCCTTGGTCGTGCACATATCCCGAAATTTGTTGTTTCCTAAATATTTTGTCCAATTCCGTTGGCACAATTCGGTTGGTATCAAATCGTTCTCTCGGCTTATAGCCCATTGTAGTTAGTCCAAGCGGGGCATAAAAGGTTTTGTAGGTGTATTCATCTTCTGTCATAGCTGTTTTTTGTTCAATGATTTTTTTTAGAAAATAATATCCTAAATCACTGTACAAAAACTTTCCTTTATCTTTCAAAGGTGATTCTATAATTTGCTTATAAATACTGTCTTCATAATTTTTATTGATATATAAATTTTGCGCTACACATTTTGAATACACATCATCTTTTGTTTTGCTGTAAATCAATTTGTCGCATTCATTGTTTTTCATTGTTTTGGTCCAGAAGGGTATCCAGTCCTTTAATCCCGCCTGGTGTGCCATCATTTCGCGGATAACAATGTTTTCTTTATTTGTTCCTTTCAGCGAAGGCAAATAGGTAACTAATTTCTCATTCACTTTTATTTTTTTCTCATCATAGAGTTTCATAATGCTAGGTGTACTAGCAATTATTTTTGTTACAGATGCCAAATCATAAAGGTCATCGTTCTTTACTTTTTCTTTTTTAGAATAGGTATGATAACCAAATGATTTTTGATAAATCACGTTGCCATCCTTAGCAATAAAAACTTGACATCCCGGATACACCCTATCCCTTATGCCTTTCAGAGCAATGGTATCAATTTTTGAAAATGCTTTTGCATCAATACCTAATTCTTCAGGTATGGTATATTTAAATCGTACTGCTTTTGTAGTTATACCTGTGCCTAATATAAAATATGGACTTGCAGTTACTGGTAGTTTACCAGTAGCAGCTATTCCACCAAATATTAACTGTGCAGAATAATCTTCACTCAAATCAGTATCTTCATAACTCATCACCACAGCATCAGCAAACTGAATGCTATCCATCTTTGCAAGGATATAGGGATTCGCGCTTATATTCACAATAACTTTCGATTGCTTCATTACTGCTTTTAGTAATGTCATTACTTTTAGTTCCAATCCAAAATCTTTTTCCGGTTTATTGTTCGTATTATTAAGATGAACAATTACCAAATTATAATTTTTCAATTGTGTGAGTAAGGAATCGAATTTTTCCTGCTTTGCTTCTTTATCAATTCCGAAAGGCATTACGTTTGCATAATTGGAGAGGGTATTTTGAAAAATACTTAGCTCTTTATTTCCTAAAGAGAGAGAAGCAATGCGTAATGTATCCAGATTTTTAATCGGGACAATATTGTTTTTATTCTGCAAAAGAGTTATTGATGCTTCCGTTAATTTACGATTGATAACCTCTGCATATACAGTATTCAACTCTTTATAAAGATTCTTTGTTTTTATTTTCGAATAGTGATTTAACCCTGCCCATTGTTTTGCTTTTAAAATTTTTAAGCAACGTGCATCAATTTCTTCCTGAGCTACCAAACCGCTATCCACTGCTTCTTTTATTTTATTGATTGCTTTCGGAACATCTTCAGGAAACAGCAATACATCATTACCTGCAAGTAAAGCTTTTAAATCTGCTTCCCCGGGATTAAAAAATTTGGTAACTCCTTGCATATTCAAAGCATCAGTAAACACGAGTCCTTTGAAACCAAGGGTATCTTTCAGTAATCCAGTAACAATTCTTTTAGTAAGTGTAGAAGGCTGATTGGGGGTGGTGTCCAAAGCAGGAATAGAAAGATGTGCTACCATCATGCTTCCCAATCCTTGTGCAATCAATTCTTTGAAAGGATACAATTCCAATGTGTCCAATCTTGCTCTCGATGATTTTATGGTGGGTAATGTTTTGTGCGAATCACTGTCTGTATCGCCATGGCCAGGAAAATGTTTGGCATTGGCAAGCATTCCATTGTCCTGCATTCCTTTCATATACATCAATGCTTTAGCAGTAACATTAAATTTGTTTTCTCCAAACGAGCGAGTCCCAATTACAGGATTCAAAGGATTATTATTAATATCCACGACAGGTGCAAAGTTAATCTGCATCCCTATTCGTTTGCATTCGCGGGCTATTTCAACCCCCATCGAATAAATTAATGAATCATTCTGAATAGCACCTAACGTCATTTGTCTTGGAAAACGAATGGTACTATCCAATCTCATTGCCAATCCCCACTCTGCATCCATAGCTACAAACAAGGGTACTTTGGAAATTGCTTGGTATTGATTGGTAAGATTAGCTTGCCGTACTGGTCCTCCCCGGAAAAATATCAAGCCTCCAATCTTATAATCCTTAACCAGTTTTTTTATTTCTTTGATGTGTGTTTTATCTTTGTTAGAATATGCAGCAACCATAAATAGTTGCGCAATGCGCTCTTCGGGTGTTAATGTTTTTAAGACCGAATCTGCCCACCGGGAATCATTTTTAATAAATACAGGCTCCAAGTTTTTATCCTTCGGAATAAAACTCACGGAAAAAATAGTAAAAACAGATAGTAAAGCGAATATGATTTTTTTCATTGAAAGAATAATCTTGATAATATTTTAATCTAAAAAATAAGTGTGATAAAAGTACTCTTAATCAGCCCCAACATTCAAACTACCTGCTTTAACTTTTCAACTTTACAGTGTTGATGGAAATGCTACTTTCACTTGTCATGGATAATACCAATTTGTAAATTCGTAAAAATTCGTAATTCGTAGTATCATGTATAAAAAAGTATTTAATTTAATGGTGTTGATGATAAGTGTACTTACCGTCAATTTGCTTACCACATTTATTACTGGAAAAATTATTCATAATAAAATCGAACTAAATCCTTATAAATTTACTGCAATAGCTATGGTTGCATTGGTATTTATTTTGGTGCCTTCGTATCGTTATATGAGTTCAAAAATTGAAGTAATGGTTGCCAAACTTCTTTTGTCAGGTAGTAATTCACTCGGAAAAGCAATTGGTTTAATTTTTTCGTTTGCACTAGTTTTTGGAATTCTTTTTTTAATTTACCTCTATCATTGGTTCAATATTAATGTGTTTGATTTTGTGAATACCTCCGAAATTAAATAGTTTGCAATTATTAACACAATTTTAAATAATTCCTTTTGATAGAAATAGAATGGCTTTCTTATCTTTGCAAATAAGAAAAATTCTATGTCCGACATCATTCAGCTTTTACCCGATTCCGTTGCTAATCAGATTGCAGCTGGTGAAGTCGTTCAACGACCAGCCTCTGCTGTAAAGGAGTTGATGGAAAATGCGTTGGATGCAGGCAGTACTCAAATAAAGCTGATTGCCAAAGATGCGGGAAAAACACTGATTCAGATTATTGATAATGGTTGCGGCATGAGCGAAAGCGATGCCCGCATGAGTTTCGAGCGTCATGCTACATCTAAAATTCGTAAAGCAGATGATTTGTTTGCTATTCGTACCATGGGTTTCAGAGGGGAAGCCCTTGCTTCCATTGCAGCCATTGCTCAGGTTGAATTAAAAACAAAACGCATCGGTGACGAAATTGGTGTTAAGATTGACATTGAAGGAAGCGAAGTAAAAAATCAGGAAGCAACTCATTGCCCGGAAGGGACAAGCATTTCTGTAAAGAATTTATTTTATAATGTTCCTGCCCGAAGAAATTTTTTAAAAACAGATGCTGTTGAACTTCGTCATATCATTGAGGAATTTCAACGGGTCGCCATTCCTAATCCACAGGTAGCATTTTCATTTCATCACAATACTACAGAAGTGTTTAATTTGCCAGTTGGCAATTTAAAACAACGCCTAATGGGAGTTTTCGGAAATTCCTACAACACTCGTTTAGTTCCTGTTGAAGAAAATACAGAAATTGTAAAAATAAAGGGATATGTGATAAAACCTGATTTTGCTAAGAAAACAAGAGGAGAACAATTCTTCTTTTTAAATAAACGTTTTATAAAAAGTGCATATCTGCATCATGCTGTTCAGTCGGCTTTCGAGCAATTATTACCAAAAGATAGTTTTGCTTCTTATTTTCTTTTGTTGGATGTGGACCCCAAAACCATTGATATTAATATTCATCCCACCAAAACAGAAGTAAAGTTTGAAGATGAAAAAGCCATTTATGCTTTTCTTCGCTCAGCTATTAAAAAATCTTTGGGTCAATTCAACATTGCTCCCAGTCTTGATTTTAATCAGGAAGCTCATCTTTACAACATGCCACTTAAACCTGTTGATGGCATTTACAAACAACCTACCATCACAGTTGATCCGAACTATAATCCTTTTAAAATTGATTCTCCTCTTGGCATTAAATCTTCCGAAAGAGATTTATCTAACCGTGCCAATTGGGAAAAAATGTACAGTCGCCATGCGGATAATCAACTGGAGTTTGAAATAAAAAAAGAAGAGGAAACCCAGCAAACGATTAATACAGATTGGGATAACGAACTTCACGAAAGTAATTTAAAGTCCTCCTACCAGTTACACAACAAATATATTTTAACGCATATAAAAACCGGCTTTATGGTAATCGACCAGCAAGGTGGTCATGAACGGATTTTGTATGAACGAATACTTTATGCCTTCGAAAAAAACAAATCTGCAACCCAACAGGAATTATTTCCAAAAACAATTGAACTAAATCCAGCCGATTTTGCTTTGGTAAAAGAATTAAATTCAGAAATACAGTCTCTTGGTTTTGACATCAGCGAATTTGGTAAAAACACCTTTGTCATTCATGGTATTCCTGCTGATACAGTAAATTTTGATTCTGTTAATTTGCTGGAAGGATTGATTGAAAACTACAAACAAAATCAACTTGAACTAAAATCAGACAAACGCGAAAACCTTGCGCGCGCTATGGCACGAAATATGTCAATTAAATCGGGTAGGGCATTAACACAAGAAGAAATGAATAACTTAATTGATGAACTCTTTGCCTGCAAAATGCCTTACAGCACACCTTCAGGAAAACCAACAATAACAACATTCTCAAGCGAAGACTTGGATAAAAGATTTAAGAAGTAGTTAATAGTGAATAGGCAATAGGAAATAGATAACAACCAACAACTAACAACCAATAATGAGTTACCAACAATATCGCCCAAATAGTTTCAGTGTTTTACCACCTGTTGTAAAAAATTTATTAATCCTAAATGGTTTATTATTTCTCGGCTCTTTAGTTGCCGAAAGTCAATTTGCAATTGATTTGTCAGAAACGCTCGGCTTGCATTTTCCTCTTTCCGAAAAATTCCATCCTTACCAATTAGTGTCGTATATGTTTATGCACGGCAGTTTTATGCACTTGTTTTTTAACATGTTTGCCCTATGGATGTTTGGCAATGTTTTAGAAAACTATTGGGGACCAAAACGTTTTTTAATTTATTATATGATAACAGGAATAGGAGCAGGGTGCATTCAAATTTTGGTTACGTATTTAAGATTAGAATCTCTTTATCCCCAAGTTTCCTCGGAAGATTTAAATTTAATTATTTCTAAAGGAGCCGAAGTAATTAGTGGAGGAAAAAACTTCATTGATAATTCGATGGGCGAAATCAATATGTTATTAAACAGTTCCACTATTGGTGCTTCCGGTGCGGTGTTTGGCATATTGTTAGCTTTCGGAATGTTGTTCCCAAATACGTTATTATACATTTATTTTGCAATTCCAATCAAGGCAAAATGGTTTGTAGTTTTATATGGAGGAATGGAATTGTTTTCAGGCATTGCAAACAATCCCGAAGATAATGTGGCTCACTTTGCTCACTTAGGTGGCATGTTGTTTGGTTTTATTTTGATTAAAATTTGGCAAAAAAACAAAAAGAAAATATTTTAATTTATGGCAAATCAAATAATCGATGACATAAAATTAAAACTAAAAAGCGGTAATGTTATTACCCGCTTAATTGTCATCAACGTAGTTGTTTTTGTAATCATTAGTTTACTTCGCATACTTCTTTTCCTCATAGGAGGTGTTGGTAGCTTTTCTTTCTTTGTCAAATTTTTTATCACCACCATTTCTCTTCCGCTTAATTTTTCTGAATTTATTTATCAACCCTGGACACTTTTTACTTACATGTTTGTGCACATAGATATCATGCACATTTTCTGGAACATGGTGCTGCTTTTTTGGTTCGGACAAATTCTTTCCGGTTTTACCGATTCAAAAAAAATTATCCCCCTCTATTTGTTAGGTGGCATTGCCGGGGGCTTAGTAGCACTCTTATTGGTAAATCTCCTTCCTCCATTTTCTGTTTACATCGGCATGCCAATGGTTGGAGCCTCAGCAGGGGTCACCGCCATCATCATTGCAGCAGCCACCTTGGTGCCCAATTACAGAATGAATTTAATGTTCATTGGCGAAGTAAAATTAATTTACGTTGCCATTTTTGTTTTATTTCTTGATGTATTAAGCCTCGCATCTTATAATAATGTTGGAGGCAACTTAGCCCACCTTGGCGGTGCACTCATGGGATTTATTTTTATTCAGCAATACAAAAAGGGAAGAGATTTATCAAAACCAATAAATAAAATTTTAAACGGATTTAGAAATTTATTTTCGTCTGCTCCCAAAAGCAAAATGAAAGTGGCGTATAAAAGAGCCCCTTCTGACGAAGACTATAATTACCAAAAAACTTTAACACAGCAGCAGATAGATGCCATACTCGACAAAATTTCAAAATCAGGATACGAAAGTTTAAGCAAAGCCGAAAAAGAAATTTTATTTAGTGCAAGTAATAAAAAATGACACAACGGTGTGAAGATTTTATTTTGAAAAGCAACAACAATCCATATCAACCCCAACAAAAAACCCCAAAAGGCAAACGCTATTTTTTCAACAAAGTAGCTACCCTTTGCAACCATGTTGCAGCGGTAAGTCTCCTCATCTCTTACCTCGCACCCCACGTCAGTCCTCAAAACTTTTACCTCATTGCGTTCTTCGGTTTGGCCTATCCAGCATTAGTTCTTGTTAATTTCATTTTTGTCATTTACTGGGCATTTCAACTCCGAAAACGAGCATTCTATTCCCTCATCATCATACTTGCGGGATGGGTAAACATCCATCACTATGTGCAGTTCAGCATCAACAACACACCCGACAAAACAAAAAAGCAAATTAAAATAATGCAATACAATGTCAAGGTCTTCGACTTGTACAACTGGAGTCACAACATGGAAACACGCAAAAAAATGTTCGACTTAATCAAAGACCAAAGCCCCAATGTATTATGTATGCAGGAGTTTTTTTCGCGCGACAGCAGCAAGTTCGATAATTTAGATTCGCTCATTCATCTTCAAAAAGCAAAATACGTTCATGTGGAATATACCTCCAGTGCCCGTCTCCATCAGCATTTCGGAATTGCTACTTTTTCTTCTTATCCAATTTTGTCGAGAGGAAAAATTGATTTCGGTTATAAGAGCAATAATGTTTGTATTTATACGGATGTAAAAATGGGAAATGATACCGTCCGCATCTACAATATGCACTTGCAGTCCATCGCCTTTGCGCCTAATGATTATAAGTACATAGAAGATTTGCAAAGTGATGTGGAAAATGAAGACATTGAGCGCTCCAAAAATATTTTAAGGCGACTTAAACTCGCCTTCATTAAACGTGCAAAACAGTCCGAATTGATTTCTGCAAGTATTTCATCCTGTCATTTCCCCATCATTGTATGTGGCGATTTCAACGACACACCCGCATCTTACACCTACCACACCATTTCACAAAACCTCAACGATGCCTTTGTTGAAAGCGGAAACGGATTAGGCCGAAGCTATGTCGGCAAATTTCCTTCCTTCCGCATCGATTATATTTTACATTCCGACAAATTTAAAGCACATAACTTTAAAACCATTCGCGAAGAACTATCCGACCATTTTCCGGTGGTTACCTATTTGGAAGAAAATTAGCATACCTCCGATCATACTTTTGGTAAGTTTTAATTTTATGCTTTTTAGTTTTAAAACTGGAAGTAAAACTTATAAAGTAATTTTAACTGTAATAAAACTATTAACTTAAGAAGGTAAAGTTTTATAATAACTATTGGCTTATTCTGATACTCAAAAAATATCTAAAAAAATTAAATTGTTGTTATTTATATTTAATATATTGATATTTAATTGGTTAATTAATTTTAATTTTCTTTTTTATTGTCAAAATGGCATTGTCTTTTTAGACAAATGGGTTCCGAGTGTTCGGAATGCCATTGTCTTTTTAGACAATCCGGTTCCGATTGTTCGGAATGGCATTGTCTTTTTAGACAAAGCAGTTTCGATTGTTCGGAATGGCATTGTCTTTTTAGACAAAGAATTTCCAGTATTAGCAAAAGCACTTTTATATAAACAACTTTTTTTAATCAAAAAAGTCCCCCGAACCAACGGAGAACTTTTTTCTGTGTTATATCTAAGTAAATCAATATCTTTTTAATCCGCTAAATCTGTGTCATCTGCGTTCCCATCCCCTCCAATTTTTAATTCATTTTTTTTAATCTGCGTCAATCTGTGCAATCTGCGGTGTAATCCTATTTATTCTCTTTCTTCACTCTCTTCAACCCCAGCAAATTCATAGTATTTATAGTCAAACCACTAATATTATTTTGCACCAACCTCACCACCTCATCATAATACAAAGGAGCCACAGGCGCATCCTCAATCAATAACTTATCCATTTCTCGGTAATAAAAATAACGAACAGAATCATTCAACTCCTCCCTCGATTTTTCGTACAACAAATCAAATGCAGCATTATCATAATGCGTATAATTAAATCCCTTTGGACTTTTATTTTTAGAATAAAACAACGATAAAAAATTTTCCTCATCAGCATAATCAGCCACCCACGATTTTCTGAAAAAATTAATTTTCGAATTAGCCGCATTCTCCGAAAGCACCGAAGGTTTCTGCACATCTATTTTTATTTTAATTCCAAACTCCGATAATTGCGATTGAATATATTCGGCCAGTTCCAAATACTGTTCGCTTGTAGCCAGCATAATATCAGGCAATCCTTTTCCATTCGCAAAGCCAGCTTCCGCCAGCAATGCCCTCACTTTATCAGGATTATAATCATAACCTTTCACGATAGATGAATTATACGAGGGCAATCCGGGAGGTATAAAACCTGCTGTTGCAGGTATCCCCAAATTTTTCCTCAGATATTGCACCATCTTTTTTCTGTCAAAACCATAGTTAATTGCTTTACGAATTTCTTTAATTTTTAAAGGAGAATTTTTTACAACCGCCAACTCTTCATCAATCACAAAACCCAAATAATCTGTTTTCAAAAATGGAGTGGTTTGTAACGTAAATTTATTTTTATACTCATCATTAATTATTCCTTCAGGAGTAAGCACTTCATCTGTATTTATTGCATCAATCCCCGAAACTATATCAGTAGCGCCTTTCAGAAAATTAAGAAACGATGTTTCCCTGTCTTTTATAAACGTAACCGCAACAGCATCCAAATACGGCAAACGGTTTTTTTTATCGTATTCAAAATAATTATCATTCTTCAGCAAAACTATTTTCGAACCTTCTTCCCACATTTTAAATTTGAAAGGTCCGGTACCTACGGGATTAATTCTAAAATCTTCGGCATATAAAGCAATTGCTTCTTTCGGAACAACCGAAAAATATTTCATTGTCAAAATTCCCAGAAAAGGAACAAAAGGTTTTTTAAGATGAATCAAAAAAGTAGAATCATTGAGTGCTTCAAAAGCTTTATTGTTTTCGTTATCAACAAAAGTAAGCAACGTAGAAGCACTCGAAACCTTGGCATCAAACAAACGATTAAAACTAAAAACAAAATCAGCTGCAATTACTTTTCTACCTTTTCCATTTTTAAAACATTTGTTATCATGGAAAAAAACATCATCACGTAAATGAAAAGTATATGTCATTTCATCTTCCGAAATAGTCCATAATTTTGCAATGCACGCTTCAATTTGCAACGAATCATTCATTTGAACAAAACCATTAAACAATTGATTAACCAATGCAATGTTTTCGAAACTAACAGCAGCAGCCGGGTCTAAAGATGTAACCGAACCCATTTCATTATATTTAAAAACAGTTCGTGTTTCTTTTTTTTCTTCGGATGAAGAGCAAGAAGAAATAATTAATAAAATAAAAAAAGAATAAACGGTTTTGTGCATTTTGAGTAAAAAGTATTTTTAATAAAAACCCCTTTCAGTGATTCAACTCTGAAAGGGGTTTAGCATTGTATTATTTTATTTATTGTAGCACTAATTTTTTCGAGATGAACTCATCACCCGAGCGAAGTGTAACGGTGTACATTCCTTTCGGTTGATTCGAAAGGTCGGCTTCTATACTTTCAGCGGTTAGATTTTTAAAAGCATATTCAAACACTTTTTTCCCAAGCAAATCAAATATTTCCACCAAACCATCTTTGCGACTTGCCAAATCAATATTAATATAAACATGCCCGTCAGTAGGGTTAGGGAAAACATTTAACTGCGCCTTATCAGTAAAAATATATTCGTTAATACTATTGGTCAATCCAACAGTAAACTGCTGATAAATCTTTCCTCCAAAGTCTGCCCCAAAATTTTTCAAAAGTGCATTTGGTGTTACTTTTCTGAACTGCAAATATCCTGCACCTTGTGCAGTATTAGCCCACCATTGCAATCCATCCCCTCCGCCACCACCATTACCTGCAGCATTATCAGTAAGTTCAAAAGTATAACAACCATTAGCAAGGGTCAATGTATCTCTATAGGTAAAGTTTGCAGCCATTCCACTTCTCGACATAATTATATTTCCTGCATCATCTTTCAAGGTATAAGCATTGTCTTGCGGAAACGAATTTGTTTTCAAAACAATAACCATTTGCGATGGCATCACTTGTGGATACGTGAAATGTGAAAGTTTAGTATTGTTATTTGCGTATTGGTCAGCGCCTCCATTCGGATTGCTTACTGTTGCAGTAAAATCAGAAGCACCTTGAGCCCAAGCAAACGTGCCCAATGTAACAGTTGCCGATTCAGTAATTTTCAAACTACCTGTCCAGTGATAAACAGATAATACACCACCAACCAAACCATAAGTAATATCCAACGATGTTAAAACTGTTGACCCTGTATTTTTTATTTTCACAATTGGATTGGTACAAACCGGATTTAATCGTTGCCACATCTGATCTTTGCTTGGCGAAAGAACATCTTCAATTGCTGCATCAAGCGTAAAATTCGGTGCTCCATAAGTAATCAACTGATCTTCTATTTGAAAATAATCCCAACCTCCGGTATGTGTATAAGCTTGAACATTGTGTTTCAACGAAACAGGACTTCCGGGAACAGAGAAAGGAGTCAACTCCCAATCGTAAGTCCATACTTCTGCTCCTGGGCACCAGTTCGCTCTGCTATATACCCATGTTCCTCCCTGCGGATAAAGCGGATTCACATCACAATTATCTCTCCATACCGATTTAGAATACTGTTGAAAACCATTCACCAAAAAGTAATGCGTTTTTGCACAAAACTCAGAGCAATTTTGTGGTGTATCCATTCCATGTCCTGTTATTCTCGATTTCCATCTAGTACTCATTGCGTTGTTTGCAATCGGAATAGTTAATGTTGCTAGGTGATTGATTGAGTCAGTTGGAGTTCCGTAATTAAATCCTCCGTTCCATAAGTTTTTTACAGCAATTGGGTCGCGTGGCGGAATTCCTTTGATTAATAAAAATTTTACATCTAATAATTCTTGCCAATTACCTGCACTTAGGTGAACACTATCCGCTAGTAATGTTCGATAATCACTTACATCAAACGTCCATGTAAAACCATTACCCAAACTTAATCCATTTCCATAAGGGGTAATGTATCTGGCTAATTCATATCGTATCACTTGTGGAAATTTTTGATACCAGTTGTAATAAAATCGGTTGATGGTACTGTCGGCAGTTACCAAGGTGGAGTCGTATGCTACTCCCTGTGGGGTGTATAAATAATTGTTGTAATATGTTTGCCATACATTCATTGTATCAGTAGCCACTCCTGGATTGTTAATTGAATCATTATAAGTAATAATTTGAACTGGTGCATTCACTGTAGTGTCAACAACCAATACCGAATCCAAGTGTTGTGTATATACCCCTTGCTCAAAAATAATATTTGGACGGAAAGTAGTTCTCGAAAAATTGGAAACAATCTGATTTGCAGGTCTCAATGGATTATCAACAGAAGCAAGTGTTGCCGAAGCATTTCCACCCATAGCTATATCATAAAATGTTTGATAATTTCCATCATCACAGTGATAATAAACCGCCAAGTTATTGTAGTTAGGATGAGCCGCATCAATTTGTTTATTCATATATGCCTGTATAGTGGCTGGAGATAGCTCTGCATTGAACACTGAAAATTCATCAATTTTCCCTTCATATGTTTGCGAGCCCCCCCAGTTTCCTCTTCCTATTTTAAAATTTTTAATCCCTTTCATACTCTTGGTCATAGCAGTGCCTGTGTGCCAAAGCACACCGTTCAAATAAATATTCATAACTCCCGTTACTGTATTTTTAGTAAACGCCCAATGATTCCATTTTCCTTTTATTTCGCTGCTTACCGCTGGTTTATTAATTCGGTCGTATGATGTTCCTCCGTATCCTGCATCCCAATACACATTGCTATTCGACCATGGGAGATGAGAATTCAATAAACGGTTTCCCAAAGAATCAACTGCTTCAAATGCTGTCCCATCCATAGGTTGAAGGTTTGGGGAGCCGTAACACCACAAGGTAACTGTTACAAATGAATCAATAGAAACCAATTTGTTATTTAAAGGAATAGAAACATATCCGTACTGATGAAATGAAGCTACCCTATCACTACCTGAGTTATATAATTCAGCAGGAAATGATGTTACAGATGATGCCACTTCATTATCAACTCCAGAAATCGTATTATCATAAGTTATGTCTATTAATAAATTAGAAGTCCCGTTCCAGTTGAATGGGGTCGTAAATTGCAAACTGTTCCATCCTGTTGACGAGAATTGTGTGTTTTGAGAATAAACCGTTGTCAGGACACTATCGCTGTAAGTAGCTTGTGTTAGTGAATCCAATGGAGAATGTTTTATCCGAATAGTTAAATTGTGCATTGAGCCACCAAGCGTTTGTAAATAAAATTGCAAACCCGTAATATTTCCAGTACTCATTCCTGCTGCACTTATTTCAGATGCTTTCCACAAATACTGAGAATGTGAAACCGGGTCAGAAGTTCCGAACGGGATATTATCATTAGCTATTCCAGTGCCTACAGTGTCGGTGGTTAAAGAAGTGGTACCTGTGTTCACCATATAATATTGCCATGTGGGGTGATAACTGTAAGAAGGTGTGTTCATATAACTATAACTCGAAGGGGCAGCTCCATTTACTGTAAAAGTAGGCTGATGTATCAATGTAGAATCCTGCAGGCCGGTATGTTTGTATAAATAAGTATAAGTCAGATAATCCCATTCACCACAGGCAGGGTTTTGTCCAGGGTTACATTTTAAAGTGTACTTCATCAACACTTTTTCGCAGCGCAACGTGTCTTTTGGAAACACAAACCAAGCATTCTGTGTGGAACCGAAAGAGAAAGCCTGCACCACAACTGTATCTCCAGGATTGGCAAATGATTTTGAATTTGAAAAGTAAAGAAATACGATACTGAATATTAATAATTTTTTCATTAAAATTTTGTTTGGTTTTTTTGTCGTGTAAAACTATAAATTTATTTGACAACTAAAACCAATTGTTAATGAAGTACAGGTTTTTGTTAATAAAAATTTCGTTTTTGGGGTGAGGCATAAGCAAGATGATAATTCGAGAAAGTTTGTCCTTTATTGGTTGTAATCTTAAAAATAAATCTTACAAGTATGATTTTGGTCATAAAAATTTATATAAAGAGATAGTAATTTTGGCAAATTATTAATCAAAAAAACTTACGATTATGAAAAAGAAAAACTTTTATTTAATGACAGTTGGTATAGTATTATTGGCTGCATCATGCAATTCGGGCGATACTTCGCCTGCTACAACAACAGCGGAAACAACAAGTGCAAACGTTCCATTAACAGGACAATCAGGAGTGGCTGATGATGTATCAGCAAAAAACATTGTTCAAACAGCAGTGGGAAGTAAAGACCACACCACACTGGTGGCTGCCGTAAAAGCTGCTGAATTAGTTGATGTATTGAGCAATACAGGACCATTTACTGTATTTGCTCCAACAAATGCTGCATTTGAAAAACTGCCGGCAGGAACTGTTGAAGGTTTGCTAAAACCTGAAAAGAAAGAAGATTTGCAGGACATTTTGCAATATCACGTTTCGGTAGGAGTGTACCAGGCAGATGCTTTGCAAGATGGTCAAACACTAGGTCAGGTGAATGGTGGTAATATTAAAATCACAAAAAAAGACGGAAAGATTATGGTGAATGGTACTGCCACTGTGCTTGCTTCAATTCAAACAAGCAATGGTGTTATTCATTTTATTGACGGTGTATTGCTTCCGCCTAAGCAATAGTTTTGGTTTATAATTAGTATCTGAAAAAGCGTAAACATATTGTTTACGCTTTTTTTTATTAATAAATTTTATAAAAATAAAACAGAAGAAAAGTCAGGGTATAAGTTTTATTTGCATCACCGTGGAGATACTTAATGCCCGCTGTTTAGCAAGTTCAGCATTAGGTCCTTCAAATAATTCATCCACGGTTTGAATGAATAATCTTTCCCATTGCTCAAAATGTTCTTTTGTAAGTGGACTGATACGGCTGAGATGACGATGAATATTCATAGTATCACCTGTATAACCACCTGTGTAGAATAACGCATTTCCCCAAAAACTATACATAACAGGCAAATGTTTCTCCCAGTTTACCTTTACAACATCATTAAAAATATAACCAATTACGGAGTCTTCTTTTACTTTATCGTAAAACAAATTAATTAGCTGTTCAATATCTTCTCTGTTTAATAAATCTGTTTTCATTTTCTATTACTATTTTACAAATCTTTTCTTTTAAATTTAGCTAGCGACAACTTAAGCGGAACGATTACCCATAATACTAAAACGGAAAGTGCGGTAACAAAACCAACATTGGTTCCGAAAAAATCCTTGAATACAGCTCCTGTATATCCCATCAATGCAGAAACATCCAACCTTAACAAAATAACAATACGGCTTAAGTCTATTGGATTGAAACCACTTATAACCATCATTGGCTTTTCGAGCGGATAGTCTGAAAATTGAAAAAGAAGAAATAAAATCAGACCGTCAAAAATTAAAGCAAAATACAACCAAAGAAGAATTGAAACACCTATCCCTTTAGCCTTGTCTCGCGAAGAAACCGCAGCAAGCAATGCAATGGCGACAAAAATAACTGAAAGTAATGAGCCAACAATAGCCATTATCAAACCAGTTACAGTTGGTTCATATATCAGTAACGGAACACCTGCACCAATTAAAAATGCTAAGGAAAGCGATGCAGATAAACCATAAAATAAACTCAGCCATATTTGCTTCCTCCGCAAAGGTTGACTTAGCAGTAATTCGATAAATTCAGAACTATTGTAAACATATATAGTTGAAAATATAATTGAAACTAATGGCACAATGAATAAAACTAAATTTAATAAACTTAATAATCCCTTGGCTGTATTATCCTCGAGGCTAAATACGCTGAAGGAAATAATGAATAAAATAAAAGTATATGCTAATACAATTTTACTCCTCAGTATATCTATAACAACGTATTTAATTACCTTATTCATTAATCAGTGTTTTGGCCATAACATTTGCAATAGCTTTAGATAATTTTTGTTCACCTGTTTCAGTACGCAACACTTCAATATCTTTATGAAATATTAATTTCCCATCTTGAATGTATATAATTTGAGTTACAATATCATCCAACTCGGAAAGCACATGAGAGGTAATAAGGACAAGTTTGCCTTTTTGTTTTTCTTTAATTATTTTTTCTCTTAAAATTTCAGCTGCAAGTGGATCAAGACCTGCGGTTGGCTCATCAAGTATTAGAACTTCAGCATTAAACAAAAAAGCGAATAAGGCAGAAACCTTTTGACGTGTTCCTCCTGACAATGTTCGCATACGCTTGTCAAGCATTTTGTCTAATTGAAAACTATATAACAATTCTTCATCAATGTTATTTTTATTCTCCCTTCGAATATCTTTCATCATTTTTATGAGTTGGCCAATGGTCATATTATCAGGATAACGACCTATCTGAGGCATGTAACCAATTTGAGAACGGTACATCCAGTTTTTAGAAATAGTTTTATTGTTAAATAAAATATCTCCAGAGTCTGGCACTACCAAGCCAAGAATAGATTTAATAAATGTTGTTTTTTCGCTTCCGTTCGGACCAATCAATGCAATACACTCACCTGCGTTGCAAGTGATATTTATTGAATCCAAAGCCACCAGCTTCCCAAAATGTTTTGAAATATTTTTTGCAATAATCATAAAGACAAAGATTTCATTAAAGGAGTTTCATCTTTTAAATTTTCAGGGGTAAGTGTGGGGATTATTTTCTCTGTTTTATCCAGCAACGAAACCATGATACTTCTAAATAAAATCATCGCTGGCGGGTTTTGCTCAATTATTACAGAAAACATACTTATGGGACGATAGGGTACATCACCTATATTATCTTCATTGATATCGTACCCTTCATATTTATCCCAATAATTACTGTTAAATGAATTAAGAACCAAAGTACCATTGGTGCCAACATCAAAGGTATTACCAAAAAAATTGTTTTTTGTAACAGTAACATCCATACAACTTGCCTGAATTTTTATAGCCCATCCGTTAGATTCAAATATATTTTTCTGCATTTCGCATCTGCTTGCACCTTCCATATATATTCCAACAGTATTTTTTCTGAACTTGTTATTTATTATGTAACTATCTGAAATTTCTTTTAACAGCAAACCAAAAGCGGCATCCCCCCAATTTTCTTCAAAGGTATTATTAAACATTTTAACTCCTGTGGTAAACATCACTGCAACACCTGCACCGTTATTTCTGAAAAGATTTGTTATGTAGGAATCTTTATTGGAAAACATAAAATGCAAACCATACCGAATATTATCCGTAGAAATATTTCTCCAGATAATTGAGTTTGTCACAAATTCAAAATATATACCGTCACGATGCCCCGAAACAGTGTTACCAATTATTTGCATACTATCGCATTTCCAGCAATGAATTCCATTTCCAATTTCCTGTTCCTGTTTACCGTATGATCTAAGTTGATTGTTTTTAATTACACAGTTCTTTCCATTTTGAGTATAAATTCCAAAAAAAGTATCATCAATAATATTATCTGAAATCGTAACTTTATGTGCATCATAAATTTTTATTCCAGCCGGGTCAATTAAAGTTCCGTAGCCTGAATGTTGAATTTTAAATCCTGAGAACGTAACAAAACTAGACTTAATGGAAACTACCTCATATTTGTGTTCTCCATCAAGCACCGGATAATTAATTCCAATCATTTTAATTGATTTATCGACAATTAGATTATGTTCAAAATAAATACCTGAATTAACTATTATTGTATCGCCATTTGAGGATTGGTGAATAGCCTTTTGTATGGAATGAATAGAAAATTGTTTGCCAACATTAATTTGTGTTGCATTAGAACCTTGATGGAAAAATAAAATTAAAAAGAATGATATTAAGATGATGCGGAGACACATTTATGAATATTAATTAATTAACTGATCCCATGTAACTGCTTGTCCCTTTAATTTTTCGGTGTATAATTTCAAACTATCGTTACTAGAGTATGCTGCAATATTTCCACCCATTGGGCTTTTAAGTTCATCGCTCTTTAGCAAAAAAATGTTAGATTGAATAAATAACTGATGAGAGGAACAAAAATCTGTGAAATAAACATCTTTAATATCTGCTTTTTTCAAGTTACCTTCTTTAATATAAATCAACAAACAATTTATATCATCAAACTTAAATACCTTTCCTTTATTAGTAATAGCTTCTGCTCCATATTTGATGTCACTTATTGTCATTTTACAAAACTGACAATTGTCAATTCCTATTTTTATTTGTTGAGGAGCAGAGGAGCAAGCTGAAATAAAAAGCAAAACAAAAAATAATACAGGAGTCATAGTCAACATATTATTTTTTTTGAATTTCCTGAATTTAAAAAAGTCAGCCAATGAACTAAATAACAAAACGGCACCTGCTTCTAAAAATATCCATCCACCAACATCCGGAACAGAGTATGCACCAAAATTAAGTAATTGTTTAAAGCCAATTAATGGTGGTTGATAAGCCATACCTGGAACAATAATGGCAGCTTCCGGATTAAGATTATGCCCATAATTATATTCCCATCTCCAAAAATCAACCATTGCAATAATACCAAAACAAACAAACAAAAAGCAAAGTATATACATTAGTTTTCTATTACCAATAATTCCAACGGCAACAAAAAACGCTGCAAAAAACATTATGATATAGGGAAGAATTGCGAATTCAACAAAATCATCTTTTTGAAGTGTTTTCATTCCTATATAGTGATTAAGTCCATTAATTATATTCACGTTGCCCCCTAGTGTATGCGGATAGATAAGCAAACGTAAACCCTCCGGATACTGAGGTGCGTCCAAATCAATCCGCCACATGGGAACAAATAAAACCACTATAAGTAATAAACCGGATAGAGACAAAATAATTCTAATCCAGTTTTGCATGGGATACTTTTTCATTTTACAAATTTAAGAGGAAATAAAAAAAGTGTGAGTTAAAGAACATTTTAACTCACACTTAGGGATAATTATTTTTTATCGGAATTTTCAGCTGAAGCAATATTTTTTCCAGTACTGAACATTAAAGGAACATTGCTACCCGCAGGTGACACTCGCACATATCCTTGCATCTCCTGATGCAATGCACTGCAAAAATCCGTGCAATACATTGGTGAAATTCCAACTCTATCGGGAGTCCATTTAAGTGTTTGCGTTTCCCCTGGCATAATTAATAATTCTCCATTAGTTGCACCTTTGATTGCAAAACCATGAGGAACATCCCAATCCTGTTCAAGATTTGTAACATGAAAATAAACTTCATCACCAATTCTAATTCCTTCAATATTATCAGGAGTAAGGTGAGAACGAATAGCAGTCATATAAACATCTACTCTGTTTTTATCTCTAACCACCTTTGTTGTACCTTCTCCCATCGAAACATAAGGATTTTTGTTTTCATCAATTTTAAATATTTTAGTACAGTTGTTTTTAAGTAAATCCGCAGGGCAAATTTGAGCATAGTGAGGCTCTCCAATTGTTGGAAAATCTAAAATCATTTGCATTTTGTCACCACTGATATCAAACAATTGGGCACTTTGAGAAAGTTCAGGACCTGTAGGCAAATAACGGTCTTTGGTAATCTTATTATATGCAACCAAATATTTTCCGTTTGGAGTTTTTGTATCACCACCAGCAACACACAAATGTCCAACAGAATAAAAAGTAGGAGCACGATCAACAACTTTTAAATCTTTGATATTCCATTTAACAACTTCAGATGAAACAAAAAAGGATGTATAAGCATTTCCTTTATTATCAAATTCTGTATGAAGAGGTCCTAATCCTGGTTTTTTAACTTCACCGTATAATGCAGACTCATATTTAATTACTGGAATACCATCAAAATCACCAGCATAATCCTTAGCAGCTATTGCTTTTTGTATTTTATCAAAGCTGAAAACTGGAATTATAGCAGCCAACTTACCACTACCAACAATATATTCTCCAGTAGGATTTACATCACAACCGTGAGGTGATTTAGGACAAGGAATAAAATAACACATGTCTTTCAACTCTTTCGAATCTAGAACAATAACTTCTGTCTTAATTTCTGATGTTGCTGAATGCGTTTTATCGCTATATGTATTATGAGCATATTTTGCGGCAACTTTTCTTCCTTTGCCTGCAGCGAGATATTCTTCTGCTTTTTTCCAATTCACAGCCATAATGAAATCTTTGTCTTTTTGCGAAGCATTTACTTCCAACAAAGTGTTAGCCTGTTCAGTATTATAACAGGAAAAGAAAAACCAACCATGAGAAACTCCCTTTCCAGCGCGACTTAAATCGAAGTTTACTCCCGGACATTGAATTTGAAAGGCAATATCCAATTTACCATCTTCTTTACCAACACTAATAAAACTTAAATAACCTTTAAAGTTTTGTTTATAAGTATTAATTGGAACGTCACCATTTGCATCATCAGCAGGAACACTGAAACGGGTTCCAGCCACAACATATTCTGTGTTCTCTGTAATGAAAGGTGAAGAGTGATTTCCTGCACTGTTTGGCAACTCAATAATTTCTGCAGTTCGGAATGTTTTTAAATCAATACGAGCAACACGTGGAGTATTGTTTGCATTACCAAATGCCCAACGACCATCATAATCTCCATTAGTCTTAGAAAGCTGAACGTGATGTAAATCATCCCAAGGAACAAAACCATGAGAAGTATTTAACATTGGTTTAGTTTCTTCCGAAAAACCCCAGCCTTTTTCAGGGTCAACTGAAAACACAGGAATTACACGTAGCAAACGACCAGAAGGAAGACCGTAAGCGCTCATTTGTCCACTGAAGCCACCGCTGACAAAATTATAAAACTCATCATATTTGCCTGGTGCTACATAAGCTTTTGAAGCAGCATCACCACTTACTGCGTTACTTACACTTTTTGGTTTACAAGAATTGAACGAAAATGCCACTGCAATAGCAGTTAAACCAAGCATACTAATTTTCAAATTTTTCATAACGTTTTTTTATTATTTAGTTTAGTTTATTATTTTTTATTTTACTCCATCATTTTTACGCATAAATTCTAATAATGCTCTAGCATCATCGTCAGTTAGACTCTGATTAGGCATCCTAACGAGACAAATTTCCAATTGAGCTTGAGCAGCAGGGTCTTTATTAATCATTTCATCTGTATTGGTAATAAAATTCATAATCCAAGCTGGCTGATGACGACTAGTAACACCTATCCAACCTGGACCAACTAATTTTTCTGTGGTTAATTTATGACAAGCAGAACATTTAACGTCAAATGTTTTACTTCCTGCATCAGCCATTGCCACATCTAATTTTTCACTCAGTGCAACGTCTTTAAACTTTCCTTCTCCTCTTTTAGGATCATATTTTTCAACACCAACTGAGGAAGGAGATTCTGCACTTGAAGCAGATGAATTGGATGATGTTGCCGCTTGATTTCCTTCTGATGAGTCACCTCCACAGGCAACAATAAAAAGCCCAAATGAACTTAGAATACTTATTGCTAATAATTTTTTCATGGTTTATAGTTTAAGTTTATTTAATTTATTTACAGTGCAAAACTACTCTGATTGCATAATTCAGATTTATGATTACAATCATAAGAGGTTTATTTACCAAGATGATATTATTATATCAGAATTACAAAAGACCGCAAACCACAACAAATTCAAGTATTTTGCAATATTTTTTATTCAAACAAAATAAAAAATAAATTTAATATGATATATATCATACTCAAAATCCGACAATTCTTTTTTTTACACTTTACCTTTGACCTAAATAATTTAGAACTTTATTATGATAGATACAAATATATTATTAGCATGGGGTGCAACTTTTAAAAAATATTGCCAAGGAGACATAATTTTTGAAGAAGGGGCAAGTTGCAATTTCTATTTTCAATTAATTGAAGGTAGAGTTAAATGGGTAAATTTTAATAGTGAAGGGAAAGAGTTTATTCAAACTATAATTGAACCTAATGAGAGTTTTGGAGAACTTCCCCTATTCGATGAAGGTCCTTATGCAGCTTGTGCTATCGCAGATGAAGATTGCTTGATAATGAGATTGAAAAAAGAAACTTTTACTCAATTAATATGTGAAAATTCTGATATAAATTTAAGTTTTACAAAGTTACTTGCAAAACGTCAACGATATGAATTTTTACTTTTAAAAACCATTGCGTTTGAAAATCCAGAAAAAAGGATTTCAACCTTACTCACACATTTTAAAAACAAACAAGTAAATACAAATCGCCAACTTTACCAAGTAAATCTTACCCGACAACAAATCGCCAATATGACTGGTTTGAGAGTAGAAACAGTTATTCGAGAAATCCGAAATTTGAATTTAAAAGGTCGCCTGCAAATAATTCATGGAAAAGTTTTTGTTTAATTATGACTACGGTCATGTGTAGACATTATTTTTTTTTCGGTACTTTGCCAAAATATTTTTATGGAACAAACTTTACATAAATGGATTCGAATTGCTATTATTAATCTTAATATTATTGCGTTTATAGGAATCATTTTAAGATATAAAATTGCTTTCTCACTTCCGTTCATTGATCAAAAACATTTATTACATGGTCATTCACATTTTGCTTTTGCAGGTTGGGTAACTCAAGCATTAATGATATTAATGGTTGCTTTCTTGTATTCTAAAGGGTTAAAAAATTCTTTCAAAAAGTACTTCTGGTTACTCCTTTTTAATTTACTAACTGCATACGGAATGTTGATTTCTTTTCCAATAGAGGGTTACGGACTTTTCTCGATAACCTTTTCTACTCTTTCCATTTTCGTGTCTTACTTTTTTGCTGTGATTTTTTGGAAAGATTTGAATAGCCTAAAATCAACTTCTTCAAGCCATCTATGGTTCAAAGCCGCTATAATACTAAATTCAATTTCTTCTCTTGGAGCATTTGCATTGGCATTTATGATGGCTAAACATATTATACATCAAAACTGGTATTTATCCTCTGTTTATTATTATCTGCATTTTCAATATAACGGATGGTTCTTTTTCGCTTGTATCGGCCTTCTTATTGATAAATTAGAATCTTATAAAATTTACAGTAAATTATACAAATTAATTTTCTGGCTTTTCTTTATCGCTTGTTTCCCTGCATATTTTTTGTCTACTTTATGGATGTCAATTCCAACTTGGACTTACATTATAGTTATACTTTCAGCAATAACGCAGGTTGTAGCCTGGTTTTTACTTATAAGAATAATGTATCATAATCTAGATACTTTGAATAGGGTTACTACATTAGCATCAAAATGTTTGTTTTCTTTATCTGCGTTTGCACTATCTGTTAAGTTTCTTTTACAATTAGGTTCAACCTATCCTTCTTTAAGTACATTAGCTTTTGGATTTCGTCCAATCGTAATTGGGTATTTGCATTTGGTCTTACTTGGTGCTATAACAATTTTTATTATTGGATATTTGGTAGCAAGAAATTTTGTTTCGATGAAGCGAAAATCCATTTTCGGTATGTGTATTTTTGTTTTTGGTATCATTTTTAATGAAATACTTTTGATGACTCAGGGTATTGCTGGTTTAAAATATGAAAGTGTTCCATTTACAAATGAATTACTTCTAATTGCGTCCATAATTATGTTTTCTGGAATATTGCTATTTGTTATAGGGCAGTACAAAAACAAATTACAATTACAAAATTCCGAATGAAACACTACTGGAAAATATATTTTTTTACTTTACTCCAAATTGGTTTCTTTATCTATTCATATATTTTATATTCTTCAAATTCCTTCCAATATCGAAACGACTACAAAAGTTCGTCTGCTCAACAAGGAGAGCTAGTTTGGCAAAAATACAATTGCCAGAGTTGCCATCAAATGTACGGCCTAGGTGGGTATTTAGGACCTGACTTAACAAATGTAATTTCAGTAAAAGGGAAAAACAATAACTACATTCTAGCAATAATAAAATCAGGCTCCATCCAAATGCCTTCGTTTAATTTAAGTGACGTTGAAAAAATAAATTTAATTGAATTCCTTAAATCAACTGATGCAAGTGGAAAGGCAGATCCAAGAAGTTTCGATTCACAATTCACAGGTATGATATCTAATAAATGAAAACCACTAATGAATATAGTATTGGAGAATACTTTATAGCTGTTGCCCTTATAATGCTAATATTTGGATTAATTTTCGGTGTACTTGCTTCTGCTAATTATATCTTTCCAGCGTATTCCAAAAATTGGTTGGGTTTTGTCCAACTTCGCCCGCTACATGTTTCAAGCATTATGTTTTTTATTTTGATAGGCGCAAGTGGTTGTGTTTATAGTAGTTTTAATATCATCTCTCCATATAAAATAAATAATTCATTAGCAAAACTTCAATTAGGATGTTGGATCCTTTCGATCATTTTCATATTATTTTCTTATTTCAATTCCAAATTCGGAGGGAGAGAGTATTGGGAGTTCCCTCCTAAGTATGCTATTTTAATAGCGTTTACCTGGTTGTTATTTATTATTAATGTTATTCGAATTATTAGAGAAACAAAAGAAAAACCAGTTTATATTTGGATGTGGGCCACAGGAATTTTCTTTTTTATTCTCACATTTTCCGAAAATTATCTTTGGCAGTTTCCTTATTTCCGAGAACATTTTGTAAAAGATATGACAATTCAATGGAAGGCAAATGGCTCCCTTGTAGGTTCTTGGAATCAATTAATCTACGGTACATCCTTTTTTTTAATCGAGAAAATAAGTAAAAATAAATCATATGCTAAATCTAATTTAGCGTTCGTTATGTATTTTCTTGGGTTGTTTAATCTGATGTTTAATTGGGGGCATCACATTTATACACTACCTACAGACAGCTACGTGCGTTATGTTAGTTATATAGTAAGTATGACAGAATGGATTTTCCTTGCACGAATAATTTATACCTTCAGAAAAAATTTAACCGAAGCACAAAAGTTATTTCATCATTTCCCTTATCGCTTTTTATTTGCTTCCGAAATATGGGTATTCTTAAATTTATCTCTTGCACTTGTTATGTCAGTACCTGCTTTTAATTTATATACACACGGAACTCATGTTACTGTAGCACATGCTATGGGCACTACAATTGGGATAAATACGATGATATTGCTGGGAGCTTGTTTCGAGTTTTTAAAACCAGAAACCGATTTATTATCTAATGGCTCAAAATTGCTAAAGTTCTTTTTCTGGAGCTTTCAAATAACACTTTTTGTTTTTTGGATAACTCTAATAATCATGGGAATTAAAAAAGGTTTATGGCAAATGGGAAATCAGTCTGATTCGTTCAACATGATGATGAGCACGCTACATGGAGAGTTTCAAGTATTTGTTGTTTCAGGGTTTATGCTCATGATTTCATTAGTGGTAATAATTATTTCATTGCTTAATTCATTTTTTAGAAATCATTTTCAATTCAAAACAATATAATAATATGGAAAATTTTAAAACCATTATTGAACCATTTAAAATAAAAATGGTCGAACCCATTCATCTCAGCACTGCCGAACAACGCAAAGAATATTTAAGAGAGGCGCACTACAACCCCTTTGCATTGGATTCTGATAAAGTGATAATCGATTTTCTTACCGACAGCGGAACTTCTGCGATGAGTTCCAATCAATGGGCAGGAATGATGCAGGGTGACGAATCGTATGCAGGAGCTAGTAGTTGGCATAAAATGAGGAACAGTATTTTTGATTTGACTGGACACGAATTCATATTGCCAACACATCAAGGCAGAGCTGCGGAGCGTATTTTGTATGGTTATCTCGGAGGGAAAGGAAAAACATTTATCAGCAATACACACTTTGATACCACACGTGCCAACATCGAATTTTCAGGTGCCGAAGCTATTGATATACCTTGTGAAGAAATAAAGAACAATAAACATTTTTATCCATTTAAGGGAAATATGGATTTAATGAAATTGGAAAAACTAATTATAGAAAAAGGTCCCGAAAATATCGCAGCGGTAATTCTAACCGTTACTAACAATAGTGGTGGTGGGCAACCTGTAAGTATGGAAAATGCAAAATCCATTTCAATTATTTGTAAAAAATATAAGATAAATTATTTTCTCGATTGTTGCAGAGTTGCTGAAAATTCTTACTTCGTGAGGCACCGAGAAAAGGAATATGAACACAAAACCTACCTAGAGATTGCACAGGAATTGTTTTCACTAACTGATGGTGCAATAATGAGTGCAAAAAAAGATGCCCTGGTTAACATGGGTGGATTTCTTTCTTTGAAAAACAAAGAACTAGCTGATGCTTGTAAGAACTTACTGATTATCACAGAAGGATTTGCTACTTATGGTGGTCTTTCTGGACGTGACATGGAAGCAATAGCAATTGGTTTGAAAGAGGTGTTCGAACCTGATTATTTACATTATCGCATAACAAGTACTACTTTTCTCGGTGATAAATTAAAAGCCATGGGAGTTCCATTAATTTATCCGATTGGCGGACATGCAGTATATATTGATGCGAAAGAGCTTTACAATCATATTCCAATTCATGAGTATCCAGGTCAGGCTTTGGTTTGTGAATTATATTTAACAGGAGGAATAAGAACTGTTGAAATTGGTTCGGTTATGTTTGGCAAATATGATGAAGACGGAAAATTAATCCCCGCCCCAATGGAATTAGTTCGTTTAGCAATTCCAAGAAGGGTGTATACTCAAAGCCACATAGAATATGTGATTGAAGTATTCGAAAAAATAATGCTGAATAGACATAAAGTAAGAGGACTAAAAATTACAGAAGAACCAAAGTTCTTAAGACATTTTACAGCTAAATTTGAAAATTTAACTGACATATTTTAATAAATTTTGAAACCATAAATAACATGAAAAAACTACTATTTATAGCCGCAATCATTACTACAACCTCTGCCTTCAGTCAATGTGCCTGTTGCGCCGGATCTTTTACTGGAGCATCGAACGGAGATGCCAACAACGGTATTCTAACATTAAACGAAAAACAATTTGTCGTCGAAGCATATGCAGATTACAGAACTGTACAATCTGGGGAAGTAATTGAAGATGAGGAAAAGCTCTTACAAAGTATGTTTATTGGGTCCGTGGGGGCTCGATATGGAATAACCGATGAAATAACTATTTCTGGACTAATCCCTTATGTGCAGTTGCATACCAGCAATGGAAATGATAAAGGGGTAGGCGATTTATCATTGCTCGGAACTTTTAGAATTCATAGTAAAAATAATTTCAGCATTGCTTTGCAAGAAGGCGTAGAGTTGCCCACCGGCATTCAAAAAAATTCTAATTTCGATAACACAACAGTCGTTATCGGCTCAGGTTCTTACGACCCCATCACAGGAATCATTATTTCCAAAAAGCTAAACAAATTTACTATTCGCCTAAATGTCCTTTATAAATTTACTACTCAGGGATTTCAACAAAATTATTACGGTAGTGTGGCTTCTCATAACGCTTCTGTTTTTTATAATCTCAAAACGGTGAACGCCTGCTATCCTACTGATAGTGTAGTAAACATACACTCCGATTTTGGATGCAATCTCTCACTCGGCTATTATGGCGAATGGCTCGATAAAATTAAAGAAGATAATGTGGTGGATGAAAACTCGGGCTACTATGCAGCATTTGCAAACATAGGAACAATTCTTCTTTATAAAAAATGGAGTTTGCCTGTAACCATTTCTTTACCTATAATCTCACAAATGAACGGCTCCCAAAACAATCCGGGTTACAGATTGCGAATCGGAATAATTAAATCTTTTTGAGAAAAGAAAAAATACTAAAAATGTTACTTTACAGAAGCATTATTCAATGACAATTAATTTTCATTTAAACTCCTTTGAATTGGAAAAACAGAAGCACTTGAAGTTAAATAATATGATTTTAATCACATTTATTTTGTACAAAACGAATCACTGTTCATAAAACTTACTGAATGTTTACAACTGTAAATTTTTGCAGTATCTTCTCTTTATAACTTGCACTCAAAATTTATTCTTCATCTTACAATTAAAAAAAATCAGTATGTCAATCCTCCACACACCTTCAAAAAAAGACTATTCAAAGGTTACTTCTTATACCTATAATGAAGTGTTCGAAAAATGTTTGATTTATTTTCAGGGCGATGAACTGGCGGCATCCACATGGATAAATAAATATGCAATGAAAAATAAGGAAGGAAAATATTTGGAACTCACTCCTGAAGACATGCACATTCGTATGGCAAAACAATTTGCCCGGAAAGAAAATGAGTATAAGGAAAAAACGTATCTCAACGGGAGTTTAAAACTATTGTCTGATTACGGGCAGGAACGCACTCTGTTAAGTGAAGATAAAATACTTAACTACTTTCGAAATTTTAAATATATCATTCCCCAAGGCAGTGTAATGTCTGCTTTGGGCAATCCTTTTATTATCGCATCTCTTTCTAATTGTATTGTATTACCTGAAATATACGATTCCTATGGAGGAATATTTTACACCGATCAGCAAATGGCACAGTTGTTCAAAAGGCGGTGTGGAGTGGGGGTAGATATTTCTACGCTTCGTCCTGCAGGGAGTGATGTTTCCAATTCTGCCGGAACTACAACAGGTGCAGTGTCGTTCATGGAACGGTTTTCGAACACTACACGCGAAGTAGCACAAAACGGCAGACGGGGTGCATTGATGATCACCATTGATATTGCTCACCCCGACATTGATAAGTTTATTACCATAAAACAAGATTTATCTAAAATAACAGGAGCTAATATTTCTGTGCGTTTGTCCGATGAGTTTATGAATGCGGTGAAAAACGATACAGATTATATGTTGCGTTTCCCAATTGATTCCCCTGCTCCAGAGTATTCAAAAACATTAAAGGCACGCGATTTATGGAACACTATTATTAAGTGCGCCCACAACACTGCCGAGCCCGGATTAATTTTTTGGGACCGTCAGCATCATTATTCCACATCCTCTGTTTACCCCGGTTTTAAAAATGTTTCCACCAATCCTTGTTCCGAAATAGCTATGCAGGGAGGGGACAGTTGTCGCTTAATTGCACTCAATCTTTTTAATTTTATTGATAAACCATTTACCAATGAAGCAACATTTGATTACAAAAAATTCTCTGAAACAACTTATGAAGCACAACGGCTGATGGATGATTTAGTAGATTTAGAACTTGAACATATAGAACGAATTATTTCGAAAATAAAATCAGATCCCGAGCCTGACTTTATTAAACAAGTAGAAAACGAAACATGGAAATTACTTTACGATGCAGGGAAAAAAGGAAGAAGAACAGGACTAGGATTTACAGCATTGGCAGATGCCATGGCAGGTTTAGGTTTTAAGTTTGATTCGCCCGAAGCTCTTGCCGAAGTCGAAAAAATAATGAAAACAAAATGCGAAGCAGAATTCAACAGTTCGATTGATATGGCTATCGAGCGCGGAAAGTTTGAAGCATTTAATCCTGAGATTGAAAATATCTCGGAGTTTATTCAGATGATGAAAATAGAATTCCCGGATGTATATAATAGAATGATGAAACACGGAAGAAGAAATATTTCACTCAGCACAGTGGCACCTACAGGCACATTGAGTATGCTTGCACAGTCTTCTTCGGGAATAGAACCTGTGTTTTTACTTTCTTATAAAAGAAGAAAAAAAATAAATCCTTTAGATAAAAATGTGCGTGTTGATTTTACCGATGCAAGTGGTGATTCGTGGCAGGAGTTTGAAGTATATCATCATAAATTAAAACGCTGGATGGAATTAACCGGAGAAAATAATAGTACTAAAAGCCCGTACAACGGCTCCACAGCAACCGAGATAGACTGGCTGAAACGAATAGAGTTACAATCCATTGTTCAGAAATATACCACACACTCCATCAGTTCTACCATCAATTTGCCAAACAATGTGAGTTTGGAGAAAGTTGGAGAAATATATTTGCAGGCTTGGGAGCAAGGATTAAAAGGCATTACGGTGTATCGCGATGGTTCTCGTTCCGGAGTTTTAATTTCATCGAATGAGGAAAAGAAGCAAATCAAAACAAATGAAATTATTGAATCGGTTGCTCCCAAACGCCCAGAAAAGCTTGAGGCTGAAATTATCCGCTTTATGAATCACGATGAAAAATGGATTGCATTTGTTGGAGTGCTGAACGGAAAGCCTTACGAAATATTTACAGGTAAATCAGAGGACTCCTTTGTAATTCCTTCGTGGGTGAATACAGGATGGATTATCAAAAACATTTCGAAAGATGATTTTCAAAAACGATATGATTTTCAGTACCTCGATAGAGATGGATACAAAGTTACAATAGAAGGACTTTCCCGCTCGTTTGATAAAGAGTACTGGAATTATGCAAAATTAATTTCAGGTGTGTTGCGTCATGGAATGCCTATTACTAGCGTTGTTGATTTAGTTGAAAATCTCAATCTATATAACGACAGAATAAATAATTGGAAAAATGGAGTCGGGCGATCGTTAAAAAAATTCATTCCTGATGGAACACAGGCGAAGGATAAAACATGCAGCAATTGTGGAGATGCAGATGGATTAATATATGAAGAAGGTTGTTTGAAATGCAAGAGTTGCGGACACTCGAAATGCGGTTGATGATAATAAACAATTTAACTCGGCTTAATGCTATTCGAAACCGTATTTAAGTTTTATTTCAGTAATGTCATTTATAGCATTTTTTAATTCATTATTAAAGGCTTCCCAGTTAAGAATTAAGCCTTCTTTCAGATTTTGATAATAAACAACTGCTTCTGAAATATTGTGAATAAAAGATTGATAATAGGTTTTTCCTTTACTGTCTTTTGTATCACCATTTCCCTGTATAAGTTCTTTTTTCAGATACTTAATATAAATTTTCATTTCAGCAATAAATACATGAGGACGTTGTTTGTTCGTAATTAAATCCTTTCTTCCATAAATGTGGTCCACCATTGTTTTTAAAGAAACTATCTGGGAAAAATTTGCGATGTTAGGACCGGGACAAATATTTACTGCATTCAGGTTTTTTAAAAATGGTTCATTATATCTGATGGAGGCTGCATTGCTAAGCCCTACACATAAACATTTTTTTGCAAGAACATCTTCCTTTTGTTTTTTATATTCTTCTTCCGGAAGATGAAGTGTTTTTAATTGTTCGAGTTTCAACTTCTGGTACCTGCGAGAAGCAGTGCAAATGGGTTCAGTTGTAAATTCAGTGTTAAAACCCAAATGTTTTTCAGCACAAGGGCTGCCTGGTTTACCATCTTTTATTCGTTGAATTTTTTCTGCATCGGCTGTAGTTCCCTTTAAATAATAAAATTTAACTCCAAGAGGAGAATTATTGCTAAGTACCACATCTTTTTCGGTTGCATTTTTCAGGAGATTCAAGGTGTGCTCATCCACCGTAGTTGCTTCAGGAACTAACAAAAAAGGCGTTCCCCAACCAGTACTTGATATATCATAATATTCCAGAAGGAAATTTGCTTCTTCAGCTGTTCCTATTCCACCTTGCGCAGAAACTGCAATTGTAGGATAAAATGTAAAATCGAAACCAAGTTTTTTATTTATTGCCTGTTTATAAAGTTCAAAAATAGTTTCAGCTAATTCTTTTCTTTTGTTTTTAAATTCTTCAAGTATTGGTCCTAACAAATAACCATCAGTAGCAAAAGCATGTCCTCCGCAGTTCAATCCTGATTCGATTCGGAACTCAGATACCCATATTCCTTTTTTAGCTAAAAATTTTCCTTGTATCAATGCGGAGCGGTAATCGCTCACTTTTACAATTACTTTTTTATTGAATTCAAATTTTTCGTTTGGGTCAAAAGCATTAAATTTTTCGAGATACATAAACAATCTTGGATTCAATCCTGCTGAAAAAACAATGGAGGAATTTGTTAAATCGCTTTTGAGATAACCACTCAATGCGGCAACAGCATCCGAGCCATCCACTATTGCATTTCCATTTGCATCACGATTTTCTCTATCGGTTTTCGTCATTATATTTACATCAATACTGCCGACAACAATTTGAGAGCGCAAATAAGTTTGTTTGATTGCTTTTTCACTTTCATTGGCACAGTTCACCATTTCGTAATATAAAGTTTTTAACCGACTTTCGTCTGGGAGCATATCAAAATATTTAACAATTTCAGAACCCACTTCAAATGATTCCGATTTTAGTTTTTCCATTTGTTGATGAACAATTGTGTTTACCAGATTCAAATAGTCTGTAATTCTTTTTGCTCTGTAATCAGGTTCCTGTCGGATTATCGGGACGTAAGGTTTATTGATGAGAGGATAATAATGTTTGCGCATCATCTCCACTAGGCGATCTTCTATTATAGAAACTACTGATGTTATACCAAAACGTGCTACCTTGATTGGAGAGTCGATAGTATAACATAAACCCATTACAGGGATATGAAAATTGTGTACGTTGGTGTTTTTCATTTTTTTGATTTTGTTTAAGATACAAAGTGACTAAAAATAAAGGGAAGGAAATATGATTCTAATCACATAAAAATAATTTTATAAGTATCAATTTTGCATAAATTTTAAAATAAGTTATGGCTGACAATAGAGATTTATTAAAACAAATTACAAAGCTGAAGAAAGAAAAAAACGCAATAATATTGGTGCATAATTATCAACGGCCTGAAATTTATGAAGTAGCTGATTTTATAGGCGATTCGCTCGAGCTTTCTAGAAAAGCTGCCGAAACAGAGGCCCAAACCATTGTATTTTGCGGTGTTTCTTTTATGGCTGAAACAGCAAAAATATTGAGCCCAAACAAAAATGTTTTGTTGCCAAATTTAGAGGCGGGTTGTTCATTGGCAGATATGATAACTGCCGATCAGGTCAATTCTCTTAGAGCAAATTTTCCGGAAGCAGCTGTTGTGAGTTATGTGAACACGAATGCAGCTGTTAAAGCAGTTTCTGATATTTGCTGCACATCGGCAAATGCAGTGAAAATATTGAATTCATTGCCTAACGATGAAATAATTTTTTTGCCTGATAAAAATTTAGGGAGTTATGTTCAATCACATACATTGAAAAAAATTTATGTGTGGGATGGATATTGCTCTGTTCATCAGGATTTGAAAAAGCAGGATTTAATTTCATTTAAAAAAGAACATCCGCTTGCAAAAATAATTGCACACCCCGAATGTAAAAAGGATGTGCTGGAAGTAGCAGATTTTGTTTGCGGTACAGGAGGGATGGCAAAATATGCAGAGAATAATGATAGTTCAGAGTTTATTGTTGTTACCGAATGCGGAATGACAAACAAATTGAGGGATGATGTTCCTGAAAAACATTTTTATTCTTTCTGCAATCTTTGTTCGTTTATGAAGGCAACTACTTTGGAGATGGTTTTGAAATCATTACAGGAAAATAAACACCCCATTTATCTGCCGGAAGAAATAATGAATAAAGCACGAAATTCAATTACCCGAATGTTAGCATTAGCCTGATTAATTTATGAAAGTAGCAATAATAGGATGTGGAAATATTGGTTTCGAAATTGCAACCTTTATTAATAATTGTTCTGATTTTGAACTACATTCTTTAACCGATATTAATTTAGATAATATCGAGAAAATCACGAACAAACTCTCCCGGAAAATAAAAATAAGTAATCTGGAAACAGCTATAGTCGAATCCGATTTGATTATAGAAGCTTCCAATAAAGAAGTGGTGAAAGAAATTCTTTTAGACAAAAATATTGATAGCAAAAATAAAAAACTGCTGGTAATGAGTACAGGCGGACTGATTGAGAATACAGGGCTATTATATAGAATAAAAAAGTGCAAAATTCATGTGCCTTCGGGTGCTATTGCCGGATTAGATGCCATCAGGGCAGTTGCAGGTCAAATTACTTTTCTCAGGTTGGTTACTACCAAGCCTCCGGAATCTTTATCCGGCTCACCTTACATTAATGCCAATTGTATAAAACTGGAATCGCTGAAAACGAAAACAACTATTTTTAAAGGAGAATTGAAGGAAGCAATTAATGGATTTCCGAAAAACATAAATATTGCAGCAAGTTTATTCCTTGCATCCAAATTCGAAGATATCAGTATTGAAATTGTTGCCAATCCCAATACTAGGTTCAATACTCATAAAATTATTTGTAAAGGGAAATTTGGTGAATTGAATTGTAAAATAATTAACCGTCCTAGCAGCAATCCTAAAACAAGTTACCTTGCAATATTGAGTGCTATTGGTGTGTTAAAAAATATGACGACAAACTTAAAGGTTGGATATTGAGATGGGTTGATTCCCTTTCACGTCAAATATACTAAACTGGAATTCAAAGAAAATACCCCAAGGATTCTCGATTAGTTTATTAGAAGGCTCCGATTACTTTTGTTTTCCATTATATCCTCAAGTGAATTCTTTTCCTTTATGATTGTTGTCATATAAACTTTATACTTGAATATTTATTTTTGCAACCAGATTTTTAATAATTAAATATGAAAACAATAAAATTTGTATCCACAGATAAACATCAGCAGGCATTTGCTAAGGCAGTGAGAAAAAATGTAAATAACTATTTCAAAGAAAAAGGACTTTCTACCAAAGGAAATTTAGAATTAGCAATACAAACCTCAGTAATGCTCATCTTATACATTGTTCCTTTTGTTGCTTTTTTCTTTGTTCCTATAAATGTATTAACAGGTTTTCTCCTAACAGTAATAATGGGCATAGGATTGGCTGGAATTGGTATGTGCACGATGCACGATGCCGTGCATCATTCTTTTTCCAATAAAGAATGGGTAAATAAATTATTTGGCGGTACGTTATATTTAATTGGTGCCAATGTTTTCAACTGGGAAATACAACATAATATTTTACATCACACCTATACCAATATTGAAGGATACGACCAGGATATTGAATCGCGCGGCCCAATTCGATTATCCGAAAATGCCCCGCTTCGCAAAATACATCGTTATCAATATATTCACGCTTTTTTCTTTTATGGTTTAATGACCCTTTCTAAATTGGTTAAGGATTTTACTCAATTAGTTTTTTATAATAAAGAAGGAATTACGCGAAGATTTAATTTCAATCCAACGTTTGAATATATTAAAATGGTTGTTCTTAAACTTATTTATCTATTTGTTATTATTGGCTTTCCTATTCTATTCACAAATTTTAGATGGTGGCAGGTGATTTTAGGTTTTCTAATAATGCATTGGACTGCGGGGCTTATTTTGAGCATAATATTCCAGATGGCGCATGTGGTGGAAGGGGCAGAAGAGCCTATGCCGGATGTTGATGGTGTAATAAATAACGAATGGGCTGTTCACCAGCTTCATACTACATCCGACTTTGCAAGAAACAATCATTTTCTGAACTGGTATGTGGGGGGATTAAATTTTCAGATTGAACATCATTTGTTTCCAAACATTTCTCATGTTCATTATCAAAAAATAGCACCAATAGTAGAAAAGACTGCGAAGGAATTTGGTTTTAATTATAATCTGAAACCATCTTTCGTCAGCGCGCTTTCTTCTCATATTCGAAGATTAAGAATGCTTGGACAGCAACCTGTTTAGGCAGTACGCTTTCCTTAAGAAAAAATTATAATTAACAATAAGGTCAATCCTAATAAAAAGGAAAACATTATTAATTTTAATCCTCTCTTAAAATCCGATTGCATTTTTTTCGCGCGAATAATATATACCATAAAGGCACAGCCCAAGAACCATAACAATCCTAACCATCCATATTCCGAATTTCCACTCATTGTTTTAATTTTAAAAATTTATCATTCTCTTTTTTTCATTTTTTTTCTAAAACCTAAAGTATTGTATGTAATTTATTTTTTTGAAAGGTTACCGACCAGTAATTAGTTCACCATTTGCTGCGACCTTGGCTTTTTACTGCATTAGCACTTATACTTGCGGCAAAGGGAGTTTATAACGTTGTGATGTTTGTAATCCAATTGGTCGGGAGTTAATAAAATGAATCAATATATAGTTATACTTCTTACTTATTTGTATTGCAGAAGTTTGTACCCGACCGCTTGATATTTCTACCCGACCGCTTGATACTTCTGCACGACCGCTTGATATGTGTAACCGACCGCTTGATACTTCTGCACGACCGCTTGATATGTGTACCCGACCGTTTGATACTTCTGCCTGACCGCTTGATACTTCTACCCGACCGCTTGATACTTCTACCCGACCGCTTGATACATCTACACGACCGCTTGATACTTCTGCACGACTGCTTGATACATCTACACGACCGCTTGATACTTCTGCACGACCGCTTGATACTTCTGCACGACCGCTTGATATGTGTACCCGACCGCTTGATACTTCTGCGTGCGCCAAACAAAAAACAAGGAATACCCCCAAAAGCATTGCTGCTGCTGGTGTTTTTACGAAACGGGTATTTGTCTGCTGTTTATTTCTTTTTGCATTTTCAGTACAACGGTTGGTTCTTTTTTGCTTGCATGGGTTTACTGGTAGATAAACTCGAGTTTCACAACACAGAGCAAGTTATACAAAGAAATATTCTGGCTCTTTTTTCTTTCCTGTTTTCCTGCCTATTTTCTTTCCACCCTTTGGATGCACATGCTGTTTGGATTTATATCCTTGTAGTTCTTTCAGCAATTGCTCAGGTGGTTGCCTAGTTCTTACTCACCAAAGCCATGTTTCATCATCTCGACTCTCTCAACAGAGCAATTTCTACTGCCGCAAAATTTTTATTTGCATTGTCAGCATTTGCTTTGTCATTAAAATTTTTGTTACAATTGGGTTCAACATATCCTCCTTTAAGTACCCTTGCTTTTGGCTTTCGCCCAATTGTAATTGCATATCTGCATTTAGTTTTGCTTGGAGTGATTACCATTTTTATTATTGGATACATTGTCGCCAATCATTTGTGGTGATGAATATAAAATCAATAATAGGTATTTGCACTTTTGTTTTCGGAATTGTTGCAAACGAAATACTACTAATGGCTCAGGGGGTAGCAGGTTTAAAATACGAAAGTATCCCTTATGCAAACGAGATGCTTTTAATTGCTGCATTAAGAATGTTTATTGGTATTTTGCTTTTTGTTTTGGGACAGTTACAAAGAATCCAGAAAACAACTGATTAACTATTATTTCTGCTGCCACTTGGCACCTCTGGTGAGTTGGTATTTTAAAGAAATTTCGGCACCTCCGTTGTGGTTGCTCACCGTAGAATAAGAAGAAGTATTGACATCAAACGAAATGCCTATCGAAAAATTTGCTATTTCATAATTCACTTGTGGAATAAACGCATCACCAAAACGATAATGCGCGCCAATCGAAATTCCTGATTCGGAAATATAACCGGTAACTTTAGTAGCATTTTTGAAGCGGTGACGAATCATTGCGCCCACATTAAATTCGTTCGATTTGCCTTGAATGAAACAAACAAACGAAGGAATGATGGAAATGCTGGAGCCAGAAAGGTCGAGATAACCATTGATATTTACAACCGCTTTGCCATACAATTTTTCTGTAGCCGAAAAATATTGTTGCTCTGGTTGATTCATGTGATAATAAGCAAAACCAATAGCCAAGCGTTTTTGCTCATTACGCTCCATAGTGTTTTTTCCACTGTAATATTCATAATACACGCCAGCACTCAAATCAGTATAAAAAGCAGATGTAAATGCTACTGGCTCGTTGGGGTTAATGTTGTTGTCAAATCCTTTACCATCATATTGGTCGCCCCAACGAAGGGCAGAATAATCGGCTTTGTGTTGAGCGCCACCGGCCGAAAGTCCAACAGAAATAACCGAAAGGCGAGTTACTGGCAAAATGCCTGACACACAAACTGCCACCTCAGTTAAACCTACTTTGGCATCACCCGCTTTGTCGCTAAATAAATTTAAACCTAAACCAAGATGAGCTTTGTTTGCTTTTTTGCCAACAATAGGTGCATCTACCGAAGCAGCCACTGTGTTAAACGAATTGCCCATTGCCATCCATTGATTTTTATAATTGATGATTCCTCTTATGGCCCCGTCATAAACCCCTGTGGCACCCGGATTAACTAACTGAGGTGTTTCGGTGAACTGAGAAAAATGAATATCCTGTGCAACAGCAACAGAAAAAACAAAAAGAGTAACTATTATGGAGTATATTTTTTTCATACTAATGAACCAATAACTTATGAACTAACGCACCAATGTAATATTACCTTTCAAATTCACAGGGTCGCCATTTGCCATGGTGCCGGTTAATTTAAAAGCAAACACACCCGAATTGAGGTTTTTCCCGTTAAAGGTACCATCCCAACCCATCGAACGGTCGGTGGTATGAAACACAGATTGTCCCCACCGGTTGAATACTTCAAAATCCATATTTTGAATACTTCCTAAAACAAATAATACGTCATTTACATTATCACCGTTAGGCGAAAATGCTGTAGGTACTCCTGCTTCGGTACCTCCTATCGGTTCGAGGGGAGAACGGAAAACAGCAATAAAATTATCGTTGGCAACAATGGTTACGCCCACCGAATCGGACTGAGCAGAAGGCAAAGGCACGTGGGCCGCCATTTCCCAATGGTCGAAAATATATCCGGTGTTAGCAGTAGCTTTCAAAATGGTTTCAATGTTTCCAAAATAACTGCCACTCCAAGGGTAGGAAGTTGGCGTAATTGTATTTATTTGGGCTATGCCAGCTCCTGCAGGTTGAACATCTAAGGTGATGTTGAAAGGACCTGTTAAGCCGTAGCAGTCAATCATTCCCTGAGTAATAGCTACACAACGGTCGTTGATAAACTGTCGCAAATCAGTTACATTTTGTAGCCATGTTGTTAGCGAACCACCCCATTTAGCAATTTGTCCGGGCATTTCGGGTGTAATAACCGTTATCATACTATCCAACAAAGGAATCGAAAAACCACAACTAAAAGTAGAATTTAACAAATCAATAAAACGAGATTCATACATTTGCTTAAATGCTGGATTTTTAATCAACGAATCTAACATCACGGTATGCCCTTGTCCACCTGGGTCGGGCAGTGCTTCGGGTGCGCAAGGGTCAGCTGATGGCAATGTACTAGGTATTCCTGTATAATTAATATAATGTCCAAAACAGGCATCGTTGTCCCATAGTGTATATCTCCATTTATGTTCATTCGTCCCCGGACCAACTGCTAATCCTCTCCACCATGCAGTGTTCCAGTTCAACCAATCGGAAGTTACTGCCCACGAATTGATGAGGAAATAATCAATTAAACTTTTAAAATTTAATAAACTATCAACATGGTTATAATTTGCAGGTATCGTCATGCTATTGGTAGCCATAAAATTTTTAAGATTGTCCCAATCAGTTTGGGCCTGAGGTCCTCCATAGGCACTCCAGGTAGCACCCCATGTTTGCAAAAACTGAAGACTGTCGGTATTCTGATGATAATAATAATCGGTAAAATCATTGTCGTCCACTTTTTCGCGAAGGTCATATATGCCCCAGTACTGCCCGTTTACATAAAGCACGGCTGGTGACCAAGTGCGTTCGTCCAAATGCAAATTCCCTCGTTGTGATAATGTATGAACATAAGCATCTCGAATTTCTGCACCTCCGGTAGAAAAAGGATAATTATCATTTGCCGCAGCTTTCAAGATGATTCGTGTAAAATTATGGCGGGATTTGTTTACAAATAAATTTGTTCTCACTGCGTAATTATAACCCAACTCGTCATCACATATATAATCAATTCCGCGTTGCGAATATGCCCATGAATCGTTACCGTGTTCGTTAGCACTTCCATCTGCTTCGGCTGTTAATTGCCGAGCAACATCAAAATACTGCAAGCCTGTTTCGGGGCTGAATTGTGTACCACCCATAAGTGTGGCTATTCCGTCACCAAAAATAGAAACAACTGGAACCGTGTGAGTAACTCCAATAAAATAAGTATTGCTTCTGATAAAACTTGGTGGCACAAGAATGTTGGTACTAAAAGCACGTGCCCTGATAACGGTAGTGGTTGATATTGAAATGGGTGTTGAATATAGAGTAGATGCTTGTGTTGGAGTAGAGCCATCGAGTGTATAGTAAATTGACACATTCAAATCGGGAGAAGACAATGCTACCGTTTGTGCCGAAGCGTAAAACCCAGGAGCAATACTTGTATTGGGTCTGGTAGCATATTCCAACTTAGGATTTGAATTGGTTAGTCCCGGAGTTGGTGTTGTAAACACGGTCCACAATGCACCGCCATCGCTTGCTCTACCTCTCGAATGGTCAACAAGGTTAGGCCTTAGTGTCATCGAATCAATGATGGTTCCTGCTGCATTGGCAAACACCAGTTCATCAGGTTTGGTTTGTGTAAGTTTAAAATTGGTATGCACATTACCTGCCACCAAAGTATTTTTTCCTGAAGCCCACACTTGCAAAAAACCGTTGGCAGCTATAGTTGCACCTGCTGGAAAAGTATATTTGGTAACATTATTTTTGTTGTCACTCAAATGATAGCCTTGAAGGTTTACAGCAGTTCCGCCTGCATTATATAACTCTAACCAGTCGGAAGTGTTTCCGAAATTATCGTTAATGGATTTGTTGGCACACGAATATTCATTTATCATTACTTGGCTGTTTGCCTTTTTGGTAAAGGACAAAACTGATAAACAAACAATAAAAATACGAAAGTAATTTTTCAAATTCATTTTGAAAAGGAGTTAAATGTTTTAATTAAGCCATAAAAGTAGTTGTAAAATTTTGATTTGCAAAATATTGTTTATTGAAGTGTGTGAAACGAAAATTCACATTATACTACTATCTTTGCGAAAAATTATAAAATGAGCACACTGTTAAATACAATTGAAGAAGCGATTACCGACCTCAAACAAGGAAAAATAATTATTGTGGTGGACGATGAAGACCGGGAAAACGAAGGAGATTTTATATGTCCTGCCGCCAACGTAACCCCCGAAGTCATTAATTTTATGGCTACTCACGGGCGTGGATTAATTTGCGCATCCATTACCGAAGAACGATGTGCAGAGCTTGGTTTGGAAATGATGGTAACCAACAACACTGCCGAACATACAACAGCATTTACTGTTTCGGTTGATTTGTTGGGCTATGGTTGCACCACAGGCATCTCTGTCAGCGACCGCTCTAAAACCATAAAGGCATTAATTAATCCCAACATTAAACCCGAAGAGTTTGGAAAACCCGGGCACATTTTTCCACTAAAAGCAAAAAAGGGAGGTGTGCTTCGCAGAGCAGGACATACCGAAGCAACGATAGATTTAGCACGCATGGCTGGTTTCGAACCGGCAGGTGCATTGGTGGAAATAATGAACGAAGATGGCTCTATGGCTCGACTTCCTCAATTGTTAGATATTGCTAAAAAGCATAATCTCAAAATTATTTCAATTGAAGATTTAATTGCTTACCGGATAAAAAACGAAACCATTATTACCAAAGATGTGCAAGTAAAGATGCCAACTCAATGGGGCGATTTTGATTTGGTTGCTTATCATCAAACCACCAACGACCAAGAGCATTTGGCATTGATAAAAGGAACTTGGAAAAAGGATGAGCCTGTGTTGGTGAGGGTTCACTCTTCTTGTTTAACAGGCGATATATTTGGTTCCTGCCGTTGCGACTGTGGTGCACAACTACATAAATCCATGGAAATGATTGAAAAGGAAGGCAAAGGGGTTATTGTTTATATGAACCAGGAAGGTAGAGGTATAGGATTGCTAAACAAACTAAAAGCGTATAAACTTCAGGAAGAAGGCAAAGACACTGTGGAAGCAAACGAAGAACTCGGTTTTAAAATGGACGAGCGCGATTATGGAGTAGGGGCACAAATACTGAGAGATTTAGGGATTTGCAAAATACGACTAATGAGCAACAATCCTAAAAAACGTGCAGGGCTTATTGGTTATGGATTAGAGATAGTTGAAAACCTTGCCATTGAAATTGAGTCGAACGAACACAATAAGTTTTATCTCCAAACCAAAAGAGATAAAATGGGGCATTCGCTAAAACTGGAATAAAGTTAACCTTGCGTTAATATAATTCTTCAACAGGAAATAATACCAAAAAAGCCATTTTACCTGCCTCCCGACTTGGAGATGGGACAAAACAAACCTTTTGGTGCACTTCCTGATGTGGAGATACACCAAAACAACTCTTTTTGAGCATCTCCCGATTGGAAGGTGGAACAAATAAATTGTAACGATGCATCTCCTGATTGGGAGATACAACCAAACAACTGTTTTGGGGTATCTCCAAGCTGGAAGATGGGACAAAACAACTCTTTTGCAGTATCTCCGTACTTGGAGGTGGCACAAATTGAATTATTTGATGTATCTCCCAGTCGGGAGATTGCTTGCCAGTTTATATATATAAAAGACTAAATCTGTATCTTTTTTCGATTTTTGCGTTATTAGTAAAACATCAACCTTAAAAGCCATGAAAAAAATAATTCTTTTGGTAGTTCTTGCAAATACATTTTGCGCCTACTCACAAACATTGGAGCCAACAGAAACTCAGGCATTAGCAAATGTTATTGCGAGTAATAATTTAAAAGCACCTTTAGAAAATGAAACGGTTAGTTTTGTTTCAATAAAAAACAAAAAAGTTTTTTCAGGAATTACAAAGGCGAATGGAAAGTTTCAGGTGCTGCTTCCGAAAGCCGATAAATATACGGTAATTTACAAAGCATTTACCGAAGATAAAGAATACAGCACTGTTGAAATTCCCAATGAGGCAGGTTTGTTTAATGTGACTGTAAAATTAACCATCACTCCTTCTCAGCATTATACATTGGACAATGTGTTTTTTGATACCGGCAAATCAAATTTAAAACCAGAGTCGTTTGTGGAGTTAAATGCTTTGTGTAAATATATGGAGATGAAAAAGACAAAGGTGATTGAAATTTCGGGACATACAGATAATGTAGGCAACAGCGAAGCCAATCAAAAATTATCGGAGGACAGAGCCAATGCGGTAAAAAACTACCTTGTTAAAAAAGGAGTAACTGCTGAGCGGGTGGTTGCTAAAGGGTATGGAGATACGCAGCCAATTGCCGATAATAATAGTGCTGAAGGGAAACAAAAAAACAGGAGAACGGAAGTGAAGACATTGAAGCAATAAATTATAAATAGAAAAAAATGGTTGCTGATGAATGGTTACTTTTTAAGCAAATTCAACTCAATCTTTAATTTGATATTGAAATGTTGAATAATAATATTGATTGGGAAATGGTCTTTATAATCGTTTAACGAAAATAGCACTTTCTTTGTGCGCTTTTTTGAGTGTTCAATTTTTACAATTTGTTGTGTAGTTCTATCGGTGAAATAATAATTATACATTTTTTCTAATTTCTCTTTTTGAATATCCAAGCAACGAATTCCTCCTTCATCACAATAATACAAACTCTCCATTTTTTTTCCGTTTATATTATTCATCAATAAAATTTCAATATCCTGTTGTATGGTTTGTAACAATGCAGGCAAAGCGAACTGCGGAACGGAATAATGAACAGTAAAGGTAGAATCTTTAAATTCGAAGTCGAATAATTTCATACCTAATTCGGTGGTAAAAATAATGCGATAATCATGAGGTCCCATTTGTTTAGCTACCAACAAACCGCTTATTTCTTTTTTATAAAGAGTAATGTTTGCTTTAAAAAGGAAGGAATTAAAATTGTCGCCAAATATAGATTTCGGAATTGTCGATGAAGTGGGAGCTTTTTTTAATCTCCCGTAATGACCCAGCGTACAGCCCGAAGTAAAAAGCAACAAAACAACGCTACTTAATAATAAATTTTTCATCATCCACAGGCTGGTTGTTTTTCCGGTTAGTAAATTCTATACTAGTGTAATCATCGCCTGGTTCTATCATTTTTACTTTCACTACAGAGTAATCTGATTTATCAATGTATAGTTGAATAACTTTCAAAAAATCTTTTGCTCCTTTTTGCAAAGGCGAAAGTTCAAGCAAATATTGTTTATCACTTTCAAAATACTTTGCTTTATAATCTTTGTTATTCAACAAGTTTCCCTGCACCGTATTCATCATCATTTCGTTAATGCTCTTAAACATTTTGTTTGAGTTGATATCGTATTTACTCACTTTACCATTGTCTTTAATAAACATTTTATCCTTGTTGATGGCTATGATGTATTTGTAAGGGTCGTTGTATTCCCACCGAAGCATATTTATTTTTTTAAAACAAAAATGCCCTTTGCTGATAATGTTTTCTGACATCACACTCAAATATTTTTCCTGTGTAAAATCGCTTTCTATGGAATTGACCAGTTTCGATTGTGTTTCCATTTTTTGTTTAAAAGCTGCTGTATCTTTAACTGGCGTAAAGCCTTTAGGAACTTGAGCAAATAAGGCTAAAGGAAGAAAGGATAAAACGATTATCAATTTATTCATAAGGTTGTATATTTAAAAGCGATTGCATGCTTACAATTTTAAAGCCATTTTGTTTTGCGAACTCAAGTGTTTGTTTTAAAACATGAATTGTTTTTTCGGAAGTGTCGTGAAACAGTACCACCGCACCAGGTTTTAGCTGTTGCGTAACTCTTAAAATAATTTTTTCTTCATTGTCATTTCTAGTATCCATTGAACGTACATTCCATCCAATAATTTGATACTTCAACGCTTTTGCTGCTTTTGCAAGGTTGGGAGTGGTAACTCCATAAGGAGGGCGAAACAATTTTATTCGTTTGCCAATGAGATTGAAAACTGAATCGGATGTCTTGTTCAATTCATCCTTGAAACCGCTAACATTTTTAAAATCAATAAAAAAAGAATGTGAGAACGTATGATTGCCAATGGTATGTCCGGCTGAATCTATTTGTATTACTATTGCTTCGTTGCCTTCAATCTTTCTGCCTATTAAAAAGAAAGTAGCTTTTGCATTGTATTCCTCCAAAAGAGATATTACTTTGGGAGTGTATTCTTTATTAGGTCCGTCATCAAAAGTAACTGCAATTTGTTTTTCTTTGGTAATGGCACTACAGAATGCTTTTGTGTAAAAGTTAAATTGAATGTTGGCAGAACCATAAATTACGAAGAACATAAAAACAAGCAATGGCAGTATAAGCCACCATAAACTTATTTCCAAAAAATAATACAAAGAAAAAATGATGCAAAGAGAGATAATAAAAGTTATGCCTGTTGATTTGAAAGTCATTGCAAAAATATTATTGAACTAACATTGCGAAAGCAACGAAACAGTGTGGTAAGTGTTCATATAAGTATTGTAAATAAGAACATTTTTAATTTGTTTCTTTTTATTTTCTCCGATTAAAATACATGGAGGAATAGTTTGTGTTTTCAAAATCATGGCTGCTTCCCATAATGCGAAACAACTTGAAGTTTGAAATTCACCACTCAAGTGTTTAAAGTAAACAGAAGTGCTTTCGTTAAATAGAGAATTCTTTAAATTATAATAAATGTCATCAAACCTTACATCACCGCTAATACCATACATCACACAATCTACATCGGCAGGTGTCATGTTTTTTTCTTTCAGTAATTCTATGATTTTAGTTTCTACTTCTTTTTCGCTTTCGGGATTGAAAATCATTTTCACAGAAAGAAGTTTAGCGTAATTTTTTTCACTTTCTTCATTACTCAACACAAAAAATGCTGCCCCTTCGCCCGATACACTGCCTTTTGTTTTACTATTGATGATTTCGATGGTGGGGGTATTTTCATCCTTCCAGAATCCTGCACGTTTGGTTATATTAAAGTGACGGTCTGTCATTTCATCGTGCCCGCCAACCAATACATTTTTCGCATCCGTATCTGCCAATGTCATCAAGCCATCGAGCACCGCACTCTCGAACGAAAAGCCTTTGTGAACGTAAGTAAAATTATAATTCATACACTTCAGTTGCAATGCAATTTGCGAACTAACTGTGTTGTGGGTGGATTGCATAAACGAGGTAGGAGTAAGAAACTGCTCCTGATTATCTAATATCGAAAGCAAAAATTTTTCGGTATCTTCGTGGCAACCTAATGCAGTTCCTGTAATAATTGCATCGGGTATTTCCACTCCGGCATCTTTTAAACAAATGGACGAAGCAGCAATGCCCATTTTTACTGTCCTTCCCATTCTGCGTGCCAAAATCGGGTTCAGAAATTCTGTATAAACTGGCTCAATGCAACGCAATGAATTGGTGTTGTATTCTACCACGTCCGACAAAAAATCATGAGTATTAAATGTTTTTTGTGGGGAAACTATTCCTATTCCTTTTATAAATGCTTCCATAAATTAATGTCGCGAAAAAATTAATGCTGCTGAATTGCCACCAAAACCAAATGAATTTGACAATACATTATTTATTGGTTTGTCTGTTGTAAGCACTTTGGTTGGAGTAAATTTTAGTTCACTCATCTGGTTGCTATGGTTCAAACTTGGATAAACCATGTTGTATTTAATGGCCAATACTGATAATACCGCTTCAATCCCTCCACAAGCCCCCAAGGTATGTCCTGTAAATGCTTTGGTAGAACTAATTCGCGGAACATTGTTTCCAAATATTCGTTCTATTGCGGTTCCTTCCGACATATCATTTACCTCCGTGCCTGTGCCGTGAGCATTGATATAATCAATATCTGCGGGTTTCAATCCGCTTACTTGAAATGCTTTTTGCATGGCTAGATACGCTCCTTCTCCAGTGGGTGATGAAGCGGTTTGATGATAGGCATCATTCGAATTACCATACCCTGTAAGCTCACACAAAATTTCTTTTCCTCCAGCTGCTTGTTCCGATTCAAGCACCACGTAACCTGCGCCTTCGCCTAAGTTCAAGCCTTTTCGCTCTGCATCAAATGGTTTGCATTGTTCTCTGTCTAATATCATTAAAGTCATAAAACCATTGATGGTAAACTTGGAAAGCGAATCGGTGCCACCAACAATTACTCTATCAACCAATCCATTTTTAATTAATCTTGCTCCAAGCATAATGGAATTGGCAGAAGACGAACAAGCTGTACTGATGGTAGAAATATGGTCTTTGATTCCTAAATAATTTGCAATTACTTCGGTACTATCACCACAATCGTGTGTTTCGATATATTTTAACCAATCTCCACTTTTTTCGGGATTCAGAAAATCTTGAAAATAATTTTCGGTCATTGACATGCCGCCCACACTGGTTGCAGAAATAATTCCGGTTCTAAATTCTTTTGTGTCTTTTATTCCTGCCCACACCATTGCTTCTTTTGCAGCCACCATGCCCAAAAGAGAAGTACGAGTAATTTTTGCATCTTCAGGAAGACCAAGTATTTTTATCAGTTCAGGGTTGGTATGTTTTACTTCACCAATCGGAATTTCGTTTCGATGACGGGTAGTTATATTATCCAACTCTCCAATGCCTGATTTACCTTTGGCAACAGCATCCAATGTTTCAGCCACATTGTCGCCAATGGCAGAAATGATACCGATGCCTGTTATGTAAATTTTTTGGTTCATTACTTTTTGTTCGCCTCAATAAATTCGGCCATGGTTCGGATGGATTGAAAAATTTTTTTACCGTCAGCAGGGTTGGCTATTTTAATACCGTAGTTTTTTTCTAAAAGCACTATCAGCTCCAATGCATCAATCGAATCCAGTCCTAATCCATCTCCAAACAAAGAAGAATCGGAATCAATATCTTCCTTTTTTACTCCTTCCAGATTCAGTTGCAAAATAATTTCGCCTTTTAATTTGTCCATTAACTCGTCCATAATTTTTATTTTTAGTAATTGTTTGTATATAATTTATTTAATTGTTCTTCATTGTTTTCGATGCAAAGCCCTTGTTTTGTTTTTTCAATGGTGCATAAAAATGCTTCGTATTTATTTTCATAAAAATCGACCCAACCTGCAATACAACATTTTGTTTTGTTAGTATTCAAAAGCGAGTTGGTATAATTGCACATAAAATCAGCATCAAATTTATTAAAAATAAAGAACGAATTTTCTCCTTTTATTTTATTTCGTATTGCAATCTCTCCAATCAAGATATTTGGCAAGGTATAAACAAATACCGCCGGGCTGGGAAAATAGTTTTCTTTATTTGATATCGCTTTTTGATGCTCTGTATCAATTTCCAACGATGAGGAGCAGTTGGAGGTGATAATAGCAATGTCTTCAGCAGTATATGTATCAGTTATTTTATTTGTTTTAAGTAATAATTCCGAAGTAAGAAAAGCCAATTTACACAAACTATCCATTTTGTAAAATTTAGGATAGCTCAACTGATAATGTGTGTAAACGGATTTTAAAAAATCAACCGAAGAAGCAGCCGAAGAATTCGTGAAATCAGCTTTATTGTTGATGCCCACGTTACCGTTTTTTACAGAACAAACAGCAGTTATATAATTGGTGGTGCTCATTTAATTTTTTAATTCTTTAAATTTTCTGCTTTTTGAAACAATACTGCAGCATTGCACCCTCCAAAGCCGGCTGCTGTTTTCAGGCAATTGTTTATTGTTGCTTGCCTTGTTTCTTTTATAATGTTGATGGGAGCAGCAACGCCTAGTTCAGTATAATTATATGTTCCGATTAGTTGATTTTGCTGCATGGAATGAATACCAATGATTGATTCAATCAATCCGGCTGCTCCAAGTGTGTGTCCGAAATAACTTTTCAAACTGTTCATGGGCACCGCAGCAAGGTGTGCATCAGTAATAGCCAGCGATTCCATATCATCATTAAAAATGGTGGCAGTGCCATGACCGGAAATGTAATCTATCTCTTCGGGTTTCATGTTCGATTCGCTGAGAGTTTTTTGTATTGCCAGCAACAATCCATCGCCTGTGCGAGATGGTCCCGAAATATGATTGGCATCGTTTGAACTTGCTCCACCTGCAACAGTTATTAGTTGTTGGTTGTCAGTTGTCAGTTGTTGGTTGTTAGTTAAAATTATTGTTCCGCATCCTTCGCCAAGTGAAATACCATCTCTGGCAGCATCATACGGTTTTGCTACCTGTGGGCTGATGGCTTTAAACGATTGAAATCCGGCTACCACAAAGTGTGTCATTATATCGGCACCTACCACCACTATGGTGTCGTACTTGTCTTCTTCAAGTAATCGCTTTGCAAGTATAATGGCTACCACTCCCGATATGCAGGCGTTGGAAATTACCAATGGTTGATTGGGGTTATTGAAATAACGTGCTACTACATTTGCTGCTTCCCACAAATGAATTCTGTTCGTATCAAATTTTTCTCCTTCAGTTTTGTCGAGCAAATCTATATTTCCTTTGGTGGTGGAAACAATGAGAAGTGTTTTTTTGTTTTCTATATCAATTTTTTTATTTCTGCTGAGGGCATCGGTCACCGAAAGCAACATCATTTTTTCTAATCGGGTGTATTCCTGTTTTACATTTAGCTTCTCAAATTCGGTGTTCAGTTTTTGAGTATCTATTACCGATACAAATAGAGGCTCTGCCGAAAGTGCTGAGTCTGCGTGCAGCAAAACTCCTGTCTGCATTTTTTTGAGTTGCTCAAAGTTTTCGTCACTCGTAAATCCAAGTGGCGAAACAATGTTATCGGATGCTACAAATACCTTCATTTACAAAATACCATTTTTCTTTTTCCATTCTTCAAAAAAAGGTGGAATGGTGATACATAACTGGTGTTGTTTATTCACAAAAACTTGGGTGGATTGCCCGCTGGCTGCTAGTTCATTGTCCGACTGACGAAAAATAAGATATTGAAAAATGATTTTGGCTGCCGGAGAATCGACAAAGGTGGTGTCAATAAACACACTGTCGCCATACATTACTGTTTTTTTGTAATCGACATTGATGTTGACAATAGGGGTTAAAAAGTCTAATTTATAAACATCCAAATAACTCAGCCCGAATTGTTTTCCGAAGGCTTCTCTGCCATCTTCAAAAAATTTGATATAGTGGCCGTGCCACACAATCCCCAATGCGTCCACTTCGCTAAAGCGAACATTGGTATGCGTACGGTTGGTAATTTGCTGAATACTGTCAGATTGGTTTTTGCTCAAGGTTGTCCCCTTTTTTTTGGGAGCGCAAATTTATCAAAAATAAACAAACGGAACGTATTATTTAGTCTAAAGCCTAAAGCACCAAGTTTAAAGTTTCAAGTTCAAAGTTGTACCACCAACTTTGGACTTTGGACTTTCTGACTTTTGACTTCTATTCAGTAATAATTTCTGCCCCGGGGTATAGTCTTTTCCATACATCTAACGATGATAAACGGTTTATTACAACCACTGTTTTGTAATCAAGTCTTACTTTTATTTTTTTCAATAAATTTACTTGTTGTGCCGGAATTAATTTTTTAGCTCTCATGTTTTTTTGTTTTAGTCCTTTTAAAAAGGAGGTTTATATTTATACCACAAAAGTAGATGAAACGAACTAGGCAGGAGTTGCAAAATTTATGATATTTGTTATATAGTTTACTGATATATATCAGGTTGTTGTTATAGAATGGGCAAAGAAATTTGTAATCTTTACTCTATCTGTTTTCTCCTGTTGAGCGTAGCCTCTGGCTACGTTCTATTTAACAAGGCTTCCAGCCTTATTTACAACAGCACTAGTTCTATTGTTTTTCAAAACAATCATTATTATTTTCAGTAAAGATATGGATTTATTTAATTGTTTTTGGAAGGATTGCAAGATGCCTAAAGGGATTTTAAAGTCGTTAGTTAAATAAACCTGCCTCCCCGATAAAATATCAGGAAGACAGGTTTTGTTAAACTAAAATAACCGGATGACATCAAAATCCTGTATTTTGAAACCTTACGCCTGTATTTTCAAATCAAAATCCTGTATTTTGAAACCATACGCCTGTATTTTCAAATCAAAATCCTGTATTTTGAAACCATACGCCTGTATTTTCAAATCAAAATCCTGTATTTTGAAACCCTGCCACCGGATTTTCATCTTGCGTCCCCTTTTTGGGGTTATTTAATCCTGATGTCTATTGTACCGCTTCTGCCTTGCAACACATCCTGAATGCTTAATTCTTCCTGGAAATACATTTTCTGCCCGCTCGGGTAAGGACCCATTTCGGTGTTAGCAGCGTTTGTCGATTTTTCCCATTTAAAAGTAATCCGATTGTCAGACCTAGTAAGATTACTCCAATAACGTAACATTACCCCACAAAAAAAGGCTGACTCAATTAAATGAGTCAGCCTTTTTTGTAAAGTTCGTTTAATTTATTGAACGATTAACTTAGTAGTACTGCGACCATCGTTTGTTTGAACACCAACAGTGTAAAAACCTTTTGCAAGAGTAGTAGTATTAATGTTAGCAAAATGACGACCTGCAGAAAGAGAACCTTTGTTTTCTGACGAAATTAATTTGCCTGTTACATCATATACTCCAATAGTTACCGAAGTTTCAGAAGTTAATGAGAAAGTAACTTGCGCATCAGCTGTTGTCGGGTTAGGATATACACTTAAACCAATGGTGTTTCCGTTTTCGTTAATACCAGTTGGCGATGTTCCGCGAATCATTACATCATCAAAAGCAATCATGTTATCGTCAGACGAGTTGTGGTGGAATCCGATAAAAACGGTTTGCCATGCATAAGCATCTAACGCTACAGAAAATGGACGCAATTGACAACGGTGAGAAACCGGAGCGGCTGTTCCTGCTGGGTCGATATAAGTACCATCAGCACCGTGAATAAATACTGCTGCACCAATTGGAGCAAAAGTAAAGTCAGCAAAAGTAGTGTCAGGGTCAGTAGCTGGTGTGCCAACCATTTCGCCTGCTCTGAACAGTTGGTGAGTAAAATAAGCACCATCGTTGCCTTGTGTAGAAAGCATTACTTCGTATCCATCTAAGTAACGAGGAGTTTGAAGCGAAGCTGATTTCCAGAACAACGTGTCGTGTGCGCCTAAAGCAACAGAAGGAGTAACCAACCAATTGTCTTCAGCGTTTCCATCGCCTAAGTTAGTCCAAGAGTTGCAACCAAGCACTGTATTGGTATCGGGTGCTGCCATAGTTCCATAAACAGTTTCGTAACGGTCAACCGGAGAAAATGGTTGAATAGGGAAATATCCCTGAGGACGAGTTCCGCCTGTAGAGGCATCAGCATGTCCGTCCAAATCGCACGAATACCACATGGTATCGGTTAAGTTTCCGGGTAAAATTGGAACGCTATCCAACTTGTTGTAAAAAGAGTTTAATTCGAAATCCTCAGATAAAAGGACAACTTGTGCTTTTGAAGTAAGGTTAACAAACAAAAAAGAAGCAAGTACTAGTGTGTAAAGTTTTTTCATTTTTTTTATTGATTTTAAGATTAATTAATTTTTGATTGGCAAATTTAGTTATTTATTTTAAATGCAAAATTATTTTTGTGATGAATGGTTAATTACAGGGGTTAAACATGGGTTTTAAGCTTTCAACAATTCAGAAATAATGGCATCAACCGAAATTCCTTCGGCTTCGGCTTTGTAGTTTCTCACAATTCGGTGACGGAGGATGGCAGCTGCCACTGCTTTTACATCTTCAATATCGGGCGAATATTTTCCTTTTATCAATGAATGACATTTGGCACCAATAATAAGGTATTGCGAAGCGCGCGGTCCAGCCCCCCACGATAGGTATTTGTTTGCTATTTCGGCAGCATGCTCGGTGTTGGGTCTTGTTTTGGATGCCAGTTTTACTGCATATTCCAGCACATTATCGGTTACCGGTATTCTGCGAACGAGTTCTTGAAAATAAATTATTTCTTCGTTCGAAATTACTTTTCGCAATTCTACTTTTCGGTTAGATGTTGTGTTTTTTACCACTGTTATTTCATCCTGCAACGAAGGATAATCTAACCAAACGTTGAACATAAAACGGTCTAATTGTGCCTCTGGCAAAGGGTAAGTACCTTCTTGTTCAATCGGGTTTTGAGTAGCGAGTACAAAAAACGGATTGCCCAATTCGTATCTTTTGCCACCTGTGGTTACACTGCGCTCTTGCATGGCTTCCAGCAGTGCTGCTTGTGTTTTGGGTGGAGTTCGGTTTATCTCATCAGCCAAAATAATGTTGGCAAACAAGGGTCCTTTAATGAATTTGAAATTACGGTCTTCGCCCAAAATTTCGGAACCAATAATGTCGGAGGGCATTAGGTCGGGAGTAAACTGAATACGGTTGTATGTTAGTCCCAACACATCGGCAATGGTGTTTACCAAAAGTGTTTTGGCTAATCCAGGAACACCGATAAGTAAACAATGACCTTTGCTGAAAATAGAAATGATGACATCTTTTACTACTTCATCTTGCCCGATAATTATTTTACCAATTTCGGCATTCAGCTCTTTGTACTTAACTACAAAAGCATCTACGGCTTCTACATCTGATTTATACATATCTGTTAAATTGTTTTATTACTATATTGTTTTATTGTTGAGTGGTGCTTACCCATTTATTAGTGTAATCGCAGTTTTTATAATCATCGGTGATGTGAACATACGTACCAATTAATTTTTTCTTTATCCAAGATTGTATAGCTATCTCTTGTTTTTTTGCCAATGCAATGGATTGTATTTTTTGATAATCATCTGTTAGATTTGCCATGTGCGGGGCAGTTCGTGTTTTCAAATACAAAATACGATAAGCTTGTTTTCCATCTCTGGTGCTAAATGGAACGGGTTTGGTGTATTGCCCAATGGTTAATTTATCAATTGCAAATGCTACATTTTGGTCCATTTGCCCTAGTTCATCCATCTGAAAACGACTGGCACCTGTTTGTGGATTGATAATTAGTCCTCCACTGTTTTTACTTTCTTCATCGTCCGAAAACTTTGCAGCAATATCGTTAAAGTTAGTAGTGTCAGACGCAAGTTTGGTGTAAATGGTATCGAGTGCAAGTTTTGCTTTTAATAAATCTTCGACTGCTACCTTAGGAGCAATTAGCAAACTGCGGGCATCCACTTCGTCTCCTCTGCGCTCTATGAGTTGAAGAATAAAATAACCATACATTGTTTCGAACACTTCGCTTATTTCTCCTTGTTTTATTTTAAACGCCTGAGCATCCCATTCGGGCACAAACTGCCCACGTTGAATATGTTCGTACAACCCACCTTTGTTAGCCGAGCCAGGGTCTTCGGAATACAAAGCAGCCAAAGCTGCAAAACTAGCTTCCCCTTTCATAATCCGATCGCGAATGTTCGAAATTTTATCTTTTGCTTCTTTTTTTGCTTCTGGCGTTAAGGCCGGTTTTTTTACAATTTGACCTACTTCCACTTCAGCATTGATTAGTGGAATGGAGTCTTTAGGTATATTGTTGTAAAACGTTTTTACATCGTTTGGAGTTACATTAATATCACCCGTAATTTTACTTTGCATTTGCTGAGCCAATAATAAATCGCGCACATTGTCTCTTAAATCTTGTTTAAAATCGTCAACAGTTTTTCCGTAAAAAGCAGTAAACCGTTCTTCCGAGCCAAACTGAAGCAAGTAATAGTGCATTCTTCGGTCGAGTTCCTGATCCACCTGACCTTCAGTAACACTTAAACTGTCGTGTTGCGCCTGTGCAAGTAGCAATTTCTGATATAGCAGTTCTTCCAGCAGTTTGCAACGGGTGCCTTCTTTTACCGCTTCTTGTTGCGCCACCATTTGCTGGTAGTTCGATTCGAGTTCCGATTGTAACAACGGATTAGACCCCACCACGGCAATCACTCGGTCAATTATTTTTCCTTTATCCTGCGCCTGCAAGCTAACAATTGACAATAGTGCACTACAAAAGAGTAGTAAATTATTTTTTAGATTTATCATTTATATAGATTTCAATTTTTTCATTATTTGCAGCATCATTATACACGTCTTCTTTCATTTTCGAAATCAACTGCAATTTACGTTTGTTCAGAATAATATTTTTTATGTTTTCTTTTTCAAAATTCAAAGGAGAAGTACTGTTGCGTATTTTAAATCCTTTGATGTTTAAAAAATAACTACTAGATGAATCTGATACTTCCACATATCTGTTATTCTGCAAAAATAGTTCTTTATTATAGGTTTGTATAGGAATTTCTTTCAACAAATCATCAAACAACAACCATGAATTATCGTCCAAATAAAAATTCAAAGCAAACTGATGGCAATATCCTGCCAATTGTTCCCTGTCTTTCGGGTTGTCGGATTTGTAAAGTTGTTTTAGTTTATTAATATTAGGTGCTTTTTTATTTACTTTCACATAAATTACTTTTATGATATTATCTTTCAACTGAAAGTCGGATTGATTAGCGTTGTAATATTTTTCAATATCCTCGTTTTGCACCACGGTATCCAGTTTTTGTCGTACCAACTCATTTTCGTAAGCGTAAGTAATCAACGAACTGCGATACTCCTGCAATTGTTTCTCCACATTTTTTTGTTCTTCTGTCAGGTTGTTTTCGGCTTTTTGAATCACCAATGCTTCGTGTATCCAGTTATCAATAAATTTATTGAGCAAATCCAGGCTGTCTTTGGCAGGAGTATTTATAGGCACGATGTTTTTTATTTCATCCGCATATAAATAACTGTTTCCTGCTTTTGCAATCGCTACCCGTGAGACGTCCTTCGGGGCCGAATTGTTACAGCCTGCAAACAAATAAAATAGAAATATGTAAAATAACGGTTGTTTCAAGTGGTTGTAAATTTCGAATTATGAATACTAAATTTCGAATTTCGAAGTATGCTGTACACTTCAATATTCGTAATTCTGTGTTCGAAATTCATCATTTTTTCTCATTAATTTCTTAGGATTCTTTTCTTTAAAACTAAAAAAGTTTATGACACTTCCTGCCATAAACTTTTTCAGTAGACATCAATGAAATGTTACTTAACAGTGGAAAGCACTGCTTTGTCGATGTTCACAGGATATTTTGTTTTCAACGAACCTATCCAATCTTTTTCCAAAAAGTTTTGATAATCGGCAGTTACCATTCCTTTTGCTTCGGTGTACGATTTTGGTTCAGGTTTCATTAATTTATTAGTCACCACAATCATCAATTTTTTATCTTTCTCTGATTTAATATCTACTGAAGTTCCCGGATTCCAGTTTTTATCTACAAACTCGTTTTCGCCTTTGTTAAATATTTTAGAATCTACATTTAAATTTAGTTGAGAATCTTTATTTATTTCATCCAATATTTCTTTATCTGTTTTTTTCTTTTTCAACAATCCACGCACTTTAGCTGACACTTTTTCATCTCCGCAAGTATAAATTGTTGCATCAGCCCGCTCTTCCCACATGTATTTGGTTTTGTTTTTTTCGTAATACTCTTTAGAGCCAGTAGTATCTTTCACTGCTTTGCTCCATACTTTAGAATCGGTAAGTTCAAACAACAAAATACCATCTCTGTATTCTTGCATCAACGATTTGAATTCAGGATATTTTCCATCCAAACGGTTTTCTTCGTAAGCCACAGCACTCTCATCCACAAACTGTTTGTAAAATTGATTCACCACCATGTTGGCATCTGACTTGGGGCGTTTGCTTTGATGAGTAGAGATGTAGTTCGCAAAATCAGTTTGAGTGTAAATCTTTTCGTTAAAGTTAAACATTGGTTTGTTCAATGCTTTTGCTTTTGCAGCATCCCATTTACCTTCGAACAAAGAAGTATCCATCACTTTATAAAACTCATCTCTCAATTTAAGGTTGTCTTTAAATTTATATTCTGTTTTTACTTTTGCGATCAGCGATTCTCTACCTACTTGTGCACGAGAGTCTTTGGTCACCTTAGCTTTTAATTCAGCTTTCATATCGTCAAACGCAGCCAATCCACGTTTGTCAATCAATTTAATAACATGCCATCCATATTTTGTTCTTAAAATTTCGGAGTAATCCCCTTTGTTTTTTAACGCAAATGCAGCTTTTTCGAATTCGGCTGGCATTTTGTTGGTACCAAACCAAGGCAACTCTCCGCCTTTTTTTGCCGATTGTTTATCGTCCGAAAACTGCTGTGCTAACTCGTCAAACTTACCACCTGCTTTTAGTTTGTTATAGATTTCGGTTACTTTTGCGTAAGCGTTCAACGAATCTTCGTTATTCATATTCGGTGGTGTCTTAATCATAATGTGAGCACACAACAATTCGCCTTGTGCTGGTCTACGGTCGGTTACTTTGATAATGTGGTATCCATAACGAGTGCGAACTGGTTGAGATATTTCACCAACTTTGGTGGTGTAAGCCACCGTTTCAAAGGTGTAAATCATTTGCATGGCGGTAAAAAATCCTAAATCTCCACCATTGTCTTTTGCCGATGGGTCGTCCGAAATGCCTTTCTCGCTTGCCACTTTATTAAAATCTTCTCCCTTCATCACTCTCGCTCTAATTTTCATAATCTTGTTGTATGCTTCCAAAGTATCTTTAGGCAATGCGCTTTCAGCTACTTTTACCAAAATGTGCGAAGCACGAACATCTTCTTTCATTCGGTTATAGGTTTCGTGAAGCAATTTGTCGTTCACATCTTTGTCGGTTAAATACGGTTGCGATAGTTGTTTGCGATAGCCAGCCAATTCATCACGAAACGCTTTTGCCGTGTCCATTCCAAGGCTTTCGGCTTCTTTCACTTTCAGTTTAAAGTTGACAAACAACTCTATATAATCGCTCAACGATTTGGCATCGTTTGCCCCATCTTTGGCATTGTTTTTATGATACACACTTTCAAATTCTCCCACTGTTACCTTGCTTCCGCCAATGGTCATAAGCACAGCATCTTTGTTTTGAGAGATAGCAACTGCAGTCATCAGCATGGCTGCCGAAAGAAAAAGCACATTTTTTATTTTTACCTTATTCATATTTATTTTTTTAAATTTTGGAAGGCAAATGTACTTATTATTATCAACCGTCAAAATAAAACTTGGGGGGTGCGCGATGAGCAAGGCTGTTAAAATTTGTTAAGGGTTTAGTAGGTAATTAGTCTTTAGGCATTGGTTTATTGGTGGTCATTTGTAATTAATTCAAGTTGCTGGTTAATTTAATGTCAAATATGGCTTTTATTTCACATTGGAATACCTGTTTGAAAACAAAAACAATAAACGGTTTGAATTAAATTTTAGAAAATGCCGAATACAAACTTTATATTTGCCATCTCCAACAAAAAGAGGAAAGAAAAGTAAATGTAACTTTATGAGCTTGTTGATTAAATTGCCAACCAGGACAAAACAATAAAAAAAAACAAAATGAATATCTTCATCACCATTTTAATTTTAGTAGCCGGCATTGTTGCCTTGCTCTTAATCATTGGACTTTTTATGAAGAAGGAACATTATGCCAAACGTTCAATTATCATAAATGCACCTGTACAAAAAGTATTTGACTATGTAAAACTGCTCAAAAACCAAGACGAGTTTAACGAAGGTGCGATGGAAGACCCCAACAGGAAAAGAGAATTTAAAGGAACAGACGGAACAGTTGGATTTATTTATGCCTGGAGCGGAAATAAAGATGCCGGTGAAGGAGAAAAGGAAATTATGAACATTGAAGAAGGCAAAAGAATTGAAATGGAAATTCGATTTGTAAAACCAATGAGAGCAGTTGCCACTATCATTATGGATACCGAATCACTGTCAGGCACTCAAACCAAAGTATTGTGGAGCAATGCTGGTATTTTAAAATACCCTATAAACATTTTGATACCAATGGTAGAGAAAAGTGTTGCCAAAGGTATGGATAGAAGTTTGCTAACATTAAAAAACATTCTCGAAAAATAATCACAACAATAAAAATTCGCACAAAATGAAAAAAACAACATTAATAGTATTAGCAATTCTCACATCCTTCTATTTTGGGTTTGCATTCAAAACAGTGATAACAAAACAAACTAAAGACCAAACAAAAATGAAAAGAGTGACAGGTATTGGTGGCATCTTTTTTAAATGCAAAGACACAAAAAAAATGAGAGAGTGGTATCAAACACACCTTGGATTAAATACAAACCAGTACGGAGCCGTTTTTGAATGGCATCAAGGTGCCGATAGTACAAAAAAAGGTTTTTCGCAATGGAGTGTGTTTAATGAAAAAACAAAATATTTTGAACCATCCACCAAAGACTTTATGATAAACTACCGTGTTGAAAATTTGGTAGCACTGGTTGGAGAGTTAAAAAAAGAAGGTGTTACCATTGCCGATACCATTGAAACGGCTGATTACGGAAAGTTTGTTCACATTATGGATATGGAAGGAAACAAAGTAGAATTGTGGGAACCAAACGACAATGAATACGAAAAATTAGGTAAACAAATGGGGAGCAAAACAACAAAATAGAAATTATTATCAATGCAATTAAAAAACAAACAAAATGGATGAACAAAAAAACGAATCAACAAGCGTACCTTCAACTGACGACAAAACTCCTAAGGTAATCGGCATTGGAGGAATTTTCTTTTTTTCTGACAATACAAAAGAAATAAAAGAATGGTATGTAAAAAATTTAGGATTTGATGTCAATGAATGGGGTTCAGTGAGTTTCGAACACAGAGACGTTAACAAACCTGAAGAAATAATCCCTCTTCAATGGAATCCATTCAAAAAAGGTAGCGAATATTTTGCACCTTCCAAAAAAGAATTTATGATTAATTACCGGGTTCAGAATATCGAAGCACTCGTAAATCAATTAAAGGAAAATGGAGTAACCATTGTTGATGAAATGGCAACTTACGATTATGGAAAATTTATACATATTATGGATGCAGAAGGAAACAAAATTGAACTTTGGGAGCCAGCCTAAATGAACGTTATAGAACTATTTAACTTTTCTAAAATAAAATAGGTATGTATGTTAAAAAATAAAAACCCATTGATGAGTACCGATCGGCTACTGGCTTTTTCGGATGGAGTGTTTGCAATAGCCATCACCATTTTGGTATTAGAAATAAAACTACCCAAACACGAAGATTTAATTCTTTCACATGGGCTGTACAATTACCTCTGTCATCTCTGGCCCAGCTATCTTTCATACGGTTTAAGCTTTTTTGCTATTGGTGTTTATTGGAGCAATCATCACTGGGTTTTTACTTTTATAATTAAATCCAACCATGTATTAAATATGTTGCACATTTGGTTTTTAATGGCAATATCTTTTTTGCCTTTTACTACCGCCATTCTTGGCGATTTTATTTTGTTTGATGAATACAAAAGTGCAGCCGTTACTGCCAGTTGCGTTGGATTTTTGCTTCCCGTACCTCCTGTGTTTATAATCTATTTGTATGCTGTGCATAAAAAAAGATTAGTGGCAAAAAATCTAAATCAAAAATTCATTGACAAACAAAAAATCAAACTGCTTTCAGGAATTGTATTTTCCGCACTCGCGCTTTGTTTTTCGTTCAACTATCCCAATGTCTCGTTAATTATTATTTGTGTTAGTTTTGCAACTTTTCTCTTGCCTCCCGATGCACCAGTGTATGACGAGAAATGATAAATGGAGTCGAATAAAAACGATGAACCAATAAACGGGAATAAAAATGATTAAAATAAAAAGGTAAGAATAATATCAATTCATCTTACAACTAAACGATTAAATCTTGTGATTAAAGAATGAAAGCGGTTAATGATGATATTGAATCTCTTGTTGAAATGACGAAATAATTGTGACACAGGATTGCATCACCTGATTAAACGCTGAAAGGTGATTGTTTTTTTTATAAATCAGGTTGTAAAAGGAAACAGTTTATCGCAAGAAGATATGTATGTCCCAATAAAAAATGATTAACACATGTTGATTAAAGAAATGCTACACCGTGCTACTTTTTTTTTATTTTTGTCGTCCATAAAAATTCAAAACCATTTCAGGCGGATAAAACAACTATGTATTTACACAAAGTGCCATTGGTGCGGAAAAGAGGAAGGGCAAAACAGGTACTTATGTTATTGTTTCTTTTTATAGTTAACTGTGCTTGTGCCGAAACTTTTCAATTCAACCTCACCTTTATCGTTAAAAATGATACCACCGATAACAAAGCGGTGTCGCTAAACGATTACCTGGTTTCGTATAAAATAAAAGATAAAAAAATGGAATACTTGGCTCATATAAAAAGAGAAAAAGGGTTTAGACTTGATCTCGAATCGGGCGAAGAATATACTTTTACATTTACTAAACCTGGCTATACCATGCAGAAGGTGGTGGTGGATACTAAAATTCCAGACAAAAGAGATAAAGAAAAATTCAGAAAAATGTTGTGCATTCTTAATTTCGAAAAAGCACCAATTGAATTTATTGTTGGCAATTCAAAGCCGGTTGTCAGAATTTGCTACCGCCCCGACATCAAAGAATTTGACTACGACCCTAATTATACTTTTGCTCCCATAGATGTAGACTTAATTAAAAAAAGAGATAAACTGTTTAACAAAGCATGGTGGTTGCTGCACGATGGCAATTACAAAGGAGCACTTGCAGCTTTTGCCGATTTGATTCAAAAAAACCCACAAGATCTGGCATCTATCTATAATCATGGCAAAGCAGCATTTAAACTTAATGATAAAAAAACAGCTTGTGCCGATTGGAGTAAGGTAAAGTCTATGAACAAAGAATTTGCTGATAATTTATTGAAGAGTTATTGTTCTGAAAAATAAAACCTGCATCTTTGCATTACTAAATACAAATACAATGAAAAATAAAATTTTACTGCTGTCGGTTATCAAATTATTTGCTGTTACCATTACCAATGCCCAGCAAATGACGTTTGGTTTTGTAAAAAACTGTATGTCCTATGGACGCACTACCGTTACGGACGAATTGACAAAGAAACAATTTTTTGTTGCAGAGCGGCAAAAAAAGGACGCAGCAAACAAAATGTTTGAAGGTGCAACCTATTATTCGAACGAAAAAGAAAGAGATATTATCAAAGGCGAAATAGCTGTGCTGTCGCAGATAAATGATTCGAAAAAAGTAACAGAAATTTCTTTTATCAACGGATCTAAAAATGATTTTAGTAAAAATTACAATGAGGTATTTGACCAGATGATAAAATTTTTTAACAATGAAAAACCATTTAAAAGCGAGAAATTCAAAACAGATGTGTTGGTGTTTGCGAAGGATAAAACATATTATTATGTATATACCTTCAATAAAATTCCGGTGATTGTTATTGCTAATTATAAAATTGAGAAGGAGTATTTTTAAAAATTGTTTTATTGTTAAATTGTTAAATAACAAATGACAAATGACTAATGAACTAATGAACCATTCAATCATCATCGAATTTCACCGTTCATAAATATTTTCATTTTTATTGAAGTCTTATTAATACTTTTGAAACGTAATTAAATATATAAACTATGAAAAATACAAAAATATCACTTGCCGCAATTTTGATTATATGCTGCTCTTTTGGAGCTACAGCCCAAACATCGGATGAAATAATTGCTAAACACATAACAGCAATTGGAGGACTGGAGAATTGGAATAAATTAAAAAGTTTGAAAATGGAAGGCACCATTAAAGCACAAGGTGCTGAAATAAAAATCACCATTTTTCAGGTTGACAAAAAATGTCTTGTCCTGATATAGGTTGACACTTTTTAAGAGTTAAAACTGGTTAAATTTGTCATTGTTTATGGAAATTATTTGTGTGAGTTTTTTAAGGCATACTGGAACTCTAAAAATATCAATGGGCTATCGGAATGATGTC
>CANIQT010000015.1 GCA_947469885.1 Bacteroidota bacterium
GCCATTGGATACTTGGCTGATGATTTTTCTTTTTAGTCCGTAAGAGAGTTTATTTGTGCTCTTTTTTTCGGCAGTCTTGTCTTTTTTCTGTTCGTTGTCCTGGTTCATTTTGGTTGATTTTTTGTCAACCTATTTCAGGACGAGACAAACTGCTACTCTGAAATGATACCGTTTACCCGATACCAAATCGTGAACTGTTACTTTTGCAGTTATTGAGTACTTACAGTTAGTCCAGCTAATGCCGTCATCACTGATTTGCCATACATACCCGACATGAGCTTTGTCTTCGTAGGCTTTTCTGCGCAGTTTAACAGAATTTGCTTCCGTTCCTTGCTTTGCAGCTAAGTCGTGAATATGAATACTTCCTTTGCGTTTTCCCTCAAACCCACCACTCTGAACCATTTCCAACGCAAGGTTTTCGTCATCCACATCAATCACCACCCCTTGAACATGCAACACTACTTTCTTCATTTTTTTGTCAAACAACCCTTCTTTTTCTGTTATCACAGAAACTATCCCAGCATCGTTTGCATCTTTCAACGCCACTGTAGCACTGTTCAAGGCAGTCATCACTGTTCCTGCATCGGGGAAGAATGCATTACCTGTCATTTTGGTTTTTATGAAACCTCCATAAGTAACTTTCTCCGAAGCATTTTTGCCTGTTAAACCTTCTAATACGATTATCAATTTTATACACCTCCTCTTTTTTGCCCTAAACCGGTCCATACCCCGTGTTTCTTGCTTTAGTTACTACTTTTTATGGATTTGTTAATTATATTTTTAAACTGTTTCATGCTCTTTTGACACTCTTCGACTGATTCTCTACACTTCTCGATTGATTCTGTAAACTCTTCGATTGGTTCTGTAAACTCTTCGATTGGTTCTCTACACTCTTCGATTGATTCTGTACACTCTTCGATTGGTTCTCTACACTCTTCGATTGGTTCTCTACACTCTTCGATTGGTTCTGTACACTCTTCGATTGGTTCTCTACACTTCTCGATTGATTCTCTACACTCTTCGATTGATTCTGTAAACTCTTCGATTGGTTCTGTAAACTTCTCGATTGATTCTCTTTATTTCAATGAACAGGGTTTTTAAAACTGTTTCCCCCTTTTACTTATACAATACACAAAACCTTAAAAATCCGTCTGTTTTTTAGAAATTTGTTTTTTCTATCCTCCTTTGGTTAGTGACCTTGCCGAACCACCCTTTATATATAAATCCCTTAACCCTTCAAAACACGTTTATTTTTTTGCAATATATTTTAGTAATTCGTTGTATTAATCAATATATATAGGCTTTTTGAGAATGTGAAAATATTTTAAACTTTGTTTATTTTATAACGAAAAAAATTGAAAATGATACACGATTTGTTCTATTATTTTTTCATTCCCTTCTATAAATAGGTTTACTGTACCGCTTTTTTTGAAAATGAATGTTGTGGAAATAGATTATCTTTGTGGAGAATTAAACCAAAAACACAAATCGTTACTTTGAAATTACCATTTGCAAATAATGCCATTGTAGATATTAATAAATTAAAGAATTATTGTTTAAGCAAAGAGCATCCTGTTGGTAAACACAAGGCATTGGTTTTTGAAACGACCATTGGGATAACAAGTATAGATGCAGAGAATTTCAGAGTTTTTATTTTGGGAGAAATAATTAACGCGAATGCGGAATTAATGTCCGAAGATAATTTTGGAACAAGATTTTTTGTAGATTTGCCATATACTACAATTAATAAAATTGTTTTTATTCGAACTTTGTGGATAATTTTAAATAATGAAAAGGTACCAAGATTAACTAGTTGTTATGTAAAAAAATAAATTCTTAATAAAATGAACAAAAATTTAGAGTTACTTGATGTAGTTGCCTTATTAACAGATATTCCTGAAAAACACCTTGTAAAAGGACAAGTGGGTACAATAGTTGAAATTCATCATAATAATTTTTATGAAGTTGAATTTTGCAATAATACTGGCGAAACCATTGCCATGTTTGCTGTGAAAAGCAATAAACTTTTGCATTTACATTATGATTTGAAGAAAGCAGGTTAATCAAATAAACTATAAACATACAATATCCTGCTTCTGAAAAAGGAGCGGGATTTTTTTTCTCTGATGGATTTACCTTATCTTTACCATCAGAAATAATTACTTAATGAAAAAACTATTCCTCCTTCTTTCGTTTCTTACTATTATATATAGCGCAAAAGCACAGTATGTAACTATACCTGATGCACATTTTGTAACTTTTCTTCAAACTAATTTTCCGGGTTGTATGGTGGGAAACCAGATGGATACTACCTGTGCGGCTATTACAAATGCAACTACTTTAAATTGCGCAAATGATTCTATTGGTGATTTGACAGGGGTGCAGTATTTTGATAATTTGCACACTTTATTATGTAGTTATAATTTATTAACGAGTTTACCAAATTTGCCAAGCACTTTGATTACATTAGGCTGTGATAATAACTATCAGCTTAATAGTTTACCTACCCTTCCTAGTTCACTACAAAGTTTGAATTGTAACAGTAATTACAATTTGTATAGTTTACCTGCGCTACCAAATAACCTGACTACATTAAAATGTATTGGCACACATATATCAAGTTTACCGAGTTTACCAAATGCTCTTTTAATTCTTGCATGTAGTGGCACTTATTTATCAACCTTACCATTATTGCCGAATTCGATTTGGTATTTAAGTTGTGGAGGTAATCAATTTACAACTTTACCTTCTTTACCAAGTTCATTAACATACTTTGCTTGTGGTTCTTCTCCAATAGTAAGCTTACCAACTTTGCCAAATTCTCTTCGAAGTTTGTACTGTTCATATGACTCTCTTATAACCCTTCCTGCTTTTCCACCCTCATTAGATACAATTGATTTGCGATGGAATCGTATAACAAGTCTGCCAACATTACCCAATGCAATTTATTATTTGGAATGCGAACATAATAACCTAACAAGCTTACCAGCATTACCGAATTCTTTAACAATTTTATGGTGTCAAAATAATTTTATTACCAATTTGCCGGCATTTCCAACATCAATTATAACGTATGCCGGTTCATATAATCAACTTACTTCTTTACCATCATTACCAAATTCATTAAAACAGTTATATTGTGCGCATAACTTATTGTCGAGTTTGCCCTCATTACCAAACTCATTGCAATCGTTAATCTGTTTTAATAACCAACTTACAACTTTACCAAATTTACCACAAGGACTTAACACTTTAATTTGTGATTCAAATTCCATCTCTTGTTTTCCTGTTTTTCCAAACTCTTTAATTAATCCTTCTTATTTAGGTTTTAGTATTTCAAATAATCCATTTACCTGCCTCCCAAACTATGTCCCTGCTATGACTGCAAAGTATTTATCTTATCCGCTTTGCTTAACTGGAAATTCAAATGGATGTAGTTTAGCGCAAGGAGTTTTAGGCTACACCTATAAAGATAATAATGCAAATTGCAATTATAATAGCTGGGAAATAAAATATTCTAATATTCATGAAAAATTGTATGATAGTGTGGGTACTTTAATTGGTCAAACATTTTCAGCAATGAATGGGGTGTATGATTTTCCTCAACCTACAGGTACTTATACTGTAAAGATAGATACAGCAGGGTATCCATATACTGTGCAATGTGTTCACCCTGGTATTGATTCTACGGTGGTTTTAACTGCTGGGGCTGCTTTGCAAACCAATGTAAACTTTGATATAGCCTGCAAACCGGGCTTTGATGTGGGAGCACAATCGATAGTGAAGTGGGGGCATATTTTTCCGGGACAAGTATTTAATATAAGATGTATTGCAGGAGATTTAAGTAATTGGTTTGGCTTGCATTGTGCTTTGGGTATATCAGGGCAAGTAATAGTTACAATTACAGGTCCTGTTACTTATATGAATAGTTTGGCAGGTACGCTTACTCCATCGGTGGCGGGTAATGTATTTACTTATAACGTTGCAAACTTTGGTACCATCAGTAGTTCCACTGCTTTTGGTTTGGTGTTTACCACCAATGCAAATGCACAAAACGGTGATGTAATATGTGTAAATGTTACTGTTACTCCTACAGCAGGAGACAATAATACAAGCAACAATACTTTTAATTATTGTTATACTGTTGTCAATTCGTTTGACCCGAATTATAAAGAAACGTATCCTGAACAAGTAGCTCCCGGTTTTAGTGATTATTTTTATTATACAGTTCACTTTCAGAATACAGGCACTGCACCTGCCATCAATATAAATTTGCAAGACACACTGGATGCAAATTTAGATTTGAATACTTTTCAGGTGATTAATTACAGTCATTATTGTACTTCGTTGTTAAACGGGAACAGGCTTTCGTTTAACTTTCCTAATATTCAATTGCCTGATAGTAGTAGTAATTTTGATGGTTCGCAGGGGTATGTTCAATATCGGATTAAGCCATTGGCAAATCTTCCGGCAGGAACATTAATTCATAACAAAACAAGTATTTATTTTGATTTCAATGCGCCTGTGGTTACTAATACAACAACAAATGAGTTTATGCTTGGTATAGGAGTGAATGAAATGGTAAAAGAAATTGGTGATTTGATTATTTATCCAAATCCGTTTACAGAGGAAACGACTATTACTTTTGCGGAGCCGCAAAAAAATACTGTTATAAAAATTACTGAAGTAACGGGAAGGGTAATTAGGAATTATGAATTAGGAATTAGGAATGGAAAAAGTATAACGATAGATATGCGTGATGTTGCCAAAGGAATTTATATTGTAAGAATAGAAGATGAAAATAAAAATGTTGTGAATAGGAAGATAGTGTTGCAATAATACACCCCTTGCCCCTCTGGCCTCATCCGCCCTTCGGGCACCTTCTCCAAAGGAGAAGGAAGGCGGAAATAGTTTTTATTGGGGAATTGCTGACGCACAAAAAACTCCTTGTAGAAATGCAGGGAGTTTTTTATTTCTGTATAGTAAAAAAGAAAGTATATTTGTAAAATCAAAAGTGTTAATAAAGTACATGTATAAATTAGACAGAAATTCATTTAAGGCACATACTGCAGCAGCAGCAGCAGATAATCATGTGTTATATTACAAAACTTTATCCTGGAGGGAACGTTTGAGAATCACGCTATACCTCAATAGTATTGCTTTTGGTTTAGTGGACCAACCTGAACCACGAATGGACAAGTCTGTTTTCAAGGCAAGAGCATTTAAAGATGACATTAATAATTTGAATAAATCCCGCGAATAAGTTATTTTTTGCCCTCCTCTATAAAAAAATATTTTCAACCGGATGTTGTTTATATTAAATAGTTTTTTACCTTTGCCGTCCCAAAAAAAATGACGTTGCAAAAAACGTTGTGGAGTGATGGGAAGTATTAAGCTTCCATTAGTACTGTTAACAGGGGTTTTAGATAAAAATAACAAGTATTGTTTTAAGAGTTTTTAAACACTACCAAATACTTTAAAAAGAAAATGGCAAAAGAAATAAGTGCAATGATTAAGTTGCAGATAAAAGGAGGAGCTGCGAATCCTTCGCCACCAATTGGTCCTGCATTGGGAGCAAAAGGGGTTAATATCATGGAGTTTTGCAAGCAGTTTAATGCAAGAACACAGGATAAGGCAGGAAAAGTTATTCCGGTTATTATTACTGTTTATAACGATAAATCGTTTGAATTTGTTACTAAAAATCCACCTGTAGCGGTTTCGTTGTTGGAGATTACAAAGGTAAAACAAGGTTCAAAAGAATCGAATCGTAATAAAGTAGGTAATGTTTCGTGGGCACAGATACGTGAAGTGGCAGAAGCAAAAATGCCGGATTTGAATTGTTTCACCATCGAATCGGCAATGAGTATGGTGGCAGGAACAGCTCGTAGTATGGGATTGACCGTTACCGGTGAATCTCCGTTGAAGAAGTAAGTTTAACAGGTGGAGCCTGAATAAAGTAAGGCGTTTGAACATCATAAATTAATAAGAATGAAAATCTCAAAGAAAAGAAAAGCCGCTTTGGCTAAGTATGATGCAGCAAAGGCTTACACAGTAGCCGAAGCATCAAAAATCATCAAAGACATTACAACCGTAAAATTTGATGCATCCATCGATATCAGTGTACGTTTAGGAGTAGATCCGCGTAAAGCAAATCAAATGGTTCGTGGTTCAGTAACATTACCTCATGGTTCAGGGAAAACAATGCGCGTTTTGGCATTGGTAACTCCAGATAAAGAAGCGGAAGCAAAAGCTGCGGGTGCTGATTTTGTTGGGTTGGATGAATACATCGAAAAAATTAAAGGTGGATGGACTGATGTGGATGTTATTATCACTATGCCTTCGGTAATGGGTAAAGTTGGTGCTTTGGGTCGTGTATTAGGTCCGAGAGGATTGATGCCAAACCCTAAAACAGGTACGGTTACGATGGAAGTTGGTAAAGCAGTTACTGATTCGAAAGGTGGTAAAATAGATTTTAAAGTAGATAAAGCAGGTATTGTTCAGGCATTGGTTGGTAAAGCTAGTTTTGATGCTAACAAAATTGCTGAAAATGCAAATGAGGTTTTGACTACTATTATGAAATTGAAGCCATCTTCTGCAAAAGGAACTTATGTAAGAAGTGTATATATCTCTTCTACGATGAGCCCGAGTATTCAGATTGATGCTAAGTTTTTAGGACAGTAAGGTTACGAATAACGAATCAAAACGAATTTACAAATCGTTAAAGGTAAAAAAAATAATTAGAAAGATAGGTGAAGTAGAATTAAAGACATTATCTGAACTGGCTTCCACTGGACAGGTATATTAATAAACAACAGAAATGAAAAAAGAAGATAAAACAGTAGTAATAGATTCGTTGGTTAAGGAATTAGCTGACAACAGTCATTTCTATTTAACCGATGTTGCTTCTTTGACTGCGGATAAAACATCTCAGTTGAGAAGATTGTGTTTTAACAAAAACATCAAAATGCTGGTAGTTAAAAATTCGTTGCTTAAAAAAGCAATGGAGAGAAGCGAAGGCAAAGATTATCAACCGTTGTTTGGCTCATTGAAAGGCTCAACAGCAATTATGTTTTCGGAAGTAGGGAGTGATCCTGCAAAGCTTATCAAAGAATTCAGAATAAAGAATGATAAGCCTGTTTTGAAAGCAGCATTTGTTGAAGAGTGTGCTTACGTTGGGGATAATCAGTTGGATGTGTTGGCAAGTATCAAATCGAAAAATGAGCTTATTGGCGACATTATTGGATTGTTACAGTCACCTGCTAAAAATGTTATTTCTGCTCTTAAATCGAGTGGCGGTAAATTGGCGGGAATCGTTAAAACATTATCGGAAAAACCAGAATAGAAAAAAGTATTAAGTAACAAGTAAAACAATTAAACAAGTAATTAACAATTAAAACAATAAATAAAAATGGCAGATTTAAAATCATTCGCAGAGCAATTAGTAAACTTAACGGTAAAAGAAGTTAATGAATTAGCTCAAATTTTAAAAGATGAGTACGGTATCGAACCAGCAGCAGCAGCAGCAGTTGTTGTAGCAGGTGGCGGTGCAGGTGCAGCAGCAGTTGCAGAAAAAACTACTTTTGATGTAATTCTTGTTGAGGCAGGAGCAGCAAAATTAGGAGTTGTTAAAATCGTAAAAGATTTGACAGGATTAGGATTGAAAGAAGCTAAAGATTTAGTGGATGGCGCTCCAAAACCGTTGAAAGAAGGCATTTCTAAAGAGGAAGCTGAATCAATGAAAAAACAATTAGAAGAAGCGGGAGCAAAGGTTGAGATTAAATAAGCTGTCGGCTAATACACAATATTAAGGTCTGGAACTCAGTTCTGCTAAGGCAGAACGAGGTCTATGCCCTTTTGTTGTTTAAAGTTGTTTTATCTTATTAACCAGTTTGTTATTTGCAATATACAGCGGAAACAGGCTTAAATCTTAAAAAAGTGGCTCAAGCAAAAAAAACCCAAAGAATAAGTTTCGCATCTATTAAAAGTCAGATTGATTATCCTGACTTTTTGGATATCCAACTTAAATCGTTTCAAGACTTTTTTCAGTTAGAAACTACCTCTGAAAACCGTCAGAACGAAGGATTGTATAAAGTTTTCGCAGAAAACTTTCCAATCTCCGATGCACGTAATAATTTCGTGCTCGAATTTTTAGATTATTTTATTGACCCGCCTCGTTACTCTCTGGAAGAGTGTATTGAGCGTGGTTTAACGTACAGCGTTCCGTTAAAAGCGAAAGTGCGTTTGTATTGTACCGACCCTGAACATGAGGATTTCGAAACCATTGTTCAGGATGTTTATTTGGGTACTATCCCTTATATGACTCCAAAAGGTACGTTTGTTATTAATGGAGCAGAGCGTGTAATTGTTTCGCAATTGCACCGTTCGCCAGGGGTGTTCTTTGGTCAAAGCCGTCATGCTAACGGGACTAAACTTTATTCGGCACGTGTAATTCCTTTTAAAGGTTCGTGGATAGAGTTTGCTACCGACATTAACAGTGTGATGTACGCTTACATTGACCGTAAGAAAAAATTACCTGTAACCACATTGTTAAGAGCAATTGGTTTCGAAAGTGATAAACAAATCCTTGAGATATTCGGTTTAGCTGACGAAGTAAAGGTGAGTAAGCCAGGTTTGAAAGGCGTTCTTGGTCGTAAGTTAGCGGCAAGGGTATTGAAAACCTGGATTGAGGATTTTGTGGATGAAGATACCGGTGAAGTTGTTTCTATTGAGCGTAACGAGGTGATTATTGACCGCGAAACGATTTTGGAAGAGCACCATATTGAATTGATTATTGATGCAAATGTTAAATCTGTTATTCTTCATAAAGAAGATGTGAATGCAGGTGACTATGCTATTATTTATAACACGTTACAAAAAGATACGTCCAACTCTGAAAAAGAGGCTGTGGAACATATCTACCGTCAATTGCGTAACGCTGAACCACCTGATGAAGAAACAGCTCGTGGCATTATTGACAAATTATTTTTCTCGGATAAACGTTATGATTTAGGAGAAGTAGGTCGTTACAGAATCAACAAAAAATTGAACCTGACAACGCCAATGGACCATAAAACATTGACTAAAGAGGACATTATCTGTATCATCAAGTATTTGATTGAGCTTATCAATTCGAAAGCAGATGTGGATGATATTGACCACTTGAGTAACAGACGTGTAAGAACAGTTGGGGAGCAATTGTATTCACAGTTTGGAGTTGGATTGGCTCGTATGGCCCGTACTATTCGTGAACGTATGAACGTTCGAGATAATGAGGTGTTCACACCAACTGATTTGATTAATGCAAAAACATTGTCTTCGGTTATCAACTCATTCTTCGGAACCAATCAGTTATCACAGTTTATGGATCAAACCAATCCTTTGGCAGAACTTACGCACAAGCGTAGGCTCTCCGCACTAGGACCAGGTGGTTTATCTAGAGAGCGTGCAGGATTTGAGGTGCGTGACGTTCACTATACTCACTACGGACGTTTATGTACTATTGAAACACCAGAAGGACCGAATATCGGTTTGATTTCTTCATTGTGTGTATTTGCAAAAATAAATAAATTAGGATTTATTGAAACACCATACATGACTGTTACTAACGGTAAAGTGGATGTGGAAAAAGACGTGATTTATTTAAGTGCAGAGGAAGAAGATTCGAAAACCATTGCACAGGCAAACGCGCCAATAGATGCAAAAGGAAACTTTGTGGATGCGAAAGTAAAAGCACGTTACGAAGGGGATTTCCCAGTTGTTGATCCTGAAAAATTACATTTGATGGATGTTGCACCTAACCAGATTGCATCTATTGCAGCATCGTTAATTCCTTTCTTAGAACACGATGATGCGAACAGAGCCTTGATGGGTTCGAACATGCAACGTCAGGCGGTGCCATTGTTACGTCCGGAAGCTCCTATTGTAGGAACTGGATTGGAACCATTGGTTGCCCGTGATTCTCGTGTGTTGATTAATGCAGAAGGTGAAGGTGTGGTGGAGTATGTTGATTCAAACGAGATTGTAATACGTTATACTCGTACCGAAGCAGAAAAATTGATTTCTTTTGATGAAGATGTAAAACGTTATAAACTTACTAAGTTCCGTAAAACCAACCAAAGTACTTGTATCAACTTGAAACCTATCGTTAAGAAAGGAGAAAGAGTTACAAAAGGACAAGTATTGTGTGATGGATATGCAACTCAAAATGGGGAATTAGCGTTAGGTCGTAACATGAAAGTGGCGTTCATGCCTTGGAAAGGTTACAACTTTGAGGATGCGATTGTAATTTCGGAGCGTGTTGCTCGTGAAGATATTTTCACATCTGTACATATAGATGAGTATTCTTTGGAAGTACGTGATACAAAACGTGGTTTGGAAGAGTTAACTGCTGATATTCCTAACGTTTCGGAAGAGGCTACAAAAGACTTGGACGAAAATGGATTGATACGTATTGGTGCGGAAGTAAAAGAAGGAGATATATTAATAGGTAAAATTACTCCGAAAGGGGAAACTGACCCAAGTCCAGAAGAAAAACTATTGCGTGCCATCTTTGGTGACAAAGCAGGTGACGTGAAAGATGCATCATTAAAAGCACCTCCATCGTTACGTGGAATTGTAATTGATAAAAAATTATTCTCAAGAATAATTAAAGACAAGAAAACCAAATTGGAAGAAAAACCTTTGTTAGATAAAATTGACAAAGAACACACAGCCGAAATGGCTGTTTTGAAAGGCAAGTTGGTTGATAAGCTTACTACATTGGTGAATGGTAAAACATCGCAAGGTGTTTACAATATGTTGAAGGAAGAAGTGGTTGGTAAGAGTATTAAGTTTACTCAAAAGATGTTAGAGAAGATTGATTTTATGAGTGTTAATCCAGGTAAATGGACAACTGACAAAGAAATCAACGAGAAAATAAAAATCTTGCTTCACAACTATCAAATCCGCTACAACGATTTGTTAGGAGCTTTTAAACGTAAGAAATTTGCAGTAACTATTGGTGATGAGTTACCATCAGGTATTATGCAATTGGCTAAAATTTACATTGCTAAAAAACGTAAACTAAAAGTAGGTGATAAAATGGCAGGACGTCACGGTAACAAAGGTATTGTTGCCCGTATCGTTCGCGATGAGGATATGCCTTTCTTAGATGATGGAACTCCGGTTGATATTGTGTTGAACCCGCTTGGTGTGCCTTCGCGTATGAACCTTGGACAGATTTATGAAACCGTTCTTGCATGGGCCGGAAAAACATTGGGTGAAAAATTCTTTACTCCGATATTTGATGGTGCTACTACAGATCAGTTGAATGAATGGACAGACAAAGCAGGTTTGCCTCGCTATGGCCGTACCTTCTTAACGGATGGTGGTACAGGTGAGAAATTTGATCAGCCGGCTACTGTAGGTATTATCTACATGCTGAAACTTGGTCACATGGTGGATGATAAGATGCACAGTCGTTCTATCGGACCTTACTCATTGATTACACAACAACCTTTGGGTGGTAAAGCTCAGTTTGGTGGTCAGCGTTTTGGTGAGATGGAGGTTTGGGCATTGGAAGCATTTGGTGCTGCCAATATTCTACAGGAAATACTTACTATCAAGTCTGATGATGTGGTAGGACGTGCTAAAGCTTACGAAGCTATTGTGAAAGGTGAAAATATGCCAACTCCTGGAATTCCTGAATCGTTCAATGTATTATTGCACGAATTGAGAGGATTAGGATTGAATATTGCCCTTGACTAATTTCAAATTTCAAGTTTCAGGTTTCAAGTTGACGAGAGTTGCTTAAACCTGAAACTCGAAATTTTTACCCTAATAAATTTTTGACTTTTTACTAATAATATTTTAATAAATAATAAAATGGCTTACAAAAAAGAGCATAAATTAAAAAGTAATTTCTCCAAAATTACTATTAGCCTTGCATCTCCTGAAGCAATTCTGGAACGCTCGAGCGGTGAAGTAGTGAAACCGGAAACCATCAATTACAGAACTTATAAGCCTGAAATGGGCGGATTGTTCTGCGAACGTATTTTTGGACCGGTTAAAGATTGGGAATGTGCTTGTGGAAAATATAAACGTATTCGTTACAAAGGAATTGTTTGTGACCGTTGCGGTGTGGAAGTAACTGAAAAGAAAGTACGTAGAGAACGTATGGGACATATTGCATTGGTAGTTCCTGTTGCTCATATCTGGTACTTTAAATCGTTGCCAAATAAAATTGGTTACCTATTAGGTTTGCCAACAAAAAGATTGGATATGATTATTTACTACGAGCGTTATGTAGTAGTAAATGCAGGTGTTAAAGCGGTGGATGGAGTTAACTATCTTGACTTTTTATCGGAAGAAGAATATTTGAATATTTTGGAATCCTTGCCAAAAGAAAATCAATACTTGGACGATGACGACCCAAATAAATTTATTGCAAAGATGGGTGCTGAGGCATTACAGGCATTGTTGGCTCGTGTTGATTTAGATTCATTGTCTTTTGATTTACGTCACAAAGCAAATACAGAAACATCTCAGCAACGTAAGAACGATGCGTTGAAACGTTTACAAGTTGTTGAAGGTTTCCGTCATGCAAACGACCATGTGGAGAATCGCCCGGAGTGGATGATTGTAAAAATTGTTCCGGTTATTCCACCGGAATTGCGTCCGTTGGTGCCATTGGATGGTGGTCGTTTTGCTACATCTGATTTAAATGATTTATACAGACGTGTTATTATCCGTAACAACCGTTTGAAACGATTAATCGAAATTAAAGCTCCGGAAGTAATCTTGCGTAACGAAAAACGTATGTTACAGGAGTCAGTGGATTCATTGTTTGATAACTCGCGTAAATCGAATGCTGTGAAAACAGAATCGAATCGTGCGTTGAAATCATTATCGGATTCATTGAAAGGTAAACAAGGCCGGTTCCGTCAGAATTTATTGGGTAAACGTGTGGATTATTCGGCACGTTCGGTAATTGTTGTAGGACCTGAATTGAAATTACATGAATGCGGATTGCCAAAAGATATGGCAGCAGAGTTATTCAAGCCATTTATCATCCGTAAGATGATTGAAAGAGGTGTTGTTAAAACTGTGAAATCTGCAAAGAAAATAGTTGACAAAAAAGAACCAATTGTTTGGGATATATTAGAGAATGTTTTGAAAGGACATCCTGTTCTTTTGAATCGTGCTCCGACATTGCACAGATTGGGTATTCAGGCTTTCCAACCAAAACTGATTGAAGGAAAAGCGATTCAGTTGCACCCGTTAACCTGTACTGCGTTTAACGCGGATTTTGACGGTGACCAGATGGCTGTGCACGTTCCGTTGGGACATGCTGCTATATTGGAAGCGCAATTATTGATGCTTGCATCTCACAACATTTTGAACCCTGCTAATGGTGCTCCGGTGGCTGTACCTTCTCAGGACATGGTGCTTGGTCTGTATTACATGACCAAAGGAAAGAAAACAACGAAAGAAGAAATAGTAAAAGGCGAAGGTCTGACTTTCTATTCTTCCGAAGAAACTGTAATTGCTTACAACGAAAAACGTGTTGATTTGCATGCATGGGTTAAGGTTCGTATCCCTGTAAAAGTGGATGGAAAAATTGTAAACAAATTAATTGAAACCACTGTAGGACGTATTTTATTTAATAAAGTGGTTCCTGTGGAAGTGGGTTATATCAATGAATTATTGACCAAAAAATCATTGCGTGATATTATCGGTGTTATTGTAAAAGAAACTGGAATGGCGAAGACAGCGAAGTTTTTGGATGAAATAAAAACCTTAGGTTATATGCATGCGTTCCGTGGAGGATTGTCGTTTAACCTTGGTGACGTTGTTATTCCGGAAGATAAACCGAAAATGATTGCTGATGCAAATGCACAGGTGGAAGAGGTAGTAGGTAACTACAATGCCGGTTTCATCACTAATAATGAGCGTTACAACCAGATTATTGATATCTGGACACATACAAATTCACGTATCACTGCGAAAGTATTACATACATTGACTAACGACCGTCAGGGCTTTAACCCGGTATTTATGATGCTTGATTCAGGTGCGAGGGGTTCTAAGGAACAGATTCGTCAGTTGGGGGGTATGCGTGGATTGATGGCGAAACCGCAGAAAGGTGCAGGTGGAGGAGAGATTATCGAAAACCCTATCCTTTCTAACTTTAAAGAAGGTTTATCCATCCTTGAGTATTTCATTTCTACCCACGGTGCACGTAAAGGACTTGCGGATACGGCTCTTAAGACAGCGGATGCGGGTTACTTAACAAGAAGACTTGTTGACGTTGCACAGGATGTTATTATTACTATCGAAGATTGCGGAACTTTGCGTGGTTTGATTGCTACTCCTTTAAAGAAAAATGACGAAGTAGTAGAATCGTTGTACGATAGAATTTTAGGTAGAACTACTGTTCATGATGTGTATAATCCTTTAACGGGAAAAATAATTATTGCTTCAGGAGAAGAGATTACAGAAGATTTTGCAAAAGAAATTGCTGATTCACCAATTGAACAAGTAGAAATACGCTCGGTGTTGACTTGCGAAAGTAAAAACGGTGTGTGTGGAAAATGTTATGGTCGTAACTTGGCAACAGGCAGAATGGTTCAGCGCGGAGAAGCGGTAGGTGTTATTGCTGCACAGTCTATCGGTGAGCCTGGAACACAGTTAACATTGCGTACGTTCCACGTTGGAGGTGTTGCGGGTGGTTCTGTGGCTTCTTCTAAATTGGAAGCTAAGTATGATGGTATCTTGGAAATTGACGAATTAAAAACCGTTAAACGTAAACAAGGAAAAGATAATTTGGATGTAGTAATTGGTCGTTCGGCTGAGGTGCGTATTATTGACGCAACTACCAAAATCGTTTTGACTACCGGTAATATTCCTTATGGTTCGCAGGTATATGTTAAAGGCGATACCAAAGTGAAAAAAGGTACAATGATATGCGACTGGGATCCGTATAATGCGGTGATTGTTTCTGAATTTGCAGGTAAACTGGAATTCGATAATATTGAAGAAGGTATTACTTTCCGTGAAGAATCGGATGAGCAAACCGGATTTAAAGAAAAAGTAATTGTAGAAAGTCGTGATAAATCTAAAAACCCGGCAATCCGTATTATTGTGAACAAAGAAGTGGTTCGTACTTACAATATTCCGGTAGGTTCTCACGTTATTGTAAACGATAAAGATAAAATTGAAACAGGACAAATCCTTGTTAAGATTCCTCGTTCTTCTGGTAAAACAGGTGATATTACAGGAGGTTTGCCTCGTGTTACGGAGTTGTTTGAAGCACGTAACCCAAGTAACCCGGCTGTGGTTTCCGAAATTGATGGTATCGTTACTTTTGGAAAAATCAAACGTGGTAACCGTGAAGTATTTGTTGAATCTAGAACAGGAGAAAAGAAAACATATCTTGTTCAGTTGAGTAAACACATTCTGGTTCAGGAAAACGATTTCATTAAAGCTGGAGAAGCATTGTGTGATGGAGCTATTACTCCTGCCGATATTCTTGCTATCAAAGGACCAACTGCTGTTCAAGAGTATTTGGTGAACGAGGTGCAAGAGGTGTATCGTTTGCAAGGTGTGAAAATTAATGATAAACATTTTGAAGTAATTGTTCGTCAGATGATGCGTAAAGTGGATATCAGCGAAGCTGGTGATTCTACTTTCCTTGAAAAACAATTGATCAACAAGGCTACCTTTATGGAAGAAAATGATAACCTGTATGGCAAAGTAGTAATTACTGATGCAGGTGAATCAACGCTCTTTAAAGCGGGACAAATTATCAGTGCCCGTAAATTGAGAGATGAAAATTCTTCGATGAAACGTAGAGATTTGAAAATAATTGAAGCGCGTGAGGCTGTGCCAGCTACTAGTAATCAGGTGTTGCAGGGTATTACTCGCGCTTCGTTACAAACTCAATCGTTTATGAGTGCGGCATCGTTCCAGGAAACTACCAAAGTGTTGAACGAAGCAGCTGTGGCTGGTAAAGTAGATTACTTGTTAGGCTTGAAAGAAAACGTAATTGTTGGACATTTGATTCCTGCAGGTACCGGTTTGAGAGCTTATGATAAGTTAATTGTTGGTTCGCAAGAAGAATACGACAAATTGATGGCAAGTAAAAAAGAAGCATTGGAAGCGGAAGCTTAATTCTTAGGGAATAGCCAATAGCGAATAGGCAAAAGAAAAGAGGGGTAACGAAAGTTGTCCCTCTTTTTTTTGGACCTCACCCCCACTTTCACACAAACTGGCTCAAACAGCCACTGGCTGTTTGCCCTCTTGAAAAAAGGGGAGGGGAGCCGTTTCCTGAAGTAGATTACTGGAAAATAATTGTAAAAATATTTTACCACATAGAAACATAGGCACATAGGCTTTTCACATAGAAATAGTTTGTAATTTATTTATTTTATTTCTATGTGCCTATGTTTCTATGTGGTAAAAGGATCGGCTCTTTGAAGAATCTACTTTTGACTTTATACTTTTTTATACGGCATCAACAACTCCCCAATCATTTTCAAAAAATAATTTATTTGAACACCTGTTTTCATAAAAAACAAATATTGGACACTCCAATATTTTATATACATTTGTATTTCAAAACTGAATAACAAAAAAACACGAAATTAAATTTGAATCGGAAAACGAAGGTGAACCCAATTGCATTTTCAACTAAAACAATTATCTGCTGTCCGGTTACGGATATTTGCTTCTCTGTTGCGTTAACACGCTACAAAAACAAGTGTACGCACGCTGCGTTAACGGTAACATGCTTCAAAAACACAGGTACTCACTCTACGTTAACGGTAACGTGCTCTAAAAACATGTTTACGCACTCTGGGATAACGGTAACGTGCTCCAAAAACAAGTGTACACACTCCTGGTTAACGGTAACGCACTTCAAAAATACGTGTACGCGCTCCGCGTTAACGTTTACCTACTCCGCGTTAACAGTAATGCGCTCCAAAAACATGTTCTCGCGAAGCGAAAAAAATAGATTTTAGATTACAAATATCTTAATTACAATAAATTACATTAATCAACCCTTCAATAACCACAAAAAAAATCAACCATGCGAAAAAAACCCTATTTACCTAGAACAGAAGCTAACCGGATTATTTGGTTAAACAATTTTGCAGATAAAATTGACAGATATGCAGCTACTTTTGGTATCAGCAGTGACGAAGTAACACTTATCAAAAAAATGGCAGTACTTTATGCCTACATCATTCAACTCATTGCTTCGAGCAAAGCATTTACCAAAAGTTTGACCCGCTTTAAAAACACCTTGAGCATTGCCCCGCATGGTACCACTCTTGGTCCCATTCCGGTTTCCACTCCCGACACCGCACCCGAACTCACTCCGGCAGGCATTTTTACTTATATCAGCGGCATTGTGCAACGTATAAAAAGCAACACTGTTAAGTATTCCCCAACAATAGGAAACGACTTGGGAATTATTGGCGAAGAAACCGTTTTTGCGGCTGACGATTATGTGGCAAACGGCACTGCTGTGAGCAAAGTTACTTATGTTGCAATTGAATTTGATAAAAAAAATGTAGATGGAATGGTTATTTACAGCCTTCCTTTGGGTAGTTCGGATGTATCATTGATGGAAAAAATAGGGACTGCAAATTATTCTCCTTTTCATGACACCCGCCCACTGATGGAGCCTGGGAAACCTGAAAATCGTTACTATCAAACCCATGCCATTATTCATGATGCCGAAATTGGTCATCCAAGCGAGCCGTTTTCAGTGGTTTATACAGCGTAAAATTAATTTGAAAATGTAATGATTTGAAAATTTGATAATGTTCACAATAAATCCTGCTCTTGAAAAAGGGTGGGATTTTTTTTGATCTTATTTAACCTTAGTTGTTCGTTTATTTCTACTAAGGTTTAAAATGGAAGGGATATAAAATTTGTTACCTATAATATAAAGAGTAATTTTACAGGGAATTAAAAATAAAACAACATGAGGAAAATTATATTAATTATTACAGCAATGTTGCTTACAATGAATTGTTTTTCGCAGGCTCCGAGCTGGGCGTGGGCTACAAGTGCAGGTGGGGCGAATGGGAGTGAATTGGGATCTTCTGTTACAACTGATGTAGCTGGTAATATTTATGTCACAGGATATTTCACGAGCTCAACTATTGAATTTGGCACAATTACTTTAACCCATACTGGATCAGCTTCCCATAATATGTATCTTGTAAAATATGATTCAACAGGAGTAGTGCTTTGGGCAACAAATGCCGGAGGAGGAGGAAATAGTTATGGAGGCGTTAATGGGAGTTCTGTTGTCACAGATGCAACTGGTAATGTATATGTAGCTGGAACTTTTAATGGTTATGGCTTTTATGTGGATACCACATTTTTGATGAATAATGATAATACTGGCATAACCGGGGACTTCTTTCTTATAAAATACAATTCATCCGGAACAAACATTTGGGCAAAAAGCTTCGGAGGAAGCGATGAAGATGATGGTGTGTCTTCACTTGCTGTAGATGCCTTAGGCGATGTTTATTTAACTGGGACGTTTCGAAGTTCATCTTTAGTGCTTGGGAGTGACACTTTAACTAATCCCGGAACAGCTGATATGTTTCTTGCAAAATACGACACGAGCGGAAATGTGCTTTGGGCGAAAAGTGCTGAAGGCGGTTATAATTCTGGAAGGTCTGTTGCAATAGGTGCAGATGGAGATGTGTATGTATTAGGTAATTTTGGGAATTCTTCTCTTATTCTTGGAACAACTACTTTGACTAATCCTAATGTGGGTAGCTACGATCTATTTCTTGTAAAATATAATTCAGCAGGAGCAGTACTTTGGGTAATAAGTGCAGGAGGAAGCGATTCTGATTTGGGAGTTTCTATCACTACTGATATAGCAGGCAACGTTTATGCAACCGGTGAGTTTCGAAGCACCGCCATTTCGTTTGGAACCGTTACTTTAATCAATTCCAGTGTAGGGAACTTTGATATATTTCTTGTAAAATACGATTCAATAGGAACATTGCTTTGGGCGAAAAAAGAGGGAGGAAGCAATTATGATGGAGGATATTCTGTTGTTGATGATGAAACAGGTAACTTATACCTTACAGGTTATTTTTTGAGTTCAACTATCGTATTTGGCACAACAACTTTGACTAATGCAGGAACAAGAGATGTATTTCTTGTAAAATATGACACGAGCGGAAATGTGCTTTGGGCAAAAAGTGCAGGAGGTAACAGTGATGATTATGGATATTCTGTTGCTGCTGATGGGACAGGTAATGTATACGTTACAGGATACTTTGTGAGTCCTACCATTACTTTTGGTTCTACTTTAATAAACGCAGGAGATTTAGATATGTATATTGCTAAAATTGGTTTATCCACAACAGTTGGAATAGAAAAAGAAAAAACTAACAACGAAATCACCATCTCCCCCAACCCCTTCACATCTCAAACTACTATTACTTTTAATGATGCTTCGACAGGTTCGACAGGCTCACCTACCGCAGCAACCCATACCATAAAAATAACAGATGTTTTAGGGAAAGAAATTAAAACCATCAACTTTACCGGAACACAATGTGTAATAGAAAAAGGAGAAATGGAAAGAGGAATTTATTTTGTGCAAGTGAATAGTGGTTCGGCAGGTTCGACAGGCTCACTGACCACGGGCTCACCAACCAATGTGGTGAATAGGAAGATAGTGGTGCAATAAAGAAATTATAAAAAACTTATCTTTGTAAAAAAATAAAAACAATGTTACATCCTCATTTTGAAAAGCAATTGCCACAGGTAATAGAATTATTTAAAAAACATAACGTAAAAAATGCGTACGCTTTTGGCTCTGTGGTTTCAGATAAATTTAACGAAACCAGTGATGTGGATTTGCTGATAAATTTTATTGATGGATTAGACCCGCTTGTTAAAGGGCAAAGTATATGGGATTTGGAGGATGAATTAAAATTACTTCTAGAACGGAATATTGACTTAGTAACCGAAAACTCTCTTAAAAATCCCTATTTCATAAAAGAACTGAACGAAACCAAACTCCGTATTTATGAATAATAAATACAATAAGTTTTTGTTCGATATTTCAGAAGCCATTGATAAAATTGATATTTATGTAGGTACCCCTAAACTTTTTGAAAAATATGATTCAGATTCTTTTTTACAGGATGCTGTGGAGCGCAACCTTGAAATTATTGGAGAAGCAATGAAAAACCTGCTGGAAATACACCCCTAACTACCTATTTCTTTTGCACGAAAAATAGTGAATACCCGCAATAAAATTTCGCATGGATATGATGAAATAGAGAATTCGGAAATATGGAACATACTAATTAACTATCTCCCAACTCTGAAAAATGAAGTAAAAAAACTACTGGGAGAAGATTGAATCTCTGACTTTCTTTGGCATTCAAAAATAAAAAACTCCTTGCAGCAATGCAGGGAGTTTTTTATTGTAGCCACCAATGAACTAATGAACTATATTTGCAAAAATTTTTAAAAACAAAATGGAATCAAGTAAAAGAACAAAAATAAAAGACCTGCTGCAATCAACAGCATTCGGAACAGAAGTAACAGTAAAAGGATGGGTGCGCACGTTCAGGAATAACCAGTTTATTGCCATTAGCGATGGAAGTACTATTAATACAATTCAGGCAGTGGTTGATTTTGCAACTGCTGATGAAGCCCAGCTGAAACGCCTTACCACAGGTGCAGCTATTAGTGTTACCGGAAAACTGATAGAGTCATTAGGTAAAGGACAAAAAGTGGAAGTGAAAGTAAAAACCCTGGAAATACTTGGTGATAGTGATGCAGAGAAGTTTCCGCTTCAACCCAAAAAACATAGTTTGGAATTTTTGAGAGAGATTGCCCATTTGCGTTTCCGCACCAATACGTTTAACGCGGTGTTTAAGGTTCGTCACGCATTGGCGTATGCCATTCATAAATTTTTTAATGATAAAGGATTTGTTTATTTGCATACCCCTGTTATCACTGCCAGTGATGCAGAAGGAGCAGGAGAGATGTTCAGGGTTACCAGTTTGGATTTTAATAATCCGCCAAGAACAGAGACAGGAGAAGTTGATTTCAAACAAGATTTTTTTGGCAAGAGCACCAACCTTACTGTTTCCGGTCAGTTGGAAGCAGAGTTGGCAGCCATGGCATTTGGCGAGGTATATACTTTTGGTCCTACTTTCCGTGCAGAGAATTCAAACACTGCCCGCCATCTTGCAGAGTTCTGGATGATAGAGCCGGAAGTTGCGTTCAATGATTTGAACGATAACATGAACCTTGCAGAGGAATTATTGAAGTATGTAATTAAACATGCAATGGATAATTGTGCAGATGAAATTGAATTTTTGAAAAACCGTTTGCTTGAAGAAGAAAAAACAAAACCAATGGACGAGCGGTCGGAGTTAGATTTGACAGCGAAATTAAATTTTTGTTTGTCCAATGATTTTGAAAGATTGACTTATACAGAAGCGATAGAAATATTAAAAAACTCGAACCCGAATAAGAAAAAGAAATTCAAATACCTGATAGACAAATGGGGAGCAGATTTGCAAAGCGAGCACGAAAGATACTTAGTAGAAAAACATTTTAAAAAACCTGTTATTCTTACTGATTATCCGAAAGAGATAAAAGCATTTTACATGCGTCAAAACGAAGATGGAACAACAGTGAGAGCAATGGATATTTTATTTCCGGGCATCGGAGAGATTGTTGGAGGCTCGCAACGTGAGGAAAGACTGGAGTTTTTAGAAAAACGAATGAACGAAATGCACATACCTGTTGATGAATTATATTGGTACTTAGATACTCGTAAATTCGGAACAGCACCACATGCAGGTTTTGGCTTGGGATTTGAAAGGTTGGTATTATTCGTTACGGGGATGACCAACATCAGAGATGTGATTCCATTTCCGAGAGCACCAAAAACAGCAGAGTTTTAAAAACAAAAATGTCACGCAAAGACGCAAAGAACGCAAAGGAAATAGTAAGTATAATCTCTGCGTTCTTTGCGTCTTTGCGTGACATAATTCTTTGCAAGAAATTTTTATTATTACTTTTGTAAAAATAATAAGCGAGAACGAAAGATATGTTAAGGCAGATACAAACATTAAAGTTAAGTCAGAAATTATCACCGCAGCAAATTCAGTTGATGAAAATGTTGCAGTTGCCCACTATTGCTATTGAGCAACGCATCAAGGAGGAGATGGAAATAAATCCGGCACTGGAAGAAGGACCCGAAAATGATGATGAGCCAACAGATGATTTGGAAGAAGAAAATTATGATGCGGCTGAAGAGGATGACGACCAGCGCGAAGATTTTGCTTTGACCGATTACATGGATGATGATGAAGGCATTTCGTATAAAGAAAAAGTAAATAACGTTAGTCCGGACGAAGAAAAAAGAGAAATTCCCTTTTCTGTTGGGCAAACCGCACAAGACTTACTGGAAGCACAATTGGGGATGAAAGAGCTGGACAACCATGAGTATCAGGTTGCGCTTTTTCTGATTGGCAATCTGGATGATGATGGTTACCTGCGAAGAGACCTGACTGCGATTGTAGATGATATGGCATTTACCCAAAACATTACTACCACCGAAAAAGAGCTACAGCAATTACTTACCATTATCCAGGATTTCGACCCTGCGGGAGTAGGTGCGAGAGATTTGCAAGAGTGTCTTTTAATTCAATTGAGAAAAAAAGAAGTGCAAACCATGATTGTGGAACTGGCAATAGAAGTGGTGGAAAAACATTTCGAAGAATTTTCGCGCAAGCATTATGATAAGATTGCAAAGCGATTGGAGATTGATGATGAATTGCTGAAAGATGTAATTCATGAAATAGTGAAACTAAATCCTCGTCCGGGCAATTCGATGGCTGACGGGCAAAAGAGCATGCAACAGGTAATACCTGATTTTACTATTACTAACGAAGATGGCATTTTGAACCTGACACTCAATGGTCGCAACTTCCCGGATTTGAAGGTGAGCAAGGAGTATATTGAAATGCAAAAAGAGTATGCTAAAAATAAAGACAAAGCAGCTAAAGATGCATCCACGTTTGTAAAACAAAAGCTGGACGATGCACAATGGTTTATTCAAGCCATTCAGCAACGTGGGCAAACATTGCTATACACCATGAATGCCATCATGGAATTTCAACGCGATTATTTTTTGACAGGAGATGAAACACAACTAAAACCAATGATTTTGAAAGACATTGCAGATGAAATAGGTTTGGATATATCCACTGTTTCGCGCGTGTCGAACAGTAAATATGTGAACACTCCGTTCGGAACATTTTTAATAAAAACATTTTTCAGCGAGAAACTAACCAATGATGAGGGAGAAGAAATCTCGACTCGAGAAGTAAAAAAGATTTTGCAAGAATGTATAGAAGCTGAAAGCAAAAAGAAACCCCTGACCGATGATAAGCTAGTGAAAATATTGAAAGAAAAAGGATACGTGATTGCCCGCAGAACCATTGCCAAATACCGCGAACAGCTAGAAATACCTGTAGCACGGTTAAGAAAAGAATTATAAATGGAATTGGAATCAGAAACTGTTCCATCACCATCGGGAGAAATAAATTTTGCAAAACTTATTTCCATCATTTTGCATCCGTTATTAATGCCCACATATGGTTTCGCATTAATTTTTTTTACTAAAAACTATATTTCCACTTTCACCCCTTTAAATATCAGAGTTGTTATTATTGGTGTAACATTTCTGTTTACATTTTTGCTGCCTGCCATCAATGCCTTTATGCTGCTGCGAATGGGGCGAATTAATAGTTTGGAAATGGAAACACCAGCCGAAAGGGTTATTCCTTATGGCACCACAGCGGTATATTATTTTGCTTTGTTTTATTTGTTCTATAACCGGCAATTGCCAAGTGTTTTCAAAATACTTATTCTTGGTGCTGCTATTTCCATCCTACTTACTTTTATTATTAATCGGAAATGGAAAATAAGTGCACACACTATAGGAATAGGGGGAATAGCAGGTGCTACCTTAGGCATGATGTACAGGTTGCAGTTGGATATGAATATTTTTTTTATGATTATTATTTTATTGGCAGGTATAGTTTCATACGCACGATTAAAATTAAATGCCCACACTCCATCGCAAGTTTATACGGGTTTTCTGCTGGGCTTTGTGGTGGAGCTGGTGCTTATGTTTGTTTATTAAATGCCCCTCTCCTACTCCGCTCCTATTGCTTTTAAAAAATCTTTTGGAACATCAATACCATGTTTTGTGGCTTCGGCAGCGTAATAGCGGGCACGCTCAAAGTTTTTCAGTTCTGCATTTACCAATGCAAGGCTTTGATACACATCTTTGTATTCAGGACTTAATTCAACTACTTTTTCCCATTTCTTCACCGCTTCTTCTTTTTTGTTTGTGCTGTACAAAGCAAATCCAAGGTTGTAATACGCTTTTTCGGAAACAGCATCCAAGGCAATTTCCCGCTCAAAGCAGGCAATTGCTTGGTCCCATTCTTTTCTGTCCCTGTAAATAACTCCTAAATCATTATTCACTGCCAGTTCATTTGGATTTGCCTCCAACGCTTTAATGAAACATGTTTTCGCCTTTTCCGGATTGTTGTTGATATAATAAACGCTTGCTGCTATTTTTTCTACATAAGCTGAATTGGGCGAAGTAGCAATTGCATTGTCCCAGAAAATAATTTTATCAGAAAAGTTTTTTGAATACATGATGTTGATGGGTAAAAAACAAATGGTCAAAACAACTAGCGCACTATTAAAATACTTGATTCTCTTTTGGTTTGTAGTATCTATCACTAGTTGCCCAAATATTATTAGTAATCCCATAAGTGGTAAATACAATCGTTGCTCATAAAAAAATGCAGATGCTTGCGGAACTAAAAAAACCGGAATAATAAAAAGTACAAACCAACAACTTCCGAACACAGCAAGAGAAGTAAATTTTGTTTTGGAAATAAAAAACAAAACAGGAATAACGATGATGCTTATTATCCCGAAAATAATAGTGCTGTCGGCTACTGTCGGCATTACTGAAAGATTGAACGGAAGTAGTATTTTTCCAACATAAATAAAGAAGGAAGGTAAATTGCGAGGAATGTTTGATAAAAATTCTAATGGTGTGGTGCCTTGAGATGTTTGAATAGCGTTCTTTCTGGCAACAAACCATACTATTAATAGTACCAGCCAAGAAACAAAAAACAAAATTGTTGATTTAGAAAACAATTTTTCTTTTCCAAAGATACGGAGCATTAATAAATAAAGAACAGGAAGAACAATGGCGGTTTCTTTGGTAAACATTGCCATGATAAAAAACAAAGTGTGCAACACGAAATGAATTGTTTTTTTTGATTGAATATAATTCATCAGCATGATAAAAGAAGAAAGTACAAACACTGCCAGCAGCGAATCGTTCCGGCCAGGTATCCATGCCACTGCTTGCATTAAGGCAGGATGAACCACAAAAAACAAAACAAGGAGCAAGGAAGAGGATTTATTTATTCTCAGTTTTATTAATAAAGAAAAAAGTAAACAGGCAGAGAGCAGGTGAAATAAAATGTTGGAAAAATGATAAACCGTAAACGACATTTTGCCTAGCGAACCATCAATGATTAAAGAGGTGACAAACAGTGGGCGATAAAAAGTTCCTGCCATCTCTTTAAAAACATCTAATTTGAAAGCTTCTGGAATATTTGATAATTTGGAAACAAATTCCTTGTCATCAGCAATAAGTGTTTTGTCGTCCAGGTTGGTGTAGTCATATTTTAAAGTGTGAGCATATAAAATAAAACCTAGAAGAATGATGATTAAATAAGGAAAACGAATCCAGAATTTTGGAGGAGAAACAGTAGTCGGGGTTCGTGCCGGTTTCATTTAATAATAATAAATACTGTGGAGAATATCGGATTCGAACCGACCACCCCTTCACTGCCAGCGAAGTGCTCTAGCCAAATGAGCTAATTCCCCAAATTTTTGGAATGCAAATGTAAGTAAATATTCTTCAATGGGAAATGTGCTTGCATTAAACATTTGAGTAATTTCGACTTCCAATTTTAAAGATGTTAGGCTACCGATTTTCCAATTACAACCAACCAAATCAAACACCGTTTGAAAAACTGTTTGATATTTTCAAGCAACTCATTACTTATACAAGTGGCGATTTTGGTGAGGCTATCTCATGGCTTACTGAATTGGATAAGGAATATAAACTCACTGAACCCGATTATGGTATTGGTGATTTTATCCAGGAATTAAAGGACAGAGGATATATTAAAGATGAAGAGCCCGGCTCCGGAAATATTGTGATTACTGCCAAAACAGAGCAGGCCATTCGTCAGCAGGCATTGGAAAAAATATTTGGCAAACTTAAGAAAGGAAAATCAGGAAACCATTCAACTAAGTATACAGGTAGTGGAGAGGAGATGAGTAGTGATACCCGACCGTTTCAGTTTGGTGATGGTTTGGAACAAATCTCGATGCTGGAATCATTGAAGAATGCACAGGTAAATAATGGTATTGGCAATTTTCAAATCACGGAAAATGATTTGGAAGTAAAAGAGAAAGAACATAAAACACAAACATCCACTGTGCTGATGATTGATATTTCTCATTCCATGATTTTGTATGGGGAAGATAGAATCACTCCGGCAAAGAATGTAGCCATGGCGCTTTCGGAACTTATCAAAAGGAAATATCCAAAAGATACTCTTGATATTATTGTATTTGGAGATGATGCCTGGCAGATAGAAGTAAAGGATTTACCTTATTTAAAAGTAGGGCCGTTTCATACCAATACTGTTGCAGGTCTGGAACTGGCAATGGATTTATTGAGAAGAAGAAAAAATGCCAACAAACAGATATTTATGATTACCGATGGAAAACCTACCTGTATAAAGGAACATGGGAAGTATTACAAGAACAGTTTCGGACTTGACCAAAAGATATTGAACAAATGCCTGACACTTGCGCAGAGTTGCAGAAGATTAAAAATACCGGTTACTACCTTTATGGTTGCCAGTGACCCTTACCTGCAGGAGTTTGTTCACGATTTTACAGAAGCCAATAATGGCAAAGCTTTTTACACCTCATTACAAGGATTGGGAGAATTTATATTTGAAGATTTTGAACGAAATAAAAAAAGAACATTTAAATAAAGAAATAAAATAACGTATGAATAACATCACCACATTAGGAGAATTAAAGAAATCGGGATATATAAGTAAGACGATAAAAGAAGAATTACGGGATAATTTGATTGCTAAAATCAAGAAGAAAGAAAATGTATTTAAAGGAATCATCGGTTTTGAAGACACCGTGATTCCCGAAATAGAAAGAGCAATACTTTCGAGACATAATATGAATTTGCTTGGTTTAAGGGGTCAGGCTAAGACCCGTATTGCAAGGCAAATAGTAGAACTATTGGACGAGTACACACCTATAGTTGCAGGAAGTGAATTGAATGATGACCCATTGAATCCTATTTCTGATTATTCAAAAAAGTTAATTGCAGAGCAGGGTGATAAAACACCCATCGCATGGATGCACCGTTCGGAAAGGTATTTAGAGAAACTGGCAACACCTGATGTATCCATTGCCGATTTGATTGGTGATGTGGACCCTATAAAAGCTGCCAACTTGCGTTTGAGTTATGCTGACGAACGTGTAATTCATTATGGAATTATTCCAAGAAGTAACCGTTGCATTTTTGTAATAAATGAATTGCCCGATTTGCAGGCGCGGATACAAGTGGCATTGTTTAATATTTTGCAGGAAGGAGATATTCAAATAAGAGGTTTTAAAATTCGTATTCCATTGGATATAGAATTTATATTTACAGCCAACCCTGAAGATTACACCAACAGGGGAAGTATTGTTACTCCTTTAAAGGATAGAATAGGTAGCCAGATTTTAACGCATTACCCTAAGAGTATTGAACTTTCAAAACAAATAACTATACAGGAAGCAAGGTTGAGTCCATCGCAGAAACAAAGTGTGGAGGTGGGAAACCTTGTGGCTACTATTATTGAGCGTATTGCTTTTGAGGCAAGAGAAAGTGAATATGTGGATTCGAAAAGTGGAGTGTCGGCACGTTTGACTATTTCTGCTTACGAAAACCTAGTGAGTACGGCTGAAAGAAGAATGTTGCTGAATGGCGAATCAAAAACCATTGCCCGCATCAGCGATTTGATTGGAGTGATTCCTGCTGTTAACGGAAAGATAGAACTGGTGTATGAAGGGGAGCAGGAAGGAGCAGGAATAGTAGCTCAGAACTTATTAGGCAAAGCCATTCGTAATGAATTTATTGAGCATTTTCCTGACCCTTCAAAATTAAAAAAGAAGAAAGACCCAAGCCCTTACCAACCCATAGTGAATTGGTTTGGAGATGGAAATGTAGTGGATTTGATGTTGCTGGAAGATGAGAAAACGTTCCGGAAAGGGTTGGAAAGTATACCTGGATTGAGTGGTCTTGTGGAAACTTATCTGCCTAAACTAAGTAAAAATGATAAGTTAATTGCAATGGAATTTGTTTTGTTTGCATTGGCAGAGCATTCGTTAATTGGAAAAAATTCACTTATCAGGGGTGTTCAGTTTAAGGATATTCTTGGGTCTATGTTTTCGGAAAAGGATTTTTTCGGGGAACAAGGGAATAATAATTAGTTTTAAATGCTAAGTATGATTGGAACGCGGATTATTAGGATTATTTAGGATAAAAAATGATTTTGATTTCGAATATTATTTTCGCCTTTGGCGATTATGATTTTGAAAACACCTAAAGAAAATATAATAGATGGGATTGGAACACGGATTATTATGATTGTTCAGGATGAAAAACGATTTTGATTTTAGATATGATTTTCGCCTTTGGCGATTATGATTTTGTAAGTTTCCAAAGAAAATAAAAAATCAATGATTAAAATATCTTGCCTTATACTTTTATATTTGCAAACTAATTCAATAAACAATGTCATCAGAAAAAATTAATTCGAGTAAGGCACCGGAACCGGTGGGTGCTTATCCTCATGCCCGAAAAGTAGGTAATCTACTATTCCTTTCCGGTGTGGGACCGAGGGAGCGCGGAACAAAAAAAATTCCCGGAGTAGAGTTGGATGAAAAGGGAAATATTATTTCTTATGATATAGAAACTCAATGTAAATCTGTGTTTCAAAATGTAAAATATATCCTGGAAGATGCCGGCAGTAGTTGGGATAATATTGTTGATGTGCAGGTATTTCTTACTAATATGAAAGATGATTTTGCAACCTATAATAAGGTGTATGCGGAATGGTTTAAAGATAATCAACCATGCAGGACTACTATTGAAATTAATTGTTTGCCTACCCCGATTGCAATAGAATTGAAGGTAATAGCTACTATTTAAACATCTTCAGGGCATCCTAAAAATTGCTTTTTTGTCGTTAGGCTTCGTTTTTAATTTACTCATTTACAAGTGTAAACTCCGTAATTAAAAACTTGCCTGCCTAAAAAAATCTAATTTTTAGAACTGCCCTTCAATAATTACCGGAATTTATTTGCTAATTCAGAATGAACAGTATCTTAGCAGGCTTGACTATTTAGATAAGCTAGCAAAATCCAATAGCAGCAGAGCAGAACCCTCAATTTAGTCAATAGAATACACTTGTAACTAAGCAAAATAAACTTGTAGCATAGCAGAATCCGCTTGTTAGTTAGCAGAAAACACTTGTAGGTTAACAGAATAAAATTGCAGGATAGCACAACCCACTTGCAGGATAACACAACCCACTTGTAGCTTAGCAGAAAATAATTGCGGCTTAGCAGAAAACAATTGTGGCTTAGCACAACCCGCTTGTAGTATAACACAACTCACTTATAACTTAGCAGAAAACACTTGTAGCTTAACAGAATAAAATTGTTGCATAGCAGAAAAAACTTGTAGCTTAGCAAAAAACGCTTGTAAGTTATCTTAAATTACGAAAATGTTAACAGAAATGTGAAATGGGTAGTAAAATTCACTATATTTGCTTGAAAAATATAATATTATGGAAATACATATTGGAAATATTATCAGGAAAGTAGTTTATGACAGACGCATCAGAATGGGAGATTTAGCTCAAAAAATGGGGATGCACCAGGGGAGTATTAGCAGGGTGCTTGATTCTGCTGCGATGCAAACGACTATGGTGAAGAAATTTTGTGTGGTGCTGGACTATGATTTTTTTGCTCATTATAGTGAAGAATTGAAAGTAACTAAAAAAGAAACTGAGAAATCGGAGTGTGAAAAATTACTGGAAGAAAATAAAAATGAATTGGAAAAAGTGAAGTTGGAAAATGTTTATTTGAAGGAGATAAATGAATTGCTGAAGAAGAAATAATTTTTGAATTTTAGATTTGTAGAATTTTAGAATGAAAATCCCGTTTACAATCGTGAGCGGGATTTTTCTATCTGAAAGGGTTCAATTTTATATTCAACTCTTTCAGAGTTGGTGTTCCGTGTAATTTCATTCAAACCCCACAATTTCATTGGGGGCTATTCACATTTGACTCCTCCGGAGTCCTAAATAATTACCTTAACCTGACGGCTATGTGCATGTGCGGGACAAATTTACGAATGTGTAAGTGAAAATCCTGTTCATGGTATGAGCGGGATTTTTCTATCTTTGCACCCCTAAAATTTAGGAAGTAAGAAAAACTTTGATGAGTAAAACTTATAAGACATATCCTTCCCTTAATCTTTCGCAAACTGCAAAGGATGTGCAAAAGACATGGGATGAGAACAATACCTTTGAAAAATCCATCACTTCGCGTGAAGGAAAAACTCCTTTTGTTTTTTATGAAGGGCCTCCATCTGCCAATGGTTTGCCGGGTGTTCATCACGTGATGGGTCGTGCTATTAAAGATATTTTTTGCAGGTATAAAACACAAAAAGGTTTCCAGGTAAAACGAAAAGCTGGTTGGGATACGCACGGATTGCCAATAGAATTAAGCGTTGAGAAGGCCTTAGGAATTACAAAAGAAGACATCGGGCATAAAATATCAGTTGAACAATACAACATCGAGTGCAGAAAAGATGTATTGAAATATACAAAAGAATGGGCGGATATTACATCAAAAATGGGCTATTGGGTGGATATGGAGCATCCATATATTACCTACGATAACCGTTATATTGAATCCGTTTGGTGGCTGTTGAATAATCTTTATAATAAAGGTGCAATCTATAAAGGGTTCACCATTCAACCCTATTCACCTGCTGCAGGTACAGGACTTTCTACACATGAATTAAATCAGCCGGGATGTTACAGGGATGTGAAGGATAGGACGGCTGTGGCGATGTTTAAAGCAGTTCAAAGTTCAAAGTTTGAAAGTTTAAAGTTGGAGGGAGATGTTTATTTTCTTGCTTGGACAACTACTCCCTGGACTTTGCCTTCTAATACAGCTTTGGCGGTTGGGAAGAATATTGAATATGTTTTGGTTAAAACATTCAACCCATTTAGTCATACTTCTGCAAATGTTATTCTTGCCAAAGAATTGGTTGGAAAACATTTTAGTGAAAAGAATAAAGAATTAACGTTGGAAGACTATAAAGCGGGCGATAAAGCAATTCCATTTCAGATTGTTTCCGAGTTCAAAGGCTCCGATTTAGCTGGAATAAAATACGAACAACTTTTACCTTTTGCACAACCAACGGATGGTGATGCTTTCAAAGTAATCATCGGAGATTTTGTTACCACTGAAGATGGAACAGGTATCGTACATATTGCCCCAAGTTTTGGTGCAGACGATTTTAGAGTTGCAAAACAAAACGGGATTGGCTCATTAACATTGGTTGATAAACGTGGAAAATTTTTACCTGAGGTAAAAGATGGTGTCTTTTTATATGGCGAAGAATATGTAAAGGAAGCCTATCTGTCAGACGAAGAAAAAGCACACGAGTTTCAGTTTCAGAAAAAAATATTAGAAGATAACGGAAAGATAAAAGAATTAAAATCTTATTTATCTGTTGATGAAAGAATAGTCTTGAAACTTCAGGAAGAGGGAAAACTCTTTAAAAAAGAAACCTACGAGCATAGTTATCCGCATTGCTGGAGAACTGATAAACCTGTTTTATATTATCCTTTAGATAGTTGGTTTATAAAAACTACAGACTATAAAGATAGAATGATTGAGTTGAACAAAACTATTAACTGGAAGCCTGAATCTACAGGCACCGGGCGTTTTGGCAACTGGTTAGAAAATCTGAATGACTGGAATTTATCACGTTCCCGTTTCTGGGGAATTCCAATTCCTATCTGGACAAGCGAAGACAAAACAGAACAAATCTGCATTGGTTCTGCAGAAGAATTAAAAAAAGAAATTGAAAATGCAGTTGCAAAAAATGCAATGCAAAACAACCCGCTTGCTTCATTTACAGCTGGAGATAACAGTGCAGAGAATTACAATACATTTGATTTGCATAAACCTTATGCAGATACAATAGTGTTAGAACGCAATGGTAAAAAGCTTTTCCGCGAACCCGATTTAATTGATGTGTGGTTCGATTCAGGCTCTATGCCTTATGCACAGTTGCATTACCCGTTTGAAAACAAAGAATTTATTGACAACAAAAAATATTTCCCTGCTGATTTTATTGCTGAAGGAGTTGACCAGACAAGGGGTTGGTTCTTTACACTTCACGCCATAGGCACTATGTGTTTTGATTCTGTGGCATTCAAAAACGTAGTAAGCAATGGTTTGGTGCTGGATAAAAACGGGCAGAAAATGAGCAAGCGATTAGGCAATGCTGTCAATCCTTTTGAAACTATTGAGAAATACGGACCGGATGCTACTCGCTGGTATATGATTACCAATGCTGCTCCCTGGGATAATCTTAAATTTGACCTGGAGGGAATTACAGAAGTGCAACGAAAGTTTTTCGGAACCTTACACAATACGTATTCTTTCTTTGCGTTATATGCAAATGTGGATGGATTCAGTTATTCAGAGGCAGAGATACCGATGAATGAACGGGCAGAAATTGACAGATGGATAATTTCGGAATTAAATACTTTGATTAAAAAAGTGGATGAAGCTTATAGCGATTATGAACCACACCGTGCAGGAAGATACATTGAATCTTTTGTGGATGAACATTTGAGTAACTGGTACGTTCGCCTTTGCAGAAGACGTTTCTGGAAAGGAGATTATTCCCAAGATAAAATTGCTGCATATCAAACCTTGTATCAATGTATGGAAACAATAGCCAAGCTCTCAGCTCCCATTGCTCCTTTCTTTATGGATAGACTTTTTACTGATTTGAATTCTGTTACTAATCGTGATACGTTTGAATCCATTCATTTGAGCGAGTTTCCTGTATGTGATGAAAAAGTTATTGATAAAAATTTAGAAGAGCGAATGGAGTTGGCACAAAAAATTTCTTCTATGGTTTTATCTATTCGTAAAAAAGAAAACATACGTGTCCGCCAGCCATTGAACAGGATTCAAATTCCTGTGCTGGATGATTCTTACAAAGCAAAAATTGAAGCGGTAAAAGATTTAATTCTTTCGGAAGTGAATGTGAAGAGTTTGGATTTAGTAGATGAATCGCATACACAGATTGTGAAGAATATGAAACTGAATTTCAAAACGCTTGGGAAAAAATGCGGGAAGAATATGAAAGCAGTTCAGACTTTTGCGAATGAAACTGCACAAGCAATAATTTCAGGAATAGAAAAGAACGGAACCTATCAAATAACCTTGGGAGATGATGTAATAATTTTGGATGTAGAAGACGTTGAAATTATTCCTGTGGATATTCCTGGCTGGAAGGTTTCTAATTCAGGACAGTTAACCGTTGCTTTGGATGTTACCATTACACCTGAACTGAGGGAAGAAGGCTTGGCTCGTGAACTTGTAAATCGTATTCAAAACCTGAGAAAAGAAAGTAATCTGGATGTTACAGATAAGATTGAAGTAAAGATTCAAAGAAATTCTGCATTAAATTCAGCCATAAATAATAATTTGAAGTATATTTGCGCGGAAATTTTGGCATCTTCGCTCGAACTAGTTGATACTATGGAGGCTACAATTGGCTCTGAGATTGAATTGGACGAAGAAATCAAGACATTAATTACAATAAATAAACTAAATTAAGACTTCTCAAAATGGCTAAAAAAGTTCAAAAAAGCAAACCGGCAAAGAAAGCGGCAAAACCTGCAAAGAAAGCGGTTGCTAAAAAGCCTGCAAAGAAAGCTGCTCCTAAAAAGGTAGCGAAACCTGCAAAAAAAGCAGCTCCTAAGAAAGTGGTTAAAAAACCTGCTCCCAAAAAGGCTGCTGCAAAAAAGGCACCTGTTAAAAAAACAATTGCTAAAAAATTGGTTAAAAAAGTTGCGCCTAAAAAAGCTGCTAAAAAAATTGCGGTTAAAAAGATAGTTGTAAAAAAAATTGCCCCTAAAAAAGCTGCTGCCAAAAAAGCACCAGCTAAAAAAATTGTAACTAAAAAAGTTGTCTTTAAAAAAACTGCTCCTAAAAAAATGGCTCCTAAAAAGGTTTTGCCACCACCAGCAAAAACTAGTTGGGAGCTGAAGATGGAGGCAAAGAGAGTTGATTTCGAAAGAAGAGCTCTTGCTGAAAGAAAGCGGTTAAATGAAAAACCAATTCCTCTTGCTCCTAAAAAAACACCACCTACACCTAAGAAAAAACAAGAATTGTCAATTGATATGGATGACGATGTGGTTATGGATGAAGCACCAATGATTGTAGAATATAAAACACCAAGTATTCGCAAACCGATGGGACCTGCTCCTATTCCTCATATTAATAATGATAAACGTACCCGTTATACTGATGCTGAGTTGAAAGAGTTTAAACAATTAATTATTAAAAAATTAACCGAAGCTCAAAAAGATTATGAATTGCTAAAAAGTACACTTTCGCACAGAGATGACCACGGTACAGATGATACTTCTCCAACATTTAAACTATTGGAAGATGGCTCTGATGTATTATCTAAGGAAGAAACAGCACATTTAGCCGGACGTCAGGAAAAATTTATTCAGAATTTACAGAATGCGCTTATTCGTATTGAAAATAAAACATACGGAATTTGTCGCGCTACCGGAAAATTAATTTCTAAAGAGCGTTTAAGAAGCGTGCCTCATGCAACTTTGGCAATTGAAGCCAAGTTGATTCAAAAAACATAATCGTTTCTATTAATCATTAATAAAGAAAGGTTACCATTTAGTTGTGTAGCCTTTCTTTATTTTTTATAAACACCTAATTAATCCCTCGTGAAAAAACCTTTGCTAATTATTTTCCTTGTATTGCTGATTGATCAGCTAATTAAGATTTATATCAAAACTCATTTTTTTCTTGGTGAAGAAGTACATGTGGCAGGCAATTGGTTCATTCTTCATTTCACAGAAAACAATGGAATGGCTTATGGAATGGAGTTTGGCGGAAGGTTCGGAAAAATATTTTTAAGCACTTTTCGAATTGTTGCTGTAGGAGGAATCGGGTATTACTTATGGACATTAACGAGGAAGAAAGAAGATAAATTATACATCGTTTGTATTGCTTTGATTTTTGCAGGAGCACTGGGAAACATAATAGACAGTGCATTTTACGGAGTATTATTCAGCGATAGCGATTATGATGTTTCCCGTTTTATGCCCGAAACAGGTGGTTATGCTTCCTTTCTGCACGGTAAAGTAGTGGATATGTTTTATTTTCCCATAATGCAGGGGCATTTTCCAGCGTGGTTTCCATTTTGGGGAACCGAAGATTTTATTTTCTTTCGTCCTGTTTTCAATTTTGCCGATGCTTCTATTAGCAGTGGAGTAGCAATCATCATACTTTTTCAGAAACGGTTTTTCGGGAAAAAATCTATTGCTATTGAGAACACTCGTGTGGAAGTTGCTACACAGGAACACCCAAATGAACAGTCTGCATTTTAGGTGTCTTTATAGTTTTATACTTCTCCATTTTTTTCCCTTTCACTATAAATAACTGCGTTTACCAACTAAACTAGTTTTTGACACAATTTATGGAACAGAGTCAGTACCTGCTCCTACAAGAGAGCTCCTTTATACTTCTACTTGATTTTACCACAGTCGATATTATTTCACAAAAAAGCCTGTTTCAATTTCTTGAAACAGGCTTTTAATTTGTCAAAAACAGTATTTATTTTAATAGGGTGACATGTCCAATGTATTCATGAGCCAAACCTTTCCAGTCTTTTAAATTGATTTTATAAACATAAACACCCAACTCACACACTTCCCCAATATTACCTTTTCTTCCATTCCATCCTTGATGCAAATCTCCTGTAGTAAATATCCGTTCACCCCAACGGTCAAATATAGCCATTTCGAAATCCTCTAACAGAATATTTGTACCATTAATCATAAACTCATCGTTTGTTCCGTTTTCATCAAAAGGAGAAAAGGCATTTGGAATATAACAAGTCAAGATAGGATCAATAATAATCATATGAATGGCAGTATCTGTACAACCATGTACATTGCTTACTATCAACTGAACACTATACGAGCCAGTATCTGCATAAGTATAGGTAGGATTCTGAATAGATGAACCTGCACCATTTCCAAAAGTCCATGTCCAATTATCTATTACTCCTGTTGAGTGGTCATGAAAATGAATCTCCGGTTGAGTGATATTAGTAGGCTGTGGAGTAGCATTGAATATGGCTACCGGCTGAGAATAAACAGTTATCAATCCAATTTGTGTAATTGAATCTTTACATCCTGTTGTATTGGTATAGGTTAACGTAACCGAATAAGGTACACCACCATGATAGGTCAAGTAGGTATTGTAAGGATTCGCTACATTCGAAGTATTGCCATCCCCAAAATTCCAGTGATAGAAACCACCCGGCTGGTCAACTGTACTTGTAAAGTTAACGGTTACAGGCTCGCAACCACTTGTGATATCAGGAGTAAATGTAATTATAGGAAGTGCAATTACTGTAATGGTTGCTGATGCTGTATCACCACAGAATTGAGTTAAATAATGATAGACAGTATGTGTACCTGCACCTGCCAAACTTGGAGTAAACACTCCGTTAACAGACATTCCTGGTCCTCCCCATGTTCCACCCAAACCAATAGATGAAAGTTGCACTGGTGCAGCATCAATACAATATGGACCTCCCACAGGATTTATAGTTGCATCAACTTGCTGTGTTACATTTACAAGTGCTGTATCCTGAGAATAACAAGGGAAATAAATGGTATAAGTTACTATGTTAGTATTACCTGCAAGTCCGGGCAATGTAGGATCAAATGTTCCATTAATAGTATCTGTAATTCCATAACCAGTCCAGCTACCACCAGCTGTTGCAGCGGTTAATGTAACAGGATTATAGGAAGTACACAAAGGTGGAACATTTGCAATGGTAGGGTCAAGAGTATTTGCTACAAGTATAGTAGTTGTGGTATCTCCAACGCCACATATACCACTATTAACATTATAATGTATTGTATGAGTTCCCACTCCAGCAAGCGAAGGAAGGAAGGTACCTAAATTGGTATCCACAATTCCTGGACCAGAGAAAACGCCTGTTCCCACTGGCACAGACATTACTAATGTATCAAGCGGACTGGCAGTACAATAAGGACCTGCGGGTAAAAAGTGCATTGTAGCAATATCAATAGGACCTACATTAACTGTATCAATTACACTACAGCCTCCATTGTTACTTGTAACAGTTACCTGATACTGGGTAATGGCAGTTGGTGTTCCGGTAGTATTTTGAGCAGTTGCGTTTGCTATATTTCCTCCCGCAGGAAAAGATACCCATTGATAAGCAAAATCAGTTGGATTTTGAGCAACACCACAAAAATGCATTTGAATATCCGGGTGAATCGTATAGGTTGAACCAAAAGCAAACGCACCAGGACCTCCACATTGATCTTGTGAATCGCTTAACCATACTTGGCTAGAGTAATTGCCAGTATTAGTTTGAAGCGTATTACAATTGCTGATATAATTTGGCCAAGGAGGACCGAAACTGAAACAAATTTCAATAATGATATTATTTATACCGTCCCACTCATAACCGGAAGGAAAAGTAAAGGTATTCCATCCCATCACCACATTAGTGGTTTGAGCAGGGTAAACCGTAACTAAACCTGGTACATAGGTGGCAGTAGAAGTAAAATCAGTAATACCGGTACATCCCATCTTAATAGTGAATTCGGGATAAGAAGTGTTTCCGGCTAAAGCAGTCACATTAAAACCTAGTTGGTCAATTTTTCCACCCATCCATCCTGCAGCATTTAATTCAGTAGCTGTATATAAATATTGTTGAACGGAGGATGTATAGTAATTTCCAAATGGAGCAGGATAAGAATAGTTTGAACTAGAAGACAATCCTGTACCAACTACTCCTGTATTAGCCGCTCCTGAACAACCACCTGAAATACTCAATGCACAAGTAGCTGGAATTGTAGGTCCATTAAACTGTACACTTAAGTTGGCTGTCCCCCCCAAACAAAATACAGTATCAGCCAAAGCAGTGTAGGCTGGAATCTGAGGCATAGTCACAGTTACCGATGCAGCGGTACCCGTACAGCCAAACGCGTCTATAACTGTTAATGAATATGTACCTACTCCAACTGTTATAGAACTGGTGGTTGCCCCGTTCGACCATAAATAAGAAGCATATATTAATGAGTCACACGATAAAGTTGTTAAGCCTGTCCCACATCCTCCAGCTAAAATACCCGTTATGACAGGAGTAGGATTAGGGTGAACCTGAACGTTAACCGACACTGTTGCCGAACACGACTGTTGTGTAACAGTTACACTATAAGTTCCGGAGGTGCTGACCACTAATGAATTACCTGTTGCCCCTGTATTCCAAACATAGCTGTCGTAATTGGGTGGAGTTACAATCAAGGTGGTACTATTACCCCCGCAAAGAGCGGTTACACCCGAGATGACGGCAGCGAGTGACTGTGTACTGCTGGTATCAATATATATAACAGCATTAATAGTCGTAATTCCAACAGGTACACCGTTATCCGTTGCGGTAAAAGTTATAGTATGATACCCTGAATTTGTACCTGTAGCAATAATCTGAACTTGGGCATCCACTGTATTACCGGGACCAAAAGGCAAAACGGTTGCTCCTGTAAGCCCGTTTAGATTAACGTTAACAGTTGTTATTTGTCCTGCTTCTGGCGAAAGAAATAATGCATCAAGAATGATAGTATCATTATTTCCGCATATTCTTACCGTATCGCAATTGTTTAATGTACTGCATACCGGAGGAATGTTATTTGCAGCACCACAAAGGTTGAAATAAAATGTTTTATTAGTTAACCACCCAACTTGGTTGTTGGTAGCAGTAGGACTGAAAAAATTAAGACCTGGAGAATCAAACCCTCCGATTTGAGTAGAATTCACCCCATTTCCTTGATTAACCCCGACAATGGCTGCTGTGCCCCCAAATCCATTGGTTCCGCCAGATGCATCACCTGTCGTCCATTGCATCTGACCAAAATTAATACCTACGTTATTACCTGCTGGTAATATCGGATCTACACCATCGGTAATAATTACCTGAAACGTATTTAATTTATCAATATGATTTGCAAAATAACCTACCGCGGTCCACGTAACAATAAAGTGAGTTGGTGTGCTTTCATAACACACCGTTCCCGAACCTGTAACAATGGTTTCCACATCTGCCCAAAAAGGAGCAATCAGGTCATACGAACTATTGGGAAATGGAACAGGTACAAAAGTAAAGAAAGGACCACTAAAAGATAAAGTACCGTTATTGTTTACATAAACCTGCGTTTCGGTGGTGCCATAAAAACAAAAGTTAAAGGATATAGGCAACTGGGCTGTACTGCAATCATCGCAAGGAGTTACGTTCGAAACCACACCACCACCCAATCCACAAGGCACATAAGAACCGCATCCGCTTGGATTACCCATAGGGTTGCCGATTGTATGACCACGATGATGAGGTCCAAATCTGATTATCTGCTCGTTTCCGGAAGTATAAATAGGAGATGTTTTCGCAATCTCTTTAAGCTGGGCTCTCAAGTCACTCGTTTGTTCCTCGTCTGTCCTTGTATCTACAGGAACGGTGCCCTGAGGCAACAAAGTACCTTGCAGCTTCATTTGTTTATATTCCTTACTGTCAACGGCAGGAATTGCATTTTGTGAAATTGCCTGAAAGGAAATTGCGAGGCATATGAATAGAAATGAGTAAATTGTTTTCATTTTCTTTTTATTATATTATTTTCGCTTTTTTATATAACAACAAAACTATTCTCAGAAAATAACTGCGAATAGTTTTGTTGCTATATGTATAATTTTTTACTTATTTTACTAATGTAATATGACCAATGTAATCATGAGCTAATCCTTTCCAGTCTATCAAATGAATTTTATAAACATACACTCCAATCTCAGAAGGCTCCCCAGTATTTCCCTTTCTTCCATTCCATCCTACATTAATATCAGAAGAACTAAATAATCGCTCTCCCCAACGGTCAAAAATCAACATTTCAAAATCATCCTGTAGTATATTGGTTCCCGACATCTTCCATTCGTCATTATCTCCGTTATCATCTGGTGAGAATGAGTTAGGGAACCAGCAGGTCATTATCGGGTCTATAACTATAGTATGATTAACTGTGTCAGAACATGGCCCTAAACTGTTTGTTACAATAAGCTGAACATTATACGATCCAGAATCAGGATAAGTATAATGAGGATTTTGTTGGTTCGAGCCTGCACCACCATTACCAAAATTCCACTGCCAAATATCTATTACTCCTGTAGAGTGATCATGAAAATGAATTTGCGGTTGTGTCACATCTGTTGGCTGCGGTGTAGCGTTAAAACTTGCATGAGGCTGAGAATAAATAGTAATAATTCCTGTTTGTGTCGAAGTTGATAAGCAACCATTAGTATTGGTATAAGTCATACTAACGGTATAAGGAACACCAGCATTGTATGTCAAATAGGTATTGTAAGGATTAGCAACGCTCGAAGAATTTCCATCCCCAAAATCCCAAGTATATTGACCGCCTGGTTGGTCTGTTGTACTTGTAAAATGAACAGTCGTTGGTTCACATCCGCTGGTAACATCAGGAACAAAAGAAATTACAGGAAGTGCAATAACAGTTATCGTTGTTGAAGCCGTATCACCACAAAATTGAGTAAGATAATGATAAACAGTATGTGTACCTGCACCTGCTAAACTTGGAGTAAATAATCCTGTAGCCGACATTCCTGGTCCACCCCATGTTCCACCCAAACCTCCTGATGAAAGTTGCACTGGCAAGGCGTCTATACAATAAGGTCCTCCTGGAGGATTAATGCTTGCATTTACCTGCTGTGTCACACTTACAATTGCTGTATCCTGGGAATAGCATGGGAAATAAATGGTGTAGGTTACAATGTTAGTATTGCCGACAAGTCCGGGCAATGTCGGGTCAAACGTACCATTAATAGTATCTGTAATTCCATAACCCGTCCAGCTACCTCCTGCCGTTGCAGCAGTTAATGTAACAGGATTATATGACGTACACAATGGTGGTATCGGTGCTATTGTTGGATCCAACGTGGTTGAAACAAGAATCACAATCGAAGTTGAGCCCGTACCGCAAAGACCACTTGAAACCGTATAAGTTATAGTATGACTTCCAACACCTGCTGCCACAGGGTCAAATGTTCCGAGATTCGTATCTATAATGCCTGGACCTGAGAATACTCCGGTTCCTATAGGAACTGATATTTGCAGTGTATCCAAAGGACTTGCAGTACAGTATGGTCCTGCAGGGGTAATGAACATTCCTGCAATATTTATTAAATCAACATGCACGGTATCAATATCCGAACAGCCTCCACTAACATTAGTAACCACCACCTGATAATCTGTAATTACAGTAGGTGAGCCGGTAGTAAACTGAGCCGTATCGTTCGCTATATTCCCTCCTGCCGGAAATGCTGTCCATTGGAATGTAAAATCATTCGGATTTGGAATTATTGAACAATAATGTACACGCATATCAGGATGTATATTTGCTGTTGACATCCATCCTGTTACTCCCGGACACTGGTCCTGAGAATCGCTTAACGACCACTGACTGGATGTATAAGAAGTTGCAGATTGAGTATTACTACAATTCGATATATAGTTTGGCCATGGAGGTCCATTACTGAAACATACTTCAATAACTAAATTTGAAATTCCATCCCATTCATAAGCATTTGCAAAAACTATATTATTCCAACCCATCACCACATTATAGGTTTGTGCAGGGCTAACAGTGAATAGTCCTCCAACAAGAACTGGTGAGGCAGAGTTAAACGTTGTAAGGTTGGTACAACCCATTTTTACTGTAAATTCAGGGTACGCTAAGTTACCGGCTGTGGCTGTAACATTCCAGTCTATCTGGTCAATTTTCCCTCCTATTATTCCTGCTGAATTCAATTCAGCAGCCGTATATAAAAATTGAGTAATCACAGAGGTGTAGTAGTTACCAAACACAGCAGGGTAACTATATGCAGTACCAGATGTAGTATTAGGTCCAACGATTGATGCCATCGCATTACCACTACATCCTCCTGTTGGACTTATTGCACAAACAGCAGGAATTCCTCCTCCTCCAGCTCCACCGGTATTGAAGTTTGCATTCAAAGTTGCCATACCCGAACAGAAACTAGTATCATTACTTACTATTATATTAGGTGCAAATGCAGGTGCAACCACAATAGAGATATTACTATGATGCACACATCCCGATGGGCTGGTAACAGTTACCATATAATTGTATGTACCCGGTGAACTAAATGTGGCTGTTGGGTTTGGAATATTCACATTGCTCAAATTGGCGGCAGGCGACCATAGATAAGTATAAGCGTTAGGATTTCCTAACGATATGTTGGTCACGTTCAACTGAACAGGGTCCAGCAAACACGTGTTACCCGAACTTTGTGTAACCGTATAAGTAAAATCAGGAACTACAAACACAGTTACTGTATCGGTTAACACACACCCTGCTGCTCCATTTGTAATTAATATATAGGTAGTTGTTGCTGTTGGGGTTGCTATAGGGTTTTGACAAGTAGCACACGAAAAATTCTGCATTGGTCCGTTCAATATCATTGGCGGACCGCTAAGTACTGTCCATGCAAAAGTAGTTCCCGGTCCACCGGCTTGATATAAAGTATCGGGCTGATTAGCACAAATAGTATGGTCATTACCTGCAAAAGTTGCGGGCAAAATCATCATAATGTAATTCACCGTTTGTTGACCCGTTACCGGACAAGCATTATCCGAAACCGTGACCGCAAAGGTTGTAAATGTATTAGCCGAACCTAATGGAGCATTCCAACTTACCGATACGGTTATAGGATTTGTTCCTGATACTGTAATTGTAGATCCAGGCATAACTTGTTGAATATTGGTAGTTATTGATAATATATCATTTGGATCTGGGTCACTAAAACTGAATTGAAAAGAAAAAGGTACGTTCTCGCAAACTTGCACCCCATTTGGTGGCAATATCACCGCCCCAAATCCCAATAAATTGGTTACCGGTCCCGAATTACAGGACACCACCTGATTAGTACAATTCACCACCACCATCTGAATATCTCTTACCACTGTGCCTATCACAATTCCGTTCACATCTCGTTCTGTTACTTGAAATGCAACCACAAAATTTCCTATCATGGTTGGTATAAATTGTATCAACCCGTTACCTGGAATAATCGAGATTCCAGGCATTGGTGTAGCTCCTGTATAACCTGCTGCATAAGTAATTGGGGTTGTAGAGTTGGTGCTCATCGCATCAATAAACTGAAAATCCAATGTATTACCGTCAATTTCCACTACTCCAGGACTGTAACAAACAGTTTGCCCAACACAAAGGTAAGGCAATGGTTGAGAAGTAAAATAAGGTGAGTTGTTGGTTGGTGCCACCAAATTATTTAACGTTGCATAAAAAGTAAAACTATCATAGTTAGGGGCATTTATCGAAATGTTTCTGCAACACGAGTTATGGAAAAACGTCCATAAACTGCATAAACCAGGCAGTGTAACCACAGCCGAATAAACATTTTTCTTGTTTCCCGGTATCGTTCCTCCGTTGCAAGTACTACTTGCCATCGAACTAGGGCACAACTGAGAAATTTCCACAGCACTATCTAAATTCACTGTAAAGTTCAAATCTACAAAACCACCATTGTTGGTAGTTCCCATCTGAGCAGTTGGACCTGGGTCGAACGAAGCACAATCCCAATACAACACCAAGATTACTTTAAATTGGTTGGCACCCACATTTTCATACGTTACTTCTCCTCCAGATACGTGAGATGCTGTAGCTATTTTTGGTGTCGCGCAAAGCAAGGCTGCTATTGCGAAAATTTGTGTGATTCTTTTAAACATCATAATTCTTTTTTTAATAGTTAATCGTTGTTTTCTGTTGTTTGGTTTGTTATTTTAAAATGCTTGGCTAAGTTAGTAATAAATTGTATTGGTTGAATAATTTTTTTATTTTTTTTAAAACCAGAGGCAACCTTTCGGTACACCCCTCGTCTAAAGAGATGCTAAAAATTATCAAAAGGTTGCATCCAAGGCAAAGATTTTTGCATTATTTTTTATCTTTTTTTTATTATTAGTGCCAATATTACCAAAAAGCCCTGCTAAGTAGTTGTTTAGCAGGGCTTTTTATAATAATGAATTATTTGTTATTAACTGACTATTCTCCGGTTAAAAATTGTTTTGTTTTCAACTTAATAAACAGCCTGCCGAACAATCAATTATCCGAAATAAAATTTAAATTAGTGTCGGAATTGTCAAATCATCCCATTGCCCTTTATTTTCAATAAAGTTTTTTTGCTCAAACATGTTTTTGTTAATCCAATTCACCTGTGCGGTTACCAAGTGAATACCAAGAACAATTGCGGAGAGAATAATTTTTTTTATCATGGCAACGTAGTTTTCTGTGTGTCAATGATAATCATTTCCCTCAATATACATTTTATAATAGGCAGGACAGTATACCGATAGTAGGGCAGACAAGGAAATAATTTTTTAAAACAGAAATATTTTAAAAGACTTCGAACATAATATTATTAGAAAAGGGAATAATTTTAAAACCTTGTTCATTAAAATAATGAGAATTAGTACTATAGAGTACAGAACCAATACAGGATTGTACAGAATTAATACAGGAGTATACAGAATCAATACAAGATTGTGCAGAATCAATCCAGGAGTGTACAAAATCAATACAGGAGTGTAGAGAACCAATAAAGGATTGTACAGAATTAATACAGGAGTATACAGAATCAATACAAGATTGTGCAGAATCAATACAGGAGTTTACAGAATTAATACAGGACTCTATAGAATCAGTACAAGACTGTACAGAATCAATACAAAAGTGTAAAAAAGGAATAAAACAATTAAAAAAGACCACAAATCTGTAACAAATATAAACTAGTAATTGAAACGTGAATTACCTATTTTCCCTTACTTTCGCAGCATGCAAAAATTGTTTCTGGTTTATTCTTATCTAAAATACCTCCTAAAATCAACCAACACACACGGGGTTCATTCTCCTTTTGTTTTTGGTTTGTTAAACGATGTGGTGTATAACAAAACAGATTATTATGTGTATAAAGAAATAGAAGCTCTGAGAACTCAACTGCTGGAAGATACCAATACAGTATCGTGTATTGATTTAGGAGCTGGCTCGTTAAACTCAAGAAAACAAACAAGAACGGTTAAACATCACGCACTTTATTCTGCCAAACCTGCTAAATATGCACAATTACTTTTCCGCTTAGTCAATCATTTTCAACCACACCATATCTTAGAATTAGGTACGTCCTTAGGAATTACCACGGCTTATATATCAAAAGCCAACTCCAAATCTAACATCACCACCATCGAAGGTTGCCCCGAAATAGCAGCTATCGCAACACAGAATTTTCATCTATTAGAAATAAACAACATAAATCAAATCACAGGCAATTTTGATGAGGTACTTCCTGCCCTATTAAACAAAACAGAAAAACTCGATTTTGTTTTTTTCGATGGCAACCACCGCAAAAAGGCAACATTAAACTATTTTGAACAATACCTTACCAAATCAACCGAAACTACCATTTTTGTTTTCGATGATATTTATTGGTCCCGCGAAATGAAGCAGGCATGGGATGAAATTAAAACCAACAAACAAGTTACAGTCACCATAGATTTATTTTATCTTGGAATAGTTTTTTTCAGAAAAGAACAGGTGAAACAACATTTTGTAATTCGTTTTTAAGATGAAAAAAAAATCCAAATTCTAAAACAAAGAACATCACGCTCCGTCACCCCCTCCTTCCTTTATGGAGGGGGCTGGGGGGTGGTCTAAAAATTATTAGTACTTTCGCACCGCCATGAACGCTATCATCCATTTAAAAAATATTGCCAAAGCCTATAAGATAGGCACCGAAGTAATTCATGCTCTTCGTGATGTTTCGTTAGAAATTAATAAAAACGAATATGTGGCATTGATGGGTCCTTCGGGCAGCGGCAAGTCCACATTGATGAATGTGCTGGGTTGTTTGGATAGCCCCACAAGTGGTGAATACATCCTCAACGGAATTTCTGTTGCACAAATGCTGGACAACAAATTAGCCGAAGTACGAAACAAAGAAATAGGCTTTGTGTTTCAGTCGTTTAATTTATTACCCCGCTCCACTGCTTTAGATAATGTGATGCTTCCCTTGATTTATGCAGGATACAATAAAGCTGACCGATTAAAAAGAGGGAAAGAAGTGCTGGAACAGGTAGGTTTAGGAGATAGAATGACACACAAACCAAACGAACTTTCGGGAGGGCAACGTCAACGAGTAGCTATTGCCAGAGCATTGGTCAATCACCCTGCCATTATTTTAGCCGATGAGCCAACCGGGAATTTAGATTCCAAAACCTCCATCGAAATTATGGCATTGCTCGAAGAAATACATAAACAGGGAAACACCATTGTGCTGGTAACTCATGAAGAAGACATTGCACAACATGCCCACCGAATTGTAAGATTAAAAGATGGAATAGTGGAAAGAGATTATAAAAACGAAAATATTATTTCTGTTAGTAGCAGATTGGTTCATTAGTTTTTCTTTACCAAATTTTCAAATCATCAAATTTTCAAATTAAATGAAAATCTATACCAAAACAGGCGATAAAGGACAAACCTCATTAATAGGAGGTACTCGTGTTCCCAAACATCACATCCGCATTGAATCTTATGGAACAGTTGACGAACTAAATTCTCATATAGGTTTAATCGGTGATCAGGATATAGATGCTCAATCAAAAAAAATATTAGTTGAAATACAAGACCGACTCTTCACCATTGGCGCATCTTTAGCTTCCGACCCCGATAAATCGAAAATGAAAATTCCAGATTTAAAAGAAGAAGATGTTGTTCTTTTAGAAAATGAAATGGACAAGATGAATGAAACGTTGCCCGAAATGAAATCTTTTATTTTGCCCGGAGGACACACCACCGTTTCGTATTGCCACATTGCCCGCTGTGTGTGCCGCAGAGCAGAGCGCATCACCATCCAACTTTCAGAAAATAGTTTTGTTGCTGATTTAGTTATAAAATATTTAAACCGCCTGAGCGATTACTTATTTGTGCTCTCCCGAAAATTATCACACGATTTGAAGGCAGAAGAAATTCCCTGGAAACCCAGAATGTAATTTTTGTTAAATCAAAACTCTTTAAAACCCTTTATCAATTGTGGAAAACAAAAAATAGTCTTTTGGGCTTTGATTAGTGAAATTAATTTTTACTTTTGCACAAAATTTGAAAATAATTAAAAATAATTTAGATAAATAACCGCATGTATTGGACACTTGAATTAGCTAAAAACCTTGAAGACGCGCCTTGGCCCGCAACCAAAGAAGAATTAATTGACTTTGCAATCCGCTCAGGAGCACCCATGGAAGTAATTGAAAATCTTCAGGAAATTGAAGACGAAGGAGAAATATATGAAACAATTGAAGAAATTTGGCCCGATTATCCAACCAAGGAAGACTTCTTTTTTAACGAAGATGAATATTAATATTTACTAAACATAACGCAAAAACCCCGAAGAAATTCTTCGGGGGTTTTTTATTTTAGTAGTTTTCGTCTCCATTAAATAACTCTTGGTTCTAAATTCCTAATTCTTAATTCCCTTCCACTTCCTCTATCGCAAATCCCAGGTGTTTCAAATCATTCCAGAAATTACGATACGATTTTTTTACTACTTCAGGTTGCTCTATCGTGATGGAATCGAACACCATTGCTAGCGGAGCAAAAGCCATTGCCATGCGGTGGTCATCATACGTTTCAATCATTTTAGGAGGATGAAGTTTAGCAGGAGGTGTTAGTTTCATGCTGTTTTCATTTTCTATTTCCACCTTCACTCCCAATTTTGCAAGTTCATTCTGCAATGCTTCAATCCTGTCCGTTTCTTTTATTTTCAGGGTATGTAGCCCGTTAAAGAAAGCAGAGATATTTAGCGCACTTACTACTACTGCAATGGTCTGCACCAAATCAGGGCAATCAGAAAAATCAAAACCAAAATGCTCTTCAATTAATTTTGTTTTTGTAATCCTGATTCCTTCTTCCGAATATTCCGATTTAATTCCGAAAAAAGTAAACATATCTGCCACCATTCCATCTCCTTGCAAACTTGGGCGTTTCAATCCCTTTATCATAAAGTCTGTTTCTTTTGCCAATGCTCCTATAGCATACCAGTAAGAAGCCGAACTCCAGTCAGCTTCTACTTTATACACGTAATTTTCTTCACTCTTTTTATAATAATTTTGCTGACTCACCGAAATACTTTCATCCTGCCAAATACCATACACCCTGAACTCTTGCATCATTTTCATGGTCATATCAATGTAAGGGCGTGATGTAACTTCTCCTTTAAATTTTATTACCAATCCGTTTTTCAATTCAGGTGCAATTAGGAGTAATGCCGAAATAAACTGACTACTAACACTTCCATCCACTTCCACTTCTCCACCTGTTAAATGTTTCCCTGTTATCTGCAATGGTGGATACCCTTCTTGCTCCAGGTATTCAATGTCTGCACCTAATTGACGCAATGCTTCCACCAATATTCCAATCGGGCGTTTCTTCATTCTACTATTGCCTGTCAAAGTATATGTACCTTGGCGAGTGGCAAGAAAAGCAGTTAAAAACCGCATGGTGGTACCTGCTCCTCCAACATCGTAAGTTACATCATTTATTGCTGAAACATTTATTGTATTCAATATCTTTTGAAGTATAACCGTATCTTCTGCGGTGGAAAGATTTTTTATTTCAAATTTATCTTTACACAATGCCTGTATAATCAATACCCGATTGCTTTCGCTTTTGGAGGAAGAAAGTGCAACACTTCCTTTTAATGTCTTGGTGGGATGAGAAATGCGGTACATCATTTTCTAAAAACACTTACTTGTTTCGAATAATAATTCAGCGATTCCTTTATCAAATCCGAAGTTGCTGCTTTATTTATTTCGCATTTACCAATATCGGACAACAACGAAAAATTAATTTCTCTTTTTGTATTTTTTTTATCATGGCACATCAATTCAATTATTCTGGTGTAATACTTTTTTTCGATTTTTACAGATGCAAAATTACTCAAAATAAATCGTGTAATTTCTTTCAGTTCCCTTTCTTTTAATTTGCATACTTTGGTTGACAAATACGATTCGCATATAATACCTATTGCCACTGCTTCACCGTGCAACAATTGTTTTTGGCTTTTTTCTTCCATAAAAAAAGTTTCCAGTGCATGGCCAATGGTATGTCCGAAATTTAAAATTTTTCTCAACCCTTTTTCCATTGGATCTTTTTGTACTATTTCATTTTTTATTTTAATAGACGCAATAATACAATTCTCTAATAATTCCAAATCGGCAAATTTACACTCGGCTATTTTTTTCCAGTATTTCGCATCAGCCACCAATCCATGTTTAATTATCTCTGCAATACCTGATAATAGCTGTCGTGCATCTAGTGTGGACAAAAAATCAGGGCATACAAAAACTGCTTTCGGGTTGGCAAATACTCCTATTTCATTTTTTAGATTGTCAGCATTAATACCTGTTTTGCCACCAGCCGATGCGTCCACCTGTGCAAGTAATGTAGTTGGAATAGTTATAAAATCAATTCCTCTTTTAAAGGTAGCAGCTGCAAATCCCCCTAAATCACTTATTACTCCGCCACCTAAATTAATAAGCAACGAATTTCTGTCACCACCATAATCGCTAAGTGTAGCCCAAAGTTGTGCACAAATTTCAATTGTTTTATTTTCTTCCCCACTTTCAATTTCAATTATTTCAGCATCCCTGAATTGTTCTATTTCCGACACTAATTGAGGATAACAATACTTCATCGAATTTTCATCCACCAAAACAAAAAGTTTGGAATACCCTCTTTTATTGGCTTTCAGAAATTTTTTTATTTCTTTTGAAATATTCTTTGAAACGAAGATGGAATAATTGGAGGATTTGATTTCAGTCATTGCGGTCTTTAATAGTTAACAAATGTAGTAAAAATAAAAAAACATATCTTTGCAAAAAAATAAAGAATATGCAAACAGCAGAAATAGTGACCACTAAAGGTACCATGAAAGTGGAGTTTTTCGAAAAAGATGCTCCCAACACCGTAAAAAACTTTTGCGATTTGGCAAACAAAGGCTTTTATAACGGATTAAAATTTCACCGTGTTATTCCCGATTTTGTGGTACAGGGCGGTTGCCCCAACGGAACAGGAAGTGGCGGACCGGGCTACAAAATTAATTGTGAATTGACAGGTGAAAATCAATATCACGACAAAGGAGTACTTTCTATGGCACATGCCGGCAGAGATACAGGAGGTTCCCAGTTTTTTATTGTATTGAGTAGGGACAATACTGCTCATCTTGATAGAAATCATACTTGCTTTGGAAAGATTACAGAAGGATTGGAAGTGGTTGATAAAATCCGACAAGGGGATGTAATTCAAAAAATACTAGTTCACACAACTGCTTAATTACTCCGTTAATAAACAAATTTTACCATTCGTGTAATTTTTGTTCTGCCAAAATAAGCAAAGTGTAATTTTGTATTGAAATTTTTAATACATGGTTTGTGTGTTAATTTTATTTCACAGAGGGAATGGTCCGTAGCAACCATTCCCTTATTTATTCCTGACTCATGACACAAAAAAAACTATATTGGATTTGTCAGCTTGGCGGATGGTTGATTTTTGTATTGTTTCAGTGTGTGTTTGCCCAACTCAATGGCAATTTTAACATCAGTTTTGCCATCAGTCAATTTATTCTTTTTGTTTTTGGTGTTTTCCTCTCTCACGTTTACCGTAGCATTATTATTCAGTTTGGGTGGTTACGATTAAATACTCTTTTAGTAATTCCGCTTGTTATTTTTGCAAGTGTACTCTTCGCTACCCTTCACGATTATGGGCAATACGCAATAGAATCACTTATCAACATTTCCGGGAACAAACATCAAAATAATATTGTTGTTGTTTCTGCGGTTTTAAACTTGGCGTTTGTTTATTTTTTCTGGTCGCTTATTTATTTTCTGTTCCATTTCATTCAGAATTATAAAAGAGCTGAGATAGAAAATCTGAAATGGGAAGCATCCATTAATGAAATAGAACTGAACAAACTTAAATCGCAATTGAATCCTCACTTTATATTTAATGCCATGAATAGTATAAGAGCTTTGGTGGACGAAAACCCCATGAAGTCGAAGGAAGCAATTACTCAACTAAGCAACCTTTTAAGAAATACGTTGCAAATGGGAAAAAATAAAGTAATTGCTTTTGACGAAGAATTAAAAATAGTAAACGATTATCTTGCACTGGAATCAGTTCGTTACGAAGAGCGTTTAAAAGTAATTATGCAGATAGATGCACGAAGCTCAGAATTTGAAGTGCCCCCTTTAATGATTCAAACGTTGGTGGAAAACGGCATTAAACACGGCATTTCGAAACTTACCAAAGGGGGGATTTTGGAAGTGATTACAAAAATTGAAAAAGAAAAACTAGTAATTATTATTCGCAACAGCGGACAACTGAAAGAAAACACTACGAGTGATAGTGGTTTTGGAATAAAGAATACCATGCAGCGTTTGCAATTGTTGTATGGTACTGCAGCATCTTTAAAAATAAAAAATCAAGATTTGAACCATGTAATAACTGAATTAATAATTCCTAAAAACTTAATTAATTATGAAGGCAATAATAATTGATGACGAGCGTTTGGCACGTCAGGAACTGAAAAATTTATTAGCAGAATATCCAGAAGTACAAATAGTGGGAGAAGCTGCTAATGCTGAACAAGCAATGGAAATGATTGAGAAATTAAATCCAGATGTAATATTTCTGGACATTCAAATGCCTGGCAAAAATGGTTTCGAATTGCTGGAACAAATCAGTGGTGTGCCCGAAGTAGTATTTGTTACTGCGTTTGATGAGTATGCTATTCGTGCCTTTGAAGTAAATGCACTGGATTATTTGTTGAAACCTATTCAACCAACACGATTGGCAGAAACAGTGAAAAAAATTTTGAACAAAGAAAGTCTGGACAAAGCGGAAACCACTCCTCCAACTTATTTACTTTCCGAAAAAGATCAGGTATTTGTAAAAGATGGAGATAAATGCTGGTTTGTAAAGTTGAGTGATGTTAGGCTTTTGGAGTCGGAAGGAAATTATGTGAGAGTTCATTTTGACAAAAACCATCCCTTGATTCTTCGTTCATTAAATCAACTGGAAGAACGTTTGGATGTAAGAACATTTTTTAGAGCAAGCCGGAAATATATTATTAATTTGAAATGGGTGGAAGGAATAGAAAACTGGTTCAGCGGAGGATTGATGGTTACTTTAAAAGGAGGAGAACGAATAGAGTTATCAAGAAGACAGGCTGCGAGGTTGAGGGAGTTGATGAGTTTGTGAGAAAAAAGAGTTGAGGAGGATTTTTTTATTACACAGAGTTAAAAGGAGGAGACACAGAGTTTCACAGAGCTTTTTTAGAATTTATACATTGGTATTTAGAATTTCTGATTTTACATATTGCTGCAACTCCGGAAAGAAAATTTTAAATTCATTTTCAAATAAATCAAAATGTTCTTTTAAGTCGTGTATGGCTTGTTCCATATTCGATTCAAATGTTGCTCTGCGCGACATACCATATAAAACTCTTTCAATTCCTTCCAGCTTTGAATACCCAAAAAGAATGTTATGCTCCAGCATATATTTTGTAAAGCGAGCAGATTTTTCTGGGAGAATAGAATGATTGTTATTTATAATAGAATAAATATTTTGCACAAATATTTCCAACTCTATTTCAGAATATTTTTTCCAATTAATTGCTAAATAATGGTCGTAATAAATATCAACTATTACACTTGAATATTTTTTATACTTCGCTCTTAACCTTTGTTTGCTTTGTTCTACTACTGGATGCGAATCGGTAAATGAATCTATTTTTCGATGCAGAATAATTCCCTGTTGTATCTCTTTCGAAAAGTTATTGTAGGCACTTCCTTTTACTGAGTCAGCAATAAAATTGCCGATAATTAATCCTTCGCTATTTCCTGCAAGATAAAGGTGGGAGAGAAAATTCATTTATAAATTGATTACAATTTTTTTGCTTCGTTCCAATACACATCCATTTCTGCCAACGTCATATCGCTTAATTGTTTTCCCACTTTGGCCGCTCCTGCTTCCAAATATTGAAACCGTTTGATAAATTTTTTATTTGTTTTCTCCAATGCATCTTCTGGATTAATATTTACAAATCGAGCATAATTAATCAACGAAAATAAAACATCACCAAACTCACCTTCTATCTTTTCGAATGGAGCACCGCTATCCACTTCATGTCTTAGTTCATTAATCTCTTCTTGCACTTTTTCCCACACCTGTCCAGGGTTTTCCCAATCAAAACCAACAGCACGAGCCTTTTCTTGTATGCGCGATGCTTTTACTAATGATGGTAACGAAACAGGAACACCACCTAATACTGATTTGTTTCCTTCTTTTAATTTTAATTTTTCCCAATTTTGTTTTACCTCTTCTTCGTCCGCCACTTTAACATCACCATATATATGCGGATGACGATGAATTAATTTTTCGCACAATGAATTAATAACTTCAGTAATTGTAAACTCATTAGTTTCGGAAGCAATACGGGCATAAAAAACTATGTGTAATAAAATATCACCCAGTTCTTTTTTTATTCCTTGCATATCCTTTTCTATGATTGCATCTGCGAGTTCGTATGTTTCCTCGATAGTAAGGTGACGCAAACTTTCAATAGTTTGTTTTTTATCCCATGGACATTGCTCGCGCAATTCGTCCATAATAATTAATAATCGTTCAAATGCTTTTAATTTTTCTTCCATTAGTTTCTTTTTAGAAATACAAATGTAACGCTATTGAGTTTACAACAACTATAGTGTAAGCCAATAATTTTAATAATTTTGTACGCCTTTTAAAAAAGCAAACAATTATTCCCTTTTGATGCAACGAATACGAATACATTTTAAGTTATTTATTTTATTACTTCTGCCTGTTTTGGTGCAGGCTCAGGATTCTCCACGTCACGATTTTCTACTTTCCGTTCAGGGGCATGCCGGATATATTATTGCACACAGAGGCAATATGACCCAATTAATAAAAGGTCATGTGTTTGGTGCAGAGCTAAATTATATTTTCAGAACCGATGGAAGCAAGCCTTGGCAACAGATTCATAAATATCCTGAAATTGGAATGTGTGCATTGCATTTGGATTTAGGAAACCCAAAACAGTTAGGAAGTTTAGAAGCCATCTATCCTTACACTAATATCCGTTTGAATAAGTTAAGCAAAAAAACAAGTTTGAATTTGCGCTTGGGTTTTGGTTTAGGGTATATCACCAGACCTTTTGATAGGATAGACAATCATCAAAACAATGCCATTGGTTCGCATTTAAATGGATTTGTAAATCTAAGAATGAGCATTGCTAGGATGCTTACCAAATCATGGAGATTGGATGCTGGAATAGGATTAACTCATGCATCAAACGGAGCCATTACCACTCCCAATTTGGGAATAAATATTGCTACTGTTAATCTTGGAGTGAATTACGTATTTGGAAATAAAAATCTTCAATTGAAAAAAGATTCGATTGCAAAAGCAAAAAAAGAATGGCATCCTCAACTAATTGGTGTGGTAGGAATAAAAGAGATGATGCCACCCGGAACGCAACGGTACATGGCTTACGGGCTGATGGCAAACTTTTATCACAACTCCAACTACAAAAATAAAATTGGTGGAGGAATAGAGATGTCGTACAACAATTCGTTGAAAAAATTATTGAAAGATGATACATTAAGTTTTTCTAATTCCAATTTGTTACGTGCAGGCGTTAAGTTTTGTTATTCGTTTAACATGCACCGTGTTTCGTTACCAATTGATTTTGGTGTGTACTTTTACGACAATAGAAATTATGACGGAAGATTTTTTCATCGCATCGGAATAAGATACATGGTTACAAAACACATCATCGCAAACGTAACATTAATAACTCATTGGGCGGTAGCCGATTATTTTGAATGGGGAATAGGTTATCAGTTATAATTTAATATAAAAATGAAACAATTTGAAAATTTGAAAGCAAAACAACTTATACCAAATACTTTTTTTCTGCTTTTATTGGGAATGGTTTTTCTTTCTTCCTGCAAAAAACAAAATGCCTGCGATTGCATTAAACGCACAGGCACTATAGAAACTACCAAACGCTGGGTGAGTAATTTTGATAAGTTATTGGTAAAAGATAATTTGAATGTTTTTATTACTCAAGCTCCGGAGTTTAGTGTGGAAGTAGAAGCAGGAAAAAATGTTGGGTGGCTGATAGAAACAGAAGTGGATAATGGAACATTGGTAATTACAAATAAAAACCGCTGCAATTGGGCACGCAGCTATAACAAAACTCTGAACGTTTACGTTCACATGCCGGTAATAAATTACATTACATCGGACGGAACAGGAAATATTAAAAGCATGAATACCATTACTACACCTGATTTTGATATACAGATAAAAAACTCAGGGAACATTGACCTAACTGTAAATAACCACAGCGTAACTTCTCACATTTTCGGATATGGTGATGTAACCCTTAGTGGAACTACACATGAACATGATGCTGATATTGGCGGCTGCTCTTTTTTAAATTGCAAAGACTTGCACACTTCAATTACTTATGTTCATACCTTTACCACGGGCCTATGTTATGTAAATGCAACTGATGAATTAAAATGTTACATTGATTTGAACGGTGATGTATATTGTTACGGAAACCCACCAACCATTGATAAAAAGATAACAGGAGATGGAAAATTATATTTTGAATAACCAATGAAATTTCCTAAAATAAAAATACATTTTATTTTCAGATTAATAGTATTCTGGCTCTTGTATTTCGCACTTTTTAGAATGTTGTTTATCATCTATCATCACACTCGCATTATTGATGGCAGACATTCAGAAACAGGATTAAGTTTTTTGTTTGGATTTCGGTTAGATTTATCTGCTGCTACAGGTGCCATCATCATTCCCTTTATTCTATGGACATTTCAGCAGTTTTATAAAAGCCGATTAATTCATTTACTCAACCTTGGATATAATTTTTTACTCATCATTTTGGTTTCCTTGTTAAGCATTCTTAATCTGAAAATATATGGAGAATGGGGAACCTTGATGGGCGCAAGAGCGTTGAACTATTTTCTAACTTCTAAAGAAGTACTTCCTTTTATTTCCTTATGGTCGGTGTTGCTTCTTATTTTTTCGTCAGGCATTTGTGCCTTGATAGGAATTAAATTTTATAGAAGATACATCACCAATTTTTCATCTCCGATTGAAAATATAAAAATGAAATGGGCACAAATTATTTTAGTGCCTGCTTTCATCATTGTTGCTTTCAGGGGCGGATTGCAGAATTCGCCTATTGACGAAACCAATTCGGAATATTCGGATTACCCGATTAATAATATGATTGCAACCAATAATATTTGGTACTTAGCGCATACTTACTTCGACCCAACTGCTGATGCCGATTTTGATAAAATAAAGGAATGAGTCAAAAAAATATTTTTCCCTTTCTTTTGTTATTTCTTTTTGTTTCTTCCGCTACTTCCTTTTCCCAAACAAAAAAGAAAAGAAGATGGGCTGATATGATTGATACTACTTCCAAAGCTAACTCCACCCTGCTCTGCGAAGATTTTATTTACAAGTCAAATATTAAAACAGTTCAACTGCATGACGAAAGTTTTGAGCTTTCGCAACCTATTTTAAATCTTGATTCGGACGGAAAACTCGTTTTAAGTTTTGATGATTTGGATGCAGATACTAAAAATTATATGTACACATTAATACATTGCAGTGCCGATTGGAAAGTGGACGATTTGAGCACGGCAGACTACATTGATGGCTTTTCGGACAACATGATTATTGATTATAAATTTTCGTTTAACACGATTCAGCCCTACACTCATTACAAAGTAAATTTTCCGAACGACAATATGAAAATTACAAAATCGGGAAATTATATTCTTAAAGTATATCAGGACAGCAAGCCCGATAACCTTGTGTTAACAAAGCGTTTCATGGTGTTTCAAAATAAAGTATCGGTGGTGGCAAGGGTAAAACCTGCGAGTATTATTGAATACCGGACGTTTAAACAGGAAATTGATTTCTCTGTGTTCCATTCGGAATACCCTATCACCGACCCTTACCAAGATTTAAAAATTGTGATTTCGCAAAACAATAGGTGGGATAATGTAAAAACAAATTTAAAACCTTTGTTTGTAAAAGATGATGAATTGGTGTATGATTATGATGATGTAAATGTGTTTGACGGGGGAAGTGAATTTCGGATTTTTGATATTAAGAGTATTCGTTATCATTCCGAGCGAGTAAAAAATATTGTTATAGACACATCGGGTAACCATGTGGAATTGCAGCCTGACGAAAAACGCTCTTTTAAAAGATATGCAAGTTCAATTGATATGAACGGAAATTATCTGGTGCATATTCAGGAAGGAAACAATTCGGATATAGATGCTGATTATTGTTATATATCGTTTTTTATGGCTTATGATGATGCTATGACCGATGGAAACTTATATGTAGCAGGTGCTTTCAACGATTGGAAATTTAATTCCGAAAATAAAATGATTTATAACCCAAAAAGATTTGGTTACGAATGCACGTTGTATTTAAAACAGGGATATTATAATTACGAATATATTTTTATTCATAACTCAGAGCCCGAAGCTGACCAAACCTTTATTGAAGGCATGCACCAAGAAACGGAAAACGATTACACTATTTATGTGTATCATCATCTCACAGGAACTTTTTACGACCAACTGATTGGGGTAAAACGATTGAATTCGGTGAAGGATAGGTAATGGTCATTAGTCATTTGTCATTGATTTATACTGAGATTTCAAAAAAATAAAATTTGATTTTGGGCGGGAATAAGTTGAACTAATTGAGGAATAAAATGAACTGTAGAAGGAATAAGTTGAACTGTAGAAGGAAATAGTTGAACAAAAGAAGGAATAAATTGAACTAGAGAAGGAATAAGTTGAACTAGTTGAGGAATAAAATGAACTGGAGAAGGAATAAGTTGAACTGGTTGAGGAATAAAATGAACTGGAGAAGGAATAAGTTGAACCATTTCTGGAGTAAGTTGAACTGGAGAAAGATTAAGTTGAACTATTTCTAGAATTAGTTGAACTGGTGAATGAATAAAATGAACTTTTTCGGGAATAAGTTGAACTGGAGAAGGTATAAAATGAACTGATTCGGGAATAAGTTGAACTGGAGAAGGTATATAATGAACTAGGGGAGGTATAAAATGAATTGTGGAAGGTATATAATGAACTAGGGGAGGTATAAAATGAACTGGAGAAGGAATAAAATGAACTGGGGGAGGTATAAAATGAATTGTGGAAGGTATATAATGAACTGGAGAAGGTATAAAATAAATTGTGGAAGGTATTAATTAAACTGGTGAAGAATAAAATGGTTCTGTATTATCCACTGTTCAAATCATTTTAGCATAATATTTGTTTGTTTATTAAAGAAATGTTTAATATTGCACCGCATTATTAAAACAAATAAAATTGTAATGCTATGGGAACACAAGCTTATAAAGTGACACACGGAATAAAAATAAGTGTGGAAACAAAATTTCAGAGCGAACATTCGGTGGTGGAACAACATCACTATTTGTTTTCTTATCACATCACCATTGAAAACAAAAGCGAATACACCGTTCAACTTATCTCTCGCCATTGGGATATTTTTGATTCGAACAGCGAGCATAGCGCAGTGGACGGTGAAGGTGTGGTTGGTGAGCAACCTATACTTGAACCTGGAGAAATGTTTGAATACGAATCGGCTTGTAGCCTAACTACCGATATTGGAAGAATTAACGGAAGTTATATGATGGAGCGCAAAATAGATAAAACCCGCTTTCAGGTGGTGATTCCTGAATTTGAATTAATAGTACCTCAACGATTAAATTAATTTTATTTCCTATTATGAAACGTCCAGAAACCACTGAACACCCAATTTATTACAAACAATATATTGATTTAATAAAATCGGATAATATTCTGAAAGTGTTGGATAAACAGGTGATTGATATACAAGAATTGCTTTCAGGAATTTCGGAAGAGAAAGAAAATTTTGTTTATGCTCCCGACAAATGGACACCTAAGGAAGTGATTGGTCACATTATAGATACAGAGCGAATTATGGCTTATCGCGCATTGTGTTTTGCACGGAAAGATAAAACTCCATTGCCAGGTTTTGATGAAAATAATTATGTTGCCAATTCGAATTTTAATAAACGTACAATGTATGATTTAGGGCATGAGTTTGCTGTGGTAAGAGAATCGAATATCGCTTTGTTCAAGTGTTTTGATGAAGCAATGCTAAATGAAATGGGGAATGCAAATGGTAAAGAAGTTTCGGTGAGAGCTATTTTATTTATGATTGCAGGTCATGCGGTGCATCATATCAATGTGATTAAAACAAGGTATCTTTCAGTTTAAATAATATTTACTTCTCTTTCCAAATCAACTGCAAACTTTTGTTTTACTGAGTTCATTATTTTTTCTGACAAATCAAAAATTTCATTTCCTTTTGCATTTGCATAGTTAACTAATACCAAGGCTTGCAATTTATGTACTCCTGCATCGCCAACTGTTTTCCCTTTCCATCCGCATTGTTCAATCAACCAACCAGCAGCCAATTTTGTGTTTCCGTTTTCTAAATCATAACCCACAATAGCTGGAAATTCAGTTTTCAGTTCCTCATACTTTAATTTACTGATTTCAGGATTTTTAAAAAAACTCCCGGCATTGCCTATCTCTACGGGGTTTGGCAATTTACTGTTTCTAATGTTACAAACCGCTTTGCTTATTGCCTGTATGCTTAGTTGCTTTGTGCCCATTGCTTCCAGTTCCTTTTCTATTGCACCATAACTAATATTGAATTTTGGCTTTTTATTCAATCTAAATGTAACTGAAGTGATGATGAACTGATTTTTGTTTTCATGTTTAAAAACACTTTCGCGATAGCCAAATTTACAATCTGCGTTTGTAAAATTGACTTTTGCTTTATCATGAATATGAAATGCTTCCAGTTCCTGAAAACAATCTTTTATCTCCACCCCATAAGCACCAATGTTTTGCATGGGGCTCGCACCAACATTTCCGGGAATCAATGAAAGATTTTCTAATCCAGCATAATTATTATTGATGCAATGCATTACAAGATTATGCCACACTTCTCCTGCTCCGGCTTTTAGATAATAACACTCTTCATCTTCTTTTATTATGCTTATTCCTGAAAGATTATTTTTTATTACAATACCATCAAAATCCTTTGTGAATAACAGATTGCTGCCCCCACCAAGAATTAGTTTGGGAGTAGTTCGAAATATAGTTGAAGATAATATTGTCTGAATTTCTTTTAATGAAGTTACTTCAACAAAATACTTTGCAGAAGCATCAATATGAAAAGAATTTAATTTCTTTAAAGAATAATTTTCGTGTATAATCATGGTAATTTATATCTTCGCAAAGTTATCGAAAAAAATGAAAAGAGCTATAGTATCAGTAATAAATGATTTGAGCACCGACCAGCGGGTGCATAAAGTTTGTACCACATTGCACAAGATGGGTTACCAAGTAATATTGGTTGGTCGCAAACAAAGAAAAAGTATGCCCCTTGCAAAACGAGACTATACAACAAAACGAATGTTTTTGCTTTTCGAAAAAGGACCTTTTTTTTATCTTGAATTTCAGAAAAGATTATTTTGGTATTTAATGTTTCACAAAGCAGATGTGTTGGTGGCAAACGATTTGGATACGTTGTTTCCGAATTATCTTATCTCTAAAATAAAAAAAAAAAATCTAGTTTACGACAGTCACGAGTTGTTTTGTGAAGTTCCAGAACTACTAGCAAACCCTTTTAAAAGGAAGATTTGGAAGCGTTTGGAGCGATGGACATTTCCGAAATTAAAAAATGTATTTACTGTAAACAATTCCATTGCCAAAATTTATTCGGAAGAGTATCAGGTGGATGTAAAAGTGGTTAGGAACATTCCACTATTATCAAACAGCAAAAATGTGGTAAATAAATCAAAAGAAGAATTAGATATACGAATTGATAAAAAAATAATTGTGCTTCAAGGAGCTGGTATTAATATGGACAGAGGAGCCGAAGAAGCTGTGCAAGCAATGCAATATGTAAATAACGCAGTGTTGTTTATTATTGGAAGTGGAGATGTGATACATGTTTTGAAACAAATGGTTATTGATTTTAAGTTAGGTGAAAAGGTTATTTTTTTCGGTAAAATTCCTTTCGAAAAATTAATGCAATACACCGCACTTGCCGATTTGGGTTTAACGTTGGATAAAGACACCAACATTAATTACCGCTACAGTTTACCAAATAAATTGTTTGATTATATTCATGCGGGAGTTCCTGTTTTATCGTCTAATTTAATCGAACTGAAAACTATTATTAATCAATACCAAATAGGCGATATTATTGAAAATCATCAACCGAAACACATTGCTGATAAAATTAATGCGATATTGAATAACGAAACAAAACTAGCAGTGTGGAAAAAAAATACTAAAATTGCAGCCTTAAAATTAAACTGGGAACAAGAAGAACAGCAATTGATTGCTATTTATAAACAGTTTCTTTAATATTATCGAACCCCGACACCTACATATAATTTCATTTGATGTGCCTTATCCTGCCAATTACGGAGGGGTGATAGATATTTATTATAAAATAAAAGCACTGCATCAGCAAGGAATAAAAATTCATTTACATTGTTTTGAATATGGACGTGCAGAAGCATTGAGTCTCCAAAGCATTTGCGAAAAGGTATATTATTACAAACGCAAAATGAGCAAACAATATTTGTTCAACATGTTGCCTTTCGTAGTAGTTACCCGCTCGTCCGAAAAACTGATGGAAACATTGCTTCGCGATAGACATCCAATTATGTTTGAAGGATTGCATTGTTGTTTCCATCTTTCCGATTCGAGATTGAAAGATAGAATAAAAATTGTGCGCACTCATAATATAGAGCATGAATATTACATCAACCTTGAAAAGGTTGAGAAATCTATTTTCCGAAAAATATATTTTGGGATGGAAGCAACCAAATTAAAACGTTTCGAAAAGGTGTTGAATAAAGCAAATTACATTGCTGCCATTTCTCCTGCGGATGCAAAAGAACTGTCGGGTAGATATAATAATGTGCATCACATCACTGCTTTTCATCCCAACGAAAAAGTAATTATTAAAGAAGGGAAAGGTGAATATTGTTTGTATCATGGCAATTTGGAAGTGGGCGAAAACAATCAGGCAGCTTTATATTTGGTGAATGAAGTGTTTTCCAAAATAAATATTCCCCTCATTATTGCAGGAAGAAAACCATCCGAAGAACTTATTGAAACTGTATTGAAACATAATAATATTGAACTGAGAGCAAACATTAATACACAGGAAATTGACGAACTGATAAAAAATGCACAGATAAATGTATTGCCCACTTTTCAGGCTACAGGAATAAAATTAAAACTACTTGCTGCTTTGTTTGCAGGCAGACATTCTTTGGTAAACTCACCAATGGTAGCCAATACAGGATTAGAGGAATTGTGCAGCATTAAAAATACCGCTGATGAAATGATAAAAGAAACAGTTCGCCTTTTTGAATTGCCTTTTGAAATGAATGAAAAAGAGAAAAGAGAAAAAATTCTTTCTCTTAATTTTTCGAATACTGAGAACGGGAAAAAGCTGATTGATTTAATTCAGTTTTCAGAGAACAAGGAAATTTAGTTTATCCAATCCAACAAAAACGAAAACGGGTCTTCGTGTCCAGATTCGAACCAACCGTAGTCTGCTATAAAAATAAGAATGTATAAAAGAATGGACATTCTTAACCACTTTTTAAATCTCCACTTCTTTTTTTTAAATATTAGCCAACTGAAAATGTCAATCGGCAATGCTATAATATAAAGCGTAATAGGAAGCAAAGTATAAAAAACATACCCCGCCAAAAAACAGATTCCTAGCTTTATCAATTCATAAATAACCAGTCGTATGGTTTTGTTATTTTTATTATCCTGCAAAAAATTCATGGGGCAAATGTATGCAAAATTGTTTTGTAATTAAAGAGTGATAAAAGCCACTAAAATTACCAATTGTTTAAAACTTAAATTTGGTTAACATATATTAACACTTGCATTTTAAAATAAAATTTACATATTTGCACATCTTTAAAAACGAGATGGACTCTGATAGTAATAGTTGTAAAAAATTAACGAATGAAAAAGACCTTTTCTTTCTTTCTTCTCTTTTCGTTGCTGTATTTGGCTTCTGCCAACACAGTTGCTAGCCCTATTGATTTCACCAATCCCTACACCGAGCCTACCGACACTGTACCTTACATTTTTAACGAAGAAGAATTGCCATCGTGTAACGACACGCTTGCGCTTTCTCCCGCTTTCGATTTATACGAAGACTGGGACACCGAAAATATTCATTTCAGAAAATGTAATATTGATTCGTTAAGAGAAATTTCAAAAAAGATTACCCTGTGCGACAACAACAGTTGTGGTTATGTTCATCCTTTTCAAGGCAAAGTAACTTGTCCGTTTGGTGCTCACCGCAGGTATTATCATTGTGGAGTAGATATAGATTTAGAAACAGGCGACAAGGTGATGGCTGCTTTTGATGGCAAGGTTCGTATTGCTAAAAAAAGTTCTTCGTATGGCAATATTGTTGTAATTCGTCATAGCAATGGGTTAGAAACCTATTATGCTCATCTTTCGAAAATAAAAGTAGAAGTTGGTCAGGAAGTATTTGCGGGAGATATTGTCGGATTAGGTGGTAATACAGGTAATTCAAGAGGAAGCCATTTGCATTTCGAAGTTCGTTATTTGGGTCAAGCTATTAATCCTGCTGATATTATTTCGTTTACAGATGACAAACTGATTTCTGACACCTTGCAAATAAACAAACAAACGTTTAACTATTTAGCTAAAGGTAAAAAAGCAGCCAACTCAACAGCAAACGCTGGAAAATTGTTGGCTGGTAATGTTTATGTAATAAAATCAGGAGATTCGCTTTCGGCTATTGCACGCAAATATGGAACTTCTATTGATTTGCTTTGCAAAAAAAATAAACTCAGCAAAACCACTATTTTGCAATTAGGTCAGAAAATAAAGATTTAATTTATTTTTTAAAAACCTTCTTCTTGCCAAATAAACACTTCGTTTTCTAACGAATAATATCCAAACCTTTTATTTTTTTCTGCTTTGATAATATTTTGATTGATAAAATTAATTTCATCGTATTCGCAGGGCAGCACTTCATCTCCGTTCAAATCTAACAATCCAATTTTTTCGTTCATTGTTATAATTGTCCCATTACTTTTCAACTCTTCAAGGTCATCGTAACGAAATTCTTCAAAGGGTTTTCCGGTTTTGCCAATGTATCCTGCTTTGTCATTTTTTTTCACCAGAGCTTTTCCATTCACAAAATATCCTGCGGATTGAAATGAATAAGGAATAACTAATTTCATTTTTATATCCACGTATCCCCATTTGCCTTTGTGCTCCACAGCAGCCATGTTTTCGGAAAAAGGAAACATTTTATCTATGTCCTTAGCGGTGTAAAATTTATTTGTTTTATCAATCAATCCGTGCTTTTTATTTTTTTCAGCAATGGCAAATCCATTTCTAAATTCGATGGGCGTACCTGTGTAATCATACTCAATAGGAATAATGAGTGAATCGGTATTATCAACAAATCCATATTGATTGTTTTTTACAACCATAATTAGTTTCTCTGAAAACTCACCCAAAAAATCGTAATCGCATTTCAAAATGTTTTCGCCTTTTGTATTTATGATTCCTAATTTTTTCAGTGACTTCACTTTTGCCATTCCTTTTTTAAAATTATCTACCCAATCGTATCGGCAAGGAATAACAATGGTTCCCAACTTATTAATAAATCCGTTTTGTCCACCCAACTCCACCGAAGCCAATCCTTCTGAAAAATCTCCTGCCTTGGCATAGCCAATGGGCACAACTATGTTGAGTGATTCGTCAATGTATCCATACTTATCCCCTTTTGCCACAGCCGCCATTCCTTCTTTAAATTCGCCTATTTCGTCATAATCGAAAGGCAATACCACCTTACCCGATTTATTAATAATGCCATACTTGTTTTTTTGTTTAACAATGGCTATCCCGTTTTTAAAAGCATTTACTTCTTCGTAAATAAACGGAATTTCTAACTTTCCTGCTTTATCAATAAAACCTGATTTGCCATTGAGTCCGCACTGTGCAAGTCCTTCCGAAAAATCTTCGACCCACTCATAAATAAATGGTGTGGCACTATGCCCTGTTGTATCCACAAATCCCCACTTTGCACGTTCGCGTGCAGGCAATAATTTTTTTTGTGATAATTCAATTTCTGTGTTCACCGATTCGGAAAATGGGTAGTTGGGAAAGTCCTTTTTAAACTGCAACAAAGAAGAGGTAGTATAGTTGGAAGTATAAATGCCGTAAATATTTTTCCAAGCCGTTTCTAAATTTTTATTGTCAGGATATTTTTTTACAAATTCAGCATATTCTTTAATCGTTCCGTGCGATGTAGAAAGCAAATAAATTTTATTTTGTGCCTCGTTTCTAAAAGGACCCGTTGGATTTTGTAACAAATAATTTTCGTATTCATAAATAGTATTGCTGTTGGTCATAGCCTTATAAAGCGCAGCATCGTAGCGCGTTTTAGCTTCTTTTATTTGTTTCGAATCGGGATATGTTTGCATAAATATTTTGTAACCAGGATAGGTATCGTCCAGTTTTGCAAACTCAAACGCCATGGCATTGCGCAGTTCGATGGCTTCAAAACACTGAGGTGCGGTTACATATCTGGCAATAAACATGTTCAATACATCTAAATCGTTTTTAGATTTATAAATTTCGAAGGCTTTGAGATGAATTAATTCTTTTAATGAATCAAGTGATTTGTGTGTAACATTGTATTTAAAATAATTCAGTATTGATTTATGCTCTGCATTTTGAAATGATTTTTCGGACCACAGAATGTACTTGTAAGCACTGTCGATATTAGAAAATGGGTTATCAGTGCGGTAATAAATAACACTTAATCCAAAAGCAGCTGGGCAGGTTTCGGATTTTAGTGCTTTTTCAAACAACTGTTTTGCTTCAAAGTAATTGTAAATATGGAGTGCTTCGAATGCTTTCGAAATTTTATCGGCTTTGCAAAAACTGCTGAAGCACATCAAAACAACAATTAAAAACAGGTGGATGCTTTTCATACTTATTTTAAAATTTGTCGCAAAATTAACAATCTCATGTAATTTGTTTGTTTATTTTTTTCGAAGAGGGTTATAAAGTGTAATTTCGCGGTTTAATAATTCATCAATAAAAATAAAACCTCATGTTTTCGAAAGGACAATTAATTTTTGCATTGGTATTTTTTATCGGTTTTGTAATTGCAATTGTAGTTGCATTTATGAAAGATAAAAAAGGGAATGGCTCTTATTTTAAAGGGAGTTATAAAATATTGCTGTTCTCGGTTTTTGTTTTTTTTGCACTGTTTGCTATTGTAAAAGTGAAGCATATTTTTTTTCCATAAAAAAAATCCCGCCCTTTTTCGAGAGCGGGATTTTTTTGATTCCTGATTCTTATGTCTTGATTCTTTTTATTGTGCCGAAACAATAACAGGGCCGCTGTAAATAATATCTTTATCAGTGCCCATTGCAAACGAAACCATTTTATAATCCACTTTACTTTGCAAACCCTAAATTACACCATCCCTTTGTGCAGCATGATAACAATCTGTAAGCATAAAATTCTGTTTGCGATTTAGTTCCTTCTTTTACCAATTTTCAATCAAAGCCATTCACTCCTCTCACAAAAAACAGTTGTATTGTAAAATGTTGTACCTTTGTACTTGAATTTCAAGGTTATGAAAACATGAAAAACATTTTTCTTTTATTCATCTTTCTTTTATTTACTTCCCAAATTACTTCGGCAGGCACTCTTGTTGTAGAAGGAAAATATCAAAATCAAAATTTATATGTACTTAACGGACCGGTTGAAAACGGTGTGGGCTTTTGTACTTATGAGGTATCTATTAACGGCAAAATTACTACTGACGAAGTAAATTCAAGTTCATTCGAAATTGATTTTTCTCAATTCGGCATTCAACCAGGCACTCAGGTAATTGTAAAAATTGAACACAAGGATGATTGTAGTCCAAAGGTGATCAATCCCGAAGTCTTGCAGCCCCATGCAACTTTTGAAGTAGTGGAAATTAATATAGACAAAAATGCAATACTAAACTGGTCAACCAAAAATGAGATGGGTTCTTTACCTTTTATTGTAGAGCAGTTTCGCTGGCATAAGTGGATTGAAATTGGCGAAGTAACAGGCAAAGGAAATATCGAAAAAAATAATTATGCGTTTAAAGTACTGCTTCACTCGGGCGAAAATAAATTTCGTGTTCGTCAGATAGGTTATGGTGGCATTACAAAAAAATCGAGTGCTGTCACTTATATTTCGAGTGTTGTCGAACCTACATATATAATGGGAAAAGATACGCGTGATATTTTGTTTTCGGGCGAAACGCTTTATGAAATATACGATGCTTACGGAAAAATTGTGAAGCGGGGGTATGGTAAAAATGTAGATATTACAAATCTTGAGAAGGGCAATTACTATTTGTGTTATGATAACATTATTACCGATTTCAGAAAAAAAGGCAAGCCAAAGTATTAGTAATACAACATTACTGCATCACATTTATTTTCTGTCCAGCTTTTAGTTTCACCCATCCGCTCGTAAATCCATTTATTTCTTTTATTGATTTTGTAGAGGTTCCAAAGTGTTTTGCAATTCCAAAAAGGGTATCTCCTTTTTCAATTGTATAAATTTTTCCATCCTTTGGAAAAGCAGTAAGTCCCCATCTTGTATTTTTAATTACCAATGCGTTGCACAATAATTTTTGTTCAGGAAAAGAAATCAAGTATTTAGGATTTAAAGGCGCGCCCTTAAAACGAACTTCGAAATGCAGATGCGGTGCAGTTGAAATGCCTGTGCTACCGCCCAAACCAATAACCTGACCGGCAATAACTACCTGCCCTGGTTTTACTTTTATTTTCGAAAGATGAGCATACACCGTTTCTAGTCCGTTATAATGGCGGATGATAACCACATTTCCATATCCATTTGCATTGCGAGCAAATCTAACTTTACCGTCAAAGGCAGCAGCAATTTTATCACCTCTGTTTAAGTGAATGTCCACTCCATTGTGTTGAGCGCTGTCTCTCCAGCCAAAATCGGAAGTAACACTGCCGTTGAACGGATGAAAATAATCATCGAAACCTTTTTCGTTCAACGTAAGAATAATGGAAGTATCGCCTTTCATTTTCAACATATCCTGAGGAGGAAATAATTTATCTATTTCCCAGCACGAATAAAATTCGGAAGAAGGAAATTCCACCGAATCGCTGGTTTTAGAATGAGAAGTATTGGTATTGTTCAATCGGGCAATTGCTAATTTTATTTCATTTATCAATCCAAGAGGTAACACATCCATTTGAAAAAGGGAATCAATTAAAGCAGAAAGTTGCTCTTCATTCGTTGACTCGATTGATTTATATTGTTTTGCTTCCGTGGGAGAAGAAGTAGTAAGAAGAGTATCCTGAGTGGAATTCAGATTGGTATTGGCAAAAGAAGGAATGCAAAAACAAAAAAGAAAAATAACAATTAAAAAAACACGAAACATTTTAAAAGTAGTAAAACAGTTGATTACAATAAGCTTCCCGAAAATTTTCGGGGTGGCAAAAGTAAAACTTTTCGGGAAATAAAAAAGAAGAAACGGGAAAAAATATCTTAGTTCACTTTTCCGGGATACACCTGCAATGCCTTTTCTAAGCAAGTCATGGCTTTGGTAAGTGCTTCTTTGTTGATCACATAAGCCAATCGTACTTCATTGATACCCGAGCCCGGAGTGGAATAAAAACCTGTAGCAGGAGCCAACATAACGGTTTCTCCATTGTATTCGAACGATTCGAGCAACCACTGACAAAATTTATCAGCATTATCAATTGGCAAACGAGCAATGCAATAAAATGCACCACTTGGCTTAGGGCAAAACACACCTTCCATTTTATTTAATGCTTCAACCACCAAATTTCTGCGCTCCACATATTCTTTCTGCACTTTATCAAAATATTCTTTTGGGGTGTCCAAAGCTGCCTCGGCTCCAATTTGTCCAAATGTTGGTGGACTCAAACGAGCCTGTGCAAATTTCATTGCAGTTGCCATCACTTCTTTATTTTTCGAAATTAATGCGCCAATCCTTGCACCACAAGCACTGTATCGTTTAGAAATAGAATCTAACAAAACAATATTGTTGTCAATACCTTCGAGGTGCATCACCGACACATATTCTTTTCCATCGTAACAAAACTCACGATATACTTCATCACTCAGCAAAAACAAATCGTATTTTATAACCAATTGTTTCAGCAATTCCAGTTCTTCCCGCGAATACAAATACCCTGTAGGGTTTCCAGGATTACAAATCATAATCCCTTTTGTTTTTGGAGTAATTAGTTTTTCAAATTCGGAAATGGATGGCAATGCAAAACCACTTTCGATGCTAGATTTAACGGGCTTTACAATTACATCGGCAGCACACGAAAAGCCATTGTAGTTGGCATAAAAAGGTTCAGGAATAATAATTTCATCACCCGCATTAAAACAAGTCATCATTGCTATTTCAATTGCTTCGGAACCTCCTGTAGTAATCATAATATCGCTCCAGTCAATGTTAATTTTAAATCCGTTATAGTAACCAGCCAATTTTTTACGATACGATTCGAACCCGGCAGAATGCGAATATTCAAGTATTTTAATCTCTGAATTTTTAATTGCATTCAATAACGTAGATGGAGTTTCGATGTCGGGCTGACCGATATTGAGATGATATATTTTTTTACCTGCTTTTTTAGCGGTTTCGGCATAAGGCACCAGTTTACGGATGGGCGAAGCTGGCATGGTGTTTCCTTTGATAGATACTTTTGGCATTTTATTTATTTTAAAAAGTGTGCAAAGGTAGTATTTAGTGGTAAAACGACAAATCCCCCTTTGAACTTAATCAAAGAGGGGATTTGAAGAGATACTAAAAAACTAATTAGTGTTTTGGTTCTGCTACCGGAGTAGGAGAAAATGGATTTGTAGCCGGGTCTGGTGTTGGGTCAGGCTTAACAGTTCCAGTAATTTTAAGCACTTTAGATGGAACATCAGCATTTGATGTAATCGTAACTGTTTTATCAAAGTGACCTACTCTGTCTGTAGCATAATGTACTTTAATAACTGCTGATTCGCCTGGCTTAATTGGCTCTTTTGGAGCTGTTGGCACTGTACATCCGCAAGAACCGGTTGCAGCTGAAATAATTAATGGCTCTTTACCCACGTTGGTAAACTTGAATTCTCGGTTACCATCTGCGTTGTGTTCAATTGTACCATAATCGATCTCTTCAGTCACAAACTTGAACTTTGGAGCATTAGGGTTAACTGCATTGGGAGTTGTTGTTTCTTGTGCATTTGCACCTGCTGCAATGCACATCATTAATCCGATTGTAAAAATTGTTTTTTTCATTGTTTTTGATTGTTTTTAGTTAATTGTTTTAGTTAATTGTTTATTGTTGTTGATTGTTTGGTATTTAAAATTAATGCTTTTCGAAAGGTGTTGCACCATCATCTTTTTTTCCATTTGTCGGAAATGTTTCTTCAATTGGCGCTGGTTGAACTACTCCTTTAATTGTTATCACTTTTTCAGGTGTTTTAGAATTAGAAGTAATGGTTACTGTTTTTGTAAAGTTTCCTGCACGTTTAGTATCGTAAGTAACCTTAATAACATTTGATTCACCCGGTTTAATTGGAACATCTTTTGGGTAAGTTGGTACTGTACAACCACACGAACCTTTTGCGTTCGATATAATCAAAGGCTCTTTACCTGTGTTTTTAAATTTGAATTCGTAAGTGCCATTACCTGCATAATCAATGGTTCCGAAATCATGAACATCTGTTTCAAAGTTCATTTCGGCAAGACTTGTGGAAGCAGCAGGATTTGCAACTTCTATTTTTCCTGCATCTTGTGCATTTACAAAAACTGTAGTGATTAGTAACGCGCTGATTGTAAAAATTATTTTTTTCATAATGTATAATCTAAACTTTTTAGTTGGTTAAATTTTACTGTTAAACTATTCGCCAAAACCGTGCCAAAATCAAAAAACCATAGAAAATTTATTTTTTGTAGTTTTGCCGTTCAAATTTCGGAACGCAAAGAAACTAAATATATATGGAAATTCCAAAAACATACGACCCAAAACTGACGGAAGACAAATGGTACGCCCATTGGCTGAAGCATAAATTTTTTAAATCTACCCCCGATGAGCGGGAGCCTTACACTATTGTTATACCTCCGCCTAACGTAACAGGAGTGCTTCACATGGGACACATGCTGAATAATACCATCCAGGATGTATTGATTCGCAGAGCTAGAATGCAGGGTAAAAATGCCTGCTGGGTGCCGGGCACCGACCATGCTTCTATAGCCACAGAAGCCAAAGTGGTTGCTTTATTAAAAGAAAAAGGAATTAACAAAACTGATTTATCGAGAGAAGATTTTTTGAAACATGCCTGGGAATGGAAAAATAAATACGGAGGTATTATTCTTAAACAACTTGAAAAACTAGGTGCTTCCTGCGATTGGGACCGCACACGGTTTACCATGGAAGATGATTTAAGCGAAGCGGTAATCGATGTTTTTATTGACTTATATAATAAAGGACAAATTTATCGCGGAGTAAGAATGGTGAACTGGGACCCGCAAGGGCTCACAGCAGTTTCTGATGAGGAAGTAATTCATAAGGAAGTAAATTCAAAATTATATTATGTAAAATATAAAATTGAACACACCCCTAACCCCTCTCAAGAGGGGAGTATGGAAGATGAATGGATAACCATTGCGACCACACGTCCTGAAACTATCCTTGGAGATACCGCTGTTTGTGTTCACCCTGATGATGAGCGGTACAAACATTTAAATGGCAAACGGGTAATTATTCCAATGGTGAACCGTTCTGTACCTATTATATATGATACTTACATAGACTTAACTTTTGGAACGGGTGCGCTAAAAGTTACTCCGGCTCACGATATTAATGATTACAATTTAGGTGTAAAACATAATCTGGAGGTAATTGATACCATTGCTGCCAACGGTAAAATGAGTGAAGCTGCGCAATTTTATATTGGGGAAGACAGATTTGCAGTTCGTAAAAAAATTGCAAAAGATTTGGAAGAAATGGGGCAATTGGTAAAAGTAGAAGATATTAAAAACAAGGTTGGTTATAGCGAGCGCACCGATGCTGTAATTGAACCTAAACTTTCCATGCAATGGTTTTTGAAAATGGATACCATTTCAAAACCAGCATTAGAGAATGTTTTAAACGGTGAAATAAAATTGATTCCTGAAAAGTTTGTAAACACTTACAAACACTGGATGGAAAATGTTCATGATTGGTGTATCTCCCGTCAGTTGTGGTGGGGACAACAAATTCCTGCTTGGTATGATAACAAAGGAAATACTATTGTTGCAAAAACTCATAGCGAAGCATTAGCGCAATACAAAATCCTAAATCCTAAATCTGAAATCCTAAATCTGAAACAGGATGAAGATGTTTTAGATACCTGGTTTTCCTCCTGGCTTTGGCCCATCAGTGTATTCGATGGATTCAAAAATCCTGATGGTGCTGATATAAATTATTATTATCCAACCAATGATTTAGTAACTGCACCTGAAATTTTATTTTTCTGGGTGGCACGCATGATTATCGCAGGTTATGAATATCGCGGCAAGAAACCATTTAATAATGTATATCTAACAGGTATAGTTCGTGATAAGCAAGGAAGAAAAATGAGCAAGTCACTTGGTAATTCTCCTGACCCTATTGAGTTGATTGAGAAATATGGTGCTGATGGTGTTCGCGTGGGCATGTTGTTATGCTCTCCTGCTGGTAACGATTTGCCGTTTGATGAAAGTTTGTGCGAGCAGGGAAGAAATTTTTCAAATAAAATATGGAATGCGTTCAGGTTGATTAATGGTTGGGAAGTTGACAACAATGCAAAACAAGGGGATGCAAACAAAATTGCTGTAGAATGGCTGGATGCAAAATTCAATGAGCAATTGGAAATCATCAACGATTTGTATTCCAAATACAGGATGAGCGAAGTCCTTATGACTACTTATAAATTGGTATGGGATGATTTCTGTGCATGGTATTTAGAAATGATTAAACCCGAATTTGTGGATGGCAAATCATTGCCAATTGATAAAGCAACTTACGATGCTACCATTAACTTCTTCGAAAAATTATTAAAAGTATTACATCCCTGGATGCCTTTTATTACTGAAGAAATATGGCACTTAATTGGACAACGCAAAGAAACTGATTGCATTATTGTTGCTGAATGGCCTGCTGTAAAAAGTTCCAATTCCAAAATCGTAAAACATTTTGAAGTAGTCATGGAAGTGATTACGAATATCCGAAACATTCGTAAACAAAAAAATATATCTCCAAAAGAAAAACTACAGGTATTTGAAAAAGTAAACCAAGGAGAAATTATTAATACTTACGATTCAATTATTATTAAACTTTGTAATTTAAGTAGCTTTGTATATGTGAATGAAAAAGTTGATGGAGCATTTTCATTCCTGTTAAAACATGCTGAATTTTATGTTCCTCTTTCTCAAAATATTGATATTACTGCTGAAAAGGAACGATTGGCAAAAGACCTCGAATACAATAATGGTTTCTTAAAATCAGTTCAGGTAAAATTATCCAACGAAAAGTTTATGGCAAATGCCAAACCCGAAATGATAGCTAATGAAAAGAAAAAGCAAGCTGATGCTGAAGCGAAAATAAAGGCAATTGAAGAACAGTTGGCAAGTTTAAATTAAAGAGCAGTTCTAAACAAAAAAGTCCCGCAAAATTGCGGGACGTTTTTGTTTTAAGTAAATATAATTTTAAGGAAAAGCACAGATTATACCACCCATGATTGCCAAATTAACAATCCAATATCCTACATTAATTGCAATGTATTTAAATCCTTTTCGTTCAAATAGGGCGTTGGTTCCAAGTACTGGAAGCACCAATAAAAAACCTGCAATAGTTCCGTGCAAAGCCCCATGCTTAAATGTGCGGAATTCATTTCCATATTTGTCCATCATTTCTTTTAAATAATTAACCACATCTATACTATACTGCCGGCTTGCCGGATCAATATAGTGGTTAAGCAAGGAATATACACTCCACTGATGAATCACCACAAATTGCATTTCAAATGCTAATAAAAAGCTGAACACAAAAGCCATAATAAAAATGACTGCCATGTTAGCTCCTTTCATCTTTTCTTCACTCACTTCGGCTGCCTTCATCCAAGCAGTGCCGAGTACTTTAGGGTTGTACCAAATAAACCCCATTATCATGGGCACAAGTGCCGCTACCAATACCATTAGAAAATTTATATGCATAGTTTTAAAGTTTTAGTTTGGTCAAAGATAAATTTTTTCTACAATTAATGATTTTCACATATTATTTATTTATACAGAAGTTTACTAACAAATCTTAAAGTTGCGTATTATTGCATTTCTTTATTTGATATTTATGAAAAAAAATATTTTTATTTTCCTGTTATTTTCAATTTCCCTTTTTTCTCAAGCCCAAAAGTTGCTGGAAAATGGAATAGACCCTGTTACCACTCTTTTAACCAAACATACCTCTTGGGAAAAATTTACACAAGGAGGGGCTTTTAATTCTTATTTCAGAGTTTCGCAAGTCGACTCTTCTTACTTTTTTGAAATAAGAATTATTTTACAGGACCACAAAGCTTTTGAAGTCAAATCAGGTCAACCACTGGTTTTTACTTTATCTAATGGGGAAACAGTTACACTTACTAATTTCAGAACTACTGCCAGTTGTCAAGGTTGTGGTGCTGTAGCTCTTGCAGGTAGTCAGGTTCCGGGTGTGGAGGTGGCTTATAATTTGAATAAAGAGCAGTTAGGAAAATTAAAATACAATGTACTTCTCTCTAAAGAAGAATATGAAAAACACAAGAAAAAAATTATTGAACATATTAAAATTGACATCAGCAATGGTTCTATAGATCATGATTTATCAGAGTTTAGCTATTTGCAAACACGAAGGGCATTACGGCTTGTAAAGAAGTAGGGAATTAGAATTAAAAATGAAATTGCTGATTTTGGATTTAGGATTTTGAACTGATGAGTATAATGGGAAAGCAGATTATACAAGACTAGGAATATGATTAAAGCCTTCTGCTATTATGAAAAAAAAGTCCCCACGCTTTAAAGCGTGGGGACTTTTTTTTCAAAACCATTCATCATCTTAGGCTGCTATTATGTCCGTTGAATCCGAAAAGTCTTGTTGTACCTCACCAGCCCTGCTCCTCCGTATAGAGAGAAGCAGGACCTGCCAACAGTAAAGCAGTGGTGAGGCTTTCGCACATCATACAGCCACAAAAACAATATGATGAATAGTTTCCGAACCGGGCGAAAAGTGTAGTGGGTTTACCACCTGCGACACCTTGCCTGCACAGTCGTATTGTACTTTATAATCCCCCGGTTTAACAACCACGTTGTCGAAAAAGCCTAAGTTATTCGAAACACTTCTGTATAGCACCGACCCATCTATCAGGCTAAAAATTATTGCAGTTGCTCCCTGCAATGCATTTCCATTCGCATCCTTAGCTGTACCACGAAATTTGGTGAATATATGACCAAGGTTAAGAATTTCGCGGGCAGAATAATACTGACTTACAAAATTATCGTTCAAACCGATTAGTGTGTTCACCATTCTGTCCATCTGTTGTTTAAAAAGTTCAGAAGTAGTTTCTTTGATTAATGTTTTAATCTGCACTCCTGCATCTTTTTTAGTGATGATAGCTTGGCGCGGGTCCGACATGGACAAACGGTAAAGCGAAATAGCAGTGCCAAGGTCAGTATCGTCAGTTGGTGTAATCCCAAAAGCAGCAAGGCTCAGGATGTTGGTATGCATAGCTGTATGAATAGTATCACACACATCATCCACCTCATCCTTCGACATCAGTTTCAGTTCACTCGGTGTGTAATTTACCTGTGCTATCAGTGTATTGTTATGCACAGGAGAAGCAAATGCAATAATCGCATTTGAGGCACGCAAAGCCATAGATGTCATAGCAGCACGCAGTTGGTTGGTGTCTAATGTCACACCCTTAGTAGTAGATTTAACAATAGCATCCAGCGAATCAATAAGGATGATTTTGTTTTTAACAGTAGTTAGTACTCCTGCAAAGGCTGTGATGCCCGATGTAGAAGCAGTGTTGGCGGTACAGAAATCTGCAACTGTACGAATCATTGAGAACAGATTATTTAAAACAGTTTTCATTTTTTTTTATTTAAGTTAATAATATAATTTATTTTTAAATTCCTAAATCCTAATTCCTAATTCCTAAATCCTAATTCCTAATTCCTAATTCTGTCATCCTGAGCTTGCGAAAGGCTAACTTTTTAATCTAAGTCTCCCTTTACTATCTATATACAGAAAGTCGCAAAATCCCGTCATACTTTTTTTAATTATTTTTTTTAGAAACGCTTTATTTAATTTTTTCAAGATTTTTGAATTATAACCCGAAACGCTGTCAGCCCCTGTATTCATTGACGTTCCGATGTCCACAAAGGTTTTATTTTGAATGAATCGTTGGCGAATTATTTTTTTTGCTTTTTCAGGAAGTTCTTTCACCACCTCTTTCAGTATTAGAAAAAACTCAGGAGGAAATTCCCCTGTTTTCTCCTGCTCAGTATTTTTATCAGGCAATTCTTCCATATATTCAAGATGCTTACTTTGGGGATGTAAACGGGTTAAATTATGGAAAGCAATACTCATTGCCCAGCCTCCAAACTTACCTTGTTCCTCATACTCTCCGCTTTTAATCAGGTCGTAAATTTTCAGCAATTGTTCCTGCGCAGCATCTTCCGCATCAGCCAGGTTACTCAGCCGTTTTACGTTAAAAGCCACCAGCCTTTTCCGCAAATGCGTTGCCAGCTCATCAAAAGCAGTCTCATCACCATTTTTAAAACGGCTTACTAAAACAGCATCACGCGCATTTTCTTTTTTACTTTTCTCAAATTGAGGAAACAACCGTTCCTCTGCAGAACGTAGTTTTGCACGACTTTTTTTCGGGGTCTTCATAATTACTCACATTAAAGTTGTAAAGAATTAAATTCTTCACCATAAATAAGCCATTTGATAGCCTTTCTATTGAGTAATTATTTATCATGCAATTTTTTATTATGGGTTTATGACAAATTATACGAAGAAAAAAAGAAAGGGTTACAAAAATTTAATTTTTTTTTATTGAGATAGAAAACTCCCCGTTCTTTCGCGAGGGCAGGGGGTGGTTTCTTTCTTTCACCTTTCGGTAATTGAGTTCAGCCTGTAATGAGTTTATCGAACTATCGAAGATAGGAGTTGAATATTATTTACACACATTATATTATTATATTTGTCAAAACAAATCTTAGATGGAACAAATAATTGATTTCGGGAAAATAATAAAGCGATTAGCTTTAATTAAAGGATTAATTCTTTTAGAAGATTTTGACGATATGCAAAGTCAGTTAGATAAATTGAAAGGCATAACTGACGATGCAACCATTAATAAAATTATAAAAGACATTGATTCTAAATTCTATTCCGATGCAGTTAGAGAAATAGAAACCTTTATAAATGAAAACCAAAAACTGGTCATTTACGAAGACCCGGAAATAGAATCTTTAAAAATTGAAATAAAAAAATTAGAGATTGAAGTAACTGCTTTAAGTGATGAAATTGCCGATACCGAAAAACTAATACATGATTTTGGCATACGCCACAGCCGTGAATTAGGAGAAATTAGTAAGTAAGATTTTAAAATACCGAAAAGAAAAAAGCAGAAAGCACAAAAGACGAAAGTGATGAAAAGAAAAAAGAACATGAAGAAGCCGAAGCCGATTATGAAAACTATAGTAAACAGTACGATGAAAATAAATTAGAAGAACAATTTGAAATTACCGAAGAAGAACAAAAAGAACTTAAAACAAAATACCGGAAAGCTACAAAGCTTTGCCACCCTGATGTGGTAGCGGATGAATTAAAAGAAAATGCGGAACATGTTTTTCGTGAATTACAAAAAGCATATGAAAAGAATGATTTAAAAAAAGTGAGGGAGATTTATGAGATGCTTAATAAAGGTGAACTATTTATTCCAAAGTCTGAAAGCATAACAGAGAAAGTAAAACTAAAAGCAGAGTTAATTAAATTGCGCAATAAAGCAAATGAATTAAAAACAAACTTAAATGAATTGACTAATTCTGAAACTTACAAAACCATTATAGATATTAAGGATTGGGATGTGTACTTTAAAGAAACAAAAGAAAAATTAAGTGAAGAGCTAAAAACAATAGAGAATTAATATGCAGGTTTCTTTACTTACCTTTGCGCAATGGAAATAGAGGACTTAATAAAAGAATACCAGTTGTTGGATTTATCAAAGAGCATACATTTTGATAAGTTTAATCTCTATTCTATTACCCATCACTCTACAAGTCTGGAGGGCTCTACACTTACCGAAATTGAAACCAATTTATTATTGGACGAAGGATTAACCCCCAAAGGAAAACCTCTTGAACATAGTTTAATGACTACCGACCACGCTCAAGCGTTGTTGTATATTATTGATGAAGCGAAACAAAAAAAAGAAATTTCAAATTCTTTTATACAAAAAATTAATTCAAACGTAATGGCAAAAACAGGAAAAGTGTATAACACTGTTTTTGGAGAAGTGGATGGAACAACGGGTGCTTTTAGAAAAGGAAATGTGATGGCTGGCAATCGCTATTTTCCTAATTATGATAAAGTGGAATTGCTCACTACCAAATTAAGTAACGAAATAAATAGTAAGTTGAAAACTGCAACATCTGTTGCCGACCAACTTCAGTTAGCTTTTGATGCACACTTCGATTTGGTAAGCATCCACCCTTTTTACGATGGCAATGGACGCACCTCGCGTTTATTGATGAATTATATAATGTCTTTTTTTCAACTTCCATTAGCCATTGTATTTAAAGAAGACAAAGCCGATTACATTGAAGCATTAGAAAAAACAAGAACCACAGAAGATTTAACCCCCTTCCGAAAATTTATGCTCAACCAATACTCTAAATTCCTGACGCGCGAAATTCTTAATTTTAAAAGCATAGATAAGAATGATAAAGGAAAAGGATTTTCAATGATTTTTTAGGTGAGATTTATAAATACAAGTTTTAATACCCCGCATAGATAGTTGATATGGATGAAAATAAATCATTGATAAAAAAGGATTCCGCTTTTGTTCAAAAGGTGGGGAATCAGATTGCTATTACTAACAAATTATTGGCAATTTCGGATGAACAAAAGTTTGTTGATTTTTTTGTAAGTCATCCTGAATTTTTTATTGACTTAATTTCCAAATATTATTCATTTGATGAATGTATGATTGAAAAATATGAGGACTACTTAAATTTTCATAATTTAAGCGATAATAACAATTTACACTGGACTCTTAGATTAATTGAAAAATACGAAAATAAGTGGAGTTGGTTTTGGGAAAATGAAGAAGACTCATTTTATAGTAATGATTATCGAAAAGGTGGTTTAAGTTTAAATAAAAAACTGCCTTGGACTATTGAATTTGTTAACAGATATAGGGACAAATGGAGGTGGGAATATCTCGCGTTTTTTTCTTGTACCTCAATAGTAGTTGAAGATATTCTTGAATTTGAAAAAGAATTTGAATACGATGAAAATCATTATTTAGACAAGCGCCACAAGTTTTGGTATATGTTAACTAACAATCCAAATATATTATGGTCTGTTGAGTCGATCGAAAAATATGAGGACGGACCAGAGGAGTGGGGTGATCCTGGGAAAATTTGGGATCATCTTAGTGAAAGTAAGAATTTGCCTTGGACTATCCAGCTCATTGAAAAATATAAAAGCTATTGGATATGGTGGAGCTTAAGTGGCAATACTGCCTTACCTTGGACTACTGAGTTAATCGAAAAATATAAGCACGAGTGGCATTGGCACACTTTAACTCGAAATAGAAATTTGCCTTGGTCTGTTGAGTTAATTGAAAAATATAAGGATGAATGGCATTGGGGTGATTTAAGTAGAAATGAAAATTTGCCTTGGTCTGTTGAGCTAATAGAAAAATATAAGGACGAATGGTCTTGGTATGGTTTAAGTGGAAATAAAAACTTGCCTTGGTCTGTTGAACTAATAGAAAAATATTATGAATATTGGGATTGGGACACTTTAAGTAGAAATTATAATTTGCCCTGGTCTTCCGACTTTATAGTAAAACATGATGAAAAATGGGATTGGAAATCATTGAGCGGAAACAAAGCGTTATCTTGTTCAATGGAATTAATTGAAAAATATAAGGAAAAATGGGACTGGGAAGTATTGAGTGGAAACAAAGATTTATTTTGGTCAATTGAACTTTTAAAAAAACACGAAAAAAGATTGTTTCACGGCAATTTTTTTAATAGTGAGATTTTTAAAAATCCAAACCTACCTTGGTCTTTAGAATTAATTAAAATACATGTTAATATTTTTAATTCATACTACAGTTATCCCGAGGACTATTGGGTTTCTTGGGAAAAAGTATTTAAAAATAAAGTAAATGATAAAATGATTGAAAGAGTTTTTAATGAATTAGAGAAAAAAAGAAAATAAATTAATGCAAACCGAAGCAGTATTTGAACATATACCCGCACGCGCGAGTTTGTTTAACTCGTGCGGATTATTCGGTGGTGTCCCACCACCCATTATCCCCCGTAAGCCCTAAGTTATAAGCGTATTTAACATCGTAGGGCTATGCTGAAGCGTTGAATTGTGCGGCTGCGCTTAGGTTCATTCTAATTGGGTAAGTTTCACTTACCATTCCTTAACATTTACCCCCCACTTCAATCTTAATTTGCTTTAGCAAATCATCATACCTCAAATCAAAATCATTTTTTAACCCGTAGGAAACATCCAACGGGTTTTATCTCTTCCATCTTAATAATCCGCGCTCCCATCATACATAGCACTTCACCCTTCCAATGCCCGCAGTCCCTATGCCTGTCACGTCCTTCATATAGGGTGGTAAAAAAAAAAACTACGTTAGCTTGTTTCCCCTGTGTCCCGATTGCCTAGTGACATTCACCCCTTCAAGTACCTCGAAAAGCCTATCCTTACTCACTTTTTTCAAATAAAAACCGGGGAAAACCCACGAACGTCCGAAATTTATTAGCATTCCGCCACCTTAGGTATTTCACAAAGCATTGCCTCATTCTCCTTTTTCAAAGAAAAACTGGGTAAAATCCCGTAAAACAAGCCAATAACATCGTTCGAACTTCCAATAAAACGACCCGAACTTCCAATTAAATCGTTGGAACTTCCAATAAAATGACCCGAACTTCCAATTAAATCGTTGGAACTTCCAATTAAATGACCTGAACTTCCAATTAAATCGTTGGAACTTCCAATAAAACCACCCGAACTTCCAATAAAATCGTTGGAACATCAGAGAAACCCATTGGAACACCAAAAAAAACTGTTGGTACTTCAAAGAAAACCACTGTAAGCGCAGTTGTACTTGGTGTTAAATTAATTCGGTAAGTTTTACTTACAATAATAAAGCAAAAAACTCCTTACACGGCAAATGTCCGGTGGACATTTGAGCGCGTTTGTGCGGTTGCAGGAGTTTTTAGTTGTTTATAGAGATTAAAACGAAGGATTGGATGGGAATTAAAATAAACTAAGCGGCCTCGGTTAATTTCCCATTCTCACATTTAATAGTCCTGGATGGAAATTTTTCAAACATCATTATATCATGAGTGGCAATAAGTACAGCACGTCCGCTTCTGCTTATCTCCAATAGAATATTTATAATTCCTTCTGATGTTTCCGGGTCAAGGTTTCCGGTTGGCTCATCTGCTAATATTAATTCCGGGTCGTTTAATAATGCGCGTGCAATGGCTATTCGCTGTTGTTCGCCTCCTGAAAGTTCGTGGGGCATTTTAAAATTCTTGGTTGTTAAATGTACTTTTTCTAATACATCAGCTATTCGCTTTTGCATTTCTGTTTTACTTTTCCAGCCCGTTGCTTTCAGCACAAAAAGCAAATTATCATTAACAGTTCTGTCGGTAAGTAACTGAAAATCTTGAAATACAATTCCAAGTTTTCTTCTCAAAAATGGAATCTCTTTGCGCTTAATTGATTTTAAATCAAACCCTGCAACAGTTGCGTCACCATCCTTTAATTCAAGGTCGGCATAAAGTGTTTTGAGCAAACTACTTTTTCCGCTTCCTGTTTTTCCAAGCAAGTAAACAAATTCCCCTTTATCAATGTTCAATGAAACATTACTAAGAACGAGGTTGTGCTTTTGAAAAATGGAAATATTATTTAAATTTATAATTGTATCAAGTGCCATAGTGTGTGCTTTAAAACATCCGAAAATTACATCATTCCGTAATAATAATTTTTTGTTTCACACAATATTTTAAACATTGCAGCGTTAATAACTTAATCGAACATAAAAATTTAGTGCTTTTATCCTTACTAATTTTACACAATTAATACTTTAAAATAATTGATGAACAATAGTAAATTATTAAGTTTAATAATCGGAGTCTTTATTTCTGCATTTGTTTTCGCACAGAAAACAAACATCTATACGCATGAAGATACCGAATTTAAAACTGCTATAGAACTTTTTCAGAAAGAGAAATACGGTGCCGCTCAAAAAAGTTTTACAAACATAGTTGCTTCTCATACCGACCCTCATTCGCTAATACGAATTGATGCGGAATACTATAATGCAATATGTGCTTCTGAATTATTTAATAAAGATGGTGAGTTATATTTAAAACAATTTGTGATTGACCATCCCGAAAGTCCGAAAGTAAAGACAGCTTATTTTTATCTTGGAAAATACAATTACCGGAAAAAGAAATACCGTGATGTTCTTAATTGGTTTGAGAAGGTTGATATATATGACTTAACAACAGATGAACTGGCTGAGTTTTATTTTAAACGTGGTTACAGCTATTTTGAAGGAGAAAAATTTGCAGAAGCCAAAAAAGATTTTATTGAAATAAAAGATATTGATAATAAATATGCTTCTGCTGCAAAGTATTATGCAGCACACATTGCCTATAATGAAAAGAATTACGAATCGGCTTTAAGAGATTTTATTTACCTACAAAAGAACGAAACGTTTGGATCCGTTGTTCCTTATTATATAGCTCAAATATACTATTTACAAGGGCAATACGAAAAAGTAATAAGTTATGCGCCTCATTTATTGGATTCTGCAAACACTAAACGTGCCCCCGAAATTGCCCGTATTGTTGGTGAATCGTATTACCGGACCAATCAGTATAAAGACGCCATTCCTTATTTGAAGAAATATGAGAAGGCTGCAAATGGTTTGCAGCGACAGGATAATTATCAGTTAGGATATGCCTTGTATAAAACAAATGATTATAAAAGTGCATTGGATTATTTAATAAAAGTAACCGATGTGGACGATTCGTTATCACAAAATGCTTCCTATCATATAGGAGATTGTTATCTGAAAACAAATAATAAACAAAATGCGATTACTGCATTTGGTAAAGTTTCGAGAGCAGAGTTTGATAAAACAATACAAGAAGATGCATTATATAATTATGCCAAGTTGTGTTATGAACTGGCTTATAATCCCTACAACGAAGCCATAAAAGCATTTCAACGATATATCAAAGATTTCCCGAACTCAGGCAGAGTGGATGAAGCCTATACTTATCTGGTAAATGTTTTTATGACCTCAAAGAGTTATAAAGATGCCCTGGAAGCAATTGAAAAAATTAAAGTGCTGACTCCAGAATTAAAACAGGCATATCAAAAGGTGGCATTTTATAGAGGTGTGGATTTGTTTAATAATATGGAGTATGCGGATGCTGTAAAATCATTTGACAAATCTCAGACCTATACTTTTGATAAGGAAATTACTGCAAATGCTATTTACTGGAAAGCCGAATCGTTTTATCGGTTGAAACAATATCAAAAGGCAATTGAAAATTATACTGATTACATTGATGAGCCTGGAGCAATTGGTAAATCTGAAATTAGTGAAGCGAATTATAATGTGGGGTATTCTTATTATAAATTGAATGATTGGGAAAATAGTATTCTTTGGTTTCGCAAGTTTGTAACATTTAAACCAGCCGCTGATGCAAAGAAAATTAATGACGCCTTGAATCGTATTGGTGACGGATATTTCATGAGTCGCCAGTTTTCTGATGCTGCAGATTATTACGACCAATCGTTCCGTATGAAATTAATTAATCCTGATTATGCTTTGTATCAAAAGGCAATTGCGGATGGTGTTCAAAAAAAGTATACAGATAAAATTGCCGATTTAAATTTGTTTATTCAAACCTATTCTTCTACATCTTCTACTTACATTCAGAAAGCAAAATTTGAACTATCACAGACTTATTACACCGATAACCAGATGGATTTGGCTTTGTCAGGGTTCAAAAAATTTGTTGAAGATTATCCAAACAGCCTTTATGAAAATACCTGCCTAAGTAAAATCGGATTGATTTATTATTATAAAACGGATGATGAAAATGCACTTTCTTATTTTGATAAATTAATTAAACGTGACAGAAACTCTTCGGATGCAAATGTTGCAATAGAGATTGTAAAGAAAATATATACAGGTAAAGGAAATATTGATGGATTGGATTCTTATTTGAAATCAATTGGTGCAGCCATACCAGAGGCATCTTTGGATTCACTTTCGTTTAATGTTGGAAAAACAGATTACCTCGAACATCAATATGATAAGGTGATTACTGATTTTCAAAAGTACATTGCTAAATATCCAAATGGTATTTTTATAGTGCAGGCAAATTTCTTTAAAGCAGAATGTGATTATTCGAAAGGCAATACGGATGCTGCCTTAACAGGTTATTCTTTTGTTATTGGTAAGCCTAAATCTGAATTTACAGAGCAGTCGTTAAGTCGTGCTTCTGACATTGTTTTCAAAAAACAGGATTACAAACAAGCACTTGACTATTATAAACAACTGGAGCAGCTTGCAGAAGAGCCCAAAAACAATGCTGCCGCTAAGATTGGTTCGATGCGTTGTAATTACCTGTTAAAAAATTACACGGAAGCAAAAACAAATGCTAAGTATGTTTTGGGAATTGAAAAGCCAGCGAAAGAACTTATAAACGAAGCGCATTACGTTACAGCTTCGTCTGCTTTTCAAATTGCTTTTAACACACATAATATAGATACCACCAAAGATGATACTGAAAAATATGATGAAGCATTGCAGGAGTTTTATTTTGTGGCAGAGAATGCAAAAAGTGAGATGGGCGCTGAGGCAAAATACAATGTAGCAAACATTCAGTTTCTGAAAAAGGATTATAAAAAATGTCAGAAAACAATTTTTGAATTGGTAAATGGTGAAGGCGATTTTCCCTACTGGACCGATAAAGCAATGATTCTGTTAGCCGACAACTACCTTGCGGTGAAAGATAATTTTCAAGCAAAAGAAACGTTGAAAGGTGTTATCAGTGATTCGGATAATAAAGATTTAATAAAAATTGCACAGGACAAATTAGACAAAATAAAAGCCGATGAAGAGGCAGCTAAAAAAGCAAAAGAGATAAAGGTGGAGCCATTGAAAATACAATTTGAAGGAAGTTCGCCTGAACAAAATAAATTATTTGTGGAGCCAACGATGAAGAAAGATAGTACAGAAATTAAAAAAGAAGAATAGAAATGAATAAACTTATTTTTAAATATCTTATCGTTCTCTCGATAGTTTCTTTTCAAACAAATAGTTTGTTAGCTCAGGATACGCTTGGCTCTTGGACTATATACGGACAAGGTAAATTTCATCCTTCCATTGCTGATGCTAATAAAATAAATGAAAATCCAGTGGTAAATGATTCCACTCTAAAGTTGCCTATAAAAGCATATAACATCAGCTCAAAGAAAATAAATACTGGTTTCATTGTGGCCCCTATTGCTGCAGCACAAATGGTTGGAGAACCATTGACAAAACTTTACAACGCATTGGTAAAAGTAGGCTTTGGAAACTACACCACTCCTTATGGAGAAGTGTGGTACAATAGTTTGCGCTCCAAAGACGTTGCTTATGGAATACGAATGAAACACTTATCTTCCTCTTACACTTCTCAGGACTACGGTTTTGCTGGATGCAGTGATAATGAAATAAGTTTGACAGGAAAAAAGTTTTTGAAAGAACATACACTTGCAGGTAATTTTGATTATGTCCGAAACGTGGTTCATTTCTATGGGTACAATCCTCTTCTTGACTCTTTGAGTAAAGATGCCACCGCACAGCGGTTTAATTATTTTGCTGCAAACGCTAATTTAATGAGCCACTACAGCAAAGCGGAAAGATATAATCATGAGGTGAAATTGAGTTATTATAATCTTGCTGATTTATACAAAGCATCCGAAAACAATATTAAAGCAACAGGTTTTGTGCAAACTACTATTCACAAAGAAGTATATAAAGTAAATGCAGGAGTTGATTTTTATAATTACAAAACATCTAAAGATACACTAAACAATACCATCATCACCTTGAACCCAAATGTGTATGCAAGTGGTGAAAAGTATAAAGCGGCTGTGGGTGTAGTGGCTGTGATGGATAATCTGGATGAAACTAAATTTTATTTTTATCCTAAAATAGATTTAAGTTATAATGTATTTGAGAACATAATTATCCCTTTTATTGGCGCATCGGGAGGGTTACACAAAAATAGTCTGAAGGCTATTACTGATGAAAATCCTTTTGTGCTTTCGCATCTCACTTTGAAAAACACAAACACCCGATACGAATTGTTTGGAGGAATTAAAGGAGCTATTTCATCCAAAATTGATTACAATGCCCGTGCATCCTATAGCAGTATTAGTAATTTAATGATGTTTATAAACGATTCGAAAGATTTACTTGCTAACCAATTTGATGTTGTTTATGATGATGCCGAATTACTTCATGTTCGAGGGGAAGTTGGTTATCAGTTGCGCGAAAAGATTCGTTTTAACTTAGGCGGTGATTATTATAATTATAAAATGAAAACCGAAATTCGTGCATGGTATATGCCACAGGTAAAAATCACTTTCACAGGCAATTATAATATTTCAGATAAAATTATAATTAAAGCTGATTTGTTTTATTTGGATAATCAGTATTACAGAATCCTGACAAATCCTGACATGGCAGCATCTCCAGTTTATGATGCAGTGAAGTTAAATAATATGTTTGATGCCAACATTGGTGGGGAATACCGTTACAATAAAAAACTTGGGTTCTTTATCAACATCAACAATATTGCGAATGTACGTTATTATCGCTACAGTAATTATCCTACTCAACGGTTTAGTGCAATGCTTGGGTTGAGCTATTCTTTTTAGATTACCCAACCTCCGTTCTCCAAAATGAGAAAGATGATAGAAACAATATCCATTGTGATTTTCCCATTTTTCACCAAATTTTCAAATCATTTAATTGCTTTCTTTTAATTACTTTTTAAATCTAAAAAACAAACCTTTATGGCATCAAGAGCTACAACCAAAGTTCAACCAACGATTCAACCGATAAAACAAAATAACAAAACCCTTTTTATTGCTATTTCAGCGTTAGCAATTATTATCAGTATCGTTTATTCTTATAAACTGAGATGGCTGGGCGATGATATTTTTATTGCTTTGCGGTATGTTCAAAATTTGTTGGAAGGAAATGGATTGGTTTATAACAAGGGAGAGCGCGTGGAAGGCTTCACCGATTTCCTTTGGATAATGCTTATCAGTTTTTTTACTTGGATGAAACGCGACCCGCTAAACACTGTGCAAGTGCTGGGTGTTTTATCTTCAGTTGGCACTTTAATAATATGTTCTGTTATTAGTTATAAAATCTCCAATCGTAACAAAGCATTTATTCTTCCCTTTATTACTTTAGCATCAGCTCTCAATTACGATTACAATACATGGGCTACATCGGGACTGGAGACTTCGTTCTTTAGTTTTTTATTGTGCTCAAGTTTTTATGTTTTCTTTTTCTCCGAAATGAAAGAAACCAAACGATATATAGTTTCCGGTTTATTTCTATGCCTTGCACTGATGACTCGTCCTGATACTCTATTAATTGTATTCCTGGCTAATTTATTATTTGTGTGTCACCTGTTTTTTTTCGAAAACAATTTTGTAAAATCATTCAGGTCGTTAGTGTTTCTTAATCTTGCCATCTTGGTTATTTATATTCCTTATTTTTTGTGGAGATATAATTATTACGGGTTCGTTTTCCCAAATACCTATTACGATAAACTAGGTAACGAAAGTAATTACACCAAAGGGTTTCACTATATCTGGCTGTATTTTCAACCACATTTTATTTCCATTCTTGCCTTTATTCTGCCTTTGCCTATTATTTTCCGTTTGGCAAAAAAGAATTTCATAACCAACCTGAAAGAGTTTTTGAGCGACAAATGGAATTGTGCATTTATTGTTTCTCTCAAAATAGTTATACTATATCTACTATTCTTTGTTGCCAAGGTAGGTGGCGATTTTATGTATGCCCGTTTCATTATTCCTATTGCACCATTCATTTATTTCATTGTTTTTTATTCCATTATTAAATTAGCAAAACCAAAATATTTAAATATCATTCTTGCCTTGTTGGTATTGGGAAGTTATGTAGAATATACTTTGCGTATGGATGTGTTCGATAAAACACTGGACGCGCTAGGAAATGTAAAAATGTCGAAAACAGGAAAAGAAATGATTACTTGGAACGGAGATGTGTCGGACGAGCGGTTTGTATATGTCAATGTTTTTCCTGTTGCAGATGAAATAAAAATGGGGAAAGCCATTCGTAATGCTTTTGATGGAATAGATGCCCGAATGCTGATTAAGGGAGGACAGGCATGTATGGGTTACTTTGCCAACTTCGGTTATATTCAGGAGTTTCATGGATTGACAGATACCACCATTGCCCACTCCAAAATAGAACACCGCGATAGAATAGGTCATGAAAAACATGGAAGTATAGAATATTTTGAAAGCAAGGAAATAAATTTTGTATTTCCGATACATGCACGACCAATTACTAAAGACACCTTTCGCTTTGCAAATATCATCACTGAAAATTATCCATTTCAGATAAGAACTGAGATTATTACGTACAACAGCAAAATAATTGCGCAGCTGAGAGTAAAGCTCGGTCAAAATTTTCAGTACACCGACTTTCCTCGGTATCTCGATAATTACATTGAAACTAGATTGTCAGCATCACCGTACGACAAAATAAAAGCAGATTATGATAATTTTTATCTCTACTATTTTAAACAGAATGATGATAAAGAAAGAGAAAATAAATTCACTTCTGAATTGGAGCGTAAAAAAGTTTAATTTTGGCTTTCGAATTTTAAAATATTAATTAAAATACAGAAATGTTCTATTATAAAAAATGGGCGATAGTTATTCCGCTGGCAAACGAAGAGCAAGACTTTATGCCCTTTATCGAAATGTTGAATTTTGTTATTAACGAGTTGCATCCTGGTAATGTTTACTTTGTGATTGATAACGCATCTAAAGACAGAACCCTTGAACTTTGCAATGAATTAAGCGCAAAAGATCCCCGTTATGTTACTGTATGGTCGCCCGAAAACCGCAATGTGGTGGATGCTTATGTAAAAGGATTGAGGGTGGCATACGAAGCAGGACATGATTTGATTATTGAAATGGATGCTGGTCTTAGTCACGATCCAAGAGCAATACCAATGTTTTTGCGAGTATTGAACGAAGGTAACGAATGTGCATTCGGTAGCCGATTTATTAACGGTGGCTCCATGGGTGATTCTCCTTTTAAAAGAAGAATGCTTTCTAAAACAGGAACTATTCTTGCAAATGTTTTATTAGGAACAAAGCTACGCGACATGACTTCGGGGTATCAAGGGTTTCACCGCGATGTGGTTGCAAAAATAATTGAACACCCTTTTAAATCGAAAGCACATTTTTATCAAACTGAATTAAGATATTTGCTCCGCAAGAGAAGAAACTTTGAAGTGCCTATACACTATCAAGCACCATCACCAAGGGTTTCGAAGAATGCAATTAAGAACGCTTATCAAACATTATTTTATTATTTCTTTTTAAGACTGGGAGGGAAAAAACCTACACTATAAAAATATGAAATCATTAATCATCACATCCATTGCCAACGATAAACATCCTATTTTAAAACAGTTTGCCGAAGAATGTAACAAGCGCAATCTTAATTTTATTGTCATCGGAGACACAAAATCTCCTGCTGGTTTTAATTTATCAGGTTGTGACTACTGGAGTGTGGAGCGTCAGTTAACCTTGCCATTTGAGCTTGCAAAGATAACTCCTACCAAACATTATTCAAGAAAAAATCTTGGCTATTTATTAGCAATAAAGAACGGAACTACAGAATTGGTAGAAACGGATGACGATAACATACCGAGAGAAGAATTCTGGGATGCCAAACAGCGGGAAGTGAAAAGCTATTCATTCCAAAACACAGGATGGGTAAATGTATATAATTATTTTACCAAACAATTTATCTGGCCCCGCGGTTATCCTTTAGAAGAATTGCAAAAAAAACAAACAGACATTACTTCTTTAAAATTCGATGCTGTTAATTGCCCAATACAACAGGGATTAGCCGATGAAAATCCTGATGTGGATGCAGTGTATCGATTAACCTATCCATTGCCTCTTTCGTTTGATATTAAAACAAAAATTGCTTTGGGTAAAAATGCATGGAGTCCGTTTAATTCTCAAAACACTTATTGGTTCAAAGAGGCATTTGCGTTGTTATATCTTCCTTCTTATTGTAGTTTCCGAATGACAGACATCTGGCGCAGTTATGTGGCTCAACGCATTGCTTGGGAGTGCGGTTGGAGTGTGTTGTATCATGAATCAACGGTTTGGCAAGAGCGTAACGAACATAACCTGATGAAAGATTTTGAAGATGAAATTCCGGGTTATACCAATAATCTTAGAATTTGCAAAGAGTTGCAAGGCCTTACTCTTAGACAAGGACAAGAAAACATCTGTGATAATTTAATTACTTGCTATCAAAAGTTGATTGATATTAATGTAATTGGGAAAGAAGAAATGACTTTACTTAAAGCTTGGATAAAAGATATAAGTTCATTGGTTTAATTCAGTAATATTACCCCTGTCAGTGTTCTATACACTGACAGGGGTACATTAGTACCCACTTAAAATTCTATCCTATATCCAAAATAAGGAAACAACCCCAATTGATATTCCTTTTGAATGGTTTGTGTGTCGGTATTGTACGACTCTCTTAAAACATTTTGTGTTCCAAAAATATTTTCTACTACCACAAAAAAGATTTGTGACGTTTTTTTACGGTTTGTTTTGTATTGAAGCTTCACATCAAATCGCGAATAATCTTTATATGTTTCGGTGAACGCTTTATCATCTTCATATATTGCCTTATTCGCTAATTTAGATTTCTCTATATCAATAGATGTATAGCGGTTGCCGCCTGCTTGAGTATATTTTAAATCTAACGAAAGTGTTCTGTTTTTATTTTTACCTAATGCAAGTTCGTAGCCTGCCAAACCGTTGCACACATAGCCTGCGGCATAGCTGGTGTTGTGGGTTACATCATTACTTCCTTTGTATTTCGAATCGTAAACTGAAGCTGTGAGTAGAAAATAAAAATGTTTGCTAAAGAATTTTTCAATGGTCAACTCCACTCCGTAGTTTTCTCCAGTTCCTTTATTGGAAAGCGAATCAACCAATGGAATGCCTTCCAGTGCATTGCCAACATTAATCATGGAGAAACTTGTTTTTTGGTTTTGTTGCAACGGAACATTGTAAACATATTGATAATAGCTTTCAAATTTTATACGATAATCTTTTGCGAAATTATAATCGTATCCCAAAATGGCATGATGACTTTTGGTTAAATCTAAATTACGATTGCTTCGGTAATAACTTTCTGTTGCTGGGATATACGTTGAATACGAATAATAAATGGTGGGCTGCATCATGCTGTGCATGCCATAACCGATGCTTAAGTTTTGCTTTTTAGATAGCTGATAACGCATTCCTAATCGTGGTTCCAGAGCACTAGTATTGTTCAATAAAAGATTTTGATAATGCACACCTGTGTTGATAGTTAGCTTTTCAACAGGTCGCCATTGCCAGTGAATAAAGGATTGTATCAACCCTGCGTTCGAATTTTCTACATTCAATGTATAAATGTATTTGTTGTATTTAGTGGAATATTTATACGAATTAGCATTCATATAAATGTTCTGATAGGTTACTCCAGTTTTTATTAAATGATGTGCATTTAATTTATTGGTTAAGGTATAGTTTACAATGGTGTTGGCTTCTGTCGAAATATTTTTGCGGGTTAAAAAGGGAGCTTTAGTGACGGGTGATAGCGTGTCTTCCCAAGCATCCAAATAAGTACCCGACAGGGACAAAATAAATTTTCCGGAAATTTTGGTATTAAAAAAATGCAGATTGGAAATACCCGCGGCTCCCATCGAAGTTTTAAAAATCAAATCTTCTCCTTTCTTAATGTAGCTCCAGTCGCCTGTTTTCAGGTCGCTGTCTAATAACGAAAGTTTACTTATCCCTCCAATTCCCCAAAGGGTAAACACTCCTGTTTTTTTGGTGGGAATATTTAATTTAAAGCAAACGTCCTGATACTGCGGAGTTGCGGAGATACCAAATCGAATTCCAAGTGCATTGAACAATGATAAAGTGGAATACCGATAATTAATAAGATAAGAACTTCCTTGTTTTTTACTGATGGGACCCTCTGCACCCAGCTCCACTCCATTAATTCCGAGCTGACCTGTAAATTCGTGATGTTCGTTATTTCCATTTCTTAGTTTCAAATCGAATACTGCTGCAGTTTTATTTCCATATTCCGCAGGAAAAGCACCTGTAAGAAAATCTGAGTTGCCCAAAATATTATTGTTGAGCATACTTATTGGTCCGCCTGTTGCGCCTTGTGCCGAAAAGTGATTGGGGTTGGGAATGTCCACTCCTTCTAATCTCCACAACACTCCCAAAGGAGAATTTCCTCTTACAATAATATCATTCCTCGCATCATTGCCCGAAGAAACACCTGCATAATTAGCTACCATCTTGCTTGGGTCGCCACGGCTGCCGGCATACCTGCCTGTTTCTTCTGCCTGAAAATTGCGTGAACTCACCGTTACCAAATCATTGTTTGCTTTGGTTTTATCTGTTTCGGCTGTTACTTCAATGGTTTCCACGGTTGTTACTTTTTCTCTCAACTCGATGGTCAATATTACTTCTTTGCCCGAAGTAACAATAATATTGCCGAGCATTGCATCCTCATAACCAATACAAGTAATTTTTATTGCTTGCCTGCCTACCAGTATTTTTTCTAAACGGAAATTACCATCCACATCAGTAGCCGAAGCAATAAATGTTTCTGAATTTTGGAGAATTACGTTTGCGCCAAACACCGGAGATTTAGAATCTATATCTATTACTTTTCCGCGAATGGTTTGAGTAAAGGTTTGGGCTTGGGCAGCATTAGAGGTAAAAATACCAACAACTGCTAAAATCAAAAGAAAAAAAGGTTTTTTCACTGGGCAAAAGTAAATAAATAAGTAAAACCATTTTTTTGTAAGTGCAACTTTTCATTGATAATTTATGCCTGTTCGGAAGCTTAACTACGCTGAGCAGTTACTTAACTTAGCTGCTCAGTTGGGCGTATGACTGCTCAGGAGTTTAACTGAGCAGCCCAGGAGTTTAACTGAGTAGCCCAGGAGTTTAACTGAACAGCCCAGGAGTTTAACTGAACAGCCCAGGAGTTTAACTGAACAGCCCAGAAGTTTAACTGAGCAGCTCAGGAGTTTAACTGAACAGCGCATTCGGGCAAATGCCGGAAGGATTCGGGCAAATGCTGGTTATGTAAGGAGTAAAATTGATTTTATTAAAAATCGCAAAACTTTGATTATCTAATCAAAAACCATACTTTAAAGGTGTAAAATATCGTTTTTGAGTATAAAAAATGTAAAAAAGATGGTAAAAGCCTAAAACCTAAACCTTACCCCTAGGTTTACATCAAAACCATAAGGGTATAATTTCAGTTCGTCTTCTTTTTTATAAATCGAATTTAAGGAGCGGGTGTATCCGGGTTGCAAAATCAGGCTCCACTTTTTGGTAATGTTCCATCCAATATCGAGATTTATTTTTCCGGAAATGGTGACATTATTAAACGAACCCTTACTTTTGGAATATTCAACCACCTGGTTAGTTTTTGTATCCAACCATGACGAACTGCCGGACAATAAATAATCTATGCTAATTCCAATTCGGGGAGTAACAAATAGTTTGTCTTTAATCGAAAAATTGTAACCCACCATTATTGGAATGCTAATGAATTGATAATTATTTTTTGAGCTAAATTCATTGTGTCCGGGTGTATTGGTTGTTATAGTATCAAACCCTAAAGGATTTCCCGCAGTGTCAACTGCTAAGTTGCCCAACGAATCGAGCCAGGGATTAATGGAAGTTGAAGATGTGGCGAGCGCGCCATTTATATGATAATTTTCACTCCTATTATTTAAACGAACACCTATATTTACAAACAAATTATTTTTGAGTACCACACCTGCTTCCACACCAGCATTGTAAGTGGTTTGCTTTGTTTCGTTGTCGTTTCTGTTGGCTGCTCCGGTATTGTTTCCAGTGTTTAAAGTTCGGAAGCCAAACGATGGACCACCAGTAATACCAATAAAAAAGGAAGTTTTTTTATCCGCCTTTTTGTCGTCAACAATTGGTGGCGGTGGTGGCTGCGCTTTTTTTAGTTTAATACTGTCTTCTGCTTTTGCCAACATAGATAGTTGAATAGAATCGTTACGCATTCGGTTTTGTTTTATACGATCGATTTCTTTTGTAGAATAAATACTATCGGTAGTTTTTTGTAATAAGGCAGCGGTTTTATTTTCGGAAGATGAATTCAGAACTTCCCCATTACTTTGGTTTTGTTTATCTGTAGTATTATTTACTGTATTGTCATCCATTTTAATTTCTCTATCAAGCGTTATCGAATTGCTTTTAGCAATCCCAGCACTACCTCTTTCCAATTTGTTTTTTGTTTCCGATTTACTTCCCTGTTCTTTATTTTGTGTCTCGGTGTTGGTTGTTGTTGCTCTATTATCGCTCCCCACAGGTGCATTTGTAAGGTTTTTGTTTTCATTTTTAGTTCCATCACTTTTGTTCTCCTTGTGTTTTTTGATGGATGAAGGAAAAGAGGCAGCCGCCTTAGGAGCTGATGTTTTGGAATTTTTATTCCCAGTATTTATTTTCTCATCATGGCTTGTTTCTTCTTTTTCTGTTGATGATACTGTTGTTTTAGTATCTGCTAAGGTTGGTGTAGTTGTAGCAATTGGTTGGTTTGTGTTTTCTATTTCAGATGAAGTTGATGTTGAAGTTGAATTGGTTCTGTTATCCGCACTTATTTTTTTCGAATCAGTTGCTAATGTTGATTTATTATTGGTTGCAGCATTGTTTTCTGGCAATGAAGCAGTCGTATTTTTGTTGGATGAATAAGTGGAAACAATAAAATATCCTCCCACCGAAGCACCAACAATAAGGGTAAACAGCACCAGCCATAAGCCCCAACCTAAGCCTTTCTTTTTGTTTTCTACCAGAATTCCTTTCTTAATATTGGTCAATACTTTATCCGAAACAGGCAACTTAAATTCTTTAAGTTTGTTTCTGTAAAGCTCGTCCAACTTGTCGTCTTTATCTTGCATGGTTAACTGTTTTATTTTTTTCTAAATAATTTCTTAAATATCCTCGTGCTTTCGAAAGTTGCGATTTGGATGCCCCTTCGGTAATGTTTAATGCTGCCGCAATTTCTTTGTGAGAGAAATCATCCACCACATACATATTAAATACCAATTTGTAGCCTTCGGGCAATTTGCTAATTGATTCCACTAACTCTTCCATCGAATAATCATAGTTATTATCCACCTCCTCATGGTGCCCGTTTTCGGAAATAGTGGAAAGGTCGGCTACTACTTTATGGTTTTGTTTTTTTATTTTATTAAAATGGTCAATTGCCGCATTAACCACCACCCTATGCAACCATCCGCCAAACGAACCTGAGGTGTCGAAGGTTTGGATATTAACAAATACTTTAATAAAAGCCTCTTGAATAATGTCTTCTGATAGGGCAGCATCGTTCACATAACGAAAGGCTACGCCCTTCATTTTCGAAGCATATTTTTGGTAAAGCTTCTCAAATGCCTCATGGTTGTTACGTTTACAACCTTCTATTAGAAAATTATCCTCCTCCATCAAAAATAAACATACCGGTTTTCATCTTCTTCTTATACTACTACTCAATAATTAAAAAAGGTTGCCTGAAAGATTAATATATTTGCAAAATAAATTTATTTTTAAAACTCAGGCAACCTTTTTAGAAAATCGAGTAATCCTAGTAACAAAGTTAATTTATTAATCATTAAAACTAAAAACTAAAAATTAAAATCATGAAAAAACTTACATTATTACTTGCATCATTATTTATAGGTGCATTATCCTACGCTCAATGTGCGTCCAGTTTCACATCAGTGGTTAGTCCGGCAAACGATGGCACTGTGGCATTTACCAGTACTTCTATGGGCAATGGTCCCTTTTCGTATTTCTGGAATTTTTCTGATGGCACTTCTTCTTTTAGTGTCAATCCTAATCACACTTTTAATACCGGAACATGGTATGTGTGTTTAACAATTGCTGATTCGGTGGGCGGATGCACCAGCACTTTTTGCGATTCGGTAACGGTTATAAACAATTCTGTTGCCAATTGTAATGCTTTTTTTATGCCTTTCGATTCAGTAGGTTATGGTTATTTTTGGGATCAATCGACAGGAACCAACCTCACGTATAGCTGGGATTTTGGCGATGGCTCTACTGGAACCACAGTTGGTTCTGCCACACATTTATATACTATGAACGGAACCTATTATGTTTGTCTTACTGTTGCCAATGCCTTTTTAGGATGTAGTAATACCTATTGCGATTCAATTACTATTGGCAACAACACAGGAGGTTCGAGTTGCACCGGTGCTTTTACTTCTATGAATGATACGATAGGTAATGGGGTTACTTTTTCTTCGTCTGTTACCGGCACTGCCGACCAATACTCTTGGAGCTTTGGCGATGGTAATACTTCTACTTCTGCCAATCCATATTATGTATATGCTACAGCGGGAACCTATTATGTTTGTTTAACCGTTACTTCCAGCACGGATACTACTTGCTCTTCTACCACTTGCCATAACATCACTGTTGGCGCACCTGCCGGAGGTTGCAGTGCTTACTTTGTAATCATTCAGGATTCAACCAATCTGTATAATTATTGGGTGTATAATTATTCGAATAACAACAATAACACCACCTACTTATGGAGTTTTGGTGATGGAACTAGCTCAACCGCTGCATTCCCTTCTCACACCTACAACGGAACTGGACCATACTATTTGTGTTTAACCATAACCGATTCTACTTTTATGGGCTTATGTACTGCTTACTATTGCGATTCAATTTATCCAGGTCATGGAGTTAGTCAGGTTACAACCCTTAATGTTATCAACCCAGCAACGGTGGGTATTGCAGAACATACTGAGCAAGTGGAAACACTTACTAACTACCCAAATCCGTTTTCAGGAAGTACCACTATTTCTTATTCTATAGGCCAAAAAACAACAATAGAATTAAGTCTTTTGGATTTATTAGGAAACAAAATTAAAGTAATTGAAAGCGGAAATAAACCAGCAGGCAGTTATAAAACCAATTTTGATGCTTCCAATATTTCGGCTGGCATTTATTTACTTCAGCTAAAAACAGATACCAAATCTACTACACGAAAACTAATAATAGCCAAGTAATTAATTGTTTGTTTTGTTTTGGAAAAACGCCCTTGCAGTAATGCGGGGCGTTTTTTTTTATAAAATTGGTGAAGGAATAAACCACTTTTAATTTTTATAAAATATCCCTCTCCGATTATTCGGAGGGGGATTTTTTTTTGGGTTAAGTTGGTTGTTTGGTTTATTGCTTAAAGACAATAGGGGGAGGATGGGAACGCAGATTTATTATGATTGAATGGATTAAAAATGATTTATGATTTGGGGTATGATCACAACCTTCGGTTGTTTGATGTTGAGTTCACCACTAAGGCGCTAAGTAAACAAAGTTTCACTAAGTGTTTTTAATAAAAAGGAGTTCACGCAAAGACGCAAAGACGCAAAGGATGGGAGCATGTTTTTTTGTTACACAGAGTTAAAAGGAGAAGACACAGAGTTTCACAGAGAAAATATTTTTTTGTTGCTCTGTGGTTCTCTGTGAAAAAACTCTGTGCAACTCTGTGTAACAAAAAATTATTGAACTATTGTTTTTTATAATAATTCTTTTTATTTTTGTTGTGAAATAATTCAAACCCCTGAATTGCATGAAGAAATAATTACGTACAACTAATTAGTTTTATTTTTTTATTATTTACTTCATAATCCTTATTTATTTGATTACACAACTACTGTTTTAATTGTTTCCTGTATGTTCTTTTTCTGATGTTGTTTAGAGGTTATGCTCTTTACCCAGAAATTGTTTTGCCGGAATTTTAAAAGTAGAATCATGCTGAATGAGCATACTATTTCTTTAATCAAGTATTATAAATCAAAGCCGGGTGGTGATTTATTGACTAACGATGATTTGCTGTTGCTTGTGAATGATTTTGAGAATAAAACCTATTACGAGGGCGATGTTTTTAGTTGTAACAGTAAACCGGCAGGTGAATTTGGTTTTGTTTATTCGGGTGTTTTCAAATGTGTTTCTGCCACTACTTCGAAAGTAACGGATTTGATTTTCCCGGAATATAATAACGTATTGTTTGATTGGGAGCATTATTTGTTGGGTACGGTGCCAACGTTTAGTATTGTTGCTACCACCAAAAGTGTTGTGCTTAGTATTTCGAAGGAAAAGTTTAATGCCTTGTGTGGTAAAATGCCTTTCTTTAATTCAGTGAGTAAATGTATGATTCATCATTCGGCTAAAGCAAAAAATCAATTGATGATGGATTATAAACCTTTGAAATGTGAGCAAAGAAAATTAAAATTCATAAACGATTATGAGGAGGCTGCAAAACGACTTACTAATTATGAGTTATGTGAATTTTTAAATGTCAACAAAAACACTAAATAAAATAATTATCCTGCTTTTATCCCAATTCGGGATAATTTTAACATTTGCCGCTTTTGAACCCTCTACTTTTACACCATAATAAAAGCATTTTTTCAATCCCCGTTCTTTGACATAGTTTAATAAAACCCCGAAAAGGTTCTTTAATAAAGGGAAAGTAAATGGTGCAAACACTTATTTGTTTTCAAAAAACAACTATTTGTAGTGTACTTATAACTAGAGGCAGTGTAGTTGTAACTAGAGGCAGTATAGTTGTTACTAGAGGCAGTGTAGTTGTTACTAGAGGCAGTGTAGTTGTTACTAGAGGCAGTGTAGTTGTTACTAGAGGCAGTGTAGTTGTTACTAGAGGCAGTGTAGTTGTTACTAGAGGCAGTGTAGTTGTTACTAGAGGC